>JBCNPQ010000034.1:0-43740 GCA_039593255.1 Roseateles sp.
CGCGCGCTGAACGCCATCACCAACCCCGGCACCAACTCGTACAAGCGCCTGGTGCCCGGCTTCGAAGCCCCGGTGAAGCTGGCCTACTCGGCCAAGAACCGCTCGGCCTCGATCCGCATCCCGTACGTGGCGAACCCGAAGGGCCGCCGCATCGAGGCGCGTTTCCCCGATCCTTCGGCCAACCCGTACCTGGCCTTCTCGGCCCTGCTGATGGCGGGCCTGGACGGCGTGGAGAACAAGATCCATCCGGGCGAAGCCGCCACGAAGGACCTGTACCACCTGCCGCCGGAAGAAGACGCGAAGATCCCGACCGTCTGCCACAGCCTCGACCAGGCCCTCGACTACCTGGACAAGGACCGTGCCTTCCTGACCAAGGGTGGCGTGTTCACCGACGCGTACATCGATGCCTACATCGACCTGAAGATGCAGGAAGTGACCCGCTTCCGCATGGCGACCCACCCGGTCGAGTTCGACATGTACTACGCCCTGTGATCGCCAGCGCGGAGCGCGCCATGACCGTTTCGGCAAGGCCCGCTCCGCAAGCTCGCGACCGCGTGGAGGGACGGCTTCGGCCGTCCCTTTTCATTCCCGTTCCTGTTTCCGTTTCCGTTCCTGTTTCCGTTTCTGGTGCCGCCCCCTGTTTTCCGTCCCGCGCGGCTGGGCGTTCCTACACCTGGCAACAGCGCGTGTGCGCGCCGCCGCGCCGGGGACCGACCGATTGCGTCACAATGCCTGACGACTCTGGTCAGTTAGAAGCAGGGAATGCAGATGACGCTGCAGAAGAAGCGGGTGGGACGGTCGTCGGCGGCCATGAGGCTGGCGGCGATCGCGGGCATGGCGGCGCTGGCCGCCGGACAGGCGTCGGCGCAGGGCGTGGTGTACCGCTGCCCCGGACCGCCGGTGCTGTACACCGACGCGATGTCGGCCAAGGAAGCCGCCGAGAAGGGCTGCCGCAGCATCGAGGGCACGCCGATCTCCGTGATCGCGCCGGTCAAGCCGCGCGCGCCGACGGTGTCGGCCTCGGGGACGCAAGGTGAACTCAAGGTCGATGCCAAGGACCAGCGCGTCCGCGACGACGACCGCCGCCGCATCCTCGAGCAGGAACTGCGCGACGCGGAAGGCAAGCTCGCCAAGCTCCAGCAGGAATACAACGGCGGCCAGCCCGAGCGCCGCGGCGACGAACGCAACTACCAGAAGTACCTGGACCGCACGACCGAACTCAAGGCGTCCGTGTCGCGCCAGGAGGCCGACGTCCAGGCCATCAAGCGCGAGCTCGCCAAGCTGCCGCCGCCCAATCTCTGATCGGGGCCCGGCGGACGGGGCCGCCGCGACGCAAGGCGACCCCGCATGACGCCCACCCCTGTTTCACACGACGCGCAGTACGCCTGCTTCGACCTGCTGGCGACGCTGGTCGCGGTGGTCCGTCCGGACGGCACCTGCGAGTTCGCCAACACGGCCGTCGAGACCCTGTTCAACCTGCCGCGCCGCGCGGTGCAGGGCAGCAACCTGCTGGAATGGTTCACCGACACCGGCCGCGTCGTCGAGGCGCTCGAGGAGGTGAGCCGCAACGCGTTCTCGAGCTCGCGTTTCGACGCGGTGATCCGGCGCGGACCGCGCACGCATGACGACCTGCTGACGGTGCATGTGATCGTCAGCCAGACGGACGACCCGCAGCGTCTGGTGATCGAACTGATCGAGAACGCGCAGCAGACGCGCCAGGACCGCGAGGAGCGCAACCTCGACCAGGTCCATGCGACCAAGGAGCTGACGCGCAACCTCGCGCACGAGATCAAGAACCCGCTGGGCGGGATCCGCGGCGCGGCGCAGCTTCTGGCGCTGGAGCTGCAGCCGACGGACCTGTGGGCCGAGCTCGAGGAATACACCGAGGTCATCATCCACGAGGCCGACCGGCTGCAATCGCTGGTGGACCGGCTGCTGGCGCCGCACCGGCGCGCGCAGGTGGTGGGCGACGTCAACATCCACGAGGTCTGCGAGCGGGTGCGCTCGCTGGTGCTGGCGCAGTACCCGCGCGGGTTGCTGCTGGTCCGCGACTACGACATCTCGCTGCCCGATTTCCGTGGCGACCGCGAGCAGCTGATCCAGGCCGTGCTGAACATCGTCCAGAACGCCGCGCAGGCCTTGCACGAGCGCATCGCCGCGGGCGACGCCGAGATCGCGCTGCGTACGCGGGTGGCCCGGCAGGTGACCATCGGCAAGCAGCGCTGGCGCTTGGCATTGGAATTGCATATCGAAGACAACGGCCCGGGCGTGCCCGAGGAGATCAAGGACCGCATCTTCTTTCCGCTGGTATCAGGGAGGGATGGCGGTTCCGGTCTCGGGCTGACGCTGGCGCAGACGATCGCCCAACAGCACCAGGGGATGATCGATTGCGACAGCCAGCCGGGTCGGACCGATTTCCGAATCACCCTGCCTTTGCCCTGAGCCGCGGCCACAAGTCGACAACGGGGGAAAGGGGAGCCATAGATGAAGTCGATCTGGATTGTTGACGACGACCATTCGATCCGTTTTGTTCTCGAGAAGGCGCTGACGCGCGAAGGGCTGCCGGTGCGCAGCTTCAGCCAGACCCGCGAGGTGCTGGCCGCGCTGGAGGAAGACACGCCGCAGGTGCTGGTGTCGGACATCCGCATGCCGGGCGGTTCGGGCCTGGAGCTGCTGACCACGGTCAAGAAGCAGCTGCCGGGGCTGCCGGTGATCATCATGACGGCCTACTCGGACCTGGACAGCGCGGTGAGCGCCTTCCAGGGCGGGGCCTTCGAGTACCTGCCCAAGCCCTTCGACCTGCCGCGCGCGGTCGAGCTGATCCGGCGCGCGCAGGAGGAGAGCCAGCGCGAGGCCGTCGGCGAGGCCGAGCAGGTGCAGATGCCCGAGATGCTCGGGCAGGCGCCGGCGATGCAGGACGTGTTCCGCGCGATCGGCCGGCTGAGCCAGAGCCACGTGACGGTGCTGATCACCGGCGAATCGGGCTCGGGCAAGGAACTGGTGGCGCGGGCGCTGCACAAGCACAGCCCGCGCGCGGAGGGGCCGTTCGTCGCGATCAACACGGCGGCGATCCCGAAGGACCTGCTGGAGTCGGAGCTGTTCGGCCATGAGCGCGGCGCGTTCACCGGCGCGCAGGCGACGCGGCGCGGCCGCTTCGAACAGGCCGAGGGCGGCACGCTGTTCCTCGACGAGATCGGCGACATGCCGCTGGACCTGCAGACGCGGCTGCTGCGCGTGCTGTCGGACGGGCAGTTCTATCGTGTCGGCGGCCACAGTCCGCAGAAGGCCAACGTGCGGGTGGTCGCGGCGACGCACCAGAACCTCGAGACACTGGTCAAGGAAGGGCGCTTCCGAGAGGACCTGTTCCATCGCCTGAATGTGATCCGCTTGCGCCTGCCGCCGCTGAGAGAACGACGGGAGGACGTGCCGCTGCTGGCGCGCTACTTCCTGCAGCGCAGCGCGGGCGAGCTCGGCGTCGAGCCGAAACGGTTGTCCGAGGCGGCGTTGCAGCGCCTGGTGAATTTTGATTTCCCCGGCAACGTGCGGCAGCTGGAGAACATCTGCCACTGGCTGAGCGTGATGGCGCCGAGCCTGGTGGTCGAGGCCAAGGACCTGCCGCAGGAGTTGCTGGCGGCGCCGGGCGCGCACGCATCGGCGATCGCCGCGACGATGTCGTCGGACGTCGTGCCGCTGGCGAGCGGCCTGACGAGTTCGGTGGCGGCCCCGTTGCCCTTGCCGGCGGTGCCGATCCCGCCGTCACCGGACGCGTGGGTGGCGGAGATGGCGCGCGAGGCCCGACGCCTGCTCGCAGCCGGAGAGCCCAACGTCTGGGACGTGCTGACGCGCCGCTTCGAGGCCAGCCTGATCCTGACCGCGCTGGACCTGACGCGTGGCCGCCGCATCGAGGCGGCGCAGAAGCTCGGCATCGGCCGCAACACGATCACGCGCAAGATCCAGGAGCTGAACCTGGACGCGTGAGTGTCATTGCGCTCACGCGCAATGATGATCTTGGAATGGCGGCCTGACGGCCGCCGTTTTCATTGCGTCCGAAATGCTGGATGGCTCACCTGCCTTCGCCCGCAGGCGGGCAAGATCACCCGAGGACTGCAGTACTGCCACCGCCGCTGGCCCTCACCCCCGCCCTCTCCCGCAAGCGGGAGAGGGAGTGAGAATGCACCGAGCTGACCGGGAGGCCTTTCTCCCGCAAATGGAGCGAGTGCAAGAAGCACAGCCGCTGCGAGTGGCGCAGGTAGGACTCCCTCTCCCGCTTGCGGGAGAGGGCGGGGGTGAGGGCCAGCGGCCTCACGCAGGAATGCGTCTGAGCATCAAGGGGCGGAACGCCCCTTCCTGTCCAGCCACACCCCCAGCCCCTGCGCGTTGAGTTCCACATCCATCGCCAGCAGCGCCGCCACACGCGTCGGTGGCAGCCGATCGCCGCAGTGCTCGCGCACGCGCCGCTGATACAGCGCGAGCAGTTCCCGCTTGAGCGCGACATGCCGGTCCGGCACGTCCTTCAGCCGCAGCGCGATGGCTTCCATCTCGTCGATCTGCGCCACAAGCAGCGCCGCGAGCCGCTCGACGTCGGCCGCATCACGGCCCACGGCGCTGTAGTGCGTCAGGTACATGCGCGAGGGCCGCGTCGCCATCATCCGCGCGATCGAGGCCCGCAACGCATCCGGCTCGAACTGCACCGGCGTGCTGGTCGGCATGATCCACGCGCCGCGCTCGGGATCGTCGAACTCGCGGTACGACAGCCCGAAGGTGTCTCCGGTGAACCAGCCGCCGCTGGTCCCGTCCCACACGCAGTGGTGGTGCCGCGCATGCCCCGGCGTGTCGATCAGCCGCAGCGTGCGCCCGCCCAGCGCGATGCGCTGTTCGTCGCTGCTCGCCTGCGTGCGCGACTCCGGCACGCCGACCAGTTCGCCATAGGAGCGGCGCATCTCCGCCTCGCCGTAGACCGCGAGCGCGCCGGCCCACAAGGCCGACGGGTCCACCATGTGCCGCAGTCCGCGCGGATGCACCAGCAGCGTCGCCGACGGCAGCTCCGCCATCAACGGCCCGACGCCGCCGGCATGGTCCAGATGCACGTGGGTCGGGATCACCCAGTCGACCGCGTCACGCGCGAGGCCCAGCGCCTCCAGCGCGCCGAGCAGCCGGGGCAGCGCCAGCCGCGTGCCGGTGTCGACGAACGCGGCCCGCCCGCCGTCCACGATCAGGAAGGCCGCGTCGAAGTGGTTGCGCTGGAAGGCGGTGTCGATGGCGTGGATGCCATGGCCCAGCGGCTCGAGGTAGGCCGGCGGGGATGCCGGGGCCGGGGGCAGGGCGGTGGTGGCGCTCACGGGCAGTCTCCGGGTCGGGTTCTTAGAATGGTCCGCAGGTTACGCGATGGCGCCCGACACCGCCGTCGCCGACACGACCCGCCCCGCTTCCCCCGAAGCCGCCGCACGAGGAACCCGCCATGGCCGTTCGAGAAATCCTGAAGATGGGCGACCCGCGCCTGCTGCGCCACGCCAAGCCGGTCGAAGACTTCGACACGCCCGAGCTCAGGCAACTGCTCGAGGACATGTTCGACACGATGAAGGCCGCCAACGGCGCCGGTCTGGCCGCGCCGCAGATCGGCGTGGACCTGCAGGTGGTCGTGTTCGGCTTCCAGCGCAACGAGCGCTACCCCGAGGCGCCGCCGGTGCCGATGACGGTGCTGATCAACCCCACCATCGAGCCGCTGTCCGACGAGACCGAGGAAGGCTGGGAGGGTTGCCTGTCCGTGCCTGGGCTGCGCGGTGTCGTGCCGCGGCTGAGCCGGATCCGCTATCGCGGCTTCGATGCCTTCGGCGCCCTGATCGACCGGGAGGCCGAAGGCTTCCACGCCCGCGTCGTCCAGCATGAGTGCGACCATCTGGTCGGCACGCTCTATCCGATGCGGATCAAGGACTTCAGCCGCTTCGGCTACACCGAGATCCTGTTCCCGGGCCTGGATCCGAACACCGACGATTGACGCGGGGCGGACGGGCCCGGCCGGTCAGGCGGACGGGGCCCTGCCAGCCAGGTGGACGGACGCCGTCCGCTTGACCTCCGGGCAACAGGGCGTCAAGTTGTAAGCAGGCGTGCACCGGGATGTCGCTGGGGCGTTAAGAAGCAATCGCGGCGTTCCGCGTCCCGTTTTCCTCCGGAATCCTCCGGACGCCGGTGGAGGCTCAAGGCCATGAATGACTCGATGAACCACTCGCCGAATCGACCGCGGACCATCGCGCAGGACCGCCGGCGGCTCAGGCGCTTCCTGGTGGCGACCTCGCTGGTGCTGGTCGCGCTGGCGGCGCTGCTGGTCCACGGACCGGCGCTGGCGGACGTGCCTTCCCGGGCCGGCCGGCTGGCGGAACTCACCGGCTCTGTCTGGCTGTATGACGCCGACGAGCGCGAATGGGTGCAGATGCATCGCAACCAGAGCATCGGCGAGGGCGACCGCCTGCGCGCCGACGACGGCAGCGGGGCCACGGTCTCGATCGGCTCGTCGACGCTGTGGATCGACCAGCGCAGCGAGATCGAATTCAACGCCTTGTCCGACAGCCGCATCGCGGTCCAGGTGATCAAGGGCGCGGTGGGGCTGCGCGTGCGCGGCCAGGAGTCGGCCGACGAATGGACGGTGCGCACGCTGGAAGGCCGCTTCGGCTTCGAACGCGAGGGCCTGTACCGCGTGTCCCAGCTGGATCGCGGCAGCGAGGCGCAGGCCTGGCAGGGCAAGCTGCGCTTCGAGTCGCGCGCGACGGATGCGCAGCCGGTCTGGCTGTCGACGAATGAGCAGGCCGAGTTCTGGTGGGACAACGGCCCGCGCACGGAACGCCAGCCGCTGGAACAGGACGGCTTCGCGAGACTGATGCTGGAGGACAGCCGCGACGCCGTGCCGCAGGTCGGCAGCGGCACGAGCGTGCCCTATGTGTCGCCGGAGATGACCGGCGCCGAGGACCTCGCGCGATACGGCGCCTGGGAGCAGAGTGCCGACTACGGCGCCGTCTGGGTGCCGCAGGTCGTCGTCGCCGACTGGGCGCCGTACCGCTACGGCCGCTGGGTGTGGAGCGCACGCTGGGGCTACACCTGGGTGGACGACATGCCCTGGGGCTTCGCGCCGTTCCATTACGGCCGCTGGGCCTACTGGCGCGACCGCTGGTGCTGGGTGCCGGGGCCGTACGTGCGGCGTCCCGCGTACGCGCCGGCCTTGGTCGGCGGCGTGGGGCCGGGCATTTCCATCGGCGTGGGCATCGTCGTCGGCGGAGGCCGCCGTCCGCCGCCGCCGCGCTACGGCAGCTGGGTGCCGCTGGCGCCGCGCGAAGCCTGGACGCCGGGCTTCCGGTACAGCCAGGCCTACTGGCGCCGTGTGAATCCCGGCGCGGATCCGGTCACCGTCGTGCGGCCGGGCGAACGGCCGCCGGTGTACCGCAACCAGCGCGATCATGGCGAGCTGTACACGCAGCGGCCCGTCGCGGGACCGCTGCCGGTGACCGCATTGCAGCCGCAGCGATCGTGGCCGCCGCGGCCGATCGGCCAGGCGGACGGCCGTCCCGACGGGCGCCCCGGTGGTCGCAACGATGGCCAGCCGTTCATCGACCGCAACCATGATGGACGTCCGGATGGGCGTGGTGACGGACGCGGTGATGGCCGAGGTGACTGGCGCGGTGACGGACGCGGCGAAGGACGCCCCTTCATCGATCGCAACGGCGACGGACGTCCGGACAACGTCGGCGAGACGCGGCCGGGTGAGAGCCGGCCGGTCCGCGGCGTGATCCGGCCCGAGCCGGACATCGCGACGGTGCGGCCGCAGGTGCCGCAGGTCCAGCAGACACCGCCTTCGCCGCCCTCGCCGTCGACGCAGACGGTGGTGCCGCAGCGAGGACCGGACGTGCAACGGCCGTCCGAGCGCCGGGAGGGCGATCGTGGCGATCGTGGCGATTGGCGTCATCGCGGCCCGGACAACCATCGCGTCGAACAGCCGCGGATCGAGCAGCCCCGCTTCGAACCGCCGCGCGCGGTGGAGCAGCCGCGCGTGGAACAGCCCCGCTTCGAGCGGCCGCAACCGCGTGTCGAGCAGCCTCGGATGGAGCAACCGCGCGTCGAGCAGCCGCGCGTGGAAGCGCCGCGGCCGATGCCGCAGCCTCAGCCGCGTGTCGAGGCGCCTCGCCCGGCCCCGCGCGCGGAGCCGCCGCGCAATGTGGAACCGCCGCGCCGCAGCGACGGTCCCGGCCGCCAGATGGAGCGCTGAGCCTTCAATCGATCCGGTACGACACGCCGGTGATGAACAGCGTGTCGTTCTTCTTCAGGCCGTCGCCGGGGTTGCTGTCGTAGCGGTGCTGCACGGTGGCCGTCAGGCTGAAGCGCTTGGTCATCGCGACCGAGATGCCGCCGTCGAAGGTCGCGCGGTACTCACCGCTGTTGCGCAGGTCCGGCAGGTAGGCCAGCCGCTGCTTGAGCGTCGTGTTGTCCGAGATCTTGTGATTCGATTCCTCGGCGAACAGCAGTTCGGTGTTGCTGTACTTGCTGCGCAACACGCCGTCCTGGAGCGCCGGCTCGACGTAGCGCTCCTGCGTGAAGCCCAGACCGGTCGACACGTCCCAGGTGACGTTGTCCTGCTTGATGAGGTGATAACCGGCGCCAGCGCCGACGGAGTAGCGGGAGGACAGGTTCGCCGGCTCGTCCTTGAGCGCATCGAACTGGCCGAAGCCGAAGACCCGGTCGGTGACATCGCGCTGGTAGCGCGTGCCGAAGGCGTAGCGCTGCTCGGCCTCGTCGTCGTCGTTCTTCAGGTAGAGCGCGCGGGCGTTGAGCGTCCACTTGTCGAACTTGGTGGCGTTCACGGCTTCGCCGCTGAGGTTGACCGTCGTCGAGTCGCTGTTGCCCGACGACAGGCTGGCGCCGGCGGTGAACAGCGCGCGCCATTGGCCGTCGTCCTTGACGGTGACCTGCGCAAGGGAGGCGAAGGGCAGCGCAGCCAGGCTGGCGGCAGCGGCGAGGAGACGGAGGCGCGTCGGCGGCATGTCGGTTCCTTGGAACGAGTCTGAGATGCCGGTGTTTTGGCAAGCTCTGATCCTGTTCCGCGGGGAACGCACGGGCAAACGCCGCAACGCAACGTCATCCGACGCGATCCGTGGGCATCCTCCGACAACATTCCGGCATGAGCGCCGGGTTGGCAGTTCGCGGAGCGCGCGGAGGATGTTTCCGACGGTACGGCGCCGCTCAGACGATCGCCGGCAGGACCGTGCCGACGCACGGCCCGAAGCCGATCGCGCGACGCCCGGCTGCCTCGCAGCGGCCGACCAGCGCGACGCTGTCGCCGTCCTGCAGGAAGGTGCGCTGCTCGCCGTTGGGCAGCGTGATCGCCTGCTTGCCGCCGTTGGTCAGCTCGAGCAGCGACCCGCCCTGGCCGGCTTCCGGCCCGGACATCGTCCCCGACCCGAACAGGTCGCCCGGTTGCAGGTTGCAGCCGTTGCTCGCATGGTGCGTGAGCAGCTGCGCGACGGTCCAGTAGGCGTCGGCGAAATCCGAAGACATGAGCTTCGCCGGTGCCTGTCCCGCGTCCCGCATCGCGCGGGTCTGCAGATGGACTTCCAGCTGGATCGAGATCGCCCCGTGCGCGCGATTGGCGGCGCCATCCAGGTAGGGCAGCGGCTGCGGATCGCCCTCCGGACGTGTGAACGCGCGCCGGAACGGCGCCAGCGCTTCCACCGTGATGACCCACGGCGAGAGCGTGGTCGCGAAGCTCTTGGACAGGAAAGGCCCCAGCGGCTGGTACTCCCAAGCCTGGATGTCGCGTGCCGACCAGTCGTTCAGCAGCACGAGGCCGAACAGATGCCGCTCCGCGTCGCCGATGGCGATCGGCTGTCCCTGTTCATTGCCGGTCCCCACCAGCGCGCCCACTTCGAGTTCGTAATCGAGCCGCTTGATCGGGCCGACGCTGGGCACCTCGGCGTCGGGCGCCTTGGTCTGGCCGACCGGCCGGCGGAAGGCCTGACCGCTGACCCCGATCGACGACACGCGACCGTGGTACCCGATCGGCACCCACTTGTAGTTCGGCAGCAGCGGGTTGTCCGGGCGGAACAGCTTGCCGACCGTGGTCGCATGATGGATGCCGGCGTAGAAGTCGGTGTAGTCGCCGATGCGGCAGGGCAGGCCCATCACGACGTCGGCCATCGGCGTGAGCGCCGGCGCGAGCTGCCGGGACTGCTTGGGCCCGGCGTCCGCGCTCAGCGCGGCGACCAGTTCATGACGCAGCTGCAGCCGCAGCGCCGGTCCCATCGCCATCAGCGGGTTCAGGCCGAGGCCCTCGCAGGTGCGCAGCACCGCGCCCAGCGCGTCGGACAGGGCGCCGAGCTCCGCCGCGGCGATCAGGTCCAGCACCTGGTCGCCGATGGCGGTGACGGGCCGGAACGAGCCCGTCGTGCCCGCGGCGCGCGCCATGCCCAAGGGCAGGTTCTGGATCGGGAAGTCGGTGTCGGGCGTGTTCGCGGAGGCGAGCCAGCTGCGCAGCGCGGGGTCGTGGGTATGGTCGAGATCGTGCGAGGAGGCGGTCATGGAAGGCCTTTCATGTTCTGTTCATTGGAGTCGATGCCGCCGCGCATCGCATCGCATCGCATCGCATCGCGTCGCATCGCGTCGTGGCGGCGGGGTCTTGCCGTCATGCGGGCTTGAACTTGTCCTTCAGCGCGCCCCAGCAGGCCGCGTAGTTCGTGTCGAGCGCGCCGCCGTTGAGCGCCCAGTCCGACGGCCGGAAGCGCCAGCGGCTCTCGAACATGAAGGCCAGCGTGTGGTCCAGCTTCTGCGGCGTCAGCGTGCGGGTGCTGGCCGCCTCGAAGGCGTCGGCATCGGGGCCGTGCGGCACCAGGCAGTTGTGCAGGCTCGCGCCGCCAGGGCGGAAACCCTCGGGCTTGGCGTCGTACTGGCCGTAGATGAGACCCATGAACTCGCTCATCACGTTGCGGTGGTACCAGGGCGGACGGAAGGTGTCCTCCTGCACCAGCCAGCGCGGCGGGAAGATCACGAAGTCGCAGTTCGCGGTCCCGGGCGTGTCGCTGGGCGAGGTCAGCACGGTGAAGATCGACGGATCCGGATGATCGAAACTGATCGAGCCGATCGTCATGAAATTGTTGGTGTCGTACTTCAACGGCGTGAGGTTGCCGTGCCACGCGACGACGTTGAACGGGGTCACCGCCTGCTCGTTGCGCCACAACGCACCGCCGGTCTTGCGGATCACCTCGTGAGGCGCGCCGTCGGGCTCGTGCGCGGCGACCGGCGCGAGGAAGTCGCGCGGATTCGCCAGGCCGTTGGAGCCGATGGGGCCCAGCTCCGGCAGACGGAACGCGGCGCCGTAGTTCTCGCAGATGTAGCCGCGGGCGGGCGCGCCGTCGATCGATTCGACACGGAAGTTCACGCCACGCGGGATGAGCGCGATCTCGCCGGGGGCGACGTCGAGCAGACCCATCTCGGTCGTGAGGCGCAGGGCGCCTTGCTGCGGCACGATCAACATCTCGCCGTCGGCATTCATCAGCGCGCGACGCGTCATCGGACGATCGAAGGCATAGACCAGCGCGGCCATGCCGGTCTGCGCATCGGGATCGCCGTTGCTGACAACGGTCTTGAGGCTGTCGAAAAAATCGACACCGGGGGCATCCGCCGCGCCATCGGGCATCGGGAACGGATGCCATCTCAACGGATCCGGCGGCGCCGCGACACCCCCGGCCGCACCGCTCGTCCAGAACGGCTGCTCATACGCATGGAACGCACCCGTCACGACCGACGGCTGCCTGCGATACAACCAGGTCCGACGGTTCTCGGCGCGCGGGGCAGTGAAGGCGCTGCCCGACAGCAGCTCCGGATACAGATCCATCGGCGCGCGCTGCGGACTGTTGCGCCCCTTGGGCAGCGCGCCCGGCACGGATTCGGTCTCGAATTGATTGCCGAAACCGCTCTGATACGACAGTGCGGCCGGCACGGTGCCACCCGCCAGCGGCGGACGGCGAGTCTCTGGTGCATTCATGCTTGTCCTCGTGGGGAAGCAACGCCCGGGGTCGGGGCATCGGTGGAAACCGGATTGGCGCGGGCCGCCGCGGCCAGCGCCTCCAGCAGCACGTCCTGCCGACCGATGTGATTGGCCAGCAGCAGGATCAGCCGCGCGTTGAAGGCATGGCTCGCGTCGACATCGAGGCCATGATGCGCGCTCAGCAGCGCTTCGTAGAAGTCGTCGCCGGCGTCCAAGTTGGGCGTCGTGATCAGAGGCATTCTGCCGACTCCTCCAACGCCATCGCGCGACGCGTGGCCGCGGAGATGGCAGCCGCGCTCGGCACGTCGCGCCAGCGTGCGCAGACATGCTGGTCCGGACGCAGCAGAACCGCGGTGCCTGGCCGTGCATCGTAGCGCTGGCGTACAAGCCCCTGGGCATCGGCCCTGTCGTCGATGCGCAGGACCAGGAGCTCTTCGTCCGACGTGATGACGGTCTTGTCGTCGAACACCATCAAGGTGAATCGGCCCGGCTGCATCTGGCGCAGCAACCAGTCGTCACGACCGTCGATGCGGATCGGCGCATCGGCGGCGGGCTTGCCGTACTGCTGCGTCGGGACGGAGAGACGGCCGCTGTTGACCAGCCGCCTCGCGAAGTCGAACTCCTTGGCCAGCGTCAATGTAGCGTCGCGGAAGAGACGGCTCACCTCGCTCTTGGGCGTGATGAAGTCCGTCGAGCGTGTCGAGTTCAGGATGTTCTCGTCGGCCGCGATCTCGCGCTCGCGCGCATAGGTGTCGAGCAGCGCATCGGGCGCGCGTCCGCGAATCACCGCCGCCAGCTTCCAGGCGAGGTTGTCCGCGTCCTGGATGCCGGAATTGGCCCCCCGCGCACCGAACGGCGAGACCCCATGCGCCGCATCGCCCGCGAAAAGGATGCGCCCATGCCGGAAGCTGTCCATGCGCATGCAGGCGAAGGTGTAGACACTCGCCCAGACGAGCTCGACCTCGGGAACGGCACCATCGCCGCCCGCGGCGATCGAGGCCTCGCGCATCAGCGTGCGCACGCGCGGCAGGATGCGCTCGGGCCGTTTCTCAAGCTCCGGATCGGCATCCCAGCCCAGCTGGAAATCGATGCGCCAGACGCCGTCGGGCTGCCGGTGCAGGAGCACGCTCTGACCCGGATGGAACGGCGGATCGAACCAGAACCAGCGCTCGGCGGGGAAGGGCGCATCCATGCGCACGTCGGCGATGAGGAAACGATCCTTGAACGTGCGGCCATGGCTCTCCTGGCCGACGAGGCGCCTCATCGTCGACCTCGAGCCGTCGCAGGCGACGACGTGATCGGCGAGCAGCGTGTACGGCCCCTCCGGCGTCTCGATTTCCAGCGCCACGTGATCGCCGTGCTGCGTCAGTCCGGTGACGCCGTGATGCCAGCGCAGGTCGATCAGCGGCAGTTGCTGCGCCCGTTCGACGAGGAATCCTTCGACGTAGTACTGCTGCAGGTTCACGAACGCCGGGCGCTGGTGCCCGGACTCGGCCAGCAGGTCGAACTGGTAGACCTGCTCGTCGCGGAAGAACACGCGGCCGACGTTCCAGGACACGCCCTTGTCGACGAGCCGCTGGCCGCAGCCGAGGCGATCGAGGATCTCCAGCGTCCGCTTGGCGAAGCACAACGCGCGCGAGCCGACGGAAAGTCGTCCGTCGTTGTTGAGCAGCACGACCGGCACGCCCTGCAGGGCGAGGTCGATGGCCGCGGCCAGCCCGACCGGACCGGCGCCGACGACAACGACCGGATGACGCGCCTTGCCGTGCGCATGGGCATCCTGGTCCGGGCTGCGGCGGTAGGGATAGACGATGCGCTGGTAGTCGACGGCTGACGCGGACATCGGCGCAGTCACAGTCTCAGTCGTGGTCGTGGTCGTGGTCGTGGTCGCCATGACGGCCATCGGGGTTTCCATTGGCGGTACTCGGTCGGACTCCCTCTCCCGCTTGCGGGAGAGGGCGGGGGTGAGGGCCATCAGCCTTCGAGCGTCCGCCACATCTCCTGATCCCGCTGCGCGGTCCAGATGCGCGGATCGCGGAACTGGGTGACCTCGTCGAAGCAGCGGGTGACGTCGAAGGGCATGCAGTGGTCGAAGATGACCCAGTGGCCGTACTTCTGCTTCATGACGGCGTAGGTGTCCTTGTAGACGGCGTTGAGGTCCTTGCCGGCGGCGACGCCGGCTTTCACCGAGTCGTGCAGGTCGGCGATGAACGCGCGCGTGCCGGCCAGGCCTTGCGCGACGGACTCGGGCGTGGTCAGCGCGGCGCCGCGACCCGGGACGAGCGCGGCGGGTTGGAGCGCGGCCAGGTTGTCGAGCGTGTGAGGCCAGTCGGTGAAGTAGGCGTCGCCGGCGTAGGGCGTGGCGTCGAATTCCACGAGGTCACCGGAGAAGAGGATCTTCTGCTCGGGCAACCACACGACCGTGTCGCCCTTGGTGTGTCCGCGTCCGAGCTGGAGCAGCTGCACCTCCAGCTTGCCGAGCCAGACGCTCATCGCGCCCTGGAAGGTGATGGTGGGCCAGGTCAGTCCGGCCGGCACCGATTCGACATTGCGGAACAGCCGGGGGAATCGACCGATCTCGCTGGCCTTGTCCTGCTCGCCGCGTTCGACGATGAGGTCGTAGGTGTCGCGGCTGGCGATGACGTGCTCGGGCGCATAGGCCGAGGCGCCCAGCACGCGCACCGCGTGGTAGTGGCTGAGCACGACGTACTTGATCGGCTTGTCGGTGACTTCGCGGATGCGTCGGATGACGTCCTGGGCCATCACCGGCGTGGCCTGGGTGTCGATGACCATCACGGCGTCGTCGCCGATGACGATGCCGGTGTTGGGGTCGCCTTCGGCGGTGTAGGCGTAGGCGTTGTCGCTGAGCTTGACGAAGGAAACCTGCTTTTCCTCGACGTCGGCGTGGCTGGCGAACTGCTTGGTCATGGCGTGTCCCGGGCGTTGGCTGGAATTCAACAAAACGGAATTCGTTTGTTGGATGCAAATATATCCGTGCTGCTGAATTCGTTCAACAATAGCGAAATGACCATCCCAGACATCGCCGACGACGCGTCGGATGCCAATGATCGCGAGGACCGGGACGATCGCGAGGACAGACGCGGGATCCAGAGCATCGAGGTGGGCGGCCGGCTGCTGAAGGCGGCGGCGGCGCGGGGCCAGCCGTTGCCGCTGAAGGCGCTGTCGCAGGCGGCGGAGATGAGCCCGGCGAAGGCGCATCCCTACCTGGTGAGCTTCTGCAAGCTGGGGCTGATGCGGCAGGACCCGGCGACGGGTTACTACGGGCTGGGGCCGCTGGCGATGGAGATGGGGCTGATCGGCATGCGGCAGATCGATCCGATCCGGCTGGCGACGGCGCGGCTGGAGGGGCTGGCCGAGGAGATCGGCCACACGGTGGCGATCGCGGTGTGGGGGTCGCAGGGCGCGACGATCGTGCGCACGGCCGCCTCGCCGGCGGCGGTGCACGTGACGATGCGGCACGGGACGGTGGTGTCCTTGTCGGACACCGCGTCGGGGCCGCTGTTCGCGGCCTACCGTCCGGAGGCGGAGATCAAGGCGATGCTGGCCGAGGCGCGCCGCAAGGGGCCGGCGGACCTGGCGCGCGTCGGCCCGCACGACAGACCTCGCGAGCTTCCGAGCTGGGCGGCCTTCTCACGGACGCTCGACGAGGTGCGTGGCCGGGTGATGCATCGCTCGGTGGGCGGGATCGTCGAAGGCGTGAGCGCGCTGGCCGTGCCGGTCTTCGACAGCGACGCGCAGATCGCGCTGGCGCTGACGGCGATCGGGCCGTCGGGCGCGTTCGACGCGGCCTGGGATGGCGTCGTGGCGCGTGGGCTCACGGCGACGGCCACCGCGCTGATGCGAGAGATCGGTGGACGGTTCCCGGGATGATGCGGACCGATGGCGTCGGTCAGCCTGCGCTCTTGCTCGGGCTCGCTGCACTTGGCCGGATGGCATGATGGTCACCATGACCAGACAGGAATCCACCTGGGTCCGCCCCGGACGCGTGCTACGCGTCCTGTCCGAGGGGGAGGCCTCGGCCCTCGCCACCGCTTGGCTCGATGTGTTCGGTCGCCGCGGCACAGGCATGAGCTTGAAGGCCTACCTGTGGCATGTGTTCTCCGCCCGTGGCTACGAGAGTCTTGCCGGCAAGGAGGCACTCAGTGCCTACGCGGCGCGAGAAGCGCCGGAGTACCTCGTCCTGTCGAACGACCGGCGCACTGCCTTCGTCACCGACCTTCGCCCCGATTGGACTTCCTTCGACGACTGCTGCGTCTTCCCGCCGAACCTGGCGTGGACCATGGCCTTCACGCATGAAGATGACTGGCTCGGACCGTACTTCGCGACGCATCCCGATGTCGAACGTCTGGATGCGGCAAACCTCGCGCAGATCCGCAAACGACGTGAGATTGAGGAGGCGCGCGTCAAGGGTTGGATCTGACGCGCTGTCGAGCGCTACGTGTCAGCCGTACACCGCGCGACGCAGCTCGCGATGCAACTCTTCGTCGAACGGGACCTTCTGGACGAAGAACACCACCGCGAGCTGGTTGGCCGGATCGACCCAGAACAGCGTGGACGCTGCGCCGCCCCATGAGAACTCGCCGACTGCCCCCGCGGGTTCGTCGGCGGTGGCCGGCGCGATGCGCACCGAGCCGCCCAGGCCGAATCCCAGGCCCGGACTCTTGAGGAAATGGCGCGGCGCGATGGCCGGGTCGAGATGATCGACCGTCATCAGCCGCACCGTCGCCGGGCGCAGCACCCGCACGCCGTCGAGCGCGCCTTCGTCCAGCAGCATGCGCGCGAAGCGCAGGTAGTCGTCGATCGGGCCGATCAGGCCCGCGCCGCCGGTGGCGAAGGTGAAAGGCACGTCGGGCTCGCGCTGCGGCGCCGCACCGGCGGCGATCCGGTAGGTCGCGGCCATCCGGTCCTTCGATGCGGCCGCCGTCGTCCAGTCGGTGTCCTTCATGCCCAGCGGTCGCAGGATGTGGCGCCGCACGTGGGCATCGAAGGGCTGGTCCCCCAGCACCTCCACCAGGCGGGCCACGATGTCGGTCGAGGTGCCGTATTGCCACGCCGACCCCGGCTCGTGACGCAAGGGCAGCGCGGCCACGTTGCGGCTGAATTCGGCCAGGTCGCGCGACCTCTCGAACGGCTCGGCGGCGCGGAACGCGCGGTCGGCCGGCCCGTCCTCCATCGCATAGGTCAGACCCGAGGTGTGGCGCAGGATGTCGCGCACGAGGATGGGCCGCTCCGCCGGCCGTTCTCCACGGCCGTCGTCGGCATGCACCCGCATGGCCTTGAACTCCGGCAGGTAGCGGCTCAACGGATCGTCGAGCCGGAATCGCCCCGCGTCCCACAGCCGCATCAGCGCGACGGACGCCACCGGCTTGGTCATCGACCAGATGCGCGCCAGCGTGTCGCGCGTCATCGCCCGCCCGGCCTCGCGGTCCGACAGGCCGAACGCACCGAAGTAACGCTCCGCGCCGCCTTGCCAGACCACCGCCGAGACGCCCGAGGCGCGACCCTCGCTCACCATGCGCCGCAGCGTCTGCTCGATGCGCCGGGGCGCGAGCTTCAACACCGTCCGCCCTGCCGGCAGGGCCGACGAGGCGGGCGACGCCGGGGATGCGGAGGCAGAGGCGGGTGTCGGTGCTGGCTCGGCCTGCGAGGCTGCGGCCACGGTCGCCGAGGCCATGGCGACCGGCGTCGCCAATGCCACGCCCAGGACGTGGCGACGGGAAGGAGCTTGCGTCATGCGGCGATGCTAGGGCCGTACCCGGCCGTAACCACCGCCCCCCGGGGATCCCCCGGGTGCCCCCGTCCGAGGGACTTCGCCCCCGAGGCCGATCTTGCGCTCAGGGGCGCTGGAACTCGTTCTCGACCCAGGCCGCGGCACTCGACTCGTTCAGCCGGAAGCCGGCCGGCACGCGCACCTGCGCGATCTGCTCGCCGGCCTCGTCACGCGCGCTCAGCAGCGCATAGGGGTTGTCCTCGTCGGGGACGATGTCCAGCAGGATCTGCAGCCGGCCGCCGGGCGTGTCGAGCTTGAGGCTCTTGTGCAACTGCGCATGCAGTTGCTGCTCGTGGCGGCGCAGCACCTCCGAGGCGGTCTTCACCAGCGTGTGGAAGGCGGCGGCGTCCAGCGGCTTGGGGTTCTTCTTGTCGCGGCCCATGGTCCAGGGGCCGACCAGCGCCGGCTCGGCCTCGCCCGCCAGCGTCATCGCCACGGCCCAGCCGTCGTCGTCTTCGTTCTTGATCACCTGCGCCGTCCAGCGCTCGTCGCGCCACAGGCGCGGTTCCTGGATGATCGTCGGTTCTTCTTCGGAGAAATTCGTGCTCATGCGGGTGAAGGTATCACGCGGGAGCGCCTGCGGAAACGAGCGAAGGCGAGCGGCGGCCTCAGTCCGGCACCAGCGAAAACATGTGCGCATCCCATGCCGATCCGTCGACGCCGAGGATGCGGTTGCGCAGCAGCCCTTCGTAGTGGGCGCCGCAGCGCCGCGCGACGGCGAGGCTGGCCTCGTTGCCGTCGGCCACGACGATCTCCACGCGCTTGAGCTGCAGCTTGCCGAAGGCATGCCGGCTCAGCGCGCGCACGGCCGACGAGGCCGCGCCTTGCCCCGCGCGGGACGAACGCACCCAGTAGCCGAGGTTGCAGAACGGATGCAGCGCGTGCAGCGAGTTGAGACCGGCGCCGCCGACGTAGTCGCCGGTGTCGCGATCGAAGATGCCGAACTCGAAGCCGGTGCCGTCCTGCCAGACGCGGGCGCAGCGGTCCAGCCACTGCGCGCCGTCGGCGGCCGAAAAATCCGCGTGTGCCCAGGCCATCCAGCGGCCGATCGCCGCATGCGACTCGCGGACCGCGTCGACAAAGTCCGGCAGGTCGGCGGGTCGGTAGGGACGCAGCAGGAAGCGGCCTTCGATCAGCTCGGTCACCGGCGGACCGGACGCGGCCGGGGCCTGGTCGTCCCAGACCTCGCCGGCCAGCTGTTTCGCGCAACTCAGCATCGAGCGCTGGTAGCGCGACAGCCGCGGCGCGAGCGCGGCCAACGCCAGTCCCGCCGCCTCGTCGCCGCGACCCTGCGCGGCGTAGGTCAACGCCAGGATCGCGCGCGCCTCGTCGTGCAGCGGACGGTCGTGGCCCGGCTGCATGTGATGGGTGAGTTCGCCGACGAGCAGCGCCTCGCTCTCGTCGTACCGCTTCAGCCAGCGCAGCGTGCTGCCCAGCTGGATCACGGCGCGCGTGCGGCGATAGGGGTCGAGCGTGCCGGCTTCGAGCGCGGCCCGGTACAGCGGCTCGGCCTCGGCTTCGAGGCCCGCCGTGTCGCGGGCGCAGGCGCGCTCGAAGAGGGCGCGCGCATCGCGCTCGGGCCGCTCGGCGGCGAGGGCATCGACCTCGGCGACCAGTTGCGCGCCGGTCAGCTCGGGCGCGCGCCGCCAGAGGTCGTCGACGCGCAGGGTCCAGGCGTCATGGAGCGGTGCGGGTGCGGTCATCGGGCCAGTCTAGCGACTGCCCCAGAGGGTGCTGGAAGTCTGGAGGACGACCATCGCCACCGTCGCCAGGGCCATCGCGCCGGTGGCCAGCCACCCCAGCACCCGCCACACCGGCGGCATCCGCAGCTCGCCGACGATCTTCCGGTGCGAGGCCGCGACCATCACCGCGATCATGATCGGCACCGAGATCACCGCGTTGATGACCGCGGACCAGTACAGCGCCTTGATCGGATTGAAGCCCGACAGGCTGAGCGCCAGGCCGATCAGCATGGCGCCGCTGAGGATCGCGTAGAACACCTTGGCGGAATGGGCCGGGCGGTCGAGCCCGCGTCGCACGCCGGCGAGCGTGGCCACGGCGTACGCCGCGGAGCCGGCCAGCACCGGCAGCGCGAGGAAGCCGGTGCCCACGATGCCGGCGGCGAACAGCACGAACGCGAGGTCGCCGGCCACGGGCTTGAGCGCCTGCGCGGCCTGCGCGGTGGTCTCGATGTCGCGCACGCCGTGCGCATGCAGCGCGGCGGCGCTCGCGACGATCATGAAGAACGCGATGGTGTTGGAGAAACCCATCCCGACCAGCGTGTCCGTGCGCAGGCGGCGGAACTGCTCGACCGCCTGTTCCGGCGCGACGGCGAGCGGCCGGTCGGCATCGATGCGGCGGATCTCCTCGGCTTCCTGGCTGGCCTGCCAGAAGAACAGGTAGGGACTGATGGTCGTGCCGAGGATCGCGACGACGGTGGTCGCGTAGTCGCGGTCCCAGTGCATCCGCGGCAGCACCAGCGACTTCAGCGCGAGCGCCCAGTCCGCCTGCGACGCGAAACCGACGCCGACATAGGCCAGCAGCGTCAGCGTCAACCACTTCAGCAGGCTCACGTAACGCGCGTAGGGCAGCCAGATCTGCAGCAGCAGGGACAGCAGCGCCATCGCGACGACGAAGGCGCCCGCCGATCCACCGGCGGCCAGGTGCATCGCGTCACCCATCGCGCTCAGGTCGGCGCCGAGGTTGATGACGTTCGCGACGACCAGCAGCGACACCAGCACGACGACCAGCCAGCGCGGGCAGAGCTTGGAGAAGTTCTCGGTGAGGCCCTTGCCGGTGATGCGGCCGATCCGCGCACTGGCGAGCTGGATGCCGACCATCAGCGGGAAGGTCACCAGGATGGTCCAGCCCACCGCGTAGCCGTACTGCGCGCCGGCCTGCGAGTAGGTCGCGATGCCGCTCGGGTCGTCGTCGGCGGCGCCGGTGATCAGGCCGGGGCCGAGCCTGGCCCACCAGGCGGAACTCGGCGCTTGCGGTGTCGAGGCGGCGTCGGTCACATCTTGGGCTGGCCGTTGGAAGCCATCACGCCGCCGTCGACCGGGAGATTCACGCCGTTGACGAATCGCGCATCGTCGCTGGCCAGGAAGGCCACGACGGCGGCGATGTCCGCCGGCTCCGCCGGGCGGCCCAGCGGCATCCGCGCCATGAAGCGGGCGACAAGGTCCGGGTCCTCGAGCATCTCCTCGGTCATGCCGGTGCGCGTGAGCGACGGCGCGACCGCGTTGACGCGCACGCCCCGGCCGCCGAAGTCCAGCGCCAGCGAGCGGGTCAGGTTCACCACGCCGCCCTTGGCCGCGTTGTAGGCGCACATGTGCCAGTCACCGGCCAGGCCCGAGACGGAGGCGGTGTTGACGATGCAGCCCTTGCGCTTGAGCAGTTCCGGCATCGCGGCGCGGCAGCCGTGGAAGACGCCGCTGAGGTTGACGGACAGCGTCTCGTTCCAGTCGTCCAGCGACACCGTGAGCGCGTCGCCGTCGGGGGCGATGCCGGCGTTGTTGACCATCACGTCGAGCCCGCCGAAGCGCTGCACGGCGGCGGCGACGAGGTGCTCGACCTCGTCGAACTTCGAGACATCGGTGACCTGCGCCAGCGTGCGGTCCTGCGGCAGCTGCTTCGCCACCTGCTGCAGCTTGTCCTCGTGGCGGGCGCAGATCACGACGTTCGCGCCTTCCTGCGAGAAGCGCTCCGCGACGCCGCGCCCGATGCCCGAGGACGCCCCGGTGACGATGACGGTCTTGCCCTTGAATCGTTCCATGTCGAGCTCCTTCGAATGCGAGAGGAGCGGCAAGGGCGGTGCCCGGTGGCTACCGGTCGAATCGAAGATCCTTCACCGGCAGCGTCGGCGCTTCCCACGCGTAGGTGCGGTGGAGCACGTTGCGCCCGTCGCGCATGCCGGTCCAGGACAGCTGCATCAGCTCCGCCAGCGTCCAGCCGGCCCAGTCGGCGCGGAAGGGACGGGACGCGGTCGTCGCGTCGAAGCTCCCCTCGCTGCGCCACAGCAGCGCCGGGATGCGATAGCCCGACGCCGTGCCCGGGCTGTGACCCGCATGGTCGCCACCGTGGCCGACTTCCTGCCCGTGGTCCGACAGGAACATCCACGCGCCGCGCCCGCCCGTCGGCAGATGGCGCTTCGTGAGCCGCAGCGTCCGCGCGACGATGCGGTCGTGGTAGCGGATGGCCGAGTCGTAGTCCTGCCGGAACTCGCGCACCCACGCGGCCCGGCCGTCCCGGACCATGGCGGCATCGACCGCGTCACCGCCGGCGTCGAACGGATGCTCGCCGGGCGGCATGCGCAGCCGGTAGTGCGGATGCGCGCCCAACAGGTGCACCACTACCAGCTTGCGCGGCGCCGGATCGGCGAGCGCGGTCTCGACCTCGTCCAGCAGTTCGCCGTCCAGCGAGCCCGACGAACGTCCCGGCTGCCGGTTGATCATCTCGACCGAATCGGCCAGCCGGGCGTGCTGCTGGTCGACGGCCACGTCGTCATGGTTGCTGATCCACCAGACCTTGTAGCCCGCGCTCTTCGCCAGCGCGATCAGGTGCTGCGTGCGACCGGCCGGATCGTCCGCGTCCCGCTCGCCGAAGCTGAACAGCCCGCTCAGCGACGCGACCGTCGTCGCCTCCACCGACCAGGCGTGGCGCAGGGTCAGCAGCCGCCCGTGCTCCTCGTCGCGCAGCGCGATCAGCTCCGGCGTCGTCGGCCGCGCATAGCCGTAGAGGCTCATGTTGTCGCGGTTGATGCTCTCGCCGAGCACCAGCATCACCGTCGACGGCGTGGCGCCCGCCACCGTCGGCGCGGCGGACCGCGCGTTGCGCATCAGTTGCTCGCGCTGGACCTGCTGGTCGGCCCAGGTGGCGCGCAGGTCCTCGACCTGCCGCGCCCAGGCCGGCCAGAACAGCAGCGGGTGATGGCGGCGCCAGGGCTTGCTCAGGTGGGCGAGGGCGCACACAGCCAGCAGCACGAGCAGCACGACGCGCGCCCGGCGCGACAGCGTCCGGCCACGTGGCGCCGCGCGGCTGATCGCGAATCCGGTCAGCGCGAGCATCGCGATCAACGCGGCGATCGCCAGCGTCATGGCGGGCAACTGCGAGCGGAGGTACTCGAGGGTCTCGCGCGCTGTCGTGTTCGCCGCGGCGGCCAGCACCAGCGAGCTGTCCGGCGCCGCCTGGTACTCCCGCTGCAGGAAGGCCCTTGCCGCGCCGTCGACGAGGAAGGCGGCGATCACCCCGAAGGCCGCGGTCCAGCGCACGCGGCGCCAGCCGGCGCGCTCGACCGGCCAGAGCAGCCACAGCAGCACCGGCAGCGTCAGGATCGCGACCTGCACCGCGCGCAGGCCCTCGTGGCCCAGCAGGACGGCACCGGCACAAACCGCGGCGAGGACGGCCATCGCGAACCCGGGCAGGACCGCCGGGCGCGAGGAGGTCGACGAGGTCATCGATCCGCGGCTCACAACATCGGCCGCAGGACTTTCCAGACGTTGTCCAGCATCACCGGATGCGCCTTGGCCAGCGGATGGATGCGGTCGCCCTGGAACCAGTCCGCGGCGTCGGCGCGGTCGGCCACGCCGGCCAGCAGGAAGGGCTGCAGCGGCACCTTCTGCTCCTGCGCGACGGTCCTGAAGCTGCCTTCGAAATCGCGCGCATAACTCGCGCCCATGTTGGGCGGGATCTGCATGCCGACCAGCATCACCTTGGCGCCGGCCTCCTTGCCGGCCTGCACCATCGCCGTCAGGTTCTCGCGGGTCATCTTCAGCGGCAGCCCGCGCAGCGCGTCGTTGCCGCCGAGCTCGATGATCAGGTGGGTCGGCCGATGTTGCTTGAGCAGCGCGGGCAGCCGGGAGCGACCGCCGGAAGTCGTGTCGCCGCTGATGCTGGCGTTGACCACCTCGGCGCCCAGCTTTTGCGCCTTCAGCCGCTGCTCCAGCAATGCCACCCAGCCACTGCCGCGCGCCAGGCCGTATTCCGCCGACAGGCTGTCTCCGAGCACGACGATGCGACGCGCGGACGACGCCGCGGCCGCCGCGCCGCCTTCGGTGCGGCCTTGCGCCGCGACAGGCCCGGCCAGGGGCCCCGCCGCGACGAGGGTCACGGCACAGGCGCTACAGTGCAACATCCATTCACGGCGGCGCATCTGCGGTTGATTCATGGTTCAGAACATCCTCGAAGTCGATCACGTCAGCAAGTCGGTCCAGGATGCCGACGGCGTGCTGACCATTCTGCATGACATCAATTTCCAGCTGCAGGCGCGGGAGTCCGTCGCCATCGTCGGCGCGTCGGGCTCGGGCAAAAGCACGCTGCTGTCCATCCTCGCGGGCCTGGACACGCCGTCCGAAGGCACCGTACGGCTGCGCGGCCAGGACATGTTCGCCCTCGACGAGGACGGCCGCGCCGCGCTCCGCGGAGCTCATCTGGGGTTCGTGTTCCAGAGTTTCCAGCTGCTGTCGCACCTGACGGCGCTGGAGAACGTCATGCTCCCGCTCGAGCTGCGCGGCGAGCGCGACGCCCGCGCGCAGGCGAAGCAGATGCTCGAACGCGTCGGGCTGGGGCAGCGGCTGTCCCACTACCCGCGGGTGCTGTCGGGCGGCGAGCAGCAGCGGGTCGCGCTCGCCCGGGCCTTCGTGCAGCAGCCGGCGCTGCTGCTCGCGGACGAGCCCACCGGCAGCCTCGACTACGCGACCGGTGAGCAGGTCATGGCGCTGATGTTCGAGCTCAACCGGGAGCTGGGAACGACGCTGGTGATGGTCACCCACGATCAAGGCATCGCGGCACGGTGCGAGCGGCAGCTCAAGATCTCCGCCGGCCACCTGCAGGACATCACGATGGCGGATCTGCCGGCGTGAGGCCGCCAGCCTGCGGCGTTGAGCGCGCTGGCCGCCCTCGGACTCCCTCTCCCGCAAGCGGGAGAGGGAGCATCAGTGAGGTGTGCGGCGTAGCGCGCGTTCGCGCAGGCGGCGTCTGCGCTCGAAGCGGATGACCGCCCACCAGCCGATGTAGACGATGACGTAGAGGGCCAGGCCCAGCACGACGCCGGCCAGCGGCAGGCCCACCAGCAAGGGCGTGCCCAGTTCCGACAGCCATTGGCTCAGCGCGGGCCACCAGCTCGACGGATCGCCCCAGTTCAGCGCCAGCTCCTTGGGCGCGGAAATCGGGCCGTGGATGCCCAGCACCTGACGACCCAGGAAGATCGCCAGCGTCCAGATCGGCACCAGCGTCAACGGATTCGTCAGCCAGGTCGCGGCGATCGCCGCGGCGACATTGGCCCGGCACACGATGGCCACCACCGCCGCCAGCAGCATCTGCGTCGGCAGCGGGATCACGCCCACCGCCAGCCCCAGGCCCGCGCCCAGCGCCACGCGCCGACGGTGCGCCACCCACAGCCAGGGGCGCTCCTTCAGGTAGTGGCCCAGCCACTTCAAGCCCTTGGTCTGTTCCAGGGACTCCGGCGAGGGCAGCAGGCGGCGGGCAAGTCGGGAAGCCGTCATTGGGGGGGGGCGTCAGGGCTCAGTGCAGCATCAGATGTGAAAAGCCCGCGCGGCTGACCAGCAGCGGCGCGGGCTTTGAACAGTACAGCAAAGTCTGTTCGGATCGGCGATCAGTTCGTGGAGAACTTGAAGTCGGTCTTGGCCTTGGTGCGCAGTTCCTCCTGGAACTCCGCGACCTTCTGCTGCTGCATGCGCTGCACGATCTGGCCCTTGACGTCGTCGAAGGCCGGGAACTGCGCCTGGCGCGTCTCTTCCAGCTTGATGATGTGGTAGCCGAACTGCGACTTCACCGGTTCCTGGGTCATCTCGCCCGCCTTCAGCTTGCCCAGCGCGGCGCTGAATTCCGGCACGTAGGCGTCCGGCGCGGACCAGCCCAGGTCGCCGCCGTTCTGGGCGGAACCGGTGTCCTTGGAGTTCTTCGTCGCCAGGTCCTCGAACTTGGCGCCGCCGTTGAGCTGCTTGACCAGCGCCTTGGCGTCGTCTTCCTTCTCCACCAGGATGTGGCGGGCGTGGAATTCGGTGCCGGAGGCCTGGGCCTTGAACTTGTCGTACTCGACCTTCGCGTCGGCGTCGGACACCGGGTTCTTCTTCGCGTAGTCGGCGAACAGCTCGCGGATCAGCAGCGACTGGCGCGCCAGTTCCATCTGGTTCTTGTAGTCGTCGGTCTTGTTCAGGCCGCGCTTCTCGGCTTCCTGCAGGAAGATCTCGCGCAGGACGACCTCTTCCTTCACCTTGGCTTCCATCTCCGGGCTGCGCGGCTGGCCGGCCTTCGTGATCTGGCCGATCAGCGCGTCGGCCCGGGCCTTCGGCACGGGCTTGCCGTTCACGATCGCGATGTTCTGGGCCACGGCCGGCAGGGCCACGGCGCCGATGACCGCCACGGTGGCGGCGAGCACAAACTTCTTCATGATGGGTAAAGGGCCTTTCGACTCCCGGGTGAGCGTGGACGCTCCAAAACAAAGCGCCGGCAGGCGGCGCTACTAGGGACCTGGTTTCTGCTGTTCGTCGGGCGCGCGAGCCTCGATGGCCAGTGCGTGTATGCCCTTCTGCATCAGATCGGCGAGGGCATCATATACGAGCCGATGCCGCGCCACCCTGGGTAAACCGGCAAAGCGGGAGCTCACGATTTCGAGGTAATAGTGGCCGCCCTCGCGGGCGCCGGCATGGCCCGCGTGGTGGGCGCTGTCGTCCCTCAGGCGCAGGAAATCCGGCGCCAGCGCGGCCCTCAGGCGGGCCTCGATCTGCACCGACGGCGTAGCTGCCGGATTGACGCCCGACGTCGATGCCGCCTGGGAATTCCCGGTGGAAGACGCGTCGCGGGAGGGGCCGCTCACGGCTTGGGCTCCTCGGCGGGCGCCTCGGGCTCCTGCGGCAGATGGCGGCTCATGTAGACGCCCTGGCCGAGCGTGAACAGCACGATCAGGCCGGTCACGCCGAACACCTTGAAGTTGGCCCAGGCCTCGGTGGTGAACGAGTAAGCGACGTAAAGATTCGCAAAACCGAGGGCGAGGAAGAAGACGATCCAGGCCAGCGTGAGCCGCGTCCAGACCGGATCGGGCAGTTCCACCTGGGGGCCCAGCATCTTGCGCAGCAGGTCGCGGCCGAGCAGGAAACGGCTGACGAGGAACACCGTGGAGATCGCCCAATAGAGCATCGTCGGCTTCCACTTGATGAAGGTCTCGTTGTGGAAGTAGACGGTCGCCGCGCCGAGCGTGGCGACCAGGGCGAGGCTGATCCACAGCATCAGGTCGACCTTGCGGCCGCGCAGCTTCAGGAACAGCACCTGCAGGACCGTCGCCGCCATCACGACGATGGTAGCGAGCAGCACCGGCGCCTCGGTCGGGCCGACCTTGCCGCCGGAGACCAGGAAACCCAGGTGCTCGGTGGCGAAGGCCGCCGCCCAGTCCGGCTGTCCGTCGGCGTACTTGAACGTGACGAAGAACAGCAGGAGCGGCAGGAAATCGAGCAGGAGCTTCATTCGGGCGGGAACGGGTCGTCGGCGCTCAGCGCCGGGGCTCGAAGTCTATCGCGGCGGAATTGATGCAGAAGCGCTCGCCCGTCGGTTCCGGGCCATCGGGAAAGACGTGGCCCAGGTGGGTGCCGCAGTGGTTGCAGCGCACCTCGACCCGCACCATGCCATGGGTGGAGTCGACGACACGCTCCACCACCTCGGCGTTGATCGGCTCGTAGTAGCTGGGCCAGCCGCAGCCGGCGTCGAACTTGGTCTCCGCCTTGAACAGCGGCGTGCCGCAGCCCACGCAGTTGTAGTTGCCGGCTTCCCAGTGGTCCCAGTACTTGCCGGTGAAAGCGCGCTCGGTGGCGGCATGGCGGGCGACCTGGTACTGCATCGGGTCCAGCTGTTCGCGCCACTCGGCGTCCGTCTTCTTGACGGGGTAGGCGGTGTCGCGGTCGCGGTCCTGGTCGGTGGCGTCTTGGATGAACTTGTCGTAGCGGCTCATGATGAACAGGAAACCTCCAGCGTTTGCGCCCAGTCGGGCGGGAAACCGGCGTCGGACGCCAGCGCGGGCTCGTCGAACGGACGGCGCAGGACCTCGAGCAGCCGGCGCACCTCGGCGAAGTCGCCGGCCTCGGCCCGTTGGATGGCGGTCTCGGCCAGGTGGTTCCGAAGCACCACCGCCGGGTTGACCGCGTTCATCCGCCGGGCACGGGACCCAAGTGCGTCCGCCGGCTCGATCTTCAAGCGCGCGGCGTAACGCGCCGCCCAGGCGTCGAAGCCGGAACGGTCCAGGAACAGGTCGCGGAGGCCCGCGTTCGCCGCCGCGTCCAGCGGCTGGGCCGGGTCGAAGCCCGCGAGCCGGCGATGCGCGATCGTGTAGTCGGTGCGATGCGCGGCGAGCAGCCGCAGCCAGTCGTCGATCAGCGGACCGTCCTCGCCGCGCTCGTCGACCTCGGCGGTGAGGCCGAGCTTGGCGCGCATCGCGCCGAGCAGCGCGGTGCCGAAACGTTCGCGATAGATCTCGAGCGACTCGATCAGTTCGTCACCGGCGGCTTCCGCGTCGGTGTCGACATTGGGCATCAGCGGCAGCAGCGCCTGCGCCAGCGCGTGCAGGTTCCAGAACGCGACCTGCGGCTGCCGCGCGAACGCATAACGGCCCTGATGGTCCGAGTGGTTGCAGATGTGGCCGGGATCGAAGCCGTCCATGAAGCCGAACGGGCCGTAGTCGATGGTCAGGCCCAGCATCGACATGTTGTCGGTGTTCATCACGCCGTGCATGAAGCCGACGGCCTGCCACCGCGCGACGAGTTCCGCCGTCTGCGCGGCGACCTTGGCGAGCGCGGCGGTCACCGGATTCGGGGCGTCGGCGCATTCGGGCGCGTGGTGGCGGAGGAAGAAGTCGAACAGCTCGCGCGTGCGGGCTTCCATGCCGTGATGGGTGAAGTGCTCGAAGTGCCCGAAGCGCAGGAAGCTGGGCGCGACGCGGGTGACGACGGCGCCGGTCTCGACGCGTTCGCGCTGGACCTTGAGCGAGGTCGAGCCGGTGATGGCCAACGCACGGGTGGTGGGGATGCCCAGCGCGGCCATGGCTTCGGAGCAGAGGAATTCGCGGATCGACGAGCGCAGCACGGCGCGGCCGTCGCCGCGGCGCGAGTAGGGCGTCAGGCCCGCGCCCTTGAGCTGCAGTTCGAAGTGGCCGTCCGGGCCGTCGATGCCGCCGAGCAGCAGCGCGCGGCCATCGCCGAGCTGGCCGGCCCAGACGCCGAACTGGTGGCCGCTGTAGACGGTCGCGAGTGGCTTCATGCCGGGCAGCGGCGCGTTGCCGCTGAAGGCCTCGAGCATGCCGGGGCGGGAGGCCCAGTCCTCGGGCCAGCCCAGGAGGGCGGCGCAATCGGGGCTGGTGGCGACCCAGTGTGGATCGGGCAGGCCGGTGCCGGGGAGTTCGGTGAAGAAGGCGGGGCCGAGTGTCGCGAAGCGATGGGTCCAGCGACCAGGCGCGGCGCCTGCGAAGTCCGCGTCGATGGCCCCGTCAGGGGCCGCGTGGAGAGGCGCATTCATCGCGCCAGTTTACCGAGCCCCCCATGGCCCTGTCGGGGAAGGGGCAGCAGCCGTCGACTCCCTCTCCCGCGAAGTGGGAGAGGGCACGGGTGAGGGCCAGCAGCCTTGCGCAAGAACCCGGGGCGGTTGACCGCCGCCGCCGCTGGCCCTCACCCCCACCCTCTCCCGCAAGCGGGAGAGGGAGTGAGAATGCACCGAGCTCACCCCTCTTGCTCCCTCTCCCGCAAGCGGGAGAGGGAGTGAGAATGCACCGAGCTCACCCCTCTTGCTCCCTCTCCCGCTTGCGGGAGAGGGCAGGGGTGAGGGCCAGCGGCCGTGGCAGGTCGCCGTTCGGGAATTAGCCCAGCTTGAAGCTGGCCACCGCCTCGACGAGCTGCGCCGACTGGTCCTTGAGCGATTCCGCGGCGGCGGCCGATTCCTCGACCAGCGCGGCGTTCTGCTGGGTCATCTGGTCGAGCTGGCGCACGGCCTGGCCGATCTCGCCCAGGGTCAGCGACTGGGCGGCGCTGGAGCTGGAGATCTCGCCGATGATGCGCGTCACGCGCTCCACGCTGGTGACGATCTCGCGCATGGTCGAGCCGGTCTCGCCGACCAGGCGCGAGCCGCCGTCCACGCGTTCGACCGAGGCGGAGATCAGCGACTTGATCTCCTTGGCGGCCTCCGCGCTGCGCTGCGCCAGCGAGCGGACCTCGCCGGCCACGACCGCGAAGCCGCGGCCCTGCTCGCCGGCGCGGGCGGCTTCGACCGCCGCGTTCAGCGCCAGGATGTTGGTCTGGAACGCGATGCCGTCGATCACGCCGATGATGTCGGCGATCTTGTTGGACGACTGCTGGATCTCGTTCATCGTCGCGACGACCTGCTCGACCATCGCGCCGCCGCGGCCGGCGACCTGCGAGGCGGTCTGCGCCAGGGCGTCGGCTTCGCGCGCCGACTCCGCGTTGAGCTTCACGCCTTCGCCGAGCTGCGCCATCGCGGCGCCGGTTTCCTCCAGGCTGCTGGCGGCCTGTTCGGTGCGGTTGGACAGGTCGGCGTTGCCGGTGGCGATCTCGGTCGACGCGTGCCGGACCTGGTCGGCGGCGGAGCGCACGCCGGAGATCGTCGCCGCCAGGCGCTGCTGCATCTCCTGCAGCGAACGGCGCAGCGAGGCGACCTCGTCGGTGCCGGTCACCTCGGTGCTGCGATGGCTCAGGTCGCCGTCGGCGATGGCCTGGCTCAACGTCTGCGCCTCGGCCAGCGGCTCGGTCACCGAGCGGGTGATCACCAGCGCGATGCCCACGCCCAGCACGATGGCCACCGTCATCAGCGCGATGACCAGGTGGCGGGTGCTCTCGGCCTCGGCCTGCGCTTCCTTGCGGGCGGCCTGCAGCAGGTCGCGGGTGTGCTCGGCGAACTTGTCGATCGCGGCCAGGTAGTCGTTCATCGCCGGGATCAGCTGGGCCGCGGCGATCGGCTTGATGTCGCCGCCGCCTTCCTTGACCTTGATCGCCGCCTCGCGCGCGTCCTGGTACTTCTTGCGTGCCGCGCCGATCTCGTCGATCAGGCGCGCGCCTTCCTTCTCGGTGATGTTCTCGTCGAGTTCCTTCTGGATCTTGTCGATCTTGGCCGACAGCTCCTTGGACCGCGAGGTGAAGGCCTTGACGAAGTTCTCGTCGTCCACGACCAGCTGGACGATGCGGCGCTGGATGTTGCCCTCGGTCAGGCCGGACCACTGGCGCGACATCTCCAGCGTGTGCATGTCGACCTCGACCAGACGCTCGATGCGCTGGTGCAGCATCGACACCCGGATCACGCCCACCGCCGAGGCCACCGCCATCAGCACGATCACCAGCGCGAAGCCGGCCAGCACGCGGCTGCGCAGCCGCCATCGATTCAAGTTCAACATTCCCGCAGTCCTTCTTCTTCGTGGCCGACCGGTCCGGTGGCCCGGCTTGCGCCGCGGGGCCCCGGTCATGTCCGCCTTGACATGTTTGATACGCGGACGGAATGCTGCCTGCCGCCGGTGAAGACTGATCGGTGGATATGCGGGGTGTGCCGTGAACAAAAGCGCGGAAGGCCTTGTCCTGAACCCGCCTGTGGGTTATTCGCCGCAGCTTGTGCGAGATGCGATCAGCGTTGGGGCGTGGAACCGGTGCCGGAAGCGGCGTCCGGCGGCGGCGGGATGTCGAACAGGTTGATCGTCCGCGGCTGGTCCAGGACGAGGTCCGACCGCGCGCAGGCGACGCAGGGCAGGATCCAGCCTTCGTCCTTCTCCTCGCGTGACAGGCCGGGCCACTCGACGCGGTAGGCGACCTGGCCCGACACCAGCTTCGCGATGCAGGCGCGGCAGGTACCGTTGCGGCAGGAGTGCGGCAGCCGCAGGCCGTGGTCCAGCGCGGCCAGCAGCAGGGTCTGGTCCTCGGGGGCGTCGAAGCGCCAGCCCTGGGGGCTAAGCTCGACCGCATGGGCGGCCGGGGGCAGGGGACGGGGCGGCGCGCCGGAATCCTCGGCGGCGTCAGGGGCGTGATCCATGGCCGCCATCATGCCGTGCGCTAAGCTCGTCCGATGCCTCACGCACAGACTTCCCCCCAGGCGGCCGCCCAGGTCTTCTTCGACCAGCTCAACCGCGACTACGTCGCGGTGCACAAGCGCAAGGAGGACCTGTTCTGGGCCACCTACATGGCCACCAGCGACGACCACGAGGGCTTCGGCCGCGCCGAGACCGACTACAAGGCCTTCATCTCCGATCCGGCCCGGCTCGAGGCCACGCGCGCGCACCTGGCCGCGGTGGAGGCCGCGCCGGGCGGTGCCGCCGCGGATGGGCGCGCGGACGGCGACGGGGACGCCCGCCGGGCGCTGGCCCACGGCCTGCGCGGCTGGCTGGGCGTGTTCGAGGCCAACATCGTCGACAACGACGAAGGCCGCCGCCTGATGGCCGAGCTGATCGAGGCCGAGCGGGTGCTCTTCGCCCGGCGCAAGGACTACGCGCCCCGGCACGTCAACGACCGTGGCGAGACCGAGGCCGCCACGCTGACGATGCTGGCGACCAACCTGGCGACCAACCCGGACGAGTCGGGCCGCCGCAGCTCCTACGAGGCGCTGCACGGCCTCGAGCGCTGGGTGCTGGAGAACGGGTTCCTGGAGATCGTGGCGCTGCGCAACCGTCTGGCGCGGGCGCTGGGTTTCCCCGACTACTTCGAGATGAAGCTGCGCAAGAACGAGCGCATGTCCAAGGCGGAGCTGTTCGGCATCCTCGACGACTTCGTCGCCCGCACGGAGGGGGCGCAGCGGCGCGCGCACGACGACCTGGTCGCCAGGCACGGCGCTGGCGCGCTGGAGCCCTGGAACCTGCGCTTCCACAGCGCCGGCGACGTGACGCGGCGCATGGATCCCTACATGCCCTTCGGCCCGGCGCTGCGGCGCTGGGTGGCGAGCTTCCGCCGCCTGGGCATCCAGTACCGCGGCGCGACGATGCGCCTGGACCTGCTGCAGCGCCCGGGCAAGTACCAGAACGGCTTCTGCCACGGCCCGCTGCCGACCTGGTTCGACGAGCAGGGCCGCTGGCATGCCGGCGAGATCAACTTCACCGCCGAGGCCAAGCCCGACCAGGTGGGCAGCGGCGCGCGGGCGATCATGACGCTGTTCCACGAGGGCGGCCATGCGGCGCACTTCGCCAACGTGACGCAGAACTCGCCGTGCTTCTCGCAGGAGTTCGCGCCGACCTCGATGGCCTACGCGGAGACGCAGTCGATGTTCTGCGACAGCCTGCTGGGCGACGCGGACTGGCTCAAGCGCTACGCGCGCACCGTCGACGGCGAGGCGATCCCGGACGAGCTGATCCACGACCGCATCGCCGCGGCGCAGCCGATGCGCGCCTTCGACGAGCGCGCCATCGCGGTGGTGCCGTACTTCGAGGCGGCCCTGTACGCGATGTCCGACGCGGAACGCACGCCTGAGGCCGTGCTGGCGCTGGCCCGGACGATGGAACGCCGCATCCAGGGCGTGGACCGCGCGCCGCGGCCGATCCTGGCGATCCCGCACCTGTTGAACCAGGAGTCCGCGGCCTCGTACCAGGGCTATCTGCTGGCGCACATGGCGGTCTACCAGACGCGGGCGTTCTTCCTGCGCCGCGACGGCTACCTCACCGACAACCCGGCGATCGGGCCGGCGCTGGCGCAGGCCTACTGGGCGCCGGGCAACAGCCTGTCGCACGACGCGACGCTGCGCCGGCTGACCGGCGAGGGCTTCTCCGCCCGCTACCTGGCCGAGGCCTGCGACGAGACGGTGGCGCAGGCCTGGGCGAAGGCGCAGGATCTGCTGGAGGCGTCGGCTCGCCGCGGCGAGCGCACCGACGACGGGCTGCCGCTGGACGCGCATGTCCGCGTGGTCCATGGCGCCGAGCTGCTGGCCGACAACGGCGACGGCGGCGCGGCGGCGGAGCAGGCGATGTTCGAGCGCTTCGAGCACTGGATCGCCGCGCGCTACGCCTCGCCGGCGTCGGTCGCCGTCCAGTGACCGCGTCGTGAAGTACCTGCAGGGGTATTCGCCCGCGCTGGTCGCGCAGGCGCAGCAGCTGCTGGACGCGGGCGAGCTCGGGCCCTTGCTGGCGCGCAAGTATCCCGAGCCGCACGAGGTTCGCAGCGACAAGGCGCTGTTCGACTACACCCAGGACCTGAAGCAGCGCTTCATGCGCAACGCGGGGCCGCTGGCGCTGGTGGCCTACGACGCCAAGCTCAAGGTGATCCAGCACGCGCTGGGCACGCACACGCGGCAGGCGGTCGTGCACGGCAGCCGGCTCAAGACGCGCCGCGAGATCCGCGTCGCCACGCTGTTCCGCGAGGCGCCGGCCGAGTTCCTGAAGATGATCGTCGTGCATGAGCTCGCGCATCTGAAGGAGCTCGAGCACGACAAGGCCTTCTACGCGCTGTGCCACCACATGACGTCGGACTATGCGCAGCTGGAGTTCGACGTGCGCCTGTGGCTGAGCGTGCGCGATCGCGACGAGAAGCTCGCGAAGGCGGGCGGGGCCGCGAAGGAGGCGGAGGCAGAACGGGCAGGGCGGGCCGAGGGGGCCGGGAAGGCCCAGGAATAGGCGCTTCCGCTATGCTCCCGGTCTTTCCAGACCGCCGACCCGCGGCGCCACGAGCGCGGCGGGTTCCACGCCCCCGATGATTCTGCTGGCGCCCATGGAGGGCCTGCTCGACCACATGCTGCGCGACACGCTGACCCGTGTCGGCGGCGTGGATCGCTGTGTCTCCGAGTTCATCCGCATCACCGACCGGCTGCTGCCGCGCCGGGTGTTCACGCGCATCGTGCCGGAGCTGCTGCACGGCGGGCGCACCCACGCGGGCGTGCCGGTGCGGGCGCAACTGCTCGGTTCGGATCCGCAGTGCCTGGCCGAGAACGCGGCGCGGTTGGCGGAATTGAACCCCGAGGGCATCGACCTGAACTTCGGCTGCCCCGCCAAGACGGTGAACCGGCATCGCGGCGGCGCGGTGCTGCTCGACGAGCCGGCGCTGGTCGGCGAGATCGTCGCCGCCGTGCGCCGCGCGGTGCCGGCGCATCTGCCGGTGTCGGCCAAGATGCGGCTGGGCAACGAGGACCGCGGACGCATGCTCGACTGCGCCCGCGCGATCGAGGCCGCCGGCGCATCGGAGCTGGTCGTGCACGGCCGCACCAAGCGCGATGGCTACAAGCCACCCGCCTACTGGGACCAGATCGCCGTGCTGCGCGAGGCCGTCGGTATCAACGTCGTCGCCAACGGCGAAGTCTGGACCGTCGACGACGCGCTGCGTTGCCTGCAGGAGTCCGGCTGCACCTCGCTGATGCTGGGGCGCGGCATGGTGGCGGATCCCGGGCTGGCGCTCGCGGTGCGCGCGGCGCTCGGCCAGGCGTCGGGCATCGAGCCGGGCACCGGGCAGGGCACGGGGCAGGGCATCACCGCGCTGCCCTGGTCGGACGTGATCCCGCTGATGGAAAGCTTCTTCGCCCAGGTGCGCCGCAACGTGGCGACGCGGCACCAGGCCGGCCGGCTCAAGCAGTGGCTGCACTACCTGCGCCGTCGCTACCCCGAAGCCGAGGAGACCTACCAGCGCGTGCGCACGATCAATGCGCCGGACGTGCTGGCGATGACGCTGTTCGGCCGTCCGCTGGATCCGGCCGCGCCGCCGCCGGACCCGGACAACGACGAGCTCGTCGACGCCTTCGGCGCCTGCGAGGCCGAAGACACCCTCGACCCCGCGCCCGATCCCGATCAACAACAAGACAGCGACTCGCTGATCGCCGCATGACCGCTACCCGCTCGACCACGCGCCTGTTGGCGCTCGCCGCCGCATTGGCGCCCCTGTTCGCCGGCGCCGCCTCCGCGACCTTCACGGTGCCCGCGGCGCCCCCGGCGGCGGCCGTGAAGGGCGTCGCGCCGTTGACGCTCGAGCGCGTCCTCGGCGATCCGCCGCTGCAGGGCCGCGTGGTGCGCCAGGCCGAGCTCTCGCCCGACGGCGCCTGGGTGAGTTATCTCCGGCCGTCGCAATCCGACAGCGACCAGCTCGAGCTGTGGGCGCAGCCGGCGGCCGGCGGCGCGGCGCGCAAGCTGGTGTCGGCGGGCGAGGTGCTGGGCGGCCGCAGCCAGCAACTGACCGAGGCCGAACGCATGGCGCTGGAACGCAAGCGCATCTCGCAGGGCGGCATCACCGGCTACCAGTGGTGCGGGCCGTCGGGCAAGACACTCCTGTTCCCGCTGTCGGGCGACCTGTACCTGGTGCGGCTCACCGACCAGGGGCCGAAGGCGCAACGCCTCACGAACGACGAGCAGGTGCCCGAGCAGGACCCGAGCTGCTCGCCCGACGGCAGCCGCGTCGCCTACGTGAAGGGCGGCGAGCTCTGGGTGCAGCCGGTGGACGGCGCCGGCGCGGCGCGCGCGCTGACCCAGGGGGCGACGGAGACCCGGTTCTGGGGGCTGGCCGAGTTCATCGCCGCCGAGGAACTGAGCCGCCAGCGCGGCTACTGGTGGTCGCCCGACGGCCGGCAACTGCTGGCGCTGAACGTCGACGAGGGCGACGTGCCGGTGAAGACGCGGGCGCAGATCTTCGCCGACCGCACGACGATGACGCAGCAGCGCTATCCGGGCGCCGGCGAGAACAACGCGCGTGTCACCGCCTGGACCTTGCAGGTGGCGGACGGCCGCATGACGCCGCTGCCGCTGCCGTCGGATGCCGAATACATCGCGCGCGCCGGCTGGTTCGGCGACGGCACGCCGTGGCTGCAGACGCTGACGCGCGACCAGCACAAGCTGGCGCTGACCGAATTCGCCAACGGCACCGGTCCGGGCCGCACCGTGATCGACGAGCGCGATCCGGCCTGGGTCGAGGTGCATGACGACCTGCAGGAGATCGCCGGCCTGCGCCTGTCCGGCCTGCCGGCGCTGCTGTGGTCGAGCGAGTCCTCGGGCCGCCGGCAGCTGGTGCTGGTGGACCGCCGCACCGGCGAACGCCGCCCGCTGACGAACGAGCCGGAGCCGGTCGCCCATCGCGTGTGCAGCGACGGCTCGACCGTGGTCTACGCGGCGGCGCGCGACCGGGGCCGTTCGCGCGAGCTGTTCGCGATCGACCTCGACGGCAAGAGCCGGCCACTCGACGGGGCCGCCTCGCGCCAATGGCGCGACGCCCGCGGCGACGGCGACTGCGCGCGGCTGCTGGTCACGCGCGGCGCCTGGGGCGAGCCGCCGGCGCTGTCGCTGCAGGCCGTCCAGCCGGGCGCCAGGCCGGTGGCCCTGCCGGGCGACGCGCCGGACCCGCTGCTGGCGCGCATCGTCCCGACGCCCCAGGGGGTCGACATCACCGCCGCCGACGGCCGCACGCCGCTGAACGCGCTGTACTTCGCGCCGCTGGACGGCCGGGCGGGTCCGCACGCGGTGATCACGATGGCCTACGGCGGGCCGGGCACCTCGACGACCAACTGGAACTGGAACCGCGACACGGCGCTGATCGCCTACTGGCAGCGCCAGGGCTACGGCGTGTTCACGCTGGACACGCGCGGCATGCAGAACCGGGACCGCGAATTCACGCGCGCGCATCGGCTGGCCTTCGGGTCGGTCGACGTGAACGACCTGTTCGCCGCGGTGCGCCAGTTGCCGAAGCAGGTGGCGGGCGTGGATCCGAAGCGCATCGGCTTCTTCGGCTGGTCCTACGGCGGCTTCCTGGCCGAGCGCGCGATGCTGGACGCCGACACGCCGCTGGCGTCGGCGGTCGCCGTCGCGCCGCCGACGGACTGGACCCTCTACGACACGGCCTACACCGAGCGCTACCTGGGCATGCCGCAGGACGGCAAGGGCGGCCAGACCGAGGGTTACCAGCGCGCGAACCTGGTCTCGCGCGCGAAGCTGCTGACCAGGCCGCTGCTGATCGTGCACGGCACGGCCGACGACAACGTGCTGTTCGAGCACACGCTGCGGATGACCGAGGCGCTGCAGGACGAGTCGCGTCCGTTCGAGCTGATGATCTATCCGGGCAAGGCGCACGGCATCGCCGGTCGCAGCGCGAAGCTGCACCTGTACCGGACGATCGACGCCTTCTTCGCGCGCACGCTGGCGCGCTGAGCGCCGGCCTCACGGGACAGGACAGGAGCGACGCGATGGCGCTGGTGTATTCGACGAACGGCGGGCGCGTGTGCCCGGACTGCCGGCAGGCGCAGGCCGACTGCCGCTGCAAGGCGCAGGCCGCGAACGCGGTGCTGGGCGACGGCAAGGTGCGGGTGCGCCGCGAGACGGCGGGCCGCAAGGGCAAGGGCGTGACGGTGGTGCTGGGGCTGCCGATGACGGCGGCGGAGCTGACCGAGACCGCCAGGAAGCTCAAGGCCGCCTGCGGCAGCGGCGGCACCGTCAAGGACGGCACGATCGAGATCCAGGGCGATCACCTGGACAAGGTGATGGCCTGGCTCACGACGGCGGGGTTCTCGCCGAAGAAGGCGGGCGGTTGATGGTCAGCCCTCGCTGTTCGGCACGAACGTGTCGCCGCGTGCTGTCGTGATGGCGTTCAGCAGCTGAGACACGACGTGGCTGGCCTCCCGCTGGCGCAGAAACCTGGGTTCTTCGTCCTCTGAAGACTCGTCCTGCTCGAAGCGGGCCACCGCGACTGGGCCATCCTTGAGATGCCCTTTGATCCCGTCGCCATCGGCGAAATGCCGAGCCAGGAGAGTGAGGGCCTCGTCGATTGCGGCCGCATGCCTGCCCCGGAGCGCGCGTATGAACGCCTCGACCGCGACCTGCAGCGGCTGCGCGTGCTCCAGGCAGAAGACGAGGTCGTGCGCGTCCTTGCGTTCCCAGCGATGATGGAAAGCGAAGGCCTTCAGGGTCGTGAAGGCGACCAGGTCGGCATGCTTGAACGACTGTGTCACGACGCCGTTGCCGCCCAAGGTGTCCGCGGTGATGGTGGCCGTCTCGAAATGGTCGAAAACGATCGATGAATGTGGCACATTGAGCGCGCTGATGTTGCCTTCCGTGGGCAGCACTTCGACACGCTTCTGTCCAGGCATGTCGGCGAGAAACTCCAGGCGCAGCAGCGTGCGACCGGTACGCACTTCCCAGCGCCAGTTGACCCGTTGCTGTTGCTCGTTGAGACCGCGTTCGAATCCCAGCTTCTTGAGGTTGTCCTCCAGTGTGCGGTACGCATCGACCTCGGCGAGCACTTCGGTCTCGACGACGACGTCGACATCCTGCGTACCCGCATGTGCCGGTACCGCCGGCGGCCGGCGTTTGACGAGGTAGCGCGGCGTCAGGCCGCCGACGAGGACCACGGAATCGGCCCAGGGGCCCAGGCCGCGCATCAGCGTGACGAGCATGCGCTCGCAATCGAGGGTGAGTTCGGCTGCATAGGCGTCAGCCGTCTGGGGTTTCGTCATGGTGGAGCTCCTGTTTCAGAAGCCCAGCACCTGCTCCCGCAAGAATCGGCCGGCGTCGGGTGCTCGACCCGGTGCAACCATGAGGTCGATGTAGGTCTGCACCGGTGAGGCGAAAAGGACTTCGTCCCTCCGCTGTGCGAAGCGCAGTCCGGATGGTTCCACTTCGATCACGAGCAGGTTCGCTCCCTGCTCCACGCCACGCATGTCGGGCCGCCTCGCAGCTCGCTCGACCGCCGCGGGCGTCGCGCGCAAGGTCGCCACGCTCCATGGGGTCAAGAACGGCGCATAGATCTGAGCCGCCGCCTCGCCGGTGATCGCATACGCATCGTCGGGTTCCGCACGATCGGAGAAGGCCTCGGCAGCAAAGCGCAGCAGATCGTCGCCCTTGCGACCGGGGACGAAGAACCTGCGCATCTGTCTGCTGGCGAGTCGAGCGCGGTCCTGCTCGACCCACGCGTCCAACAAGGCCGCCGCCTTCGCCAGCTTGCGGACCTTTGACGGACCCGTGCCATGCGTATCGACCCATTCGTCCGATTCCAGATACGTCAGCAGCTTGGACACGCTCGCCGCCGATACGCCACTTGCGATGGCCAACTCCTGGACGGAACACCATCGATCAGGCGCGAGCAGCAAGGCATGTAGCACCGGCGTGCGGGCAACTGAGAACAGGTCGAACCGGGCTCGGCCTGCTGCTGGCCGCTTGGACTGGGGCATCCGATCGACGACGACGTAGAGCTGCTCGAACGGCAGATGCAGCTGTCCATCGGTCGAGAACGAGCCGATCCCTGACTGGATGAGCAATTCGCGCGCTCCTGGCGAGATGAGATCCGCGACCACGACGAGGTGCTGGCGTCCGGAGTCTTGCGCGATCAGATGCCGGGCTTGTTGCGGAAACACCTCTGACCTCACATCAAGCCGCAAAGTCAGGCTGCGTCCGGATACCTTGAGTCCGATCAGCGCGTCGTGAGCGTTGGCCTCGGATGCTGGGAGGATCTTCGCCTCCGAGACATGTGGCAAGCGGCTCAACGCTTCGCTCAGGGCGACCACTCGCGCACGCGAGTCGTTCGATAGCCGGAATCGTTTCATATTTCCCAGAATACCGTTATTTCACGACGAGTGAATAAGACGATTATGCGAAATATCGGAGGACGGTCAACCTGGGTCGGATCGCAACGAAAGGGTGTGCCACCGAGTTCCGGTGGCGGCTAGAACGGCATCGCTGGCCGTACGGGTGACAGGCGAAAAGCACAGTGATGCCAGCAGCGCCATTACGCGCTCCGGCGCGTGATTCGCGAATCGCCGACCGTCGACATCGCGACCCTCGGCCAGCGAGCCGTCAAGCTGCTCCGGCAACGACAGCAACACCACCGTGCCCGGCGCGGCGCTTCGTCCGTCGGCTGAACGGCGCAGCGAGGCGGTCAATGCGGACAGCGCGGCGGGCAATTCGTCGTCGCCGACATGCATCAGCACCGCGCTGCAGACGACGCCGTCGAAGCCATCCGGCACCAGGTCGGTGAACGGACGCCCCAGATCGGGCAGGGCGCCGTCGCGCAGCCGGCCGGCGAGTTCCGGGAACTGCGCGAGGGCCCGCGCGCGCATCTCCGCGCTGGGCTCGACGCCATAGGCCTCCAAGCCCGCCGCCAGCATCCCGGCGACATCGCGCCCCGCGCCCGCACCGACATCGAGCACGCGTCCGCCTCGCGGCAGTGCGGCCTCGATGGCCGGCAGCATCGCGCTGCGACTGGCCTCGGGCTGCGCGGCGAGGCGCTTGGCGTAGCGCCGGTAGAAATCCTCGGTGCGTGGGTCCATGCGTTCGATGATGCCGCAGCCGCTCGCGGCACCCCGGGCGAATACCGTCACTTGAGTGAGGGGTCCGGTTGGAAAGAGTTACGGGAGTTGCGACGTTTGCACGCGCGGCCTTCGGGACCGCGTCCTAACGTTGGCGCATCCGGCTCCCCCCTCCCTGGGGCCGCGGAGATCGTCCATGACGCCTTCCCAGTTCGACGCGCTCGCGATCGATAGCGCGCTTCGCCGCTCCGCCGGCCATGGCCACGGCCAGGGTCGCTACCTGCTGCGGTTCGAGTCGCTGTTCCACGCCGGGCGGGGACTGTCCTTCCCCTGCGACGAACGGGGCCAGGTCTTGCTCGACCTGCTCAGCGACCAGGCCCGCGAGAACTACCTCTTCGCCCGCGCCGTCGTCGGTCACGAGTACGCGACGCCGGTGATCCAGCGCCAGGACGGGTAAGGCGGGAACCCGGGGCCGGTCTGCGGGACAATCACGCGTTTTCCGATTCCCCACGCACGATCCTGTCATGAGCGATACCACCCGCCCCGAACTGCCCGACCACCTGTCCATCGACCCGCGCAGCAAGCAGTACAACGCCGCCGTGTTCGAGCACGACATCGGCATCCTCTTCAACGGCAAGGAACGCCAGGACGTCGAGGAGTACTGCATCTCCGAAGGCTGGATCAAGGTGCCCGCCGGCCGCACGCTGGACCGCAAGGGCCAGCCGCTGATGATCAAGCTCAAGGGCAAGGTCGAGGCGTTCTACAAGTGACCATCAGGTCCTGGGCCAGCTGATCGCCACCCACAGGCCGCCGCCCTCGCGGTTGCCCATCGCGATGCGGCCGCCGTGCGCCTCGGCGATCTCGCGCGCCAGCGCCAGGCCCAGCCCGCTGCCGCTGCGCTTGGTCGAATAGAACGGCGTCAGCGCCTGCGACAGCTGCGCCTCGGTCATCCCGGGGCCGCGGTCGACCACCTCGATGCGCCAGTCCTCGCGCGCCGCGCCGACGCTCAGGCTCACGCCGTCCGGCGCGCTGCCGGATTCATGCGCGTTCTTCAGCAGGTTGATCAGCGCCTGCTCCATCTGCGCGGCGTCGAAACGCCCCGGCACCGCCGGCAGCTCGCCCGCAAGCACGAAGGGGTAGTGCGCCCCCAGCGACTCGACGAAGGGCGCCCACTCGACCGCCGCCGGCACCGGCGCGGGCAGCTTGGCGAAGCTGGCGTAGCCCGCCAGGAACTGGTGCAGGTGCTTCGCGCGGTCGCCGATGCTGGCGAAGACGCCGGGCACGCGGTCGTGCATGCCGCGCCGCGTCATCTCCGCGCCGCTGTGCGCCAGCGACGAGATCGGCGCCAGCGAGTTGTTCAGTTCATGGCTGATCACGCGGATCACGCGCTTCCAGCTCGCGACTTCCTGGCGTGACAGTTCCTTCGTCATCCGGCGCAGCAGGCGCAGCCGATGCGGCTGGCCCTGCAGCCGGAAGTCGCGCAAGGACAGGTGGAAGCGCTCCTCCTGGCCGTCCTGCATCACGCTGAACAGGCCCTCCTGCGCGCCGGCGATGGCCAGCCGCAAGTCCTCGGGCGCTTCGGCGAGCACCTCGTCGAGCGCGCGGCCCGCCAGGCTGCGGCCATGGTCCATCAGCTGGCGCGCGGCGATGTTGGCGTAGGCGATGCGCTCCTGCGCGTCCGTCAGCACCAGCGCCACCGGCGTGTTCTGCACCACCGTGTCCAGCAGCAGCTCCCGCTGCGCGAGGTGGCGGCGCTGCTCGCGCAACGCCAGGCCGAGCTCGCTGTGCAGCCGCGTCAGCGTCGACAGCTCCGACAGCCCGCCCGGAGGTTCGGCGGCGATGCCGCTGCCGAATTCGCCGTCGCGGTAGCTGAGCACGGTGCTCTCCAGCGCGCGCAGCAGCCGCGACAGCGGCATCAGCAGCAGGCTGGCCAGGCCCCAGACGATGGGCAGCATCAGCACGAAGGTCAGGCCGACGGCCGCGAGGCTCCAGGTGCCCGGCGCCTCGCGGCCTATCGAGTGCAGCAGCTGCGGCACCGGCCACAGCGTCAGGGTCAGGTGGATCAGGATCGCCGCGACGGCCGCCGCGATCAGGCACAGCGCGAGCCGCAGGTGCAGCGAGCGGACCCAGCCCGCGCGCCGCCGCGGGGACCGCGGCCGGGGCGGCGGCGACGCCTCGTTCATCCGAGGTCCAGCCCGTAGCGCTCCATGCGCCGGTACAGCGCCTGGCGCGACAGGCCCAGCGACTGCGCGGCGCGGCTGACGACGCCGGAGGCCGACGCCAGCGCGGCCACGACGGCTTCGCGGCTCGGTTCGTCGAGGTTGCGCGACGCCTGCGGCGCCGCCGTCGGCAGGGCCAGGTCCGACTCGCCGATGACGCCGTCCGCGGCCAGCAGCGCGGCGCGTTCGATCGCGTTCTTCAGCTCGCGGACGTTGCCCGGCCAGGGATGCGCCAGCAGCGCCTCGCGCGCGCCGTCGCTCAGGCTGGCGCGGCCGGCCAGGAAGAACTCGGCCAGCGGCAGGATGTCCTGCGCGCGCTCGGCCAGCCCCGGCAGCGAGACCTCGATCACGTTGAGCCGGTAGTACAGGTCCTCGCGGAAGGTGCCGGCGCGCACCATCGCGCGCAGGTCCGCGTTGGTCGCCGAGATCACGCGCACCGTCGACTGCCGCGTGCGGCTGGAACCCAGGCGCTCGAAGCGCCCCGTCTCCAGCACCCGCAGCAGCTTCACCTGGCCGGCCAGCGGCAGGTTGCC
>JBCNPQ010000035.1:0-38973 GCA_039593255.1 Roseateles sp.
GCCACGGCTCGGCCGATGCCTTCGCTTTCGAGCAGGCCTTGAACCGGGCGTATGATGCGGCCCGCAACCGGCTCCTAGACCGGGTTCACGATCGCATCGTCGCGACGCTGCAGGCGCTCCCCGCGCCTGCCAATGAGGAGGGCGGCGATGCAGGAGACACGGCGGCCGCCGCCGCCCACGCTGCATGACCACTGCTTCCACGCGCAACGCCCGCATCCTCGGTACGGGCAGCTACCTGCCCGCGAACCGCGTCACCAACCAGGCCCTGGCGGAACGCCTCGCCCGCGACGGGGTCGAGACCTCGGATGAATGGATCGTCGAGCGGACCGGCATCCGGGCCCGCCACTTCGCCGATCCGCACGTCACCTCCAGCGACCTGGCCCTGCCGGCTTCGCTGGCCGCGCTCGAATCCGCCGGCGTGCGCGCCGACGAGATCGACCTGATCATCGTCGCCACGTCCACGCCGGACATGGTGTTCCCCTCGACCGCCTGCCTGCTGCAGAACAAGCTCGGCATCCACGGCTGCGCCGCGTTCGACGTGCAGGCCGTCTGCTCGGGCTTCGTCTACGCGCTGACCGTCGCGGACTCGATGATCAAGACCGGCGCCGCGAACAAGGCGCTGGTGGTGGGCGCCGAAGTGTTCTCCCGCATCCTCGACTTCAAGGACCGCACGACCTGCGTGCTGTTCGGCGACGGCGCCGGCGCCGTGGTGCTCGGCGCCAGCGACGAGCCCGGCATCCTCGCCAGCGAGCTGCATGCCGACGGTCGCCATGTCGACATCCTCTGCACGCCGGGTACCGTCTCCGGCGGCGAGGTGCTGGGCCATCCGCTGCTGAAGATGGACGGCCAGGCGGTGTTCAAGCTGGCCGTGGGCGTGCTGGAGAAGGTCGCCCGCTCGGTGCTCGAGAAGGCCGGCCGCACCGACGCCGACATCGACTGGCTGATCCCCCACCAGGCCAACATCCGGATCATGCAGGGCACGGCCAGGAAGCTGAAGATGCCGCTGGACAAGCTGATCGCGACCGTCGACGAGCATGGCAACACCTCCGCCGCGTCGATCCCGCTGGCCTTCGACGCCGCGGTGCGCGCGGGCCGGATCAAGCGCGGCGACACCGTGATGCTGGAAGGCGTCGGCGGCGGCTTCACCTGGGGCGCGGTGCTCCTGGACTTCTGACACCCACCCCCCATGAGCAAGAATTTCGCAATCGTCTTCCCCGGTCAGGGCTCGCAGTCGGTCGGCATGCTGGACGCCTGGGGCGACCATCCCGAGGTCGTCCGCACGCTGGCCGAGGCCTCGGCCGCGCTGGGCGAGGATGTCGGCGCGCTGATCAAGAACGGCCCGAAGGACCAGCTGGACCTGACGACCAACACCCAGCCGGTGATGCTGACGGCCGGCATCGCCAACTACCGCGCCTGGATCGCCGAGACCGGCCTGGTCCCGGCCGCCGCCGCCGGCCACTCGCTGGGCGAGTACAGCGCGCTGGTCGCCGCCGGCGCGCTGAGCCTGGCCGACGCGCTGCCGCTGGTGCGCTTCCGCGCCCAGGCGATGCAGGAAGCCGTGCCGGTGGGCACCGGCGCGATGTCGGCCATCCTGGGCCTGGACGCCGCCGTGGTCCGCGAGGTCTGCCAGAAGATCGCCGCCGAGACCGGCGAGGTGGTCGAGGCCGTCAACTTCAACGATCCCAAGCAGACGGTGATCGCCGGCTCGAAGGCCGGCGTGGAGAAGGCCAACGAGGCCCTCAAGGCCGCCGGCGCGAAGCGCGCGCTGCCGCTGCCGGTGTCGGCGCCGTTCCACTCCAGCCTGATGAAGCCGGCCGCCGAGCGACTGCGCGAGCAGTTGGCCGCGGTGCGGTTCCAGCCGGCCGCCTTCCCGGTGATCAACAACATCGACGTCGCCGTGACCGATGACGCCCAGGCGCTGCGCGACGCGCTGTTCCGCCAGGCCTTCGGCCCGGTGCGCTGGGTCGAGGTCGTGCAGGCGCTGAAGGCGCGCGGCCTGACGACGGTCCTCGAATGCGGCCCCGGCAAGGTCCTGGCCGGCATGGTCAAGCGCATCGACGCCGACCTGGCCAGCGCCACGGTGCTGGATCCGGCCTCGCTGGCCGAGGCCAAGGCGCTGCTGGCCTGATCGGGCCCGATCGACGCGATCGACGCGATCGACGGATTCGGCCGATCGCGTCACCGAACTCCCCCTGAACATCTCCGAGGTTCCCCCATGTCCGACAACAAGCAAGTGGCGCTGGTGACCGGCGCCAGCCGCGGCATCGGCCGCGCGATCGCGCTGACGCTGGCCCAGAAGGGCTTCGTGGTGATCGGCACCGCGACCAGCGAGTCCGGCGCCCAGGCCATCACCGAGGCGCTGGCGCCGCACGGCGGTCGCGGCGCGGTCCTGAACGTCAACGACGGCGCGGCCGTCGACGCGCTGGTCGACTCGATCGTCAAGCAGGACGGCGGCATCCAGGTGCTGGTCAACAACGCCGGCATCACCAAGGACATGCTGTCCATGCGGATGAAGGACGAGGACTGGGACGCCGTGCTGGACACCAACCTGAAGGCCGTGTTCCGCGCCAGCCGCGCGGTGATGCGCCCGATGATGAAGCAGCGCTACGGCCGCATCGTCAACATCACCTCGGTGGTGGGCGCTTCCGGCAATGCCGGCCAGGCCAACTACGCGGCGGCCAAGGCCGGCGTCGCGGGCATGACGCGTGCCCTGGCACGGGAACTGGGCAGCCGCTCGGTCACCGTCAACTGCGTGGCCCCCGGCTTCATCGCGACCGACATGACCGACGTGCTGCCCGAGGCGCAGAAGACCGCGCTGCTGGCCCAGATCCCGGCCGGCCGCCTGGGCGACCCGGCCGAGATCGCCCACGCGGTGGCGTTCCTGGCGTCCCCGGAGGCCGGCTACATCACCGGCGTGGAACTGCACGTCAACGGCGGCATGTACATGAATTGAGGCGGATCCCGTCCCACGCATCCCGCGTGGACGGCCCGCCCACCGGATTCACCCGGCCGGTGTAGGGCTGATAGAGTGCGAGCGCGCGCCGTGTCCATCGTGGACAGCGCGCCTCGGGAGGTCCGACTAGGGGCGCCACTCTAAGGCCTTAGAATCCCGGGTTGTTCTAGCAAACCACCCCCTCCTGGAGGAGTCATGAGCGATATCGAAGCACGTGTCAAGAAAATCATCGCCGAGCAGCTCGGCGTGCCCGAAGCCGATGTGACCAACGAAAAGGCCTTCGTCGCCGATCTGGGCGCTGATTCTCTGGACACCGTGGAACTGGTGATGGCCCTCGAAGACGAGTTCGGCATCGAGATCCCGGACGAAGAGGCCGAGAAGATCACCACCGTGCAGCTGGCCATCGACTACGCGGTCAAGCACCAGAAGGCGTAAGCAAGCAGCATGAGCCGTCGTCGCGTCGTCGTCACCGGACTCGGCCTGATCTCGCCCGTGGGCAACACGGTCGAGCAGGGCTGGGCCAACATCGTGGCTGGCAAGTCCGGCATCGACACCATCACCCGTTTCGATGCCACCGTCCTCGCCTGCCATTTCGCGGGAGAGGTCAAGGACTTCAAGGTGGATGACTACATCCCCGCGAAGGAAGCCCGCCACATGGATACGTTCATCCATTACGGGCTGGCCGCCTCGCTGCAGGCGATCCGCGACGCGGGGCTGCCCACCGGCGACGCGCTCGATCCGGAGCTGGCGGAGCGCATCGGCGTGCTCGTCGGCTCGGGCATCGGCGGACTGCCGATGATCGAGGAGACCCACGCGGAACTGACCAACCGCGGCCCGCGCCGCATCAGTCCGTTCTTCGTGCCGGCATCGATCATCAACATGATCTCGGGCCACGTCTCGATCCAGTGCGGGTTCAAGGGCCCGAACCTGGCCATCGTGACGGCCTGCACCACCGGGCTGCACAGCATCGGCACGGCCGGCCGCATGATCGAGGCGGGCGACGCCGACGTCATGGTCGCCGGCGGCTCGGAATCGACGGTGTCCCCGCTGGGCGTCGGCGGCTTCGCCGCGGCCCGCGCGCTGTCCACCCGCAACGACGACCCGAAGACGGCGTCCCGCCCTTGGGACAAGGACCGCGACGGCTTCGTGCTGGGCGAGGGCGCCGGCGTGCTGGTGCTCGAGGAGTACGAACACGCGAAGAAGCGTGGCGCGAAGATCTATGCGGAGCTGGTCGGCTTCGGCATGAGCGCCGACGCGTATCACATGACCGCGCCCGACGTGGACGGCCCGACGCGCTCGATGCGCAACGCGCTGCGCAACGCCGGACTGAACGCGGACCAGATCCAGTACATGAACGCCCACGGCACGTCCACGCCGCTGGGTGACGCGAACGAGACCAACGCGATCAAGCGGGCCTTCGGCGACCACGCGAAGGCCGGCCTGGTGGTGTCGTCGACCAAGTCGATGACCGGCCACCTGCTGGGCGGCGCGGGCGGCATCGAGTCCGTCTTCACCGTCAAGGCGATCCACGACCAGGTCGCTCCGCCGACGATCAACCTCTTCAACCAGGATCCCGAGTGCGACCTGGACTACTGCGCCAACGAGGCGCGGAAGATGCCGATCGAGTACGCCGCGAAGAACAACTTCGGCTTCGGCGGCACCAACGGCACGCTGATCTTCAAGCGGATCTGATCCGCTGAACCGACGCGATCCGGACGGCGCCCCATGACGCCGGTCCGATCGCCCTCACGCCGGGCCGCCGCCCGGCGTTTTTCATTGGTGGACGACCCGCGCTGGGAGCGGCTGCAGCGCGCGGTGCTCGTTGCAGGCCTGTCTGCCGCGCTGATCGCGGGCTGCCTCCAAATGGGTATCGTCGAGGGCGACGCCGCGTGGATCGGCTGGGTTGCGGCCCTGGCCGCCGGGCTGGTCGCGACGCTGATCGCCGCCGCATGGCCGGTGCGTGCGCGGCCCGCGGCCCTGCTGCGGTGGGATGGCACGCAATGGTGGTGGCAGCGCTCGGGAGAGCCGCTTGCCGTCACGCCCCACGTCGTCATCGACCTCGAACAGTGGATGCTGCTGAGGGTGGCCCCGTCGGCTGGGTCGGCTGGCGTGCGCGGCAACCCGGCGGTCCGCTGGATCGCACTGACGCGGCGCGCGCTCGGCCCCCAGTGGGCGCCGCTGCGGCTCCTCCTGTTCCTCGCTGCAGCCTGACACCATGTCCTTTTCGAATTCCGGGCATGATGTGGGCCTTTCGTTCCTGCATCGCCACCTGCGAGTGTTCATGCTCAATTCCGATCGCCTCCGTTCCCCTCGACGTCTCGCCCTGGCGCTCGCCGGCGCGGCCCTGATGAGCGCCTCGCTGGGCGCCGCCGCCCAGGCCGGCGCGAAGTCCGCGACGCCCGTCGCGGCGCCCGTCGCCGGCTCGGTGCCGGTCGCCGCGCCGGAGCTGGCGCGTGCGCTGCCGGACTTCAGCGCCCTGGTCGAACAGGCCGGCCCGGCGGTCGTGAACATCCGGACCTCGGAGAAGGTCAAGGTCGCCAACGCGCAGATCGACGAACAGATGCGCGAGCTGCTGCGCCGCTTCGGCATTCCCGTGCCGCCGCAGCGCCGCACGCCGCCGGGAGCGACGCCGCCGGCGCCGACGCCGGATGACGACGATGACGACGACGCGCCGCAACGCCGCGGACTCGGCTCGGGCTTCGTGATCGGCGCGGACGGTTTCGTGATGACCAACGCCCACGTCGTCGACGACGCCGACGAGGTCACCGTCACGCTGACCGACAAGCGCGAGTTCAAGGCCAAGGTCGTCGGCCTGGATCGCCGCACCGACGTGGCGGTGCTCAAGATCGAGGCCAACAACCTGCCGCTGCTGCGCATGGGCGACGTCGGCAAGCTGAAGGTCGGCGAGTGGGTGATGGCCATCGGTTCGCCGTTCGGCTTCGACAACACGGTGACCGCCGGCATCGTCAGCGCCAAGGCGCGCGACACCGGCGACCTGCTGCCGCTGATCCAGACCGACGTGGCGATCAACCCGGGCAACTCCGGCGGTCCGCTGCTGAACCTGCGCGGCGAGGTGGTGGGCATCAACTCGCAGATCTACAGCCAGTCGGGCGGTTTCATGGGCATCTCCTTCGCGATCCCGATCGACGAGGCGATGCGCGTGGCCGACCAGCTGCGCGCCGGCGGCCGCGTGACGCGCGGCATGCTGGGCGTCTATCCGGACGACGTCAGCAAGGAAGTCGCCGAGGCCATCGGCCTGGGCAAGCCGCAGGGCGCGCTGATCAGCCGCATCACTCCCGCCGGCCCCGGCGAGAAGGCGGGCCTGCAGCTGGGCGACGTGATCACGAAGTTCGACGGCAAGCCGGTGGAGAAGGCCGTCGACCTGCGCCGCCTGGCCGCGGCGACCAAGCCGGGTACCAAGGTGCCGCTGCAGGTCTTCCGCCGTGGCGCCTACAAGGACCTGAGCGCGACGCTCGACGCGCTGCCCGACGATCGCGCCGCCGCCACGCCGGAAGCCGAGGCGCCGGCCGCGACCGGCGCCCAGGCCTGGGGCCTGACGGTCAGCGAGCTGACCGAGGCGCAACGCAAGGAGCTCAAGGTCGACGGCGGCCTGCGCATCGAGACCGTCGAGGGGCCTGCCGCCCGCGCCGGGCTGAAGGCGGGCGACGTGATCCTGTCGGCGAACAATGCCGAGGTGAAGTCGGTCAAGCAGTTCCAGGCCGCGCTGGCGAAGCTCGAGAAGGGCAAGTCGCTGCAGATGCTGGTGCGCCGGGGCGAGGTCGCCACCTACGTCGTGCTGAAGCCGGGCAAGGGATGAGGCCTGACCCGTCAACCCAGCGCCGGCCTGGGGCTTTCCGTAATGCGGAAAATCCAGCCGGCGACTGTGAGCGGGTGCGCCACCGATCGTCGGTTGGCGCTTGCTCACGCATGTGACCAAGGCGGGGTATTGGTGCCCCGCTCCGGTACAATCACGGCGCGTTCGGGCAGCTTTGTCGCTGTTCCGACGGTGAATCGGATGGCCTGATTTTGATGGGCTCAGCGATCCACAGGATGTCCCCGAGTTTTGTGGATAACCTGTGTACAAAATCGCTGTTGGCGAAGGGCAACGCGCGAGAAGCTCGCATCCATGCGGTTTCCAGGGCGGGGCTTTTGGCTACAATGAAAGCCCAACAAGCAGTTGCCATACGTTTTGTTGGAAGGCGCGTCACCGTTTAGACGTGCCTTTTTTTTATGTCCCGTTCAGGTCCTGAGAAGGGCCGTGCATCACCGCCTCGACCGACCTTCCCGCGCACGCCCCAGCGTGCATCAGCGTGCGCCGCTCGAGCGTCGCTGCGCAGTGGCGGTCGAACGCGCGGTCTCCGTCCGAGTCCATGAACCACATCCGCAATTTCTCCATCATTGCCCACATCGACCACGGCAAGAGCACGCTGGCCGACCGGATCATCCAGCGCTGCGGCGGGCTGTCGGACCGGGAGATGGAAGCGCAGGTGCTGGACTCGATGGACATCGAGCGCGAGCGCGGCATCACCATCAAGGCCCAGACCGCGGCGCTGCAGTACAAGGCGCGCGACGGCCAGGTCTACAACCTGAACCTGATCGACACGCCGGGGCACGTCGACTTCTCCTATGAAGTGAGCCGGTCGCTGTCGGCCTGCGAAGGCGCGCTGCTGGTGGTCGACGCCAGCCAGGGCGTCGAGGCGCAGACGGTGGCCAACTGCTACACCGCGCTGGAACTGGGCGTGGAAGTGATCCCGGTCCTCAACAAGATGGACCTGCCGCAGGCCAATCCGGACGGCGCCAAGGAAGAGATCGAGGACGTCATCGGCATCGACGCGACCGACGCGATCCCGTGCTCGGCCAAGACCGGCATGGGCATCGACGACATCCTCGAGGCCGTCATCGCCCGCATGCCGCCGCCCAAGGGCGTGGTCGAGGCGCCGCTGCGCGCGATGATCATCGACTCCTGGTTCGACAACTATGTCGGCGTCGTGATGCTGGTGCGCGTCGTCGACGGCACCCTGAAGAAGGGCGAACGCATCCGGATGATGGCGACCAACGCCGTCTACCCGGCCGAGCACCTGGGCGTGTTCACGCCGAAGTCGGAGAACCGCGACCAGCTCACGGCCGGCGAGGTGGGCTTCATCATCGCCGGCATCAAGGAGCTGGCGGCGTCGAAGGTGGGCGACACCATCACGCTGGAGAAGAAGCTGCCGAACAACCTGGGCCCGGCCGCCGAGGCGCTGCCCGGTTTCAAGGAGATCCAGCCGCAGGTGTTCGCCGGCCTGTACCCGACCGAAGCCAGCGAGTACGACCAGCTCCGCGACGCGCTGGAGAAGCTCAAGCTGAACGACGCCTCGCTGCGTTTCGAACCGGAAGTCTCCCAGGCGCTGGGTTTCGGATTCCGTTGCGGCTTCCTGGGCCTGCTGCACATGGAGATCGTGCAGGAGCGCCTGGAGCGCGAGTTCGACCAGGACCTGATCACCACCGCCCCGAGCGTGGTGTACGAGGTGCAGCTGGGCGACGGCGAGGTCATCGAGGTCGAGAACCCGTCCAAGATGCCCGAGCAGAGCAAGATCGGCGAGATCCGCGAGCCGATCGTGACGGTCCACCTGTACATGCCGCAGGAATACGTCGGGCCGGTGATGACGCTGGCCAACCAGAAGCGCGGCGTGCAGCTGAACATGGCCTACCACGGCCGCCAGGTCATGCTGACCTACGAGATCCCGCTGGCGGAGATCGTGCTGGACTTCTTCGACAAGCTGAAGTCGGTCTCGCGCGGCTATGCGTCGATGGACTACGAGTTCAAGGAATACCGCGCCTCGGACGTCGTCAAGGTCGACATGCTGATCAACGGCGACCGGATCGACGCGCTGTCGCTGATCGTGCACCGGTCGCAGTCGCAGTACCGCGGCCGGCAGGTGGCGGCCAAGATGCGCGAGATCATTCCGCGCCAGATGTACGACGTGGCCATCCAGGCCGCGATCGGCGCCAACATCATCTCGCGCGAGAACATCAAGGCCCTGCGCAAGAACGTGCTGGCAAAATGCTACGGCGGTGACATCACCCGCAAGCGCAAGCTGCTGGAGAAGCAGAAGGCCGGCAAGAAGCGCATGAAGCAAATCGGTTCGGTGGAGGTGCCGCAAGAAGCCTTCCTGGCCATCCTCCAAGTCGAAGAATAAGTCTCCGCATGAAAGCCATGAGCGCACTGACCGGGTTGCTGTACGCGACCCTGATCGTCTACCTGGGCGGCTGGTACCAGGGCTACTGGAACGGCAACTTCTCGCTGCTGCTGCTGATCCTGACGACGGTGACGCTGGCGTACTGGCTGGCCGAGCGCTTCCACTTCCAGCCCTCGCGCGAGCGTGCCGCCGAGACCTTGGCCAGGAGCGACGAGCAGCGCCGCGCCTCGCTGGCCGCGCAGGGCATCCAGCGCGTGGACGGCGACGTCGAGGGCGCCCGCGAGGAAATCCTGCGCCAGCCCTGGTGGCTGGACTGGACCGCCGGCCTGTTCCCGGTGATCCTGATCGTCTTCCTGCTGCGCTCGTTCATGTTCGAGCCGTTCAAGATCCCGTCCGGATCGATGGTGCCGACGCTGCTGATCGGCGACCTGATCCTGGTCAACAAGTTCCACTACGGCGTGCGGCTGCCGGTGATCAACAAGAAGATCATCAGCAACAACGACGTGAAGCGCGGCGACGTGGTCGTGTTCCGCTATCCGCAGAACCCCAGCGTCGACTACATCAAGCGCGCCGTCGGCCTGCCGGGCGACGAGGTCGCCTATCTGAACCAGAAGCTGTACGTCAACGGCAAGGCGGTCGAGACGACCGCCCAGGGCGAGTTCTTCGACGAGGATCCGAACTCGATGCGTTTCCGATCGCGCTACACCGAGAAGCTGGGCGAGGTCGAGCACCAGATCCTGGTGGACCCGCAGCCGCAGGGGCGCATCGCGAAGATGTATGACTTCCCTTACAGCGAGAACTGCAAGTACACGCTGGAAGGCGTGACCTGCAAGGTGCCGGCCGGCCATTACTTCATGATGGGCGACAACCGCGACAACTCGCAGGATTCGCGCTTCTGGGGCTTCGTGCCGGATGAGAACATCGTGGGCCGCGCCTTCGTGGTCTGGATGAACTTCGGCAGCCTGAAGCGCATCGGCGGCATCCAATAATCCGGATCGACGTACGGACTGACACACCGGCAGACGCACGACCGGCGAACGATCGACTACTCTGTTCCAACGAACAACCACCGGAGCGACACGTGATGAGGGCACGGAAGAATCAACGGGGCATCAGCCTGCTGGGACTGCTGTTCTGGGCGGTGATCATCGGCGGCGGCTCGGTGATCGTGCTGCGCGTGGTGCCGACGGTGATGGAGTACTACACGATCCAGCGCGCGATCAACAAGATCGCCAAGGACAACCCGTCCACCGTGGCGGCGGCGCGCGATTCGTTCGAGCGCACCAAGCAGATCGAATACTCGATCGTCAGCATCGAGCCCAAGGACCTGATCATCACCAAGGTCGACGAGAAGGTGAAGATCAGCTTCGCGTACGACAAGGAAGTGCCCCTGTTCGGCCCCGCCTATTTGCTGCTCAAGTACAAAGGCGAGTCGAACTGACTCTCTGACGCCGCCCGCTCATGACTCCGCAAGCGCTCGACGCCCTCCAGCAACGCCTCGGCTACCGGTTCACGCAGCCGGGACTGCTGCAACGCGCGCTGACGCACCGCAGCTTCGGCCTGCAGCACAACGAGCGGCTGGAGTTCCTCGGCGACGCGGTGCTCAACCTGGCCGTGTCGGCGCTGCTGTTCGACCGCTTCGCCGGTTCGGACGAGGGGGACCTGACCCGCATCCGCGCGCACCTGGTGCGCGAGGACAGCCTGCACCGGCTGGCGCTGCAGCTGCAGATGCCGGAGGCGCTGCGGATGAGCGAGGGCGAGGCCCGCGGCGGCGGCGGCCAGCGGCCATCCATCCTGGCGGATGCGCTGGAGGCCGTCATCGGCGCCGCCTTCCTGGACGGCGGCTACGAGGCCGCGCGCGAGATCGTGCGCGGGCTGCTGGGCGAGACCATCGCCGCCAGCGGCATCGACCAGTGGGCCAAGGATTCGAAGACGGCGCTGCAGGAATGGCTGCAGGCCCGCAAGCTGCCGGTGCCGGCCTACCGCATCGTCGAGACGCGGGGCCAGGCGCACGCGCAGACCTTCACCGTCGAATGCGAAGTGGCCGCGCTGACGCTGTCGCGCCGTGGCGAAGGCCGCTCCCGCCGGGTGGCCGAGCAGGAGGCTGCCCGGCAGATGCTGGACGAGCTGCTCGCCGGCGATCGACCCGGCACCGGCCTGCGCGACTGACGCGGAGCCCGCGATGAACGCACCCAGACCTCCGAAGACGCCGGGACCGGCGTCCTCGATCGATTCCCTTTCCGTTTCTCCCTCTCCCGTTTCTCCCGTTTCTCCCGCTTCTCCCGCTTCTCCCGTTTCCGAGGACCCTGATCTGAACGCCCCGCACGACTCCGCTCCGCACGACCCGTCCGCTTCGCCGGACCACGACGACGCCCTCGAGGCGACCTCGGCGACCGAGGGGCAGCGGGCGCCCGACGAGCAGGACGATGACGAGGACGGCGAGGACCTGCCGGAGATCCAGGGCGGCATCGGCGCGATGCCGTACGAGGGCGACCTGCGCTGCGGCCTGATCGCGATCGTCGGACGGCCCAACGTCGGCAAGTCGACGCTGCTGAACGCGCTGGTCGGCCAGAAGGTCTCGATCACCTCGAAGAAGGCGCAGACGACGCGCCACCGCATCACCGGCGTGCGCACCGTCGACGAGGCGCAGTTCGTCTTCGTCGACACGCCCGGATTCCAGACCCGGCACAGCAGCGCGCTGAACCGCAACCTGAACCGCACGGTCCAGGGCGTGCTGGCGGATGTGGACCTGGTGCTGTTCGTCGTCGAGGCGGGCCGCTTCGGCCTGGACGACGCGAAGGTGCTGTCGCTGCTGCCGCAGGACAAGCCGGTGGTGCTGATCGCCAACAAGCTGGACGCGGTGACCCGGCGCGCCGAGATGATGCCCTGGCTCAAGAGCATGCAGGAGCGTCGCAACTTCAGCGAGTTCGTGCCGCTGTCGGCGAAGAAGGACGCGGACGTGCAACGTCTGTTCCAGATCCTGAAGCCCTACCTCCCGAACCAGGAATGGTTCTACGAGGAAGACGCGCTGACCGACCGCAGCGAGAAGTTCATGGCCGCGGAGATGATCCGCGAGAAGCTGTTCCGGTTGACCGGCGACGAGCTGCCCTACGAAGCCACGGTGATCATCGATCGCTGGGAAGAGGAGGGCAACCTGCGCCGCATCGCCGCGACCATCGTCGTCGAGCGCGACGCGCAGAAGGGCATGATCATCGGCCAGGGCGGCGAGCGCCTGAAGCGCATCGGGTCGGAGACGCGTCAGGAGCTCGAGAAGCTGTGGGACGCGCGCGTGTTCCTGGAGCTCTGGGTCAAGGTCCGCTCCGGCTGGGCCGACTCCGAAGAGCATCTGAGAAGCTACGGCTACGAGTAAGGCCCATGGCCACGCGAGCCCCGAAGCCGCCCGCGACGCAGGCGGCTTTTGTCTTGCACCACTACGACTGGAGCGAGACCAGCCTGGTGCTGGACCTGTTCAGCCGCGAGCATGGCCGCCTGGCGGTGGTCGCCAAGGGCGCGAAGCGGCCGTATTCGCAGCTGCGCTCGGTGCTGCTGCCCTTCCTGCGCCTGCAGGTGACCCTGTCCAAGCCCTCGAAGATGAACGAGGACGGCGCGGCCGAAGTGCAGTCGCTGCGTGGCGCGGAGTGGGTCGGCGGGCAGACGCTGCCCAGCGGCGCGGCCTTGTTCAGCGGCTACTACGTGAACGAGCTGCTGCTGAAGTTCCTGCCGAGGCAGGATCCCCAGCCCGAACTGTTCGACGCCTATGCGGCGCTGCTGCCGCAGCTCGGTTCGGTGGACGACGCGCAGGCGGCGCTGCGCGCCTTCGAGCTGAAGATGCTGTCGATCTGCGGCCTGCTGCCCGACCTGAGCGTGCTGTCGACGACGCAGGCGCCGCTCGATCCCGAACGGCCCTACATGCTGGCGCCGGAGTCGGGCGTGATCGTGCCCACGCACGACGCGCCGCAACTGACGGGCCAGGCCTTCATCCAGCTGCAGGCGGCGCTGCTGCACGGCAGCCAGGCCGCGCTGCGACAGGCCTGCGAACTGGCGGGGCCGGCCCTGAAGCCCTTGTCCCGCGTCCTGCTTCACTATCATCTGGGGCATCGTCCATTGCGGACGCGGCAGGTGTTGCTCGACGTCCAGAAGCTGCTCACATGAACCCGCTGATCGCTCCCGAATCCGGCCGGCACGACGCGCGATGCGCGCTGTCGGTGAATGTCAACAAGGTCGCGCTGCTGCGCAACACCCGGCACCTGGGCATCCCCAGCGTGACGCGCGCGGCGCGGCTGTGCCTGGAGGCCGGCGCGCAGGGCATCACGGTGCACCCGCGGCCCGACGCGCGCCACATCCGCGCCGACGACGTGCGCGAGCTGGCCGCGCTGATGAAGGACTGGCCGCAGGCCGAGTACAACATCGAGGGCAATCCGACGCAGAACCTGATGGACTTCATCCGCGAGGTGAGGCCGCAGCAGGCGACCTTCGTGCCGGACAGCGAGGACCAGTTCACCTCGGACCACGGCTGGAACCTGCCGGCGGACGCGGAGCGGCTGCGGCCGATGATCGCGGAGTGCAAGTCGCTGGGCGTGCGGGTGAGCCTGTTCATGGATCCGCTGCCGGAGGCGATGGCGCATGTGGCCGCGCTGGGCGCGGACCGCATCGAGCTCTACACCGAGACCTGGGCAAGCGCCTTCGGCACGCCGCGCGAGGCGGAGGTGGTGGCGGCCTTCGCGGCCGCGGCGCGGGCGGCGCTGGCGCAGGGGCTGGGCATCAATGCCGGGCACGACCTGAACCGGGACAACCTGACGCGCTTCCTGCGCGAGGTGCCGGGCGTGGCGGAGGTCTCGATCGGCCATGCGCTGGTCGCGGACGCGCTGGAGCTCGGCTACACGGAGACGGTGCGCGAGTACCAGCGCTGCATCCAGCGCGCTTACGCCTGATTGCATCCGCGCACACAACGCCCACGAAGCGGGCACGAGGCGCGCACAGGCCGCGCAGGAAAGGGCCGCGATGATCTACGGCATCGGCACGGACGTCTGCGACATCCGGCGCATTCGGGAGACCTTCGGAAGGCGGGGCGTGCGCTTCGCCGAGAAGGTGCTGGGACCGCGGGAGATCGAGGTCTTCCGCGCGAGATTCGCCAAGGTCGAGGCGCGCGGGATGGCCTACCTGGCCACGCGGTTCTCGGCCAAGGAGGCGTTCTCGAAGGCGATCGGGATGGGCATGCACATGCCGATGACCTGGCGGGCCTGCGAGATCCTCAACGCGCCCAGCGGCAAGCCGGAGATCCGGCTGCACGGGGCGCTGGCCGAATGGTTCGAGGGCAAGGGCCTGAGCGCGCATGTGAGCATGAGCGACGAGACCGACTATGCGACGGCCTTCGTCGTCGTCGAGACGCGGGCCTGAGGATGCGCGGGCCCGGCCCGCGGACGGAACAGGGCGCGCGAGCGCGTGCCCGATGACAGAGAGAGACAAGTCAATGATCGAGACCTTGCACGCCCCGGTGATCCTGGACATCGCCGGCACCGCGCTGACGGCGGACGACCGCCGGCGGCTGTCCCATCCGCTGACCGGCGGGATGATCCTGTTCGCGCGACATTTCGAGAGCCGGGCGCAGTTGACGGCGCTGTGCGCCGAGGCCAAGTCCATCCGCCCGGACCTGCTGATCGCGGTCGACCAGGAAGGCGGCCGGGTGCAGCGTTTCCGCACCGACGGTTTCACGGCGCTGCCGGCGATGCGCACGCTCGGCGAGCTGTGGATGGAGGACGCCATGCGCGCGGTGCAGGCGGCGACGGCCACCGGCCTGGTGCTGGCGCTGGAACTGCGGGCCTGCGGCGTGGACATGAGCTTCGCGCCGGTGCTGGACCTGGACCACCAGGACGATGCGACGCGGCAGTCGGTGAGCCCGGTGATCGGTTCGCGCAGCTTCCACGCCGATCCGCGGGTGGTGAGCCTGCTGGCGCAGAGCCTGATCCAGGGGCTGGCGCTGGCCGGCATGGGCAGTTGCGGCAAGCACTTCCCGGGACACGGTTTCGTGAGCGTGGATTCGCACGTGGGCGTGCCGGTGGACACGCGGTCGCTGAAGGCGATCCTGGCGCAGGATGTCCGGCCGTTCGAATGGCTGAGCCTGAGCCTGTCGGCGGTGATGCCGGCGCACGTGATCTACCGCAAGGTGGACAGCCGGCCGGCGGGCTTCAGCCGGCGCTGGCTGCAGGACATCCTGCGCGACCGGCTGGGCTTCGCGGGCGCGGTGTTCAGCGACGACCTCGGCATGGCCGCGGCGCGCGTGATCGAGGGCCGTCCGGTGGGCTACACGGAAGCGGCGCTGGCCGCGTTGGAGGCGGGCTGCGACCTGGTGCTGCTGTGCAACCAGAGCCTGGAGCACGGCGGTCGCGCGATCGATGAGCTGCTCGACGGCCTGACCGAGGCGATGGCGCAGGGCGCCTGGACGCCGGCCATCGACAGCGAGGCGCGCCGCGCGGCGCTGGTGCCGCAGTCGGCGCCGCTGACCTGGGACGAGCTGATGCTGGCGCCGAGGTATCTGGAGGCGCTGGCGCGTCTGCCGTGAAGGGGAGGACTTCGCCTCGCTGCGAGGGCGCCCCCTGCTGATCTCAAGGAGCATCCATGACGAATGAGCTTTCCCGATCGATGCGCGCCCTCCTTCGAGGCGGTGCGGTCGCCTTGATGGTCCTGTCCGCGGCGACGGCCGCCCATGCCCTGGACTGTGCCAATGCCGTCAGCACCGTCGACATGAACGACTGCGCCGCGCAGGAACAGCAGCAAGTCGAGAAGCAGCTCAACGAGGTCTATCGCCGCGTGCTGGCGGAGACGCCGGCCAAGGTCGGCGGCGCGGCGAAGCCCAAGGACAGGCTGGTCGCCGCGCAGCGGCTGTGGGTGAGGTTCCGCGAGGCCGATTGCAAGGCGGTGCTGGACCTGTGGTCCGACGGATCGATCCGCAACCTGCAATACCTGGGCTGCATGCGCGAGCACGCGCAGGTCCGCATCAAGCAGCTCGAGTCTTTCAAGACACAGCCGTGACGCGCGGGTGTCCGCCCGCCCTCAACGTCCTCCGGCGTTCTGCGCCATCTTCGCGAAGTACGCCGACTTGCCCGTCTTGTTGAGCTGGTACCAGGCTTCCAGCGTCTCGGGCTCGTAGATGTCGAGCGTCTCGAAGATCGCGCGCGCGAAGTCCAGCGCCGACATCCCGCCGGCGGTGATGAGGCCGCGGTCCTGCACGACGGGCTCGTCGACGTAGCGGTCGCTGCCGGCGTACGCGTCGACGCCCTTCAGATACGAGAGCGCATTGCTCGTGTGCTGCCGGTCGTCGAGCAGGCCGAGCCTGGCCAGCCCCGCCGTTGCGCCGCAGATCGCGGCCACGCGTTTGCCGGCGTCGAGGAACTCCTTGGCCTTCTTCGCCGCCTCCAGGTGCTCGCCCTTGTCCCAGCCGGCGCCACCCGGAAGGATCAGGAGCTCGCTGTCATCGGGGAACAGCGTGGACAGCCGGATGTCGGGCATCACCGACAGACCGCCCATCGACCGCGTCAGGTTGGCGCCCGCGGCGGCCACGGTCTTGACCTGCCAGGTACCAGGCGCCTTCTGGAATTCGGGCGTGTTGATGCCCGCGACCGCGTAGGCGGCCTCCCAGTCGGCGAAGCCCTCGAAGAGGTAGAGATGGACGGTGCGGTTGGGCGTGTTCATGCCGCTTCGGGCGGCAAGGTGCGTGCCCGGCGGCCGCGCCGTCGAGGCGATCAGGCGCGCAGTTTCTTCACCATGAAGAACTTGGAGCCGGCGGCGCCGTGGCCGGGGATCTCCAGCTGGACCACATAGCCGAGGCGCTCATAGAACGGGCGGGCCTGGAAGCTGAAGGTGCTCAGGTAGAAGGTGTCGCAACCGCGCTCGATCGCGCGTTGCTCGAAGGCGCGGACGACGGCGCTACCGATGCCGGCGTGACGATGCGACGCATCGACCCAGAGCTGCTTGATCTCGCAGCAGCGCCCGAGCGTGCGGCCGACCGCGCCGCCGATCACGCGGCCGCCGGCGTCGTAGGCGGCACTGCTCAGCCCGCGCTGGCCATCGAAGGCGCCGTGATCGCCGAAGGCCTCGTTGTGCTGGTCGAGTCCGGCTTCGACCAGGGCGGCCAGGCCCGGCTTGGGGTCGTCGAAGGCGGCGGTGGTGAAGACGCTCATGGGGTTGCCGAGGCGAGGCGTGGAACGATGCTGATCAGCGCCATCACCGCAGCGGCCTCAGCATCGCCTCCAGCGCCGGTTCCGACAGCTCGCCGGTGCGCTTGCCCACGAGGCGTCCAGACGCATCGAAGAGCAGGGTGGTCGGATAGCCCGCCTGCTTGAACACGGCGCTGGCCTCGCGCCGTTCGTCGATCGCGACGTTGCGCATCTCCAGCCGCTGCGCGGCCAGCCAGCGCGAGACATGGCCGGCGTCCTCGCCCTGGTTGATGAAGACGAACTGGACGTCCGGCCGGCTCCGCTGTGCCTGGGCCAGCATCGGCATCTCGCGCACGCACGGACCGCACCAGGTCGCCCACAGGTTGATCAGCACCGGCTTCCCGTGCAACGACGTCAGATCGACGGGCTCGCCGCTCAGCTGCTCGAACCGCAGCGGCGGCAAGGGCTCGCCGGCCGGCCGCATCGCGAGATGGATCTGTCCCGCGATCACGATGACCGAACCGAGCACCAGCGGCACGGTCGCCGAGAGCCGCATCGCCGGCACATTCCGCAGCTGGAAAGTCGCGTACATCCACATCGCGATCATTCCGACCTCGGGCGACCAGCCGCCGTCGCGAAGGTCGAAGACGCTGAGCGGATGCTCGGCGTAGAGCTCCTTGTACTGGTAGAGGAAGCCCAGCCGTGCGAAGACGATCGCGACCCAGAGACAACGCCACAGCAGCGGTCCGGCATCCTGCCCGCGCCGGCGCGCCAGGAACGCCGCCGCGGCCAGCGAGGCCGCGACCGCCGCGCACAGGTGCAGGAAGGCCCAGGGCAGCACCAGCGGCCCGAGGGCGACGGACTCGTTCATCGATCGGATTCGGAGAGCGGAGGGGCGGATTCGCGCAACCGTAGCATGGCGATCCGAGCCGGTCAGGCGTCGCGGGGCTCAGGTCGCGAAGATCCCGTCGGTGGACGCGAAGCCCTTGACCTCGATCGGATTGCCCGAGGGGTCGAGGAAGAACATCGTCGCCTGCTCGCCAGGCTGGCCGGCGAAGCGGATGCTGGGCTTGAGCACGAACTCGGTGCCGCGCGACGCCAGCCGGTCCGCGAGCGCCTGCCAGTCCGGCATCGGCAGGATCACGCCCAGGTGCGGCATCGGGACCAGGTGGTCGCCGACCTTGCCGGTGTTGCCGGTGCGGAACGGCTCGCCGAGGTGCAGCGAGATCTGGTGGCCGAAGAAATCGAAGTCGACCCAGGTGTCGGTGCTGCGACCTTCCTCGCAGCCCAGCACGCCGCCGTAGAAGGCGCGGGCGTCGTCGAGGTCGTGCACGTGATAGGCCAGGTGGAACACGGATCGCATGGGGACTCCCGGGGCAGGGTGATAGCGCCGACGATCCTAGCCCGATGGCGTCGCCGCTACCATCGGTCCTTCCTGTGTCGTGCGCTAGGGGGATCGCGGTGGATCTGAGCAGCTGGTTGGGTTTCGTCAGTGTGGCGCTGTTCGTCACGTTCACGCCGGGGCCGGCGGTGCTGATGGCGATCTCGAATTCGCTCAGCGTGGGACCGCGGCGCGCGATGGTCGGCTCGATCGGCAATGCGACCGGATTGCTCGCGGTGTCGGCGGCGACCACGGCCGGACTCGGCGTGCTGCTGAGCACCTCGGCCCAGGCCTTCCTGGTGGTGAAGCTGCTCGGTGCCTGCTACCTGATCTGGCTGGGCATCAAGCAATGGCGCCAGGGCGCGCGGATGGCCGTGGCCGCGGGGGACGCGGCCGCGGCGGAGGTGGCCGGACTGTCGCGCCGGGCGCTGTTCCTGCGTGGCGTGATGGTCGCGCTGACGAATCCGAAGGCCATCCTGTTCTTCACCGCGCTGTTCCCGCAGTTCATGAACCATCCGGAGACGGCGCTGCGCGACTTCGTCGTGCTGACGGTGACCTTCGCCGCCTGCGCCGTGCTGGCGCATGCGTTCTACGTCGTGCTGGCGCGGGCGCTGCGCCGCGGGCTGGCGTCGCCGACGCGGGTGAAGCTCATGAACCGGACCTTCGGCGCGTGTTTCGTCGCGCTGGGCGTCAGCCTGATCGGCTGGCGCGGCCGGACGCAGTGAGGGCGCGACGTGTTCTCGCATGTCTTCATCGGGGTCGCCGACTTCGATCGCGCAATGGCGTTCTACGGCCCGGTGATGACGGCGTTGGCGCTGCCGTTGCGCTTCCGCGATGACCAGCGGCCATGGGCCGGGTGGCAGTCGGTGCCGGGACCGCGGCCGCTGTTCCTGGTCGGCCGGCCATTCGACGCTCTGGCCGCCGCCGCGGGCAACGGGCAGATGACCGCGTTCATGGCGGCGTCGCGGGTGATGGTCGACCAGGTCCATGCCGCGGCGCTCGCGCACGGTGGCACCTGCGACGGACCGCCCGGCCTGCGGCCGCAGTACCACCAGCACTACTACGGCGCCTACTTCCGCGATCCGGATGGGAACAAGCTGTGCGTGGTGTGTCACGAGGCGCCTGCGGGGGCGTGACTACCGGCCCGGAACCTGGCGGCATCCTCCTCGATGCAGGAGCGCTCGATGAGGATCGCGATACTGCGCAACCTCCACCATCGCTTCACCACCGCATGAGCGCTCAAGCCGCGTTTCTCGACTACCTCCGCCGCTACGCCGCCAAGGACCTCGACGGCATCGCCGCGATGTTCGCGGACGACGTCACCCTGCGCGACTGGAATCTCTCGGTGAAGGGTCGCGAGGCCGCGATCGCCGAGACGCGCAAGAACTTCGAGTCCGCGACCTCGCTCCACATCGAGGTCCTGCACCTGCTGGAGAGCGAGCGCTCGGTGGCCGGCGAGCTGCGCATCCTGGTCGACGGCCACATCGAGCTCTTCGTCGTTGATGTGCTCGACTTCGACGCGCACGGCCGGATCACCGCGATCCGGGCCTTCCTCGGTCGCGGCGGCTGAACTCACTCGTCGGCGCCCAGCCGCACCAGCAGCGCGCCCACGCTCGCGACCGTCGCCAGCGTCGTCACGCCCAGCCAGCCGAAGTGGTTCAGCAGCACGCTGCCCAGCGCCGCGCCGCTGGCCATGCCGATGAACATGCCGGTGAACAGCAGCGCGTTGAGCCGGCTGCGCGCCGCCGGATCGAGCCCGTAGACGATCGTCTGGTGCGCGACCAGCGCCGCCTGCACGCCGAAGTCGAAGACGACGGCCAGCACCACCAGCACGACGATCGCCGCGCCGCGGTCCAGCCAGGCCGTCACCGACATCGCCGCGAACGACAGCGCCACCAGCAGCGAGCCGAGCTTGGTCACGACGCCGGGACCGCGCTTGTCGGCGACGCGGCCCGCCAGCGGCGCGGCCAGCGCACCCGCCGCGCCCGCCAGGCCGAACGCGCCCGACACCGCGCTGCCCAACCCGAAACGCTGATGCAGCATCACCGCCAGCGTCGACCAGAACGCGCTGAAGGCCATCGCCAGCAGCGCCTGCGCGATCGCGGCGCGGCGCAGCGTCGGCAAGGTCCGCCACAGGCCGCCCAGCGAGCGCAGCAGCGCGCCATACGTCGTGCGCATCGCCGGAGGCGAGGAGGGCAGCCAGCGCAGGCTGGCCAGTCCCGCGACCGTCAGCGCGATCGCCGCGAGGCCGTACACCCAGCGCCAGCCGAAGGCCTGCGCCACCACGCCGCTCATCACGCGCGACAGCAGGATGCCCAGCAGCAGCCCGGTCATCACCTGGCCGACGATGCGGCCGCGATGCTCGACCGGACTCAGCGTCGCGGCCATCGGCACGACGTCCTGCGCCAGCGTCGCCGTCAGGCCCAGCACCGCGCTGGCCACGAGGAAGGGCGCGAAGCCCGGCGCGAACGCGCACAGCAGCAGCGTGGCGATCAACAGCACGAACTTGGTCAGGATGACCTTGCGGCGATCGAAGCGGTCGCCCAGCGGCGTCAGCAGCAGGATGCCGGCGGCATACCCGAGCTGCGTGAGCATGGGCACCGCGCCGATGCCGGCCGTCGAGGCATGCAGGTCCTCGGCGAGCGGGGCCAGGATCGGCTGGCTGTAGTACAGCGAGGCGGCGCCGAGGCCCGCCGACGCCGCCAGCAGCACGATCAGCGGCGCCGACGGCGTGCCGGCCTCCAGCGACGCGGCGGGTGTCGAATGAAGGGGTAGAGCGGACATGGCAACTTCAGCAGATCGGATGGCCTGGATTGTTCGGCCCCAGGCCCGTCGGGGGAACTGGTCCGGCGCGCACAGCGGCCATACGTGCGGCGTATAAAGCACGGATGAACGACGCCACCCGGGACAGCGGCCAGGACCGCCTCGCACTGCTGCAGACCTTTCTCCGCGTGGCGGAGGCGGGCAGTTTCTCCGCCGCCGCGCTGCAGCTCGCGACCACGCAGCCGACGGTCAGCCGGCGCGTGCAGATGCTGGAGTCGCTGCTCGGCGTGCGCTTGGTGGAGCGCTCCACGCGCGGACTGCGCCTGACCGAGGAGGGCGAGCGTTGCGCCGCGCAGGCCCAGGACCTGATCGACGGCTGGTCGTCGCTGGCGGAGGAACTCGATGGCGGCGACGAACTGTCCGGCACGCTGCGGCTGCGGGTGCCGCACGCGTTCGGACAGAGCCAGCTGATCGAGCCACTCGCGGCCTTCCTCTGCAAGCATCCGCGCGTCTCGGTGGAATGGATGCTGCAGGATCAACTGCCCGACTTCAGCCGGGAGAACGTCGATTGCTCGCTGCTGGTCGGCGAGATCAACCAGCCCGCGCTGATCGCGACGCAGCTCGCGGAGATCCCGCGCGTGCTGGTGGCCTCGCCGCAATTGGCGAAGAAGCTGCCCAAGGGCCTGGACCAGCGGCCGCCCGAGGAGATCGCCGCGCTGCTCGGCGCGCAGCCGTGGCTGGCGCTGCTGGCGTTCTACCGCGACGGCGTGGACCTCAAGGCCGCGCAGGGCGACGAGCGCATGCACATCGCGTTCCGTCCGCGGCTGGGCACGGACAGCCTCTTCGCGCTGATCGAATCCGCGCGCCGCGGCCTGGGCCTCGCGCTGGTGTCGCAGTGGGCCGTCTTCGACGACATGGCGGAAGGCCGCCTGGTCCGCGTCCTGCCCGAGTGGTGCGCGACGCCGCTGCCGATCTCGCTCGTCTATCCCTCGCGGCGCCTGCAACCCGCGCGACTGCGCGCCTTCCTGCAAGTCATGCGCGAGGTGATCCCGACGATGCGCGGCATCCGCGAGCTGCGGCCTCGCGCCGGCGTCTGAGGGGGTGTTCTCAATGCAAGGGATATCGACTACTCATCCACGCGGATTCGCCGCGACGGAACTCAGAACCAGCTAGTGCCAGGACTTGCCCTGCGACGTAGATTGCCAACCTCGTTGAACTTTCCTGTGAAAGAGAGGTGATATGGAAATCGATGTCTTCCTGGCGCTGACCGGCGCCGGGATTCCGGAAGGTGCTGCACGTTCCGCGACGGAAGCGATTCGAAAGGAGATGGTCGTCGGGATCAGGGAGGTACAGAAGGAACTGGCCACCAAGGACGATCTGAACCTGCTGCGACAGGAGGTCGAGGAGAAGCTGGAGCACATGGAGGCCCGGATGGAGGCCAAGATGGCTTCCAAGATCGACCTGGACAAGGCCAAGGGCGAGATCCTGCAGGTCATGGAGGAGAAGTTCAGTGCTCACCTGCGCTGGACGTTCGGATCGATCTGCGGCGGCTTCGCGATCCTGGGCGGGGTCGTCAACCTGTACAGGTTGCTCCCATGAGCTGCCGAAGAAGGGAGAAGACCCGGAGAAGAAAGAAGACCGCCCTCGGGCGGTCTTCTTCATGCTGCCGTCGAGCGGCGGGTGCGTGTGAGTGCGGAACTCAGCCCTTCGTCGCGGGCTTGGCCGGCGCGGCCGGCTTCTTCGCCGCGGGCAGCGTCTTGCCGGTGCCGGTCATGTTCATTTCCATGTCCATGCGCATCTTGTTGCCCTGCGGCCCCGCCATGTCCACGCCCATGGTCATCGCCATCGCGTTGCGCAGCATGAGCCGGTCCGCCAGCCGCAGATCCATCTTGCCCCGGCCCGAGCCGGTCATCGCGCCCTCGACCGGCCCCGACGCCGGCGACGACGCGCCCGACGCCGGCTTGGCCGGCGCGGCGAAGCTCATGTCCATGCGCACGTCCACGTCGAAGGACGCGACGCCCTTGCTGACCGAGGTCAGCGTGTAGCGCCCCAGCAGCTTGCCGGCCTTCGCGCCCGCCATCGGCATGTTCATCTCGATCGGCACCTCGATGGTCTCGCCCACCTTCAGCGTCCTGCCGTTGAACTTGCGCATCCAGTCGAAGCTCTGGTTGAAGACCTGTTCCTGCATCTCCTTGCTCAAGGCCTGCGCCTGCCCGGCATTGGGCAGCTGCAGATCGATCTTCTCGAACTGGTCGTCCTTCAGCCGCGCGGAGAAGCGCACCGGTCCCTGCACCGGCATCGCCCGCGACTGACCCGTCGCGTCGCGCATCTCGTTCTTCAGCGTCGCCACCTCGGCGTTCAAGGTGTACGAGCCGTCCGGCCCCTTGGCCGTCGTCGACAGGTCCTGGCGCATGCCCATCTTCATCGTGATCGGCATCGAGGCCTGCATCTGCGCCATCTGCGCGCGTTGCTGCTCGGTCGCGTCGGGCGGCAGCTGCATGGACATGTTCATCTTCATGTCCATCGTCATGTCCACCTGCTGCCGCGTCGACGGCAGCGGCACCATGTTGAGCCTGACGCTGTCCTGCGCCATCGCGGCGGGCGCCGCGATGGCGGCCTGCAGCGCCAACGCCGCGACCAGTGATCCGATTCGAGCCATGTCCGTGTCCCCCTGAATGTGGCTGTCGAGAATGAACGGGAGCCGGGGCCTCAGCCCCGGTAGTTGTCCTGCATCCGGTACCCGCGTGCGTAGAGCCCGAAGAGCAGCGCCGCGAGCAGCGCGAATCCGGCGAAGAAGAACATCTGGAACGCCGTGACGCTCGTGCCCGTGGACTGGATGTAGGCCGTCACCGTCGCGCCCTTGACGCTGGAGTTGGCCAGCAGCACCCACAGGTTGCCGATCGTCACCGACAGGTTCCAGAAGCTCGTGATGACGCCCTTCATCGCCAGCGGCGCCTGACTGTAGGCGAACTCCAGGCCGGTGGCCGACACCAGCACCTCGCCCAGCGTCAGCAGCGCGTAGGGCAGGACCTGCCAGGTGATGTCGACCGCGTGGCCGCCGTCGATCCACAGCTGCAGGCCGCCGACCACGATCCAGGCGATGCCCGCGAACGCGATGCCCGCGCCCATGCGGCGCAGCGCCGTCACCTTCAGGCCCAGCCGCGACAGCAGCGGATACAGCACCAGGTTGTTGAACGGAATCAGGATCATGACCAGCGCCGGATTCAGCGCCTGCATCATCGAGGACTTGAACCACTCCGGCTTGGCCATCTGGTCGGCCTGCAGCACCCAGGTCGAGGCCTTCTGGTCGAACAAGGACCAGAAGGGCGTGACGAGCGCGAACAGCACCAGCAGGCGCAGCACCGTGCGCACGCCTTCGACGGCCTCGTCCGGATGCACCGCGCGGGCGCGCTCCAGCTGCATCCAGGCGCCGATGCCACCGAAGCCCATCACCAGCACCAGCGCCGAGCAGAACGCGATCACGAAACCGAGGTTGGGCGTCAGCGCCAGCGCGCCGACGGCCAGCACCACGCCCAGGCCCGCGACGAACAGCCCGCCGCGACCCTGGCCCGGCGCCTGCGACAGCAGCGCCGTGCGCACCACCTTCAGGAAACCGTGCGGGTCGCGGTGCGACTCGCCGGCGGGCACGTGGGTGTACTTGTGGCGACCGCTCCAGAAGATCAGCGTGGCCAGGAACATCAGCGCGCCCGGAATGCCGAACGCGACGCTCGCGCCGAACTTGTCCAGGAAGATCGGCATCAGCAGCGACGCGAAGAACGAGCCGAAGTTGATGATCCAGTAGAAGGCGTCGAACACCTTCTGCGCCAGCGAGCGGTTGCTCTTGTCGAACTGGTCGCCGATGAACGAGCTCACCAGCGGCTTGATGCCGCCCGAGCCCAGCGCGATCAGGAACAGCCCGAAGTAGAAGCCGCGCAGGTTGTCCTCGAAGATCGCCAGGCAGGCGTGCCCGGCGCAATACACCAGGCTCAGCCAGAAGATGGTGTTGTACTTGCCGAAGAAGCGGTCGGACAGCCAGCCGCCCAGCAGCGGGAAGAAGTAGACGCCGATGACGAAGGTGTGGAACACCTCCTTGGCTTCGCCCTTGCGGTGTTCCTCGGGGATGGCCAGCAGCAGGCTGGTCATCAGGAACACCGTCAGGATGTTGCGCATCCCGTAGAAGCTGAAGCGCTCGCAGCCCTCGTTGGCGATGATGTACGGGATCTGCGGCGGCATCTTCGGCGTGGCCTTGGCGCCGGTCGCATCGCCCGGCTGGGCGGCGATGGTGGACGTGTTCACGTGTCTGTCTCCGTCATGTCTCGGGGCGCTCGTGACGCCCCAAAAGGAAAGCCGCCGAGGGGTGTCTCGGCGGCTGTGGTGTTCTTGCGCGTGGCCTTGCTTGAGCCCCTCTCCCGCACTGCGGGAGAGGGGTTGGGGTGAGGGTGGTGGCAGTGCGCCGACCCTCACCCCCCGCCCTCTCCCGCAGTGCGGGAGAGGGAGTTCATGCCGGCATCCAGCTTCGAATCAGGCTTCGAACGGCAGCTTGATCTGGTTGAGATCCTTGCGGGTCTCGACCAGGACCAGCGGGCCCTCGTCGACCACGACCACCGGCGCGGGTTCGCGGCCCAGCGGCGCGGCGGCCGGCTCGGCGGCGATCGCGGCCTGCACGGCGGCGATCTTGTCGGCGTCGCTGTTGACCCAGACCAGGCCAGCACCTTCGGCGACGGCGCTCAGCTCGCCCAGCGGCAGCTCGAAGCGGGGCACCACCGGCGCGGCCGGGGCCGCGACGGCAGCCTGAGCCACCGGAGCCGCCGCCACGGGCGCGGGAGCGGCCACTGGCGCCGTCTGCACGGTTTGCAGGGGCGCGGCGGCCTGCACCGGCGCCTGCGTCGGCTCGTCGCCCAGCTCCAGCTGACGCGGCGCGGCGCCAGCATCCAGCACGATGCCGTCCAGCGCGGCGACGGCCGGCGTGGCGGCGATCTCGCCATCGGCGCTCACGCCGTCGGCCGGTGCGCCTTCGCCTTCGCGGCGGTCACGGCGATAGCGGTCGCGACCGCGGCCACGACGGCGGCCTTGGCCTTCCGCGCCGTCTTCGCCGGCCGGGGCCTCGCCCTCGACCACCGGGGCCTCGGCGGAACCGGCGCCGTCGGCGAACGACGTGGCGCCGTCCGTGGGCGCCTGGCTTTCGACCAGCGCGCCTTCGACCTGCTCCGCGCCCTCGACGCCTTCGGCACCGCGCTCACCGCGGTTGCCGCGACGACGGCGGCGACGGCCTTGACGCTCTTCGCCGGCTTCGCCCAGCGGCGCTTCCATCGGTTGCGTGTCGGCGAACGCGATCGGCGATTCGACGTTGTCGGCTTCGGTACCGGCCAGCGCAACCAGTTGCTCCTGGTTCACGTCGGCCGGACGCTCCTCGCGACGACGACGGCCTTCGCCGCGTTCGCCCCGATCACCGCGCTCGCCCCGTTCCGGACGATCGCCGCGTTCCGCGCGCTCCTGGCGCGGTGCGCCCTCGACGGCCTGTTCCGGCTTGTCGGCGCGTTCGTTGCGGCGGTTGCGGTCACCACCGCGCTCACCACGTTCACCGCGCTCGCCACGCTCCGGACGATCGCCGCCGCGTTCGGCGCGTTCACCGCGCTCGGCGCGATCACCGCGTTCCGGCCGCTCGCCGCGGCCTTCCTGCTGCGGCTTGCCTTCGCCGCGCGACTTGCCGTCACGGGCCTTCTGCTCGCCGCGTTCTCCGCGTTCTCCGCGTTCGCCACGTTCCGCGCGATCACCTCGTTCGCCACGGCGATTGCGATCGCCGCCACGGCCGCCGTTGCGGTCCCGGTCGCCACCGCGCTCGCCGCGTTCCTTCTTCGCCGGCTCGGCGGCCTTGACGGGCTCCGGCGCCGGCGCGGGTGCCGGAGCACCGCCGAACAGGTTCTTGATCCAGCCGAAGAAGCCACCACCGGCAGCCACCGGGGCCGCCGGCGCGGCAGGTGCCGCCACCGGGGCCGCGGCCACCGGCTCGACGGCCTTGGGCGCGGGCGCGACCGGCATCGGGGCCGGCTGCTCGGGCAGGATGCCCTTGATCACCGGCTCCTGCTTGTTCTTCTTCTCGGCGCCGCGGCGGGTGATGCTTTCCTCTTCCTGCTGCTCCTCGATCATCGTGTAGCTCGCCTGCAGGTTCTCCAGGCGGGGATCGTCGTGGCGCAGGCGCTCGAGCTTGTAGTTCGGCGTGTCGAGGTGGCGGTTGGGCACCAGCAGCACGGTCACGCGCTGCTTGAGCTCGATCTTGGTGATCTCGGTGCGCTTCTCGTTGAGCAGGAACGAGGTCACTTCCACCGGCACCTGCACGTGCACGGCGGCGGTGTTGTCCTTCATGGACTCTTCCTGGACCATGCGCAGGATCTGCAGCGCGGAGGACTCCGTGTCGCGGATGTGGCCGGTGCCGTTGCAGCGCGGGCAGGTGATGTGGCTGCCTTCGCTCAGCGCCGGGCGCAGGCGCTGGCGGCTCAGTTCCAGCAGGCCGAACTTGCTGATCGAGCTGAACTGCACGCGGGCGCGGTCCTGGCGCAGCGCGTCGCGCAGGCGCTGTTCGACCTCGCGGCGGTTCTTGGACTCCTCCATGTCGATGAAGTCCACGACGATCAGGCCGCCCAGGTCCCGCAGGCGCATCTGGCGCGCGATCTCGTCGGCGGCTTCCAGGTTGGTGCGGGTGGCGGTTTCCTCGATGTCGCCGCCGCGGGTGGCGCGCGCCGAGTTCACGTCCACTGAGACCAGCGCCTCGGTGTGGTCGATCACGATGGCGCCGCCCGAGGGCAGGTTCACCGTGCGGCTGAAGGCCGTCTCGATCTGGTGCTCGATCTGGAAACGGCTGAACAGCGGCGCGTCATCCCGGTAGCGCTTGACCTTGTGTGCCGTCTCCGGCATCACGTGGGTCATGAACTGGTGCGCCTGCTCGAAGATGTCGTCCGTGTCGATCAGGATCTCGCCGATGTCGGCGGTGAAGTAGTCGCGGATCGCGCGGATCACCAGCGACGACTCCTGATAGATCAGGAAGGCGCCCTTGCCGCCGGACGCCTCGTCGATGGCGGTCCACAGCTTGAGCATGTAGTTCAGGTCCCACTGCAGCTCGGCGGCGGAACGGCCGATGCCGGCGGTGCGGGCGATCAGCGACATGCCCTTCGGGTACTCGAGCTGGTCGAGCGCGTCCTTCAGCTCTTCACGGTCCTCGCCCTCGATGCGGCGCGACACGCCGCCGCCGCGCGGGTTGTTGGGCATCAGCACCAGGTAGCGCCCGGCCAGCGACACGAAGGTCGTCAGCGCCGCGCCCTTGTTGCCGCGCTCTTCCTTCTCGACCTGGACCAGCAGCTCCTGGCCTTCCTTGATCACGTCCTGGATCTTGGCGGAGCGCACGTCGGCGCCCTCGCGGAAGTACTGGCGGGAGATCTCCTTGAACGGCAGGAAGCCGTGGCGGTCCTCGCCGTAATCGACGAAGCAGGCCTCCAGCGACGGCTCGACGCGCGTCACGACCGCCTTGTAGATGTTGCCCTTGCGCTGTTCGCGGCCTTCGATCTCGGTCTCGAAGTCCAACAGCTTCTGTCCATCGACGATGGCCAGGCGACGCTCTTCCTGCTGCGTCGCGTTGATCAGCATGCGTTTCATCAGTGCTCCTCCTCGCCAGCCTTCCAGGGCTGGCGCGCATTCAAGTGAACCGCTGCCGGAGAGTCACCGGCGGGCGATTCGACCGATGCACGAGAAACGCGAAAGAACCCATGACAGGATCGCCCTGGACTGCAATTGAACGGCTGGGCCGTTCAGCGATGCAGCGTTGGCGCGTGCGCCGCGGGCCCCGGATCGGCTGTCTTGGTCCTCAAGCGCGCCGACTGAGGCGCGACCCGACCACGGCCGGAGCCTGGCGTGTGGACGAAGCCAACACGCGCTCGCAGGCGGCGGGGGGTGGAATGGACCGAAGAAAACATCCGGAATCGGAGCCTGGGTGCTGACGTCAGCGCCAGGGCTTGCGGCCCGTCTTCTGACGTCGTGAAACCTTGTTGTGCTGCCCGCGTCGCCTGCCGACATCCTGGAATGCGACGGGCCGCGCGGGCATGGTTCTGACGACGTTGCTCTGCCGTCCGGCCCCGGCGCCTGCCCGCTCGCTTTGGGAAGCGGGCCCGACGTCGGTGACCTGACGTTGCATCACCAAAAAGTCGTGAACAGCCTACTCACGATGGCCGCTCACCACCACGTTCTCGTCGGACTCGAACGCTGTCGTCCGAGTAAAATGAGACAAATCAAATACTTACAACGCAAACGTGGCAAGCAGCATTATAGGGGCCAAAACCCGCAAGGCCGTCCCAGGGACAGCCCGCGGTGCCGCGGGGGGCGCCAGGCCCGCCGCGACCGCCCCGGCTCCGGCCCCGGCTGCGACACCCGCCGCGCCGGCGCAGGTCCGGCTGTTGACTGTGGACGAAGGCTCCGCCGGACAACGGCTGGACAACTTCCTGATCCGCGAACTCAAGGGCGCGCCCAAGACGCTGGTCTACCGGATCATCCGTTCCGGCGAGGTGCGCATCAACAAGGGCCGCTGCAGCGCCGATTCGCGCCTGGAGACCGGCGACGTGGTGCGCGTGCCGCCGGTGCGCCTCGCGGAGAAGCCCGCCGACGCGGCCGCGGCCGTGCCCGCCCGCGAATTTCCGATCGTGTTCGAGGACGAGCACCTGATCGTCGTCGACAAGCCCGCCGGCGTGGCGGTGCACGGCGGCTCGGGCGTCAGCTTCGGCGTGATCGAGCAGCTGCGCCGCGCGCGGCCGCAGGCGAAGTTCCTGGAGCTGGTCCACCGGCTCGACAAGGAGACCTCCGGCCTGCTGATGATCGCCAAGAAGCGCAGCGCGCTGACGCATCTGCAGGACCAGCTGCGCGACCGCGAGACCGGCAAGACCTACGCGGCGCTGGTGAGCGGCGCCTGGGCGAAGGGGAAGAAGGTCGTCGACGTGCCGCTGCTGAAGTTCGTCGGGAGCGACGGCGAGCGCTGGGTGAGGGCGGTGCCAGATCCCAGGGATCCGCAGGCGGACCAGGCCAAGCGCTCGATCAGCCTGGTGAAGATCGTCGAAGGCTTTCCGGACTACAGCCTGCTGGACGTCACCATCAAGACCGGCCGCACGCACCAGATCCGGGTCCACCTGGCGCACGAGGGCCACGCGATCGTCGGCGATCCCAAGTACGGCGACTTCGAGGCCAACCGGCTGATCGCGCGGGGCGCGCTGCGCTTCGACCGGATGTTCCTGCATGCGCGTCTGTTGCGCGTGGTGCACCCGGCGACCGGCGAGACCTTGACCCTGGAAGCGCCGCTGCCGCCGGAGTGCGAGAAACTCCTGGCCGCGCTGCGCCGCCCGGCGTCCTGACGACCTCCTCCGGACCACCATGCCTCAACGCTTCGACCTGATCGTCTTCGACTGGGACGGCACCCTGTTCGATTCCACCGCGCTGATCGTGCGCTGCATGCAGGCGGCCTCGGTCGACCTGGGACTGACGCCGCCGTCGCGCGAGCGCGCCGCCTACGTCATCGGCATGGGGCTGATCGAGGCGCTGCAATACGCGCTGCCGGGGCTGGACCCGGCGCGTTATCCGGAGCTCGGCCAGCGTTACCGCCATCACTACTTCGCGTCCGCGCACGAGGTGACCCTGTTCGACGGCGTGCCCGCGCTGCTGCAGGAGCTGAAGGCGCGGCACCATTGGCTGGCCGTCGCGACCGGCAAGAGCCGGCGCGGCCTGGACGAGGCGCTGGCCGCGGTCGACATGAAGACGCTGTTCGACGGCACCCGCACCGCGGACGAGACCGCCGGCAAGCCCAACCCGCAGATGCTGCTGGAGTTGATGCGGGAGTTCGGCGCCGAGCCCGAGCGCACGCTGATGATCGGCGACACGACGCACGACCTGCAACTGGCGCGCAACGCCGGCTGCCCGGCGGTCGCGGTCACCTACGGTGCGCACGAGCACGAGTCGCTGCGCGGCTTCGAGCCGCTGCTGGTGGCGCACGATGTGCCGACGTTGCGCGACTGGCTGCTGGCCAACGCCTGACCGCTTCCCGAGCTCTCCCGCTTCTTTCCCGCTTCTTTCCCGCTTTCCGGATCCCGTCCGCATGATGTCCGAGCAAGACCCGCCCCCGGTGCCGCTGTGCGCCTCCTCCGAGCTGGAGGAGCGCGGCCGCGCGCATACCTTCGACGTGCTGCAGTTCCGCCAGCCGGCCACCGCCTTCGCGCTGCGCTTCGACGGTGAGGTGGTCGCCTATCTCAACCGCTGCGCGCACGTGCCGACGGAGATGGACTGGCAGGAAGGCGAGTTCCTGGACAGCCGCAAGGAATACATCATCTGCAGCATCCACGGCGCCGTGTACCACCCGCGCGATGGCCGCTGCGTGACGGGCATGTGCGGCCGTTCCGGACTGACCAAGCTGGACGTGCGCGAGCAGGACGGCCAGGTCTTCTGGTATCCCTCCCGCGACACGCGCCCTGTTTTCGAGGATTGAATGAACCCCAACGACGATTCCAGCGGCGGCAGCGACCTGCCCCGCCCGATCCCCGACGCGACGGCGCGTCCGGAGGACATCCTGAACGCCGCCGCGCCGGCCGCGCAGGCGCCGGCGGCACCGTCCGCCGCCCGGGCCGCCTCTTCCGCGCCCGGCCGCTACGAGCACGTGATCGAGCAGTTCGCCCATGACTACCTGCGCGACCGTCGCAGCGACCGGCGCTGGAAGACTTTCTTCCGCCTGGTCTGGGTGTCGGTGCTGCTGCTGGCGATCTGGTCGATGTTCTCCACGAAGCACCACGGCGGCGCGACCACGGGCCCGCACACGGCGCTCGTCGAGGTCCGCGGCGAGATCGCGCCCGACACCGAGGCCAGCGCGGAGCTCATCAACGCGGCGCTGAAGGCCGCGTTCGAGGATCCGGGCTCGCAGGCAGTGGTGCTGCGCATCAACTCGCCGGGCGGCAGCCCGGTGCAGGCGGGCATCGTCAACGACGAGCTCAAGCGCCTGAAGGCGCTGCACAAGAAGAAGGTCTATGCGGTGGTCGAGGAGATCTGCGCCTCGGGCGCGTACTACATCGCCGCCGGGGCCGACGAGATCTACGTCGACAAGGCCTCGGTGGTGGGGTCGATCGGCGTGCTGATGGACGGCTTCGGGTTCACCGAGGTGATGAAGAAGGTCGGCGTCGAGCGGCGCCTCATGACGGCGGGCGAGAACAAGGGGATGCTGGATCCGTTCTCGCCGGTCACGCCGAAGCAGCAGGCCTACGCGCAGGCGATGCTGGACCAGATCCACCAGCAGTTCATCGCGGTGGTGCGCGAGGGTCGCGGCGCGCGCCTGAAGGAAACGCCGGAGATGTTCTCGGGGCTGTTCTGGAACGGCGAACAGGCGATCGGGCTGGGCCTGGCCGATGGCACGGGCAACCTGGACTACGTTGCCCGCGAGGTCGTGAAGGCCGAGGACGTGGTCGACTACACGCCGCGCGACAACGTCGCCGAACGCATCGCCAAGCGCTTCGGCGCGGCGATGGGCGAAGGTGCGGTCAAGGCGATGCGCGCGACGATGTCGATCCGTTGACGTGTCGTCCTGGCGGCATGGGCCGGCGATGTCCAGCCGCCTCCGGCGATCCGATCTCCTGCGCGGGAGGACTCAGGCGCGGCATCGATGTCGATGCGTCCCCCCAAGGGAGCGCCAGCCGCTCCCTCTTCCAAAGGAGAACTGTCATGACGACTTCATCGCCAGATCCGGCAACAGCCGAAGACGCCTGGGCCTGGGAACTCGCCAAGGAGACCCTCAGCGCCCCGACCTGCTATTTCTGGGTCGAGGATAAGTGGAGGTTGTTCGACACCGCGCGCCTGCAGGAAGTGCTGTCGGATGAACAGGAGGCGCAACTCGATCGCTCCCTGGTGGCCAGCTACCTGGCGACGACTGAGCAGGACCGCACGGACGCCGAGTCCCGGACTCAGTCGGTGCTGGCGCTCGCCATCCACACCAATCCGGCCGTGTTGGTGACGGACGCCGTCATCCCCGGCTGACCGTCGCACCACGTCTTGGCGGGCCGGCGAGCGCCGCTGCCTGCCGAGGCCCTCGAGCGGCCGGATGGCTGACAATGCGCATCCGACCCAGCCATCGCCGCGACCTCGCCAAGTGTCGCGGCGACGCCGCCAGGCCTGTTCACATCCCCTGATCGAGGATTGTTCCCATGAACATCGCCTGGCGCGGCGCCGCGCTGTCATTGGTCCCCATGCTGCTTGGCGCTTGCGCGTCGACGGCGACATCTTCGGCCGCCCCGGTCACCGCGGTGACCGCCGCCGACGCGGCCCCGCACCCGCCCGGGTTCGTCCTCCTCGGCGAGCTGCATGACAACCCCGACCATCATCGCGCCCGGGCCGAGCAGTTGCGCCGCCTGATCGCGCAGGAGCCGAAGACCGTCGTCGTGTTCGAACAGTTCTCGCGCGGCGAGGACGCGGCCGTCGCCGCGGCGCGCAAGACCCGTCCCGGCGATGTGGAAGCCGTCATCGACGCGGCGAAGTTCGACCGCAAGGGCTGGCGCTGGCCGCTGCATCGGCCGCTGTTCGATGTCGCCTTGCAATCCGGCGCGGAAGTGCGCGGCGGCAACATCGACCGGGACCAGATCCGCAAGATCGTTCGCGAGGGCGACAGCGCGTGGCCGGCCGACCTGCTCGCGCTGCGCGATCGCGCGGCGTGGAGCGGCGCGCAGCAGGGCACGCTGAGCAAGGACATCCAGGAGGGGCACTGCGGCGCCATGCCCGAGGCGATGCTGCCCGGCATGGTGCAGGCGCAGCGCGCGCGTGACGCGGCGATGGCGCAGGCCATGCTCGCCGCGCGCGACGCCGGCGCGAAACGGGTGGTGCTGATCGCCGGCAACGGCCATGTGCGGCGCGATGTCGCCGTGCCGGTCTATCTCCAGGCGGCCGGCGTGCCGGCGTCGGACATCGACGCCATCGCGTATCTGGAGCCCGGCAGCGCCACGCCTTCCGGCGGCTACGACCGCGTCGAACGCGCGCCGGCGCCGACGCGGGACGATCCCTGCGCGCAGTTCAAGCGCTGAGGCGGCTGGGCACTTCCGTACTTCCGCCGCCGCTGGCCCTCACCCCGGCCCTCTCCCGCAAGCGGGAGAGGGGGAAAGAAGAGGTCGCGCTGCGAGCGGAGCCGGTCGGACTCCCTCTCCCGCAAGTGGGAGAGGGGGAAAGAAGAGGTCGCGCTGCGAGCGGAGCCGGTCGGACTCCCTCTCCCGCAAGTGGGAGAGGGGGAAAGAAGAGGTCGCGCTGCGAGCGGAGCCGGTCGGACTCCCTCTCCCGCTTGCGGGAGAGGGGGAAAGAAGAGGTCGCGCTGCGAGCGGAGCCGGTCGGACTCCCTCTCCCGCTTGCGGGAGAGGGTGGGGGTGAGGGCCAACCCCTGTGGGCATGGCAGCAGACTTCGTCGCAGGGGCCCGAATGCACCGGGCGGGCAAAGAGGGCTCTCCAGGTCAGGCCAGCACGACCTCGACCCCGCGACGCCGCAGCTCGCCGACGATCGCCTCGTCGGCCTCCTTGTCGGTGATCAGCATGTCGATCTGCTCGACCGGCGCGATCACCGACAGGTTGCGCTTCATCAGCTTGGACGCGTCCGCGACTGCGACGATCTGGCGCGCGATCTTCATCATCTGCGCGTTCAGCTGCGCCTCCAGCAGGTGCGGCGTCATCAGCCCGATTTCCGGATCGAGGCTGTCCACGCCCAGGAACAGCCGGTCCGCGTAGAGGCTCTGCAACGCCGTCACCGCCTGCGGGCCCGACAGCGAGTACGAGTTCTGCCGCAGCAGCCCGCCCGGCATGATGACGTTCACGCCCGGCACGGTCGCCAGCAGCATCGCGATGTTCAGCGCATTGGTGATCACGTTCAGCGACTGCAGCCGCAGGCCGCGGATCTGCTTGGCGATCTCTTCCGTCGTGGAACCGGAGTCGAGCAGGATGGTCTCGCCGTCGCGGATCAGCTTCGCGGCCTCGACGGCGATGCGCACCTTCTGCTCGTGATGCAGCTTCTGCTTGACGCCGATGGGTACTTCCTCGGTGTCGCGATGGGCGAGGGCGCCGCCGTGGGTGCGCAGCAGCGCGCCGCTGGACGCCAGCGCGTTCAGGTCGCTGCGGATGGTCACCACCGAGATGCCGAAGCGCTCGGCGAGTTCTTCCACCGTCACCTTGCCCTGCGCCTGCACCTGTTCGCGGATCAGCCGCCGGCGCTCGTCGATCAGCAGCGAGGCATCGGGCTTCTCGGCCTTGTCGGCGGCGGCGGTGGTGATGGTGGTCATGGGAAGCGGAAGCGATGAACTTTCGAATGATATCGAGCCGGCAACGTTCGCAAGCGCCGGCCCTCTCCTCACGCCGGCGACGCCCATTCCTGCTCGCGGGAGGGGGCCATCGGTCCGATCCTCACACCGGTGAACGGAGAGCTCCCTCTCCCGCTGGCGGGAGAGGGGAGGGGTGAGGGCCAGCGTCCGTGGCAGGCCGCAACTGCACGCCGACCAGCCGTGCGGCATACATGGCCGCGCCCAGCTCCGGCCCGAATCTCGGCGCGATCAGCTCGGCGCCCGGCACCTCGCGCGCGAGCGCCTGCCGCAGCGCGTCGGTGACGGCGGTGCCGGCTTCGAAGACGCCGCCGGTGTACGAGACCGGCACCTTCGCGCCGGCGGGCAGCTCCAGCTGACGGGCGATCGCGCCGGCCAGCGCCGCCAGTTCCGTGCCGGCGCGGCCGAGCAGGGCGGTCGCCTGCTCGTCGCCGTCGGCGGCCGCCGCGGACACCAGCCGCGCGAACTGCGCGAGCCGGCTGCGTGCCGCGTCGCCGTTGATCGCGGCGCACAGGTCCAGGTCGTGGGCAAGCTGGAAGTGCTCGCGCACGCGTCCGAGCAGCGGCCCCGGCGCGGCACGGCCGTCCGCCATCCGCGAGAACAGCGCCAGCCCTTCCCGCGCGAGCCAGTACGCCGAGCCTTCGTCGCCGAAGACTTCGCCCCACCCGCCGCTGCGCGCGCCGCGGCCGGCCCATTCGCCGTAGGCGATCGAGCCGGTGCCGGCGACCAGGCTGATGCCGTCGTCGCCGCCCAGCGAGCCGGCCCAGCTGCAGACCATGTCGTTGCCGATGCGCACGCGCGGCAGCGCGCCGGCGAGCAGGCCGTCGAAATCGGCCAGCAGCGCGCTGTCCTCGCCGTGCGCCGGCAGGCCCGCGAAGGCCGAGGCGACCTGCGACGGCGCGATCCCCGCCTGCTTCAGCACCTGCGCGACGCCGTCGCGCAGGAGCGAGCGCAGCGCTTCGAAGCCGATCTCGAGGTAGTAGCTTGTCGTGGCGACGTGCCGCGCCAGCAGCCGGCCGTCGCCGTCCAGCAGCAGGAACGAGGTCTTGGTGCCGCCGCCGTCGATGCCGAGGAAGGCCTGGCGGTCGGCGCGGACGTGGGTGCCGGGAATCATGGGCGGGTCGATGAGGGATCGAGGAGCGGGCCGGTCGCGGGTCAGCGCGCCGAGTCGGCCAGCGGATGGATGATGACGCCGCTGACGACGCGCGTCACGGTGCCCGAGGCGCTGGGATTGTCCGGCGTGATGCCGAGCTTGAGCGAGGCCAGCAGCGCCAGGCATTGCGCGAACACCAGCGCCACCGGCGCGAGGGCCAGGTCCGGCGCGTTCACCGGCAGTGCCAGCAGCACGTCGTCGGCGGCCAGCGCGTCCTCGGCGTTCAGGGCCGAGGTGCTGAGCGCGACGACGCGTCCGCGGCCCTGGCGGCGCAGCTCGCGCAGCAGGTCCAGGTCGTAGCGCCGCGTATAGCTGTCGTTGGACAGCACGACCAGCACCAGCGTGCGGTCGTTCAGCACGGTCTTCGGGCCGTGGCGGAAGCCCATTGGCGAATCGGCCAGCGCGACCAGCCGGCCGTCGGTCAGTTCGAGGATCTTCAGCGCCGCTTCCTTCGCCAACCCCTGCAGGCCGTTGCTGCCCAGCACGACGACACGCTCGAAGGGCTGCGCAATCAGCGCGTCGAGGCGGGCCGCCTCGGTGGCGAGCAGCTGGCGCGCCGCGTCGCCGAGCGCCTCGGCCGACGGCAACGCGAGCCCGAAGGCCCAGGCCGCGGCCAGCAGCATGCCGGTGAAGCTCGAGGTCATCGCGAAGGCGCGGTCGTGGGTCTCGTCGGGCAGCAGCAGCACATGGGCCTGCGCGCGGTCGCCGAGCCGGCGGGCCAGCGTGCCTTCCGCCGCGCAGGTCACCGCCAGGTGATGACAGTCGCCGATGGTGGCGTCGGCCAGGTCCACCGCCGCCAGGCTCTCCGGGCTGTTGCCCGAGCGGGCGAAGGACACCAGCAGCGTCGGCACGCCCGGCTGCAGGCATTGCGCGGGATTGGAGACGATGTCGGTGGTGGCGATCGCCTCGACGCGCAGGCCAGGCTTCGCGCCCAGCTGCTGCAGCAGCGCCGGGGCCAGGCATTGCCCGATGAAGGCGGAGCTGCCCGCGCCGGTCAGCACGACGCGCAGGTCGGGCCGCGCGAGCAGCGGCTGCAGGAAGGCGTCGAGCGCCGCGCGCCGCGACTGCACCAGCGCGTGGACGCTGCGCCAGACCTCGGGTTGCTGGGCGATCTCGCGCGCGGTGTGCGGCGCGCCCCGGCGTTCGAGGTCGGCGGTGTCAATGTTGAGCAGGCTCATCGTGGCAGGTCTTGTTCCGTGGGGAGGGACGCCGGGCCGCGCTTCAGGCGGCGCAGGCGGCGAGGTAGGGGCGCAGCGACTGCGCGGCGCCGTCGCGCAGCAGCTCCGCGGGACGGTTGCGCAGGCGGCCTTCGCGCACCGCGTCGTACTGGCGCGGCAGGAACTGGCTCAGCAGCGTCAGCGGCGGCGGCGAATGCTCCAGCCGGTCCAGCAGCGACGCGCAGGCGGTCTGCACCTTCGGATGCGCCCAGTAGTAGCGGATGCGGTCGCTCAGGCTGTAGGCCAGGTCGACCTGCAGCCGCGACGGGTCCTGGTAGTAAGGCGCCCAGTGGCCGGGCTCGGCGCGCATGACGCCGAGCACCGTGTCGACGAGGCCGTGGCCGTCGGCCTGCGGGCCCAGCCATTCGCGTTCGACGGCGGCCAGCGCCCACAGCGTCTCGCGCAGCGCGAAGGTCGCGCCGGGGCCGACCTTCAGGATCGCGAAGTGGTCGCGCGCGAGCTGCGCCAGGCGTTCGGGCGTCTGGTAGTCGGTCGAGTGCGCCTCGAAGACCAGTCCGGGCTGCGATTCGATGAAGGCGCTCAGCGCGCGTGCCTTCTCGGGCTGGTAGTCGATCACCTTGTGGTGGTCGAACTCGACGCCGGGCTGCACGACCATCGCGACCACGCGCTCCCAGGCGGCCTCCAGGCCCGCGCCGGCGAAGGCCTCGCGGTGCAGCGCCAGCGTCGCGCCGGCCGCTTCGGGCGAGGTCACCGCCAGCTCGTCCAGGTCCTCGTGCGCGCCGCCCGGCACCGGCACCTCGGTGCCGATCACGTAGACCGGCGGCTCGCCGCGGTCGGGCGCGTCGCGCCAGGCCTGCTCGGC
>JBCNPQ010000036.1:0-31611 GCA_039593255.1 Roseateles sp.
TCGGCGAAGGTGCCGCTCTGGCGAAGGAGCTGGTCCACCATGGTGGTCTTGCCATGGTCGACGTGGGCGATGATGGCGATGTTGCGGATTTGCTTGCTCATGGGGCGGCTTTCGCTTGGAGGGCTTTCTCGGATTTTGAGGAAGTCGGGAACTCGGGGATGTCTCGGGTCTTGTTGGCGCGATGCGGGCTCAGGCGGCCTGCATCAGCATGGAAGCGATCTCGGTCGGGCTCAGCAGGCGGTCGGCGATCAGCTCGCCGCCCGCGACATGCGCGCTGCCCAGGAAGGCCCGCGGCGCCTGGCCGTAGACCCGCACCTGCGGCAGGTCGGCCAGCGTGACGCGCCGGCGCATGCCGGAGAGGAAACGGCCGGCCTCGTCGTTGCTCAGCTCGACCTCGGGCCATTCGCCCAGCAGGCTGTCCGGCGCGGTCAGCAGCGACAGGCGCGCGTCCTCGTCCATCGCCTCGATCTGTTCGAGCGTCACCGCCTGCGCGATGGACACCGGACCGCTGGCTGTGCGGCGCAGGCCGGCCAGGTGCGCGCCGCAGCCCAGCTTCGCGCCGATGTCCTCGCCCAGTGTGCGGATGTAGGTGCCCTTGGTGCAGCGCACGTCGATCACGAGCAGCAGCTCGGCAGGATGCCACTCGACGATGTCCAGCCCATGAATGGTCACGTTGCGCGGCTGGCGCTCGACGGTCACGCCTTCGCGGGCGAGCTCGTACAGCGCGCGGCCCTGGTGCTTCAGCGCCGAGTACATCGGCGGCAGTTGCGAGATCGCGCCCTGGAAGCCCGCGCAGGCGGCGCGGATCGCGTCCAGGTCCAACGCCTTGGCGAGCTCGTCGCGCTGCTCGAGGACCTCGCCCTCGCCGTCGCCCGTCGTGGTCGTGATCCCCAGGCGCAGCGTGGCGCGGTAGCCCTTGTCGGCCTCCAGCGAGACCTGGCTGAACTTGGTCGCGGCGCCGAAGGTCAGCGGCAGCAGGCCGGTCGCCAGCGGATCCAGCGTGCCGGTGTGGCCGGCCTTCTCCGCGCGCAGCAGGCGCTTGACCTTCTGCAATGCGTCATTGCTGGTCAGGCCGAGGGGCTTGTCCAGCATCAGCACGCCGTGCACGGCGCGCTTCACGATCTTGGGGCGGGGGGCTACTGCGCTCATGGATGCCAAGCGGCCGATACGGCCGCGCGTCTCACGTCTGTCTCTCGATCGGACCCTCTCGGGTCCTGCATGCGGTGATGCGGTGATGCGGTAAAGGGACCGGGGACCTCAGTCCTCGGTGGTCTCGTCGTCCCTGGCCCGGGACTGGTTGGCCTTGCTGATCAGCGCGCTCATCTCGGCGGCGCGCTCGATCGTGCGGTCGAAGTGGAAATGCAGGCTCGGCACGGTGTGGATCTGCAGCCGCTTGAACAGGCCGTTGCGCAGGAATCCCGCCGCCTCGTTCAGCGCCGCGCCGGTCGCTTCCGGATCGCCGACCAGCAGCGAGAAGAAGACCTTCGCGTGGGCATAGTCGGGCGTGACCTCCACCGCGTTGATCGTCACCATGCCGATGCGCGGGTCCTTCAGGTCCCGGATCAGCTCGGCCAGGTCGCGCTGGATCTGGTCCGCCACGCGCAGACCGCGGTTGGGGATCGATCGCTTGTGACGCATGGCTCTTTCCTCACTCTCTCAAACAACAAAGCCCGGCGGTGCGAACCGCCGGGCATGGAGCGACGGCAGGCTGGTTTACAGCGTGCGCGCCACTTCCTTGATTTCGAAGACTTCCAGCTGGTCGCCTTCCTTGATGTCGCTGTAGTTCTTCAGCTTGATACCGCACTCGAAGCCCTCGCGGACTTCCTTGACGTCGTCCTTCAGGCGCTTGAGCGACTCGATCTCGCCGGTGTAGACCACGACGTTGTCGCGCAGCAGGCGGAAGCGCGCGTTGCGCGTCACGTGGCCGCTGGTGATCATCGAACCGGCGATGGTGCCGATCTTGGTCGCCACGAACACGGTGCGGATCTCGGCGGTACCGATGATCTCCTCGCGCTGCTCCGGGGCCAGCATGCCGGCCATCGCCGCCTTCACCTCATCCACGGCGTCGTAGATGATGTTGTAGTAGCGCAGGTCGACCTCGTTGTGCTCGGCCACCTTGCGCGCGCCGGCATCGGCACGCACGTTGAAGCCGATCACGACGGCCTTGGAGGCGATCGCCAGGTTGATGTCGGACTCGCTGATCGCGCCGACCGCCGCGTGGACGATCTGCACCTTGACCTCGTCGGTCGACAGTTTGAGCAGCGAAGAAGCCAGCGCTTCCTGCGAACCCTGCACGTCGGCCTTGATGATCAGCGGCAGCGTCTGCACGTCGCCGGCGGTCATGTCGGCGAACATGTTCTCCAGCTTGGCGGCCTGCTGGCGGGCCAGCTTGACGTCGCGGTACTTGCCGGCGCGGAAGGTGGCGATTTCACGAGCGCGGCGTTCGTCGCTCAGCACCATGAACTCGTCGCCGGCGCGCGGGACTTCCGTCAGGCCCTGGATCTCGACCGGGATCGACGGGCCGGCTTCGGACGCGGACTTGCCGTCCTCGTCCAGCATGGCGCGCACGCGACCGTAGGTCGAGCCGGCCAGCACCACGTCGCCGCGCTTGAGCGTGCCGGACTGCACCAGCACCGTCGCGACCGGGCCACGGCCCTTGTCCAGCTTGGCTTCGATGACCAGGCCCTTGGCCAGCGACTCCTTCGCGGCCTTGAGCTCCAGCACTTCGGCCTGCAGCAGCACCTGTTCCAGCAGGTCGTCGATGCCCTGGCCGGTCTTGGCCGACACCGGGACGAACGGCGATTCGCCGCCGAATTCCTCGGGCACGACTTCCTCGGCCACCAGCTCGCTCTTCACGCGCTCCGCGTTGGCATCGGGCTTGTCGATCTTGTTCATCGCGACCACGATCGGCACGCCGGCGGCCTTGGCGTGGTGGATCGCTTCCTTGGTCTGCGGCATCACGCCGTCGTCGGCGGCCACGACCAGGATGACGATGTCGGTCGCCTGGGCGCCGCGGGCACGCATGGCCGTGAAGGCCTCGTGACCCGGGGTGTCCAGGAAGGTGATCATGCCGCGCGGCGTGTCGACGTGATAGGCGCCGATGTGCTGCGTGATGCCGCCGGCTTCACCCGCGGCCACGCGGGCGCGGCGGATGCTGTCCAGCAGCGAGGTCTTGCCGTGGTCGACGTGACCCATGACGGTGACGACCGGCGCGCGCGGCAGCAACTCGTGCTGCGATTCGGCGGCGGCGCCCTCTTCCTCGAGGAAGGCATCCGGATCGTCCAGCTTGGCCGCGAAGGCTTTGTGGCCCATTTCCTCGACCAGGATCATGGCCGTCTCCTGGTCCAGCTGCTGGTTGATGGTGACCATCTGGCCCAGCTTCATCAGCTGCTTGATGACCTCGGAGGCCTTCACCGACATCTTGTGCGCCAGGTCGGCGACGGAGATGGTCTCGGGGATGTGGACTTCCTGGATCACAGGCTCGTTCGGAGCCTGGAAATTCGACTGCGAGGCGCCGCGATCGTCGCGACCGCCACGGCGGCCGGCAGGGCCGCCACGGCCCGGCGCGCGCCAGCCCGTGCCGCTGCCCGGACGAGCCGGACCGTCGGTGCGGCCGCCCGGCTTGCCGGCGGCGCCGCGCTTCTTCGCGTCGTCGGCCCAGCTGGACGACAGCTTCTCCGACTTGACGGACTTCTTGTCGCCCGGCTTCGCGCCGGCGCCGGCGGCAGCGGTCGTGCCGGTGGCACCCGGCGCGCCGCCCGGCTTCTTGTGGATCGTGCCCTTGATGCCGGCGGCCGGCGTGGCCTCGGGCTTGGGTTCTTCCTTCTTCGCGACCAGCACCTTCTTGGGCGCGTTCATCATCGCGCGGATGGCGGCGGCCTCGGCTTCGGCGGCCTTGCGGCGGCGCTCCAGCTCGGCCTGGCGGGCCTTCTCGTCGGCGGCGACGTCGGCCGCCTTCACCACGCGCAGCACGGGCTTGGCGGGTTCGGCCGGCGCTGCCGGAGCCGGCGCCGGAGCGGCGGCAGCCACGGGCGTGGGCGCCGGCGCGGGCGCCGCGGCGGCAGCGGCCTTCTCGGCAGCCTTGTCCGCGGCCTTCTCGGCCTTGGACTTGGCGGCGTCGGCCAGCTTGCGCGCTTCGGCTTCGGCGGCGGCCTTGGCCGCGGCCTCGGCGGCGGCCAGCTCGGCCGCTTCACGCGCGGCGCGTTCTTCCTCGCGGCGCTTCTCTTCGGCTTCGCGCGCGGCGCGCTCGGCGTCCTCGCGCTCACGCATCTTGCGGGCGAGTTCCTCTTCCTGCTGGCGCAGCGCCTCGGCCTGCGCCTGGGCTTCTTCCTCGCGGCGCTTCAGCTCGGCTTCCTCGGCGGCGGCGGCGGTGGCTTCATCCACGCCGTCCTCGCGCTTGACGAAGACGCGCTTCTTGCGCACCTCGACCTGGATGGTGCGCGCCTTGCCGGAGGCATCGGCCTGCTTGATCTCGCTGGTCGACTTGCGGGTCAGCGTGATCTTCTTGCGCTCGGCGCCGCCGGCGGTCCCGTGCGCGGTGCGCAGGTGATCCAGCAGACGTTCCTTGTCGCTTTCGTTCAAGGTGTCCTCGGCGGACGCCTTCTTGACGCCCGCAGCTTGCAGCTGCTCCAGCAACGTGGTCGCAGGCCTGTTGAGCTCTGCGGCCAGCTGGGCGACGGTGGTCACGGCCATTGTTGAAATCCTTAAATCTTGTGTGGGGCGGAGCGGTCTGGTTTCGCTTGAAATCGCTTCAGAGCGTGTCTAGCTCGGGCGTTATGCGTTGAACCAGTGCTCGCGCGCCTTCATGATCAAAGCGCGTGCCGCTGCCTCGTCCAGGGACGAAATCTCGACCAGTTCGTCGACGGCCAGGTCTGCCAGGTCGTCACGGGTATGGATGTCGCCGGCCGCCAGCTTGGCGATCAGCTCCGGGGTCACGCCGTCGAGGTCGCGCAGGTCCTGGGAGACTTCCTCGACCTTCTCCTCGCGGGCGATCTCCATCGTCAGCAGGGCGTCCTTGGCGCGGGTGCGCAGCTCGTTGACGGTCTCCTCGTCGAAGGACTCGATCTCGAGCATTTCCTGCATCGGGACGTAGGCGACCTCTTCCAGCGAGGCGAAGCCCTCGGCGATCAGGATGTCGGCGACTTCCTCGTCGACGTCCAGCTTCTCGACGAACAGCTTGCGCACCACGTCGGATTCCTCGGCCTGCTTGGCGGCGGATTCCTCGGCGGTCATGATGTTGATCTTCCAGCCGGTCAGCTCCGAGGCCAGGCGCACGTTCTGGCCGCCGCGGCCGATCGCGATCGCGAGGTTCTCCTCGTCGACGACGACGTCCATCGCGTGGCGTTCTTCATCGACGACGATGGACTGCACGTTCGCCGGCGCCAGCGCGCCGATCACGAACTGGGCGGGATCTTCCGACCACAGCACGATGTCCACGCGTTCGCCGGCCAGCTCGTTGGTCACGCCGTTCACGCGCGAACCGCGCACGCCGACGCAGGTGCCGATCGGGTCGACGCGCTTGTCGTGCGAGACCACGGCGATCTTGGCGCGGCTGCCGGCGTCGCGGGCGGCGCTCTTGATCTCGAGCAGGCCCTGCTCGATCTCGGGCACCTCCTGCGCGAAGAGTTCCTTCATGAACTCGCCGGAAGAGCGCGACAGCATGATCTGCGGGCCGCGCTGCGTCGGGTCCACGCCCAGGATCACCGCGCGGACGCGGTCGCCGGTGCGCAGGTTTTCCTTCGGGATCATCTCGTTGCGCTTGAGGCGGCCTTCGACGCGGCCCGACTCGGCAATGATGTCGCCCTTGTCCAGGCGCTTGACGGTGCCCACGAAGATGCGCTCGCCGCGCGACATGAAGTCGTTCAGCAGCTGCTCGCGCTCGGCGTCGCGGATCTTCTGCAGGATGACCTGCTTGGCGGCCTGGGCGCCGATGCGGCCGATCGGCACGGACTCGACGCCTTCCTCGATGTGGTCGTCGACCTCGATGTCGGCGATCTGTTCCTGCGCCTCGAACAGCAGGATCTCCGAATCGGGGTTCTGCAGGCCGGCCTCGTTGGGCACGACGTGCCAGCGGCGGAAGGTCTCGTACTCGCCGGTGTCACGATCGATGGCCACGCGGATGTCGACCTCGCCGCCATACAACTTCTTGGTGGCCGAAGCCAGCGCCGCCTCAACGGCGCCGAACACCACATCGCGCTCCACGCTCTTCTCGCGCGAGATGGCGTCCACCAGCATCAACAGTTCGCGGTTCATTGATCGAGACCTCCGTCAACCTTGTCATCCGTCTGCCGGGACTTGGCATTGCTCTTCTTCTTCGACGCCTTGGGCTTCGCAGCCGCTCCGTCAGCCGATTCCGATCCGGGCGCCAAGCCCGTGTTCTTCTTCGCCGCGGCACCCGCGGCAGGGTGGCCCGCCGCCTTCGGCGCGCGACCCTTGAAACTGATCTCCGGCACCAGCTTGGCCGAGCGCACTTCGTCCAGCGCGAAGTCCAGCACCTGCTCGGTCTTGCCGTCGGAGAAGATCACCCGCCAGTCGGCGCTCTGCGCCAGCGCGGCGGCATCGTCCTGCGCCACGCCTTCGGCCGCGACCAGGACACCCCGGTACTTCTTGCGACCCTGGAAAGCCTCGCGCAAGGTGATTTCCACTTCATGACCGCGGAAGCGGGCGTAGTCGCCGGCGTTGTTCAGCGGCCGGTCCAGACCGGGCGTGGACACTTCCAGGCGCGTGTAGTCGACCTCGTCGACTTCCATCACATAGCGCAGCTGGCGCGTCACGCGCTCGCAGTCCTCGACGTTGACCGGCTGCTCGGGCTCCTGGCCGTTCACGAGCGGCTTGTCGATGAACACGCGCAGCAAGCCTCCGGCGCTGCGCTCGCAGCCCACCACCTCGTAACCGAGACCGGTCACGGTTTTTTCAACAACGGCTTGCCAGCTCAAATTCATCGACGACGGTATCTATCCTGCGGGGACCTTGGGGACAGCCAAAAAAAATGGGCTGGATGAATCCGCCCACCGTTCACTTTTTCAGCGAAGCTCGAAGTGTACTATGCAAACAGCGTGCCGACAAGGCTGCGTCATCCATCACGGCGTGGCATGCGAGAATCCCTGCCTTCCCCGAATCTATGAATACCAGGAGCAGACATGGGATTTCTCGCCGGCAAGCGACTGCTGATCACGGGCGTGCTGTCCAACCGTTCGATCGCCTACGGCATCGCCAAGGCCTGCCACCGCGAGGGCGCTGAACTGGCCTTCAGCTACGTGGGCGAGCGCTTCAAGGATCGCATCACCGAATTCGCCGCCGAATTCGATTCCAAGCTGGTGTTCGACTGCGACGTGGGCGACGACGGCCAGATCGAGCGCCTGTTCGAGGACCTGGGCCGGCACTGGCCGGAATTCGACGGATTCGTCCATTCGATTGGTTTCGCGCCGCGCGAGGCGATCGCTGGGGAATTCCTGGATGGCATGACGCGCGAGAACTTCCGCATTGCGCACGACATTTCCGCCTACAGCTTCCCGGCCATGGCCAAGGCGGCCCAGGGCCGCCTGCGCCCCGGCGCCGCGCTGCTCACCCTCTCCTACCTGGGGGCGGACCGCTTCGTTCCCAACTACAACACGATGGGCCTGGCGAAGGCCTCGCTGGAAGCCAGCGTCCGGTACCTGGCTTACGGCCTGGGCGCCAAGGGCATCCGGGTGAACGGCATCTCGGCGGGCCCGATCAAGACGCTGGCCGCGTCCGGCATCAAGGACTTCGGCAAGCTGCTGAAGCAATTCGCCGACAGCGCCGCCATCAAGCGCAACGTCACGATCGAGGACGTCGGCAACACGGCCGCCTTCCTGCTGTCGGACCTGGCCGGCGGCATCAGTTCCGAGATCGTCTATGTCGACGGCGGCTTCAGCCACGGCGCGATGGCCGGCACGGACTGAGCCACCACCCCACTCCGTACACCGCACACCGCACACCGCACACCACCTCCTCCGATCACCTCGATCGTTCAGGGACGGTGATGCGTGGGGTTTCGGGGCTTGACCCTGGGGGCGAGCCGGACCGAGCACAGTCCAGTGGACTGTGCGACGCCGGACGAGCGCTGGAAGACCGCAGGTCTGACAGCCCCATGCATCGGCGGCCAAGCGCGCAGGACGCGCAAGTCAAAGAAAACGGGACCTCACGAGGTCCCGTCCTTCATTGATCGGCGAGAAGATTACTTCTTCGCGTCCACCACGCAGTCGACGTAATAGCGGGTGACCCCATCGTCGCCCTTCTCTGCCACCAGCCCGTGGACATCGGTGGCGAAGCCTGGGAACTTCGCGTTGAAGTCTCTGGTGAACTTCAGATAGTCCACGATGCGCTTGTTGAAGCGTTCACCTGGGATCAGCAGCGGGATGCCCGGAGGGTACGGCGTCAGCAGCGCGGTTGTCACGCGGCCTTCGAGCTTGTCGATCTCGACGCGTTCCGTCTTGCGATGCGCGATGTGCGCATACGCGTCGGACGGCTTCATCGCCGGTTCCAGGTCGGACAGGTAGACCTCGGTCGTCAGGCGCGCGATGTCGCCCGACGCATAGGCCTCGTGGATGCTTTGGCAGAGGTCGCGCAGCCCCATGCGCTCGTAGCGCGGGAAGGCCGCGACGAAGTCCGGCAGGATGCGCCAGATCGGCGCGTTCTTGTCGTAGTCGTCCTTGAACTGCTGCAGCGCGGTCAGCAGCGTGTTCCAGCGGCCCTTGGTGATGCCGATGGTGAACATGATGAAGAACGAGTACAGCCCTGTCTTCTCCACCACCACGCCGTGTTCGGCGAGGAACTTGGTGACGATGCTGGCCGGGATGCCGGTCTTGGCGAACTTGCCGCTCATGTCCAGTCCGGGCGTGATGACCGTGGACTTGATCGGATCCAGCATGTTGAAGCCGGCCTCGATCGGGCCGAAGCCGTGCCACTTCTCGTTGGCCTTGAGCATCCAGTCGGCCGCCTTGCCGATGCCGTCGGTGGCCAGCTTGTCCGGCCCCCAGACCTTGAACCACCAGTCCTTGCCGTAGTCCTTCTCGACCTTGCGCATCGCGCGGCGGAAGTCCAGCGCCTCGGAGATCGATTCCTCGACGAGCGCCGTGCCGCCCGGGGGTTCCATCATCGCGGCCGCGACGTCGCAGCTGGCGATGATCGAGTACTGCGGACTGGTCGAGGTGTGCATCAGGTAGGCCTCGTTGAACAGATGCTTGTCCAGCTTCACGTTCTGGGAGTCCTGCACCAGCACCTGCGAGGCCTGCGAGATGCCGGCCAGCAGCTTGTGGGTCGACTGCGTGGCGTAGACCATCGCCGTCTTGGGGCGTGGGCGGTGCTTGCCCATCGCGTGGTACGAGCCGTAGAAGTTGTGGAAGGCCGCGTGCGGCAGCCACGCTTCGTCGAAGTGCAGCGTGTCGATCCAGCCGTCCAGCTTGGACTTGATGGTCTCGGTGTTGTAGAGCACGCCGTCATAGGTGCTCTGCGTCAGCGTCATGATCCGCGGCTTGACCTTCTTCGCGTCCACGCCCTTGAGCAGCGGATTCTTCGCGATCTTCTTGCGGATGGTCTCGGGCGAAAACTCGCTCTCCGGGATCGGGCCGATGATGCCGTAGTGGTTGCGCGTGGGCGTCATGAAGACCGGCACCGCGCCGGTCATGATGATGCTGTGCAGGATGGACTTGTGGCAGTTGCGGTCGACCACGACCACGTCGCCCGGCGCCACCGTGTGGTGCCAGACCATCTTGTTGGAGGTCGAGGTGCCGTTGGTGACGAAGAAGCAGTGGTCCGCGTTGAAGATGCGGGCGGCGTTCTTCTCGCTCTCGGCGACCGGGCCGGTGTGGTCCAGCAGCTGGCCGAGTTCCTCGACCGCGTTGCAGACGTCGGCGCGCAGCATGTTCTCGCCGAAGAACTGGTGGAACATCTGGCCGACCGGGCTCTTCAGGAAGGCCACGCCGCCGGAGTGCCCCGGGCAGTGCCACGAGTACGAGCCGTCCTGCGCGTAGTCCATCAGCGCCTTGAAGAACGGCGGCGCCAGGCCGTCGAGGTAGCTCTTCGCCTCACGGATGATGTGACGCGCCACGAACTCGGGCGTGTCCTCGAACATGTGGATGAAGCCATGCAGCTCGCGCAGCACGTCGTTCGGGAGGTGCTGCGAGGTGCGCGTCTCGCCATAGACATAGATGGGGATGTCCGCGTTCTTGAAGCGGATCTCCTGGATGAACTTGCGCAGATTCAGGACCGCCGGGTCCAGTTCCGCGCCGTCGCCGTTGCCGGAGAACTCCTCGTCGTCGATGGACAGGATGAAGGCGCTGGCGCGGCTCTGCTGTTGCGCGAACTGGCTCAGGTCGCCGTAGCTCGTGACGCCGAGGACCTCGAAGCCCTCCTTCTGGATGGCGTCCGCGAGGGCGCGGATGCCCAAACCCGAGGTGTTCTCGGAGCGATAGTCCTCGTCGATGATGACGATGGGAAAGCGGAAACGCGGCGTCATGAAGGCCTCCGGATCGGGGCAGGTCAAACAAGAAAGGCGCGAAGTGTAGGGCTACAGCCGTGTCACGCAAGTGTTGATCGGGCGTTGTCGCGCAAACAGGACGACCATGCCGCCGCCGCCCCATCCGGGGCCCGCCCGCGCGGTGACGGAGCCCCCTCGCCGCCTCGGAAAAGCGGGAGCGCCACCCCCATAGGAGCGCCCCGGCAAGCACCGACCCCGGGCGTACACTGAACCGACACGAAAGGACCGGGCGAATCACGGATCGCCCGGCGGACGACTAGGAGGATCCGATGGACTGGAGTCTCGCCACCTGGTGGTGGGTGATCTGCGGCGCACTGGTGGCGGCGGAGCTCGCCACCGGCACGACGTTCTATCTCTTGATGCTGGCGCTGGGCGCCGCGGCCGCGGCGTTGACCGCGCATGCCGGCGGGCCGTTCTGGGCACAGCTGGTCCTGGCGGCGGCGATCGGCGGCGGCGCGGTGACCTGGTGGCACCTGCGGCTGCGCCGGCACCCGAGACAGCCGGCGGGCGAGAACCCCAACGTCAACCTCGACATCGGCCAGAGCCTGGACGTCGCGCACTGGCGCGCCGACGGCACGGCCGAGGTCCGCTATCGCGGCGCGGCCTGGCAGGCGCGCTTCGTCGGCGCCGGCACGCCGGCCATCGGCCGCCATGTGATCCGGGCGGTCGAGGGCAGTTGCCTGCTCGTCGTGCCGGCCTGACCGTCCTCGCGCCACCCCGCCCTTTCCGTTCATTTCATTCCCCGGAGGAGAACCCCGCTCATGGAAATCATCGCCCTGGTCATCCTGATCGTCGCCATCGTCTTCATCATCCAGTCGGTGAAGGTCGTCCCGCAGCAGAACGCCTGGGTCGTGGAACGGCTCGGCAAGTACCACGGCACCTTGACGCCCGGCCTGAACATCCTGGTGCCCTTCGTCGACCGGCTGGCCTACAAGCATTCGCTCAAGGAGATCCCGCTGGACGTGCCCAGCCAGGTCTGCATCACGCGCGACAACACCCAGCTGACGGTGGACGGCATCCTCTATTTCCAGGTGACCGACGCGATGCGCGCCAGCTACGGCTCGAGCAACTACATCATCGCGATCACGCAACTGGCGCAGACGACGCTGCGTTCGGTGATCGGCCGCATGGAACTGGACCGGACCTTCGAGGAGCGCGACGTCATCAACAGCTCGGTGGTGCAGGCGCTGGACGAGGCCGCGCTGAACTGGGGCGTGAAGGTGCTGCGCTACGAGATCAAGGACCTGACGCCGCCGGCGGAGATCCTGCGGTCGATGCAGGCGCAGATCACGGCGGAGCGCGAGAAGCGCGCGCTGATCGCGGCCTCGGAAGGTCGTCGCCAGGAGCAGATCAACATCGCGACCGGCGAGCGCGAGGCGGCGATCGCCCGTTCCGAGGGTGAGAAGCAGGCCGAGATCAACAAGGCGCAGGGCGAGGCCGCGGCCATCACGGCGGTGGCGGAGGCCAGCGCCGACGCGATCCGCAAGATCGCCGCGGCGATCCAGCAGCCCGGCGGCGGCGATGCGGTGCAATTGAAGGTCGCCGAGAAGGCGGTCGAGGCCTTCTCGCAACTGGCCCAGAAGAACAACACGATGATCGTGCCGGCCAACATGAGCGAGGTGTCGGGCCTGATCGGCACCGCGATGGCGCTGATCAAGAGCGACAAGGTGATCCAGCCGGGCCGTTGAGCCTGCGGACGCCCGGGCCGTTCGCGCGGCGTCGAACGCGTTGTCTTCTCAACTTTGATTCGGCGTCTGAAATCTGCGCTATGATGGCGGGCTTCGGAGAGATGGATGAGTGGTTTAAGTCGCACGCCTGGAAAGCGTGTGTAGGTTAATAGCCTACCGAGGGTTCGAATCCCTCTCTCTCCGCCAGAAGACATATGACACGGGCCCTGAGCAATCAGGGCCCGTTTCGTTTTGGGCGCAAGCCGGCACGTCCTCGCCCCTATCATCCCGCCCCATGCTGACCCTCGACCAACTCCTCGGCTTCCTGCTGGCCGCGATGCTGATCACCGCCTCGCCGGGCCCCGACAACCTGATGGTGCTCGGCATGGGCATCTCGAAGGGCCGCCGGCACGGCATGGCCTTCGGCCTCGGATGCGCGCTGGGCTGCCTGAGCCACACGGTGCTCGCGGCCATCGGCGTGAGCGCGCTGATCGCGGCCTCGCCGACGGCGTTCACCGCGCTGAAAGTCTGCGGCGGGCTCTACCTGATCTGGCTGGGCGTCAAGGCGCTGCGCAGCCGCGGCGGCGCGACGGTCGGCGATGCGTCCCAGGTGCAGGACTCGCTCTCGCGCCTGTTCTTCAAGGGGGTGTTCGCCAACGCGATCAACCCGAAGGTCGTGCTCTTCTTCCTGTCCTTCCTGCCGCAGTTCGTCGTGCCGGCCCACGGCCACGTGGCCGCGCAGACCGCCTTGCTCGGGCTCACGTTCACGCTGCAGGCGGCCGTGCTCTTCGGCCTCCTGGGCTACTTCGCCGGCGCGATCGGCCAGTGGCTGCAGCGCAAGCCGCGCGCGGGCCTGTGGCTGGACCGCATTGCTGGCGCGGTGTTCGTGGCGTTGGGGCTGCGATTGATCGTGTCGCGCTGAGCGCTCACGCGCCCGCCTGACCGCGTCCGAAGGCAGGCCGGCGCGTCCGTCCGTTCACGCGGACGCCAGCGGCATCGGTCGTCCGTCGCTCTGCCCCAGCACCGGCGCGTCGTACAGCGCCCGGATCGCGTCGCGTCCCACCGCCACCGTGCTCAGGATGCGGCCGTCCGCCCCCACCCACAGCGCGCTCGGCGTGGCGATCACGCCGAAGAGCTGGTTGATGTCCTGCCCCGGCTGCAGCAGCACGCGGTCCGGCGCGAGGTTGTTGAACGTCGTCCGGTTGGACTCGGCGCTGCCGCCGCTGATGGTCAGCCAATGCACCGCCTCACCGTCCTGGCGGCGCCAGGACGCCATCTCCCGCATCACCTCGTGGCACGGCGCGCATTGCGGCCCCACGAACACCAGCAACTGCGTGCCCGACTGCGCCACGTAGTCCGCCAGGCTGCGCGTGTTGCCCGCCACGGTCGGCGCGGCGAAGGCCGGTGCCGCCTGGCCGACATGCAGCACCTGCGGGGACACCAGCGTCTCCAGGCTGGGCACGCCGCCCGCGGGCTCGATGCCCAGCGACTGCAGCCGCAGCTCCAGGTGGTCGATCTTCAGCAGCAGCCGCCCCTGCTGGCGCGCCAGGTGCAGCACCAGCCATCCCAGCAGTCCCACCGCCAGCACCAGCACGGTCGACAGCAAGACCTGACCCCGCCCGCTCAAGACCAGCGCGCCGGTCAGCGAGGCCGCGCCCTCCGTCGCCAACGCGCCCGATAACAGCCACGCGGCCAGGGCGACCAGCAGGCCGTTGCGGACCACGCTGGCCCAGGAGATCGGCTGCGATCGCGTCTGCCCGAAGCAGTTGCACGAGGGCTTGTTGCCCTGCGCCAGCTGCGCCGCCATCGCCGCGGCGAACACGGCCAGCAGGCCCGCCGCCAGCCCGATGCCCAGCGCCGGCGCCCAAGGCAGCACGACCAGCAGCGCCACCGCGAACTCCAGCAGCGGCAGCAGCCAGGCGCCCGAGCGCGCCAGGGCCGACGGCAGGCCGAAGCTGCGCAGCGCTTGCGCCGTCGCGTCCGGCTCCGCGAGCTTGGACCACGCCGCCAGCGCGAACACGCCCGCCAGGAACCAGCCGCCCAACACGATCAGGATGTCCACGATGCCTCTCCCTTCCCGTTCCGAATCCGGTGTCCCCGCCACGGGGCGCGCCCGGCCGAACGGCCGGGCGACATGATCACGATGCCGAGCGCATCGACTACTTCGGCCGCATCACGTCCGAGCCCGGCGCGGGTCCGGCGGTCGTCATGCCGAAGCTGGTCTCCGCGGCCGAGCGGCTCGCGAGTCCTGAGCTGCCGACGACGAAGCACGGACGGATGCAGATCGGCGTCGAACCGCAGCAGGTCACGCTGACGCAGGCCCAGCCGGACGGGCAACCGGCGGACGAGGAGCAGGTCGGCAGGCCCGCGCAGGACTGCGGCAGGTGGCAGAAGCCGCGGCCCTCGATGGTCTGGAAGCAGACGCAGCCCGGATCCTGGCAGCTCGGCAGCGCGCCGCAGCTGCCACCCGGGCAGGTCGGGCAAGGCTGCGTGCCGCAGCAGTCGCAACCGGCCTGCTGCGCCGCGGTGAAGGCGTCGCCGCCGAAGTTGTTGACCGCCTGGTAGTAGGAGCCCGCCGCCGCCTTGCAGGCGCCGCGCTTGATCTTGTTGCGGTCCACCGAGACCGGCCCGATCTGGACCAGGTCCACCGGATAGGCCGCGTCGCAGGACGCGGTCATGCAGCTGTAGAAGGTGTTGTCGCAGCCGCCCTTGTTCTGGTTGCACTCGCCGTAGCAGCAGTCGTGGCCGTTGCAGCAGCCGAGGAAACTCGCCGCGCCGTACTGTCCCGGGAACTGCGTGCCGCCCGCGGCGCCGCAGCCGTTGGGCGTGCAGCTGTAGCCCGGATGCGCGACCTTGTTGGGGCAGGCCGCGAGGTCCGCCACCGGGTGCTTGTTCACCACCGCGCCGCTAGGCAGGCAGCACTGCAGCGCCGGATCGTAGAGCTGGCGGCCGCACAGGCAGTCGGCCGCGGCCTCGGCGGTGCGCGGCAGCAGCCCGCCGGCCAGCGTCGAAAACATGCCCAGCACCGACACCTTCAGCACGTCGCGGCGCGAGCCCTGGCTGCCGAGCGAGCGGGTGAAGTTGTCGAAGGCGTTGTCGGCCAGGTGCGCCTGGACGTCCCGAGACCCGCGCAGGTCGATGGCGTCATCCGAGCGCCGCAGCGCCGGCGAGTCGCTGGCGGCGAAGCCGCCCATGCCCCGCCGCAGCAGCGCGGCCACGCGCTGCCCGAAACCGAAGGTGCGTTCTGTCATGGATCACTCCCGTGCGGCTCAGACGCGCGACGGCGTCAGCGTGTAGTCGGCGGCCACCTTGCCGGCGTCGTCGGCGGCATGGTCCCAGGCGATCAGGCTCGCGCCGGTGGACTCGGAGCCGGTGCGCGGGCTCATCAGCTGGAAGCCCGCCAGCGAGGCGCCCGGCGCCACATGGTTCGGATACGCCGGCAGCAGGTCCGAGGCGACCCAGGTCACGTAGGTCATGCCGTCGGTGTCGGACTCCCACCCCGGCGGCGTGCCGGTGACCGTCACCGGCGCGTTGACCGTCAGCGACAGCGTGGCGATGTGCTGCCCGCTGCCGGCCGGCTCGTTGTTGGTCAGCGTGTAGCTCCAGTAGTTGGGCGCGGTCGTCACCGCGAGCGCGGCGCGCAGCTCGTCGGCCGGGACGCTGCCCGCCGTCGGCACCCGCACGTAGCGGCTCACCGTCAGCCCGTAGGCCACGCCGGCGACCAGGTAGGAGCCCCGCACCGTGAGCAGCAGGTTGGCGTTGTCGGCCAGCCCCGCGTCGGAGAAGCGCCCCGCGAAGGTCGTCGACGACGAGGCGCCCAGCGTGCCCAGCACCACCGGCGCGTTGGGCGGGCTCAGCCGCGTCGCGTTGCCGTAGGTGATGCTGGTGATCTGCGCCCCCTGCAGCGCCGACTCGCCGATGTTCATCAGCGGGATGTTCAGCCTCACCTGACCGCCGAAGCGCTGGATGAATGGCGCGCCGAGGGTCACGCGCGCGGAGACGACTGTGGCCATGCCTGCCCCTTGTGATGTCTCGAAGAGAGTCGATGTGGACCCGCCTGCGGCCGGTGCCGACGCATCGGCCCGCCGTCGACGCGGGATGGAAGACGGCCGGCACGCGGGCCGGCCCTGCGCTCAACGGGCCGTCGCCGCCCCCGTGCCCGCCACGACGCCGTCCCTGCCGCTCCTGCCGCCGGAGAAGCGCCAGGCCACCGGGGCCAGCGCGATCAGCGCCAGGGCGAGCGTGCCGGGTTCGGGCACGTCGCTCGCCGCGGCGGCACGCACGGTCACCGCCACGGACACCTCGTCGGCGAAGTTGCCGTTGATGTCCTGCAGCAGGATGGAGAGGTTGAAGTTCAGCTCCGCCAGGATGTCCGGCAGCGTGACGATCATCAGCAGGTCGAGGTCGGGGCTGATGGTGCGGTCCGGGATCAGCAGCTCGGGATCGCCCAGCAAGGGTGTCACGTCGATCGCCGGGAAGGGATAGCCGCTGAGGGAGAGGAAGAACTCGTTGGTCAGCAGCGACACGCCGCTGATGTTGGTGATCTGGCCGGTGAGGACGAAGCTGTCCCCGGCATCCAGCACCACCGAGGTCTGCGACGGCGTGAGCGTGATCGGCGCCGCCGCGGCAGGCGCGGCGGACAGTCCCAGCACGGCGGCGGCCGAGGCCGCCAGCAGCAGCCGGGCGAAGGCGCGGGCGCCGGAGATCGGCCCTCGATGGAACCAGGTCGCGGTCATGGTCATCCTCCGGGCGCCGCGGGGCGCCTGCGTTGCGATGCGAGTTGCAGCGAAGTCTAGGAGTCGCCCGGCGGGACGCGCACCCCCTATCCCCGAAGCGGGGACAGTCCCCCCTCGTTCAGGGCAACCTCCTCCGATGTCCCTGTTCATCGGGGTGGTGGCGCATCGCTCCCGGGCGCCCCGCTCCTCTGGCGGCCGCGGCATCGGCGCTGTTCGCACCGTCGTGCCAGGCGCCCGCGATGTCCCCCGGCTGTCCCTTCCGGCTCGCCCGCCGAGGGACATCCCCCACCCTCGCGCGAGGGACAGGCCGGGGACACCGTCCGGGGTCTTCGGGGACACGACAGGGACAAAGCAGGGACACGAAGGGTCTTCCCCTGCGCTTGACAAGGCTCCGAAGATCGCTGCTGGAATCCATGCCAGGGCAGGGGTTCCGGGAAGGCTTTTGGATGTCGAGACGAACGCTTGCGCAGGCATGGAGCTTGCCAAGCTGAAACGTCCGGTTGCAGACCGCTTCATCCACTTGCAGAGAGGTTCCCATCATGAACAGCCCAGTCGGCCCGCTCCGCCCGATCGCCCCGATCGCGGCGGTCGGCACCGCCGTCCCGCTCGTCCACGATCAGTCCAAGGCGCTGCAGCGTCACCTGGTCCAGTGCGCGAAAGCGCGCGGACGATGGTTCGGCGTCGCGCTGTTCGCTGAGCGCCTGCAGGGCATGGTCCTGCCGCGTCTGGCGACCACCGCCGCGCTGGGCGCCGTCACGCTCGGGCTTTTCGCCCACTGGTTATGAGCGACGTCCGGCGCGCGAACGAAGTCCCCCGATCGCCGGCCCCCCCTCCGGAGGACGCGCCGGACCGCGCGCCCGATCCGGCGCCGGAGCCATCCCCGGAAGTTGCCGAAGAACTTGCGCTGCTGGATCCGGCGCTCGGACCCATCGAGCCGCCGGTGCGCGCGGTGCTGTTCGGCATGGCGCGCTTCGAGCAGCACGGACGCAGCCTCGCGCAGGCCCAGGCGGTCCAGGGCACCGCCGGCGCGGGCCAGTTCTTCCCGCGACTGGACGACAACGTCGCGATGCTGCAGCAGACGCGGCGGCTGATCGAGAAACGTCATCGCGATTTCCGTCACCTCGGCGCCGCCGGCAAATGGCTGCTGGACAACGCCGCGCTGATCGACGAGCAGACGCACCAGGTCCGCCGCGGCCTGCCGCGCGGTTTCTTCCGGCTGCTGCCGCGGCTGCGCGACGAGCCGCTCGCCGGCCTGCCCCGCATCTACGGCGTGGCCTGGGCCTGGGTCGCGCACACCGACGGCGGTTTCGACATCGACCTGCTGGCCGCCTACCTGCGCGCCTACCAGCAGGAGCGCGCGCTGTCGCTGGCGGAGCTCTGGGCCTTGCCGACGACGCTGCGCGTCGTGCTGGTCGAGAACCTGCGGCGGCTGGCCGAACGCTTCGCGACCCTGCAGGCGGCGCGCGACGTGGTCCACCACTGGTACGACGGCCGCCCCGCGGAGACCGGCATCGCCGCGATCACGCGGCTGGAGCCGCGGATGAAGGAACGCGGCGTCGTCGAGGCCTTCTGGCTGCAGCTCGACCACCGGCTCGAGGAACTGCCCCAGCCGCTGATGGGCGAGCTCGCCGCGTGGCTCAGCACGCGGCTGCCCGCGCCGGCGCAGGCGTTGGCGCGGCAGCAGGACGATTCGATCAAGGACCTGCAGAGCATCCGCAACGCGATCACCGCGTTGCGGCGCATCGACCAGACCGACTGGCGGCGGCTGATCCAGGGCGTCAGCCCGGTCATGCAGACGCTGGGCCGCTCGCCGGTGTTCGCCGCCGAGGCCGCGGACACGCAGGACATGACGCTGCACGAGATCGAACGGCTCGCGCGGCGCAGCGGAAAGAGCGAGCTCGACATCGCGCAGCAGCTGCTGGAACTGACGCAGCGCGCGGGAGCGCCGGAAGACGGCGAGCCCGATCGCCGCAGCGCGCTGATCTACTGGTGGCGCGGCGCCGGCCGGCCGACGCTGCTCGCGTCGCTGGGTCTGCATGAACGCCGCTGGCCGCCGCACGACACCGTGCCCGGGCAGCGCTGGGCGGCCGTGGCCTACCTGGCCGGACTGGCGCTGCTGGGCGGCCTGGGCCTGTACTGGCTGATGGCCCAGGCGCGGCCCGGCGCGCCGGCCTGGCTGCTGTGGACGGCCGCGCTGCTGGCCGCCGCCCCGATCAGCGAGGCCGTCGTCGCGCTGGCCAACCGCTGGATCAGCGAACTCGCCCGGCCGGCGCGCCTGCCCCGGCTGGATTTCTCCGCCGGGCTGCCGGACGCCGAACGGACGCTGGTCGTCATGCCGGTGCTGCTGCCCAACGAGGACGCCATCGCGCCACTGGTCGCGCAGTTGGAGCAGCACCACCTGGCCAATCCCGAGCGGCTGGTGCAGTTCGCGCTGCTCAGCGATCACGCCGACGCCTACGAGGAACACCACCCCGGCGACACGATGATCCTGGTCACGGCCGCCGACGCGATCTCGGCGCTCAACGAGCGGCATGGACCGCTGGCCGATGGCAGCCCGCGCTTCCTGCTGCTGCACCGGTCGCGCGAGTGGTCGTCGACCGAGCGCCGCTGGATCGGCTGGGAGCGCAAGCGCGGCAAGCTCGAGCTGCTGCTGCGCCTGCTGGCGACACCGGCCGGCACCTCGCCCTTCGTCGACTTCGGCGCGATGTCACACCCGGCGCCCGGCGTGCGCCATCTCATCACGCTGGACGCCGACACCGACATGCCGCCGGGCCGGCTGCGCGCGCTGGTCGGCACCGCCGCGCATCCGATGAACCGGCCTCGCGTGGAGGCCGCGAGCCGCCGCGTCGTCGAGGGCTACGCCATCCTGCAGCCGCGCGTGCTCGCGCCCATGCCCGAGGACCGTGCCAGCACGCCGTACCACCGGCTGTTCGTCGGCCAGTTCGGCATCGACCCCTACAGCGCGGTCAGCTCGGAGATCTACCAGGACCTGTTCGGCGAAGGCAGCTTCACCGGCAAGGGCCTGCTGGACGTGCGCGCCTGCCACGCGGTGCTCGACGCGCGGCTGCCCGAGGGCCGGGTCCTGAGCCACGACCTGCTGGAGGGCAGCATCGCGCGCTGCGCCGGCGTCTCCGACATCACGCTGGTCGAGGACTCGCCGATGCATGCGGACGTCGCGCATGCGCGGCTGCACCGGTGGACGCGCGGCGACTGGCAGTTGCTGCCCTTCATCGCACGCGGGCGCCGTTACGGCATCGCCCCCATCAATCGCTGGAAGCTGATCGACAACCTGCGCCGCTCGCTGGTCGCGCCGCTGTCGCTGGGCCTGGTGCTGCTGGTGCTGGGCAGCGGCGTGCTGCCGCTCGGACTGACGCTGGCCGTCGTGGCCGGCGCCTTCGCGGTCGGGCCGCTGGTCGGCGCGCTGGCCGGGCTGGTGCCGGGTCGCGACGGTCTCGCCCGGCGGCACTTCTACCGGGAGACCGCGCTGGACCTGCGCCGCGCGCTGGGGCTGGCGGTCTGGCATCTGGCGCTGCTGCTGCATCTCTCGCTGCTGTACGTGGACGCGATCGCGCGGGCGCTGTGGCGGCAGACCGTCTCGCGCCGCCGGCTGCTCGAGTGGACGACCGCCGCCGCCGCGCAGGCCGCGGCGCGGCGCGAACTGCCGGTGCTGTTCCGGCAGCATCTGCGCGTGCCGGTCGCGGCCGCGGTGCTCGGCGGCGTGCTGGCGGCGGCGGCGCTGTCGGGCGCGCCGGTCGAGGGCTCGGCGGCCTTCCTGCTGCTGGCCGTCTGGGCGCTCTCCCCGCTGTGGATCTGGTGGGCCAGCGCGCCACGGGCGCCGCTGCTGCATCGCGAGGCCGCGCTCGACCCGCAGGGCCGCGACTACCTCTGGCAGCTCGCGCGCGACACCTGGCGCTTCTACGACACCCATGTCGGCGCCGCCGACAACCACCTGCCGCCGGACAACGTGCAGCTGACGCCGCACCTGCTCGTCGCGCACCGCACCTCGCCGACCAACATCGGCCTGTACCTGCTGACCGTCGCCTGCGCGCGCGAACTGGGCTTCATCGGCCTGGTGACCATGACCGACCGCCTGTCGGCCACCCTGGACACGCTGGAACGCCTGCCGCGCTGGAACGGCCATTTCTACAACTGGTACGACACGGAGTCGCTGGTCGTGCTGGCGCCCGGCTACGTGTCAGCGGTCGACAGCGGCAACTGTTCGGCGCATCTGCTGGCGGTCGCGCGCGCCTGCGAGGCGGCGGCGGAGCTGACACCGGACGAACTCGCCCGTGCGCCGCGCGAGGCGCTGGAGAAGACGCTGCACCGCCTGCGCGTCCTGCAGCCGCCGCTGGCCGGCGACGGCCTGCTGAGCGCGGGCGCGGCCCTGGTGGCCGCGCTGATCGATCCGGAGAATGCCGCCGCCGGCGCCGAGGAGCAGCAGGCGGTGTTGCGTGCCCCGGTCGAGGCGGCCAGGGCCCAGCTCGACGGCCTGGCCGCCGCGCCGGGCTACGAGGCGACGCCGACCCACTGGCTGCTGCGCGACCTGATCGCGCAGCTCGAGTCCTATTGGCGCGACCACGGCGCGGGCTTCCTCGACGCGCGCCAGCGGCTGCGCGACCTGGCGCGGCGCGCGCGCCGGCTCGGCCTGGAGGCCGACTACCGGCCGCTGTTCGATCCCGAGCGCCGGCTGCTGCGCATCGGCTGGCGCGGCGACGCGCAGCAGCTCGACGACAACCACTACGACCTGCTGGCCAGCGAGGCGCGGCTGACCAGCCTGGTCGCGATCGCCAAGGGCGACCTGCCGCCTGAGCACTGGCGCTCGCTGGGACGGCCGTTCTTCGCCCGCGAGGGCGGCGGCGACACGCTGGGGCTGAAGTCCTGGTCGGGGTCGATGTTCGAGTACCTGATGCCCTCGCTGGTGCTGCGGGAGCCGGCCAACAGCGCGCTGGGCCGCGCCATCCGCACGGCGGTGGCGGAGCAGCGCCACGAGGCGCGCGGCAAGGGCACGCCCTGGGGCATCTCCGAATCGGCGATCGCCGGCCAGGACCACACCCTCGCCTACCAGTACGGACCGCAGGGCGTGCAGACGCTGGCGCTGGCGCGGCTGCCGGTCGACGAACGCGTGCTCGCGCCCTATGCGGCGGTGATGGCCGCGGTGGTCGCGCCGGTACGGGTGGTGGCCAACCTCCAGGCCTTCGAGCGCCTGGGCGCGCGCGGCGCCTTCGGCTTCATCGAGGCGGTGGACTACACGCCGCAACGCCAGACCGCCGGCGCGGGCTACACCCTGGTGCAGACCTACATGGCGCACCACCAGGCGATGGGTTTCGTCGCGCTGACCAACCTGCTGGCGGACGACGCGCCGCGGCGCTGGCTGATGAGCGACCCGCATGTGAAGGCCGTCGCCACGCTGCTGCACGAGCGCGCGCCGCGCGAGGTCGCGCCGCTGGCCAGCCCCGCGGCGGATGCGACGCCGCGCACGCGGCAGGTCCGCAAGACGCGCATGGTGCGCGAGAGCGAGCCGCTGCGCGAGGCGCTGCCGCTGACGCACCTGCTGACCAACGGCCGCTATTCGGTGCTGCTGCGCAGCCACGGCGGCGGCTACAGCAACTGGGAGGGCGTCGCCGTCACGCGCTGGCGCGACGACCTGCTGCGCGACCAGCACGGCACGTTCACGATGCTGCGCCGCGCTGGCGAGGAGGACTGGTTCAGTGCCACCGCCCGGCCGGCCCCGGATCCGCGCGCCAGGTATGAGGCGCGCCTGCAGGCCGAGCGCGTGCTGTTCGAGGCCACCTGGCCGGACCTGCACAGCTGCACGACGGTGTGGGTGAGCCCGGAGGACGACTGCGAGCTGCGCCAGGTCGAGCTCACCAACCGCGGCGCCCGGCCGCTGTCGCTGGACCTGGTGGCCGCCTTCGAGGCGACGCTGGCGCCGCAGCGCGGCGACGAGGCGCATCCGGCCTTCTCCAACCTGTTCATCCAGGCCCGCTGGGACGAGGCGGAACAGGCGCTGCACCTGCGGCGCCGGCCGCGCCTGTTCGACGAGGCCGCGATGCGCGCGGTGTTCTTCCTGGCCGGCGTCGACGGCGGCGCGGCCTGCGCCAGGACGCCGCGCCGCGACGGCGATCCGCGCGACTGCCAGCCGGACGGCCACGCGGTGCGCGAGGTCTCGCCCATCGCCGACCGCGCGCGCTGGCTGGGGCGTTACGGCAGCTCGACGCGGCCGGTCGGCGACGCGCGGCCCGACTATGTCGACGACGAGGCCGACGTCACCGCCGCCGGCGAACCCGGCCGGCTGCTCGACACCGGCCTGGATCCGGTGGCCGGCATCCGCGTCGGGCTGGACCTGGCGCCAGGCGCCAGCGTGCGCCTGACCTTCTGCACCGCCGCCGCGCGCGACGGCGACCTGTTGCGGGCGCTGGTCGACAAGTACCGGCAGCCGACCCATGTGGAGCGCTCGGCGGCGATGTCGCACACGATGGGCGGCATCCGGTTGCGGGAGCTGCAGTTCGACACGGTCACCTGGGGCGCGCTGCTGCAGCTCAACACGCTGGTCACCGGCCAGGCGGTCCGCGAAGCCGCCCACGGACGCGAACCGCGCGGCCGCGTCGACCGCCGCGCGCTCTGGCGCTTCGGCATCTCGGGCGATCGGCCCATCCTGATGGTGACGGTCATCGGCGAGGAAGGCATCGACCTGATCCGCGCGCTGAAGAAGGCGCTGCGCATGTGGACCACCCATGCGATCGGCGTCGACCTGGTCGTGCTCAACGAGGAGCCCTCCTCCTACAACGCGCCGGTGCAGCAGGCGCTGCAGGCCCTGCAGTCGCGGCTGCAAGGCCAGGCGCAGGGCCGGCCCGGACATCTGTGCTCGGCGCTGCACGTGCTGCGCGACAGCGACCTGCAACCCGACGAACGCTTCACGCTGCAGACGCTGACGCGGCTGCGCCTGCAGGCCGACGGCCGGCCCCTGTCGCAGCAGCTGGAGCGCTGGGTCGAGGACAACGCGCCGGCCGGAGCGTCCACGCCCGCTTCGTCGACGCCATCGACGGCCGCATCGGCCCACGCGTCGGCGCGGCTGCCGGTGGCGCACGCGCTGGCGGAGCGTCCGCGGCCGGAGACCTCACCGCGTCCGCCGGAAGGCCGCTTCGATCCCGACCACGGCGGCTTCGCCTTCGACGTCTCTCCCGACCGGCATCCGTCCCGGCCCTGGGTCAACGTGCTGGCCAATCGCGACTTCGGCTGCCAGGTCACCGAGATCGGCGCGGGCTACACCTGGGCCGGCAACAGCCGCATGCACCAGGTCACGCCCTGGTCCAATGATCCGCTGCTGGACCCGCCCGGCGAATGGCTGCTGCTGCACGACCTGGACAACGACCGCGTCTGGCCGCTGGGCCGGCAACTGCGGCGCGAGGCGCCGCTGTCGATCGAGCACGGCATCGGTTATTCGCGCAGCCGGCAGCGGCTCGGCGACCTGCTGGTGGAGCTGTGCTGGTGCGTCGACCGCGACGCCGCCATCAAGCAGGTGCAGCTGCGCCTGGCCACCGACGGCCGCGCTCGCCGGCGGCTGCGGCTGGTCGCCCTGGCCGAATGGCAGTTGGGCAGCGCGCGCAGTGAACGGCTCTCGGTCACCACGCACAGCGACTGGCTCACCGTGGGCGAACTGGGCGCCGGCCTGCCGCAGCCCGAACGCGTGCTCGCGCTGCAGGCCACGCAGCTGGATCACCTCGGCGGATTCGGCCTGGCGACGGCGGCGCTGTGCATCCGGCCACGGCAGCCGACGGACGGCGGCGACGCAGCGCGCGGCGATGCCGGCGCCGGCGCCACGCGCGTGCGGCTGGATCCCGAGGACTGGACCTGCGACCGCCGCGAGTTCTTCGACAGCGCCGGTCGGATGGTCCTGCCCAAGGTCCTGGGGCGCCGTTGCGGCGACGGACTGGACGCCTGCGCCGGGCTGGCCGCGCGCATCGAGCTGGACGGCGGGCAGCCGGCGGAATTGAGCGTGCTGCTGGGCCATGGTCCGTCGCCCGACGCGACGCATGCGCTGATGGAATCGGCGTGGGCGGTCGATCCGGCAGCGCGCCTGGACCGGCAGCGCCGGCAATGGCCGGAACTGTTGGGCGGCTTGCAGGTGGCGACGCCGGACCCGCGCTTCGACGCGCTGACCAACCACTGGCTGCCCTACCAGACGCTGGTCTGCCGCATGTGGGCGCGGGCCGGGTTCTACCAGGCGGGTGGCGCCTTCGGCTATCGCGATCAATTGCAGGACGCGATGGCCCTGACCGATGTCGCGCCGCAGCTGCTGGCCGACCAGATCCGGCGCAGCGCCGCGCGGCAGTTCCCGGAAGGCGACGTGCAGCACTGGTGGCACGAGCCGGGCGGCGCGGGCGTGCGGACGCATTTCTCGGACGACCGCCTGTGGCTGCCGTATGCGCTGGCGCACTACCTGGTGCGGACCGGCGACCTGGACCTGCTGGAGATCGAGGTGCCCTTCCTCAACGGCCAGCAGGTGCCGGAGGGCGCGGAGGACCTCTACGAAAGCCCGCGCACCGACGGCCCGATGGCCACGGTCTACGAGCATGCGGCGCGCGCGATCGACCGCAGCCTGGACAGTGGGGCCCACGGACTGCCGCTGTTCGGCACCGGCGACTGGAACGACGGCATGAACCGCGTCGGCCACGAGGGCCGGGGCGAATCGGTCTGGATGGCCTGGTTCCTGGCGCAGGTGATCGAGGACTTCGCGCCGGTGGCGACGGCGCGCGGCGAGCACGAACGCGTGCAGCGCTGGAAGACCGCGCGCGACGGCTGGGTCGCGGCCTTGGACGGCGCGGGCTGGGACGGCCGGTGGTACCGGCGCGGTTTCTTCGACGACGGCTCGCCGCTGGGATCGGCGCAGAACTCGGAGTGCCGCATCGACCTGATCGCGCAGAGCTGGGCGGTGCTGACCGGGGCGGCCGATCCCGCGCATGCGCGGCAGGCGATGGCGAGTGCCTGCGGGCAACTGCTCGATCCGGTGGCGAAGCTGGCGCGGCTGCTGCATCCGCCGCTGGCGACGGCGCAGCCGAGCGCGGGCTACATCCAGTCCTATGCGCCGGGGGTGCGCGAGAACGGCGGGCAGTACAACCACGCGGCGGTGTGGGCGCTGATGGCGCTGGCGAAGCTGGGGCAGCGCGACACGATGTGGCAGGTCTACACCGGACTGAGCCCGGCGCACCGCTGGGCCGATCCGCGGCTGGGGCCGATCTACGCGATCGAGCCCTACGTGATGGCGGGTGACATCTACTCGCATGCGCCCTGGGTCGGGCGCGGCGGGTGGAGCTGGTACAGCGGCTCCGCGGGCTGGCTGCTGCGGGCGTCGCTGGAGTCGATCTGCGGCGTGGTGATCGAGCAGGGCCGGCTGCGCGTGCGGGCCTGCCTGCCGGTGCACTGGGACCAGGCGGAGGTGCGCATCCGGCATCAGGACCGCTGGCTGCGCGTGATCGTCTGCGCGAACGAGACCGCCTGCCGCGCGGCATTGACCCGCGAACCGGGCGCGCGGCGCGAGAACGCGGGGGAGTCGATCGAGTTGGCCTCGCTGGCGCCGGAACAGGCGCTGGTCGTGGTCAGCGTGCCGGAGATGGTGCGCCTGCCGGAAGCGGACACGATCCGCGCGGCAGGTCGTTGAGGCGCAGGGGGCTTCAGCACTTCCGCCGCCGCTGGCCCTCACCCCTGCCCTCTCCCGCAAGCGGGAGAGGGAGTCCGACCGGTTCCCCTCGCAGCGCTCACTCCTCTTGCCCCCACTCCCGCTGGCGGAAGTGCCATGTCTTGCCCCCACTCCCCGCTGGCGGAAGTGCCATGTCTTGCCCCCTCTCCCGCTGGCGGAAGTGCCATGTCTTGCTCCCTCTCCCGCTGGCGGAAGTGCCATGTCTTGCCCCCTCTCCCGCTGGCGGAAGTGCCATGTCTTGCTCCCTCTCCCGCCTGCGGAAGTGCCATGTCTTGCCCCCTCTCCCGCTTGCGGGAGAGGGTCGGGGTGAGGGCCAGCGGCCGCCCGCAGTCAGCGGACCCCAGCGCGATCTTCGGATAGAGAGGGATTCCACCGACCGTGTCGTCCCTCCCGGCGCGGCCAGAATGATCCGATGTCCATCGATCACGTCCCGCAGGATCTCCAGGACCGCTTCATCGCGGACCTCCTCTCGAACCCGAACAACCGCGCGATCCTGGACCGCTGGGAGGCGCTCGCGCTGCCCGACGGCTGGCTGGTCGCCGGCTGCCTGTTCCAGACGGTCTGGAACCTGCGCGACGGCCGGCCGCCGACGGCCGACATCAAGGACTACGACCTCTTCTACTACGACCCCGACGACCTGAGCGCCGAGGCCGAACGCCGCGTCCAGGCCCGCGCCGACGCCGTGCTCGGCGACCTCGGCATCACCGTCGAGGCCGCCAACCAGGCGCGCGTCCATCTCTGGTACGAGGAGGACTTCGGCGAGCCCTACGAACCGCTGCGCGGCTCGCGCGACGGCATCGAGCGCTTCCTGGTGCCGTCGACCTGCGTCGGCGTGCGCCCCGGGGAGATCTACGCGCCCAATGGCCTGGAGGACCTGTATCGCGGCGTGCTCGCGATGAACCCGCTGGTGCCGCACCGCAAGCTGTTCGAGGGCAAGGCCGCGTCGTACCAGCGCCGCTGGCCGTGGCTGACGATCGTGCGGCCGGACTGACGATCGTCCCGCCAGGTCGACGGGGCGGCCGGCAATTCCATGTCCGGAAATGGCGCGACCGCGCGCGCCCGGTTCCCTATCGTGAGGCCCTTCGACGACTCCGACGGCCCACGCGCCGCACCCACATGGACTTCCGCATCCTGGGGCTGGACCCCGCCCCGTTCCGCCCGCTGTTCACGATGACCGACGCCATGCTAAGGGCGCGGGGCGTGCTGCGCGTGCGCATCGACCGGCCCCGTTCGGCGCCGGACCGCATCACGCTGGACGACGCCGCGCCGGGCGAGACGGTGCTGCTCCTGAACGACGTGTACCTGGACGTCGACACGCCCTACCGCGGCACGCATGCCATCTACGTCCGCGAAGCCCACGGCGAACGCTTCGACCGGGTCAACGAGGTGCCCAAGGCGCTGCGAGGCCGGATGCTGTCGGTCCGGGCCTTCGACGCGGCCGGAATGATGGTCGACGCCGACCTCAGCGACGGCGATCAGGTCGAGGCGCTCATCGAACGCCTGTTCGCCGTCCCTGAGGTCGACTTCCTCCAGGTGCACTTCGCCAAGCGGGGGTGTTATGCGGCCCGGGTAGAGCGGTGGGAGACGCCGAAGCAACGGCGGACTGCGGACTGAGAGCAGCCCGAGCGCGGCGTGAAGCCGCGTTCTTGTCCGCTTCATTTGACTTTTCATGTATCAAATAGCATACTTTCAAGACTTGAAGCATCGAATTCGATACATACATGGCGGACTATGTGACGGGTTTGACCCACCTCGCCCAGTCGCTGAAGGCGATGCGCGTGGAGCGCGGGTACAGCCAGGCCGACTTGGCGGTGATGGCCGGCGTGCCACGCCTGAAGGTCGTGCAGATCGAGGCCGGCAAGCCGGGCGTTGCCGTGTCCGCCTACGCGCGCGTCGCCGCGGCGATGGGCGGGGAGATGCGCGTCGTGCCTCAGCAGCGCCCCACGCTCGACGAGATCCGCCAGCTCCTGGGGGATGACGAGTGATCGACCGCTCCACCAGCGCCAGCCAGCTCGCCGTCTTCACGCCCGAAGGGCTCAGCGGTCACATCCGCCGGGACGGGGACTACCTGTTCACGTTCGCCGCCGACGTTACGCCCGATCACGCGCCCGCGCTGACCATGCCGCTGCGGGCCCGGCCCTACGAGCAACCCACCCTGCATCCGGTCTTCCACATGAACCTGCCGGAAGGCTTCGTGCTGGAACAATTGCGCAACCGGCTCGCCAAGACCAGCGGCCTCGATCCCCTGCTGCTGCTGAGCGTGATCGGCTCGCAGGCACCGATCGGCAGGCTTCGTTATGCGCTGGACGGACAGACGCAGGCACCCGATCGGCGACCCGGCGAGGGCGAGCGCCTCGCCGACCTGCTGGCCGCCCGCGGCACGCGCGAGCTGTTCGCCCGACTGGTCGATGACTACGTCCTGCGCAGCGGCATCAGCGGGGTTCAGCCCAAGGTGCTGGTGCCGGAACGCGGTCCGATGGATCCAGAGTTCAAGGCGGCCCTGTCGACCTCGGACCTCATCGTCAAGTCCGGACTTGGCGAGTTCCCCGCCCTGTCCATCAATGAATTCATCTGCATGACCGCCGTCCAGCGCGCCGGCGTGCCGGTCCCTGAGTTCTTCCTGTCGAACGACGGCGGACTCTTCATCATGCGCCGCTTCGATCGCCCCGCCGACGGGCGCATCCTGGGGTTCGAAGACATGCTGTCCCTGAGTGGCAGGGCGCCCGATGAGAAATACAAGGGCTCCTACGAACAGATCCGTCGCCTGCTGGACCTGTACTGCGCTCCCCGGCTGGCCAGAGCGGCCATCCTGCAGTTGTTCGACATGGTCGTGCTCTCCTGCCTCCTCGGCAACGGGGACGCCCATCTGAAGAACTTCGGCGTTCTCTACGACCGCATTTCAGGCGAGGTGGGCATGGCGCCCGCGTACGACATCGTCTGCACGCGGGTCTACATCCGCGAGGACAGCCTGGCGCTCAACCTCGACGGGAACAAGAGCTTCTTCGCCTCCCGGCTCGGCTTGCTCGAGTTCGGCCGCGCCTGCGACCTGACCCGGGTCCAGATCGACGCGCGGATCATCGAACTCGCCAAGGTCGTGCTCACCACACTGACCGACCTCGCGCCCCTCGTAGACAAGGTGGCAGGCATGCGGGAGATCGTCGAGACGGAGGCCCGACGATTCCTGGAAACCTTCGAACGATGAACCGCGCCGGGGCGGGAACCCCGCGCCCGTCCGTCACTCCGGCTTCGCCGTCGACACGGCCGCGTTCCCCGCGCCCGTCTGCGTACTCGTCTGCGCGCTCATCAGCGCCTCGAAGCCCGCCTTCTTCACGTCCTCGTCGATCCCCGTGGTGAGCTTGCGCGCGGCCTCGAGGTCCTGACGGCCCTTCTCCGCCTCGTTGAGCCGGAGCTGCGCCAGCCCCCGGCCATAGAGCGGCCAGGCCCAGCTTCTCAGCCCGATGGCCTTGTCGAAGGCCTTCTTCGCCCGCGCCCCGTCACCCAGGCGCAGGTAGGTCCAGCCCAGGCTGTCCCAATAGGCCGGCGAGTCGCCGTCCAGGTCCACCGCTTCCTTGCAGTCCGCCAGGCCCAGCGCCGCGTCGACGTTCATCCGCGCCCGCAGCCAGCAGCGTTCGTTGTAGATCCGGGCCAGTTGCAGGTCGTTGGGATGGCTCTTGATCCAGAGCTCGTACTGCTTCATCGCCTCGGGCACCTGATCGAAGCGGGCGTGGTACTCGCCCATCGTCGCGCGCAGGTTCGAACTCGGCGGCAGCGCCGCGTCCAGCGCCGCCAGATCCGCCTTCGCCCCGTCGTGGTCGCCGCTCATCACGCGCAGCGGCACGCGGCGCAGCCGCGCCTGCGCCAGCGACGGATCCAGGGTCAGCGCCGTGTCCAGGTCCGCCAGCGCCAGCCTGGGCTGCTTCATCGCCTGATGCACCCGCGAACGCGCCTCGAAGCAGGCCGCCACCTCGGGCTTCAATGCACAGGCGCGATCCAGGTCCTCCAGGGCCCGCTGCGGATTGCCCGCCGTCAGCGCCGCCGCGCCGCGCCGCAGCAGGCCGTCGGCATCGTCAGCCGCGATCTCCTCCGCCTTCGCGGCGTAACGCTGGTCGTAGTGGGTCGCCGACGCCCGGCCCTGCGCGAAGATCGGCCCGCCGTTCCAGGTCGCGTAGACCTTGCCCTGCAGCCGCGACACATAGACCCGGTGCGACAGGAAATAGTCCAGCCCCAGCAACATCCCATGGTCGTAGCTGTCCACGTCCGAGATCGGCAGGCGGTTGTTGACGATCTTCTCGCCGCCCAGCTCGAAGCGGCCGATGTCGGCGATCCACTGCTGGGCGTAGCCCGACCCGGCGCCGCTCGTGCGGCCGTAGGGCTTCATGTCCTCTTCCCTGATGCCAGCGCGCCTCGCCGCCTTCAGCGACAGCGAGGTCCCCGGCGCCCCGGTGTCCATCAGGGCGATGACGCGTTCCCCGTTGATCTTCGTGAGCACCCGCACCGCCGTGTCGTTGCGCCGGCCGCTGGTCTCGATGGGCGCCTCGATCACCGGCGCGTCGCCGGCCCAGTAGGCCAGGTTCGCCTTCTCGCAATCGCCCTTGGGGAAGACCAGCCGCAGCACGCCGTGCGCCAGGTCGTATTCGGTGTCCGCGGCGGACAGGAAGTTGCGGCCCAGGATGCCCAGGATGCCCGCATTGAGCTCGTTGCCGCCAACGAAGAAGTCCACCTTCTTCAGCGTCGCCAACTGCAGTCCGACCTCGTCGACCGTGGCGACCCGCAGCGCCTCCACCGCGCCCGTGTGCCCCTGGATGGTGAACCCGGGCGGCGGCTTGCGCAGCTTCAGGTTCAACTGCGCCGCCGTGGCCGCGCTCATCATGCTGTAGAAGGCGCCGCTGTCCACCAGCATCGGGACCTCCACCCCGTTGAGCTGGATGGTCGCGACCGGCCGGTGCTCGACGAGCTTGACCGGGATCTCCATGGTCTCGACGCTGCAGCGGGCCTTGCCCGTCTCGTCGGCGG
>JBCNPQ010000037.1:0-30416 GCA_039593255.1 Roseateles sp.
CCGCATCGCGCCCGGCATCAAGGGCATGGTGATGCTGGTCTTCGACCTGCCGTCGTATCCCTTCGTCTTCAAGGTCATCAAGGACTTCTATCCGCCGCAGAAGGACACGACGCGCGAGCAGATCCAGTCCAAGTACCTGCTGGTGAAGCAGCACGACCGCGTCGGGCGCATGGCCGACACGCTGGAGTACACGCGGGTCGCGTTCCCGCGCCACCGCTTCGAGGACGAGCTGGTGGCCGAGCTGAAGCATTTCTGTCCCTCGCTGCTGGAGGAGACCGGCGAGGACCTGGTCATCAAGCACCTCTACATCGAGCGCCGCATGGTGCCGCTCAACATCTACCTGCAGGAGGCGTCGCCGGCGCAGCTCGCGCACGCGGTGGTCGAGTACGGCAACGCGATCAAGGACCTGGTGGCGGCCAACATCTTCCCCGGCGACATGCTCTGGAAGAACTTCGGCGTGACGCGCCACGGCAAGGTCGTGTTCTACGACTACGACGAGATCGAGTACCTGACCGACTGCAACTTCCGCAAGGTGCCCACGCCGCGCAACGAGGAGGAAGAGCTGTCCGGCGAGATCTGGTACCACGTCAACAAGCTGGACGTGTTCCCCGAGACCTTCGGCCCCTTCCTGCTGGGCCATCCGGGCGTGCGCGACGTCTTCATGGCGCATCACGCCGACCTGCTCGATCCGGCCTTCTGGCAGACCCACAAGGAACGGATCCTCGCGGGCCATGTCGAGGACGTGTTCCCCTACGACCCGCACAAGCGATTCCATGTCCGCGACCTCGCGCCGGCCCTGAAGGTGCCCGAACCGCAGGACCGCGAGCTTCCCATCCATTGACGAACACACCGACTTCTTTGAAGGAGACCCCCATGTCCGATTCCATCGTCATCGTTTCCGCCGCCCGCACGCCGATCGGCGGCCTGCTGGGCGACTTCGCCGGCCTGGCCGCGTGGGAGCTGGGCGCCGTCGCCATCAGGGCGGCCGTCGAGCGCGCCGGCGTGCCGGCCGATTCGATCGAGGAGACCTTCCTCGGCAACTGCCTGATGGCCGGCCAGGGCCAGGCCCCGGCGCGCCAGGCGGTGCTCAAGGCCGGCCTGCCGCAGTCGGTGGGCGCGGTCACGCTGTCCAAGATGTGCGGCGCCGGCATGCGCGCGGTCATGTTCGCGCACGACACGCTGAAGGCCGAGAGCGCCGACATCCTGATCGCCGGCGGCATGGAGTCCATGACCAACGCGCCGCACCTGATGTTCGCGCGCAAGGGCGTGAAGTACGGCGCCGCGCAGATGTACGACCACATGGCGCTGGACGGCCTGGAAGACGCCTACGAGCGCGGCAAGGCCATGGGCGTGTTCGCCGAGCAGTGCGTCGACAAGTACGCCTTCACGCGTGAAGCGCAGGACCAGTTCGCGATCGCGTCGACCGAGCGCTCCAAGCGGGCGAACGAGGACGGCTCCTTCGCCTGGGAGATCGCGCCGGTGACCCTCGCCGGCAAGGGCGGCGACACCGTCGTCTCGCGTGACGAGCAGCCCTTCAAGGCCAAGCTCGACAAGATCCCGACGCTGAAGCCGGCGTTCAAGAAGGACGGCTCGATCACGGCCGCGACCTCGTCGTCGATCTCCGACGGCGCCGCGGCGATGGTGCTGATGCGCGAGTCCACCGCGAACAAGCTGGGCGTGAAGCCGGTGGCGCGCATCGTCGGCACCGCGGTGCACGCCAACGCGCCGGAGTGGTTCACGACTGCGCCGGTCGGCGCGATCCAGAAGCTGCTGGCCAAGAACCAGTGGGATGCGAAGAGCGTGGACCTGTGGGAAGTCAACGAGGCCTTCGCCGCGGTGACCATGGCCGCGATGGCCGAGTTCAAGCTGCCGCACGAGATCGTCAACGTCAACGGCGGCGCCGTGGCGCTGGGTCACCCGATCGGCGCCTCGGGCGCTCGCATCCTGGTGACGCTGCTGGGCGCGCTGAAGCACCGCAACCTCAAGCGCGGCGTCGCGGCGCTGTGCATCGGCGGCGGCGAAGCGACCGCCGTCGGCGTCGAACTGATCTGAGGCAGTAACGGATGACGCAAGTTCTCATCATCGGCGCGTCGCGAGGCATCGGCCTCGAGCTCGTGAAGCAGCATCGCGACAAGGGCGACACCGTCGTCGCGACGGCGCGTGACGACGCCAGCCTCGAGAAGCTCAAGGCGCTCGGCGCGACGGCGATCAAGCTCGAGGTGTCCGACGTGGTCAGCATCGCCGGCCTCGCCTGGCAGCTCGACGGTTACCAGTTCAACCGGGTGATGTACGTGGCGGGGGTCTACGGGCCCAAGACCATCGGCCTGCAGCCGCCGAGCGCGGCCGACTTCGACGCCGTCATGCACACCAACGTGCTGGGCCCGATGCGCGTGCTGCCGCAGCTGCTGGACGCCCTCGCGCCGGACGCGCGCATCGGCATCCTGTCCTCACGGATGGGATCGATGACGCTGCGCGCCAACTCGGCGGGCTGGGTCTACCGGGCCTCGAAGGCAGCCGTGAACTCGGTGATGAAGGACGTCGCGATGACGCTGGACGGCCGCGCGATCTGCGTCAGCCTCCACCCCGGCTGGGTCAAGACCGACATGGGCGGGCAGGAAGCCGACATCGACGTGGCGACCAGCGCCTCCAGCCTGCGCGGCGTGCTCGACGGCCTGAAAGCCGGCGACAACGGCGGGTTCTTCAACTACGACGGCAGCCCGCTGCCCTGGTAACGCGTTGCGGGGGGAGCCGCCGTGTCGAGTGCGAGCAAGGCGGCTCTGGTTGACTGCCGCGGGCGCTGGCCCTCACCCCCACCCTCTCCCGCAAGCGGGAGAGGGAGCGAGAGTGCACCGAGCTGACCTGGAGACTGCTGCGCATTCTGTGGCGCGCGGGAGCGACCCCCTTCTTTCTCCCTCTCCCGCTTGCGGGAGAGGGCAGGGGTGAGGGCTGCGGTCGTCCGATACTCACTGACCACAGATCAAGATTCAGGGAGAGAACGATGAAGCGCTGGGCCCGCGTGACGCTGAAGATCCTGGGCGGCCTGCTGCTCGGCGTGGTCACGCTCGCGGCCGCCTGGGCCGCCTTCAACAACCGGCTGGTCGACGACGCGGCGCGCCCTGTGCCCGAGGCGCTGCGCGTGCCGGCCTCCACGCTGCCGGCGAAGGACAACGCAATGTTCGGCCTGCTGGGCCTGGAGGCGGCTGGCGAGGATCCCCACACGGAAGGCCTGCCCGCCTGGGCGCGGATCGAGGCCGGCCGTTTCGACGAGATTCCGCCCTTGCCTCGCAGTTGGCCTTCGTCGAGCGGTGACAAGTCCGCCCGAGCCTGGCAATGCGACGCGCAGACGCAGGACTGCGTCGCCGTCTGGACCCGCGAGGAAGACGGACTGCGCTGGATCCAGACCGAAGCGAACTTCGGTCGCGAGGCCGTGCGCGAGATGGCTTGCTCGGACCTGGGCGCCGATCCCGCGCGGATCGCGCCGGACGACCCGCTCCACTGTGTGCCCCAGATCTGGGCGATGCCCCATGCGACGCAGCATCTGCTGGACGAGCAATGGCTGCGCGCGCGGACGCTCGCTGACGGCGGCATCCTCGCCCTGCTGGCCTGGGACCCGGACCTGATGGCGGCGCGGCCCTGGGGCCTGCCGGTCTGGCGCAACTCGATCGGCCACATGCTGGTCGCCGTGGGATCGCCCGGCTTCACCCTCTACGTCCGCAAGCAGGCCTCGCTGCTGCTCCTCAACGAAGCCGCCCGTCTCGCGCTGGCGGCAGGCGACGTCGAACCATCGAAACGCGCGGCCTGGCTCACCCAGCAACCGATGGACGCCCGCCTGCGCGAGCGCCTCGCGATCGACGGCGACCACGTCGTCGCACGCGTCTGGGAGCCCGTGTCCAGCCAGGACACGCTCCGCTACCGCATTCCCCACGGCGCCACGAGCGCCGCCACCGTCACGGGATCCCACCCGGATCCCTCTCCGTCCAAGAGTTGAGCAAGAGCCGACCATGCTGCTTTCCGAAGACCACCGCGCCGTGCAGGACGCCGTCCGCGCCTACGTGCAAGACCAGATCGCGCCGAAGGCGGCCGCGTGGGACAAGTCCCACCAGTTCCCCGCCGAGGAGCTCAAGGGCCTGGCCGCGCTGGGCTGCTACGGCGTGGCCGTGCCGGCCGAGTACGACGGCGCGGGCCTGGACTACCTGGCGCTGGCGATCATCCTGGAGGAGATCGGCGCCGGCGACGGCGCGACCTCCACGGTGGTGAGCGTCAACAACTGCCCCGTGTGCAGCATCCTGATGGCCTTCGGCAACGAGGACCAGAAGCAGCGCTTCCTCAAGCCGCTGGCGCGCGGCGACATGCTGGGCGCGTTCTGCCTGACCGAGCCGCATGTGGGCTCCGAGGCCGGCGGACTGAAGACGACGGCGGTGCTCGACGGGGACGACTACGTCCTCAACGGCGTCAAGCAGTTCATCACCAGCGGCAAGAACGGCGACGTGGCCATCGTGATGGCGGTGACCGACAAGGCCGCGGGCAAGAAGGGCATCTCCGCCTTCCTGGTGCCGACGAACACGCCCGGCTACGTCGTGGCCCGCATCGAGGACAAGATGGGCCAGCACGCCAGCGACACGGCGCAGATCCTGTTCGAGAACTGCCGCGTGCCCGTCGCCAACCGCATCGGCGAGGAAGGCCAGGGGCTGAAGATCGCGCTGTCCGGGCTGGAAGGCGGCCGCATCGGCATCGCGTCCCAGTCGGTGGGCATGGCGCGCGCGGCCTTCGAGGCGGCGCTGCGCTACAGCAAGGAGCGCGTCGCCTTCGGCGTGCCGATCTTCGAGCACCAGGCGATGCAGCACAAGCTCGCCGACATGGCCACGCAGATCGAGGCCGCCCGCCAGCTGATCTGGCACGCGGCGTCGCTGAAGGACGCCGGCCAGCCGTGCCTGAAGGAGGCGGCGATGGCCAAGCTCTTCGCCAGCGAGATGGCCGAGCGCGTCTGCTCGGCCGCGATCCAGATCCACGGCGGCTATGGCTACGTCAGCGACTTCCCGGTCGAGCGGATCTACCGCGACGTGCGCGTGACGCAGATCTACGAAGGCACGTCCGAGGTGCAGAAGATCCTGATCGGCCGCGCGCTGGTCTGAGGGCTCACTCGCTTTCCTGGACCACGCGCGCGTTCAGCGGCTGCACCGGGCGCGCGTTCTTGCCCACCAGCTTGCGGAACGAGGCGATCTGCCTGGCCGAGAGCGTCACCGGCTCCTTCAGCACCATCCAGTGCACGCCCTCCGAGCAGGGCGGCGTGGTCAGCGAGCCGGCGAAGTCGTAGTAGCCCAGCGACTTCGGCAGCACGGCGCCCAGGTCCAGCGACAGTTCGTCGACGGTGACCTTCTCGCCGACGCGCGGCAGGTGCTCGAACACGGGTGCGAGCGCCGCGTTCGAGCGTCCCGCGCGGATCAGCACCGCCACCACGCCCAGTTCGCCCGCCTCGTTCTTGTGGACGAAGTGCGCCACCATCGGTTCCGGCTTGCCCTTGATGTGTTCTTCGCTGGGCGTGTGGAAGTGGAACTGCAGCAGCTCGTAGCGCTGTCCGCCCACCTCCAGCGTGTTGCCCGCCGGCACGTTCACCTGGACGGTGTGGCCGTTGTTCCAGATCGTCGGGGCGGCATGGCCGTAATGGAACGACAGCGCGGGCAGGGCCGCCTTCACCGTCTTGTCGATGTTGATCGGGCTCTGCTGATGGCCGCTCGCGCACTCGGCGAAGGCGGCGTCGATCTCGCCCCAATGGGCGGCGCCCTTGTGGCCGGTGTACTCCCAAGGGGAGGCGGCGACCGCGGGCAGCGCGGCAGACAGGACAGCGGCCGTCAGGGCGGCGAGCAGGGGACGTGCGGCATGGGTCATGGACGGACTCGGCAAGGTCGGGACGAATGGGGCGGTGAGGCTGACCGCCCGACATGCGGACATGTCGGGGCGCGCGCAGCGTAGCCTTCGTGCCGTTAGCAACGCGTCAAGACAGGGTCGAATCTCACGTCATCGCCGGAACAGCTGTTCGAACAAGCGAAGTGGGCGGACGCGGGCCCGGATCGGCGCCATGCCGCCACGGCGTTTTCCCGCCCCTCTTCGGTCGGCTTGCCGTCGCACGTCGACGCACGTACATTGCGTCGCGCGCGACAAGACCTGACCCCGGACCGGGGATCCGGCGGCGCGCGATCAGGGAGAAGCTCATGTTGTCGACGATCCGGCGGCGCCTGCCCGCCACGGGAAGCTTGTGCGCGCCGTTGCTGGCGCTGGTGGCGGCGCTGACGCTGTCCGGCTGCGGTGGCGCGGTCGAGAAGGCCATTGGGGACCTGATCGACGAGACCAAGGTGCCCTACTCGCTCAGCCAGTACAACGCGGACTGCAAGGCCGCCGAGCCGGGCGGTTCCTGCGCGGACGTCAAGATCTACGGATCGAAGCGGCACGACGGGACGAACATGGTCCGGCCGTACTGGAGCGAGGTGCCGGACAACAACGCGACCGTCCGTGTCATCGACCATGTCTATCGCGACGTGCTGGCCAACGGCGACGTGCAGTTCAGCGTCGGTTTCGTGACCCAGCTGCCGCCGGGCGTCTACACCGGCACGATCGAGATCAACATCTTCTCCATCGACCCCTTCACGACCTATGTGCCGGACAAGGTGCGCTTCCGGCTGGAGATCGGCACGGGCGGCACGCCCAACCTGACGACACTGCCGGCGGCGATCCCGGGCCAGTCGGACTGGACGGGCTTCGGGGGCACGTCCTCGCGCACGGGGTATGTGCCGGTGACGCTGGACGCATCGAAGTTCGGCGCGCGCTGGTCGCGCTGGTTCTACCGGAGCGCCGTCGTGTCGGGCGAAGGCCTGACCCTGGGACTCGGACGCATCGCCGTGCCCGGCTTGCGGCTCGACAGCGCGGCCACGACGAATGCGATGGTGCTGGACCTGCAGGACGGCCGGGAAGTCTGGTCCGCGACGCTGCCGTCGACGCCGTTGCAGGTGATCGCCTCCGGCGGACGGCTGTTCTGGAGCGCGCAGCGCGGTCGCGTGATGGTGACGCCAGACACCTCGGGCGCCGTGCTGGGTCAGCACGAGAGCCTGGGCATCACCGACGTGGATCCGGGTTGGACCGTGGCGGGTGACCGCCTGCTGATCCCGGTCGATCCGCAGGTCAACAACCTGAGCGCGATCAGCATCGCGGACCTGTCGACGTCCTGGACGACGGTGCTGTCGGACCGGGTGACCGGCGTCAACTACCGCGGCTGGGGCGTCACGGCAGATCCGGTGGCCGGCCTGGCCTTCGTCAACGCGGGCGGCGTGTACCGCGCGCTGCGGCTCACCGATGGCGGCATCCTGGCCGAGGCGCAGGTGCCGACCCGCGAGGACCAGTCGCTCGCGCAGGTGGCGACCTATCAGGCGCCGGTGTTGCCGGACGACGGGGTCAGCGCCGTGCTGCTGAGCCATCGCGACCGGGAGGCCGGTTCGGCCGTGGACAACCGCCTCACCGTGGTCGACCGTGCCAACGGCGTGCAGCGCTGGGACGTCGCCGGACAGTTCATGGACCATCCGGTGACGGCTCACGGCGTGGTGTACGCGGCCAATCAGAAGACCCGCTCGATCGAGGCCCGCCAGCTCGGCGACGGGGCGTTGCTGTGGTCGTGGCCGATGGAGGCCAGCGACAACTACTGGCAGCGCCAGATGGTGCTGACGGACAGCCACCTGTTCGTCTCGACCGACAAGCAGACCCTGGCGCTGGACCTGGCGACGCGCCAGGTGGCCTGGCGCACGCCCAACGCCGGCTGGCTCGGCATGACCCGCGAAGGCGTGCTGGTGGTGCTGGGGCAGGGCGAGGGCGTGGGGACGCAGGCCCTGGCGACGCTGAAGACCTTCAATCTGCGCTGAGGCCGCTCATTCCTCGTCGATGGTCAACCCGGACTGCCACACCGGCAACGCCGCCTCGAACATCGACGACGCGCTTCCCAGCGCCTTCGGCTCGCGGGCCAGCTTGAGCCACGCGAGCGTGTCGTGGTGGCTGCCCGGCAGCAGGTCGCGGCTGCGTTCCTGCATCAGCCAGGCGTGCAGCGCGGCGTACTGCCCAGGATGGCGTTGCGCGGTCCAGCCCAGGGCGACGAGGTCGCCGTAGCCTTCCTCGCGGCGCGCGGACTTCATCGAGACGTAGGCGCGCTGAAGGTCCGGACTCAGGTCCTCCGGGACCGGCGCGGCGGCGAAGCCGGCCGGCAGGTGGAACCACGCGCCGTCGAGGTAACGGCGGCAATGCCCGAGTTCATGCGCCGCCATCAGCTCCAGCGCGCTGTCCTCCAGCCCTGCGGGCAGACGTGCGATCGTGGCCTCGCCCTCGGGGTTGCCGCGCAGGCTCAGCACGAGCTTGCAGCGCCCGTCCTTGAACCCCAGCGCCAGCGGTGCGGCGTCCGGCGCGTCCTGCGGCTGCACGACGACGTCCACCGGCATGCCCGAGGTCTTCGCATGCTGCAGCACCGGCGACATGCCCGCGATCCAGCGCTGTTCCAGCGCCGTCAGACCGGCGGCCTGGGCGGCCAGGGCCGACACGGCCAGCGCGCACGGCAGCGTGGCACGGAGGAGGATGGACGAACGCTTGAACATCGGGGGGCCTGCGAATTCCAGGGAGACATCGGGCGGGGCGAGACCCGATGGTGACGGGCAGCCGGGCCGCGCGCACGCCGCGCGGGGCAGCAAGTCGGCGGGCGGCGTGACAGGTTGCGCGGCGAAGTCCCACAGTCGTCGGGGTGGCCGGCGTGGCGCATCGGCGCGCGCTGCGCGATTCGTGAGTTCGATCACTCAGCGCGACCCTCCCCTGCCTGCGAGTGCTCGATGTCCGCCGTTCCGACCTTGCCGCCGCCGCGGCCCCACCTGATCCCGTCTTCCCGCTGGGATCCGCTCCAACCCGGCGATCTGATCGATGTGATCGCACCCTCCTCGCCCCCCAGCGATCCCGCCGCCACCAGCGCCGCGATCCAGGCCTACTTCGCCCGCACGGACTTGCGGGTCCGCATCCCCGACGGGCTCATCGCGCCGACCGCACCGCTGCAGGCCGCCAACACCGCCGAACACCGCGTCGCCTTCATCGAGCAGGCGCTGCACGCCGAGTCCAAGGCGGTCTGGGCCATCATGGGCGGCGGCTGGGGCAGCGAGCTGATGCCGTTGCTCCAGACCATGCGCAAGCCGTCGCGTGTCAAGCCGGTGATCGGCTACAGCGACGTGACCGCGCTCCACGTCTTCTTCAACCACGTGTGGGGCTGGCCCACGCTGCACGGCATCGAGCTCGGCGCCAACGGCGACATCGGCGGCGGCTGGAACCACGATCCCATCGAGGAGATGCTGGCGGTCCTGCGCGGCGGCGATCAGACGCTGAGCTACCCGCTGACCGCGCTGAACGATGCCGCCGCCCGTCCCGGCGTGCTCGAGGGCCTCCGCGTCGTGGGGGGCAACAGCCTGCTGCTGTCCGCCTTGAAGGGCAGCGTCGACTTCACCAGCGACACCGCCGGCGCCGTGCTGTTCATCGAGTCCGTCGCGAATGGACCGGGCGAGGTCTCGCGACTGCTGGACGGCTTCCGCTACGCCGACCTGGTGCGGCAGGCCAGCGCGGTCATGTTCGGCGACTTCATCCATGTCGGCGGCCAACCCAATCCACCGCTGGAGCGGACGCAGTTCGACTACATCCAGCGTCGCTTCGGCGCGATGCTGGCGAGTCGCGGGATCCCTGTGCTTCGAGCAGAGAACCTGTTCGGCCATGGACCGGTGAACCGGCCGTTGCCGCTCAATACGCCAGCCAGGCTGGTGCTGGGCGAGGCACCGATCCTGGCGGTGCATTCGGGGAGCGCATGATGGACGACGCGATGCCGTCACCGGCGGCGAACGCGCCGCCCGCGTCGCTCGCGCGGCCCTCGGGCGCGGCGCCATGCGACATTCCCGGGCTCGACGCCTTCGTCGACCTGAGTCACCACAACCAGGACGTGGACCTCGCCACGGCTCGCCGGTCCGGACTGGTCGGTCTGCTGCACAAGGCGACGCAGGGCGTTTCCTTCGTCGATCCGACCTGGGTCGAGCGCGCCAGGCAGGCACGCGAGCTGGGACTGCTGCTTGGCGCGTACCACTTCTGCACCAACGAGCCGGTCGAGGCGCAGCTGGATCACTTCCTGGGCGTGCTCGCGCGCGTCGGCGCGGCGGGCGTGTTGCCGTGCCTCGACTGGGAGCCCAACCCCGACGTCTCGCAGGGCACGTTGACGCTGGAGGGCCTGGTGGAACTCACGGACCGCTTCCATGCGCGCACCGGCGTGTACCCCGTCCTGTACGGCGGCTACTGGATGCTGGGCGCCCTGTCGAGCGGCCGGCCCCTGGGCGGCATCGGGCGCTGCCCGCTGTGGCAGGGCTTCTACTCGCGGGCCTTCGGTTGGCTGAGCGACATCTGGGAACGTTGGACGCTGCTGCAGTACACCGACGGCACGCTCGGCCCGGGGCCGCACGCTTTCCCCGGCCTCGGCGCGGTGGACCGCGATACCTTCAACGGCACGCTGGAAGACGCGAACGCGTTCTGGGCGGCGAACGCCTTGCGGGGCTGATCCGGAGCCGGAGCCGGAGCCGGCGCCCCGGCCCGCGGTGGCCCGGCGTTCAACCCAGCGCCGTGTCCAGCACCATCATGAGCGCGAAGCCGAGCATCAGCCCCTGCGTCGCCCAGCGCTCGTGGCCCTTGCGATGCGACTCGGGAATGATCTCGTGGCTGATGACGAACAGCATCGCCCCCGCCGCGAAGCCCAGGCCCCAGGGCAGCAGCAAGGGCCACGCGGATACGACCCAGGCGCCCAGCACCGCGCCGACCGGTTCGACCAGCCCCGACGCCGCGCCCAGCAGCAGCGCCTTGCGCCGCGAGTAGCCCACCGCCATCAGCGCCACCGCGATGACGAAGCCCTCGGGCAGGTCCTGGATCGCGATCGCCAGGCTCAGGCTGGCCGCCGCGACCGGATCGTTCGCCGCGAAGGCCACGCCGATCGCCAGGCCCTCGGGCAGGTTGTGCAGCGTGACCGCGATGACGAACAGGGTGGTGCGGCGCAGCCGTGTCGGATCGGTGCCCTCTCGGCCCTTGATGAAGTGCTCGTGCGGCAGCCAGCGGTCGAGCGCCATCAGCGCCCACGCGCCGAGCAGCACCGCCAGCGCCACCTGCGTCGCGGCGCCGGTGGGCGTCGCATGCTGCCGCGCGGCGTCGAGGCCGGGAATGATCAGCGAGAACGAACAGGCGGCCAGCATCACGCCGGCGCCGAACCCCATCAGCGCATCCTGGCCGCGCGCCGACAGGCTGCGGGTGCCCAGTGCCGGCAGGGTGCCCAAGGCCGTCGCCGCCGCGGCGAGCAGGCCCGCCTGGAGCGCCAGCGCGATGACCGATCCGTGGCCGTCGCCGCCGCCCGGCCGGATCCATGTCCAGCCCTGCTGCAGCAACAGCACGGCGCCGATCAGCAGGATCGCGAGGCCGAAGGCCTGGCGCAGCCGGTGCCGGCGCGCGACGGTCCTGTCGTGGCGGGCGAGCGCGTCAGAGTCCGCCATCGGTGAGCTTGGCGGGATCCAGCATCTGCTGGAGCGTGGCGCGATCGAAGTCGGTCATCTCCTCGGCGACGTCGACGATGGGCCGCTTCTCCGCATAGGCGCGCTTGGCGATCGCCGCCGCCTTCAGGTAGCCGATCTCGCGGTTCAGCGCGGTGACCAGGATCGGGTTGCGCGCCAGCGCATGCTGCAGTCCGTCGGTGTTGACCTTGAAGTCGCGGATCGCCTGCTCGGCCAGCGCCTTGGACGCTGCCGCCAGCAGCGCCAGGCTGTCCAGCAGGTTGGTCGCGATCAGCGGGAGCATCACGTTGAGCTGGAAGTTGCCCGACTGCCCCGCGATCGTGATCGCCGTGTCGTGTCCGATGACCTGCGCGCAGACCATCGTCACCGCTTCCGGGATCACCGGATTCACCTTGCCCGGCATGATCGACGAACCCGGCTGCAAGGCGTGCAGCTCGATCTCCGCCAGGCCGGCCAGCGGGCCGGAGTTCATCCAGCGCAGGTCGTTGGCGATCTTCATCAGCGACACCGCCAGGCCCTTGAGCGCGCCCGACAACGCCACCGCCGTGTCCTGCGCCGACAGCGCGGCGAAGAAGTCCGGCGCCGGCCGGAAGCTCAGGCCGGTGAGGGTGGACAGCTCCTCGCAGAAGCGCTGCGCGAAGTCCGGATGCGCGTTGATGCCGGTGCCCACCGCCGTGCCACCCTGGGCCAGTTCGCACACCGTCGGCAGCAGCGCGCGCAGCTGCGCGCGGCGCGCGTCGATCTGCGCGCACCAGCCGCCCAGTTCCTGTCCGAGGCGCAGCGGCATCGCGTCCATCAGGTGGGTGCGGCCGGTCTTCACGTGGTGCCCGTCGCTCCTGATCTTGTCCTGCAGCGTCTGCACCAGCAGGTCCAGCGCCGGCAGCAGTTCGCCCTGCAACGCCTGCGCGGCGCTGATGTGCAGCACCGTCGGGATCGAGTCGTTGCTGCTCTGGCCCGCGTTGACGTGGTCGTTCGGATTGACCGTGACCGGATTGGCCGCGCCGCTGCCGATCAGCCGCGTGGCGACGGTGGCGATGACCTCGTTGGCGTTCATGTTCGAGCTGGTGCCCGAGCCCGTCTGGAAGATCTCCACCGGGAAGTGGTTCATCAGCGCCGGGTCCTGCAGCAGCTGCGTCGCCGCGCGGTCGATCGCCTGGCCGATGTCGGCGGGCACCTGCTCGAGCGCGATGTTCGCGCGCGCCGCGGCGGCCTTCTGCAGCACCAGCGCGCGCACGAAACGCTCGGGCATGGGCTGGCGGCTGATGGCGAAGTTCTCGACCGCGCGTTGCGTCTGCGCGCCGTACAGCGCGTCGACGGGCACGGCGACCTCGCCCATGGAGTCGCGTTCGGTGCGGGTGGCCTTGTTCATGAGGGATCCTTCGTTCCTGGTCATTCCTGGATGGGGCTGCGGCCCAGGCGCCACTGGAAGCGCTGCAGGCGCGCGACGAGGGCGCTGTCGCCCTGGGCGTCCGCCAGCCGGTGCAGCGCCGCGAGCGGACGGTTGAGCTGATCCAGGCAGGCACATCGCCAATGCCAGGGTAGCAGCGTGTTGTGAGCGGCGCCGTACAGCAGCCGGAGGGCCTGTTCATGGGCGGGGATCGCGGCGAGCACGCCGGCCGCCACCAGCTGCTCCAGCGCCAGCTGATGCCGGCGCAGCAGCGTGGGCTCGTCCGGGGCCAGGCCGCAGGAGATCTTCAGCGCCATCCAGCGCAGGCACTCGACGCCGGGATGATCGGCCGCGGCGCATCCCCCGTCGACCGCCATCGGAGCGGCTCGGGACTCCCCCGAAGGAGGGTGCGCGTGCGGAGCACCGGCGGATGTGGCGCCCGGCGCGGGCATGCGAGAGGGAAGCAGGGGCATGGCGACTCCTGACGATCGTGGCGTGAACCGGCTGGGGTGGCGGACACGGGCTGGCAGGAATGCTCGCTGTGGCGGAACGGGAAATGGGCTCTGGCAAGACTGGCGCCCGACGCCAGGCAAAAAGAAAAGAGAGGTCGAGCCGCGAAACGATGCCGATCGAATCGCGGCGCAACCTCTCTGCAATTTGCATTGGTCGCGCGGGGTCGGAACCCGCGGGAGTCTTCTCGTTTGCTGTCGATACTAGATGAGAATTGATCGCATCTGCAAGCCTGCGGCTGCAAGCGCTTGCAGGACTTGGGGGCTTTGACCGAAGCGGGATCAGACCAGCCGAAGGTCCTTGGGCCGGACACCCGGGAAGACGCGCCCCAGTGCCGCATCGGACAGGCCGAACTGGCGCTGCCACAGCCCGCCGAGCACGGCGCGGTAGTCGTTGAGCACGGGGTAGTCGCGGTTCTGGAACAGCGAGGTCGCCGTCAGCGCGATCTGGTCGCCGGCCACCGGGCCGCCCGACGCGAGGCCGCCGCCCAGCAGCCAGTAGACGCTGCCATGCCCGTGGTCGGTGCCGCGGTTGCCGTTCTCGCGGAAGGTGCGGCCGAATTCGCTGATCACCATCACGGTGGTCTGCCGCCAGACGTCCGGGCCGAGTTCGTCCGCGATGGCCGCGAGGCCCCGGCCGACTTCCTCGAAGCGGTTGGCCAGTTGGCCGGTCGCGCCGCCCTGGTTGACGTGCGTGTCCCAGCCGCCGACGTCGATGAAGCCCAGGCCGAAGCGGCCGCGCATCAAGGTGGCGATGCGGCGCGCCTCCAGTTCGAAACCCTTGGCGGGCATCGCGTTGCGGCCGGCGGCGTCGGTCATCGTCTTCATCCGGTCGGGCGACAGGTCCCGCGCGAGTTCCTCGCGCAGCGCGAGCCCTTCCTCCACGGCGGCTCCGAGGGGCTGCCCCTGGTACATGCTCGCGATCAGCGCCCGGTTCTTCGCGTCGACGGCGGGCCGCGCGGCCTCGCGCAGCCCGGCGTTGGCGATCCTCACCGGGCCGCGGAAGGCGATCGGCAACTGGTCCGTGAACGACAGCGCCTGCTGTGCATCGAGCTCGGCCGCGAGGCGGTTGAGGAATCCGGAGTTGTAGTCGCGGGACCCGCCGACCGGCTGACCCAGCTCGATGCTGTCCTGCGTCTCGAAGTGGCTGCGCGAGAGGTCCTCCGTGCCGGCGAACGGGAGGAATCGCGCCTGGCCCGCCTGCGCCAGCGGGAACACGCTGTTGCGCAGGGCCGGGTGCAGGCCCCAGTCGGCGTTCAGCGCGAGCGCCGAGGCCGCGTCGGCGGTCGACGGTCTCGCGATCGCGATGCGCGGGCGCTGCTCGTAGTAGAAGCTGCTGCTCGTGGGGACCAGCAGGTTCGCGGCGTCGTAGCCGCCGCGCAGGAACACCAGCAGGAAACGCGGCCTGTCCGCGCCCGCCGCGAACAGCCGGGCGCCAGACATCGCCAGCGGGGCCGCGGCGAGCGTTTGCAGGAGGTGACGTCGTCTCATGGTCTGCGGTTCCGGTCAGCGATACATGAAGTCAGGACTGGAGAGCCACAGCGTCAGCCATTGCTGCGGCGTCGTGGTCTGCGACAGGGCCGTGCGTGTCGCCGGCGTGAGCGTCGGCTCGACGCGGGCGCGCAGCGGCTGCAGGTCCGGCAGCGGCACCGGCGTGTTCGTGCCCTCCGGACGGTAGAGCGCCCCCGCGCCGCCGCCGATCTGACGCGCCACCTCGAATCTCAAGGTCATCTGTCCGGGGCTGTTCCACGCGTCCGCCGTCAACGGATAGCCGTCCGGCGTCTGCTTGTCGTACAGCCCCTGCCCGAGGCGTCGCAGCCAGTTCTGCAGCGGCTGCGCGTTCTGCAGTTCACGCCGCTCGAAGCCCGCGCGCAGGCTCGACAGCAGGTAGACGTGAGGATCCTTGAACCGCAGCGTGTCCGCCGAGGCGAACTGCGGCGCATACAGCATCGGACGCAAGGTCGCCGGCAGGTCGCCCCGGGTCCGGAGGAAGGCCGCCGTCATCGCGTCCACCACCTCGCGCGGCGGCTGCTCGCCCAGGAAGTACACCGCCAGCTTGCCGCAGACGAATCTCGCCGTCGCTGGCTGCGCGACCAGCAGGTCCAGCACCTCGTCGAGTTCCTCGGCGCCCCGGCCCTTGATCGTGCGGCCCAGCAGCTGCTTGTCGCCGAAGTCGTGGCGCCCCGGATGGAACTCGAACAGGCCGTCGCGCCGGTAGAGCGGCTCGAACCGCGGCGCGAGCTTGGCCGGCTCCGGATCGACGCGCACGCCGAAGCCCGTCAGCACCCGCGCCAGTTCCTGCACGTCGCGCTGCGTGTAGCCGCCGTCGACGCCCATGGTGTGGAGCTCCAGCAACTCGCGCGCATAGTTCTCGTTGAGCCCCCGCACGGCATTCTGGTCGTTGTCCAGGTAGCGCAGCATCGCCGGGTGGCGCGCGACAGCGCCCAGCATCGCGCGGAACGACCCCAGCGCGTTCGGACGCAAGGCCCGGTCCTGGTAGTCGGCCAGCAGCAGTCGGATGTCGCGCTTGCCCTGGTGCACGTTGAAGTGGTTGAACCAGAACCACGACATCTGCTCGAGCAACTGCTGTTCGGCGTAGAGCTCGCGCAGCAGCTGGCGCTCGCCGGTCTCACGCGCGGCGAGCCCCTGCGCCTCCTGGTAGGCCTTGCGCGCGGCGACGCGTTCTTCTTCGGTCTTCACCCTGTCGTCGCCAGCGCGCCGGAACGATTCGGCCGCCCACACGCGCGACGCGACGTCGCCGCGGCTGATGCCCATCGCGTCGATGCGGGCCTGGATCGCGGCCGGCATCGGCGCCTTCGGATCGGCCCGGAGCTGGCGTTCGACATAAGGCCCCCAGCCCAGGCGTTCGATCTCGCCGAGCTGCGCCTGCGTCGCGCCCCAACCGATGCGGTTGGCGGCACGCAGGCGCTGCGAGGCGTCCATCGGGATGTCGGGCGCGGAAGGCAGGCCGCCGCAGGCGGCGAGCGCGGCCGAGGCCGTCGCCCCCAGCAGCAGCGATCGACGCCGCAGGGCGGCCGTCGATGCCGCCCGGCGGACAGGGGGGAGCCATGCGTTCGGGAAAGCCATGCGGCAAGCATGCCGCCCTCGTGTCGACCATGTCCAGAGGCCTTTGCGCTACTTCACAGTTGTAGCGTCCGCAGCGGCGCGCCGCGCCGCATCGCCGACATCCAGCGTCGCGTGCCCATCAGGCCTTCGAGCAGCCCGGGCAGGTAGACGTCCGCGTTCAATCGGGGGAAGTGCACGCCGAGGCCGGACGGTGAGATCACGGCCTCGACGAGGTCCCCGGCCTCCGCGCCGCCCAGCCCCTGCACGAGCCACGGCGCGAACGCGAGTTCGACGCCGGTGTCCAGGATCACGAGCACGCGGTCGGTCGCGCCGTCGTAGCGCACGGCGACGGCCGCCGGCAACAGCGAACGCTGCAGCGCGCCGGCACGGTCCGCGGCCTCGAAGGCGTCGGCGTCAATGCCGTCCATGCAGCGCCCTCCAGTCGGCGACCAGGCGCGGCAGCTGGCCGGCCAGCAGCCCGGCGATGCGGCACAGCCGTGCATGGGTGAAGAAGTGGTTCTCGCGCAGCACGAGCGCACCGGCACCGGTCACGGCATCGGCGCAAGCGCGGAGGTCGAGCAGCTCGAAGCGCGCTTCGCAGCCCTGGCCCATCACGTGGATGTGGCCGGGCCGGTGATCGTTGAGGTAGATCACCGCCCGCAATCCATCGAACATCAGGATCGTCGGCATGGCAGGGATAGGTCCGCGTTGTCACGGACCGCTCCGGGGAGTGGCACAGGGGACCGAGCATCCCCGGCTTCCTGACCGCATACCTTGACGGATGTCGAAGAACGCAACGACCGCACCCTGTCTCCCCTTTCAGCTGGACAACGGGGGAGAAACGGGGGGATGAGCGTTTCGGACCCGCGCGTTCGCGCGGGGCGGCGTCACAGTTCGGCCACGCCCTTCACCCGTTCGGGCGCCTTCGCCGCCGGCACGATCGCGACGGGCGCCTCCACCGCGCGACCATGGAAGCGATCCAGCAGATCCTTCCATTGCGCGCGCACGGTGACGACGTTCGCCAGCTTGACGTGGCCGTAGCCGCGGATGCCTTCGGGCAGCCGCGCGAGCTTGACGGCGACATCCAGCTTGTCCGGGCTCAGGTGCGCCAGCAGTTCGTCGACGAGCGCCTCGTAGTCGCGCACCAGCTGGCGCTCGATGCGGCGTTCCTCGGTCTTGCCGAAGAGGTCCAGCGCGCCGCCGCGCAGGCCCTTGAACTTCGCCAGCGTCTTCAGCGCCTGGAAGGTCCACGAGCCCAGCTCGATCTTCTTCGCGCGGCCGTCGGCGCCCGGCTTGGACAGCAGCGGCGGGGCCATGTGGAAGCTGAGGTGGTCCCAGTCCTCGAACTGCGCCTTGAGCGCCGCCTCGAACTTGCCATCCGTGTAGAGGCGCGCGACCTCGTACTCGTCCTTGATCGCGAGCAGCTTGGCGTAGTAGCGCGCGACGGCCTTGGTCAGGCGCAGGCCCTCGCCCGCATCGCCCAAGGCGGTCTCGGCGGCGCGCACCCGCTGCACCAGCGCCTCGTAGCGCGACGCATAGGCCGCGTCCTGGTAGTCGGTGAGGAAGGCCTTGCGGCGCGAGACCAGGCCGGGCTGGCCGTCCTTGTCGTCGAGCTGGTCGAAGTTGAACCACTGCACCGCGCTGCCCGGCTGTTCGCCGGCGAGGCGGCGCAGCGCCTCGGGCGCGGCGATCGCCAGGCGGCCCAGCGCGAACGCGGTCTTGTTGTTCTCGACGGCGACGCCGTTGAGCTCGATCGCGCGCATCAGCGCCTCGAAGGACACCGGCACGAGGCCGCGCTGCCAGCAGGCGCCCAGCATGATGATGTTGCTGGGCATCGTGTCGCCCATCAGGCGCTTGGCGATGTCCTGCGCGTCGATGCTGGCAAGCAGGTCCTGGCCCTCGCCGACGGCGTGGCGCATCTTGGCCAGCAGCGCGTCCGCCTGCAGGCTCGCGTCGGGGTTGCGCACGAAGGCGGCGGTCGGCAGCTCGTGCGTGTTGGCCAGGATCACCGTGCGGCCGGCCTTGATCGTGGCCAGCGCGTCGGCGCTCGCGCCGACGACCATGTCGCAGGCCAGCAGCACGTCGGCCTGCTGCGTGTCGATGCGGACCTGGTTGAGCAGGTCCTGCGTCGGCGCCACGCGCACGAAGGACAGCACCGCGCCGCCCTTCTGCGCGAAGCCCATGAAGTCCAGCACCGAGCTCTGCTTGCCCTCCAGGTGCGCGGCCATCGTGACCAGCGCGCCCACCGTCACGACGCCGGTGCCGCCGACGCCGGTGACCAGCATGTCGAAGGGGCCGGTCCACGCCCACGGCGCGGGCGGCTGGATGGCGGCGATCTCGCGCGCCAGGTCCGCCGGCCCGAAGGCCGCGCCGGCGCGCTTCTTCAGCTTGGCGCCGTGCACCGAGACGAAGCTCGGGCAGAAGCCGTTGACGCAGCTGAAGTCCTTGTTGCAGCTGCTCTGCTCGATGACGCGCTTGCGGCCGAAGTCGGTCTCCACCGGCACCACCGACAGGCAGTTGCTGGCCTGGCCGCAATCGCCGCAGCCTTCGCAGACGGACTCGTTGATGAAGATGCGCTTGTCGGGGTCGGGGAACTCGCCCTTCTTGCGGCGGCGGCGCTTCTCGGCGGCGCAGGTCTGGTCGTAGATCAGCACGGTGACGCCGGCGATCTCGCGCAGCTCGCGCTGCACGGCGTCGAGTTCGGCGCGGTCGTGGAAGGTCGTGCCCGCCGGGAACAGGCCGTGGTGGCCCTCGTACTTGTCGATGTCGTCGGAGACGACGACCAGCCGCTTCACGCCCTCGGCCTCGACCTGGCGCGCGATCTGCGGCACCGAGGTCTGGCCGTCGACCGGCTGGCCGCCGGTCATCGCGACGGCGTCGTTGTAGAGGATCTTGTAGGTGATGTTGGCCTTGGCCGCGATGGCCTGCCGGATCGCCAGGTAGCCCGAGTGGTAGTAGGTGCCGTCGCCCAGGTTCTGGAACACATGCTTCTCGGTGGTGAAGCGCGAATGCGCCGCCCAGTCCACGCCCTCGGCGCCCATCTGGATCAGGCCGGAGGTGCCGCGTTCCATCCAGCTCGCCATGAAGTGGCAGCCGATGCCCGCCAGCGCGCGCGAGCCGTCGGGCAGCTTGGTGGAGGTGTTGTGCGGGCAGCCCGAGCAGAAGTAGGGCTGGCGGCGCACCGCGTCGGCGCTGTTGGACAGCAGGCAGGGCGTCAGGAAGTCGACGACCAGGTGGCGGCGGTCCAGCGCGGGGTTCAGCCGCGCGAGCCAGTCGGCCACCGTCGGCATGATGCGCGACGGGCGCAGTTCGCCGAGCGCGCTCAGCACCGGCGCGCCGTGCTCGTCGGACTTGCCGACGACCCGCGGCCGCTGCGCGTCGGGCAGGTGGTACAGCAGCTCCTTGATCTGGCGCTCGACGACGGGCGCCTTCTCCTCGATGACCAGCATGTCGGTCAGGCCCTGCGCGAACTCGCGGATGCGCGTCGGCTCCAGCGGATACACGAGGCCGACCTTGTAGACGCGCACGCCGGCGGCGGCCAGCGCGTTGGGATCGAGGTCCAGGCGGCGCAGCACTTCCATGAAGTCGTAATGCGCCTTGCCGACGGTGACGATGCCCAGGGTCGCGCGCGGGCTCACCACGATGTGCTTGTCGATCGAGTTGACCTTGGCGAAGGCCAGCACCGCGTCGATCTTGTGCGCGAGGCGCGACTCCAGCTCCAGCGAAGGCAGGTCGACGGCGCGGATGTGCAGATTCGTCGGCGGCGTGTGGTCGACCGGCAGCTCGAAGTCCATCGGCACTGCGTCGAGGTCGACGGTCATGCCGGACTCGACCACCTCGGAGATCGCCTTGAAGCCCACCCAGGCACCCGAGAAGCGCGACAGCGCCCAGCCGTAGAGGCCGAATTCCAGATACTCCGCGACGTTGCCCGGATGCACCAGCGGCATGGACCAGGCCTGCAGTGCCAGGTCGCTCTGGTGCGGGGTGGAGGAGGACACGCAGCCGTGGTCGTCGCCGCAGACGACGAGCACGCCGCCCTGCTTCGCGGTGCCGTAGACGTTGCCGTGCTTGAGCGCGTCGCCGGAGCGGTCCACGCCCGGACCCTTGCCGTACCACATGGCGAAGACGCCATCGACCGTGCGCTTGGGGTCGAGCGCCACGCGCTGCACGCCCAGGCAGGCGGTGGCGGCGAGGTCCTCGTTGATCGCGGGCAGGAAGTTGACCTCGGCCTTGTCGAGGAACTTCTTCGCCTTCCACAGCTGCTGGTCGACCATGCCCAGCGGGCTGCCGCGGTAGCCGCTGACGAAACCGGCGGTCTTCAGGCCCTGGCGCTCGTCCTGGGCCTTCTGCATCAGCAGCAGCCGCACCAGCGCCTGCGTGCCGGTCAGGAACACCGGTCCGGCGCTGGCGGCCAGGTTGTCGGAGAGCTGGTAGGGGCGCAGGGCCGGCGCGGCGGCAAGACGGGCTTCGGTCATGGCTTGTCTCCCCAACGGGACGAGCCGGCCGGGCGGGCCGGTCGGCTCGGGATCTAGAAAGAATGGATGGAGGGATTCTTTCCGAGACAATGCGCACTTTCTTGCTCCGTTCGCTCGCCGGATGCCTTGAATCAAAAGATCCATACTCAAAAGGTGCCGACATGGAAAATGAACGTTTCGATCGCGCGACGCGGCTGATCCTCGAGGCGTTGCAGGCGGACGCACGCCAGAGCACGCAGCAGCTGGCGGACAAGGTCGGCCTGTCGGCGACGCCGGTCTGGCGCCGGGTCAAGGAGCTGGAGGAGCGCGGCGTGATCCGGCGCCATGTGGCGCTGGTGGACCGGGAGCAACTGGGCCTGTCGATCTGCGTCCTGGCGAACGTGAGCCTGGTCCGTCATACCGAGGGGGCGGTGGATGCGTTCGAGGCGATGGTCGCGGGCAGTCCGGAGATCGTCGAATGCCAGGCCATCACCGGCGAGGCGGACTACGTGATGAAGATCGTCGCGCCCGACATGAAGGCCTACGACCAGTTCCTGCAGAGCAAGGTATTCCGCGTCCCGGGCGTGGCGAGCGTGCGCAGCAACGTCGTGCTGCGCGAGGTGAAGTACGAGACCGCCTACCCGGTCCCGTGACTCGCGATCGCCAGTTCAACGTGCAGGCAGCGAGGGCGGCTGGGGCCGGAATGGCGCAGAGGGTCCCTGGAGGGGCGCCCTCTGCGCCGTGGAGTGCCCGCGCTTGGCGCCGGGCAGGACAGCGGCGGCCGCAGTGCGCGTTCTCCTCAATGGGCATCGAGGTTCCACCGTGAGATCCTGATCGCATGTTCTCCGTCTACGGCACCTCGGGAAAGATCCTGACCGGCGGCCTGGAGCAGGTCCGTGACCTGGCTCCGGTGCAGGCGGTGGCGCGCACGCGCGCGGTGGCGCCGACCGCGCGCCAGGGGGACCTGACGCCGTCGACGGTGGTGCTCGCGGGGGTGGGGCAGGGCGGCGGCGGTGTCGGCGGCGCGCCGGGATTCGGCCCTTCGGCCTACATGGCGCATGAGGCCATGGCGGCCTATGCGGGCGACACGACGCGGGTGCCCTTGACCCAGGTGCATCAGCTGATGAGCCGCAAGCTGATCAGCGTGATGGCGGGGTCGCCGCTGCGGCAGGCGATGCGGGCGATGTCGCGTGCCGGCGTGGCGCAGGCGCCGGTGCTCGGGCCGATGGGAGAGGTGCGCGGGCTGGTGTCGCGCGGCGATCTCACCCGCGGACTGGCGGACGACCTCGAGGACATGGCCGAGATGATGCTGATCGCCCGCCGCCTGTCCGCGCCGGTGGATGAGGTGATGTGGACGCCGGTGCCGGTGGCTCAACCGGACACGCCGCTGCGCGAGGCGGCTCAGCTGATGCTCGACCTGGGCCTGCCGGGCTTGCCGGTGGGGGACGACAACGGTCGTCCGATCGGTTTCCTCTCGCGCAGCGACCTGCTGCGCGGCATGACGCACGAACCGCCGCTGGACCTCTGGACCTGAGGAACCCCGGGGGTCAGTACTTGCGCATCCCGCGCTCGGACTCTTCCTGCTCGATCGCCTGCAGCGTGCGCCAGTCGGTGCACACGAAGACGCCGTCCTCGACGATGCGGTCCGGCAACGAGCCGTCGCCGCGCGCGACCTTGCCGTCCTTGCAGATCATCGTGCCGCGGGCCTGGCCCTGCTCCTGCAGCGCCTTGCCGATGACCATCGAGTCCCGCGTGTACAGCGCCAGCAGCAGCAGCGCGAACAGCACGCCCAGGCTCAAGGCGACGCCGACGACGATGTCGCTGACGTCGCGCAAGGCGGACGGCGGCGCCGGCGTCGCCGTCTGCGCGCGTGGCGCGGCGGCGAAGCTCGGTCCGTCGTCGCGCGCGGCGCTCGAGGGCGAGCGCGACGTGGACGACGAGCCGGACCGCGCGGAGGCGCGATTGAAACCGGGCGAGGGACGGGTGGTGGCCATGTTCATGAGACGGATCGCTTTGCCTGGAACGAACGACAGAGGACCGAAGACGGACGGGTTGAAGGCTACAGGCGACTGCCGCGGTCACAACCTTAAATGCGCAGTCGCCCACCAAAAATGCACGGGTGCACTACCCCCTTTCCGTTGGTTACAGCAGTTGCAGAACTAAGATTTCTGCTCTCGAAAAGAGCGCTCATCAGCGCCTCGGAAGCCCCGCAAGGGGCGCTCTGCGCACCACCTGCGCGAAACCACACGCCCCTGCGTCCACCTTCGCGAGTTCGACCACCATGTCCCATTCCGAACCCCCTCTTTCGGCGGCCTCGCATCAGGCGCTGCAGAAGCTGTCGCATGAACTGCCCGATGCCTGCGAGCGTCTGGACTACGTCAAGCGCATGACCGATCAGGCCGCCAACAAGGTGCTGGGGATCGTCGAGTCGGCGCAGGAGGATGCGCAGGCCGTGGCGCGGCAGGGGCACGAGTTGTCGGAGTCGCTGCAGCGACTGGCGGCCGCGCCGGACCTGAGCGTCGAGCGGGCCCGCGCGATGATGCGGCTGTGCGCGGCCTATGCGGCCGGCGCGGCTGGCTTCGCGGACCGCGTGAAGGGCCTGCAGACCGAGATCATGATGGCCCAGGACTTCCAGGACCTGTCCGGCCAGGTGATCAACAAGGTGCTGAACATGCTGCGGCCGGCCGAGGAGCCTTTGCAGCAGCTGCTCGCCGCGCAGGAACAGGCGGCACCGGTCGCTGCCGCGGAAGAACAGCTCGCCGGCGTGCAGACGCCGGACAAGGCGCTGCAGCAGGACGACGTCGACGCGCTGCTGGCCGAGATGGGCTTCTGAGGCCGCGTCGGGCGCAAGCCGTCCCAAGCCCTTGCGCGCCGCCAGCCGGCGCCCGTGGCGATCGAACGCGAGGGGCCTCGCACTGAAGACGCTCTTCTTTCTATGGAGCGTTCCATGTGGCTTCCCGATTTTCATTCGGCCCTTGCCGCGCAAGTCCACCCCCTCGAGGATCGCGATCGGCGCCTGGGCTCCTGCTCCGAGGATGGCGCGCAGAGGCACGACCCGGATCGCTGGCCGGCTTGCAGCGATCTGCTCGACCAGTTGCAAGTCATCGGGTCGTCAGCGGCCAGTCGCGAGCGAAGGATCGATCCGCACCTGATCCGTGCGGCGCTGATGAGCCGAGAAGCCTCGGCGATCGAGTGCCGCCATCCCGGCGTTCGCGCGCACACCCTGCGGGAACTCCACGCGGCGGCGCCGCATTGGCATGCCGGCCTCGCCGGGTTCCTCGAGGACCTGCTCAGCATCACCACGATCCGGACCTTCTTCGGCGAACGCCGCGCGATGTCGGACGACGAGCGCGTGGCCGCATGGAGTCTGGTGGACCGATGGCGGCGGCTTCTGGACGACCCGGCACTGGCGGCCATGGCTTGGGAGTTGATCGGCATCCACCACGCCGAAGGCCTGAGCAGCCCCATCGCCATCGACCTGGCGAAGAGCTTGAGCGCGTCGGGCGGCACATGGCGCGACCGCACGCGCGCTGCGGGAAGCCGGATGACGCGGATGACGGGCCCGCTGGCGCCGACGCTGGCCGACAGGATCAACTCGCAGCGCGTCGTCGGCACCGCGTCGTCCCGCTGGAGCGCCTGGCTCGCCGAGGCGGCGGCGGCACCGGGATGGCGCCCGCAGATCCGTCTGGGACTGTCGTGCCCCGCTGCGCCGGCGGCGGAGCTGGCCGGCTGGCTGGTCCCCTGGGAGTCGCACGCCCAGCGCGTGCGCGGACTGTCGCTGGAACGGGTGGAACAGGTCCCAGGTGTTCCAGCGGGCCTGCGCTCATGGATCGCCGACCTGGAGATCCGCGAGTGTCCGACCGAGGACCAGTTGGACGTGCTGCCTCAAGTCTGGGCGGCATTGCCGAATCTGGAGTCGATGCGACTCGACGCGGCGGTGATGCCGCGGGTCGCGTCCACTGCCGGCAAGGCGAAGCTGGATGTCGATGGACGATGCGTCTGGAAGCTGAAGCGGCGAGGCGGTGCGCTCAAGTCCTATGACTTGCTCCGCTCCGCGCTGGTCCACGAGACACCCGCTGCCCAGTGGCGTGCCTGGGATGTGCTGGATCGACATGCCCACAACTTCTCCACGCTGCGCCGGCATCGCCTGCTCAAGGCGGCTGCGATGTGGATCGAGGACTGCGGATTGGATCGACCTCGACTGCCCCGGATCGTGGAGGTGCTGCTTCAGGACGATGCGGCGATGGCGCATTGTCAGGAGTTCCTGTCTGACGAGGACCTGGCGCCGGAAGAGATCCTGGCGGAGGTGGAGACGCGACTGGACGAGCTGGATCGGGCAAGCACCGCGCCCGTGGGCGCCGGCTGCATCGACGGGACCCGCGAGCCGAGGAGGAAAGGACTGGCGGTGGCACGGCGACGCTTGTCGAGCTTCTGCGACCTGCCGCCCATGCCGTCGGAACGGATGCCGGTCACCTGCATCCCGGCGTCGGAAGTGCAGCGCCTGGGAGATCGACTGATGTCCGTGTCGCGGAAGTCCCTGTGCCGGACCCGGTTCAGCCATTTCTATGGTGCTGTCGAGTTGCTCACCCCTGCGCTGTCGTCGGCGGGCACGGTCGTGCTGGGAGAGGCGGAGACACGGCTGCTCGCGGATGCCCTTCATCTGCTGATGCCGGACTCGGACGCCGGCGCCGCCGCGACCCGGTGAGGTTCACGACCACAGCATCGGATCGACTTCGTAATACCGCCGCAGCTCCTCGTACAGCGCCGGATGCGCCTGCGCCAGCGCCCAGGGCTGGCCGAAGAAGCGTTCGCTGGCGACGGCGAAGAATTCCGCCGGTTCGGTGGCGGCGTAGTCGCCCAGCGGATCGGGCTCGCCGGCCGCGAGCCGCGCGCGCAGCAGTTCGAAGCTGCGTTGCATCACCACCGCCCAGCGCGCCTGCCGCGCGCGGTTGCCCAGCCACGGCGCACCGTTGGCCAGGCCCTTGACCTGATCGAGCTGGTGCGCGAACTCGTGCACCGCGACGTTGTGGCCGCGCTCGGGGGTCGTGGCGTCGCGCAGCACGTCGTCCCAGGACAGCACGACCTGGCCCTCGCCCCAGGATTCGCCGCTCAGCACCTGCCGGTCCTGCATCTGCAGCGGGCCCTGATGCCGCACGCGGTCGACGATGAATGCGCCGGGATACACGAGCACCGTGTGCAGCTTCGGGTAATAACCGCGCGAGCGGCCCAGCAACGGCAGCGAGGCCAGCGCGGCGATGGTCACGCGGACCTCGTCGGTGATGACCTGGCCGGCGCAGCCGATGAAGGACTTCTCGGCGAGGAAGACCTGCATCTGGCGCTTGAGCCGCAGCTGCAGGTCCGCCGGCAGCCGCGCCACCTGCGGCACGTTGCGGCGCAGGACCGCGCGCCAGGCGGCCGGGAAGGCCTTGGCGCGCAGCCGCGCGCGGCGACGGGCCTGCCGCCAGGAATGGCTCATCAGCCAGAAGCAGATCAGCGCCGCGAACAGCGCGAGCAACAGCAGGGTCATGGCGGAAGGCGCCGTGCGGCGCTTCGCTGCGAAGACTTCGAAGATGCGCGCGCGCCCGGCGCTTTTCAAGAGCGACCCGATCGGGGCCTGAGGGAGGCTGGGGGTCCTCCTCGAAGAGGTGATGGACGCCCGCCGGGCCAGGTCTTGCCCCTGTGCATCCGTAGTCCGAACTGGACTGCGGCGTCGACGCGACGAAGTCGTGCTGCACGGGCGATAGACGTCCGGCGCCACCGTGTCGATGCTCGGGAAGGTTCTGCTCGACCCGGACAATTTCGGCTCGGACGACCGCGGACTTGAGCGCTGATTCAAGCGCCGGCGCAAGACGGTCGCCTATACGAACAGACGAGTCATGAGGGAGGGCGACGGCCGGCGGATCCGCACGGCCGCCGTCGGGACGATTTGAAGTTTTCGGAAGTGCAGGCGACGCCGCTCAGGACGTCGCCGTTCGACGTCAGTCCGCTGCAGCAGTACCGCGCGAAGGTCCAGCAGGAGATGCGGGACGGTCCGCCGCCGTCCGTCGTGCTGCGGCTGTCGCCGTTCATCGGCACGGAAGGTCCGCTCAAGGAGATGTACGCGCGCAACAGCGCCGACGTCACCTATGGGCGCCAGCCGCTCGGCCAGGAAGCGCCGGCGGCCAGCCGCATCGGGACGCCGCCGTATTCCCACGGCAGCTTCACCGCCGCGAGCTTCCCGGACCTGCGCGTGCAGGTCGAGCTCGGCCCGCTGCTGGTCAGCCACGTCGAGCGCTCGCGCGGCACGCCGCGCATCCTGGACGTGACCGCCTGATCGGCCGCCCTGCGGCGACCGCAGCCCTCACCCCCACCCTCTCCCGCAAGCGGGAGAGGGAGTGAGAATGCACCGGGCCGACCGAATTGCTCCCTCTCCCGCTTGCGGGAGAGGGCAGGGGTGAGGGCCGGCAGCCTCACGCCGTCAACGGACCAAAGACCTGACGGCGCGGCGATCAAGCCGCCGTCACTGAGCGCGCGGCGCGGATCGCCTCGCTGAGCACGTCCAGCACCTCAATCGAGTCGTCCCACGCCAGGCAGGCGTCGGTGATGCTCTTGCCGTACTCGAGCTTGGACGGATCGTCCTTGCCGGGGCTGAACTTCTGCGCGCCGCCCTTGAGGTGGCTTTCCACCATCACGCCGAAGATGCTGGTGCTGCCCGCACGGATCTGCCCGGCGATGTCCTTGGCGACGTCCAGCTGGCGCTCATGCTTCTTGCTGCTGTTGGCATGCGAGCAATCGACCATCAGCCGCGTGTCCAGCTTGGACGCCGACAGGTCCGCACAGGCCACGGCCACGCTCTCGGCGTCGTAGTTCGGCGCCTTCCCGCCGCGCAGGATCACGTGGCAGTCGCGGTTGCCCTTGGTCTCGACGATTGCGACCTGGCCGTTCTTGTGCACCGACAGGAAGTGATGCGGCCGCGCCGCCGCCTGGATCGCGTCGGTCGCGATCTTGATGTTGCCGTCGGTGCCGTTCTTGAAGCCGATCGGCGCCGACAGGCCCGAGGCCAGCTCGCGGTGCACCTGGCTCTCGGTGGTGCGCGCGCCGATCGCGCCCCAGCTGATCAGGTCGCCGATGTACTGCGGCGAGATCACGTCCAGGAATTCCGACCCCGCGGGCATGCCCAGCCGGTTGATCTCCAGCAGCAGCTGGCGCGCGATGCGCAGGCCCTCGTCGATGCGGTAGCTCTCGTCGAGGTAGGGATCGTTGATCAGGCCCTTCCAGCCCACCGTCGTGCGCGGCTTCTCGAAGTAGACCCGCATCACGATCTCCAGCGTGTCGGCGTGCTGCTCGCGCAGCGTGACCAGGCGCTTCGCGTACTCGAGCGCCGCGGCCGGATCGTGGATCGAGCACGGCCCGATGATCACGAGCAGGCGGTCGTCCTTGCGCTGCATGATGTCGCGGATGCGCTGGCGCGTGCCGACGACGAGCTGCTCCATGGCCGTGCCACGGATCGGGAAGAAGCGGATGAGGTGTTCGGGAGGCGGCAAGGGCGTGATGTCCAGGATGCGTTCGTCGTCGGTCTGGGAGGTCTTGTCCTGCGGCGAATACCAGCGCTCCGCCTGCGCGGCGCTGGGATAAGGACTGGTCGACTTGGCATTCATGGGTGACGCTTTCAGTGGTGGGCGGTGTGACTCTGGGTGCTCGGGCCCGGCCGAAAAAAAACCGCCGGGCTTGGGGCCCGGCGGTTTCTTGAGGATTCTTTGGCGCTCTGCTTATGCGTTCGCCTCTCCTCCGCCGGGGCGGTGCGAGAACCAAAAATAAGCAAAATAAAACTTGGGTGCGGAACGCATGGGCCAATAGTGCCTGCGCGGGATGCGCGGCGTCAAGCAAGAAGGGGTGACAGCCGCCCATGTGGCGCGACGACATCGGACAAGCCACCCTTCGCCAAAAGACGAACCCGGCACGAAGGCCGGGTCGGATCGGGGAGGCAGGCGCGGCGCCGGCCGCCGGGGTCAGGCCGTGCCGCCGACGGTCAGGCCGTCGATGCGCAGCGTCGGCTGGCCGACGCCCACCGGCACGCTCTGGCCTTCCTTGCCGCAGACGCCCACGCCGGTGTCCAGCTGCATGTCGTTGCCGATCATGCTGACGCGGGTCAGCGCGTCCGGGCCGTTGCCGATGATGGTCGCGCCCTTGACCGGGTACTGGATCTTTCCCTTCTCGACCCAGAAGGCCTCGCTGGCGGAGAACACGAACTTGCCCGAGGTGATGTCCACCTGCCCGCCGCCGAAGTTGGTCGCGTACAGGCCCTTGTCGATGGAGGCGATGATCTCCTTCGGGTCCTTGTCGCCGCCCAGCATGTAGGTGTTGGTCATGCGCGGCATCGGCATGTGGGCGTAGCTCTCGCGGCGGCCGTTGCCGGTGGGGGCGACCTTCATCAAACGCGCGTTCATCGCGTCCTGGATGTAGCCCTTGAGGATGCCGTCCTCGATCAGCACGTTGCGCTGCGAGGCGCAGCCCTCGTCGTCGACGTTGAGCGAGCCGCGGCGGTCCGGGATGGTGCCGTCGTCCAGCACGGTCACGCCCTTGGCGGCGACGCGCTCGCCGATGCGGCCGGAGAAGGTGGACGAGCCCTTGCGGTTGAAGTCGCCCTCCAGGCCGTGGCCGACGGCCTCGTGCAGCAGCACGCCGGGCCAGCCCGGGCCGAGGACCACGGTCATCTCGCCGGCCGGGGCCGGGCGCGATTCGAGGTTGGTCAGCGCCGCGCTCACCGCCTGCTCGACGTAGGAGGCGATCATCTCGTCGGTGAAATAAGCCAGGCCGAAGCGCCCGCCGCCGCCGCCGGAACCCACTTCGCGGCGGCCGTTGCTCTCGGCGATGACGGTCACGGACAGGCGCACCAGCGGCCGGACGTCGGCGGCCAGCGTGCCGTCGGCGCGGGCGATCAGCACGACCTCGTGCTCGGCGGCCAGGCCGGCCATCACCTGCGCGATGCGCGGGTCCTTGGCGCGGGCCAGGCGCTCGGTGCGCTCCAGCAGCGCGACCTTCTGCGCGCTGTCCAGGCTGGCGATCGGGTCGGCGTCGCCGTAGAGCGCGCGGCTGCCGGAGACGATGGGTTCGGTCGGCACCTTGACGCGGCGGCTCTGGCCGGCCGACGCGATCGCGCGCACGGTGCGGGCGGCGTCGAGCAGTGCGGCCTCGGAGATGTCGTCGGAGTAGGCGAACGCCGTCTTCTCGCCGGCGACGGCGCGCACGCCCACGCCCTGGTCGATCGAGAAGCTGCCGCTCTTGACGATGCCTTCCTCCAGGCTCCAGCCCTCCGCGCGGGTGGTCTGGAAGTAGAGGTCGGCGTCGTCGACGCGATGCTCGGTGATCAGCCGCAGCGCCTGCGACAGCGACGCGTCGGTCAGGCCGAAGGGTTCGAGCAGCTGGG
>JBCNPQ010000038.1:0-29600 GCA_039593255.1 Roseateles sp.
ACTTCACCCCTGCCCTCTCCCGCAAGCGGGAGAGGGAGCAAGAGAGCGCCGCGGCACTTCGGAGACCCCGCGCGCTGCGCGCGCCCCTCACCCCTGCCCTCTGCCGCAAGCGGGAGAGGGAGCATGAGAGCGCCGCGGCACTTCGGAGACCCCGCGCGCTGTGCGCGCCCCTCACCCCTACCCTCTCCCGCAAGCGGGAGAGGGAGTAAGAAGAGCGCCGCAGTTTCCCGCCTGGCTCGGTGCATTCTCACTCCCTCTCCCGCTTGCGGGAGAGGGCGGGGGTGAGGGCCAGCGGCCGTGGCAGTCCGCAGTTCAGGCGGCCTGTCGAGTGCCCTGGGAGGCGCGATCGAGCACTTCCTTCAACTGATCGATCGTGGCCGGCTTGACCAGGTAGGCCGCGGCGCCACGACGGATCGCTTCCGCGGCATCGCCCGGATCCGAGGTGCCGGTCAACATCACGACCGTCATCGGTCCTTGCAGCAAGGCTTCGGTCAGGAAATCCATCCCCTGCCCGTCCGGCAGCGCCCGGTCCAGGATCAACACATCCGGCCGATGCTCGGCGATGCGCTGTCGCGCCTCTCGCAAGCTGGCGGCCGTGGCGGCGGTGTAGCCCTCCAGCTCAAGGAGGATGCCCAGCGTCTCGCTGGATTCGAGGTTGTCGTCGACGATGACGGCGTGCGGAAGCATGGCAATCCCTGCGGCAAGAGGTCCAACAGAAAGGACTCGCGTGTGACTCCGCCCAGCATCCACCAGGACACCGGGCCGAGGGGCGACACGCGTGCGATTGGCAGGCTCGGCAATCGGCATGCCAGCTCACCTCGCCCGCCTCTGGCGAGCGGTTCGAACTTCTTGCGCGCGTCGCGCGCGCCTGTCGGACCCCTCGTCCACAGGGGCCGGGACGGAAAGTTGCCCTGCGGCTTTCTGACCATAATCCCAGCCTCCGCCTTCCCCGCGCTTCATGACGACGACCGACGCCCCGATCGAGACCGAGTTGCTCCCTCGGCTGCGCCGCCACACCGGGTCGCTGCACGACGGCATCGAGACGCTGCTCCGGCTCGAGGCACCGATGCCGCTCGCCCGCTACGGACGCATCCTGCACGGCTTCCACGAGTTCCTGCGACTGTGGGAACAGCGCGTGCGCCACGCCTTGCCCCCTGCCCTGCAACCCTGGTTCGACGCGCGCGTGCGCTCGCCGTTCGCGGCCCAGGACATCGCCGCGCTGGGCCTGCCCGAGGACCCCGCGATGCGCGCCTCGGCCCGGACCTCGCAGCACCTGTTGCGGCTCGACTCGCCGGCCGCGGCCATCGGATCGCTGTACGTCATCGAGGGCTCGGCCCTCGGGGGCCAGGTGTTGACGCCGAGGCTGCTGGCCGCGCACGGCCTGACCCCGGCGCACGGCACGGCCTATTTCCACGGCTTCGGCGCCCGCACCGGCGCGATGTGGCGCGAGTTCCGCCAGCTCGCCCAGGCCGAGGCCGGCGAGGACGAGGTCCATCGCGAGGCCGCGTGCCGCGCCGCGGCCCAGACCTTCGAGGCGCTGATCGCGACCTTCGCCCCGGTGGGCGGGACCGATGCCGCCCACCCGACGCCGCCAGGCGGGCATTGATCGTCGAGGTCGCGATGACAGCCGTTTCCCTGCCCACCACGCCGACGGACCAGCAGATCGCGCAGTGCGCGAGCGAGCCGATCCGCGTGCCCGGCGCGATCCAGCCGCATGGCTGGCTGGCGGCCGTGGACCTGCGCAGCGGCAGCCTGGTGGCCTTCAGCGAGAACTGGTCGGCACTGGTGCCGGCGACGCCCGACATGCTCGGCGCGCGCATCGAGGGCGCGCTGGACCCGGTCATCGCCGCCCGCCATTCGCTGGTCGACGGCGAAGGTCCGGTGTCCTGCGGCGTGGTGACGATCGCCGGACAGCGGCTGCACGCGTCGGGCCACCGGCTCGGCGAACTGGCCTACCTGGAACTGGAAGCGGACACCGCCGACGCCGGCAACCGCGCGCCGATCTACAGCCTGGCACGGCACCTGGTGCCGATGATGCAGCGCACCCGGGCTGTCGACGAACTCTGCCGCGTCGTCGTGGCCGAGATGAAGCGCCTGACCGGCTTCGGCCGCTGCCTGGCCTACCGCTTCGACGCGGACGGCCACGGCGAGGTGCTGGCCGAGGCCATCGACGCGGGTTACGACGCCTACGCCGGCCACCACTTCCCCGCTTCGGACATCCCGCCGCAGGCGCGCGAGCTCTACCGCATCAACCACATCCGGCTGATCGCCGACGCGCACTACGAGCCGGTGCCGGTGCGTTTCGTCGACGGGCGCGACGCCACCACGCTGGACCTGTCGCAGGCCGCGCTGCGCAGCGTGTCGCCGGTGCACCTCGAGTACATGCGCAACATGCGCACGCTGGCCTCGATGTCGGTGTCCATCATCGTCGCCGGGCGGCTCTGGGGTCTCATCTCCTGCCACGACCACGCGCCGCGCCAGCTGTCGTGGCAGACGCGCATGGCCTGCGAGCACCTGGGCCAGCTGCTGTCGCTGCAGATCGAGGCGAAGGAAGAGAACGAACAGGTGATGGAGCAGCTGCGGCTGCGCCAGCTGACGCTGGCGATCGTCGCGCACCTGGCCGACAGCGACGCGACGCTGCAGCGCCTGGTCGAGGAACCGGGCGCGCTGCTGCGCCTGGGCCGGGCGAGCGGCGCGGCGGTGATCCTCAACGACAGCTGCTGGACCGTCGGCGAGACACCCGACCGCGAGACGCTGCTGACGCTGGGCCACTGGCTGGGCAACCGCATCGACCAGGTCTGGCACAGCGACCGGCTGCCGGTGGACGCGGCGCCATTGGGCGGCTCGCTTGGCGCGGCGGGGTTGCTGGCGATCTCGATCTCGCGATTGCACCGCCACCACATCGTGTGGTTCCGTCCCGAGATCGTGCAGACCATCGTCTGGGCCGGCGATCCGCGCAAGGAATCGGCCATCGGCGCGGACGCCCGGCTGCATCCGCGCCGCAGCTTCTCGAGCTGGAAGGAGCAGGTCGGCGGACGTTCGCTGCCTTGGACATCCGGCGAGATCCACGCGGCGCAGGAGCTGCGCCAGGCGCTGATCGGCATCGTGCTGCGGCGCGCCGAGGAGATGGCCGAGGTCGCGATGGAGCTGGGCCGCGTCAACAAGGAGCTGGAAGCCTTCTCCTACACCGTGTCCCACGACCTGCGCGCGCCGATGCGCCACATCGCCGGCTTCGTCGACCTGGTGCTGGAGATGGAGGGCGAGGCGCTGTCCGATCGTTCGCAACGCTACCTGGCGCATGTCAAGGAAGCCTCCGCGCATGCCGGCCAGCTGGTGGACGCGCTGCTGGACTTCTCGCGGATGGGGCGCTCGGCGATCAAGCATTCGTCGATCAACACCGATCACCTGGTCGAGGACCTGGTCGCCGAACAGAAATCGCTGAACAAGGACCGCCGCATCGAATGGGTCGTGCAGCATCCGCTGCCGCGCCTGTGGGGCGATCCGGTGCTGCTGCAGGTGGCCGTGCGCAACCTGGTGTCCAACGCGGTCAAGTACACGCGACCGCGCGACCCCGCGCGCATCGAGATCGCCGGCATCGACACGGAGGACGGCGTCGGGCTGAGCATCTCGGACAACGGCGTGGGCTTCCAGATGAAGTACGTCGGCAAGCTGTTCGGCGTGTTCCAGCGTCTGCACCAGACCGAGGCCTTCGAGGGCACCGGCATCGGCCTGGCGAGCGTGCGGCGCATCGTCGAGCGCCACGGCGGCCAGGTCGACGCCTGGGGCGAGGCCGACAACGGCGCCCGCTTCCGCTTCACGCTGCCGACGCGGGCGATGCAGGAGGCACTGCCCGCCGATCCGTCCCCTTCCCGGGTCGCGGCCATGCCGGATGGCACGGCGGCGCCTCTCGACGCCGGCGGCGACCGGCTCTCCCCTTTCCTGACCCGTTGATCCCGAACGCCATGTTGAAGCCCATCCTGCTTGTCGAAGATGACGCCCGCGATCTCGAGCTAACGCTGGTGGCGTTGGAACGCAGCCAGCTCGCCAACGAGGTGATCGTCGTGCGCGACGGCGCCGAAGCGCTGGACTACCTGCTGCGCGAAGGCATCCACGCGGACCGTGCCGAGGGCAACCCGGCCGTGATCCTGCTGGACCTGAAGCTGCCCAAGGTCAACGGCCTGGAAGTGCTCAAGGCGGTGCGCGCGACGGAAGCGCTGAAGAGCGTGCCGGTGGTGATGCTGACCTCGTCGCAGACCGAATCGGACGTGGTGCAGAGCTATGCGCTGGGCGTCAACGCGTACGTGGTGAAGCCGGTCGAATTCAAGCAGTTCGTCGCGGCGATCGCGGACCTGGGCGTGTTCTGGGCCGTGCTGAACGAACCGCCCCCGGGCTCGCTGCGCGCCACGCGGCGCTACGAATGAACGATGACTGACGCCGCTTCCGCGCCGATGCCACCGGCCTCGCCCGTCGCGGACTCGCCGCCGCTCGAGATCCTGCTGCTGGAGGATTCCACCTTCGACGCGGAGCTGCTGCTCGCGTCGCTGGAGACGACGCATCCGCGCGCGCGGGTCACCTGGGTGAAGGACGAGGCGGGACTGCTCGGCGCGCTGGAGACGCAGCGCTTCGACCTGATCCTGTCGGACTACCAGCTGCCGGGCTTCACCGGCGCGGACGCGCTGGCGCTGGCCCAGCAGCGGGTGCCGGGCACGCCCTTCATCTTCGTGTCGGGGGTGATCGGCGAGGAGAACACGGTGGAGCTGCTCAAGCGCGGCGCCACCGACTTCGTCATGAAGGGCCGCCTGACGCGCCTGCCGGTCGTCATCGACCGCGCGCTGCGCGAGGTGCGCCAGCGCGAGGCGCAGCGCCAGGTGGAGGCGCAGCTGCGCGAGGCCGATGCGCTGTACGCGCGGGTCGTCGATTCGCTGCAGGACCACGCGGTGATCCTGCTGGACGCGGAGGGCCGGATCCGGGACTGGAACCGCGCGGCGGGGATGATCTTCGGCCACGACCTGGACGCGGTGCGCGGCATGTCGGCGGAGATCCTGCTGACGCCCGAGGATCGCGCGGCGGACGTGCTGGAGAACGAGCTGGCGCTCGCGCTGACGCAGGGCGCGGCGCGCGACGACCGCTGGCTGATGCGCCAGGACGGCTCGCGGCTGCGCGCCGAGGGCGTGGTGACGCCGCTGTTCAGCGCGGGGGGAGTCCTCTCGGGGTACTCGAAGATCATCAAGGACTCGACGCCGGCCTGGGAGGCCCAGCAGGCGCTGCGCCAGGGCAAGGAAGAGGCGGAGCGCGCCAACGAACTCAAGGACCAGTTCCTGGCGGTGCTGTCGCACGAGCTGCGCTCGCCGCTGAGCGCGATCACCGGCTGGGCCGACATCCTGGCGAATTTCTCGGATGCGCATCCGCTGCTGGGCAAGGCCTCGACGGTGATCCGGCGCAATGCGCAGCTGCAGGCGCGCATGATCAACGACCTGCTCGACATGAGCGCCGTCGCGGCCGGCAAGCTGGTGCTGCAGCCGGCGCCGCTGGACCTGGCGGCGCTGGCGGCGGAGTCGGTGCTGGGCGCGCTGCACGAGGCACAGGGCAAGGGCGTCGCGCTGAACTGCCATGCCGCGGAAGCGGTATGGATCGCCGGCGACGCGCAGCGCCTGTCGCAGGTGCTGACCAACCTGATCGGCAACGCCATCAAGTTCACCGACGGCGGCGGCAGCGTGGACGTGTCGGTCGAGGTCGACGACGGATGCGCGCTGTTGCGGGTGAAGGACACGGGCCGGGGCATCTCACCGGAGTTCCTGCCCTTCGTGTTCGACCGGCTGCGGCAGGAGGACGGGTCCTCGACGCGCAAGGTCGGCGGGCTCGGCCTGGGCTTGGCGATCGCGCGCGCGATCGCGCAGCTGCACCAGGGCCAGATCAGCGCCGACAGCCCGGGACCGGGCGGTGGCGCGGTCTTCGCGCTGCGCCTGCCGATGCTGAAGGACCAGGCCCCTCCCCCGTCGCCGAACGCGGCGCCGCTCGATCTGTCGGAAGACACGCTGGCCGGCGTGCGGGTGCTGCTCGTCGACGACGAGGAGGACGCGCGCGAGGTCGGCCAGGTGGCGCTGAGCCGGCTCGGCGCGAAGGTCAGCGTGGCGGCGAGCGCGGCGGAGGTGCTGTCCAAGCTCGAGGAAGGCGACGAGCGCTACGACCTGCTGGTGTCCGACATCGGCATGCCGGAGATGGACGGCCGCTCGCTGATCCGCGCGGTGCGGCAGTTGCCGGGCGGCAGCGCCGAAGAACTGCCGGCAGTGGCGCTGACGGCCTTCGCGATGGTGGCCGACCGCCAGGAAGGTCTGGCGGCCGGATTCCAGGGCTACGTCGCCAAGCCGATCGAGCTGAGCGCGCTCACGCGCGCGATCCAGCAGGCGCTGGGCCGCAAGGCCGGCGAGGACTGAGCGCCCGCCAGCCATTGACTGTCTACAGTGGGCCCGGTAGCGATGCACCGGGCCGCTTCGCGCAGCAGTCCATCGTGACTCAGCCCTTGGCGAGCCGCTCCTTCGCCAGCTTCGTGCCGTCGGCCAGCGCCTGCAGCTTGCGCCAGGCCACGTCCCGGCTCATCGGCGCCAGGCCGCAGTTCGTGCAGGGGAACAGCCGCTCCTTCGGCACGAATTGCAAGGCCACGCCGATGGCGTCGGCCACTTCCTCGGGCGTCTCGACCACGTCGCTGGCCACGTCGATCACGCCCACCATCACGTCCTTGCCGGCCAGCAGCTTCATCAGGTCGGGCGGCACGTGGGAGTGGATGCACTCCAGGCTGACCTGGTCGATGCTGCTCCTGGCCAGCGCGGGGAACACCGTCTCGTACTGGCGCCATTCGTCGCCCAGGGTGCTCTTCCAGTCGGTGTTGGCCTTGATGCCGTAGCCGTAGCAGATGTGCACGGCCGTCGTGCAGGCGAGGCCCTGCGCGGCGCGCTCCAGCGCCTGCACGCCCCAGTCGGCGGCGTCCTTCATGTAGACATTGAAGGCGGGCTCGTCGAACTGGATGATGTCGACGCCGTCGGCCTGCAGCGCCAGGGCCTCCTGGTTGAGCAGCTCGGCGAAGGCGAAGGCCAGCTTCACCTTGTCGCCGTAGAAGCGGTCCGCCACCGTGTCGACGATGGTCATCGGGCCAGGCAGGGTGAATTTCAACTTCCTCTTCGTGTGCGCACGGGCCAGTTGCGCCTCGAAGGCATGCACGCGGCCCTTCAGGCGCAGGGCCGCCACCACCTGCGGCACCATCGCGTCGTAGCGGTTGTCGCGGATGCCCATCTTCACCTTGTTCTCGAAGTCGATGCCGTCGACCTGTTCGAGGAAGCCGTGCACGAAGTGCTGGCGCGACTGCTCGCCGTCGCCCACGATGTCCAGGCCGGCGTCTTCCTGCGCCTTGATCCACAGCAGGGTCGCATCGGCCTTGGCCTGGCGCAGCGCATCGCCTTCGGCCTGCCATTGCGGCCAGAGCTTGTTGGTTTCAGCCAACCAGGCGGGTTTGGGCAGGCTGCCGGCGATGGAGGTCTCGAACATCGGAAAAGTCCTTTCGGAGGGAAATCGGGGTCGGGGGGACGCTCAGGCGCCGGGTCAGGCCGCGAAGCCGGCGGCCCAGCGATCCAGCACGGCCTGGTGCGGCTTGATGAAGTGCTCTTCGGTGAACCGGCCTTGCTGGACGGCCAGTTGGCTGCGCTCTTCGCGGTCGTAGACGATGCGGGTCAGCGAGTAGTCCGAGTGCCGCAGGCTCGGCCGATAGACCACCCCGGCCGCGGAATTGGCGTTGTAGATCTCGGGGCGGTAGATCTTCTGGAAGGTCTCCATCGTGCTGATGGTGCCGATGAGTTCCAGCGTGCCGTAGTCGGCCAGCAGGTCGCCCTGGAAGTAGAAGGCCAGCGGCGCCACGCTGCCCGGCGGCATGAAGAAGCGGACCTTCAGGCCCATCTTCTCGAAGTACTGGTCCGTCGACGAGAACTCGCTCTGCTCGTACTCGTGGCCCAGGACGGGGTGCTGGTTGCCGGTGCGGCGATAGGTCTTGCTGCTGGACACGCTGATGCAGATGACCGGCGGCTTGCCGAAGCGTTGCCGGTACGCGGCTGAGTTCAGGAAGTGCTTGAACAGCTTCCCGTGCAGATCACCGAAGTGCTCGGGCGTGCTGAAGCCGGCCTTGTCCTTGTTGTGGCCCAGCAGCAGGACGCTGAAGTCGTAGTCGCGCACGTAGGACGAGAAGTTGTTGCCCGCGATCCCCTCGATGCGCTGACCCGTTTTCCTGTCGAGGATGGTCGGGCTCAGGATCTCGATCAGCGGGAACGACTCGCCGCCGTCGCTGCCCAGGTTCAACTCTGCGGTGACGATGTCGAGCTCCACCGTGTAGCGGTCGCCGTCCGGGTTGTCCCACTGGGCCAGGTCGTTGAACCGGTTGTCGATCATCCTCAGCGTGTTGCGCAGGTTCTCCTGACGGCGCTCCCCGCGCGCCAGGTTGGCGAAGTTGGTCGTCGTGCGCGTGCTCTCCGACGGGTGGTAGTGCTCGTCAAAACGGAGGGTCTTGATGCTGAATTCGAAATCGTTGCTCATGGTGATCTGGCACTCTGGTATTCGATGGCAATCGGAAGGCATCCATGGCCGGTCAAGGGCCGGTCAAGGGCCGACCTCAGGCCGCGACGCGTTCGGTCGCGGGGGCAGCTCTTGCCTGGCGCGTCATGTCGATCAGCGGCAAGGCTCGGCGCACGGCGAGGCTGGCCCGCTGGATCAGGGCCTCGTCCTGCAGGCGGTAGTCGGCGAAGTCCTTGTCGGTCGCGTACACGCCCAACGGGAGCGTGCGCGCCTGGAAGAAGCTGAACAGCGGCCGCAGCTGGTGATCGATCATCAGCGCGTGCCGCTCGCTGCCGCCGGTGGCGGCCAGCAGGACCGGCTTGTCGATCAAGGCGTCCTGCTCGATGAAGTCGAAGAAGTGCTTGAACAGCCCGGTGTAGGAACCGCGGTAGACCGGTGTCGCCACGACCAGCACGTCGGCGTGCTCGACCGCGGCGAGTTCCCGCTCCACCGCGTCGGGCAGTTGGGAGCGCCAGACCGCGCCGGCGAACTGCGGAGCGAGCTGGCCCAGCTCGACCAGCCGCTGTTCGCACGGAAGCGCCTCGGCGATGAGGTCCAGCAGGTGCTCGGCCAGGGCGGTCGACCTGGAGGGGCGCTGCATCCCGCCGGAGACCGCGACCAGACGGAGGGGACGAGTCATTGCTGCTTTCTTGGAGAGGAATGGGGTGGGATGCTATCGACCGGCACTCATGACGTAAAATGGTTTGATTTCACGAATCCATGAAAATGGCTCATCTGAATGCTTGAGCGCATCCACCTCAGCATCGTCCAGCAGGTCGAGAAGCAAGGCTCGTTGACGGCCGCCGCGGGCGTGCTGAACCTGACCCAGTCGGCGCTGAGCCACAGCATGAAGAAGCTGGAGCAGCAGCTGGGCACTGACATCTGGCTGCGCGAGGGTCGAAGCCTGCGGCTGACGCAGGCCGGCCAGTACCTGCTGGCCGTGGCGAACCGGGTGCTGCCGCAGCTGGACCTGGCCGAGGAGCGGCTGGGCCAGTTCGCGCAGGGCGAGCGCGGGGCGCTGCGCATCGGCATGGAGTGCCACCCGTGCTACCAGTGGCTGCTCAAGGTGGTGTCGCCGTATCTGAGCGCCTGGCCCGACGTGGACGTGGACGTGAAGCAGAAGTTCCAGTTCGGAGGGATCGGCGCGCTGTTCGGGTACGAGATCGATCTGCTGGTCACGCCCGATCCGTTGTTCAAGCCGGGCCTGAAGTTCGTGCCGGTGTTCGACTACGAGCAGGTGCTCGTCGTGGCCAAGGGGCATGCGCTGGCGTCGGCGGCGTACGTGAAGCCCCAGCAGCTGACGCAGGAGGTGCTGATCAGCTACCCGGTGGACATCGAGCGCCTGGACATCTACAGCCAGTTCCTGTTGCCGGCCGGCGTCACGCCGCGTCGCCACAAGGCGATCGAGACCACCGACATCATGGTGCAGATGGTGGCCAGCGGCCGCGGCGTGGCGGCCCTGCCGCGCTGGCTGGTCGATGAGTACGCGGCGAAGATGGACGTGGTGCCGGTGCGGCTGGGCGCGCGCGGGATCCCCAAGCAGATCTTCCTGGGCGCGCGCGAGGCGGAGACCGGCATCGATTACGTGCGGGCATTCATCGAGCTGGCGCGGCAGTCGGAGGCGGTCAGCGCGAAGGGCTGAAATGACAAACATCCCGAAGACGATCGCCGTCGGCGCGCTGCTGTGCTTGTCGGCCCCTGGTTGGACCACCTCCGCGATGGGGACGGCGGAGGTGAAGCTGCTGGAAGACGGCCGACCGTGCTTCGCCGTGCCCGCCAAGGACGCGAAGCGCGATCCTGCCGCGCGCCTGCAGGCGCTGTCGGTCGCCGATGACGCGGAGCAGTCCAGCCGCAAGATGTGGACGATGCATTTCCGATCGGTGGGGGGATTGCCCGTCTCGTCGTTCGCCTGCATTGCGTACGGCCAGGTGCCGGAAGGCGGCACCTCGGAACCGGCGAGCGAGCTCCGGGACGGCACGGCCTACTACGTGTCGCTCAACGTGAAGCCCTCGGACCGCTCCGATCCCACCAGGGGCTACTACGCGAAGTTCTGCATCGTCGGCAGCGGCGCCGAGCGACGGGTCAAGCCCATCGCGGAGAACTCGCCGGACTGGCAGACGGGAAGCTGCAAGTAAACGACCTTGCGCGACGGTCGCACCGCCGCGCTTCAGCCCTCGCTTCAACCTTCGTAGGGGCCTCGTCCGGGCAGCGCCCACAACAGCCCGAGCGTGGCGCCGGCAGGCGCCACGGTGAGGTGATCCTCGCCGGCCAGCACGTGGCTCTCGATGCGCAGCGAGCGGTAGCGGCGCTTGCGCAGCAGCGACTCGAACCGGCGTGCATCGGCCACCAGGTCGTTCTCCTTGTTGAAGCGCGCGCCCGCCGCAACAGCCTCGTAGGCGCCGACGTACTGGAAGACGTTCGCCGGCAAATCGGTGTGCTGCTTGGCGTAGGCGGCTTCGCGCTCGAACATGGCGTGTTCGTCGAACCAGTACGAGGGGCTGCCCAGGATGTAGTGACTGAAGAGCGCCGGGTGCGTCAGCAGCACCTGCGAGGCGAGGAGCGCGCCGTACGAATGGCCGAGCACCACGCGCCGTGCCGGATCGATCCAATAGCGCTCGGAGATGGCGGGGATCGCGAGCTCAGCCAAATACTTCATGTAGGCGGCCGCCTGGCCGTACGCGGGAGCTCCGTAGCGATTGGAAGGCCGTTTGGCGCGTTCCAGCGGATTGGTCGGCGTGTAGTCGCGGGAGCGCATGGCGACGGCGGATTCATCCGCCGGTCCGGCCAGCCCGACGACGACGAAGTCCGCCAGGTTGAGACCGTGCTGACCGACTCGGTTGCGCAGCGCGCGGACCAATGGGAAGGCATAGGGAGCGTCCGTCACGAACACCGCGGGACGGAGTCCGGCACCCACCGGCGCAGGCGCATTCGGCGGCAGATCGACCCAGACCTCGTAGCGACGACCGGAGACCGGATCGGGCAGCGGATGGACGAAGGTATTGGGGAGCGCGTAAGGCCCGGTGGCGTCGGGCAGCACCGGCGCGGCGACGGACCGGGCGGTCGGCGTCAGCAACGCGCCCAGCGCCGCCGCGAGGACGTGCCGACGGTTGGTCATGGGAGGGATGGAATCAATGAGGCGCCGCGAGTCTCCCGTCTCGATGGTGCGAGGGCTCAACTCCGTGGCGTTACGCGCGTTACGCGCATAACGCAGTTGCGTCGGCGACGCAGCTTCACCTTGGTCGTCGGCGATCGTTGAAGGATCATCCGATCGAAGTCACCTTCCACTCGAGCAAGGACTGCTTCAATGCCAAAGCTCAATACCGCCCTCTGGGTCGATCACCCCGGCGTCGCCAACCGCTTGTCCGGGCAGAACGATGGACCCTACGCCGAGCTTGTCCTCGGCGACCAGGCGGGCCTCACGCAGTTCGGCGTGCGGCTTGAACGCCTTCCTACCGGGTCGCGGTCCTCGCACAGGCACTGGCACGAGACGGAAGACGAGTTCGTGTACGTGCTCTCAGGCGAACTGGTGCTCGTCGAGGACGAAGAGTCCGTCCTGCGAGCTGGCGAAGCCGCCGCCTGGGCGGCAGGGGCACCGGTCGGCCACTGCCTCGAGAACCGCTCCGCCTCCGATGCCGTTTACCTCGTCGTGGGCAGCCGGGCGTCGAAGGGAACCGTCCACTATCCGGATCACGATGTGGTCCTGCATCACGACGGCGGTGAGCGCCGGTTCACGAGAAGTGATGGATCGCCGATCGAGCGTGAGTAGAGGACGAACGCGGGCCCTTCTGACCGGCCTCAGCGGCGCGGCCCCGCTGCCGCCAGCGCGCGTCGCTTTCGAGGACGGAACGGCTCCGCAGGACGCCTCGGCTGCACGGTGGGTCGGCAGAGTGCTTGAACTGCCATGTACCTCGCACCGCTGACGACGCCAAAGCTCTTCAGCGAAAAGTAGGTTTCCAGAAGCATTCGATCAAATCGGGAGACGGACTTGTGCATGCAGCGCCATCTGTAGAAGTTCTTGTCAGTGCCGAGCGCTCGGGTTCTGCAGCGGATCAGCTACGGCGCCTGCCGCCCCGTGCGCCATTTGCGCTGAGCGCGCGCGGTTTGCGTGGGCGATAGGGTTCCGTCGGCCTTCGCGGCTGGAGCATCGGGCGATGTCGAGTCTGGACGGCCATGTAGGCCGCCTTGCTGACGTTGCCCATCTCGAAGAGATCGCGCCAGCAAGTAAGGATCATGCGATCAAAGGGGGTCAGCGACTTATGCATGGCATTTCACCTTGAACAACTTTCCTGATTCAACGTGCTCGTCGCATTCCTCGGAGTTCAGCGACAAGAACTCCTTTGCGGCACGACGGCATTCGAGCGTCCTCTCGCGAGTGGCGCTTTCCATCTCGCTCTTGGCGAAACCGTAAATGAAGAACCAGCAGTCGGAACGCCGAGTAGCCACGATCGTCCGAAAACCGCCACGTTTTCCTTGACCGATTCGGGGAATCCGCTTCTTCACCAAGCCACCACCGAGGTCGGCGTCGATCAGGCCAAGCGTCATCTCGTGCACGGCCTCGCAGAGGTCACGATCAACCAGCTTGTGTTGGTCCATCCAACGCCGAAACCAACGCACTGCATACACAGCCACATCGACCTCCACGCATCACTGCGATGAAGGTCAGTGCCAGGTCTTGTCCTCGAACGATTCGTTCTGAAGGCGGCCTACTGATGGGGGTCTCGCGCACCAGAGTCGCGCGCTTCGAGGTGCGCCATCGATTCCAGTCTGCCCGCCTACTGGAACCAGTTGTCGGCGGCTCCACGACTACTGATTTCGCGGATCGCGCAATTCAGCAGGGACGAAGAGACTACGTCCCAGGTGCTCGAAAACACCTTTGCATGGGCCGGGCGGCCGCTCCGAAAGGCGGCCAACCTCTTCCTTCTCGGGCCTGATTCCGAGGGCGAGATGGGTCTATCCGTGAGGACGGCCGCACGGGCCCATGCCGTGTTTTCGACATCTCGCCCACCCCGACGGTGCTCGCCATCGCGCCGTCTCGTTGGATCTTCTGCCCCCGAAAGGAAATCGACATGTCTGTTGAAGTTACGCATGAGCAAGTCGCGAAGACCGGGCACCTCCTGGCTCGCGAGATCGCCTGGAACGCCATCGAAAGGGCCTGCGAACTGCCGCCGTCCGATCCGCCGGGTGACGGCGTCCGCCTCGCGCCGTTCTGGCCCGAACGCGTGCCCATCCTCGATCGCCGCCCGCTGGAGAACGAGGTCGACGTGATCCTCGAACTCATCTCCGACCACTCGTCGGTCGACGGCCCGCACGAGCTCCATCGCCCCGAGCGTGTCGGCTCGCGCTGCTTCCTCGCGAACCGTCGCCTCACGACGCGCTCCGCGCTGATCAGCCTGCGCGAGCGGCTGATCCAGATGTCGGCGCTGAACAAGGCAACCCAGCTGCGCCTGGGCGCCCCCAACACCGAGGCCGGCAACCTCAACGCGCTGAACGCGGACCTCGTCCACGAGATGTCCACCCTGCTGACCGTCCTGGAAGTCGCGCTGCACGAAGAGCACTTCTTCCAGCTCCTGACCATGGAAGGGACCGAACACTGAGAGCGAGCCCCGGCTGCCGGCCGTCCCCGGCAGCCTCCACCGCATGCCGGAACTCAGAACGTGGTTCGCGGCTTCACCAGGCTCGGCACCGCGAGCAGGACGATCAACACCGCCTCGAACAGATCGAAGACGATAGGCCCCTCCAGTCCGAGCTGCTGCGTCACGTGACGCCAGCCGAAGAAGACGATGCTGCAGGCATAAAGCGCCAGCAGCAGCACCGCGCCAATGCGGCGCGTCGATTGCGGCATCAGCCGCAAGACCAGCAGTCCGGCGAGCACGCCGGCAGGCACCAGCGCCCAGAACGGCGGCGAGGCCTCGACAAACGCGTAGCCGAAGACGCGAAAGCAGATCACGGCGACGACGGTCAAGGTCAGCAGCGCCGTGAGCAGCACCCGGAGGGCCTTGAGCAGCGCCTCGAGCGACTGCGTGTCCTGATTCATGAACTCATCCTGCGAGCGTTGGATCCAGTGCCGATTGTGGGCCCCTCGGCCCAGGACCTCGCCCAGAAACGACTCGGGCCGCGCCTCTCTCGAAGCGCGGCCCGCATGCAGCGAAACCCGGTCCCGATCAGAACCGCTGCGATTGCATGAAGTCGTCGAAGCCCGCCTCCGCGAAGCGGAACCACAGGTTCTGGTCACGCCGGAAGTTGGCGTAATCCTCGTAGACCTTCTTCCAGTTCGGGTTCTTCGCCGACAGCTCGCTGTACAGCGCCATCGACTCCTTGAACGCCAGGTCCATCGTGTCCTTCGGGAAGCGCATCAGCTTGGTCTTGGCCGCCACCAGCTGCTTGAGCGCCTGCGGGTTCAGCACGTCGTACTTGGCCTGCATGTCCACATGCGTGTACGCGGACGCCGCCTCGACGATCGCCTTGTACTCCGGCGACAGCGCCTCATAGGCCTTGGTGTTGATGAAGAAGTCGACCTGCGGGCCGCCCTCCCACCAACCGGGGTAGTAGTAGAACGGCGCGACCTTGTTGAAGCCCAGCTTCAGGTCGTCGTACGGCCCCACCCATTCCGCCGCGTCGATCGTGCCCTTCTCCAGCGCCGAATACAGCTCGCCGCCCGGCAGATTCTGCGGCACGCCGCCCATGCGCTCGATCACGCGTCCGGCGAAGCCGCCGATGCGGAACTTCAAGCCCTTGAAGTCCGCCGCCGACTTGATCTCCTTGCGGTACCAGCCCGCCATCTGCGCGCCGGTGTTGCCACCGGGGAAGTTGACGATGTTGTAGTTCCGGTAGAACTCGCGCATCAGCTTCAGACCGTTGCCGTGGTACGTCCACGCCGTCATCTGCCGCGAGTTCAGCCCGAACGGGATGGACGCGCCGATCGCGAAGGTCTCGTCCTTGCCGAAGAAGTAGTACGGCACCGTGTGCGCGATCTCGACCGTCGCGTTCTGCACGCCGTCCACCACGCCGAAGGCCGGCATCAGCTCGCCGCCCGCATGCACGCTGATCTGGAACTTGCCGCCGCTGAGCTCGCTCACCTTCTTGGCGAAGACCTCGCCGCCACCGTAGATCGTGTCGAGCTGCTTGGGGAAACTCGACGCCATGCGCCAGCGCAGATTGGCCTGCGCATGCACGATGGCCGGGGCCGCACCCGCGGCCAGCACGCCGGCCAGGCCGGCATTCTTGACGAACGAACGACGCTCCATGAAGTCTCCTTTTTCGTTGGTGTGGAGCACCCCGCCGGGTGCCCTCGAGCGAACGCAGGATTAACCACCGCCGCGCTGGCGTCAACCTGACAACCACCACCCTCGGTATCCCCCGACGGCCCGGGAGGCCGGCAGGTCCGAGGAGGAATGCGGAGCCTGCGACGCGATTGACGACGCGGGCCTGCCGGCCTCCCGGGCCGGCGCTCGGTGGCTGCAGGAAGCGTCCCCGATCAGGCGCCCGCCAGCTTCATGTTCTCGATCAGGATCGAGCCCACCGTCTTGCTGCCCAGCGTGTAGGTGTCGGCCCCGATGCCCACGATCTGCTTGAACATCTCCTTGACGTTGCCCGCGATCGTGATCTCGTGCACCGGGTGCGCGATGACGCCGTTCTCGACCCAGTAGCCGCTCGCGCCGCGCGAGTAGTCGCCGGTCACGTAGTTGACGCCCTGCCCCATCAGCTCGGTCACGAACAAGCCCGTGCCCAGCCGGCGCAGCATCGTCGGCAGGTCGTCGCCGGGCGCCGTCGCCTTGCTGCGCATCGTCAGGTTGTGCGAACCGCCCGCGTGGCCGGTCGTGCGCAGGCCCAGCTTGCGCGCCGAGTAGGTCGACAGGAAATAGCCCTTCAGCACGCCCGCGTCGACCACGGTGCGCGCCTTCGTCACCACGCCTTCGTCGTCGAAGGGCGAGCTGCCCTTGCCCTTGACGACGTGCGGATCCTCGACCACCTCGACATGCGGCGACAGGATCTGCTGGTCCAGGCTATCCAGCAGGAAGCTCGCGCGGCGGTACAGCGCGCCGCCGCTGGTGGCCTGCACCAGTGCGCCCAGCAGGCCGGCCGCGACCGGGGCCTCGAACAGCACCGGCACGTTGGCCGTCTTCACCTTGCGACCCTTGAGTCGCGCCAGCGCGCGTTCGGCGGCGTAGCGGCCGATCGATTCGGCGGACGACAGCTCCGCCGCGTCGCGCATCGAGCTGTACCAGGCGTCGCGCTCCATGCCTGCGCCGCGGCCGGCGATCGGCGCGACCGAGATCGAATGCCGCGAGCTCGCGTACCCGCCGCGGAACCCGCGCGAATTCCCCGAGAAGAAGTGCGACTGCTGCGCCGACACCGCCGCGCCTTCGGAGTTGGTGATGCGGGGATCGGTCTTCAACGCCGCGTCCTCGCAGCGCAGCGCCAGCTCGGCGGCCTGCTCGGCGGTGATGGCCCACGGGTGGAACAGGTCCAGCGACGGCCGCGCCGCCTCGTCCAGCGACAGGTCCTGCTCGTCGGGCAGGCCGGCGAACTCGTCCTCGGCGGTGAAGCGGGCGATGTCGTAGGCCGCACGCACCGTGTCCTTCAACGCCTGCGGCGAGAAGTCCGAGGTGCTGGCATTGCCTCTGCGCTGGCCCAGGTAGACCGAGATGCCCAGCGACTTGTCGCGGTTGCGCTCGACGTTCTCGAGCTGCCCGCGCCGCACGGACACCGACATGCCGCTGCCCTCGGACACTTCCGCGCCGGCGTCGCTGGCGCCCTGGCGCTTGGCCTCGGCGAGCACGTCCTCGATCAACTGGCGGAAATGGTCCTGGCTGTAGGCGAATCCTTGCTCGGCTTGGCTCATGAATGCGGTCTCTTTGAAGGCAGCGCGGCCTGGGGAGATCCGAGGCCGCGACGGGGTGGCGACTATCATACGGGCGCTGTGCCCCGCCCTCCCGGTCGGGGCTTCTCGCTTTTCTCCCCCATGCACGACGATCACGACCACGACGACGACCGCGCGGACCTCGACGATTTCGACGACGACCGCCCCAGCAAGAGCCAGCTCAAGCGCGACATGGACGCGCTGCAGGCGCTGGGCGAAGAACTGCTGACGCTGCCCGAGAAGCGCGTCGCGGCGCTCGACCTGCCCGAGGCGTTGATGGACGCGATCAAGGAAGGCCGGCGCATCGTGGCCGGCACCGCCCGCAGCGGCAAGAAGCGCCATCTGCAGCTGATCGGCAAGCTGATGCGGCAGGTCGATCCGGCGCCGATCCGGGAGGCCGTCGCCGAGTTCAAGCTCGGCCGCGCGCAGGATTCGCTCGAGCTGCACCAGGCAGAGCGCTGGCGCGTTCGGTTGGTCGAGGAGGACAGCGCGCTCCAAGGCTTCATCGACAGCTTCGACGAGGTCGACACCCAGCAGCTGCGCAGCCTGATCCGCGCCGCCCGCAAGGACCGCGCCCAGGCGCCCGAGCAGCGCAATGGTCGCGCCTGGCGCGAGCTGTTCCAGTTCGTGAAGGGGCACGTGCTCGCGGCCAAGGGCGCGCCGGCCTCGGGCGACGACGAGGGCTCCGACGAGGACGACGATGAGTGAGTCCAGCGACGCAGGCCTCGCCGCGAGCGCCGCGCCGGGCGCCGATCCCGGCGCGCTGCCGCCGCCGGAGGCGGTCCGCATCGGGATCGTCTCGATCAGCGACCGCGCCTCCAGCGGCGTCTACCAGGACCAGGGCCTGCCCGCGCTGCAGGACTGGCTGCGTTCGGCGCTGATCAACCCGATCGACTTCCAGCCGCGACTGATCCCCGACGAGCGCGAGCTCATCGCCAAGACGCTGCGCGAACTCGTCGACGACGCCCGCTGCGACCTGGTGCTGACCACCGGCGGCACCGGCCCGGCCATCCGCGACGTCACGCCCGAGGCGACGATGGACGTCGCCGACCGCGTGATGCCGGGCTTCGGCGAACAGATGCGTCAGATCTCGCTGCACTTCGTGCCGACCGCGATCCTGTCGCGGCAGGTCGCGGTGATCCGCGGCCAGGCGTTGATCATCAACCTGCCGGGCCAGCCCAAGGCGATCGCCGAGACGCTGGCCGGCCATGACGCCGCCAGCGGCATCTTCGCCGCCGTGCCGTACTGCATCGACCTGATCGGCGGCCCTTACCTCGAGACCCGCGACGAGGTCTGCGCCGCCTTCCGGCCCAAGGCTGCCCGCCGCCCCCCGCGGCCGGTGTGACCCGCCCGGTCAGCGTTCACCGCGTCCGCATCCCTTCCTCATTCAACGACTCACGAACCACCGCTTCCCCGCTTGCACGCTGCCACGAGCAGCCTCAATGGGAAGCCCCAACGAGAAACGACACCTTATGAAGATCACCAAGGACACCATCGCCACCGTCGAACTGAAGGTCGCGAACAAGCTCGGCCAGATCATCGAGAAGACCGACGAGCCGATGGCGCTGCTGATCGGCGGCTACGGCAACACGCTGCCGGTCGTCGAGGCGGCGCTGGAAGGCCAGGAGAAGGGCTTCGCCACGACGATCGAGCTGACGCCCGAGACCGGCTTCGGCGAGCGCGACGAGAGCCTGATGATCACGATCCCGAAGAAGGACTTCCCGCCCGGCGTGAAGGTCGGCGGCCAGATCCAGATCCGCCAGGCCAAGGAAGGCGAGGAAGAGCCGACCGCGGACGACGGCTTCCATGTCTTCACCGTCGTGAAGGTCAAGGGCGACACCGTGCACCTGGACGGCAACCATCCGCTGGCCGGCCAGCACCTGAAGATCAGCGTCAAGGTCAAGGACGTGCGCGCGGCAACGCAGGAAGAAATCGAGCACGGCCACGCCCACGGCGCCCACGGCCACCACCACTGAAGCGCCCCGCCCCTTCGCGGCCCTCGCTCCTCTTGCTCCCTCTCCCGCTTGCGGGAGAGGGTGGGGGTGAGGGCCAACGGAGTAGGCAGTCAACAAGAAGTCTTCAGCACTTCCACCGCCGCTGGCCCTCACCCCTGCCCTCTCCCGCAAGCGGGAGAGGGAGTTCGACCGAGTCAGTCGAAACGGGCTGCGCTTCGCCGAGAGGGAGTTCGACCGAGCCAGTCGAAACGGACGGCGCTTCGCCGAGAGGGAGTTCGACCGAGCCAGTCGAAGCGTGTGGCGCTCGCCGGGCGTGATCCAGGGCCGCCGCTCAGCAGCTCACTTCACCAGCCGCGACAGCTCCGCCGCATCGAAGTGCTCGCCCTGCTGCGCGCCTTCCGGCACGCAGTCCTTGCGCTCGGCTTCGGACAGCTTCGCGATCGCCTGCCACAGCAGCGCGATCTGGTGCTCCTGGCCCGCGGCGTTGTCGATCAGGCCCTTCATGGCCTGCGCGACCGGGTCGTCGCCCTGCGTCACGCCGTAGGCCGAGAAGCCCATCCGCGCCGCCGCCTCCTCGCGTCTGGCATCGAGCTTGGCCTCGATGACGCGCGCCGGATTGCCGACCGCCGTCGCGCCCGCGGGCACCGGCTTGGTCACGACCGCGCCGGAACCGACACGCGCGCCCTCGCCGACCGTGAAGCCGCCGAGGATGCAGGCGTTGGCGCCGACGATCACGCCGCGCTCCAGCGTCGGGTGCCGCTTGGCGCCCTTCACCAGCGAGGTCCCGCCCAGGGTCACGCCCTGGTAGATCGTGACCTCGTCGCCGATCTCGGTCATCTCGCCGATGACGACGCCCATGCCGTGGTCGATGAACACACGCCGGCCGATGGTCGCGCCGGGGTGGATCTCGATGCCGGTCAGGAAGCGGCCGATGTGGGATGTGAACCGTCCCAGCCACCGGAACCCATGGGTCCAGAACCAGTGCGCACACCGATGCACCACCAGCGCATGCAGACCCGGGTAACAGGTCAGCACCTCCCAGGCCGAGCGGGCGGCGGGGTCGCGTTCGAGGATGCAGGCGATGTCTTCGCGAAGACGCTGGAACATGGTGGGGGAACCCATGGCAGCCCGCGAGGGCTGAAGCTGAGGGTCGGCCAGTTTAGCGGCGGGCCTCGACCTTGCCCGGCACAGGCCTACTGCGGCCACGCGCGGGTCCCGCCTTTCTCCTACTCGTCTCCCCCAAGCGCGGGGGGCGCGCCCGGCACGGGCCGCGTCTTCTCGATCGCCCGGGCGATGCCGCGCAGGATGTGGACCTCCTCCTTGGTCACGCCCGCGCGGTTGAAGAGCTGGTTCAGCCGCGGCATCAGCTTCTTGGGCGAGGCCGGATCGAGGTAGCCGAGGTGCACGAGGCTGGCCTCCAGGTGCGTTAGCAGGCCCTGGACCGCCTGGGCATCCGCGAGCTGCGGATCCGCCGTGCGCGGCGCCACCGCGAAGCCGCCCAGCGCCTGGCGCCAGTCGTAGGCGACCAGTTGCACCGCCTGCGCGAGGTTGAGCGAGCCGTAGTCGGGATGCGTCGGGATCGACAGCACCGCATGCGCGCGATAGACGTCCTCGTTGCTCATCCCATACCGCTCGGACCCGAACACGAAGGCCACCTGATGGGGGACGGGCTCCCCCTTCGCCAGTTCGGCGAAGAGCGACCGGGGCTCGCGCGTCGGCGGACCGAAGTCGCGCGGCGTCATCGCCGTCGCGCAGACGAAGCTGCAGCCGTCCAGCGCATCCTCCAGCCGGTCCACGATGCGCGCGCGCACCAGGATGTCCGCGGCGCCGCTGGCCATGGCCACCGTCTCCTCCTGGCTGAGCACGTCGGCGAAGCGCGGCCGCACCAGCACCAGGTCGCGGAAGCCCATCACCTTCATCGCCCGCGCGGTCGAGCCGACATTGCCGGGATGGCTGGTCTCGACCAGCACGAAACGTGTCGGATCCGACGCGGGAGAAGCGGCGGTCGCGCCGGAGTCAGCCGGGGGCATAGGGGAAACCACGAGTCTGTGTCAAAATGGTCGATTATCCGCGCCGGCCCAGCTTGGCCTCGAACCGGTTCCCGAACCCGTCCGACCCGAGCCCCGACGCCCGCTCTTTCCCTTCGCCAGTCCACTTCCCAGCACAGGAACCGTCCCGCATGACGCAAGCCGCCCACCATCCCATGCTCAACGTCGCCATCAAGGCGGCGCGTACCGCCGGCGCGATCATCAACCGCGCGTCGATGGACCTGGACATCCTGAAGATCAATACCAAGTCGCCCAACGACTTCGTGACCGAAGTGGACCAGGCCGCCGAGCAGGCGATCATCGAGACGCTGCTGCAGGCCTACCCCGACCACGGCATCCTGGCCGAAGAGTCCGGCCGCGAATACGGCGCCAAGCACTCCGAGTACCAGTGGATCATCGACCCGCTGGACGGCACGACCAACTTCATCCACGGCCTGCCGTTCTACTGCGTGTCGATCGCGCTGGCGCACCGCAACGTCGTGCAGCAGGCCGTGGTCTACGACCCGACCCGCAACGACCTGTTCTACGCGACCAAGGGCCGCGGCGCCTTCCTGAACGACAAGCGCATCCGCGTGAGCAAGCGCACCCGCATGAGCGACGCGCTGATCGGCACGGGCTTCCCGTTCCGCCGCGGCGACAACTTCAAGCGCTACCTGAAGATGTTCGAGGAAGTGATGACCCAGGTCGCCGGCGTGCGCCGCCCGGGCGCCGCGGCGCTGGACCTGTGCTACGTCGCCGCCGGCCATTACGACGGCTTCTTCGAAACCGGCCTGAACCCCTGGGACGTGGCCGCGGGCTCGCTGATCATCCAGGAGGCGGGCGGCCTGGTGGGCAACTTCACCGGCGAGCCGGACTTCCTGCACCAGCGTGAGATCGTGGCCGGCACGCCGCGCATCTACGGCCCGCTGGTGCAGATCCTGGCGCCGTTCAGCCGCGTGATCACGCAGGACGACCTGGACGCCGATGCGGCGGCCAAGGACGCGCCGGCAACACCTGCCCCCAGGAAGAAGGCCGCAGCCACCACCGAAGGGGGAGCCGACGCGCCGAAGAAGCGCGCACCGGTGCGCATCAAGAAGACGGACGGCAGCCCGGAAGCCTGATTCCATCGGCATTCCCGACGATCCGCGGCGCGCCTGGCGCCATTTCACGAAGCCCTCCCCTTGGAGGGCTTTGTCGTTTTTGGCGCGAATGGGTCAGCCAAGAACCTCGCACGAAAACCTAGCATGGCTGCAAGCAACTCGCACAACGACCCGTGAGGTGAACGCCATGCCCGCCCCCGCCCGAAAGATCGCCGACTACATCCTCGCCGCTTTCCAGGAAGTCGGCGATCCCATCACGACCGCCAAGCTGCACAAGCTGCTGTACTACGTGCAGGGCTGGCATCTCGCGCATTTCGAGGAACCCGCCTTTCCGGAGCGTCTGGAGGCCTGGATGCACGGCCCCACCTGCCCGGCCGTGCACGATCTCTACAACGGGCATTGGGGGCGACCGATCATGGAGCCCATCGAACAGCCCCAGGACCTCGACGACCGCTTGCACAAGCTGATCGACGAGGTCATCGAACTCTACGGAGGGGACACCGGCTACGCCCTGCATCAGGTGACCCGGCAGGAAGCGCCGTGGAAGGCGGCCCGCAAGGGACTGTCGAATCATCACGAGGGCTGCACAGAGGAGATCACCCACGAGTCGATGAAGCAGTTCTTCCAGGCGGAAGATGCCCGGTCGGAGGCCGCATGAGGAGGCCGCCGCCCTCCCGTGTCGCCGCACGTGAACACCTGCTTCGCGGCATCCCCGATGACCTGATCAAGTTCTCGTTCCGGCTCATGCGCTCGACGCACAAGTTTGGCGAAGCGCATGTCGTGGATCCGTCGTCCTACCTGCGAAGCCTGCTGCTTCGCCTTCAAGTACTCTCCTCGCTTCAGGTCAGGGAATTTCGCGCAGGCAAGGGTGCGTCGATACGAGCCCATCGTCTCCAGTGGGAGCGGACGACGGAGCCCCAGGGAATCGAACCGCTCGGCGGCGAATGGGACGGCCACGAAGCCTGGCAGTTCCAGCTCAGCGCCAACAAGCACGGCCGCATTCACGGCATCCTGGTCGACGACGTCTTCTACATCGTCTGGCTGGATCCCGAACACCGTCTCTACCAATGAATCCGGAGCGCGCGATCATGAACGGCCATGCCCTACACTCCTCCTCCAGCCATCCACCCCAGCGCCCTCCGTCCGAGGGCGTTGTCCATTTCCCGCTCCCGATGACCAGCGCCGCGACCGCCGATTTCAGCCACCACACGCCGATGATGCAGCAGTACTTCGGCATCAAGGCCGAGTACCCGGACACGCTGGTCTTCTACCGGATGGGCGACTTCTACGAGGTGTTCTTCGACGACGCCCGCAAGGCCAACGCGCTGCTGGACGTCACGCTGACCACCCGCGGCCAGAGCGGCGGCGAACCGGTGGTCATGGCCGGCGTGCCGGTCCACTCGCTGGAGTCCTACCTGGCCAAGCTGCTCAAGCTCGGCGAGTCGGTCGCGATCGCCGAACAGACCGGCGAGGTCGGCGCGACCAAGGGCCCGGTCGAACGCAAGGTCGTGCGCGTCGCCACGCCCGGCACCGTCACCGAATCCGAACTGCTCGCCGACAAGCAGGACGCGATCCTGCTGTCCATCGCCACCCAAGGGAAGACCTTCGGCCTGGCCTGGCTGTCGATGACCCAGGGCCAGATCGGACTCGCGCAATGCGCCGAGCGCGAGCTCCCCTCCTGGCTCGCGCGCCTGTCGCCGGCCGAGGTCCTGGTCGATCGCGAGAAACATCCACAGGCCGTGCTGGCCGCCAAGCTGCCGATCACCAATCGCCAGGCCTGGCATTTCGACAGCCCGCTGGGCCAGCGCAAGCTCTGCACCCAGCTCGGCGTCACCAGCCTGCAAGGCCTGAACGCGCAGGACCTGCCGGTCGCCCATTCGGCCGCGGCCTGCCTGCTGACCTACGCGGAAAGCACCCAGGGCAGCCGTGCGCTCACCCACGTGAAGAGCCTGCGCGTGCTGCGCGCGAGCGACCTGCTGGACCTGCCGCCGGCCACGCAGCGCAACCTCGAACTGACACAGACGCTGCGCGGCGAAACCTCGCCGACGCTGCTGTCGCTGCTGGACACCTGCCGCACCGGCATGGGCAGCCGGGCGCTGCGCCATTGGCTGCTGCATCCCGAACGCGACCGCGCCACCGCCCGCGAGCGCCAGGAGGCCATCGCCGAGCTGATCAGCACCGGCTTCGATCCGCTGCGCGAGGCCTTCCGCCAGGTCGCCGATGTCGAGCGCATCACCGCGCGCATCGCGCTGCGCCAGGTGCGTCCACGCGAACTCGCCGGGCTGCGCGCGACGCTGCTGATCCTGCCCGAGCTGGCCCAGACCGTGCCCGGCGGCTCGCCCCTGCTCGATCAGTTGTCCGAAGGCTTGCGCGCCTCGCCGCACATCGCCGAGTTGCTGAGCCGCGCGATCGCCGAGGAGCCGCAGGCGCTGATCCGCGAAGGCGGCGTGATCGCCAAGGGCTTCGACGAGGAACTCGACGACCTGCGCGCGGTCCAGACCGACTGCGACCAGTTCCTGCTGGCCATGGAGGTCCGCGAACGCGCGCGCACCGGCATCGGCAACCTGCGGGTCAAGTTCAACAAGGTGCACGGCTTCTACATCGAGGTCACCAACAGCGGCCTGGAGAAGATCCCCGCCGACTACACGCGCCGCCAGACGCTGACGAACGCCGAGCGCTTCATCACGCCGGAGCTCAAGGCCTTCGAGGACAAGTCGCTGTCCGCCAACGAGCGCGCGCTGGCCCGCGAGAAGATGCTCTACGAGCTGGTCATCGACCAGCTCACCGAGGAGATGCCGGCGCTGAGCCAGCTGGCGCGCTCGCTGGCGTCGCTGGACGTGCTGGCCGCGCTGGCGGAACGCGCCGCCACGCTGAACTGGTGCCGGCCCGAGTTCGTCCCGCATCCCTGCATCGACATCCAGGGCGGCCGCCATCCGGTGGTCGAGGCCCGGCTGCGCGAGACCGGCGCCGGCGAGTTCATGGCCAACGACTGCCGGCTCGACGCGCGCACCAAGCTGATGATGATCACCGGCCCGAACATGGGCGGCAAGAGCACCTTCATGCGGCAGGTGGCGCTGATCGCGCTGCTGGCGGCCATCGGTGCCTACGTGCCGGCAACCGCCTGCCGGCTCGGCCCGATCGACGCGATCCACACCCGCATCGGCGCGGCGGACGACCTCGCCAACGCGCAGTCCACCTTCATGCTGGAGATGACCGAGGGCGCCGCCATCCTGCACAGCGCCACCGAGCAGTCGCTGGTGCTGATGGACGAGATCGGCCGCGGCACCTCCACCTTCGACGGCCTGGCGCTGGCCGGCGCGATCGCCACCCACCTGCACGACAAGTGCCGTGCCTTCACACTGTTCGCGACCCACTACTTCGAGCTGACCGAGTTCCCGGCCAAGCATCCGCAGGCGGTCAACATGCATGTGTCGGCGGTCGAGAGCGGCGACAGCATCATCTTCCTGCACGAGATCCAGCCCGGACCGGCGAGCCGCAGCTACGGCGTGCAGGTCGCGCGGCTGGCCGGCATGCCGACGGCGGTGGTGCGCCAGGCCCGCGCGGCGCTGGAAGCCCTCGAGGCCCGCGCCACCGAGGGCGAGACGCAGATCGATCTGTTCGCCCCGCCGCCGGAGCCCACGCCGGGCGCCGTCGCCGAGGAGCCATCCGAACTGGTGGACGCGCTGCGGGACCTCGATCCCGACGCCCTCAGCCCGCGCGAGGCGCACGCCGCGCTCTACCAGCTCAAGTCGCTGGTGGCCGGCCGGTCCTGAGCACCCGCCCGCCGCGCACCGCCTGACCCCGCCGCCCGCCACGCCCTCCATGGACGCCGCCAAGACCATCGTCTTCTCGCATGCCAACGGCTTTCCGGCGGGTTGCTACCGGGTGCTCTTCGACCGCTGGCGCGAAGCGGGCTGGACCGTGCACGCGCTGCCGCGCATCGGCCACGATCCGCGTTATCCGGTGACCAGCAACTGGCCGCACCTGCGCGACGAGCTGCTGCACTTCATCCAGGACGAGGTCCGGCCGAGCGCCCCGGTGATGCTGATCGGCCACTCGCTCGGCGGGCTGCTCTCGCTGCTGGCCGCCTGCCGCAAGCCGGGGCTGGCGCAGGGCCTGGTGATGCTGGATTCGCCGGTGGTCGACGGCTGGCGCGCCCACAGCCTGCGCGTCGCGAAGTCCGCCGGACTGATCAAGCGCGTCTCGCCGGGCAAGGTCTCCTACCGGCGCCGCCACGAATGGTCCAGCCTCGAGGACGCGCACGCGCATTTCGCCGCCAAGCACAAGTTCGCGCGGTGGGATCCTCGCGTGCTGCAGGACTACATCGCCAGCGGCTTCGATACCCACGAGGACGGCCAGGTGCGCCTGGGCTTCAAGCGCGAGATCGAGACCCGCATCTACAACACGCTGCCGCACAACCTGCCGCGCATCCTCAAGGGCCATCCGCCCAAGTGCCCGGTCGCCTTCATCGCGGGCACACAGTCCGAGGAACTCCGCCAGGCCAACGCGGCCGGCTCCAAGGCGCTGGCCAAGGATCTGTTCCGCTGGTTCGAGGGCACCCACCTCTACCCGTTCGAAAGACCGGACGACACCGCCGATCTCGTCCTCGAGCTGATGGACGCGATCCGGGGGAAGTCCCCGCAGGGACCGGCCTCCGCCACGTCGCTATAATCGCGCTTTACCACCACGGCGTTTTGAATTCCGGTACGACGCATCCGGTCAGTTCAGGCGCTGCAAGACAATGACCAAGTACGTCTTCGTCACCGGCGGTGTCGTGTCCTCCCTCGGCAAGGGCATCGCATCGGCCTCCCTCGCGGCCCTTCTCGAATCCCGCGGTCTCAAGGTCACCCTGATCAAGCTCGATCCCTACATCAATGTGGATCCGGGCACGATGTCGCCGTTCCAGCACGGCGAGGTGTTCGTGACCGACGACGGCGCCGAGACCGACCTGGACCTGGGTCACTATGAGCGCTTCATCACCACGCGGATGAAGAAGAGCAACAACTTCACCACCGGCCAGATCTACATGTCGGTGCTGGAGAAGGAGCGTCGCGGCGACTACCTCGGCAAGACGGTCCAGGTGATCCCGCACATCACCAACGAGATGCAGGACTTCATCCGCCGCGGCGCCGGACACGGCACGCCGGAGGCGGTGGACGTGGCGATCGTCGAGATCGGCGGCACGGTCGGCGACATCGAGTCGCTGCCCTTCCTGGAAGCCGCTCGCCAGATGAGCCTGAAGATGGGCCCGACCAACGTCGCGTTCGTCCACCTGACCTACGTGCCCTGGATCGCCGCCGCCGGCGAGCTCAAGACCAAGCCCACCCAGCACACGGTGCAGAAGCTGCGCGAGATCGGCATCCAGCCTGACGCGCTGCTGTGCCGCGCCGACCGCCGCGTGCCCGACGACGAGCGCGAGAAGATCTCGCTGTTCACCAACGTGCCCGAGTACGGCGTGATCTCGATGTGGGACGTGAACACCATCTACAAGGTGCCGCGCGTGCTGCATGAGCAGGGCCTGGACCAGCTGATCTGCACCAAGCTGCAGCTCAACACCAAGTCCGCCGACCTCAAGCGCTGGGACACGCTGGTCAACGAGGTCGAGAACCCGAAGACCGAAGTGACCATCGCGATGTGCGGCAAGTACACCGACCTGTCGGACAGCTACAAGTCGCTGAACGAGGCGCTGCGCCACGCCGGCATCCACAACCACGCCCGGGTCAACATCGAGTACGTCGACTCCGAGACGCTGGACACCGAGCACACCCAGCAGCTCGACAAGTACGACGCGATCCTGGTGCCGGGCGGCTTCGGCAAGCGCGGCGTCGAGGGCAAGATCCTCGCCGCGCAGTACGCGCGCGAGCACAAGACCCCCTACCTGGGCATCTGCCTGGGCATGCAGGTCGCGACCATCGAATACGCGCGTCACAAGGCGCACCTGGACGGCGCGAACTCGACCGAGTTCGAACCCGACGCGCCGCACAAGGTGATCGCGCTGATCGACGAGTGGCAGGACGCGGACGGCTCGATCCAGAAGCGCACCGCGCAGTCCGACCTCGGTGGCACGATGCGCCTGGGCGCGCAGAGCTCCGACGTCAAGCCGGGCACGCTGGCCTACGAGATCTACGGCCCGGTCGTGAACGAGCGCCACCGCCACCGCTACGAAGCCAACGAGCAGTACCTGGACCAGCTCCAGGACGCCGGCCTGGTGATCTCGGCGATCACGCAGCGCGAGAAGCTGACCGAGATCGTCGAACTGCCGCGCAACGTGCATCCCTGGTACATGGGCGTGCAGTTCCACCCGGAGTTCAAGTCGACCCCGTGGGACGGCCATCCGCTGTTCATCGCGTTCATCAAGGCCGCGCTGGAACACAAGGCCAAGGCCGGCCACGAGGTCAGCGCCCCCGCCGCTGCCTGAGACCGCGAGGGTCCGGGACTTCAGACACCCACGAACGAGACACCGCCCATGCCCGCCTTCATCATTGCCGACGTGACCGTGACCGACGCCGACCAGATGGCGAAGTACCGCGAATGGAGCACGAAGGCGATGCAGGAGCACGGCGCGGAAGTGCTGGTGCGCGGCGGCGCGATCGAGGTGCTCGAGGGACCCTGGACGCCGAGCCGCCTGGTGGTGCTGAAGTTCCCCGACCGCGCGGCGGCCAAGGCCTTCTACGACTCCGAGACCTACCAGCATGCCAAGACGCTGCGCGAGCACGCCGGCGTCATGCGCATGATCGTCGTGGACGGCGTCTGAGCCCGCAGCTTGTTCAGCAGCGGTAACCCGTTGCTGGCACCATGCGCGCCGACCGAGTTTTTTCACTTCTGGAGACTGTTCCCATGAGCGCCATTGTTGACATCGTCGGCCGAGAGATCCTCGACAGCCGCGGCAACCCGACCGTCGAATGCGACGTGCTGCTGGAGTCCGGCGTGATGGGCCGCGCCGCCGTGCCGTCGGGCGCGTCGACCGGTTCGCGCGAAGCCATCGAACTGCGTGACGGCGACAAGTCGCGCTACCTGGGCAAGGGCGTGCTCAAGGCCGTCGAGCACATCAACACCGAGATCTCGG
>JBCNPQ010000039.1:0-23527 GCA_039593255.1 Roseateles sp.
CATCATCAACGCCGTCATCAAATCCGGCACCGCTTGGCAGCCCTCTTATCCACAGCCCGCGTCAGCGCTGATCAGCGCTTGACTTGGAACACAGTTGCTCTCCCGCAAGCGGGAGAGGGAGTGAGAAGGCACCGAGCTGATCGGGCGGAGGCTTATGCGGCGGCTTGCTCGCTGAACTGCGTGTAGCCCTCGGCGCCGCCGCCGAAGAAGGCGGATTGCGGCGCCGTGAACAGCGGCAGGTTGCCCTTCAGGCGCTCGACCAGATCGGGGTTGCCGATGAAGGCCTTGCCGAAGGCGACCATGTCCGCATGACCCGAGGCGGTCGCATCCAGCGCGCGCTGGCGGTCGTAGCCGTTGTTGGCGATGTACGCGCCGCCGAAGGCATAACGCAGCGCCTCGACATCGAAGGCATCAGCACCGTTCCCGGCATGCAGCTGGCCTTCGACCACATGGAGATAGGCCAGTCCCCGCTCGCCCAGCTGGCGCGCCAGATAGCCGTGCGTTTCCGCCGGCGTGCTGTCGATCGGTGTGTCGCCGATGGCGGTCGACAGCGGCGACAGGCGCAGGCCGACGCGATCCGCGCCCCAGACCTCGGACACCGCGTCCACGACCTCAAGCACGAACCGGGCGCGGTTCTCGATCGAGCCGCCGTACCGGTCGGTGCGGCGATTGGTGCTGTCCCGCAGGAACTGCTCCAGCAGGTAGCCGTTGGCCGCGTGGATCTCGACACCGTCGAAGCCTGCGAGTTTCGCGTTGACCGCGGCGCGGCGGTAGTCCTCGACCAGCCCGGGCAGCTCGGCGATGTCCAGCGCACGAGGCGCGGACGGCGGCTCGAAGCCCGCCTCGGTGAACACGACGGTGCCCGCCTGGATCGCCGACGGTGCGACCGGCGCGGCGCCATCCTCCTGCAGGCTCACGTGGGACATGCGACCCACGTGCCACAGCTGCAGCACGATCTTGCCGCCTTCGGCGTGCACGGCATCGGTGACGCGCTTCCAGGCCTCGACCTGCTCGGGCGTGTAGATGCCTGGCGTCCAGGCGTAGCCGCGGCCCTGGCGGGAGATGTTGGTCGCCTCGGCGACGATCAGTCCGGCGGAGGCGCGCTGTCGGTAGTACTCGACGGCGAGCGGCGACGGCACGCCGTCCGCGCTGGCGCGCGAGCGGGTCAGCGGCGCCATCGCGACGCGGTTGCGGACCTCGATCGCGCCGATGCGGCCGGGGGTGAAGAGTTGCTGATCCGGGGTGACGGAGGCGGACATGGCGGTTTCCTTCCAGGAGAGTCGAGTCGGGGAGGGGAGCCGTCTGCTTCGGTGGAATCGCGTCGGCGGCTCGATGACAGGACGAAGTCTGGTCGTCGGCGTCGCATTCATCCAATTTATCCGTTGAACAACAGATATTGGTCGGGCAATATGTCTGGATGCGATACGACCTGAACCTGCTGCCGGTGTTCCTGGCGGTGATGGAGGAGCGCAGCGTGACCCGCGCGGCGCAGCGGCTGGGCATCACGCAGCCGGCGCTGTCCAACGCGCTGACGCGATTGCGGGCGATGCTGATGGACCCGCTCTTCATCCGCGAGCGCTACGGCATGCAGCCGACGCAGAAGGCGGAGGAGCTCGCGCCGGTGATCGCCGCCGCGCTGGCGAGCCTGGACGCGGCCATCCTCGGCCAGCAGGAATTCGAGCCGCTGAAGTCGACGCAGCTGGTGACGCTGGCGCCGAACAGCTACGTGGAGCTGGTGCTGGTGCCGGCGATCGTCGCGCGACTGCGGGAGCGGGCGCCGAACATGGCGGTGCGGCTGACGCCGTTCGGCACGGACCTGGCGGAGACGGGCGTGGTGTCGGGCTCGACGGCGATGGTGCTGGGGCGGGTGGTCGAGCCGCCGGACAACCTCGTGGTGCAGCAGGTGATGGAGGACGGCCTGGCCTGCATCGTGCGGCGCGGGCATCCGACGGTGGACGGCAAGCTCACGCGCAAGCAGTACGAGCGGCTCAAGCATGTGAACGTGCTGCCGCCGGGACGGCTGCGGGTGGGGCTGTTCCAGGCGCTGGAGAGGCAGGGCCTCAAGCGCGAGGTGGCGGTGTCGGTGACGCACTTCCTGGCGGTGCCGGAGGTGGTCGCCGTGACCGACTATTGCGCCACGCTGCCGGTGCAGATCTGCCGCAAGCTGGCGTCGGACAAGCGGCTGAAGGTGCTGCCGGCGCCGGTCGACCTGGGACGCTTCCCGGTGGAGATCGGGTGGCACGTGCGGTATCGGGACGATCCGATGCACCGGTGGTTGCGGGCGTTGGTGGCGGAGGTGGCGGCGGAGGTGGCGGCCCTGGGCGCGACGCCTTCGACGAGGGGCGCATGAGCCGCGGCTAGGATGCGGCGCTGGCCTCTTACGATGACCCGACCGCACGATTGCCCGACCGCACGACCGCCCGACATGCCTGCCCTTGTTCCCACCCCCACCGCCTTCATGCTCGACCTCGACGGCACGCTCGTCGACACCTTGGGCGATTTCGTCGCGGTGCTGAACCGCGTGATGGCCGACATGGCCCTGCCGTCCGTCGGCCGAGATTTCGTCGAGCACACGATCGGGCAGGGCAGCGAGCACCTGATCCGCAGCGTGCTCGCCGAGGTCGGCGCGCCGCAGGAGAAGTACGAGGCCGCCTGGGCGCTCTACCAGCGCCACTACGAGGTGCTCAACGGCAAGCACGCCGACGTGTTCCCCGGCGTGGTCGAAGGGCTGGACGCGCTGAAGGCGCTCGGCCTGCCGATGGCCTGCCTCACCAACAAGCCGGCCGCGTTCGCGCGTGAGCTGCTCAAGCGCAAGGGCTTGGACCGCTACTTCGACCGCGTCTTCGGCGGCGACGACTTCGAGCGCAAGAAGCCCGATCCGATGCCGCTGCTCAAGACCTGCGAGGCGCTGGGCTCGTCGCCGTCGACGACCTGGATGATCGGCGACTCCAGCAACGACGCCCGCGCCGCGCATGCCGCCGGCTGCCCGATCGCGCTCGTCAGCTACGGCTACAACCACGGCCAGCCGATCCGCGAGGTGCCCGCGGCACGCCACATCGACCGGCTCGACGAGCTGCTCGGCTGAGCGCCCGCCGGCCGACGGGCCTCAGCGGCTGCTGCCTGCCGCGTTGCGGTTGCTCGTCGGGGCCGGCTTGCCGCCGCCCAGCAGCGCGACCTTCAGGTCGCTGTCGGCCGGCGACTTGCCCAGCCAGATCTTCAGCAGCACGTTGAAGAACTCGGCCTCCTTGATCGGATCGCCGGGGATCAGCTGCCCGTTCACGAAGATCACCGTCCCGCTCCCCGGGATGTAGTCCACGCCGAAGCTCTCGCCCGTCTTGAGCTTCTTCTTCTGCACGAAGATCTCCGACATCCGCAGCACGCCGCTGATCGAACGCCCGAATTCCTCGCGCGTCGCGTTCTGCTCCATGCCCTTGGTGAAGAGCTTGCCCAGCTCCTCGCCGTCGATGTCGCGCAGCATCTGGATGTGCATGCGCTTCGGTCCCGTGTTGGCCAGCACCGCCTCGGGGGTCGTGGCCTTCGCGTTCAGGTACAGCCCGGCCGTGTAGACCTTGAAGATCGCCTTGTAGCGGATCCCCGCGCCGTTGAGCACCAGCTTCTGTCCGGCGACCTCGACATGGCCGTCGTACTTGACCCCGGCGACCTCGACCGCCGCCGCGGCGGTCGACGGCACCGCGCCGGAAGCGGCGGCCGGCGTGGACTGCGCCGACGCCGCGAACGGCGTCAGCATCGCGGCCGCGAGCACGCCCGCGGCCATCAGGACTTTGCGCATGGACATGTTGTCTCTTTCCCTCCAGGGGATCGGCCGGCTCCACGGCCGGCTCTGGAGGCGAAGTATCCGCCACGCATGCGAAGCCGCGCCCTCGGGAATCCTCCTGCTGGATCCTGCTGATACACTGGCCCGCACCATGTTTATCACGCGCAAGCACATCAAGGGGTCGAACGACCGGGGAGCCTGGCCCTGGCGATCCTGGCACGACTTCACCTGAAGCCGCCTGCTGCTTGCCGCCCGTCGTCCACCTGTCTACCCCCCGGACGCGGGTCACCGTCATCTTTCCTCTGCACCCTCACCGTACGGGGCAGGTCCAACAGGCGACCTGAGTTTCCGCTTGCGCGCGCCGTGATGCCCTGCGTCACTGACGACACGCCGCAATCGACAAGAGGTTTGACGACGTGATCACCGAACTGGAATTCCAAAGCCTGGCCGCCGACGGCTACAACCGCATCCCGCTGATCAGCGAGGCCTTCGCGGACCTCGAGACCCCGCTCTCGCTCTACCTGAAGCTGTGCGCCGGCAACGGTCCCGGCAGACACAGCTTCCTGCTGGAGTCGGTGGTCGGCGGCGAGCGCTTCGGCCGCTACTCCTTCATCGGCCTGCCCGCCCGCACCGTGCTGAAGAGCGACGGCCCCGTCACCCGCGTGATCCGCGACGGCGCCGTCGTCGAGACCCACGAGGGCGATCCGCTCGCCTTCATCGAGGCCTACCAGCAGCGCTTCAAGGTCGCGCTCAGACCCGGCATGCCGCGTTTCTGCGGCGGCCTGGCGGGCTACTTCGGCTACGACGCCGTGCGCTACATCGAGCCGCGCCTGGCCGAGTCCACGCCCCCCGGCGGCCTGCCCACGCCCGACGTGATGCTGCTGCAGTGCGAGGAGCTCGCCGTCATCGACAACCTGTCGGGCAAGCTCTACCTGATCGTTTACGCCGACCCCGGCCAGCCCGAGGCCTTCTTCAGGGCCAAGAAGCGGCTCACCGAGCTGAAGGACAAGCTGGGCTACTCGGTCGCCGCGCCGCGCGTGGTCCGCGCCCAGGCGCATCCGGTGGAACGCGAGTTCGCCAAGGCCGATTTCCTCGCCTCGGTCGACAAGGCCAAGGCCTACATCGCCGCCGGCGACTGCATGCAGATCGTCTTCGGCCAGCGGCTCAAGAAGCGCTACACCGAATCCCCGCTGAGCCTGTACCGCGCGCTGCGTTCGCTCAATCCCAGCCCCTACATGTACTTCTACGACATGGGGGACTTCCAGATCGTCGGCGCCTCGCCCGAGATCCTGGTGCGCCAGGAGCAGACGCCCGACGGCCGCAAGGTCACGATCCGCCCCCTGGCCGGCACGCGCCCGCGCGGCGGCACGCCGGAGCAGGACCAGGCGCTGGAAGTGGAACTCAAGGCCGATCCGAAGGAGCGCGCCGAGCACCTGATGCTGATCGACCTGGCCCGCAACGACACCGGCCGCATCGCGCAGACCGGCAGCGTGAAGGTGACCGACGCCTTCGCGGTCGAGCGCTACTCGCACGTGATGCACATCGTCAGCAACGTCGAAGGCATCCTGAAACCGGGCATCGGCAACATGGACGTGTTCCGCGCCAGCTTCCCGGCCGGCACGCTGTCGGGCGCGCCCAAGATCCGCGCGATGGAGATCATCGACGAGCTCGAGCCCGTCAAGCGCGGCATCTACGGCGGCGCCTGCGGCTACCTGAGCTTCGGCGGCGACATGGACCTGGCCATCGCGATCCGCACCGGCGTGATCATGGACCAGGTGCTGTACGTGCAGGCCGCCGCGGGCATCGTCGCCGATTCGGTGCCGGAGCTCGAATGGCAGGAGACCGAGGCCAAGGCGCGCGCGCTGCTGCGCGCCGCGGAACTGGTCGAGGAAGGTTTCTGAAGCTGAAGTGAACGAAGGAGCAAGACCATGCTGCTGATGATCGACAACTACGACAGCTTCACCTTCAACCTGGTGCAGTACTTCGCCGAACTCGGCGCCGAGGTGACGACGGTCCGCAACGACCAGATCACGCTGGACGGGATCGCCGCGCTCAACCCGACGCACCTGGTGCTCTCGCCCGGCCCGTGCACGCCCAAGGAAGCCGGCGTCTGCGTGCCGGCGATCCAGCGCTTCATCGGCAAGCTGCCGATCCTGGGCGTGTGCCTCGGGCACCAGAGCATCGGCGCGGCGCTGGGCGGCCACATCGTCCGCGCCAAGGTGCAGATGCACGGCAAGTCCTCGACGATCACCACCGACACGCAGGGCGTGTTCAGCGGGCTGCCCGAGCGCTTCGACGTGATCCGCTACCACTCGCTGGCGATCGAGGAATCGACGATCCCGCCGGAGCTGGAGATCAGCGCCCGCAGCGAGGACGGCGAGATCATGGGCGTGCGCCACCGCGCGCTGGCCGGCACGGCGACGCCGCTGGAAGGCGTCCAGTTCCATCCCGAATCCATCCTCTCGGAGCACGGTCACGCGATGCTCAAGAACTTCCTGGAGTTGGCACGATGAACGAAGGCAGCAAGGCAGAAGGCACTCCGCGCGCGATCGTCGATCTGCGCAGCGACACCGTCACCCAGCCCACCGGCGGCATGCGCGCCGCGATGGCGTCGGCACCGCTGGGCGACGATGTCTTCGGCGACGACCCGAGCGTCAACGCGCTGCAGGCGGCGCTGGCGGAGCGGCTCGGCTTCGAGGCCGCGCTCTTCATGCCCACCGGCACGCAGAGCAACCTGGCCGCGCTGATGGCGCATTGCCAGCGCGGCGACGAATACATCGTCGGCCAGTTCGCCCACACCTACCGCTGGGAAGGCGGCGGCGCCGCGGTGCTGGGCTCGATCCAGCCGCAGCCGCTGAACCACGCGCCGGACGGCTCGCTGCCGCTGGCCGACATCGAGGCCAGCATCAAGCCCGACGATGCGCACTTCGCGCGTACCCGGCTGCTGGCGCTCGAGAACACGATCGGCGGCAAGGTGCTCCCGATGGACTACCTCGCCGCGGCCTCCGAGCTGGCGCAGCGCCACGGCCTGTCGCGCCACCTCGACGGTGCACGCCTGTTCAACGCGGCGGTCGCCGTCGCCGCGCGCGACGGAAGCGATCCGTACGACGCTGCCGGGCGCATCTGCTCGCACTTCGACAGCGTCTCGGTCTGCTTCTCCAAGGGCCTGGGCGCCCCGGTGGGCTCGGTGCTGTGCGGCTCGCGCGAGCTCATCCAGCGCGCGCACCGCTGGCGCAAGATGCTCGGCGGCGGCATGCGCCAGGCCGGGCTGCTCGCGGCGGCGGCGCATTACGCGCTCGATCACCAGGTGACCCGCCTGGTCGAGGACCACGCGCTCGCGAAGCGTCTGGCCGAGGGGCTGCAAGGCCTGCCGGGCCTGGCCGTCGAAGCGCCTCAGACCAACATCGTGTTCTGCGACGTCGACAAGGAGATCGCCACCAGGCTGGTCGAGCACCTGAAGTCGGCAGGCGTGCTCACGACCGGCCTGTACAAGCTGCGCTTCGTGACCCACCTCGACGTGGACGCCGCCGGCGTCGACCGCGCGGTCGCGGCCACGCGCCGCTTCTTCAACGCCTGAGCGGGAGGTCCTCATGCCCATCACCGACAACGAGGCGCTGACCCGCGTCATCGAGCATCGCGAGATCTTCCACGACGAGATGCTGGCGCTGATGCGCCGCATCATGGGCGGCGAGATCTCGCCGGTCACCGCCGCGGCCATCCTCGTCGGCCTGCGCGTCAAGAAGGAGACCATCGGCGAGATCACCGCCGCCGCGCAGGTGATGCGCGAGTTCTCCGTCAAGGTGCCGATCGCGCCGGGGCCGCACCTGGTCGACGTCGTCGGCACCGGCGGCGACGGCGCGCACACCTTCAACATCTCCACCTGCTCGATGTTCGTCGCCGCGGCGGCGGGCGCGCAGGTCGCCAAGCACGGCAACCGCAGCGTCTCGTCCAAGACCGGCAGCGCCGACGTGCTGGAGGCGCTGGGCGTGACGCTGTCGCTGCCGCCGCAGGCGGTCGCGGCCTGCGTCGAGAAGACCGGCATCGGCTTCATGTTCGCGCCCAACCACCATCCGGCGATGAAGAACATCGCGCCCGTCCGCAAGGAGCTGGGCGTGCGCACCATCTTCAACATCCTGGGCCCGCTGACCAACCCGGCCGGCGCGCCCAACATCCTGATGGGCGTGTTCCATCCGGACCTCGTCGGCATCCAGGTGCGCGTGATGCAGCGCCTGGGCGCGCAGCATGCGGTCGTGGTCTACGGCAAGGACAACATGGACGAGATCTCGCTGGGCGCGGCGACGCTGGTCGGCGAGCTGAAGAACGGCGAGATCCGCGAGTACGAGATCCATCCCGAGGACTTCGGCATGCCGATGGTCGCGAGCCGCAACCTGCGCGTGAGCGGGCCGGAGGAGAGTCGCCAGATCCTGCTGGGCGTGCTGGGCAACGAGCCCGGCGCGGCGCGCGACATCGTGCTGCTGAACGCCGGCGCGACGCTGTACGCGGCGAACGTGGTCGAATCGATCGCCGACGGTGTCGCCAAGGCGCGGGTGGCGATCGAGTCCGGCGCCGCGCGCGCGAAGCTGGACCAGTTCGTCGCCGAGACGCAGCGGCAGGCCGCGGCGAACGCTTGAACTGGAATCGAGAGAGTCGTATGTCTGACATCCTGGATCGCATCAACGCCGTCAAGCGCGAGGAAGTCGCCGCCGCGTCGGCGCGCGTGCCGCTGGCCGCGCTGCGTGCCGAAGCCGAATCGCGTGCCGAGCCGACGCGCGGATTCGTGAACGCGCTGCGCGCCAAGATCGCGGCGGGCCGCAGCGGCGTGATTGCCGAAGTGAAGAAGGCCAGTCCGAGCAAGGGCGTGCTGCGCGAGGACTTCCGTCCCGCCGACATTGCCCGCAGCTACGAGCAGCACGGCGCGGCCTGCCTGAGCGTGCTGACCGATGCGCCGCATTTCCAGGGCTCGGTCGAGTTCCTGAAGCAGGCCCGCGCGGCCTGCGCGCTGCCGGTGCTGCGCAAGGACTTCATGGTCGATCCGTACCAGGTCTACGAGGCGCGGGCGATGGGCGCCGACTGCATCCTGCTGATCGCCGCGAGCCTGGACGACGGGTTGATGGCGGAGCTCGAGGACTGCGCGCTGGGCCTGGGCCTGGACGTGCTGGTCGAGGTCCACGACGGCGAGGAGCTTGAGCGCGCGCTGCGCCTGAAGACGCCGATGGTGGGCATCAACAACCGCAACCTGAAGACCTTCGAGGTCACGCTGGACACGACGCTCGGGCTGCTGAAGCAGGTGCCGGCGGATCGGCTGCTGGTGACCGAGTCCGGCATCCTCGGCCCCGCCGACGTGCGGCGCATGCGCGAGGCGCAGGTGAACGCCTTCCTCGTCGGCGAGGCCTTCATGCGCGCGCCCGATCCGGGCGCGGCGCTGTCGGCGCTGTTCGGTTGAACGACTCGACAAGCGCCTCACGCCGATGACCGCGACGCTCAAGACCCTCGACTGGCAGGCCGGCGACGGCTGGCAGCCGCTCATCGATGCCTGGCGCGAAAGCGCTGACGGGCAGCGCATCGACGCGCTGCTCAAGGAGCGCCTCGCCGCCGGCGCGACGATCTATCCGCCCGATCCGCTGCGCGCGCTGCGCCTCACGCCGCTGACGAACGTGAAGGTCGTCATCGTCGGGCAGGATCCGTACCACGGACCGGGGCAGGCGGAGGGGCTGTCGTTCTCCGTCCCGCCGGGCGAGAAGCTGCCGCCGTCGCTGCGCAACATCTTCAAGGAGCTGCAGCGCGACCTCGGGCAGCAGCCGGCGATGTCCGGGCATCTCGGCGAGTGGGCCCGGCGCGGCGTGCTGCTGCTCAACACCAGCCTGACCGTCGAGGACGGCGCCGCCGCCTCGCACGCGAAGAAGGGCTGGGAGTCGCTGACCGATGCGCTGATCGCCGCGACCGCGAAGGATCCCGCGCCCAAGGTCTATCTGCTGTGGGGCGCGCATGCGCAGGCGAAGGCGCCGTTGATCGAGGCGGCGGGACATCGGCACCTCGTGCTGCAGGCCAACCATCCATCGCCGCTGTCGGCCACCCGGGGGCCTGCGCCTTTCATCGGTTGCGGACACTTTTCGGCCGCGAGCGATTGGCTGAAGGGGCAGGGCGTCGAGTTCGGCTGGTCCTTGGATTGACCGTACTGTCGCGGCCGCTGGCCCTCACCCCCACCCTCTCCCGCAAGCGGGAGAGGGAGTAAGAATGGCAAGGGCGGAGCCATAACTGGTACGTTGGTGGTCATAACCGACAATCCCCTCTGACGGGGGACTTCGATATCAGGGTTAAGTCCAGTGCGCTACCAATTGACGCTCCGCGTTTTTTGGTACTAAACTGGTATTAATCATGACAAGCCACCCCCTGGCGGACGCCTGGTCCGCGCCTCTGCAGCCGCGCTTCGCGGGCGTCCGCTACCTGGTCGGGGTGGATGGCGGCGGCACCGGCACGCGGGTCCGGCTGAGCGATGTCCATGGGCGTCTGCTCGGCCAGGGTTGGGCGGGTCCGTCGGCGCTGGGGCAGGGCATCGCCCAGGCGTGGCGCCACATCCAGATGGCCGTCCAGGAAGCCGCGATCAAGGGCGGCGTCGGCCGCCTGCCGCTCGGAGAAACCGCGATCGGCCTCGGCCTCTCCGGTGCCGGCGTGGCCGCCCAGGCCCAGGCCTTCATCGCCCAGCAGCCGGGCTACCTCCACATCGAACTGGCGAACGACGGCACCACCTCCGTCATCGGCGCCCACGCGGGCCGGCCGGGCGGCGTGATCGCGGCGGGCACGGGCACGGTGGGCGAGGCGCTGCGCGCCGATGGGGCTATGGTCTGCGTCTCCGGCTGGGGCTGGATCGGCGGCGACGAAGGCAGCGGCGCCTGGCTCGGCATTCAGGCGATGCGCCTGGCGCAGAAGGCCATGGACGGCCGCGTCGAGGCCGGCCCGCTGGCCCGTGCCGTGTGGACCGCCGCCGGCTGCAAGGACGGCCAGGACCGCGACGCGATCAACGCCTGGGTCGCCCAGGCCGGCCAGCATGCGTATGCGCAGTTGGCGCCGCTGGTCTTCGAACATTCCGAATCCGATCCGGCCGCCGCGGCGCTCGTGGCGCAGGCGGTCGCGGAACTGGAGCAGCTCGCCATCGCGCTGGACCCGACCCGGCAGCTCCCGCTGTCGCTGGCGGGCAGCGTGGCGCAGCGGCTCGCCGCGCTTTTCTCAGGCAACATTCGGGCCCGTTGCGTGTCGCCCCAGGGCGACTCGGCCGACGGCGCGCTGCGGCTGGTCCGCGGCGCTCTCTCCGACCCCCGTTGAAGACGAGAAGCCCGATGAGCACCAAGCTGCCCTTCCAGTTCAAGCCCGATCCCGCCGCCGCCTCGCCGCTGTACATGCAGCTGGCCCACAAGCTGGCGCAAGCGATCCGCGAAGGCCAGTACCAGGCCGACGAGGCCCTGCCGTCGGAGCGTGTGCTCTCCGAATCGCTCGACCTCTCGCGCGTCACCGCGCGCAAGGCGATCGACCGCCTCGTCGAACAGGGCCTGATCGTGCGCAAGCGCGGCTCCGGCAACTACATCGCGCCCAAGCTCGAGCAGCCGCTGTCGCGCCTGACCAGCTTCTCCGAGGAACTCCACCAGCGCGGCTTCAAGCCCAGCAGCCGTTGGCTGACGCGCGGCTTCGCCATGGCGGCGCCGGACGAACAGCTGTCGCTCGGCCTCACGACCGGCCAGCGCGTCGCGCGGCTGGAGCGCCTGCGGCTGGCGGATGCCGTGGTCATGGCCTATGAGCTGTCCATCCTGCCCGAGGCCGTGCTGCCGGATCCGCAGAAGGTCGACTCGTCGCTGTACGAGCACCTCGCGCAACACGGCGGCGCGCCGGTGCGCGCGCTGCAGCACATCCGCGCGATCAACGCGGACTCGCGCCTGGCCGGCCTGCTGCAGGTGCCGGTGGGTCAGGCCGTCCTGTTCATCACCCGCGTGGGCTATCTCGACCAGGGCCAGGCCGTGGAGCTCACCCATTCCTACTGCCGCAGCGACTACTACGACTTCGTCGCGGAGATGAGGCGAGACGGATGACGGCCCAGCACATCGACGGATTCATACTGACACCTGGCGGCTTCATCCGCGGTGTGCTGGAACATCAAGACGGTCGCGTCCTCCGCATCGACGGGACCGCCGCGCCCGAGCACGAGGTGCGGCACGGCGCGCAGGACCTGCCGATCGTCCTGCCCGGATTCATCGACACGCATGTCCACGGCGGTGCCGGACGCGACACGATGGAAGGCGGCGACGCCGCCGCGCGGCTCGCGGCGCTGCATGCGACGCACGGCACCACCTCGCTGCTCGCGACGACCATGACCGCGCCGCTGGACGAGATCCGGCAAGCGATGCGCGGCCTGGCGGGACTTTGCGTCGAACGCCCCGCGGGCGGCGCCCGCGTGCTGGGCGTGCACCTTGAGGGCCCCTACATCAATCCGGGCAAGCTCGGCGCGCAGCCGGACTTCGCCAAGCGCGCCTCGATCGCCGAGATCCACGAGCTGCATGCGATCGCGCCCATCCGGCTGATCACGCTGGCGCCAGAGGTGCCGGGCATGCTGGACCTCGTGGCGCCGTTGCGCGACAGCGGCTTTCGCGTCCAGATCGGGCACTCGCTCGGGACCTATGAGGACGGCGTGGCCGCGCTCGCCCGCGGCGCCGCCGGCTTCACCCACCTGTTCAATGCGATGACCGGGCTGCACCACCGTGAGCCCGGCATGGTCGGCGCCGCGCTGGCGCATGCGCAGTACGCGGAGATCATCCCCGACCTGCTGCATGTGCATCCGGGCGCGATCCGCGTCGCGATGCGCTGCATCCCGCACCTGTTCTGCGTCACCGATTCGACGGCCGCGGCCGGCATGCCCGACGGCGAGTACCGCCTGGGCCGCCACCGCGTCACCAAGTGCCTGGGCGGCGTGCGCCTGCCCGACGGCACCCTGGCCGGCTCGACGCTGACGATGGACCAGGCGCTGCGCAACCTGGTGTTGAAACTTGGCCTGCCGATCGAGGACGCGTCCAGACGCGTGTCGACGAACGCGGCGGACTTCCTGGGTCTGGACGACCGGGGCCGTCTGGCTCCCGGCGCCTGGGCGGACTTTGTCGTGATGGACCGTGGCTTGCAGTTGCAGTGCGTGGTCGTTGAAGGAGAAGCAATTGACCTCGCGAATGCTGGATGAGGCGCTGAGCGCGCCGCAGGTGGTGGCCCGTCAACTGGCCGCCGATCAGGGCGCCTACGCGGCGCTGGGCAACGCGCTGCGCGAGCAGCCGCCGAGCTCGCTGCTGACGATCGCGCGCGGCAGTTCGGACCACGCGTCGAATTACCTGGCCTACCTGGTGATGGCGCGGCTGGGCCGGCTGGTGACCTCGCTGCCGATGTCGCTGATCACGCTCTACCAGAGCAAGATCGAGAGCAAGGGCCTGGTCTCGCTGGCCTTCTCGCAATCGGGCCAGAGCCCGGACCTGGTCTCGCCGACGCAGTACTTCCGCGCCAACGGCGCGCGCACGGTGGCCTTCGTCAACGCCGACGGCTCGCCGCTGGAAGCCGCCGCCGAACACGTGTTCCGCCTGCATGCCGGCGTGGAGCAGAGCGTCGCCGCGACCAAGAGCTACATCGCGCAGCTGGTGGCCGGCGCGCGCGTGGTCGCCGCCTGGCAGGGCGACGAGGACCTGTCGGCCGCGCTGCAGACGCTGCCGCAAGCGATGGAACAGGCCGCGAAGCAGCGCTGGGACGTGGCGGTGGACGTGCTCAAGGGCGCGGACAAGCTGTTCGTCATCGGCCGTGGCACCTCGCTGCCGATCGCGCTGGAAGCGGCGCTGAAGTTCAAGGAGACCTGCGGCATCCAGGCCGAGGCCTTCTCCGGCGCGGAAGTGAAGCACGGTCCGATGGCGCTGGTGGAAGAGGGCTACCCGCTGCTGGTCTTCGCGCCGCGCGGTCCGGCGCAGGCCGGCCTGCTGGCCCTGGCCGAGGAGATGCGCGGTCGCGGCGCGCGCGTGCTGCTGGCGGCGCCGGAAGGCACGCCGGGCGCGGAGTTGCCGCTGAGCTGCACCGGCAACGAGGACCTGGATCCGATCGCCGCGGTGCAGAGCTTCTATCCGATGGTCGAGGCGCTGGCGCAGGCGCGGGGCCTGAACCCCGACCAGCCGCGGCATCTGGCCAAGGTCACCAAGACGCATTGATTTCCCACCCAGCCATCGACCCGCGGGCCAGGCAGAAGAGAGCGACATGAGCGACAAAGCATTCCATCCGGGCCGGCTGGTGATGGTGGACATCCAGGGCAAGACGCTGGATGCGGCCACCGCGGCCTTCCTCCGCGACAACCGCATCCGCGCGGTGTGCCTGTTCCGCAAGAACCTGGGCACCGAGGCGGAGGTCCGGCAACTGACGAAGGACCTGCGCGAGGCGATGGGGCCGGACGCGCTGATCGGACTCGACCAGGAGGGCGGCTCGGTGGTGCGGGCGACCTTCCTGCCGCAGCCGCCGTCGGCGATGGCGCTGGGCGCGGCCGGCGACGAGGGGCTGGCCGAACAGGTCGGCGCGGCGGTGGCGCGCGGGTTGCGCGGCATCGGCATCAACTGGAACTTCGCGCCGGTCACCGACATCAACAACAACCCGGCCAACCCCGTCATCGCCGAGCGCAGCTTCGGCGAGACCGCGGACACCGTCACGCGCCTGGCCGGCGCGTGGATGAAGGGCTCGATGGACGCGGGCGTCGCCTGCTGCATCAAGCACTTCCCGGGGCACGGGGACACGCATGTCGATTCGCACCTGGACCTGCCCACGGTCGAGAAGTCCCGCGCCGAACTGGACGCGCTCGAGCTCAAGCCCTTCCAGGCGCTGCGCGACGTGGCGCCGTCCATCATGACGGCGCACATCGTCTATCCGAAGATCGATCCGCAGTACCCGGCCACGCTGTCCAAGACCATCCTCGGCGGCATCCTGCGCGACGAGTACGGCTACGACGGCGTGGTCATCACCGACGCGCTGATGATGAAGGCCATCGCCGAGCGCTACGGCTACGCGAAGGCGGCGGTGCTGGCGATCAACGCCGGCGCCGACATGATCCTGGCGCAGGGCTCGCTGGACGAGCAGGCGCAGGCCATCCATGCGCTGCAGGACGCGTTGACGCGCGGCGCGCTGACCGTCGAGCGAGGCCGCCAGGCCGAGGCGCGGCTGGACAAGCTGGCCCGCGACTTCCCGGTGCGCTTCGACGACTACCGGGGCGCGCAGCGCGACGCCGACGATGTGCTGATGCGCGCCGCCTGGGCCGCGGGACTGAGCGCGCTGCGCGGCGCGGCGGCGCCGGCGATCGACCGCCCGATCCGCGTGCTGGTGCAGGACGAGGTGCCGACCGACGGCGTGTCCGAGGCCGGTCCGACCGGCGCCCAGGTACGCGCGCTGTTCGAGGGCTATCGCGACGTTGAGTTCGTGTCGCTCGCCGACATCGCGGCGTTCGACTGGTCGGGCGTGCCCGACGACGGGCGCTTCACGATCGTGGCCTCGACGCATCGCGCGCGCTACGGCGCCAACGCCGCCGCATGGCGGCCGGACCTGCACCTGGTCCTGTGGAATCCGTTCCAGGCGCTGGATGTCTCGGCGCCGACGGTGATCAGCTGGGGTTATGCCGACGGGGCGCTGGGCGCGCTCGGCCAGTGGCTGCAAGGCCGCGGCAAAGCCGGTGGCCGTTCGCCGGTCACGCTGGATTGAGGCCGGCCCGCGCCGCCACGCATCGCACCGCGTCACCACGCATCGCATCGAGGTCCTCCCCCATGAGCTCTTCGCCGACTCCGCCCGCCGCCGACGCGCGCGACGCCCGCAGCCCGATCCGCTGGGTGTCCAGCCTGTACTTCGTGCAGGGCATGCAGTTCTTCGTCGTCATGCTGATCGCTGGCCTGATGTTCAAGAACATGGGTGTCGCCAACGACCAGATCGCGCGATGGACCGGCCTGCTCGGACTGGCCTGGGCCTTCAAGCCGCTGTGGAGTCCCTTCCTGGAGCTGGCGCGCAGCAAGAAGCTGATCGTCGTCGCCGGCCAGTACACCGGCGCGGCCGGCCTGGCGCTGATGGCGGTGGCCCTGCAGCTGCCGATGTGGTTCGCGGCCAGTATCGCGGTGCTGTTCCTGCTCGCCTACGCCTCGGCCACCCACGACATCGCCTGCGACGGCCTCTACATGGCCTCGCTCGACGACAAGCAGCAGGCGGCCTACGCCGGCTGGCAGGGCGCCTTCTTCAACGCGTCCAAGTTCCTGACGCTCGGCGGGCTGCTGGTGCTGGCCGGACATCTGGAGCGCGGCATCGGCGTGATGAACGCCTGGTCGGTGATCTTCGCGCTGCTGGCCGTGCTGCTGTTCGTGCTGGCCAGCTACAACGCCTACGCATTGCCTGGCGCGCTCAACACCGATCACGGTGACCTGACCGTGGCCGGCGTCTGGGAAACGCTGCGCGAGGTGATCGCCGATTTCTTCCAGAAGCCCGGCATCTGGCTGATGGTCCTGTTCATCGTGATGTTCCGCTTCGCCGAGGGGCAGGTGCAGACGATCGGGCCGCTGTTCCTGATCGAGCCGCGCGAGAAGGGCGGGCTCGGCCTCACGACGGAGCAGGTGGGAGGGATCTACGGCACCGTGGGCACGGCGGCCTTCCTGGTGGGCAGCATCGTCGGCGGCTACTTCACGAGCTGGCTGAGCCTGCGCCGCGCGATGCCCTTCCTGATCGTCGCGATGGCGGTGCCGAACGCGACCTTCTACTACCTCGCCGAGACCCTGCCGGCGGACCTGTGGCACGTCGGCGCGGCGGTGGCGATCGAGATGCTGGGCTACGGGTTCGGCTTCGTCGGCATGATCCTGTACATCATGCAAGTGGTCGCGCCGGGCAGGTTCCAGACGGCGCACTACGCCTTGGGGTCGGGCGTGATGCAACTCGGGTTCATCTTCTCGAAGACCATCAGCGGCGACATCCAGATCGCGATGGGCTACGAGCACTTCTTCCTCTGGACGATCGCGTGCGGCGCGCCGGCGCTGGTGTTGCTGCTCTTCGTGCGCATGCCCGGAAAGCGGGCGAAGGACAGCCCAGACGGCAATGGCAGCGGCAACGGTGCCGCGACGCCGGCGGAGAGCGCGACGTGAGGCGCGCGCTGCTGACTGCCGCCGTGCTCGCGGCATTGGGCGCGCCGGCCTCGTGGGCCGCGTCGCCGCAGGCCGCGAAGCCGCAATTCTTCTTCGACGACTTCAGCTACGCCGACACGGCGGCGATGTTCAAGCAAGGCTGGACGGTGCGCGCCGCGGCGGGTCATCCCGGGATCCCGGGCGCGCGCTGGGCGCCGGAGGGGCTCAGCCTGGTCGACGGCAAGCTGCGGCTGCACGGCGAGACCGACGGCACGGGACCCGGCACGACGCAGGTGCAGGTCTGCCACCAGCGCAAGTACCTGGCCGGCACCTATGCCGCGCGGGTGCGCTTCAGCGACCTGCCGGTGAGCGGCGCCGACGGCGATCCGGTCATCCAGACCTTCTACGTGGTGAGTCCGCTGAAGCACGACTTCGATCCCGAGTTCAGCGAGCTCGACTGGGAATACCTGCCCAACGGCGGCTGGGGCAGCGACAAGACCCGGATCTACGGCATCACCTGGCAGACGGTGCGGCTCGATCCCTGGCTGGCGTTCAACCAGCAGCACGAGGAGTTCGGCCCGCTGGGCCAGGCCGGCAAGGACTGGCACACGCTGGTGATGCAGGTCGCCGACGGCCGCACCCATTGGTTCATCGACGGCCGCAAGGTCGACGAGCACGGCGGCCGAAACTACCCGGTGGTGCCGATGTCGATCAACTTCAACCTCTGGTTCTCGCCGGAGGGGCCGTTGCCGACGGGCCCGGCCGGCGGCGCGCCGCGCGTGTACGAGCAGGACGTCGACTGGGTCTTCCACGCGAAGGACACGGTGCTGAGTCCGGCCCAGGTCGAGGCGCAGGTCAAGCGCTGGCGCGCCGGCGGCGTGGCGCGGCTCGACCAGGTGCCGGCCGCGGAGCCGGCGCTCGAGAGCCGCTGCGACTTCTGATCCCTCCGATTCCCTGTTCATGAACGCTCCTTCGAAACGCATCGCGTCCGTCGACGCGCTGCGCGGCCTGTCCGTCGCGGCGATGCTGCTGGTCAACAACCCCGGCGACTGGGGCCACGTCTACGCGCCGTTGGAACACGCGGCCTGGAACGGCTGGACGCCCACCGACCTCGTCTTCCCGTTCTTCCTGTTCATCGTGGGCGTGTCCTTGTCGCTGGCGATGGGCGCGCGGATCGAGGCCGGCGGCGGCGATGCGTTGCGCGGCACGGTGGTGAAGCGCGCGCTCCGCATCCTGGTGCTCGGCCTGGTGCTGCATGCGCTGGCCTGGTGGCTGATGGACAAGCCGGCATTGCGCATCCCCGGCGTGCTCCAGCGCATCGGCCTGTGCTTCGGCCTCGCCGGACTGATCGCGATCCAATGGCGCGCCACCGGACAGCGCCTGTGGATCGCCGCGCTGCTCTTCGGCTACGGCGCGCTGCTGCTGTGGGGCGGGCCGCTCGACAAGGCCGGCAACATCGCCAGCCGGATCGATGCCTGGCTGCTCGGACCCCACGGCTACGAATGGGATCCGGCCACCGGGCTCGGACATGATCCCGAGGGCATCGTCGCCACGCTGGGCGCGCTCGCGACGACCCTGCTCGGCTGGCGTTGCGGCGAGGCGCTGCGCGCGGGCGCGCTGAAGCAGCTCGCGACCATCGGACTCACCGCCGTCGCGGCCGGCTTCGCGCTCGACGCGATCGGGCTCATGCCGATCAACAAGAACCTGTGGACGCCGTCGTTCGTGCTCTTCACCGGCGGTCTGGCGGCGTTGGCGCTGCTCGGCGCGCACGGTCTGATCGATCGTCTCGGTTGGCCGCCGCTGTTCCGCAGCTTCGGCGTCAATGCGATCGCGGCCTACGCCGGCGCGTGGATGTGCACGGTGTTCCTGGCGGGCTTCGGATGGATGGACCCGCTCTACACGCACGGCTTCGGCTGGCTGGAGACCATCGTCGGGCCGTATGGCCGCTCGCTCGCCTTCGCGCTGGCGTTCGTCGGCGTGTGGTGGCTCATCGTGCGTGAGCTCGACCGGCGCCGCTGGTACTGGAAGATCTGAGCGGGTCGAGCCCGCACAATACCGTTCCATGAACCCGGACCTCTTCGCGATTCGCATGTCGCCCGACATCCGCTCGGTGCGGGTCGGCGAGCACCCGGTCGTCGTCATCGACGATTTCATGGCGCATCCGCAGGCCCTGGTCGAGGCGGCGTGCCAAGCCCGCTTCGAGCGTTGCGCGGGCGCCGACGAGCGCAAGGGCTATCCAGGGCTGCGAGCGCCGGTGCCCGCAGCCTATACCGAGAGCCTGACCGAGCTGCTCGACCCGCTGATCCGGCTGAACTTCGGCGTTCCCGAGGAATTGCCGCTGCGCAAGTCGCCGTGCACCTTCTCGGTGACGACGGTGGCACCCGAGGACCTGGGACCCCTGCAGCGGGTGCCGCACTTCGATGCCAGCACGCCGCACTTCATGGCCGTGATGCTCTACCTCTGCGATGAGCGCCATGGCGGCACCGCCTTCTACCGCCACAAGGCCAGCGGCCTGCAGCAGATCACCGCCGATCAGCGCGAACGCTATGGCGAGCTGATCTACGCGGAGATGGAGCGCCACCCGGCACCGCCGCGCTACTTCAGCGACTCGGACGACTGCTTCGAGCTGCTGGGCATGCTGCCGGCGCGATTCAACCGCCTGGTGGCCTACCGGGGCAGCCTGCTGCATTCGGCCATCGTCAACCCCGCGCTGGGGCTCAGCAGCGACCCGCGCCAGGGTCGGCTGACCATCACCTCCTTCTACGACTTCTAGCGCACGAGCGCTGCTGGTCGGCAGACGAGGCGCCTCTTGCTGACGCGGCTCTCCGGCCGCTCGACTGCTCGACTGCGCAGCGCAATGAAAAAAGCCCGGCGGCTGCCGGGCTTTCGAACTGACGCAGCGGCGTCGGTCAGAACTTGGCGCTCACGCCGACCTTGTAGGTGGTCTCGCCCTTGAAGCTCCAGGCCGGGTAGCCGGCGCGCAGCGGATCCTTGATGGCGGTGTTGGAGGCCGCGGCGGCGCCGTACTGGACGTCGTCTTCCTTGGTCAGGTTGATCGCCTCGAACGACAGTCGCAGGTTCTTGGTGATGTTCCAGCCCACGCTGGCGTCCAGCGTGCCGTAGGCATCGTGCATGCGGTTGCCGTACCAGTACGCGCCTTCGCGGATCATGTACTTCGAGCGCCAGTTGTAGGCCAGGCGGGCGAAGTACTGCTCGTTCTCGAAGTAGCCGACCAGGTTCACGTTGTGCTTGGAAGACTGCGTGAACAGGCTCAGCTGGTCCAGGTAGCTGCTGGCCGGCGCGGTGCCTTCGGTGAAGGTGTAGTTGCCCTGCGCGCCGAAGCCGTTGCCGAAGGCGTGGTTGGCCTGCAGTTCCACACCGCGGATCTTGCCGCCGCCGGCGTTCTGGAAGCTTTGCACCGTCCAGTTGTCGACGCCGGTCAGCGGGTCGACCAGGCCGACCTGCTGGTTCGGCGTGGCGTTGGCGACGACGAAGTTGGAGATGTCCTTGATGAAGTAGGTGGCCGACATCATGTTGCCGCGGCCGTAGTAGTACTCCAGGCCGATGTCGGCCTGGCTCGACTTCATCGGCTTGAGGCCGATGTTGCCGATGGTCCAGGTCTCGTTGCCCCTGCGGTCGTCGTTGTAGCCGGACACCGTCACGCCGAACATGTTGGCGAAGTTCGGGCGGGTGATGGCTTGCGACGCGGTGGCCCGCAACACCAGGTTGCTCTTCAGGTCGAAGGCCAGGTTGATGCTCGGCAGCACGTCGTTGTAGGACGACTTGGTCGACGCGGTGGTCGTCGCCCAGTTCTGGTTGCCGGCGTACTGGTCGGCCGGCGTCACGCCGTCGAACTTGTAGCCGGTGCTGGTGGCCTTGGTGGAGACGTAGCGCACGCCGAAGTTGCCGCGCAGGCCTTGGGTGTCGAACTCGAACATGCCGTAGACCGAACGGTTCTTCTCGTTCAGCTCGCCATAGCCGGAGCGGTCCTCGACCCAGCCGGAGATGTTCCGGTTGGTGTTGTCCAGCATCGCGCCGATGTTGGCGCGCGGCACCGTCCAGCCACCGACGTTCACCGAGCCGTCGAACAGGCCGGAGGTGGCGACCGGGGTGATCGTCGCGTTCCAGATCGGGCGGTAGCTGCGCTTCTCGAAGGTGTGGTCGGCAAAGCGCACGCCAGTCTTGAAGGCGTTGATCACGCCCCAGTCCAGGTCGAAGGTCGCGTCGAGCTGGCCGAACTTTTCCTTGTCCTTGTTGGGGCCGGCGGAGGTGGCCCAGGTTTCCGGCGACATCTGCGCCGGCAGGGCGCCGATGCCCCAGGACTGGTTGGTGCTCGGGTTGATCTTGATCTGCTTGCCGGTGGCGTCGATCGTGCCCTGCCAGTTCGGCCGCGTGAAGGGGCCGGCGGCGCCGTCGAAGGCGGCGGTCTGGTAGTTGGTGGTGGCCGAGGTACCGCCGTCCGCCTTGGTCGTGCCGACGACGAGGTCGAACTTGGCGCTGCCCAGCGTGTAGTGGGCGTCGGCCACGGCGCTGTCCGAGTCCATGCTGGCGCCGCGCGCCCAGACCTGGAAGAACTTGTGCGCCAGCGGGTTGGCCGCCGTGGTCGTGCTGTGCAGGCAGATGCCGTTCGGGTTGAAGTCGGACTTGACGGCCGTATTGCGGTTGTCGCAATTCTGGTCATGCATCAGGTAGTCGCTGCTGTTGGAGCTGTCGGCATCCAGCTTCAGCTTCAGCAGGTTCAGGCCCACTTCAAAGCCCTCGACCGGGCGCGCCTGCAGGGCGACGTTGACCGAGGTGCGCTTGCGCTCCTGCACGAAGGCGGTGGGCGCCACGTCGCCGTTCCAGCGGCTGTCGGCCTCGACACCGCGGCGGATGTAGTCGCCCTTGGACAGACCGGCGGCGATCAGCGCGCCAAAGGTGCGGCTTTGGTTGCGCCAGCTGTACAGGCCGGAGGCTTCCTTCTCCGAGTCGCTGATGGTGCCGTCGCCGTAGCGCACGCTGCCGAAGACCGTGTTGGCCTTCAGGTCCAGCGGCTTGCGGGTCTTGACGATCACCGTGCCGCCGATGCCGCCTTCGGTCAGGTTGGCCTGCGAGGACTTGTAGACCTCCATGCCGCCGATCATTTCGGCAGGCAGCAGCGAATAGTTGAACGAGCGGTCGATGTCCATCTGGTCATACCAGCCGGTGGACGCGACGGTCTGGCCGTTCAGCGTGGTGTACGTCATCTGCGGGTCGGTGCCGCGGATCGACACCGAGGCACCCTGGCCGAACGCGCGGCCCACCGAAATGCCGGGGATGCGGCCCAGGGCCTGGCCGACGTCGGAATCGGGCAGCTTGCCCACGTCCTCGGCGGTCACGGCGTCCACGACGGCGCTGGCATTCTTCTTGATGTTCGCCGCCGACTCCAGCGATGCGCGGATGCCGGTGACCACCACCTGGTCGAGCTGCGTGCCCTCGTCTTTTTTCTGTTCCTGCGCCTGCACGGCGAATGCCGCGCCCAGCAACGCCAGCGTCACCGCTGCCGCGATTGGGGTCTTGTTGACCTTCATGATGAACTGCTCCTCGAGTGGCCAGGGAGTTGTGGCCGTGATGAAGACTTGGCACCCGAAATCACGTCACCCTTCGGCGGAGTGGCATGCAGCTGGCGCCCCCGAATACACCTCAATGCAACCAATGCCATGCCACTATAACGAGCGGTAACGCCACTTTGCTACCAGTTCCGCGCCGGTGTTTTCCCTGCTGTGGCATCGCCGCGACCCGCCTGGACAGCGGTGTCCGGCTGGTCCTGGCCCGAAGCTTTCGCTGGCGGCCACCCAGGGCGCGAATGAGACCACTTGGTCGCAAATTGGTATTAGCAGTGGTCCGCGAACCTGCGTGCCGGAATGTGTGCTGGGCCACTCTGCCTGCGGCAGCCGCGGGACGGGGCAGGGATGCGAAGGGCGGGATGGATGCACGCCGCGCGCAGGTGATCGAGCGCGGCAATCGCACGCGCGCAGTTCACGACCGATTTTTTGTTTGCGCCAAAAAAGAACGGTGCTATAGTCGTGGGCTCGCCTCGGAGGGGTGGCCGAGTGGTTAAAGGCAGCAGACTGTAAATCTGCCCGCTAACGCGTACGCTGGTTCGAATCCAGCCTCCTCCACCAAGGCGAACAGTTGCAAGGACAACGAAGCGGGTGCTTGTCACCCGCTTCGCGGTTCGAGTGGCTGGGTATTGGAAAACTCCCGGGCGGGAGTAGTTCAATGGTAGAACCTTAGCCTTCCAAGCTAATGACACGGGTTCGATTCCCGTTTCCCGCTCCATCGGAAGTTAAAAGGTGTCGTGTCGAGATATCGACACAGGTTTGCTGATAAGGTCATCAATCCTGTGTCGATGCCCATGTGGCTCAGTGGTAGAGCACTCCCTTGGTAAGGGAGAGGTCACGCGTTCGATCCGCGTCATGGGCACCACTCTTCTATTCCGTTTCTTGATCTGATCGCCAGGAGCGCAAGATGGCAAAAGGCAAGTTTGAACGTACCAAGCCGCACGTGAACGTGGGCACGATTGGTCACGTTGACCACGGCAAGACCACGCTGACGGCCGCGATCGCGACCGTGCTGTCGAAGAAGTTCGGCGGCG
>JBCNPQ010000004.1:0-263029 GCA_039593255.1 Roseateles sp.
CCGGCAGCAGCTTCACCTGGCCGGCCAGCGGCAGGTTGCCGATCTCGTCGAGGAACAGCGTGCCGCCGTCGGCCGTCTCGAAGCGGCCCTCGCGCGACCGCGCCGCGCCGGTGAAGGCGCCGCTCTCGGCGCCGAAGAGCTCGGCCTCGAGCAGCTCGCCCGGCAGGGCGCCGCAGTTGACCGCGACGAAGGGGCCGTCGGCCACCGACGAGTTCGCATGCACGATCGCCGCGACGCGCTCCTTGCCGCTGCCGTTCGGACCGGTGACCAGCACCGGTGCCGCCGAGCGCGCCACCTGGCAGGCCAGCTCCAGGCAGCGCAGCAGCGCCGGGGACTCGAACACCAGCCCGTCGAGCCGGTAGCGGCGGCGCAATTCCTCGCGGCGCTGGCGCTGCTCGTGCCGGCTCTCGCGCAGCGCGCGGCCGTTCTCGGCCAGTTCGAGCAGGTTCTCGACCGTCGCCAGCAGCTTCGCGTCGTCCCAGGGCTTGGCCAGGTAGTCCGCCGCGCCGGCCTTCACCAGCGCGACCGCCTGCTCCAGCTGCGTCCAGGCCGTCAGCAGGATGATGGGCAGGTCGGGATGACGCTCGCGCAGTTGGTGGAACAGCGCGCGGCCTTCCTCGCCCGAGGTGGTGTCGGCGCTGAAGTTCATGTCCTGGATCACCAGGTCGACGCGGCGCTGCGCCAGTTGCGCCAGTCCGTCGGCCGGCGACGCCGCGTAGAGCGGCTCGATGTCGTGCAGCGAGAGCAGCAGCGACAGCGCCTCGCCGACGCCGGCGTGGTCATCGATGATCAGGACGGTTCTCATTGGAGGCGCAGCATAGCAAGCGGGAACCGGCGCTCAGCCGCCGCGCAGCGCGGCCACCGGCGGCAATGCCGCGGCCCGTCGCGCCGGCGCGAAGACCGCGATCTGGCCCAAGGTCCACAGCACGACCGCCCCCAGCGGCAGGTAGACCAGCGGCAGGCGCGGCAGCTCGTAGCTCTTCATCAGCAGCAGGCTGATGCCGAAGGCGCCGATCATGCCCAGCACGATGCCGGCGGTGGACAGCAGCAGGTTCTCGGTCTGGAAGTAGCGCAGGATCTGGCCGCGGGTGGCGCCCAGCGCGCGCCGCGTGCCGATCATGCGGGTGCGCTGCTGCACCCAGAAGCTGGCCAGGCCGACGATGCCGAAGGCCGTCACCACCAGCAGGCCCACGCACACGCCGGCCAGCAGCTGGATCATCGAGCGGTCCTGGCGGTAGTACTTGTCGCGCAGCGTCACGATCGAGTCCTGGTCGCGGATCACGCGACGCAGGCCGGGGCTGTTGGCCAGCAGCTTGTCGGCGGCCGCCTTGAGCACCGCCTCGGGATTGGCACCCGGCGCCACGCGGATCATGAAGCTGCCGCCGCGGAAGCTCGGCTGCACCGGGAACATCATCGTGTTCAACGCGTTCTCGTCCGCGGAGCCCGGATTCGGCGAGGGCAGGTCCCGCACCACGCCGACGATGCGCTGCGGCTCGTTGCCGTAGACGTAGATCGCCTTGCCGATCGCCGACTCGCCGGGCCACAGGCGGTCCGCCATCGTCTTGTTGATGATGGCCGCGGGCACGCGCGGATCCGGGTTGTTGTCCAGCGTCGAGCCGGGCACGAATTCGTTGGCCTCGAAGTCCCGGCCTTCGACCAGCTTCAGGCCCATGGTCTGGATGAAGCCCGGGCCCACCGTGTAGTGGCCGGCGACGACGCGGCTGGACTGGCTGGTGTCGGCCGTGAGTCGCACACCCGAGTTGCTGGAGCTGCGACCGTACGGGTACTGGTTGCTCAGCGTGGCCGAGGCCAGGCCGGGCACCTGGCGCAGCGCGGCCAGGTCAGCCTGCGTCTGCGGCTCGGGGTTCTCGACGCGGGCCATGCTCGACAGCGAGAGCGTCACCAGCTCGGATTCGGCGATGCCGGTCTCGGCGCTGATGCGCTCCACGCGCTGGAAGATCAGGAACAGCGCGTTGCACACGATCGCGCAGGTCAGCGCGATCTGCAGCACGATCAGGCCGGCGGCGGTCTTGTGACGCTTGAGCGTCGAGAGGATGGGCAGGATGTCCATGGTGGGAATCTCCTCGGAGCCTCACTGGGTCTTCAGTTGGATGGCGGGCGTGATCTGGCACGCGCGCCACGCGGGCAGCAGGCCGGCCAGCAGGCTGGCCGCCAGCGACACGCCCAGCGTGGTCGCCAGCATCGGCCAGTCGAGCTGGGCCAGCTGCGCGTAGTCCGACGGGTTCTGGCGGACCACCCACAGGCCGATCCAGGTGAGCGCCAGGCCCAGGAGACCGCCCACGAAGCCGAGCATGCCGGCCTCGATCAGGAACTGGAGGAAGATCTGGCGTCGCGGCGCGCCCAGCGCGCGGCGCACGCCGATCTCCCCGCTGCGGCGCAGGCACTTGGCCAGCAGCAGGCCGACCGTGTTGGTCAGGCACACGGCCAGGAAACCGAAGGCCAGCCACACCTGCAGCTTGATGTCGCTGGGCACGACCTTGCGGATGGACAGCCAGTCGTTCACGGCGCTGAGCCTGGGGTTGGACGGGCGCTCGAAGCGGCCCGCCTCGCGCTGCTGGTCGGAGTACTGCGTCAGGTAGGTCTTGTAGTCGGCGACCTGCTGCGGCGTGTCGAGCTGCACCCAGTACTGCAGCCAGGCGCAGGGCGCATTTGGCGAGCGCGGGTCGACGCCGTCGGTGCGGCCCCAGCAGTTCATGTTGCCGGCGCCGCCGAAACGCAGCGACAGCGAGGTCGACAGCGGGATGTAGACGTCGGCCGCCTTGGCATAGGCGCCCAGCGTCAGGTCGTAGTAATGCGGCGCGGGGCGGAAGGGCTTGAGCACGCCCACCACGGTGAAGTCCTTGTCGCGCAGCCGCACGGTCTTGCCGCGGCTGTCCTGCCCGCCGAAGAGCTTGTCGTTGAGTTCGGCCGAGATCACCGCCACGCGGGCCTCCGCCGCGTCGTCGGCGGCGGTCCAGCCGTTGCCGTAGCGGAAGGGCGCCTCGAACATCGCGAAGAAGTCGGAGGTGGTCCAGCGGCCGCCGGTGAAGAAGGGCGGTTGCGCGGCGTCGCCGGAGCCCGCGGGGTCGATCGCGATGAAGGAGCCGGTCATGACCACCTGATGCACGCCGCGCTTGGCGCGCAGCAGCTGCTCGGCGTCGAAGCGCGTGAGCTGCAGCTCGGGCTCGTCGCCGGGCTTCCAGTCGCGCTTGGATTCCGCGTCCAGCTGCACGTTGAACAGCCGGCTGCTCTTGTGCGGGATCGGATCGCCGGACATGACGTGGAACAGCGTCAGCGTCGTCATGCAGGCGGCCACGCCCATCGCGATCGACAGCAGCATCAGCGCCGTCAGGCCGCGGTGGCTGCGCATCGCGCGCAGCGCCAGTTCGAGGTAGTAGGTCAGCATGGGAGGTCCTCTCTCATCTCACGACTTCTGGGCCGGCACCGTCGACGACGTCGGCGGTTGCGGCGGGGCGGCGGCATCGAGCAGCGTGTTGACCGCGGCCAGCTCCGGCTCGCCGAGCGCGCCGGCGGCCTGCTGCAGCAGCAGCTTGGACAGCACGTAGCGGTGGCGCGCCTGCTCCCAGGCGTTGCGGGCGTTGCTCTGGGTCTGGATCGCCAGCAGCAGGTCGGTCATCGTGCGCGCGCCCAGGTCCAGGCCGCTGCGGGTCGAGGTCAGCGCCTTCTCGGCGGCCTGCACCGCGGCGCCGGCGGTGCGCATCTGGCTCAGCGCCGAGAGCACCGCCTGGTACTGCGCCTGCGTCTCGCGCGTCATGGCGCGGCGCGCGCTCTCCAGGTCGTCGCGCAGCTGTTCGCGCTGGAAGATTGCCTGGCGCTTCTGCGACTCGGTCGCGCCGCCGGCGAAGATCGGGATCGTCAGCTTCAGGCCGATGGTCGTCGTGTAGCGGCCCGCGTCCTGCGGCGCCACGGCGGGGCCCGACAGGCGCTGGCCGTCCAGGCCGGCGCTCAGCGTCGGCAGGTGGGCGGCGCGGGCGGCGGCGACGCGCTGGTCGCCGGCGCTCACCGCCAGCGCGGCGGCCTGCAGCGACGGGTTGTCGCGCAGCGCCTGCGTCACCCAGGCTTCCGGCTCCGCCGGATCGGGCGGCAGCATCGCCAGCTCGGGCGCCAGCGGCTTGAGCTCGCCCGGCATGCGGCCGGTGATCTGCGCCAGCGCCTGGCGTGCGTCGAGCAGCTCCTCGCGCGCCTGAGCCGTGTTGCCGCGCGACAGCTCGTAGTAGGCGCGGCCCTGCTCGACGTCGAGCGACGCGGACAGCTTGGCCTCGAAGCGCGACTGCGCCTGCGCGACCTGCTGGCCGTACACGTCCTCGATCGCCTGCGCGGTCTGCAGCGTGGCCTGCGCGTTCAGCACGCCGAAGTAGGCGCGGGCCACGCGGGCGCACAGGTCGGCCTCGGCGGCGCGCACGCGCGCGTCCTCGGCGCTGACCAGCGTCTTGGCGGCGTCCCAGCTGCGCAACCGGCTCAGGTCGACGAGGACCTGGTTCAGGCTGTGCGTCAGCTGGTGCTGGCGGCCGTCGTCGCGGAGCTGCGATTCGCTCAGTTGCGCGGACCATTGCGGCAGCAGCTGCGCGCGGGCCTGGACGGCCAGTTCCTGCTGCTCGCCGCGCACCGCGCGGGCGCCGGCCAGCACCGGGTCGGCGGCGCGGGCCTGGGCGTAGATCTCGAGCAGGTCCTCGGCGGCGGCCGGCAGCGGGCAGCCCGCGCACAGCAGGGCCGCCGCGATGGCCACGGCCATCGCCAGCGACGACCGGATCGACGACATCGGCGCCGCGCGCGAAGCGCCGGCATCGACCGGGCACCTCGAAGGGAAGGGCAGTCTCATGGGCTCAGGCCGAGGTGGGCGTGGTCGGGGTGGTGGGCTTGGCGGCACGCAGCAGCGCCGGGTCCATGTGGAGCTCGGCGGCGATGTCGACGACCTGGCCGTCGATCACGTGCACGTTGCGCTGCGCGCGGGCGGCCAGCTGCGGGTCGTGGGTGACCATGACGATGGTGGCGCCGTCGCGGTGCAGTTCCTCGAGCAGGTCCATCACGCTGCGGGCCATCGCGCTGTCGAGGTTGCCGGTCGGTTCGTCGGCGAGCAGCAGGCGCGGCGAGCCGGCCAGCGCGCGGGCGATGGCCACGCGCTGCTGCTGGCCGCCGGAGAGTTCGGCGGGATAGTGGCGCTCGCGCGCCGACAGGCCGACGCGGGCCAGCGCGTCGCGGGCGCGCTGCTGGCGTTCGGCGGACTTCATGCCGCGGTAGCGCAGCGGCACCTCGATGTTGTCCAGCACGTTGAGGTCGGGGATCAGGTTGAAGGCCTGGAAGATGAAGCCGATCTTCTCGTTGCGCATGCGCGAGCGCTGCGTGTCGTCCATGCCGCTGACGTCGATGCCGTCGAGCTGGTAGCGGCCGCCGGTGAAGGCCTCCAGCAGGCCGGCGATGGTCAGGAAGGTCGTCTTGCCCGAGCCCGAGGGCCCGGTCACCGCGACGAACTCGCCTTCGCGCACGTCCAGGTTGAACTCGCGCAAGGCGTAGGTCTCGATCATTTCGGTGCGGTAGACCTTGGAGAGCGATTGCATCTTCAGCATGAGGTTCCTCGCGGGCGGTGAAGGGATGGGAGTCGTGGAAGGGAAGTGAGGGGGCGCGGCGGGCGCTGGTGCGTCGTTCGGCGGCGTCGAGGTGGGCGGGCGATCACGGGCTCAGCGTGACGCGCTCGGCGCCGTCGAAGGCCTGGGCGCCGGAGACGATGACCTGGTCGCCGGGCTTGAGGCCCTCGAGCACCTCGACCTTGGACAGGCTCTGCGCGCCCAGGCGGATCGGGCGCTTGACCGCCTGGCCGTCCTGGACGACGTAGGCGAAGCGGCCGCCGCCGTCCTCGACGAAGCTGCCGCGCGCGACGGTGAGCACCTTCTCGCGGCGGTCCAGCAGCACGCGCACCGACAGGCGCTGGTTCTGGCGCAACTGGTCGGGCGTGGCGCCGTCGAAGCGGATGCGCGCGGCGACCTCGTTGTTGACGACCTCCGGCGACACCGAGCTCACCAGGCCCTTCCACTGCCGGCCGTTGCCGGCGATCTCGCCGGGCATGCCGATGGCGAGGTCGCGGGCGAAGCTCTCGGGCACCTGCATCTGGACTTCCAGCGCGCTCAGGTCGACGACGGTGAGCAGGCCGGCGCCGGCGGCGACGTTGGCGCGCTCGGCCACCAGCAACTGGCCGATCTGGCCGTCCACCGGCGAGCGCAGCTCGAGTTCGGCGACCTGGCGCTCCAGGTCCTTCACCAGCAGCTGCTGGCGCTGCAGCGCCTGCTGCTTGGACTGGAGCTCGAACTTCAGGCTGTCGTCCTTCAGGCCCAGGCCGGCCTGGGCGTGGGCGGCGGTGATGCGGGCCTTTTCCATCGCGTCGCGGGCCTTCTCGACCTGCATGCCGGGCACGGCGCCGGCGTCGTAGGCCTTGGTCTGGCGGTCGAGGTCGTTGCGCGCGGTCTGCAGGTCGATCGCGGCGTTCTCGTAGGTGGAGCGCAGGGCGGCGCGCTGCTCGCGGCCGTCGACTTCGGCGCGCAGTGCCTCCGTGCGCGCCGCGTCGGCGTTGCTCTGTTCCTGCGCGAGCTTGGCGCGCAGGTCGGGGCTGTCGATGACGCCCAGCAGCTGGCCCTTGGCGACCTTGTCGCCCGCCTTGACCTTGAGTACCAGGTTGCCGCCGTGCAGCGCGTAGACGGTGGGGCTCATCGCGGCGACGACCTTGCCCTCGCCGGCGACGTCGCGCACCAGCGGGCCGATCTCGACCGTGGCGACGGACAGGCGTTGCAGGCTGACCGAGTTGCCGCTGCCCATCATCCGTTGCACGGCGGGCGCCGCGGCGAACGCGGCGATCAGCAGGCCGGCGCCGGCCAGGGCGAGCCAGAGGCGGCGGCGGCCCTGGGGGCGGGCGAGGGGAACGTCCTGTCCGGAGGTGTCGCGAATCATTGAGGTGTCCGAGGGCGGTGTCGTGTGATCGATGCCGCACTTGATCGCAAGCCGTGTGCCAGCCCGCGAAACCTCAATAATTCCTTTCAGATCAACGGCTTAATGTCGATCGGGTTTGGCCGTCGAGTGTCCGCGGACACTTGTCCGGACAATATCCGGACGCGGACACGCTGCGGCCTTGGACTGCGGTGGTATCAATGGGAACGGTCCGGGCTGTCCCTGTCCCCGCCCGCGTTGCATGGCCCCTCTCCCGCAGTGCGGGAGAGGGAGCCATGCGCGACCGGCGCGCAATCGGGGGAGAAAACGCGCTCACTTCCCGAAGCTGTCCCGCAGCCCGGTGATCTTGTTGAACACCGGCGCTCCCGCGCGGTGGTCGACGCGGTCGGCGACGAAGTAGCCGTGGCGTTCGAACTGGACCTTGGTGTCGGGTGCGACGTCCTTGAGCGAGGGCTCCAGGAAGCCTTGGGTCACCCGCTTGGAGTCTGGGTTCAGCAGCTCCAGGAAGTTGCGGTCGCCGGCATCGGGCTGGGCTTCGGTGAACAGGCGGTCGTACAGGCGCAGTTCGGTGGCGATGCCTTCGTGGGCGCCGACCCAGGTGATCACGCCCTTGACCTTGACGGCGTCCGCGCCGGGCGTGCCGCTCTTGGTGTCCGGCACCAGCTTCGCGAGCACCGCCGTGATGGTGCCGTCGGCGTCCTTCTCGCAGCCGGTGCACTCGATGACGTAGCCGTACTTCAGGCGCGCCTTGTTGCCCGGGAAGAGGCGGTGGTAGCCCTTGGCGGGGACTTCCATGAAGTCCTCGCGCTCGATCCACAGCTCGGGGCCGAGGCTGAACGCGCGGGTGCCGAGTTCGGGCACATGCGGATGGGCGGGGGCCGAGCAGGGCTCGCGGTGATCGGTCGAGCCGAAGATCTCGGCGTAGTTCTCGAGCTTGAGCTTGACCGGATCCAGCACGGCCATCGCGCGGGCGGCCTTGTTCTCGAGGTCGGCGCGCAGGTAGCCGTCCAGCACCGAGTACTCGATCCAGGCGTTGGTCTTGGACGCGCCGGTGCTTTCGACCATCGCGCGGATGCTTTCCGGCGTGTAGCCGCGGCGGCGCATGCCGACCAGCGTGGGCATGCGGGGATCGTCCCAGCCGGCGACGTGGCCTTCCTCGACCAGCTGGCGCAGCTTGCGCTTGCTGGTGACGACGTAGGTCAGGTTGAGGCGGCCGAACTCGTACTGGTGCGGCAGCGGGCGCGCCAGCAGGCCGCCTTCGGCCAGGTGCTCGACCAGCCAGTCGTAGAACGGGCGCTGGTCCTCGAACTCCAGCGTGCAGACGCTGTGGGTGATGCACTCCAGCGCGTCCTCGATCGGATGCGCGTAGGTGTACATCGGGTAGATGCACCACTGGTCGCCGGTGTTGTGGTGGGTCGCGCGGCGGATGCGGTACAGCGCCGGATCGCGCAGGTTGATGTTGGGCGACGCCATGTCGATCTTGGCGCGCAGCACCATGGAACCGTCCGGGTGCTTGCCGTCGCGCATCTCGCGCAGGCGGGTCAGGTGTTGCTCGGGTGTGCGGTCGCGGAAGGGGCTGTCCTTCCCGGGCGTGCCGAAGTCGCCGCGGTTGGCGCGCATCTCCTCGGGCGTCTGCTCGTCGACGTAGGCCAGGCCTTGCGACACCAGGTACTCGGCACCGCGGTACATCAGGTCGAAGTAGTTGCTGGCGTAGAACAGGTGGCTGGTCTCGCGGCCGTCGCCGTCCGGCGCGTCCCAGCTCCAGCCCAGCCACGCGACCATCTCCTTGATCGCGTCGACGTACTCCTGCTCTTCCTTTTCCGGGTTGGTGTCGTCGAAGCGCAGGTGGCAGATGCCGCCGTAGTCGCGCGCCAGGCCGAAGTTCAGGCAGATCGACTTGGCGTGGCCGATGTGCAGGTAGCCGTTCGGTTCGGGCGGGAAGCGGGTGCGGATCTTCGCCGGATCCAGCGGACCGGCGGCGTGGTGGGCCGCGTCGCCCGGGCTGCCGGCGAAGTGGCGCGCCGGCTGGAAGCCCTGTTCCAGGTCGCGCTCGATGATGGCGCGCAGGAAGTTGCTGGGCTTGACGGCGGTTTCCGTCTTGTCGGGCGCCGGAGCGCCGGCAGTCTTGTCGTGGCTGGACATCGGTGGGTGGAGTCTCGAGAGAGGCGAACGATTCTACGTGGGTGGGGCGGGGGCAGTCCGCGTGGGGGGCGTAGGTGGGCACAGGGAGGAGCGGCGGATGTCCCGAAGGATTGCTAGCTGATTTGCAGGAGTGGCCGCCGACTATGGGCCGGCGCGCCGCGTCGGGCGACCCGTATGGGAGCCATGGTCGAGATCCGACCCTCCCGAGAGACTGTTGGGTTCCCACACGACACCCTCGGCCACGATGACGAAGCCTGACTCCGCCCCGCGTTTCCCTGTCACGTTCTCCACCGCGCCGGTCGCCGGCGCATTGGTTGCCCGGATGGGTCCCGCCCGCCAGGCCGACGCCGTGGAGGGCGTCGATGCGCGCAAGCAAGCGCTGCGCGCGCGCCAGCGTGCCGACGGGAGCAGCGATGCGCCTTCCGCCGACGAAGCGTCGCCCGTTGATGAGGCGCCGCAGGACATGCCGGCGGCGGAGGAAACCGTCCCGCCGGCCGACACCAGCGACCAGCGGGACGACGACGCCGCCGCCGTGGTGCCGGCATCGGGCTCGACCGAAAAGTCCTTCGCCGCCATGGTGGCCTGGCTGGTGGGCGCGTCGTTGGCGGTTGGCTCGAAGATCTTCCTTTCCGAGAGCGCGGATCGCGATCGGCCGGACCCGTCGCTCCCCGCGCAACCCGATCCGCTCCCGAAGCCGCAGCCCAAGCCAGACACTCAGCCGGAACCCGGGCCGAAGCCGCAACCTCAGCCGCAGCCCAAGCCCGAGCCGCCACTTGAGCCCAAACCGGAACCTGCGCAGGCGCCCGATGCGCCCATCCTGTCGCTGCATTCGCCCGGCGCAACCGCGGACGGCCTGCTCGGCGCCCGCGGGGAGATCCGGGTCGACGGCCTGACGTCCGGTGCCCGGTGGGAGTATTCGCTCGACAAGGGCAAGACCTGGAACCAGGGCGTCGGTGCATCGCTGGCCCCGACCCTGTTCGGCGAGGACGGGGGGCACTCGCTGCAGGTGGTGCAGGTCGATGTCGCCGGTCGACGCAGCGAGGCGAGTGGCCTCGACTTCGTCCTGGACACGACCGCCGAGGCGCCCACGGCCTCGGTCCGGAGTGGGGCCCGGGACCACTTCCCCGCCAACCGGGACGACGGTTCCGACTTCTATCCGGCCAACCGCGTCAATGCGCACGGCTGGCTCCAGGTCGACGTGGAGGCGGGGGCCACCTGGACCTATCGCATCGACGGGGGCAGCGAACTGACCGGTAGCGACGGCAGGATCGACCTTGCCGGCCTGAGCGACGGCGTACATGAGCTCCGCATCCGGCAACTGGACCTGGCGGGCAACCTGAGCGGCGAGCAGGTCATTCAAGTCGCCGTGGACAACGTGGCGCCGGTGGCGTCGGGCCGTTGGACGGCGAAGCCCGGCGAGCCCAATTTCGGCTGGACGATGCACGCGGACGAGGCGGTGCAGTTCGTCGCGATCCCTGTCGGTACCGCCAACGACGGCACCGCGCAAAGTTATCTGGAGAACGGCCGGGCCAGCCTGAGGCCGCTGGTGTCCGACGGCACGGACGGCTGGACCTGGTTCGAGGGGGCGAACGAGATGTATGTGATCCTCGCGATCGACACGGCCGGGAACGCCTCGTTCGTCCAGACACGCGGATCGGCGACGCCGGACGCGCTGTCCGTGTCCGCGGTCGAAGGGCGTCGAGGGATGACTCCTCCCGACCTGAACATCGACACCGCCACCTTCGATACCGGTCTCCAGGCCTGGGTGGCTCGCGCGACGATCGACAAGACAGACCACCTGTACGGCACCTCGCACGCGGACCGCTTCGACTTCGGCCCGATGCCCGGCGCTTCCAGCGGCACGCAGATCGACTGGATCCACGGCTACAACCGGCAGCAGGGCGACGTCATCCAGCTCAACGACCGCGATCTGCAGTCGCTGCCTGTCGGCGCCACGGCTGGCGACCTCGCCCGCTACTTCCGCAAGGAGATCCTGACGGACGGCACGATCTCGCTGTGGATCGACGTCGACGGCGCCGGGAGGACCTCTCCTGCCGACTTCGATCATCGGATCCTTGTCAGCGCGGAACAGGGCACGGACCTGACGATCCATCTGGCCAATGGCGGCACCTTCGTCCTCTGACAGCGCGGATGCCTGGCCCATGCCGGCGCAGGCGCCCGGCCTGTCGCCGGCTCACATCGCCTTGAACAGGTGGCCGTACATGCGGCTCACCGCGAGGCGCTCGGGCCGGCGGCGCAGCCGTAGCGTGAGCTTGCCGGTCTCGTCGCGGTGCACGCGCTCGATCGCGTCCGCGTGCACGATGTGGCCGCGGTGCACCTGCCAGAAGCGCTGCGGATCGAGCTGCGGGAGCAGTTCGCGCAGCGAGATCCGCACCAGGTATTCCTGGTCCGCCGTCAGCACGCGGACGTACTTGTCCGCCGCCTCCAGGTAGACCACCTCGTCGACCGGCACCATCACGATCGAGTCGCCGACGCCCACTTGCAGGTGGCGCAGCAGCGGCATCGCGCCGCCGGCCTGACCTGGCGCGGGCGCCGTCGACACGGCGGGTCCGCCGGCACCCGCGCCGAGCAGGCCCCGCAACTGCGCGATCGCCGACTCCAGCGCCGCGGGCGGCTGCTGCCGCTGCGCGAGCGCCGCCTTCAACCGGTCGACCGTCTGCGCCAGCCGCTCGCGCTGCACCGGCTTGAGGACGTAGTCCACCGCCGCACGCTCGAACGCCTGCAGCGCGAACTGGTCGTAGGCCGTCACGAACACCAGCAGCGGGAACGGCGAGCCGGCGCCGCCCGCACCGGCGGGCGCGGCATCGTCCCAGTCGTCGGTCAGTTGCGCGGCCGCCTCGAGGCCGGTCATCCCCGGCATCCGGATATCGAGGAAACAGACGTCGGGCCGATGCTGGAGCGCCATCGTCACGGCTTCCTCGCCGTGCGCGGCCATCGCGACGATTTCCAGCTCGGGCCAGAGCGTCTTCAGTTCCTGCCGCAGGTGCGCGGCGAGCAGCTCTTCGTCTTCGGCGATCAGGGCGGTGGGCATCGGAACTCCTCGAAATGGGTAGAAGCCGCAAGGGCGATGGCGGACGGCGGGGCCGGGGTCAGGTCGCGATCGCGGGGACAGGCATGCGGATCCTTGCCCGCGTGCCACCGCCGGCGGGCCGGGAGAGGTCCAGCCGGGACAGCTCCAGCCGGGCCCGCGGCCCGCAGGCCACGTTCAGCCGGTCACGGACCTGGACCGTGCCGAAACCGCCGCCCGCCGCAGGCACCGCCGCCGGATCCAAACCGGCGCCGTCGTCCTCGACATCGAGGCACAGGTCGCCGTCCTGCAGGGCGGCGCGCACCCGCAGCGTGCCGCCGCCGACATGCGGCTCCAGGCCATGCTTGATCGCGTTCTCCACCAGCGGCTGCAGCAGCAGCGGCGGCACCGGCAGCTCGCGCAGCGCCTCCGGCAGCTCGAACTCGAAGCGCAGCCGCGCGCCCATGCGCACCTGCATCAGCGCCAGGTAGTCCGCCAGCCGCGCGAACTCGTCCTTCAGCGGATGCTGCTCGGCGCGGGACGCCGACAGCGTCGCCCGCAGGAAGGCGATCAGGTGGTCGAGCATCGTCTGCGCCCGGTCGGCGTCCAGCCCGATCAGCACCCGCAGGTTGGCCAGCGTGTTGAACAGCATGTGGGGCTCAAGCTGAGACTCCAGCAGCCGCAGCTGCGTCTCGGCGGCCTGGCGGCGCAGCGTCTCGGCGCGGGACTCGGCGGCGGCGATGCGGTGGCGGGAGAGGAAGAACAGCGTCGCGCCGAAACCCGGGATCAGCGCGATCACCATCACGCTGAGCACCCGGCGCAGCGGACTGGTGAGCAGGCTGCGCTCCTGCAGCCCGGTGACCAGGTTGCCGGCCTCGACACCCAGCGTGTAGCCGATGGCGGTGCCCAGCACCAGGCACACGACCATCAGCGGCCAGCCCGGCCAGTCGAAGGGTTCAGCGGGGGCGCGGCCCATCCGGTTCAACACCTGCCAGCGGATCCAGCCCAGGCCGTAGCGCAGGACGTTGATGACGGCCGCGCAGAAGAAGGAGATGGACAGGCAATACAGGAGGGTCCGGCCGAAGGGCTGGCCGAAGACCGCCATGAGGACCAGCGTGATGATCAGCGCGATCACCAGCACGTGTAGCAGTTGCCGCATCAGCCAGCGGACGGGCGAGGGCAGGGCGGCGGCGGTCATGGATCGTTGCGGCGACGGGCAAGTGGGCGAAGGTCTGGCCAGCGGTCCGGCACGGGGGAATGCGGGACCGTTGGGGGCGGACGGTATCAGGCCGCGACGGTTCCGGGACCGGCGCCGCGGGGGCGGACCGCCAGGATGTTGATCGCGCGGCCGAGGAAGGCGCCGCTGAACAGGCCGAACGCGGCGCTGAAGCCCAGGGCGTAGGCGCTGTGGTGGGCGTAGTCGGGATGCAGGGCCAGGCTCATCCCGGAGGCGAACTTCAGGACGAAGATGCCGAGCATCAGGATCATCGGCACCCAGCTGCCCGGGACCAGGAAACGGCGGCTGGTCGCGTCGTAGCGCACCTGGCCGGGCCAGCGCAGGGCGCGCAGCGTCAGCACGCCCAGGCCGATGCCGGCCAACCAGGCCAGGCCGGGCAGGCCGTCCATGCCGAAGCTCTTCTCGACACCCCAGGCGCCGAACACCAGCCACAGGACCGGCAGCACGATCAGGCGCCGGGCGCGCAGGGCCGTGTCGCTGCTCTGCTTGATGCCGAGGTACAGGATGACGGCCAGGATGGCCCAGACGAAGCCGGGGATGTGGGAGGCGATCTGAAGCGGGGTGGAGGGCATGACGGGCTCCGTGGGGCAGTCGTTGTCGATGGACGTGACTGTCGCGGCGAGCGCCTGGCCGGGCGAGGGGGTTGCGACGGGATGCGCGGCGCAGGCGCGAACGGTGGCGGGGCGGCGTGAAGTGCGACGGCCGCTGGCCCTCACCCCCGCCCTCTCCCGCAAGCGGGAGAGGGAGTGAGACTGCACCGAGCTCACCGGAAAAATGCGGCGCTGGCTTGCTCCCTCTCCCGCTTGCGGGAGAGGGCAGGGGTGAGGGGCGCGCGCAGCGCGCGGGGCCTACGAAGTGCCGCGGCGCTCGCTTGCTCCCTCTCCCGCTTGCGGGAGAGGGCAGGGGTGAGGGCCAGCGGCGGTGGAAGTACGGAAGCCGGCTTGCCCGTTCAGCGGCGGCGCTTCGTGCCGCCGCCGCCGAGCAAGCTACCGAGCACGCCGCGGACGATCTCGCGCCCCACCGACGATCCGATGCTGCGCAGCGCCGACTTGGCGGCTGCCTCGGCCAGTCCTTCGCGACGTCCCCCACGCGGGCCGGTGCTGCCGAACAGCACGTCCTTGAGGCCGCCCAGCATCCCGCCGCCTTCGTCCTGCTCGGGTGCCGGCGCTGGCGCGCCGCCCCGGCCGGTGGTGGGCGCCCGGCGGAAGGCCTGGTCGGCTTCCTCCGCCATCGAACCGGCCGCTGCGCCGCCGCGCGGCGATCCCGCCTGCGACGGCTGCGGGGCTGCTTCAGCGGAGGTGGCCGCCCGACCGGTCAACTTCTCGTAGGCCGACTCCCGGTCCACCTGTTTCTCATACACCCCGGCGACCAGCGACCCGGCGACCAGCGCCTTGCGCTGTTCCGGCGTGATCGGCCCGATCTGGCTGCCCGGCGGCAGCACGAACACCCGCTCCGTGACGCAGGGCCGTCCCTTCTCGTCGAGCAGGCTGACCAGCGCCTCGCCGACGCCCAGCTCGGTGATCGCCATCGCGATGTCCAACCCCGGCTTGGGCCGCATCGTGTCCGCCGCCGCCTTGACCGCCTTCTGGTCGCGCGGCGTGAACGCGCGCAGCGCATGCTGCACCCGGTTGCCGAGCTGGCCCAGCACCGTGTCCGGGATGTCCAGCGGGTTCTGCGTCACGAAGTACACGCCCACGCCCTTGGACCGCACCAGCCGCACCACCAGCTCGATCCGTTCCACCAGCGCCGCCGGCGCATCCTTGAACAGCAGGTGGGCCTCGTCGAAGAAGAACACCAGCTTGGGCTTGTCCAGGTCGCCGACCTCGGGCAGCGTCTCGAACAGTTCCGACAGCATCCACAGCAGGAAGGTCGCGTACAGCCGCGGCGCCGCCATCAGCTTGTCCGCCGCCAGGATGTTGATCACGCCCAGCCCATCCGAGGTTTGCATGAAGTCGTGGATGTCGAGCATCGGCTCGCCGAAGAACCTGTCCCCGCCCTGCGCCTCGATCTGCAGCAGCCCGCGCTGGATCGCGCCGACGCTGGCCGCCGAGACGTTGCCGTACTGCGTCGTGAACTCGCTGGCGTTGTCGCCGACGTGCTGCAGCATCGCCCGCAGGTCCTTCAGGTCCAGCAGCGCCAGGCCGTGGTCGTCGGCGATCTTGAACACCATCTGCAGCACGCCGGACTGGGTCTCGTTGAGGCCCAGCATCCGCGACAGCAGCAGCGGCCCCATGTCCGACACCGTCGCGCGCACCGGATGCCCCTGTTCGCCGAACACGTCCCACAGCGTGGTCGGGCAGGCGATCGGTGCCGGCGGCTCGAACCCGCGCTCCTTCAGCACCGCCAGCAGCTTGGTCGACGGCGCGCCGGCCTGCGAAATGCCCGTCAGGTCGCCCTTGACGTCCGCCATGAAGACGGGCACGCCCATCTGGCTGAACGATTCAGCCAGTTTCTGGAGACTGATGGTCTTGCCGGTGCCCGTCGCGCCGGTGATCAGGCCGTGGCGGTTGGCCAGCGCGGGCAGCAACTGGCACTCGATGTCGCCGTGGCGGGCCAGCAGGATCGGGTCGGCCATGCGGAAGTCTCCAGAGGCAAAAAAGCTAAAATCGCAGTCTAACGAAGCAACCACCGCGCCGGCCCGGAGAATTTCTTACGGGCCGCGTCACAGGAGAACGAGGACATGGCAGGGCATTCCAAATGGGCGAACATCCAGCACCGCAAGGGCCGCCAGGACGAGAAGCGCGGCAAGGTCTGGACCCGTCTGACGCGTGAAATCATCGTCGCGGCCCGTGCCGGCGGCGCCGACGTGGCCATGAACCCCCGCCTGCGCCTGGCGATCGAGAAGGCCAAGGCCGCCAACATGCCGGCCGACAACATCAAGCGCAACGTCGACAAGGCCACCGGCAACCTCGACGGCGTGACCTACGAGGAAATCCGCTACGAGGGCTACGGCATCGGCGGCGCCGCGATCATCGTGGACTGCATGACCGACAACCGCGTGCGCACCGTCGCCGAGGTCCGCCACGCCTTCAGCAAGTACGGCGGCAACCTGGGCACCGAAGGCTCGGTGGCCTTCCAGTTCAAGCATTGCGGCCAACTGGTGTTCGCTCCGGGCACCTCGGAGGACAAGGTCATGGAAGTCGCGCTGGAAGCCGGCGCCGAGGACGTCCTGACCGATGACGACGGCGCCATCGAGGTGCTGACCTCGCCCGCCGACTACGAGGCCGTCAAGAACGCGCTCGAGGCGGCCGGCCTGAAGCCCGAGATCGCCGAAGTCACGATGCGCGCCGAGAACACCATCGAGCTGACCGGCGAAGATGCCGCCCGCATGCAGAAGCTGCTGGATGTGATCGAGGACCTGGACGACGTCCAGGACGTCTACAACAACGCGAGCCTGTCCGAATGAAGGTCCTGGTCCTTGGCAACGGCGGCCGCGAACACGCGCTGGCCTGGCGGCTGGCGCAGGGCGAGCGCGTCACGCAGGTCTTCGTGGCCCCCGGCAACGGCGGCACCGCGCGCGACCCGCTGCTGAAGAACGTCCCGATCACGGACGTGAAGGCGCTGGCCGACTTCGCCGTCGAACAGAAGATCGCGCTGACGGTCGTCGGACCCGAGGCCTTCCTGGCCGCCGGCGTCGTCGACGAGTTCCGCGCCCGCGGCCTGCGCATCTTCGGCCCGACCAAGGCCGCCGCGCAGCTGGAGAGCTCCAAGGCCTTCGCCAAGGAGTTCATGAAGCGCCACGGCATCCCCACCGCCGCCTACGAGACCTTCAGCGACGCGGCCCTGGCGCATGCCTATGTCGACGCGCAGGGCGCGCCCATCGTCATCAAGGCCGACGGCCTGGCGGCGGGCAAGGGCGTGGTCGTGGCAATGACGCCGGCCGAGGCCCATGAGGCCATCGACTGGATCCTCGCGGACAACAAGCTCGGCGTCGTGCACAACGAGGGCGGCGCCCGCGTGGTCATCGAGCAGTTCCTCGAAGGCGAGGAAGCCAGCTTCATCGTGCTGTGCGACGGCAGGAACGTCCTGCCGCTGGCCACCAGCCAGGACCACAAGCGCCTGCTCGACGGCGACCAGGGCCCCAACACCGGCGGCATGGGCGCGTACTCGCCGGCGCCGGTCGTCACGCCCAACGTGCACGCCAAGGCGATGCACGAGATCATCATGCCGACGATCCAGGGCATGGCCCGCGACGGCGCGCCGTTCACCGGCTTCCTGTACGCCGGCCTGATGATCGACGCGCAGGGCCAGCCGCGCACGGTCGAGTTCAACACCCGCATGGGCGATCCCGAGACGCAGCCGATCATGATGCGTCTGAAGAGCGACCTGTTCGAGGTGCTGATGCACGCCACCGACGGCACGCTCGACCAGGTCGAGCTGCAGTGGGACCGCCGCGCCGCGCTGGGCGTCGTGATGGCCGCCGGCGGCTATCCGCTGTCGCCGCGCAAGGGCGACGTCATCAGCGGCCTGCCGGAGGATCGCGAGGACGCGATGGTCTTCCACGCCGGCACGACGATGTCGGCCGACGGCCAGCTGCAGACCAGCGGCGGCCGTGTGCTGTGCGTGACCGCGCTGGGCGAGGCGGTCCGCCATGCGCAGCAGCTGGCCTACCAGACCGCGCAGTCCATCCAGTTCGACGGCAAGCAGTACCGCCAGGACATCGGCTACCGCGCGATCAAGCGCTGAGGCCACTGCCGACTCCATCGCTGAACCGACGTGGCCCCTTCCGCCCCCCGCCGCTGGACCGGCGCGCTGACGCCGAAGCCGTCCGGCAGCGCCGTCGCGCGCGCCGTCGCCCGCGCCGTGCCGCGCCTGTCCGGCGGGTCGCGATTCCAACCCCAATCCGCTCTCGAAGCCGCCCAGGACGGAGATCCCCGATGAATACGCAGTTGGTCCGCGATTACCTGCTCGGTCTGCAGCAGCGGATCGTCACGACGCTGGAGCGTCTGGACGGTCAGGAATTCATCACCGACGCCTGGCAGCGCGAGCCCGGCGGCCGCCTCGAGGGCGACGGCCTGGTCCGCCTGATCGAGAACGGCGCCGTGTTCGAGCGCGGCGGCGTGAACTTCTCGCATGTGCGGGGCCGGGTGTTGCCCCCGTCGGCGACGGCCCACCGGCCCGAGCTCGCCGGCGCGCCGTTCGAGGCGATGGGCGTGTCGCTGGTGATGCACCCGCACAACCCCTTCGTGCCGACGGTCCACATGAACGTGCGCATGTTCGCGGCGCTCCCGCCCGACCGGGACCCGGTCGTGTGGTTCGGCGGCGGCATGGACCTGACGCCGTACTACGGCTTCGAGCGCGACGCGCAGCACTTCCACCGCACCTGCCGCGCGGCGCTGGAACCGCACGGGCCGGCGCTCTATCCGCGCTTCAAGCAGTGGTGCGACGAGTACTTCCACCTGAAGCACCGCAACGAGCCGCGCGGCGTCGGCGGCATCTTCTTCGACGATTTCGCCGAGGGCGGCGTCGAGAACGCCTTCGGCATGGTCCAATCCGTGGGTGACGCGTTCCTGCCGGCCTACGAGCCGATCGTCGACCGCCGCCACGGCCTGGCCTACGGCGAACGCGAGCGCGACTTCCAGGAATACCGGCGCGGCCGCTACGTCGAGTTCAACCTGGTCTTCGACCGCGGCACGCTGTTCGGGCTGCAGTCGGGCGGGCGCACCGAATCCATCCTGATGTCGATGCCGCCGGTCGCGCGCTGGCGCTACGACTGGCAGCCGGAGGAGGGCTCGCCCGAGGCGAAGCTCTACACCGACTTCCTGCGCCCCCGCGACTGGGCGGACGAGGTGCCGACGCACCTGTGGTTCTGAAAGGTCCCGAGTGAGCAGCAGCCATTCGAACCGCGCGCGACAGGTCGGATGGTTCGGCGGGTCGTTCGATCCGGTGCACCGCGCGCATCTGGCGCTGGCGCATGCGGCGCTCGACCAGCTGGCGCTGGACGAGGTGCGCTGGGTCGTCGCCGGGCAGCCGTGGCAGAAGTCGGGCCGCCGGATGGCGAGCGCCGCGGACCGGGCCGAGATGGTCCGGTTGACGATCGCGGGCGAGGGCGGCGACCGCCGCTTCGTCCTCGACGATCGCGAGATGACACGCGCCGGGCCGAGCTACACGCTCGACTCGGTGCGGGAGTACCAGCTCGAGCGCCCGGACGATGCGCTCTGGCTGGTCCTCGGACAGGACCAGCTGGCCGGCTTCACGAGCTGGAACGGCTGGGAGGAACTGGTCGGGCGCATGGGGCTGGCGGTCGCCGCCCGCGCGCAGGACGAGGTACGGGCGCCGGCGGCGCTGCTGGAGCGGCCGCACCGGCTGGTCCGGCTGGTCATGCCGGCGCTGCAATGGTCATCCACCGAGGCGCGCCGGCTGGCGGCCGAGGGCGCTGACGTGGGGCCCGTGGTGGGCGACGAGGTGGCGGGTTATATTGCCCGGCACCGTCTCTACAGTGAGAACTGAATGGACATCAAGAAACTGGAACGTGCCATCGTCGATGGTCTGGAGGATGTGAAGGCCCAGGACATCCTGGTCTTCGACACCGAGCGCCTGTCGCCGCTGTTCGAACGCGTGATCATCGCCTCGGGCACCAGCAACCGGCAGACCAAGGCGCTGGCGTCCAGCGTGCGCGAGACGGTCAAGAAGCGCGGCATGCAGGTCATGCGCACCGAGGGCGAGGACAACGGCGAATGGATCATCGTCGACTGCGGCGCGGCCGTGGTCCACCTGATGCAGCCGGCGATCCGCCAGTACTACCACCTGGAAGAGATCTGGGGCGGCAAGCCGGTCAAGCTCAAGCTGGGCAACGGCGGCACCAAGCTGGTGAAGGCCTCCGAGCCGATGGACGACGAGGACGAGGCGCCCAAGGCGAAGAAGTCCGCGGCGAAGAAGTCGGCCAAGGCCAAGCCGGCCGACGGCGAAGCCGTCGCCACCGCGTCGAAGAAGGCGCCGTCGCGCGCGACCGGCACCAAGTCCGCCGCCGCGAAGTCCGCCAAGCCGGCGGCGACCAAGACAGCCGCCTCCAAGGCCGCCGCGCCGAAGGCCGCCAAGCCCGCCGCGAAGAAGGCGACCACCGCCGCTGCAAAGCCGGCCGCCAAGGCCGTCCGCAAGCCCGCCGCCACGAAGCCGCCGGTCGAGACGGTGAAGGTCGGCAGCAAGAAGCCGGCGGTGAAGAAGGCCTCGCCGAAGGTGACGGCCGCGGCCAAGCCGGCGGCGAAGAAGGCCGCCAAGCCGGCGGTCAAGGCGGCGGTCAAGGCGGCGTCGAAGCCGGCCGCCAAGAAGACGACGGTGAAGACCGGCACGAAGTCCAAGGCCAAGGCCAAGGCCTGACCCCGTGCGTCTGGTGCTGTGCGCGGTCGGCCAGAAGATGCCGGCCTGGGCCGACGAGGCCTATGAGGATTTCGCCAAGCGCTTCCCGCCCGAGATGCGGCTGGAGCTCAAGGCGGTGAAGGCCGAGCCGCGCACCACCGGCAAGTCGACCGAGCAGTTGATGGCCGCCGAGGCCGCGCGGCTGGACGCCGCCTGCCCCAAGGGCGCGCGGCGCGTGGTACTCGACGAACGCGGCGAACGCGTCACCTCGAAGCAGCTCGCGCAGCGGCTCGAGCTCTGGCGCGGCGACGGCCGCGACGTCGCGATTTTCATCGGCGGCCCCGACGGGCTCGACGACAGCATCAAGTCGCGCGCCGACGAGAAGCTGCGCCTGTCCGACCTGACGCTGCCGCACGCCTTCGTCCGCGTGCTGCTGGCCGAAGGCCTCTACCGGGCCTGGTCCGTCATGGAAGGCCATCCCTACCATCGTGAGTGAGATGAGCGCCGCGCCCTGCTTCCACTTCGTCTACCTGGCCTCCCAGAGCCCGCGCCGCCGGCAACTGCTGGAGCAGGTCGGCGTCCGCCACGAGCTGCTGCTGCCCGGCGCCGATGAGGACGCGGAAGCGCTCGAGGCGTTGATCGACGGCGAGACGCCGGACGACTATGTCCGTCGCGTCACGGCCGCCAAGCTGCAGGCGGCCTTGGAGCGGCGCGCGCGCCGGGGCCTGCCGCCGGCGCCGGTGCTGTGCTCGGACACGACGGTGGCCCTGGGCGATCGCATCCTCGGCAAGCCGGACGACGCCGACCACGCGCGGACGATGCTGGCCGACCTGTCCGGCCGCGAGCACCGCGTGCTGACGGCGGTGGCGGTCGGCACGCCGGACGGTCGGGTGCTGAGCGCCGTCAACGTGTCGCAGGTGCGTTTCGCGGAGATCGGCGCCGACCGGCTGCGCGCCTATGTCGCCTCGGGAGAACCCATGGGCAAGGCCGGCGCCTATGCGATACAAAGTCAGGCGGCCGCCTGGATCGAACACATCGCCGGCAGTTATTCGGGCATCATGGGCCTGCCGCTGTTCGAGACGGCACAGCTGCTGCGGGAGGCCGGGGTCGTCGTCTGACGCCGGAGCGGCGGCGGCTCCGGAACAGCGACCAGGACCGGCACCGCCTGCCTTCCGGCCGCCGACTCGAGCGTTGCCGCCAGCCCCGAGGCTGACGAGAGCGCTGGAGCACAAGAACATGGAAGACATCCTGATCAATTGGACCCCGCAGGAGACGCGGGTGGCCGTGGTCGAAAACGGGTCGGTGCAGGAACTGCACATCGAGCGCACGCTGGAACGCGGCCTCGTCGGCAACGTGTACCTCGGCAAGGTGGCCCGGGTGCTGCCCGGCATGCAGTCCGCCTTCATCGACATCGGCCTGGAGCGGGCGGCCTTCCTGCACGTGGCGGACCTGCACCTGAACGGGGTCAATCCCCGCTCGCACCACGGTCCGCACGGCGACAACGGCCAGGCCGTGCCGATCGAACGCCAGGTCTACGAGGGCCAGGCCTTGACCGTGCAGGTCATCAAGGATCCGATCGGCACCAAGGGCGCGCGCCTGTCGACGCAGATCTCGATCGCCGGCCGGCTGCTGGTGCACCTGCCGCAGGACAACCACATCGGCATCTCGCAGAAGATCGGCTCGCCCGAGGCCCGCGACGCGCTGCGCACGCGCATGCAGACGCTGGTCTCGGCCGGCGTGTCCGACGGCAACACCGGCGGCTTCATCCTGCGGACCAACGCCGAGGAGGCGAGCGACGAGGAACTCGGCGCCGACATCGCCTATCTGCGCAAGACCTGGAACTCGATCCGGGACAAGTCCCTGCGGCTGCCCCCGGGCAGCCTGCTGTTCCAGGACCTGAGCCTGGTCGAGCGGGTGTTGCGTGACCTGGCCAGCGAGCGGACCAACTCGATCCGGATCGACGCCAAGCTCCAGTACGACGTGGTGCGCCAGTTCGGCGAGACCTACATGCCGGCCGCCACCGCGAAGCTGGAGCTGTATCGCGGCGAGCGCCCGATCTTCGACCTGAACAACATCGACGCCGAGATCGCCCGCGCGCTGGCCAGACGCGTGGACCTGAAGTCGGGCGGCTACCTGATCATCGACCAGACCGAGGCGATGACGACGATCGACGTCAACACCGGCGGCTTCGTCGGCGCGCGCAACTTCGACGACACGATCTTCAAGACCAACCTCGAGGCGGCCGGTGCCATCGCGCGCCAGCTGCGGCTGCGCAACCTGGGCGGGATCATCATCGTCGACTTCATCGACATGACCCGCGAGGAACACAAGACCGCGGTGCTGCAGGAATTCCGCAAGCAACTCAACCGCGACCGCACCAAGGTCACCGTCGGCGGCTTCACGCAGCTGGGCCTGGTCGAGCTGACGCGCAAGCGCACGCGGGAGTCGCTGGCGCGCATGCTCTGCGAGCCGTGCCCGACCTGCGACGCGCGCGGCCAGGTCAAGACCGCGCGTAGCGTCTGCTACGAGATCATGCGGGAGATCCTGCGCGAGTCCCGGCAGTTCAATCCCAAGGAATTCCGGGTGGTCGCCGCGGCCAACGTCGTCGAGATGCTGCTCGACGAGGAGAGCCAGCATCTGGCCGGGCTCTCGGATTTCATCGGCAAGCCGATCTCGTTGACCGCCGAGCCGACCAACCAGACCGAGCACTACGACATCGTGCTGATGTGAGCGCAGGAGGGTTGACCGAAGATCGCGCTGTTCGCCAATTTCAGCGGCCAGGGCACGGTCGTCAAACCCTCCTCGAAACCGTGCAACGCGAGGGCGGCCGCCTGATGCGCCGGCATCGCCGGCGCATGGTCGTGGATGAGTCCCGCCGTCGCGGAAGCCGCGGCGACAGCTGCGTCGCGCATGCCCATCGGTGACTGCTCCAGGTAGGCGAGCACCGGCGGCGTGAGGCGCTCATGCACCTCGACGAAGGCCAGGCGCGACAGGGCCGCGGTCATGCAGTGCCTGTCGACATCGTCGAGGTGGAGCGTGTGGCCCAGTTGCCGGAGGGCGCCCAGCAGGGCCTCGTGCAGGCGCGCACCGTGCACCTCCGCCTCGTCCGACGGCAGGCGCATGCCGGGGGCCAGCGCACCGGTGTCGACGCGGAAGCTCCGGAACATCAACAGGCCCGCCAAGCGCGCGGCGCCGAGGATCTGCGTCTGCGCATGGGCGAGATCGCCATCGGTCACGAGCCGCGCGCGGATCAGTCGGTGAAAGTGCGCCGTCGCGGCCACCAAATGCTTGAACGAGGCGCTGCTCATCGCGTGACTCCGTCTTGAGGGATCTCCCACAGTTCCGTGCCGGTCTGCGCCAACGCCAGGCGCACGCGGGCATCGGAGACGACGGCCTGCCAATCGGCGCGCAGCCGCCGGGCTTGAACCTCGGACAGGCGCGGCGGCGCCAGCAGCGCGTTCCACGCGGGGGCGTCGCGTGCGGTGATGTCCTCGAAGTCCTCCCTGCCGGGAGGCGCCGCCAGGGGCGAACGGTCGAACACGGCGGCGGGAAGGGCGCTGGCGGCCGCCACGGCAGCCGGAGGCGTGGACAGCGGCGTCAGCCAGCGGCCGAACATGCCCGGCGGGAATACCGTGACGAAGGGAAGCTGGCCGACGCGGGCGAGCGGCGTGAAATCCGATGCCGACGCCGCGGGCGGCTGGAAGGGCTCGTCGGCGAGGCGGGCGGGGCGCTCCAGCAGCGGGCTGGAGGTCAGCAGCAGCACACGCCCGTCGGGCGGCGCGGTGGCGACCAGGCGCGCGGCGATGTAGCCCTGCCGTTCCGGCAGGTTGCGCACCACGACGCGCTCACCCGAGCGCTCGGTCCAGACCTGGGCCATCGTGCGCGCGACATGGTCGGGGCCGCTCCCCGGGCTGAAGGGCGTGAGCAGGGTGACCGACGGCCCGTCGTCGTCCGCCGCCGGCAATGACGTAGAGGTCGTCGACGGCGCCGAGGGCGTCTGCCCCAGGGCGGCCTTGAACAGGCCGGCGAACAGCAGCCAGGCGACCGCGATCAGCCAGGGGCGGGCTGTGGCGACGGCTCGCGTCGCACACGGGGCACGCCACCATGCTTGCGAGGCACGGGGCGGGCGCTTGAAGCATGTCGTTTCGGGCATGGCATCCTTTCGGTCGCTGCAACAGGTCTTGTTCGCAGTCCAAGGGAGTGATTCTTGAAATCAGGTCGTGATCACGCCATTGCCGCAATCTGTTGAACTGGCCTCCTTCACCTGCTGGCTCCGGTTGTCGAGTGACTCATTCAAGGGGTTGGCGCGTCGCTTGCCAAGGGCCTTGCCCTTTGTAACCTCGGCGATCCGCCGGCGGGAACGCCCGCCCGGGCCTCGGGCACAATCAGGCCTCCATTCGTTCCGCAAGCCGATGAGCACCAAGACGATTGCCTCCCCTTCCGCTCTTCTTCCTTCCGGCATCGGCGCGCTGACGCGCCGGGGACTGCTCGGGGGGCTGGCCGCCGGGCTGGCGATGCCCTCGCTGGCGCAGTTCCGGGTCGAGATCGCCGGTGTCGGCGCCACGCGGCTGCCGATCGCCATCAGCGACTTCGGCAACGAATCGGCCACCGGCCAGCCGCTGGCGGCCATCGTCCGCGCCGACCTCGAGCGCAGCGGCCAGTTCAGCATCGTGCCCGGCCAGGCCGGCATGAGCGAGACCTCGCAGCCCCAGTTCGTCGACTGGCGCGCGCGCGCCGCCGACGCGCTGGCCGCGGGCTCCGCGACCCGGCTGGCCGACGGCCGCTTCGACGTGCGCTACCGGCTCTGGGACGTGGTCAAGGGCTCGGACCTGGGCAGCGAGAGCCTGCCGGTCGTCGCCGGCGACCTGCGCCTGGCCGCGCACAAGATCGCCGACACGATCTACCAGAAGCTCACTGGCGAGCGCGGCGTCTTCGCGACGCGGCTGGCCTACGTGAACAAGGCGGGCTCGCGCTACTCGCTGATCGTCGCCGACGCCGACGGCCTGGGCGCGCAGTCGGTGCTCAACAGCCCGGAGGCCATCATCTCCCCGGCCTGGTCGCCCGACGGCAACGAGCTGGCCTATGTCAGCTTCGAATCGCGCAAGGCCGTGGTCTGGATCCAGGACCTGCGCACCGGCAAGCGCCGCAAGGTCGCGGACTTCCGCGGCAGCAACAGCGCGCCCTCGTACTCGCCCAACGGCCAGCAGCTCGTGGTGACGCTGTCGCGCGAGGGCGGCTCGCAGCTGTACCTGATCAACAAGGACGGCTCGGGCGCGAAGCGCCTGACGCAGACCTCGGCCATCGACACCGAGGCCACCTTCTCGCCCGACGGCTCGCAGATCTATTTCGTCAGCGACCGCGGCGGCGCGCCGCAGATCTACCGCACGCCGGCCGGCGGCGGGGGCGCGGAGCGCATCACCTTCAGCGGCAACTACAACATCAGCCCGGCCATCAGCCCCGACGGCCGCACGATGGCCTACATCACCCGCGTCGGCGGCGGCACCTTCAAGCTGTACGTGATGGACCTGGGCAGCGGCCAGGTCCAGCAGATCACCGACACCACCGACGACGAGAGCCCCAGCTTCGCGCCCAACGGCAAGCTGATCGTCTACGCGACGCGCGCCGGCGGCCGCGACACGCTGGTGACGACGACGCTGGACGGCAAGGTCAAGGCCCGGCTCGACACGCCGGGCGCTTCCGACATCCGCGAGCCCGCCTGGGGCCCTTACGGCAACTGAGCCACCTCCCGTGTCCCCTCGATTGCGCCCGTTCGGTCGGATGAAGGCTTCCGCGACACCAGGCACATGGTTTGCCTACGTTGGCGTCGCGCTTCGCCCGACTCGTGCGAGCCATGAGCGCCTCGGATCGGCTTCGCGTCCGCATGCCGTCCGCGGCAACGCGGATGTGTTAGCCGATGATTCACAATTGCTGTTTTCCGCGGCTTCACCGGCGGCGCAGTCCACCGCCTCGTCCAGACCGTAACCCTGCCCGCTTTGACCCCTTAGGAGCGTATGCCCATGAAACTCGAAAAACTGATGCTTGGCCTGGTGGCCGCTGCCGCCCTGTCCGCCTGCAGCTCGACCAAGCTGGATGAGCCGGCCAAGGTCGAGACCAAGGAACCGGTCCCGACGCAACAGGTCCCGCAAGTCGATCCGAACGCCAACGCACAGCGCAAGGTCGAGACCGTCGACCTGGGCGCGCAACTGGACGCCGCCGTGTCCAACCAGCGCGTCGTGTACTTCGATTTCGACAGCTTCGTCGTCAAGGACGACTACCGCAGCCTGATCGAGAACCATGCCAAGCGCCTGAACAACAAGAAGACGCTGGCCCTGAGCCTGGAAGGCCACGCCGACGAGCGCGGCGGCCGCGAGTACAACCTGGCCCTGGGCCAGAAGCGCGCCGAGGCCGTCGCCAAGTCGCTGACGCTGCTGGGCGTGGCCTCGGGCCAGGTCGAGCCGGTGAGCTTCGGCAAGGAACGTCCGGCCGACACCGGCCACAACGAAGAAGCCTGGGCCAAGAACCGTCGCGTCGAACTGCGCGACAAGTAATCCGGTGACATGAGCATGCTGCGATTCCATCGTTCCCTTCCGTTCGCGCCGACCCGGTCGGCCCAGGCCGTGCTGCTCGGCGTGCTGATGGCGCTGGGCGCCGCCGGCCCCGCGCGGGCGGCGCTGTTCGAGGACGACGAGGCCCGCAAGGCCATCCTCGACCTGCGGACCAAGATGGCCCAGAACGATGAGGCGCAGCGTGCCCGCGTCACGGACCTGCAGGGCCAGCTCGAGACCGCGCGCCGCGGTCTGCTGGACCTGTCCGGGCAGATCGAGGCGCTGAAGTCGGAGCTGGCCCGCATGCGCGGCCAGAACGAGCAGCTCGCCCGCGACCTGTCCGAGACCCAACGCAAGGTGGCCGACCAGTCGGCCACCCTCGACAACCGGCTGCGCCCGCTGGAGCCGCAGAAGGTGTCGCTGGACGGCAAGGAATTCCAGGCCGATCCGGAAGAGAAGCGCCAGTTCGACGCCGCGATGGGCCTGATCCGCCGCGGCGACTTCAACGAGGCCACCTCGGCCTTCACCTCATTCCTGACGCGTTTCCCGGCGAGCGGCTTCTCCGACTCGGTGCGTTTCTGGCTGGGCAACGCGCAGTACGGCAAGCGCGACTACAAGGGTGCGATCGCGACCTTCAAGTCCTTCGTCGCCGCGAACCCGGACCATCCGCGCGCGGCCGAGAGCCTGCTGGCCATCGCCAACTGCCAGATCGAGCTCAAGGACACCAAGAGTGCCCGCAAGACGCTGGACGATCTGCAGAAGGCCTATCCCGGCAGCGAGGCCGCCAAGGCGGCCAAGGAACGCGCGGCCGGCCTGCGCTGATCCGCCGTCTCACTGGACGACGGACTGGACGGACCTGCTGAGGACGCGCCCTGGCGCGCAACGACCTTGAACCTGGAGACCGGGCACGGCCCCCTCGACCTGGAAGTGGACGTGGAGCGCCGCTTCGGCGGTCTGCGCCGCCTGCATGGCGACCGCGATTACGCGCGGCTGCGCGCGGCGCGCTTCTGCGTCGTCGGCCTGGGCGGCGTCGGCTCCTGGGTGGTCGAGGCGCTGGCCCGCATGGGTGTCGCCCGGCTGGTGCTGATCGACCTGGACCACGTCGCCGAATCCAACATCAACCGCCAGGTGCAGGCCTTGGGCAGCACGCTGGGCATGGCCAAGGCGGAGGCGCTCAAGCAGCGCATCGCCGACATCCACCCGGGCTGCGAGGTCGTCACCATCGAGGACTTCGTCGACGACAAGAACTGGCCCTCGCTGCTCGGCGACGTGCAGGTGGACGGCATCGTCGACGCCTGCGACCAGGTCCGCGCGAAGGCGCAGATCGCCGCGTGGGCGAGGGCGCTGCAGCTGCCCCAGATCTGCATCGGCGCCGCCGGCGGCAAGCATCGGCCGCAGGACGTGGAGATCCTGGACCTGTCCGAGACCACCCATGATCCGCTGCTGGCCAACCTGCGGCAGCGCCTGCGCAAGTTCCATGCGGCGCCGCGGCAAGGGGCGATCGGCGTGACCTGCGTGTTCTCGCGCGAGCCGGTCACCCGCCCGGAAGGCGTGGACGCCTGCGACCTCGACGGCAACCTGAATTGCCACGGCTACGGCTCGAGCGTGGCGGTCACCGCCGGCTTCGGCATGGTGGCCGCTGCGGAGTTGGTGAAACGATACTTGAAGGCGCTTGCGCGGCCTCAAAAAACCGTCCTATAATGTGAGGCTCTGCTGAGGGGCAAACACCTCGAAGCGACGCGGCGAGGGGTGGGGCAACCCGGCCTTCACTGCTTGAAGCACGGCTTCGGGTCGTTAGCTCAGTCGGTAGAGCAGCGGACTTTTAATCCGTTGGTCGCAGGTTCGAATCCTGCACGACCCACCATCTGCTTCAGTTGGTATTTCTCGGGGGCTCTTAGCTCAGTTGGTAGAGCAGCGGACTCTTAATCCGTTGGTCGAAGGTTCGAATCCTTCAGGGCCCACCAACCGATCCTTGTCGGATCGTCAGAGTGAGACACACGCGCCGGACCGGCGATCGACGTGCGAATCACGGATGACGAGACGATGTCAGAGAGGAATCGGTGTGACGAGGACAAAATATCTGACATAATCTCGGCTCCGCCGGATTCGAGAGAATTCAGCGGGACGAAAAGAATTTCGGGCTCTTAGCTCAGTTGGTAGAGCAGCGGACTCTTAATCCGTTGGTCGAAGGTTCGAATCCTTCAGGGCCCACCAAAAACGAAGGGGTTGCAGCAGTGCTGCAACCCCTTTTCGTTTTGCCGCTCGTTTTGCAGCTCCGGCGTGCATGGACAGCAGTTTCCATGAAGCGCCTTCGAATATCGGGCCTTGGCCGGTCGGCTAGACTGCCCGCCGACATTCCTCCGATCGTCACGATCCTTTCCGCCATGTCCCAAGCTCCCCAGATCCAGGAAGCCGCGCTGCAACAGGCGCTGCAGCAGGTCGTCGACCCCAACACCGGCCGCGACTTCGTCTCGACGAAGCAACTGCGCCACCTCAAGGTGCAGGGCGACGCCGTCAGCTTCGACGTGGAGCTGGGTTACCCCGCGGCCAGCCAGGTCGACGCGTTGCGCGCGGCGCTGGTCGCCGCGGCGCGCTCGGTGCCGGGCGTCGGCAACGTCAGCGTCGGCGTGACGACGAAGATCACCGCCCATGCCGTGCAGCGTGGCGTGCAGTTGCTGCCCGGAGTGAAGAACATCATCGCGGTGGCCTCGGGCAAGGGTGGCGTCGGCAAGAGCACGACGGCGGCCAACCTGGCGCTGGCGCTCTCGGCCGAGGGCGCGAAGGTCGGGCTGCTCGATGCCGACATCTACGGCCCGAGCCTGCCGCTGATGCTGGGCATCCAGGGGCGGCCCGAGAGCACCGACGGCCAGACGATGGAGCCGCTGGAATCGCACGGCCTGCAGCTGATGTCGATCGGATTCCTCGTCGAGGACGACCAGGCGATGGTGTGGCGCGGCCCGATGGCCACGCAGGCGCTGGAACAGCTGTTGCGCCAGACGCGCTGGCGCGACCTGGACTACCTGGTGATCGACATGCCACCGGGCACCGGCGACATCCAGCTGACCTTGTCGCAGCGGGTGCCGGTGAGCGGTTCCATCATCGTGACGACGCCGCAGGACATTGCGCTGATCGACGCGAAGAAGGGCCTGAAGATGTTCGAGAAGGTCGGCGTGCCGATCCTGGGCATCGTCGAGAACATGGCGATCCACATCTGCAGCCACTGCGGCCATGCCGAGCACATCTTCGGCAGCGGGGGGGGGCAGCGCATGGCGGACCAGTACAGCCAGGAGCTGCTGGGCTCGTTGCCGCTGGCGCTGTCGATCCGCGAGCAGGCCGACAGCGGCAAGCCGACGGTCGTCGCCGAGCCGGACGGCCCGCACGCGCAGGCTTACAAGCAGATCGCGCGCAAGGTCGCGGTGAAGCTGGCCGGACAGGCGAAGGATTACTCGTCGAAATTTCCGACGATCACCATCTCGAAAAACACCTGACCCCGCTTCGGTTGCTGCGCCGCACAAGGGAGCGCGGCAGAAAAAGCCATCGTCAAGCGCGGTGCGCCCTGCGGTTCTTCCTCTCTGGAGAGGGTCAGTCCTCATTGGACAAAGCAATGGCTTTGTGCCGAAATGCTCGAACGGGCCGCGTGACGGTCGTGCATTTGACCCAGGTCGCCGTTGCGGCGAGCCCAGGAGGCACAAGAAATGGACATGAACCGGAGGCATTTCTTCCGGGTGAGCGGGGCGGCCGTGATGGGCTCGAGCCTCGTGGCGTTGGGTTTCTCCCCGACTGCCGCGCTGGCCGAGACGCGCCAGTTCAAGCTTGCCCGGGCGACCGAGACCCGCAACACCTGCCCCTATTGCTCGGTGGGTTGCGGGATCATCATGTACTCGCTCGGGGACAAGGCGAAGAACGTCACCCCGGAGATCATCCACATCGAGGGTGATCCGGATCATCCGGTCAATCGTGGCACCTTGTGCCCGAAGGGCGCGGGCCTGCTGGACTTCGTGCACAGCCCCAACCGGCTGAAGTATCCGGAGATCCGCGAGGCGGGCGCCAAGGAGTGGAAGCGGGTCAGTTGGGACGAGGCGATGGATCGTTTCGTCAAGCTGCTCAAGGCGGACCGCGACGCCAACTTCATCGCCAACAACGCCGACGGCAAGACCGTCAACCGCTGGTTGTCGACCGGCATGATCTGCGCTTCCGCGTCCTCGAACGAATCGGGCTACATCACCCACAAGGCGATGCGCTCGATGGGGATGCTGGCGTTCGACAACCAGGCGCGCGTTTGACACGGACCGACGGTGGCCAGTCTGGCCCCGACGTTCGGACGCGGCGCGATGACCAACCACTGGGTGGACATCAAGAACGCCGATCTCGTGCTGATCATGGGCGGCAATGCCGCCGAGGCGCATCCCTGCGGCTTCAAGTGGGTGATCGAGGCCAAGCACCACAACAAGGCGCGGCTGATCGTCGTGGACCCGCGCTTCACGCGCTCGGCCGCGATGAGCGACTACTACGCGCCGATCCGCGCGGGCTCGGACATCGCCTTCCTGGGCGGGGTCATCAACTACCTGCTGAGCAACGACAAGATCCAGAAGGAATACGTCCGCCACTACACGAACGCGACCTTCATCATCAATGAGGGCTACAAGTTCGAGGACGGCCTGTTCTCCGGCTACGACGAGGCCAAGCGCGCGTACAGCAACGCGTCCTGGGCCTACGAGATGGACGAGAAGGGCTTCGCCAAGGTCGACATGACGATGCAGCATCCGCGCTGCGTGCTCAACGTCATGAAGACGCATTACTCGCGCTACACGCCGGAGAAGGTCAGCGAGATCACCGGCACGCCCAAGGACAAGTTCGTCGAGATCTGCCGCCAGATCGCGGAGACCTCCGCGCCCGGCAAGGTCATGACGATCATGTACGCGCTGGGCTGGACGCAGCACAGCCAGGGCTCGCAGATGATCCGCACCGGCGCGCTGGTGCAGCTGCTGCTGGGCAACATCGGCCAGCCGGGCGGCGGCATGAACGCGCTGCGCGGCCACAGCAACATCCAGGGCCTCACCGACCTGGGGCTGCTGTCGACCTCGCTGACGGGCTACATGTCGCTGGCCAAGGACTCGGAGCAGGACCTCGAGACCTACTACAAGACCCGCGCGCTCAAGCCGCTGCGTCCCAACCAGATGAGCTTCTGGCAGAACTATCCCAAGTTCTTCGTCAGCCAGCAGAAGGCCTGGTGGGGCAAGGCCGCGACCAAGGAGAACGACTGGGCCTTCCACTACCTGCCCAAGTGGGACAAGGGCTACGACGTGCTGCAGGCCTTCGAGCTGATGAGCCAGGGCAAGGTCAACGGCTACATCTGCCAGGGCTTCAACCCGGTGGGGTCCTTCCCCAACAAGAAGAAGATCGTCGACAGCCTGTCCAAGCTGAAGTTCCTCGCGATCATCGATCCGCTCAACACCGAGACCGCCGAGTTCTGGCGCAACTTCGGCGAGCACAACGACGTGAAGACCGAGGACATCCAGACGGTGGTGTTCCGCTTCCCGAGCACCTGCTTCGCGGAGGAGGACGGCTCGCTGACCAATTCCGGCCGCTGGCTGCAGTGGCACTGGAAGGGCGCCGAGCCTCCGGGCGAGGCCAAGGGCGACGCCGAGATCATCGCGGAGATCTTCCTGCGCATGCGGGCGCTCTACCAGAAGAACGGCGGCGCCTATCCCGATCCGATCGTCAACCTGAACTGGCCGTACAAGATCCCGGGCAGTCCCTCGGCCGAGGAACTGGCGATGGAGTTCAACGGCAAGGCGCTGGCCGACGTGACCGATCCCAAGGACCCGACCAAGGTCCTGGCCAAGGCGGGCGAGCAGCTTTCCGGTTTCGGCCTGCTGCGCGACGACGGGTCGACCTCCAGCGGCTGCTGGATCTACGCCGGCGCCTGGACGCAGGCGGGCAACCAGATGGCGCGGCGCGACAACAGCGATCCGTGGGGCATCGGCCAGACGCTGAACTGGGCCTGGGCCTGGCCGGCGAACCGGCGCGTGCTCTACAACGCCGCGTCCTGCGATCCGACGGGCAAGCCCTGGAATCCGAAGCGGCGGCTGATCAGCTACACCGACAAGTGGGGCGGCTCCGACGTCCCGGACATCCGGCCGGACGCCAATCCGAACGACGAGGACGCGGTGCGGCCCTTCATCATGACCGCCGAGGGCGTGGCGCGGCTGTTCGCGCCCAGCGGCATGGTGGACGGCCCGCTGCCGGAGCACTACGAGCCCTTCGAGTCGCCGCTGACGGTCAACCCGCTGCATCCGAACAACGCCAAGGCGATGAACAATCCGGCGGGCCGGGTGTTCAAGTCCGACCGCGAGGCCTTCGGCAAGCCGGACAAGTTCCCCTACGTGGCCACGAGCTACCGGCTCACCGAGCACTTCCACTACTGGACCAAGAACGTGCGCACCAGCGCGATTATCCAGCCACAGCAGTTCGTGGAGATCGGCGAGGAACTCGCGAAGGAGAAGGGGATCGCCAACGGCGATCAGGTCAAGGTCAGCTCCAACCGCGGCTTCATCAAGGCCGTGGCGGTGGTGACCAAGCGCGTGGCGTCGCTGGACGTCGGCGGCAAGCGGGTGCACACCGTCGGACTGCCCAACCACTGGGGCTTCGTCGGCGTGGCCAAGCCCGGGTACCTGGTGAACACGCTGACCCCGTTCGTGGGGGACGCGAATACCCAGACGCCCGAGTTCAAGAGCTTCACCGTCAACATCGAGAAAGCGTGAGGTAGGCCATGTCTTCATTGCAATCCCTCGACATCGCCAAGCGCTCGGCCACGACCCTGCCCAGCCCGGACGCGCGGCGCACGACGACGGAGGTCGCCAAGCTGATCGACGTCTCCTCGTGCATCGGCTGCAAGGCCTGCCAGGTCGCCTGCATGCAGTGGAACGACCTGCGCGACGACGTGGGCGACACCGTCGGCACCTACGACAACCCGCGCGACCTGACCCCGCAGTCGTGGACGGTCATGAAGTTCTCCGAGGTGGAGGTCGTCGAGAACAAGCTCGAATGGCTGATCCGCAAGGACGGCTGCATGCACTGCGACGACCCCGGCTGCCTGAAGGCCTGTCCGGCGCCGGGCGCGATCGTGAAGTACCAGAACGGCATCGTGGATTTCATCTCCGAGCACTGCGTGGGCTGCGGCAACTGCGTGACGGGTTGTCCCTTCGACGTGCCCCGCATCAGCAAGGCCGACAACAAGGCCTACAAGTGCAGCCTGTGCTCCGACCGGGTCGGCGTGGGCCTGGAGCCGGCCTGCGTGAAGGCCTGTCCGACCGGGGCGATCCGTTTCGGCTCCAAGGAGGACATGCATGAGTTCGCGTCCGAACGCATCGTCGACCTGAAGGAGCGCGGCTACCAGAACGCGGGCGTCTACGACCCGCAGGGCGTCGGTGGGACGCATGTGATGTACGTGCTGCAGCACGCGGACCAGCCGCAGCTCTACCACGGCCTGCCCAAGGATCCGCAGATCAGTCCCCTGGTGTCGCTGTGGAAGGGCGCGGCCAAGCCGCTGGCGGTGGCGGCGATGGTCGGCGCCGCGGTGGCGGGCTTCTTCCACTACATGAAGGTCGGACCGCAGAAGACCGCGCACGACGAGCCCGATCCGGACGAGGAACTGGCCTACGAGCGCGCGAAGCGCGGCGAGGCCGACGGGGATGCCTCGCGTCCGACGTACACCCCGCCCAGCGGCGGTCTCTGACCCTTCGGGAGAACGACATGGCTTTGCTGCAACGCTATCGCGACGGCCAGCGTCTGAACCACTGGCTGGTCGTGCTGCTGTTCCTGTGCGCCGGGCTCTCGGGCCTGGCCTTCTTCCATCCGAGCCTGTTCTTCCTGAGCAACCTCTTCGGCGGGGGGCCGTGGACGCGGGTGCTCCATCCCTACCTGGGGCTGGGCATGGTGGTCGCGTTCGCCTTCCTGGCGGCGACGATGTGGCGCGACAACCTCTGGACCGAGGTCGACTCGCGCTGGATCAAGGAGAGCCCCGGGATGATCTCGGGCGCGCACAAGGAAGGCGTCCAGCCCGCGGCCAAGTACAACGCCGGGCAGAAGATCGTCTTCTGGATCATGATCGTCTCGCTGCTGATCCTGCTGGTGACCGGCTTCATGTTCTGGCACGCCTGGTTCCCCGGCGGCAACATCCTGATGCGGCGCATCGCGGTGGTGCTGCACGCGGCCTCCGCGGCGATCCTGATCCTGACGATCATCATCCATGTCTACGCCGCGATCTGGGTCAAGGGCTCGTTCCGGGCCATGACCCGTGGTACGGTCACCGACACCTGGGCCGCGCACCATCATCCGCTGTGGCACAAGGAAGCGAAGGAGCGTCCCCGCGCATGAGCACCCCCGGCAGTCCCGCTAGCCCCACGAGCCCGACGAGACCCGTCCCTCCGACCATGCCCGTCCGGGTCATGAGCCCGGAGGAGATCGCGGTCAACGCCGGGGCGCGCGCCGCGCCGGTGAAGGTGCCGGAGCCCGGTCTCTTCGCCGGGCGCGCGCTGAGGCTGCGCCAGCTGGCCGAAGGGCACGCGATGCGGGACTACCTGCTGTTCGTCGCCGAGCTGGCGCAGGCGCAGCATGAGCGTTTCAAGGCCGCCGCTCCGGTGACGCTGCCCGACGAGGTGCTGGTCAATGGCGCGATGGTCGGCGGCCTGCCGCCACTGGACGTCGCGACCCATCCGCGCGATCCGGCCTGGCGCGAGGAGCTCCGCGCGCTGCTGCGTGCGATGGCGACGGCGGCGGTCCCGGAGCCCGCGCGGGCGCTGGTGAAGCAGCTGGGGGAGGCCGATGACGGCTGGCTCGAGCAGCAGGCCGCCGCGCTGCTGGCCGGCGGCGCGCCGGGGCTGGATCCGGCGGCTGCGCCGCTGATCGCGGCGGCGCTGCAGCTGTACTGGACGCGGCTGGTCGTGCAACTGCAGCAGCGTTACGAGGACGGCGACCAGGGCGAGCATGTCGCGCCCTTCGGCATGATCGACGACCCGACGGTGTGCCCCTGCTGCGGCTCGCGGCCGGTGGCCTCGATCACGCGCATCGCGGCGGAGCAGTCCGGGCAGCGCTTCCTGGCCTGCTCGCTGTGCGGCGCGCAATGGCATTACGTGCGCATCAAGTGCACCCACTGCCAGGGGACCAAGGGCATCAGCTTCCAGAGCCTGGTCGACGACGCCGGCCACAAGTCGGAGGCCGTCGCGGCGGAATGCTGCGAGACCTGCGGGCATTACCTCAAGCAGGTCCACATGGAGAAGGACCTGCAGGTCGAGCCGCTGGCCGATGACCTGGCGACGCTGACGCTGGACCTGCTGGTCGGCGAGCTGGGCCTGGTGCGGCAGGGCTTCAATCCGCTGCTGATCCTCGGCGAGGCCGATGCGGCGGACGACCGCGGCCCCCCCGGCGCCGCGCCTCCGGATCCCGGAGGCCGCTGAGCATGAAGCCCGAGGCATCCATGGTTCATGGTCCGACGGCAGGCTCCCCGGTCAGCAGTTCGGACCCGGCCGCGCCCAAGGATCTTCCTTCCGTCGACCGGCTGCTGCGCGACGCGGCGGTGACGCACCTGATGGCGCAGCACGGGCACGCCTTCGTGGCGGCGCAGGCGCGGCGGGTGCTCGATGACTGGCGCCAGCGCGCGCTGGCGGGCACGCTGGCGGCGCACGAGCTGGCGACCTTGCCCGCCGAACTGGAGCGCCGCTGCGCTGAACGGCTCGCGCCGCGCATGCGCCGCGTGATCAACCTGACCGGCACGGTGCTGCACACCAACCTGGGCCGCGCGCTGCTCGCCGACGACGCGCTGCGTCATGTGCTCAGCTGCATGAGCTCGCCGAACAACCTCGAGTTCGACCTCGCGCGCGGTGAGCGCGGCGACCGCGACAGCCTCGTCGAATCGCTGCTGTGCGAGATCACCGGCGCCGAGGCCGCGACCGTCGTCAACAACAACGCCGCCGCCGTGCTGCTGGGCATCGCCGCGCTGGCCGGGGGCCGGGAAGCCGTCGTGTCGCGCGGCGAACTGGTCGAGATCGGCGGCGCCTTCCGCATGCCCGACGTGATGGCGGCGGCAGGCGCGAAGCTCGTCGAGATCGGCACCACCAACCGCACCCATCTGCGCGATTACCAGGGCGCCATCGGCCCCGGCACGGCGCTGCTGCTGAAGGTCCATACCAGCAACTATGCGATCCAGGGCTTCACGACCTCGGTGAGCGAGGCCGAGCTCGCGCCGGTCGCCAAGGCGGCGGGCGTGCCGCTGATGACGGACCTGGGCAGCGGCTCGCTGGTCGACCTCGCGCAGTGGGGACTGCCGGCCGAGCCGCTGCCGCAGGCGATGCTGGCCGACGGCTGCGACGTGGTGACCTTCAGTGGCGACAAGCTGCTCGGCGGTCCCCAGGCGGGGCTGATCGTCGGCCGCAAGGACCTGGTGCAGAAGATCCGGAAGTTCCCGATGAAACGCGCGCTGCGCCTGTCCAAGCTGCCGCTGGCCGCGCTGGAGGCGACGCTGCGGCTGTACCTGCAGCCCGATCGCCTGACGCGGGACCTGCCGACGCTGCGCCTGCTGACGCGGCCGGTCGGCCAGATCGAGGCGCAGGCCGACCGCCTGCGCGCGCGCGTCGAGGCGGCGGTGGCGCCGCGCTTCGGCGTGCGCGTCGAGGCGATGCGCGGGCAGATCGGCTCGGGCTCGCTGCCGGTGGAGACCCTGCCCTCGGCGGGGCTGGTGCTGACGCCGGTGCTGCCGGGCAAACGCGGCGTCGGTCGGGCGCTGGACGAGCTGTCGACGGCGCTGCGCGCGCTGCCGCTGCCGGTCGTCGCGCGCGTGCAGGCCGACGAGCTGTGGATGGACCTGCGCTGCCTCGACGAGGCGCGCGAGGAGCTCGCCTTCGTCGAGCAGCTCGCGCAGCTGAAGGAGGCGCTCGCATGATCGTCGGGACCGCCGGCCATATCGACCACGGCAAGACGACGCTGGTGAAGGCGCTCACCGGCGTCGACACCGACCGACTGCCGGAGGAGAAGCGGCGCGGCATCAGCATCGCGCTCGGGTATGCGTTCCTGGACGCGGGGGGCGGCGCCGCCGGATCCGCGGGCGCCTCGGGCGCGGCGGGCGAGCGCCGCATCGGCGTCGTCGACGTGCCGGGGCATGAGCGTTTCGTCCACACCATGTTGTCCGGCGCGACCGGCATCGACCATGCGCTGTTGCTGGTCGCCGCCGACGACGGCGTGATGCCCCAGACCCGTGAGCATCTGGCCCTGCTGTCCCTGCTCGGCGTCGGGAAGGGCACGATCGCGCTGACCAAGTGCGACCGGGCGGACGCGGCGACGCGCGCCCTTCGTCGCGAGGAGATCCGTGTCCTGGTGGCCGGGACGCCGCTGGCCGGGGCGCCGGTGTTCGAGGTCGCCGCGACGGCGGGCGAGGGCGTGCGCGAGCTGCGCGAGCACCTGCTCGCGCAGGCGAGGGCGCTGCCGCGGCGCGAGGTCGCCGGGCATGGTTTCCGGCTGGCGGTGGATCGCGTCTTCAGCCTGGCCGGTGTCGGCACGGTCTGCACCGGGACCGCGCACGCGGGCGAGGTGGCGATCGGCGACGAACTCCTGTTGCTGCCGCCCGCGCCGGGCCAGTCGCCGCGGCGTGCCCGCGTGCGCAGCCTGCATGCGCAGAACGAGCCCGTGCAGCGCGCGGCCGCGGGCCAGCGCGTCGCCGTCGGCCTCGCCGGGGTGGAGAAGGACGAGGTCGAGCGCGGCCAATGGCTGGCCGCGCCGGAGATCGCGCAGTGGACGGATCGTCTCGATGCGCGGCTGCGGCTGTGGCCGGAGGAGTCGCGCGCGCTGCGCAGCGGCGTGCCGGTGCACGTGCATGTCGGCGCGGCGCAGGTGACCGGTTCGGTCGCGGTGCTCGGCGGCGTCGACGGCTCGCCGCTCGAGGCGCTGCAGCCCGGCGCCGAGGCGCTGGTCCAGCTGGTGCTGCACCGGGCGATCGGCGCGTGGGCGGGCGATCGCGTCGTGCTGCGCGATGCCGCCGCGACGCGGGCGCTGGCGGGCGGCGTGGTGCTGGATCCTCAGGCGCCGGCGCGGTACCGGCGCACGGCGCAGCGGTTGGCGGAGCTGGCCGCGCTGGAGGCGGACTCGCCCGCGCGACGTCTGGCGGCCCTGCTCGCGCAGGCGCCGATGGGCGTGGACCTGGCACGGTTCGCGGCGGGGCAGGGCGTGCGCGGCGACGCGCGGGCGGCGCTGCTCGACGCGGCCGGCGCGGCCGGTCGCGTCACGGTCGTGCCGGGCACCGACGGACCGGCCTGGGTGCTCGGCGCCATGCAGACGGCGCACTGGGAAGGCCTCGCGACCGCGCGGCTGCAGCGGTATCACGAGGAACAGCCCGAGGAGCTCGGCCCCGACCTCGCGCGCTGGCGCCGGCTGGCGGCGCCGCGGATGGCGGAGCCGCTCTGGCAGGCGCTGGTGCGGCGGATGGTGTCGGCGGGGCAGGTGGCGCTCGGCGGCGCCGCGGCGCATCTGCCGGCGCACGGCATCCAGCTCTCGGCACTCGACGAGCGCCTGGCGCAGAAGGTCCTGCCGCGGCTGCTGTCGGCGGGCTTCGAGGGCGCCTGGGCGCGCGACCTGGCCAAGGACGCGCACGAGCCCGAGGCGCTGGTGCGCACGACGCTGGCGCGGCTGTCGCAACGCGGCGAGCTGTTCCAGGTCGTCAAGGATCTGTACTATGCGCCGCCGGCGATCCGGCTGCTGGCCGGCATCGCGCGGGCCTCGGCCGCCGCGGGCGAGGTGAAGGCCGCGGAATTCCGCGACCGCAGCGGCCTGGGCCGCAAGCGCGCGATCCAGGTGCTGGAGTTCTTCGACCGGATCGGACTGCTGCGGCGTGTCGGCGACGCGCACCGGTTGCGGGCCGATTGCCGGCTGTTCATCGATCCCGGGGAAGAGGCGGCGGGCGCCCGCGATGCGCGCGAGCCCGCCGCCTCGAACTCCGTCGGGAGCGAGTGAACATGCCACGATTCCTGGAGAGACAACGATCCTGGTGGATCGGCCGGACTTCAAATCCGGTGGATGGCGCCACGCGCCGTCGGGTGGGTTCGACTCCCACGTCTCTCCGCCACCGTTTCCCTTCCTCTCACTACTGGAGCCTCTGATGTCCAGCCTCTTCAAGCATGTCGGCCGTGTGCTGCATGGCGTCGTCGCCGTCTCCCTGATCGCCGCGGGGGCCGTCGGCGCGTCCGCCGCGCAGGCTCAGCAGGTGCTGCGCGTGACCGCCATCCCCGACGAGTCGCCCACCGAGCTCGCCCGAAAGTTCGCGCCGCTGGGCAAGTACCTCGAGAAGGAGCTGGGCGTGAAGGTCGAGTGGACGCCGGTCACCGACTACGCCGCCGCCGTCGAGGCCGTCGTCAACAAGAAGATCGACCTGGCCTGGTTCGGCGGCTTCACCTTCGTGCAGGCCAACGTGCGTTCCGGCGGCAAGATCGTGCCCCTGGTCCAGCGCGAGGAGGACGAGAAGTTCCGCTCCGTGTTCATCACCGACGCGAAGTCCGGCATCGGCAGGCTCGAGGACCTGAAAGGCAAGACGCTCAGCTTCGGCTCGGCGTCCTCGACGTCGGGACATCTGATGCCGCGCTCCTTCCTGCTGGCCGCGAAGATCAACCCGGACGCGGACCTCAAGCGCATCTCGTTCTCCGGTGCCCATGACGCCACGGTCGCCGCCGTGGCGTCGGGCAAGGTGGACGCCGGGGCGCTGAACATCTCGGTCTGGGAGAAGCTCGTCGCCGAGAAGCGGGTCGACACCTCCGCCGTGAAGGTGTTCTTCACGACGCCGCCGTACTACGACTACAACTGGAGCGTGCACGCCGACATGCCGGCCGCGACGAAGGAGAAGCTCAAGACGGCCTTCCTGAAGCTCAATGCGTCGACGCCCGAGGGCAAGGAGATCCTCGAGCTGCAGCGCGCGACGAAGTTCGTGCCGACGCAGCCCGAGAACTACGCGGGAATCAAGGCGGCGGCGGAGAATGCGGGTCTGTTGAAGTGAACCGAGGGGAGGGGCATGCGCGCTCTGCTTTGCCGGACCGGCCGGCTCGCCTGCAGACGCATCGCGGTCGCGCTGGTCATCGCGAGCCTCGGCGGCGCGGCGATGGCTCAGAAGACGGCGGTGCTGCGGATGTCCATCGTTCCGGGCGAGTCGCCGGCCGAGATCACCCGCAAGTTCGCGCCGCTCGGCAAGTACCTGGAGCGGGAGCTGGACATACGGGTCGAATGGGTCCCGATGTCCGACTATGACGCCGTCGTCGATGCCGTGGTCCAGCGCCGGATCGACCTTGCGGTGCTGGGCGGGCTCACCTTCGTGCAGGCCAATGCGCGTTCCGGCGGCAAGATCGTCCCCCTGGTCCAGCGCGAGTCGGATGCGAGTTTCCGATCCGTCTTCGTGACCCTCGCAGGTTCCGGCATCACCCGGCTCGAGGACCTGAAAGGCCGGACCTTCAGTTTCGGACCGCCGTCGTCGACCTCGGGGTACCTGATGCCGCGCGTTTCTCTGCTGGCCGCGAAGATCGATCCCGACGTCGACCTGCAACGTGTCTTCCACACCGCCGCGCACGATGCCACCGTGGCGGCAGTGGTCTCGCGCAAGGCTGACGCCGGCGCGTTGAACTTCCGCGTGTGGGAGCGGCTGGTGGCCGGCAAGAAGGTCGATGCTTCGGCCGTCAAGGTCTTCTTCACCACGCCGCCCTACCACGACGCCAGCTGGAGCGTGCACGCGGACATGCCGGTCGCGACGCGGGAGGCCATCAAGGCCGCGTTCCTGAAGCTCAACCCGTCGACGCCCGAAGGCAAGGAGATTCTCGAACTGCAGGGCGCCACACGCTACCTGCCGACGCGGGTGGAGAACTACAACGCCATCAAGGCGGCGGCCGAGAGCGCCGGCCTGCTGAAGTGACGCAAAGGAGCGCTTTCGATGCACGACCGCTGCAGCTCCCCCCGCCGCGCGCTGCTGATGCGGGCTGGCGCCTCGCTGATTGCCGTGGGCCTGCCTGGCGCCGTCCCGGCGCAGACACCGGTGTACCTGCGGGTGACGGCCGTCCCCGGCGAATCGCCCACGGAAGTCGCGCGGCGCTTCGCTCCGCTCGGGCGCTACCTGGCACATGAACTCGAGATGCGCATCGAGTGGGTCCCCAGCACCACCTACGAGGCCGCCGTGGACGGCATGGTCGGCCGAAGCGTCGACCTCGCGCTGCTGGGCGGCTACACATTCGTCCTCGCCAACGCGCGTTCGGGCGGCCGGATCATCCCGCTGGTCCAGCGGGACAGGGATGCCAGCTACCGCTCCGTCTTCATCACGCGGGCGGATTCAGGCATCCTGCGCCTGGAGCAGTTGAAGGGCAGGACCTTCAGTTTCGGCCCTGCGCAGTCGACCTCGGGGCACCTGATGCCGCGCGCGTCGCTGATGGCCGCGAAGATCGATCCCGTCGCCGACCTCCGCGGCATGTCCTTCAGCAGCGGGCACGACGCCACGGTGGCGGCCGTGCTGTCCGGCAAGGCCGACGCGGGCGCGTTGCACAACTTCGCCTGGGAGAAGCTCGTCGCCGAGAAGCAGGTGGACACCTCGCAGCTGCACGTGTTCTTCACGTCGCCGCCGTACCACGACACCAACTGGAGCGTCCATGCCGACATGCCGGCCCAGATCCGGGAGGCCATCAAGGCGGCGTTCCTCAAGATCGACCGGACGACGCCGGAGGGGCAGGAGATCCTGCGGCTGCAGACAGCGAACCGCTACCAGCCCACGCGGACGGAGAACTACAACGGCATCAAGGCCGCGGCGGAGAATGCCGGCCTGCTGAAATGAACTGAGACCTCGGAGATGGGTTTGCTGGAACTGGACGCGCTGCATCTGCGGGTGGGCGCGCGCACGCTGATCGAGCCGCTGTCGCTGCGCATCGAGGCCGGCGAGCAGGTCGCGCTGATCGGCGCGTCGGGCGCCGGCAAGACCTCGCTGCTGCAGGCGATGGCGCTCGCGCTGGCGCCGGCCGCGGGGTCGCTGCGTCTGGCCGGCCAGGACGCCTGGCGGCTGTCCTCGCGCGACCGTCATTGGCTGCGTCGCGCGCTGATGCTGGCGCCGCAGCATCCGCCGCTGCCGCCGCGGCAGCGCGTCGCGACCGCCGTGCTGGCCGGGCGGCTGCCCGGGGCGACGATGGCCGAGAGCCTGCGCATGCTGTTCAGCCCGAACGAGGCGCAGGCCCGGCTCGCCTTCGAGGCGCTGGATCGCCTGGAACTCGGCGACCGGCTCTGGTCGCGCGTCGACCAGCTCTCCGGCGGGGAGCGCCAGCGCGTGGCCATCGCGCGGCTGCTGGTCTCGAACGCCCGTCTCTGGCTGGCCGACGAGCCGCTGTCCGCGCTGGATCCGCAGCGCGCCCAGCGTGTGTTGGCCGTGCTCCAGGACGCGGCGCGCGCGCAGGACCGGACCCTGGTCTGCAGCCTCCACCAGGTCGACCTGGCGTGCCGGCTGTTCCCGCGCGTGATCGCGCTGCGCGAGGGCCGGGTGGTCCATGACGGTCCGCCGCAACGGCTGGGCGCGAAGCAGCTGGACGAGATCTACGAGGGACTCGCGGACGGGTCGCCGACGCTCGCGCAGGACCCGTCGCTGTCGTCGCCGCCGCAGGCGATGTGTCGATGAGCGTCGGCCGTTCCGGAAGCGGCGGCCGTGTCGCCGTGGCCGGCGATGGCCACGGCGCGGCGCCCTGGCGGCGTGATCCCGCCGCGGCGCGGCGGCTGGGCCTGGCGGTGGCGCTGCTCGTGCTGCTCTGGCCGCTGCTGGTGTGGTGCGAATTCCGGCCGTGGGAGCTGCTCGACGAGCGCAGCCTGCGGGCCACGATGCGCTTCGCCGCGCAATTCCTGACGCCGCGCGTGGACCTCGAGTTCCTGGCCTTGCTCGCCGCCGAGACCTGGCGCACCGTGGCGATGGCGACGGTGGGCCTGGCGCTGGCCTGGGTGATCGCGGTGCCGATGGCGCTGCTGGCGACGGCGCGGCTGTCGGTGTCGGCGCTGGCCGGCCGCATGGGCCGCGGACCGGCGGCGCTGCGCTGGCTGGTGCGCACGGTGCTGGTCGTGCTGCGGTCGGTGCCGGAGCTGGTCTGGGCACTGATGCTGGTGCGGGTGGTCGGCCTCGGGCCGGGCGCGGGCGTGCTCGCGATCGCGCTGTCCTATGGCGGGATGCTCGGCAAGGTCTACGCGGAGATCCTCGAGAGCGCCGACGCGACGCCGACGCAGGCGCTGCTGCGCGGCGGCGCGGGGCGTCTGCAGGCGCTGCTCTTCGGCGCGCTGCCGGGCTGCGCGGACGAACTGGTCAGCTACACCGTCTACCGCTGGGAATGCGCGATCCGGTCCTCGGTCGTGCTGGGATTCGTCGGCGCGGGCGGCCTGGGCCAGCAACTGGACAACGCGACCAAGATGTTCGCGGGCGCCGAGGTGGCGACCATCCTGTTGATCTTCATCGCGCTGGTCGCGGCGGCGGACCGGGTCAGCGCCTGGCTGCGGCCCGCGCGCGACGCCGAGCCATCCCGGCCCGCCAGGCCGCCGGTGCGTCATGGGCTGCGCCTGCTGCTCACCGGGTTGCTGGCGCTGCTGATCGCGAGCTTCGCCACGCTGCCGATGCGCTGGGGCGAGCTGCTCGGCGCCGGCGCGCTCGCGCAGATGGGCCGCTTCATCGCGGAGTTCTTCCCGCCGCAGCTGGCGCCGGGCTTCCTCGCGCGCGTCGGCCAGGGCGCGCTGGAGACCGTCGCGATGTCGGCGCTGGGCAGCGGACTGGCGGCGGTGGCGGGGCTCGCGATCGCGTTGGTGGCGAGCCGGCCGTCGGGGCCGCTGCGCTGGGCCACGCGGCTGCTGCTCAATGCGCTGCGCAGCGTGCCGGAACTGGTCTGGGCGGCGATCCTGCTGGTGGCGGCCGGACTGGGGCCGATGCCGGGCACGCTGGCGCTGGCGCTGCACACGACCGGCGTGCTGGGGCGGCTCATGGCCGAGGCGCTCGAGAACGCCCCGCCACAGACCGCGCAGGCGCTGCGCTGGGCGGGCGCGTCGCGCTGGCAGGTGTTCGCCTTCGCGACGCTGCCGCAGGCGGCGCCGCAGCTGCTCAGCTACACGCTGTACCGGTGGGAGAACAACATCCGCGCCGCGACGGTGCTGGGCGTCGTCGGGGCCGGCGGCCTCGGCCAGATGCTGAGCCTGCACCTCAGCCTCTTCCAGATGCGCGAGACTTGCACCGTGCTGCTGGCGATGCTGGCGCTGGTGATGCTGGTGGACGCCTGCTCCTACGCGGCACGCCGGAAGTTGAATCGTTGAAGAGAAGAGATGCCATGAACGACGACGCCCTGAAGCTGCTGCTCACGCGCGCTTCGGTCGGGCCGAAATACCTGATCGAACCCGGGCCCGATGACGAGCATCTGCGCCTGATGGTCGAGGCCGCGCTGCATGCGCCGGACCACGCGGGGCTGGTGCCGTTCCGTTTCAAGGTCGTGCGCGGCGAGGCGAAGCGCTCGATGGCAGCGCTCTTCGCCGAGGCTGCGCGCCGTGCGGGCAAGGACACCGCCGGCCTGGCGATGGACGAGGAACGCGCGCTGCGGCCGCCGGTGACGATCGCCGTCATCGCGAAGCTGGACCTCGGTCACCCGCAGGTGCCCGCGCACGAGCAGTGGGCCTGCGTGGGCGGGGCGCTGACGAACTTCCTGAATGCTGCGCAGGCGCTGGGTTTCGGCGGCAAGATGCTCAGCGGCGCGAAGGCGCGGGATCCGGGGTTGATCGCCGCGTTCTGCGAGCCGGGCGAGACGCTGCTGGGCTGGATCGCGATGGGCACGCCGGCGCCGTCGGACAAGCCGCCCAAGGCGCGCGCGGCCAAGGACGGCGCCGACCGCGCGCTGCAGTTCTGGGCTGTTTAGAGGGTGGGCCGGATGGCGTGGGCTGCGCCCACGTCATCCGTAGATGTAGCTCTGGAGCTGGGCAATGGTCAGTTCATCGTCCGCGATGATGTTGTCCATCAGGTCCCTGATCGACAGCATGCCCACGACGGTGGAACCCTCGACCACCGGCAGGTGGCGGATCTTGCGCTGGCTCATCAGGCTCATGCACTCGCGGCACTCGGTGTTGGGCTTCACGACGAACACGTTGGGCGTCATGACCTCCTTGACCTGCGTGCTGCGGGAATCGCGTCCCTGCAGCGCGATCTTGCGGGTGTAGTCGCGCTCCGAGAAGATGCCGAGCAGCCGCTCGCCCTCCATCACCAGCAGCGCGCCGACGTCATGCTGCGCGAGCAGATGCAGCGCATCGAACACCGTCGCTTCGGGCGCGATGCGCCAGACGCTCGGGCCGCGGTTCTTCAACAGATCGGACACCGGTTTCATGGGGCCTCCTGGCGAAATCCTGGCGAAAAGCTGACGGAAATCGGACGACCCCAAGATAAGCGCCTTGAGGGCGCGCCGCAAGCCCCCGCAAGACCCGACCCCTCAGGGAGCGGGGCTTGCCGGGCCCCGCGCGGCGACGCGGCTTGCCGGCCCGTTCGGGCCCGGCGGCTCAGGCGGGGTGCGTGAGGTCGCGCAGGTGGGTCGGGCCGGCGCGGCGTTCGATTTCGGCGAGCAGGTCGCGGCCCCAGCCCATCGCGAACAGGGCCTCGCCGACGACGAACATCGGACCCACCAGCAGCCCGATCAGGTCGTCGACGAAGGCGGGCTTGCGGCCCTCGTAGTAGTGGCCGACGAACTGGATGATCCAGCCGACGATGAAGCTGCCCAGGCCCCAGGCCAGCCAGCCGCCGGCGGAACCCTCGGCCAGCGGATGCGCCAGCGCCATCAGCACCGCGTTGACCAGCGCGGTGGACAGGCCCAGCACGAAGTTGCCGCGCGTCAGGTACCAGATCGTAGCGGCGCCCCAGACGAGCCAGGCGGCGGACAGGGTCCAGTCGGCGACGTGGAATTGCGCCCGCGCCAGCAGCACGCCGATCGCGAAGACGATCAGCGGAATGCCGACGAAGTGCGTCGCGATGTTGCGGCGGTCGCGGTGATAGGCGGCGTACTGCGCCATGAGGTCGGTGGCTTGGCGTGCCATGGCGGTCTCCCGTGCGAGGGTCGTCGTGATGTCGCAATGCTAGTGCGACCTGCCTGTTTGTGCCGTTCAGAATGGGGGTCTGGCCACTCTTGGTTTACCCCTATGCAAGTGTTGACGCGGGCAAGCGAGATGCCGTGGGGGCCGCGTCCCCCGGAGATGCGGGGGGCGGCCCGGACCGCGATGACCGCGGCGGCAAGGACGGTGACAGCGGCGGCGATGGCGGCGGCGATGCTGGCGATCGCCGGATGCGGCACTGCACCAAATGCCGTGGCGCCACCCGCACCCGCGTCCGAAGCAGCCGCGCCGCCATCCTCCTGTCCCGCCTGGCTCGGTGCGCAGCAGCGCGGCGAAGGCCGGCTCTACCGCGTCGACGCCGCCGCGTCGCAAGTCCGCATCCACGTCTTCCGCGGCGGACGCCTCGCCAAGGTCGGCCACAACCACGTGCTCGGCGTGGAACGGCTCGGCGGCCAGGTCTTCCTGCCGGCCGACGGGATCGCAGGCGCAGGCGTGGAACTCGGCTTCCGCCTCGACGAGGTCGGCATCGACAAGCCCGAATGGCGCGCAGGACTCGGCAGCGAATTCGCCAGCGTGCCGTCAGCCTCCGATATCGACGGCACCCGCACCAACATGCTCCGCGCCGTCGACGGGGAACGCTTCCCGGTGATCTCGATGCGCAGCACCGCGGTGGCAGGCGCGTTCCCCACGCTCGCGCTGAAACTGGCGGTGCGGTGGCACGGGCAAGTGCGTGAGCTCGACGTGCCAGTCCGGGTCGCCAGGCCCGCGGGGGATGACGCCCTGCGCGCCCAGGGAGCACTGGTGCTGCGGCAGAGCGACTTCGGTATCAAGCCATTCGCGGTGCTGGGGGGGCTGCTGGCGATCCAGGATGAACTGACCGTCGACGTGGACATCACCGGGCGGCCGGGGCAGGCCTGCGATTGACGCCGCCCCCGCGTGGGGCCAGGCGCGGGCTCTCCACGACGCGAGGGGGCTCCCTCCAGGACCCCCTCGCATCGCTCCGGCCCCAGCGAGACTCGCTGTGATCGGGCCTTGGGGCGCGGGACTCAGGTCCGCAGGTCCAGGCTCATCAGGTCCTTGGCGTAGTAACGGCCATCGGACAGGCGGATCGCGCGCGGCAGGTGACCGTAGCGGGTGAAGCCGGCCTGCCGGTAGACGGCGATCGCGGACTGGTTGCCGGCCGTCACGCTCAGCGTGACGGTCTCCAGGCGCGGCTCGCGGCGCAGCAGCGCAAGCGCCTGCCCCAGCAGCCGCTTGCCGATGCCACGCCCGCGGAACTCGTCGTCGACCATCATCCCGATCAGGTGCGCGATGTGCAGCACCTTCTTGCGGTTCTCGTGCTCGCAGGTCAGGGCGCCCACGAGCCGGTCGTCGCGCCACGCGCCCAGCGTGAACAGCGACTTGCCGCCCGCCTGCGGATGCAGCCGGACACGGTAGCTCGCGGCCTCGCGCGCGCGCTCCGTCTCCGCATCGGAGGTGAAGGCCTGCTCGTGCCGGGCCAGCATGGCGTCGCGCAAGGCCTTGTAGGCCACGAGGTCGCCTTCAGTCAGCAGCCGCAAGGTGATCGCGCCGGCAGATTCGACCGCGTTATCGGAGTCGTTCGAGTCGCTCAAGCTCGCTCCTGTCGTTGATGTTGGCGAACGCCCGCTCGTCGTCGGCGCGGTCGAAAACGACCTCGGCCAGCGGCAGGCCGCGCAACCAGCGTTCGACGCGCCGCTCGCCGGCCTGCAGCGCGGACGCCAGCGCTGCCCGATGTCCCGCGTGGATGAGGCTCGCCAGCGGCTGGCTGCGCAAGGGGGCATCCGGCGCCTCGCGTCCGAGCGCCATGGCCGCCGTGAGATCCGGATGCAGCCCGTCGGCCAGACGGCCCAGCAGGTCCGTCGGCAACCAGGGGCTGTCGCCGCTGACGACGAGCAGCCAGTCGTCCGTGCCCGCCGCATCGTCGTGTGCGAGCGCGTCCATGCCGGCAAGGATGCCCGCGAGCGGTCCCGCAAAGTCCGGGAAGGCGTCCTCGAGCACCGGATGGCCGAAGGCGCGGTAGTCGTCGAGGTGGCGGTTGGCGCTGATGAGGACGCGACCGCCGGTCTGGGGGGCGATGCGCTCGAGCACCTGGGCGACGAGCGGCCGGCCCTGGAATTCCTGGAGCGGCTTGTCGACGCCGTCCATGCGGGTCGCGCGCCCGCCGCAGAGGATGAGCGCGGTGGCGCGCATCAGCCGCCGATGTAGTGCATCTCGACGCGGCGCGCCGGGCCGGCGTCCGTCGCCGCCGGCAGGCTGGCGCGGAGCTCGGAGTAGCGGTCGTTGCGCCGCGTCCAGAGCGCGCCCAGCGCGGCGCCGATCTCGTCGTCGGTGCGGGGCCCGTGGACGGCGTCGCCGCGCAGCAGCGCGCGCAGGTCGTGGCCGTCGCCCGCGAACAGGCAGGTGTAGAGGCGGCCTTCGGTGGAGAGGCGCGCGCGGTTGCAGTCGCCGCAGAAGGCCTGGGTGACGCTGGAGATCAGGCCGATCTCGCCGCTGCCGTCGGCGTAGCCCCAGCGCGTGGCGGTCTCGCCGTCGGAGGAGGGGGCCAGCGGCACCAGCTCGGCGTGCTCGCGCAGCCGTTCCAGCACCTGGGCGGACGGCAGCACTTCATCCATGCGCCAGCCGTTGCTCATGCCGACGTCCATGTACTCGATGAAGCGCAGCACGACGCCGGTGCCGCGGAAGTGGCGCGCCATGGGGACGATCTGGTCGTCGTTGGTGCCGCGCTTGACGACCATGTTGACCTTGATCGGCGCGAGTCCGGCGGCCTGCGCGGCCTCGATGCCGCGCAGCACCTCGGCGACGGGGAAGTCGACGTCATTCATGCGGCGGAAGATGGCGTCGTCGAGCGCGTCCAGGCTGACGGTGACGCGCTGGAGGCCGGCGTCCTTGAGCGCGCGGGCCTTGCGGGCGAGCAGCGAGCCGTTGGTGGTGAGCGTGAGGTCGAGCGGCCGGCCCTCGGGTGTGCGCAACGCGGCCAGCTGGGCGATCAGCGCCTCGAGGTTGCGGCGCAGCAGCGGTTCGCCGCCGGTCAGGCGCAGCTTCTGCACGCCGAGCTGGGCGAAGACGCGGGCGAGGCGGGCGATCTCCTCGAAGGAGAGCAGGTCGCGATGGGGGAGGAAGGCGTAGTCCTTGTCGAAGACGTCCTTGGGCATGCAGTAGCTGCAGCGGAAGTTGCAGCGGTCGGTGACGGAGATGCGCAGGTCGCGCAGCGGCCGGCCGCGCGCGTCCAGCCACGGGCCGCTGCGGGGCGGCGGCAGCGGATGCGGCACGGGAGGCGTCCGCCCGATCTGGCGCAGATCGAGCAGCGGAATCACACCATCGGTCATGGGCCCGATTGTGCCGCCGCCCGCTGCTCCTTGCCCGCCGAAGCCCTTCCCAGGACAACTGTGTTCCTGCGGCGCAGTGGCGACTGTGCGTGTGGCATCCAACGAACAACTGAACGAGGAGCGTCATCGCGGAAACAAGTCAGTCCCCGTGAGCGAACTGCCGAGATGGGTCATGGATGGCCTGTACGTCACAGACGTACCGTGGCAACATGCGAACCGTTGCCGAAACCCCGATGTTCCAGAAGTACGCCAAGGACCTTTGGACCGAAGCGGAGCGCGTCGACTTCATCAACTGGATCGCACTGAACCCGGACGCCGGGGACGTCATTCCGGGTAGTGGCGGGTGCCGGAAGATTCGCTGGGCGAAGGCCGGGCGTGGCAAGCGCGGCGGGGTCCGTGTGATCTATTTCAATGTCGAGGACGAGGTGATCTGGCTGTTGATCGTTTATTCAAAGGCTGACTACGACAGCCTTCCGGCTGCGTTTCTGGAACAGCTGAAGCAAGGAGTCGAAGATGCCTAAGGACAAGGATAAGTTCCAGCAGGACTTGCTGGAATCCGTCCGGCAGATGAAGGCGGGCCGAGCCGCCCGGATTACGCGCGTCGAAATTCCAGGAGCCGCGGAAGCCCGCGCCTGCACGGGCTTGTCACAGGCGGACTTCGCAGGGCTGCTGGGAGTGTCGAAACGGACACTGCAGGAATGGGAGCAAGGGCGCCGAGAGCCCACCGGCGCCGCGAGGACGCTGTTGCGCGTCGCCATGGCGCACCCCGAAGTCCTTCTGGAGCTGCGCTGAGTCGGCCGAGGCTGTCCTTCGTCACCCTGTAGGACTTGCCACTTGCAGCGCGCGGTCGGCGGGGGTCGAATCGCGCCATGAGCCTGACCCCCACGACCGTGGTCCATGCGGACCTGGCCAGCTTCGTCTCCTTCGGCGAAGCCCTCACCGACATGATCCGCGTCGGTCCCCACGACTGGCGCAGCCGCAGCGGCGGCTCCCCCTGGAACGTGGCCATCGCGATGTCCCGCCTCGGCCAGTTGAGCGCCTTCGCCGGCGGCATCAGCAAGGACCCGTTCGGCCAGGCGATCTGGCAGGCCAGCGCCGACGCCAGCCTGGACCTGCGCTTCATCCAGCAGTTCGCCAAGTCGCCGCTGGTGGCCTATGTCCACCAGGTCGATCCGCCCGAGTACGCCTTCGTCGGCGACGACAGCGCCGACCTGCATTTCCGGCCCCATGCCTTGCCCGCCGGCTGGCGCCGCGCGCTGCGCTGGGCGCATTTCGGCTCGATCAGCCTGACCCGCGAACCGCTTGCCGCCCGCCTGATCGCGCTGGCCGAGTCTCTCAAGGACGAGGGCGTGCGCATCAGCTACGACCCGAACTACCGCATCACGATGGACTCCCGCTATGACCGCACGCTCGAACGCATGTGCCGGCTCGCGGACGTCATCAAGGTCTCCGACGAGGACCTGCGCGGCCTGTTCCGCAGCCGCGACCACCACCTGGGACTGGGCCAGATCTCGGCCTGGAATCCGCGCGCGATCGTGATGCTGACGCTCGGCGAGCGCGGCGCGCAGCTGTTCCATCCGAAGGCCGATCTCAGCGCCGCGCCGCCACCGCTCGACTGCGTCGTCGACACCATCGGCGCCGGGGACGCAGCGATGGCGGGGCTGCTCTACAGCCTCATGAACGGCGGCACCCAGGATCCCGAAGACCACCTGCGCTGGGCTGTCGCAGCCGGCGCCGCGGCGTGCTCCGGCGCCGGCGTCGATGGCCTGTCGTCCGGGCTGGTCACCTCGCTCATCGACCAGGTACAGGTCGGCCGCGCCGAGATGGCCTGAGGGCCCCGAGACTGTCCCGCCTTCGCGTGGTCCGCCCGACCAGGCCCCGCCCGCAGCGGCCCGCAGCGGCCCGCGCGTCAGGCTGGTGCGCCGTTCAGCGCCGGGTCCATGCACAACGCTTGCCGGAAGGCCTGCGCGATGGCGTCCAGCGCGGCTCGGCGCTGCAAGTGCCGTAGGATCTCGATCTCGCCCTTCCGTCCCGAGTGGGCGGCTTTCCGCGTGGCATGGACCAGCGCCCGATGCACCGCCTTCTGCGCCTTGGCCCAGGGGCCGCGATTCGAGTGAAGCCGCGATTTCAACCGCTTCAGTTCGTCGTCGGGCGATGACGCCAGGCAGGTCGTGAGGTAGGCCGCCAGGGTCCGTTGCACGAAATCCCGCTCGGCGGCGGAATCGCCGCGATGGTCGTGGGAGATCCGGAAGTGCAGCCGCATCCTGGCGATCGACGGGAACAGCGACTCGTGCAGTTCGAGCACACCGTCGGCCGCATCCCCCCGGCGAAATTGTTGCCACGACTCCCGCAGGCTGCGCGGCCTGCCGTGGTCCCAGACCAGCTTGCGCAGTGCCACCGTGATGCTGCGCCCCTCCGGCTGGCCGCTGCCCCAGGGCAGATCCTGCTGGCGCCCGCGAGGCGTCGGAGCCGGGGCCGGGGCCGCGCGCGCGACCGGTCCAGGCACGGCAGGCGCGGGTGCCGGCAGTTCGGGCGCGAAGTCGCTGTCGACCGCAAAGTCCATGGGCGCGGTGGGCAGGTCGTCCAGCACGCCGATGGGACTGCCTTCCAGCGTCGAGGAGATGTAGACCACCTCGCCCCGATCGACCCGGGAGGCGAAGCGCGCGCGATGGAGCGTCACCGCCAGGGCGCTCCTGGCCCGATCGATGGCGTTGGACGGAGGCGCGCTTTCTGCTGCGCCGCGATGCCTGACATCCGGCGGCGCAGCGCCTGGCGCAAGGCTGGACAGGCGGGTGGACTGATGCACGGGGAACTCCGCGGTTGAAAGAGTTCGATGCTCCTGATTCGTCCGTCTGTCGACCATGACTGGTATTGGCGTATCCAGGCGGGCGACTGGCTTCAAGCCATCAACCGTTGCTTCGTCGTTGTCAGCCCTCGCCGTCGCGTTTCGTCGCCACCAGCGTCTTCGGCCCGCCGACCTGCAGGCGAGGGCGATCGGGCTCTTCCTCGGTCAGCGGCGCCACCTCGACCAGGCTCGCATGGCAGCGCTTCGCCAGATCCTGGTAGGTCTCGGTGCCGACGCGCTTCCAGCGGATCTCGTCCTCGGTCAGCGGGCGAACCACCTTGGCGGGCAGGCCCGCGACCAGCGATTTCTCCGGCAGCTTCAGCCCCGCCCGCACGAACGCGCAGGCGGCCACGATGCTGTACGCGCCGACCTCCGCCTCGTCCATCACCACCGCGTTCATGCCCACCAGCGCGTCGTGCCGCACCACGCAGCCGTGCAGCACCGCCCCGTGGCCGACATGGCCGTTCTCCTCGACCACCGTGTCCGAGTCCGGAAAGCCGTGGATCACGCAGGTGTCCTGCACGTTCGATCCCGCCTCGAGACGGATCCTGCCGAAGTCCCCGCGCAATGACGCGCAGGGGCCGACATAACAGCCCGGTCCCACGATGACGTCCCCGATCAGCACCGCCGTCGGATGCACGTAGGCGCTTGGATGGACGACCGGCGAGATCCCGTCGATGGCATAGCAAGGCATGGAACAGCCTCCGTCTAGGTGGTAACCCCAGGTTTTCGACCTTGTCTTGCGGGGCGAGGACCCGTAGTATCTACCGACCGGTCGGTAAATAGAAGCCGATCAAGAAAAGCTGCGGGACACCGCGACAAAGCTGAATCCATCGACGGCCGAGGAGACAAGCCGAATGAGCACCGCCACCACGACCCCATCCGCCGCTGCCGAAGACAGTCCGCTGCTGATCAGCACCGAAGGCGCCGTCCGCGTCCTGACGCTGAACCGGCCGCAGGCCTTGAACGCGTTCACGACCGGGCTGCTCAGCCAGCTGCGGGTCGCGCTCGACGAGGCGGCGCACGACGGGACCGTGCGCGCGGTGCTCATCACCGGCTCCGGGCGCGCGTTCTGCGCGGGCCAGGACCTGTCGGATCCCCACATCAAGCCGGAGTTCGACGAATCGTCCGCACCGGCCGCCAGCGCCGACGTCCACAAGAAGCCCAAGGCCAAGGACATCGGCAACCTGCTGGACCATTACTACATCCCGCTGGCGCTGCGCCTGCGCAGCATGCCGGTGCCGACGATCTGCGCCGTCAACGGCGTGGCTGCGGGCGCCGGCGCGAACTTCGCGCTGGGCTGCGACCTGGTGATCGCGGGGCAGTCGGCCTCCTTCATCCAGGCCTTCTCCAAGATCGGCCTGGTGCCCGACTGCGGCGGTACCTGGCTGCTGACGCGGCTGGTCGGCCGGGCCCGCGCGATGCAGCTGGCGCTGCTGGGCGACAAGTTGCCTGCCGCGGAGGCGCAGTCCTGGGGCCTGATCGCGCGTTGCGTCGCCGACGCCGAGCTGCAGAGCGAGGCGATGGCCACCGCGCAGAAGCTCGCGAAGATGCCGACCAAGGCGCTGGTGCAGACCCGCGAGGCGCTCGACGCCTCGATGGACCTGGAGTTCGAGGACGCCCTCAAGCTCGAGGCCCGGCTGCAGAGCCAGCTCGGCTACGCGCACGATTACCTGGAGGGCGCCGCCGCCTTCCTGACCAAGCGTCAGCCGACGTTCAAGGACCGCTGATGAGCGCGGCCCTCGATCCCCGGCAGGACGCGCCGGACGCGCAACGCGTGGCCGAGGCGGTCCGCGACACCATGTTCGCCAACGACCGGGCCTCGCGGGGACTGGGCATGCGCATCGACGCCATCGGTCCCGGCACCGCGACGCTGTCGATGACGGTGCGCGAGGACATGCTCAACGGCTTCGACATCTGCCACGGCGGCGTCGTCACGACGCTGGCCGATTCGTGCTTCGCCTTCGCCTGCAACTCGCACAACGAGGTGACGGTGGCCTCGGGCTTCGCGATCGACATCGTCGCGCCGTCCCGGCTGGGCGACCTGCTGACGGCGCGCGCCACCGAGACCTCGCTGGCCGGCCGCACCGGCGTCTACGACATCCGCATCACCAATCAGCGCGACGAATTGATCGCGGTCTTCCGGGGACGTTCCTATCGCATCAAGGGCAAGCCCGTGGTGCCGGAACTGGCGGCCGGGCGCTGAGCCCGCCGCGCGCCGGAACGACGAGACAGGTCAGGAGACAGCCCCCATGACGGTGAAGACCTTCCAGCCCGAGCAACTCGAGCCCATCGAGCGCGCCAGCCAGGACGAGCTGCGCGCGCTGCAGCTGCAGCGCCTGAAGTGGTCGCTGAAGCACGCCTACGAGAACGTGCCGCACTACAAGGTCGCCTTCGACGCGAAGGGCGTCCATCCGGACGACCTGAAGGACCTGTCCGACCTGCGCCTGTTCCCGTTCACGACCAAGAAGGACCTGCGCGACAACTACCCGTTCGGCCTGTTCGCCGTGCCCCGCGAGCAGGTGGTGCGGGTGCACGCCTCGTCGGGCACGACCGGCAAGCCGACGGTGGTGGGCTACACGCGGCGCGACATCGACACCTGGGCCGACCTGGTCGCACGCTCGCTGCGCGCCGCCGGCACGCGCCAGGGCGACATCGTCCACGTGGCCTACGGCTACGGCCTGTTCACCGGCGGCCTGGGCGCGCACTACGGCGCCGAGCGGCTGGGCTGCACCGTCATCCCGATGTCCGGCGGCCAGACGGAGAAGCAGGTCCAGCTGATCCAGGACTTCAAGCCCGACGTGATCATGGTGACGCCGAGCTACATGCAGGTGATCGTCGAGGAGTTCGTGCGCCAGGGCCTGGACCCGCGCGCGTCCTCGCTGAAGACCGGCGTGTTCGGCGCCGAGCCCTGGACCGAGGCGATGCGCCGCGAGATCGAGCACAAGGCCGGCATCGACGCGGTCGACATCTACGGCCTGTCCGAGGTGATGGGGCCGGGCGTGGCCAGCGAATGCATCGAGACCAAGGACGGGCCGGTGATCTGGGAGGACCACTTCTATCCCGAGATCATCGACCCCGAGACCGGCGAGGTGCTGCCCGAGGGCTCGGAAGGGGAACTGGTGTTCACCTCGCTGAGCAAGGAAGCGCTGCCGGTGATCCGCTACCGCACCCGCGACCTGACGCGCCTGCTGCCGCCGACCGCGCGCAGCATGCGCCGCATGGGCAAGATCGTCGGCCGCAGCGACGACATGCTGATCATCCGCGGCGTCAACCTGTTCCCGACGCAGATCGAGGAGCTGGTGCTCGCCGAGCCGGGGCTGTCCGGCCAGTACCAGATCGTCGTCCGCCGCGACGGCCACCTCGACGAGGTCGAGGTGCGCTGCGAACTGTCCGCCGCCGGCGGCGGCGATGCGGCGGCGATGTCGAAGTCGCTGCAGCACCGCATCAAGACGCTGATCGGCGTGTCGACCCGCGTGACGGTCGGCGCGCCGGATTCGATTGAACGCACGCTGGTGGGCAAGGCCCGCCGCGTCGTCGACCAACGCCCGAAGAACTCGTAACCCGTTCCGACGGCCACCTGGCGGCGCCCCACGAGGATGCCGCCTCGAAGCAGGAAGCAAGGAGCATCCATGTACACGCAAGCCATGAGCGTCGGTCCGCAGGACCAGGCGGCCAAGCTGCAGACCGCCGAGGAGCAGCAGCGCAACGAGGCCTTCGAGGCCCGCATCGACGCGGGCGATTTCATCGAGGCCAAGGACTGGATGCCGGACCACTACCGCAAGACGCTGGTGCGCCAGATCAGCCAGCACGCGCACTCGGAGATCGTCGGCATGCTGCCGGAAGGCAACTGGATCACGCGCGCGCCGACGCTCAAGCGCAAGGCGATCCTGCTGGCCAAGGTGCAGGACGAGGGCGGGCACGGGCTCTACCTGTACTCCGCCGCCGAGACGCTGGGCACCAGCCGCGACCAGATGCTGGACGCGCTGCACACGGGCAAGGCCAAGTACAGCTCGATCTTCAACTACCCGACGCTGACCTGGGCGGACATCGGCGTGGTCGGCTGGCTGGTGGACGGCGCCGCGATCATGAACCAGGTGCCGCTGTGCCGCTGCTCCTACGGCCCGTATGCCCGCGCGATGATCCGCATCTGCCGCGAGGAATCCTTCCACCAGCGCCAGGGCTACGAGAGCCTGCTGGTGATGATGCGCGAGGGCACCGCCGCGCAGAAGGCGATGGTCCAGGACGCGGTGAACCGCTGGTGGTGGCCCTCGCTGATGATGTTCGGACCGGCCGACAAGGATTCGCCGAACTCCGAGCAGTCGATGCGCTGGGGCATCAAGCGCCTGACCAACGATGAACTTCGCCAGAAGTTCGTCGACGCGACCGTGCCGCAGGCCGAGCTGCTCGGCGTCACGCTGCCCGATCCCGACCTGAAGTGGAACGCCGAACGCGAACACCACGACTTCGGTGCGATCGACTGGGCCGAGTTCTGGCGCGTCGTCGGCGGCAACGGCCCCTGCAACACCGAGCGCCTGGGCACCCGCGTCAAGGCCTGGGACGACGGCGCCTGGGTCCGCGAGGCCGCGCTCGCCCACGCGAAGAAGCGCGCCACCGCAGCCAAGGCGGCCTGACCGAACGCTGCCGCGCATGCGCGCATCAGCGATCACCGCCTCCGCCACGACAGATCAGAGCATTCGAATCATGAGCATCAACCAAACGACCGGCGCCAACGAATGGCCCCTGTGGGAAGTCTTCGTCCGCAACAAGGCGGGCCTGGACCACAAGCACTGCGGCAGCCTGCACGCGCCCGACGCGAAGATGGCCGTCCAGATGGCCCGCGACGTCTACACCCGGCGCCAGGAAGGCGTGAGCATCTGGGTCGTGCCGTCGTCGGCGATCGTCGCGTCGGACCCGGGCGAGAAGGCCATGTACTTCGACCCGATGGAGGACAAGGTGTACCGCCACCCGACCTTCTACGACCTGCCCGCATCGCTGGACCACATGTGAGGACCGGACGATGAACGCTTCCGTCCAACCCGGCCAGCGCGCCGACGTTCGCTACCTGCTGCGCCTCGGCGACGCCTGCCTGGTGCTGTCGCATCGCATCTCCGAGTGGATCGGCCATGCGCCCATCCTGGAAGAGGAACTCGCGCTGGGCAACATCGCGCTGGACCTGTTGGGCCAGTCGCGCGCGCTGCTGACGCGCGCCGGCCGGCTCAACGAGCAGCCGCTCGACGAGGACCAGCTCGCCTACCTGCGCGAGGAAAGCCACTACCTGAACCCGGTGATGATGGAGCTGCCCCGTGGCGACTTCGCGTTCACGCAGGCCCGCAACCTGATCGCCGCCTGCTGGCTGATGCCGATGTGGACGCGGCTGCAGGCCTCGAGCGACGCCGAGGTCGCCGCCATCGCCGCCAAGGCGGTGAAGGAAGTCCGCTATCACCAGCAGCACGCGGCCGAGTGGGTCGTGCGCCTGGGCGACGGCACGGAGGAATCTGCCCAACGGATGAAGGCCGCGCTCGCGCAGCTGTGGCCCTATGTCAACGAGCTGTTCGCGTCGGACGAGATCGACGCGGCCGCCGAGGCCAGCGGCCTGGGCCCGGCCTGGTCGTCGCTGAAGCCCGACTGGGACGCGGCGATGGACGAGGTCCTCGCCGAAGCGCAGCTGGCACGGCCGAAGGACACGCCGCATGTCTACACCGGCGTGCGCGGCGTCCACAGCGAGCACATGGGCCACATGTTGGCGACCATGCAATCGCTGCAGCGCAGCTACCCCGGCGGGGTGTGGTGAGCGGCATCGCGATGAACGCGCCGACGCCGTCACACCTGGATTGGCTGTCGTCATTGACGCCGGTCGGGCCGCGTCCGTCGGCATCCGGCGCCGGCGCGACCGACCTCGGTTGCGGACGGCTGTCCGCCGCGTGGGAGGTGCTGTCGCAGGTGCTCGATCCCGAGGTGCCGGCGGTGTCGCTGGTGGAGCTCGGCATCGTGCGCGACCTGGTCGAGACCGCCGACGGCGTCGAGGTCGTGCTGACGCCGACGTATTCCGGCTGCCCGGCGACCGAGGCGATCGAGCAGAACGTGCGCGACGCGCTGGCGCGTTTCGGCACGGTCACGGTGACGATGCGCCGCGCGCCCGCCTGGACCACCGACTGGATCACCGACGAGGGCCGCGAGAAGCTGCGCCGCTACGGCATCGCGCCGCCGGGGCCCGTCGATGCGGGGCAGGGCGTGCCGATCCGCATTGTCCGCCGCCGCGAGGCCATCGCCTGCCCGCGCTGCGGCAGCACGCACACCGAGCAGCTGTCGGCCTTCGGCTCCACCGCCTGCAAGTCGCTGTACCGCTGCGTCGCCTGCCGCGAGCCCTTCGAACATTTCAAGCCGATCTGAGCCATCGCCATGAGCCTGCATTTCCACCCGCTGCGCCTGCGCGCCAAGCACCAGGACACCGACGACGCTGTCGTGCTGTGCTTCGACGTGCCCGAGGCGCTGCGCGAGACCTTCCGCTTCACCCAGGGCCAGTACCTGACGCTGCGCGGCGACGTCGACGGCCAGGACCTGCGCCGCTCCTATTCCATCTGCGCCGGCGTGGACGACGGCGAACTGCGCGTCGGCGTGCGCCAGGTCGACGGCGGCGCCTTCTCCACGTGGGTGCACCGGCAGTTGAAGGCCGGCGACGAGATCCAGGTCTTCCCGCCGCAGGGCCGCTTCCATGTGCCGCTGGATCCGTCGACCGGCCGCCACTACGTGGGCATCGCGGCGGGCTCGGGCATCACGCCCATCCTGTCCATCATGAAGACGGTGCTGGCCCGCGAGTCCATGAGCCGCTTCACGCTGATCTACGGCAACCGCCGGCCGGCGTCGACGATGTTCAAGGAGGAGCTCGAGGACCTCAAGAACCGCTACATGACGCGGCTGACGCTGCATCACGTGTTCTCGCGCGAGCATGTCGACGCGCCGTTGATGGCGGGCCGGCTGGACCGGGCCAAGCTGGGCGACTTCCTGGCCGGACCGGTGCCGGCGGCCGGCATCGACCAGGTCTTCGTCTGCGGCCCGTTCGAGATGAACGAGCAGGCCGAGGCCGCGCTGCGGGCCGCCGGCGTGCCCGAGGAACGCATCCACATCGAGCGCTTCGGCACGCCGGAGATGCAGACCGGCCGCCCGGCGCCGCACGAGGTCCACGACGAGGACGCCGAAGCCGCCAAGGTCGTCGTGATCCGCGACGGCGTGTCGCGCGAGATCGAGTTCCGCAAGAGCGACCCCAGCCTGCTCGACGCCGCCGCGCGGGCCGGCATGGACGTTCCGTTCTCCTGCAAATCCGGCGTGTGCTCGACCTGCCGCTGCAAGCTGATCGAGGGCGAGGTCCGGATGGATAAGAATTTCGCCCTCGAGAAGCACGAGGTGGCGGCGGGATTCATCCTGAGCTGTCAGGCGCACGCCCTGACCCCGCGCGTCGTGATCTCGTTCGACGAACGCTGATTCACAAGGAAAAGACACCCCATGGCCCGAGGTCGCGCTCCCGGATTCGATGCCACCCGCGAGGAGATCCTCGCGCAGGCCGCCCGGCTTTTCGCCAACCAGGGCTACCCGGCGACCTCGATGAACCAGGTCGCCGAGGCCTGCGAGGTCAGCAAGCCCACGCTGTACCACTACGTGCGCGACAAGCATGAGCTGCTCGCGCAGATCTGCCAGAACCACCTGCGCCACCTGGTCGACCTGGTCGACGAGGTGAGCGCGCTGCGGCTGCCGCCGCAGGAGCACCTGCGCGGACTGATCCACCGTTTCGTGCAGGCCTACGGCGAGGCGCAGAACGAGCACCGCGTGCTGACCGAGGACCTGAAGTTCCTCGACGACGCGCACCGCGAGCGCATGGTGGCGGTCGAGCGCGAGGTGGTCGGGCGTTTCGCCGATGCGGTGGCCGCGGTGCGGCCGGAGCTGCGCGGCGCCCACTTGCACAAGCCGCTGACCATGCTGCTGTTCGGCATGATCAACTGGACCTTCACCTGGCTGCGGCCCGACGGCGCGCTGACCTACGAGGCGGTGGCGCCGATGGTGGCGGACCTGTTCTTCGGCGGTCTCGGCGCGGTGCGGGCCGAGCCTGCCGATCCTTCGGCGCGTCACGAGCGCGACGAACTCGACCCGGCGGCCCCGCAAGTCTCATGAAGGCTTCGCGGAGGACCATCGCCCCCGGACCTGGAGTCCCTGCAGTCCTTGCAGTCCTTGCAGTCCCTGCAGTCATCGCAGTAGCAATCCCTCATTGACCTTGCGTTCCTGAAAAACACATTCCTAGGAGACGACATGAAACGCATCGAGAAGACCCTGCTGGCCATGGCCGTGGCAGGGACCGCGCTGATGGGCGCGGGCGGCAGCGCGTGGGCGGACATCAACGTCGGCGTGACCGTGTCGGCCACGGGCCCGGCCGCCTCGCTGGGCATTCCGGAGAAGAACACCTTCGCGCTGATGCCCAAGACCATCGCCGGGCAGAAGGTCAACTACATCATCCTGGACGACGCGTCGGACACCACGACGGCGGTGGCCAACACCCGCAAGCTGATCACCGAGCACAAGGTCGACGTGGTCGTCGGCTCGACCGTCACGCCGAACTCGCTGGCGATGATCGACGCGGTGTCGGAGGCGCAGGTGCCGATGATCTCGATGGCGGCCTCGGCGCGCATCGTCGAGCCGATGGACGCGAAGAAGAAGTGGGTCTTCAAGACGCCGCAGAACGACATCATGATGGCGCTGGCCATCGCCAGCCACATGCAGGCGCAGGGCGTGAAGACGGTGGCCTACATCGGCTTCGCCGACGCCTACGGCGAGGGCTGGTACGGCGAGTTCAACAAGGTCGCGGCCAGCAAGGGCCTGAGCATCGTCGCCAACGAGCGCTACAACCGCACCGACACCTCGGTGACCGGCCAGGTGCTGAAGATCATGGCGGCCAGGCCGGACGCGGTGCTGGTCGGGGGCAGCGGCACGCCGGCGGCGCTGCCGCAGAAGACGCTCAAGGAGCGCGGCTACCAGGGCAAGTACTACCAGACCCACGGCGTGGCCAACAACGACTTCCTGCGCGTCGGCGGCAAGGATGTCGAGGGCACCTTCCTGCCGTCGGGGCCGGTGCTGGTCGTGGACCAGCTGCCGGCGGACCATCCGGCCAAGAAGAGCGCCAAGACCTACGTGACCGCGTATGAAGGCGCGTACGGCAAGGGCAGCGTGTCGACCTTCGGCGGCCACGCGTGGGACGCGGGCCTGCTGCTGCAGGCGGCGATTCCGGAAGCCATCAAGAAGGCCCAGCCGGGCACGCCGCAGTTCCGCGCGGCGCTGCGCGACGCGCTCGAAGGCGTGAAGGAGCTGCCGGCCGCGCACGGCGTGTTCACGATGTCGCCGAACGACCACCTGGGTCTCGACCAGCGCGCCCGCGTGATGGTCAAGATCGACAACGGAACCTGGAAATACCAACCATGAGCGTCAGCGCCACCCCCGTCCTCCAAAGCCTGATCGCCGGTCGCTGGATCGGCTCGACCGCCGCGCGCGGCCTGCACAGCGCCATCAACGGCCGGTTGGTGGCGCAGACCCATGCCGACGAGATCGACTTCGGCGAGAGCCTGCACTTCGCGCGCACGAAGGCGCTGCCTGCGCTGCTGGCGCTCGACTTCCAGCAGCGCGCGGCGATCCTCAAGGCGCTCGCGACCTACCTGCAGGAATACAAGGAATCGCTCTACGCGATCTCCGCGCATACCGGCGCGACGCGGCCCGATTCGTGGATCGACATCGAAGGCGGTTTCGGCACGTTGTTCGCGTACGCCTCGATGGGGCGGCGCGAGCTGCCGTCGAGCAACATCGTCCATGAAGGCCCGGCGCAGCAGCTGGGCAAGGTCGGCCAGTTCATGGGCACCCACGTGCTGGTGCCCAAGCGCGGCGTCGCGCTGCACATCAACGCGTTCAACTTCCCGATGTGGGGAATGCTGGAGAAGTTCGCGCCGAGCTTCCTCGCCGGCATGCCCTGCATCGTCAAGCCGGCCACCGCGACCAGCTATGTCGCCGAGGCCTGCGTGCGCCTGATCGAGCAGTCCGGCCTGCTGCCGGCGGGCGCGTTGCAGCTGGTCATCGGCGGTTCCGGCGATCTGCTGGACCGGCTGGAGGAGACGGACGTCGTCACCTTCACCGGCTCGGCCGACACCGCCGCGCAGTTGCGCGTGAATCCGAACCTGATCCGCCGCTCGGTGCCGTTCAACGCCGAGGCGGACAGCCTGAACTGCGCGATCCTGGCGCCGGACGTGGTGCCGGGCGATCCCGAGTTCGATCTCTTCGTCAAGGAAGTGATGCGGGAGATGAGCGCCAAGGCCGGCCAGAAGTGCACGGCCATCCGTCGCGCGATCGTGCCGGCGGCACAGGTCGACGCGGTGGCCGCGGCGCTGCGCGAGCGGCTCGCGAAGATCAGGATCGGCGACCCGTCCGTCGAGGGCGTGCGCATGGGCGCGCTGGCATCGAAGGCGCAGCAGGCCGACGTGGCCGAGCGCCTGGCGCAGCTCGCGCAAGGCAACGAGATCGTCTACGGCGAGCGCGACGGCTTCGCGCCGGTGGGCGAGGGCGTCGGCGACGGCGCGTTCTTCGCGCCGACGCTGCTGCTGTGCCGCGACGCGATGCGCAACGAGGCGGTGCACAACATCGAGGCCTTCGGTCCCGTGTCCACGCTGATGACGTACGGCGACTTCGACGAGGCGTTGGCGCTCGCCGCCAAGGGGCGCGGCAGCCTGGTGGGGTCGGTCGTCACGAAGACGCCGGCGCTGGCGGCGCAGGCGGTCTATCACGCGGCGGCCTTCCACGGCCGGCTGCTGGTGCTGGACCGCGACGCGGCCGGTGAGTCGACCGGCCACGGTTCGCCGCTGCCGATGCTCAAGCACGGCGGGCCGGGTCGGGCCGGCGGCGGCGAGGAACTCGGCGGCATCCGTGCCGTCAAGCACTACCTGCAGCGCTGCGCGGTGCAGGCCTCGCCGACGATGCTCACCGCGATCACCGGCGAGTACGTGCGGGGCGGCAAGGTGAACGAAGACGCGATCCATCCGTTCCGCAAGCACTTCGAGGAGATCCAGGTCGGCGACTCGCTGCTGACGCACCGCCGCACGGTGTCGGAAGCGGACATCGTCAACTTCGGCGGCATCAGCGGCGACTACTTCTACATGCACTTCGACGAGGTGGCGGCCAAGGACACGCAATTCGGCCAGCGCATCGCGCACGGCTACTTCGTGCTGTCGGCGGCGGCGGGGCTGTTCGTGTCGCCGGCACCGGGGCCGGTGCTCGCCAACTACGGGCTGGACACGCTGCGCTTCGTGAACCCCGTGGCCATCGGCGACACCATCCAGGCGCGCCTGACCTGCAAGCGCCGCATCGACCGCGGCAACCGCCCGGACCAGCCGCCGCAAGGCGTGGTCGCCTGGGACGTGCAGGTCACCAACCAGCGCGGCGAGCTGGTGGCGAGCTACGACATCCTGACGCTGGTGGCGAAGAAGGGCTGACGGCGGCTGTACTTCCGCCGCTGCTGGCCCTCACCCCCGCCCTCTCCCGCAAGCGGGAGAGGGAGTGAGAATGCACCGAGCTGACCTGGAAACTCCCTTCCGCTTGCTGGAACGAAGCGCAAGCGCTCCACCTTTCTTTCACCCTCTCCCGCTTGCTGGAACGAAGCGCAAGCGCTCCGCCTTTCTTTCACCCTCTCCCGCTTGCTGGAACGAAGCGCAAGCGCTCCGCCCTTCTTTCACCCTCTCCCGCTTGCGGGAGAGGGCAGGGGTGAGGGCCAGCAGCCGTGGCAGTGCGGACCAGATCTCAGCGCTTGCCTTCGTGGATGAGATCGATCAACGCGCGCAGCGTTGACGGAATGTGCCGGTGGCCTGAGTAGTAGAGGCACAGCGCCGGCAACGGCGCGGCGAAGTCGTCCAGCACACGGCGCAGCCGGCCGCTCGCGACATCGTCCGCCACATACCACTCCGCGACCTGCGCGAGCCCCAGTCCCGCGCGCGCCGCCTCCAGCATCAGCAGCGGCGAGTCGAGCACCATCGGCCCCGGCACGTCGATCGCTTCGAGCGTGCCCGTCTTGCCCCGAGCGGCGCGCGTGCCGCGGGCGAATTCCCACGGCGACGGCAGTCCGCTCGGCATGCGCGCCCGGATGCAGGCATGCCTGGCGAGGTCCGCGGGCTTGAGCGGCGTGCCGTGCCGCTCGAAGTAGTCCGGCGTGCCCACCACCGCCATCCGCAAGGGCTTGCCGATCTGCACCCGGATCATGTCGCGCGGCACCTGCGGCGCGAGCCGCAGTCCGGCGTCGAAACCCTCGGCGACGATGTCGACCAAGCGGCCTTCGGTGACCACGTCGAGCGTGACATCCGGATGCCGGCGCAGGAACTCCGCCAGCACCGGCTGGAACACCATCTGCGCCGCGCCGAGCGAGCTGTTCAGCCGCAGCGTGCCCGTCGGCGCCCCGGCGCGGTCGCCCGCGGCCGCGACGGCCTCCTGGATCTGCTCCACGGCCGGGGCGACGCGCTCGACGAAGCGCTTCCCTGCCTCCGTGAGCGACACGCTGCGCGTCGTGCGGTGGAAGAGCCTCACGCCCATGCGTGCCTCCAGCCCCGCGACGGCGTTGCTGACGGCGGACGTCGACATCTCCAGCTCGACCGCCGCCGGCCGGAATCCCTGTCGCCGCGCGACGGCGAGCACCACCTCGAACTCGGTCAGGCTGTCCTTCTGCATCGATGCATTGTTCCTGGAATCGGGACGTCACGTCCACCATTGACCGACTTATCGGAACGGGGCCGCTTGCCTACATTCGCTTCATCGAGCCGGGGCGCATCGCCCAGGCCAACGCTGAAAGGACAGGCCATGCGGACCTCCGGACACTGCTTCGACCAGAACTACATCGCCGGCGCCTTCGTCCCGGTGACGGGAGAGGAACGCGTCGACATCGTGAATCCCGCCACCGAGGCCGTGGTCGGCCAGGCCCGGCTCGCGAGCCGCGACGACGCGCGCCGCGCGGTCGAGGCCGCGATGCGCGCACAGCCGGCCTTCGCGCGGACCACCGTCGCGGAACGCGTCACGCTGCTCGAGCGCCTGGAGGCGTCGATGCTGGCGCACGCCGGCGAGATCCTCGAGGCGACGATCACCGAGTACGGCGGCCCGGTCGCCCGCGCCCAATGGGTGGCGAACTACGCCTCGCAGTGTTTCGGCGATGCCGCGCGGGCACTGGCCGGCTACGCGTTCGAGCGCCGCATCGGCGGCTCGCTCGTGGTGATGGCGCCGGTCGGCGTGTCGGGGCTCTTCGCGCCCTGGAACAGCACCGCCGGCACGATGGCGAGCAAGCTCGCGGCGGCGATCGCGGCCGGTTGCGCGACGGTGGTCAAGCCCAGCGAGCTGAGCCCCTGGCAGGCCGACGTGATGGCCCGTGCGATCCACGCGGCCGACCTGCCGCCGGGCGTCGTGAACGTCGTGACCGGACGCGGCGCCGACGTTGGCGCGGAGATCGGCACGCATCCGGGCGTGGTCAAGCTGTCGTTCACCGGTTCGACGCAGACCGGCAAGCTGATCGCTCGGGGCGCCGTCGACACGATGAAGCGCGTGAGCCTGGCCCTGACCGGCAAGTCGGCCTCGCTGCTGCTGGAGGACGCCGACCTGGACGCGGCGCTGCCGCTGGCGCTGGGCGCGGCCTTCATGAACAGCGGGCAGGCCTGCGTGGCGGGCACGCGGCTGCTGGTGCCGCGCGGCCGGATGCCCGAGGTCGTCGAGCGGATCCGGACCGCCGTCGCGGCGCTGCGCGTCGGGGATCCGCGCGATCCGGAGACCGCCATCGGTCCGATGGTCGGCCGCGCGCAGTTCGAGCGCGTCCAGCACTTCATCCGTCGCGGCCTTGAGCAGGGCGCGACGCTGATCGCCGGCGGCGAGGGCCGGCCCGGCGGGATCGATCGCGGCTGGTTCGTCCGCCCGACGGTCTTCGCCGACGTGCGCCCGGACATGGACATCGCGCGCGAGGAGATCTTCGGCCCGGTGCTGTCGGTGCTGCCGGTGGACTCCGAGGAGGAGGCGATCACCGTCGCCAACGACTCGCCGTACGGGCTCCAGGCCTATGTGTTCACGACCGACGCCGAACGCGCGAGACGCGTGGCGTCGCGCCTGGAGGCGGGAACGGTGCTGATCAACCGCGTGGCGCCGGATCTGCTGGCGCCGTTCGGCGGCGTGAAGCAGTCCGGTGTGGGGCGGGAGTTCGGCCTCCTGGGGCTGGAGGCCTTCCTCGAACCGAAGACGATCACGACGGCCTGAATCACGAGGGTCGGACTCACGAAGGCCTGACGCACGACGGTCACACCGATGCGGATCCTCCGTCCGCATCGGCAAAGCCGAATCGCGGACAAGGAAGTTCGACCTTGAGGAGCGGGCGCGGGCCGCACACACTGCGCCCTTCCCCCATTCCTCTTCGAACGCCCGTGGAACTGCTCACCACCCCCGTCATCGCCGGCCTGCTGTTCACCGGGACCCTGGCCATCGTCGCGTTGATGGCGTGGAAAGGCGGCAGCGAGAAGCGCGACGTGACCTTCCTCGCTTCGGCCGCCGGTGTCGGCGGCGTGTGCACGGCGATCGCCGCGATCGTCTGAGGCACGCCGCGCGCGGCGCGCAGATCGCCCGCCCGGGGTGCGTCGCACGCGCCGGCCGGTGTCGGGCTTACGCCCGGTTGCGAAGTCGACGTCCCTGACGGTCTTGCGTGATTCGTGGTCGCGCCAGAATGCGACAGACGTATCAGTGTGAGAGGAAGGGAAGGGCATGCGCGTCTTGCTCGTCGAGGATTCCGAGTTCGTGCGCGAGCAGTTCCTGAGACTGTTCGAGGGGCTGGAGTTCGTGGAAGTGGTCGGCTACGCGGACAGCGAAGAAGACGCGGTCCAGGCGATCGCCGTGCTCAAGCCCGAGGTGGTGCTGCTCGACCTGAACCTGCAGGTCGGCTCCGGCATGCATGTGCTGCGACGCGCGCGGGCGGGCGGCTACACCGGCAAGCTCTGGGTGCTGAGCAGCCGCGATCCCGACTTCTACCGCACGCTGTGCGAGAAGCATGGCGCCGACGGCTTCTACGACAAGGCCAACGAGCAGCTCCAGCTGATGGACGACCTGCGCGTGCTGGCTGGAGAGAAGCCGCTGTTCTAGCAAGCTCGTCATTCGCCCCAATGATCAAGGGCTTTGCGCAGCACGTAGATGGCCGCCACGCCAGCTGCATAGGTCAACGGCGGCAACGCAGTGTTGCTCGCTGCGAGGACCAGGGCGAACAGGCAGACCGAGATGATGGCGTCTTGATTCATATGAATATTGCGCGGCACCAGCGCTGCCAAGCGACGCTTGCCGTCGACGGGTTCGACTCTAGACAAGAGATTTGTTGGTCGTCAGGCTCATCGAAGTCATGGCCCCCGCGCCCCAATTCGGCTAGGGGCTCGGCCACTCGCAAGATGGAGTCAGTACCGCGACGGACGTTTCACTCAAGTTGAGCCGGGTTGGGACGTCTTCTACTTATCGAAGTCACCTCAGTTCGGGTCATGCTTCGCCCAACGAACTCTGGGCGCTAGAAATTTCTTCGAAGGGCGAGCATGAACGTGCCACCGGCGCGACATCCGATCCGGGAAAGGGAGTTGCCGCAGCGCTCGTAGAATCGCCGACTCCCAAGCGATGACGCCCCGATGACCGGGGCGATGACGATGACAGCAGCTGTTCGGACCGACGCCGCGCTGGCGCCGGTGGTGATCGTGGGCGCCGGCCTGGCCGGACTGACCGTGGCGCTCCACCTCGCCGACCGCGTGCCGGTGATCGTGCTGGCCAAGCGCGAGCTGAACGAGGCCGCCACCGCCTGGGCGCAGGGCGGCATCGTCGGGGTGCTCGGCTCGGACGACAGCATCGAGAGCCACGTCCGCGACACGCAGGAGGCCGGCGCCGGCCTGGTCGACGAAGCCACCGCCCGCTACATCGCCGAGCGCAGCGCCGACGCGGTCGGCTGGCTGGTCGAGCAGGGCGTGCCGTTCACGCCGGATGAGCAGGGACCGCTGGGCCTGCACCTGACGCGCGAAGGCGGCCACGCGGTGCGCCGCATCGCCCACGCCGCCGACGCGACCGGCAAGGCCATCCACGATGCGCTGCTGGCCAAGGCGCAGGCCCATCCCAACATCGAACTGCGCCAGCGCTGGATGGCGCTGGATCTGATCACCTCGCGGCACGTGCAGCGCGAGGAACCGTCGCGCTGCTACGGCATCTACGCGCTGGACATGGACGCCCAGCGCGTCGACGCGATCGCCGCGCGCGCCGTGGTGATGGCCACCGGCGGCGCCGGCAAGGTCTACCGCTACACGACCAACCCGGACACCTCCACGGGCGACGGCATCGCCATGGCCTGGCGCGCGGGCTGCCGCATCGCCAACATGGAGTTCATCCAGTTCCACCCGACCTGCCTGTACCACCCGCAGGAACGCAGCTTCCTGATCACCGAGGCGCTGCGGGGTGAGGGCGGCCACCTGAAGCTGCCCGACGGCACCCGCTTCATGGCGGCACACGACGAACGACTCGAACTCGCGCCGCGCGACGTGGTCGCCCGGGCGATCGACTTCGAGATGAAGAAGCACGGCCTCGACCACGTCTGGCTCGACGCCACCCACCTCGGCGAAGCCTTCCTCAAGGAACACTTCCCGACCATCCACGCGCGCTGCCTCGCGCTGGGCATCGACATCGCACGCCAACCCATCCCCGTGGTGCCTGCCGTGCACTTCACCTGCGGTGGCGTGGTGTCCGACCTGCAAGGTCGCGCCGACCTGCCCGGGCTCTACGCCGTCGGCGAAACCGCCCACACAGGACTGCACGGCGCGAACCGGCTGGCCAGCAATTCGCTGCTGGAATGCGTCGTGCTCGGACGCGGCTGTGCCACCGACATCCTCGCGCAGGAAGAACCCGAACCGGCCCCGCTGCCAGCCTGGGACGAAAGCCAGGTCGAAGACGCCGATGAACAGGTGGTCATCGCCCACAACTGGGACGAGCTGCGACTGCTGATGTGGAACTACGTCGGCATCGTGCGAACGACCAAACGACTGGAACGCGCACTCCATCGCATCGACCTGCTGCGCGCGGAAATCGACGACTACTACGCCAACTTCCGCGTCAGCCGCGATCTGCTCGAATTGCGCAACCTCGTCGATTGCGCGGAGTTGATCGTGCGCTCGGCGCTGCTGCGGCACGAAAGCCGGGGGCTGCACTACAGCCGCGACTATCCGCGCACGCTGCCAGCCAGCCTGCCGACCGTGCTGGTGCGGAACGGGAATACGCGCTGAGCTATCGCTGCTTCGTGCGTAGCACGCTGCGCGCCTGCACGAAGTTGAAGGCGTAGCTGACCGCTTCCTTGATCGCGGCGTCGACGTCCAGCCGCTCCTGCTCGGTCAGGTAGAACGAGTAGTCGACGGCATGGCGGATGTAGCGCGGCGGCAGACGGTTCAACGCGACGCAGGCCACATCGGCGAGCAGCTCGGCCTCGCGTTCGATCTCGGGGAACTGCGGCGCGGTGTCCATGACCGCGGCGAACACTTCGCGTTCGTGATGGTTGTAGAGCGAGGTGAAGTCCATGACGCATCCTGCATCGGCAGCTGGAATGGACACAGCATAGGCCGGCCCTCGCGCGAATGGAAAGCCCCCTCGGACCCTCGTTCACGCGGGGCGGACTGCCACGGCCGCTGGCCCTCACCCCCACCCTCTCCCGCAAGCGGGAGAGGGAGTGAGAATGCACCGAGCTCACCGGAAAAGTGCAGCGCTCTCTTGCTCCCTCTCCCGCTTGCGGGAGAGGGCAGGGGTGAGGGGCGCGCGCAGCGCGCGGGGTCTACGAAGTGCCGCGGCGCTCTCTCGCTCCCTCTCCCGCTTGCGGGAGAGGGCGGGGGGTGAGGGCCAGCGGCCGTCGAAGGACGACGATCAGGCCGCGCCAATGCCAGGCACCAGGGCCCCAGCGGCCTGTGCCGCCTTCTGGGCCTTGAGCTTCGCGGTGAAGTCCAGCATGCGGTCGATGCAGCCCAGCGCCTGCGTGCGGACCGGTTCCTCGACGAAGATCTCGCCGGTGCCGCGCTCCAGGCAATCCACCAGCCCCTGCAGCCCGTTCATCGCCATCCACGGGCAGTGCGCGCAGCTCTTGCAGGTCGCGCTGTTGCCCGCCGTCGGCGCCTCGATCAGCACCTTGCCCGGCGCCATCTGCCGCATCGCATGCAGGATGCCGTTGTCGGTGGCGACGACGTACTCCCGCGCCTTGCCCTCGACCACCGCCTTGATCAGCGCCGAGGTCGACCCCACCACGTCCGCCTGCGCGACCACCGAGGCCGGGGACTCCGGATGGACCAGGATGAGCGCGTCCGGATGCTGCTCGCGCAGCAGTTCCAGCTCCAGTCCCTTGAACTCGTCATGGACGATGCAGGCCCCGTTCCACATCAGCATGTCGGCGCCGGTCTGCTCCTGGATGTAGCGGCCCAGGTGCCGGTCGGGTGCCCACAGGATCTTCTCGCCGCGGGCCTTGAGCTCGCTGACGATCTCCAGCGCGCAGGAACTGGTGACCATCCAGTCCGCGCGCGCCTTCACCGCGGCGCTGGTGTTGGCGTACACGACGACGGTGCGGTCCGGATGCGCGTCGCAGAACTTCGCGAAGTCCTCCGCGGGGCAGCCCAGGTCCAGCGAGCAGGTCGCGTCCAGGTCGGGCATCAGCACGCGCTTTTCGGGGCTGAGGATCTTGGCGCTTTCGCCCATGAACTTCACGCCGGCGACGACAAGGGTCTGCGCAGCATGATCGCGGCCGAAGCGGGCCATTTCCAGCGAGTCGGAGACGATGCCGCCGGTTTGCTGCGCGAGGTCCTGCAGGTCGCCGTCGACGTAGTAGTGCGCGACGAGCACCGCCCCCTTGGCCTTGAGCAGTTCGGCGGCGCGCGCCTTGAGTTGCGAGCGCTGGCTGGGGGTCAGCGGTGCCGGCACCTTGGCCCAGGCATGGGCGGTGCAGGTGGCGCCGTCGGCGTCCTGGCGGGCGAAGTCGTAGAGAACCTGTTCCATGGGCCGGAATTCTAGGTCTGGCCGAAAAACCGGCTCGGCGGCATGCCGACCGTCCGCGTGACCATCGCGGTGAAGGCGCTCGCACTGGCATAACCGAGCTCGGCGGCGATGACCTGCATGGGCTTGCGATGCGCCGCCAGCCGCAGGGCCTCGGCCAGCAGCGCCTGCTGGCGCCACTGCGCGTAGCTGCTGCCGAGCTCCTGGCGGAACAGCCGCGAGACGGTGCGCGCGCTCGCGCCGACCTCGGCCGCCCAGTCGTCCAGGCTCGCATGGCGCATCGGTTCGGCGAGCACGGCCTCGCAGAGCCGGCGCAGGCGCTTGTCGGTCGGCAGCGCGACGCCAAGCTGCAGGCTGGGCGCGCGATGGATCTCGTCGAGGATGAGCCTGCCGATCCAGGCCTCGCGTTCGGCCACGGCGTCGCCGGGTTCGACCTCGTCGCGGGCGAGCTGGACCGCCAGCTCGCGCAGCAGCGGCGAGACCTCCAGCACGCGGTTCTCCGCCCAGACGGCGCCGTCGTCGGGCGGCTCCAGCAGGTAGAGGGTGCGCAGCTCGCAGCGCTCCACGGCGGTCACCGCATGGACCACGCCGGCCGGGATCCAGACGCCGCGCGAGGGCGGCACCAGGAAGGTGGCGCGGTCGGTGCTGACGCGCACGACGCCGGTCACCGAGAACACGAACTGGCCCCAGGTATGCAGGTGCGCCTGAATGTCCATGAACCCGTCCAGGCTGCGCGACTTGGCGCGCACCGGGCGCTCAGCGCTGGGCGCGTAGCGGCGCGGGTCGAGTGGCGGCAGGCTGGTGCGGCGCGTGAGGGTGGGCGTCGGGTGCGGCGTGGGCGTTGGAGGGCTCATGGCGGAAACTCGACAGAAATTGTCCGGCTATCGTAATTCCGACGTGAAGGCCCTGTCACCATGCCGTGCATGAACACCGCCACCACCACCGCCGACGCGGCCGCCCTCGGGCTCAGCCCAGAACAGAGCGCCGCACAGAGCAGGACACGAGACATCCAGACCATCAGCCTGATCGGTCTGGCGCACGGCACCTCGCACTTCTTCCACATGCTGCTGCCGCCGCTGTTCCCGGTGTTCATGCGGGAGTTCGGGCTGAGCTATTCGGAACTCGGACTGCTGGTGACGATCTTCTTCGTGATCTCGGGCGTGGGGCAGGCGCTGTCGGGTTTCCTGGTCGACAAGACCGGCGCGCGGCCGGTGCTGTTCGTCGCGCTGGGCTGCTTCGTGCTGGCCTCGCTGGCGGCGGGCACGGCGCAGGGCTTCACGGGGCTGGCGCTGGCGGCGGCGCTGGCGGGGCTGGGCAATTCGCCCTTCCATCCGGTGGACTTCACCATCCTGAACAAGCGGGTGTCGCAGCAGCGGCTGGGGCATGCGTTCTCCGTGCACGGCATCACCGGCAACCTGGGCTGGGCGGTGGCGCCGGTGCTGCTGATCTCGGTGCACGAGGCGACGGGTCAATGGCGGCTGGGCTATGCGGCGACAGCGGCCTGGGCGCTGGTCGTGATCGCGCTGCTGGCGTTCAAGCGCGACGCGATCGACGACCGCCAGGGCTCCTGGGGCCACGAGAAGGCCGGCGCGGCGAAGGCGCCGGTCGACGAGCATCCGATGGCTTTCCTGAAGCTGCCGTCGGTGTGGCTGTGCTTCTCGTTCTTCTTCTTCACGACCTCGGCGCTGAGCGCGATCCAGAGCTTCGCGTCGCCGGCGCTGTCGGCGATGTACGGCGTGAGCCTGGCGAGCACCGCCTTCGTGGTGACCGGCTACATGCTGGCCGGGGCGGCGGGGATGATCGTGGGCGGTTTCCTGGTGGCGAAGTCGCAGAACCTGGAGCGCAACATCGCCGGCGCGATGTTCGCCGCCGCGGCGCTGCTGGCGCTGACGGCCACGGGCTGGCTGCCGGCGACGGCGGCGCTGATCGCGGCGGCGACGGCGGGCTTCGGCACCGGCCTGGCGGGCCCGTCGCGCGACATGCTGATCAAGCGCGCGGCCCCGCCCGGAGCGACGGGGCGGGTGTACGGCACGGTCTATTCGGGCCTGGACACCGGCTTCGCGGTGGCGGCACCGATCTTCGGCGCGCTGATGGACCGCCACTGGAACAACGCGGTCTTCCTCGGCGCGTCGTTCTCGCTGCTGCTGGGCATCGGCGCGGCCAGCCTGGTGCGCAAGGGCAAGGCCTGACCCCGGGCGGGCAGGGGGGCCACGCGATCGCGGCCCCGCTGACTCGAATCAGGTGATCGCTCCCCGGTTCATGGGGGCCGCACGCTGATCCAGGAGGGTCTGCTCACGCAAGACGCATCCGCCCCGCAACAGGGGACAACCGGCGCGCTTGCAAAGGCGGGGCCGCTCGCTACAGTGGGTCGCCATGGATCAACACCGTACCGTTTCCCGTCCCGCGGGGCATGCGTTGGTCGAAGCCCTGGTCGAACAGGGCATCTCGACCGTGTTCGGAGTTCCCGGCGAGTCGTTTCTCGCCGTCCTCGACGGTTTCCATGAGCACCGCGAGCACATCCGCTTCGTCGGTTGCCGGCAGGAGGGCGGCGCCGCCTTCATGGCGGAGGCGCAGGGCAAGCTCAGCGGCCGCCCCGGCATCTGCTTCGTCACCCGCGGACCCGGGGCCACCAACGCCAGCATCGGGCTGCACACCGCCTTCCAGGACTCCACGCCGATGATCCTGTTCATCGGCCAGGTGGCGTCCGACCAGCGCGATCGCGAAGCCTTCCAGGAAGTCGACTACCGCCAGATGTTCGGCCCCGGCACGCTGGGCATGGCCAAGTGGGTCGGCGAGGTGCAGGACCCGCACCGCCTGCCCGAGTACGTCGCGCGCGCCTTCCACACCGCCATGCAGGGCCGCCCCGGCCCCGTCGTGCTGGTGCTGCCCGAGGACATGCTCACGCAGCTCACCGACGCGCCGGTCCTGCCGCGCGTGAAGGCCGCCGTCGCGTGGCCGTCGCCCGCCGACCTCGTCGAGCTGCAGGCGCGGCTGGAGGCGGCGCAGCGGCCCTTCGTCATCGCCGGCGGCGGCGGCTGGACCGCCGAGGCCTGCGCGGCGCTGCAGGACTTCGCCCACGCCTGGCAGCTGCCGGTCGGCTGCGCCTTCCGGTTCCAGGACCTCTACGACAACCGCGACCCGCTGTACGCGGGCGATGTCGGCATCGGCATCAATCCGGCGCTGGCCAAGCGCATCGGCGAGTCGGACCTGGTCCTGGCGATCGGTCCCCGGCTCGGCGAGATGACCACCGGCGGCTACACGCTGCTGAAGGCGCCGCGGCCGGCGCAGCAACTGGTGCACATCCACGCCGGTGCGGAGGAACTGGGCCGCGTCTATGCGGCCGACCAGATGATCCAGGCCAGCATGAGCGGCGCCGCGCTGGCGCTGCAACAGCTGCGTCCGCCCGGCGATGCCGGGGAACTGCCGTGGCGGCAATGGGCGCTCGACGCGCACGCCGACTACCAGCGCAACCAGCAGTCCCTGCCGGTGGGACCGATGGACCTCGCCGAAGTCATCCACCTGCTGGGCCGGCTGCTGCCCGCGGAGACCCTCTTCACCAACGGCGCCGGCAACTACAGCGGCTGGCTGCACCGGTTCCACCGCTACACCGCGCTGCATCAGGGCGGACGCACGCAGCTCGCGCCGACCAGCGGCGCGATGGGCTACGGCTTCCCGGCCGCCGTGGCGGCCTCGCTGCTGCAGCGCGAGCGCTGGGTCGTCAACATCGCCGGCGACGGCGACTTCCTGATGACCGGCCAGGAGATGTCCACCGCGATGGCACAGGGCGCGCGGCGGCTGATCTGCGTGGTCGTGGACAACGGCAGCTACGGCACGATCCGCATGCACCAGGAGCGCGAGTACCCCGGCCGCGTCAGCGGCAGCGAGCTGCACAACCCGGACTTCGCCGCGCTGGCGCGCGCCTACGGCTGGCTGGCGTTCAGCGCGTCCCGCACCGAGGACGTCGAGCCCGCGCTGCGCCAGGCGCTGTCGGCGCAGACGCCGACGCTGATCCACCTGAAGCTGCCGGTGGAGATCTCCACCAGCCGCGCCACGCTCAGCAGCATCCGCGAGGCGGCCCTGAAGCGGCGCGCCGCTTGACGGAAAATCGAGGCATGTCTTCCTCCATTCCTTTCGCCCTGCGCGGCGAATTCATCGAACTCGACAAGCTGCTGAAGGCCACCGCGCTGGCCGGCAGCGGCGGCGAGGCCCGGCACTTCATTTCCGAGGGCCAGGTCCGCGTCGACGGCCAGGTCGAGTTGCGCAAGACCGCCAAGATCCGCGCCGGACAGGTGGTCGAATTCAATGGCCAACGCATCGAGGTGAGTGCATGACCGATCCCAGCGCCGCGACCCGTGCCGCCATCCGCTTCTCGACCTGCGACCTGTGCGATTCGCTGAAGGCCGACACCAGCGGCGACACCCGCTGGCTGCCGGGCAGCCTGTATCGCAGCTACGGCGGCCATGCCCGTTTCGCCGGCCCGGTGGCGACGGTGCGCTGCCTCGACGACAACTCGCTGGTGAAGGCGGCCGTCGAGAGCTTCGGCGCCGGCCGGGTGCTGGTCGTCGACGGCGGCGGCTCGCTGCGGCGCTCGCTGGTGGGCGGCAACCTGGCGGCCAGCGCGGCGAAGAACGGCTGGGCCGGCGTGCTGGTCCATGGCGCGGTGCGCGACCTGGAGGAGTTGCGCGCGGCCGCCGTCGGGATCTTCGCGCTGGGCCACGTGCCGATGCCGACCGAACGCCGCGAGCAGGGCGTCGCGGACCTCCCGGTGCAGATCGAGGGCTTGTGGATCCGGCCTGGCGACTGGCTCTACGCCGATGAGGACGGCGTCGTCATCACGCCCACGGCGGTCCACGCCGCCGGTTGAGCGCGGTCGCCCCGGCGTCCCTCGCCGTCAACCCCGCGCGGCGATCCACCCGGCCAGCGCGTCCGGCGCCATCGGCCGCCCGAACAGCCAGCCTTGCGCCGCCTCGCATCCCAGCTGCACGAGGATGTCGCGCTGGCCCTCGGTCTCCACGCCTTCGGCGACCACGGTCAGCCCGAGCGACCGGCCGATGCCGATGACGGCGCTCGCCAACGCGCGATCATCGGCGTCCTGCTCCAGGTCGCGCACGAAACTCTTGTCCAGCTTGAGCTCGGTCACCGGCAGCCGCTTCAGGTAGCTCAGGCTCGAGTAGCCGGTGCCGAAGTCGTCCACCGACACCCCGACGCCCATCTCGTGCAGTTGCTGCAGCTGCTCGCGCGGGCGGCTGGTGTCGTCGAGCATCAGCCGTTCGGTGACCTCCAGCGTCAGGTCGCTGGCCGCGAGGCCGTGCTTCGCCAGCAACGCGCCCGCGTGCGCCGCGACGTCGTCCTGGTGGAAGCGCTGCGGCGACACGTTCACCGACAGGCCCGGCACCGCGATGCCGTCGGCGCGCCAGCGCGCCAGCTGCGCGCAGGATTGCCCCAGCACCCAGGCGTCGAGCGCGTTGATCAGTCCGCTCTCCTCGGCCACCGGGATGAAGCGGTCCGGCGGCACCCAGCCGCGTTCGGCGTCGTGCCAGCGCAGCAGCGCCTCGACGCCCACCAGCGCACGGTCGGTCAGGCGGACCTTGGGCTGGAAGTGCAGCTGCAGCAGCTGGTTGGACAACGCGTGGCGCAACGCCGCCTCGATGTCGAGCCGCTCGTCCAGCGCCTGGTTCATCGCATGCAGGAAGAAGCGCGCGCAGTCGCGACCGGCGCGTTTGGCCTCGTACATCGCGATGTCGGCGTTCTTCAGCAACTGGTCGAGGTCGGCCCCGTCGCGCGGATAGGCGCAGACGCCGATGCTGGCCGTCATCTGCACCCGGGCGTGGCTGCCGTCGAGCGGGATCGGCGCCTCGAGCGCGGCGCGCAGCTTGCCGGCGACATGCATCGCGTCCTCGGCCGAACAGCCCGGCAGCAGCACGACGAATTCGTCGCCGCCCAGACGTGCCAGCGTGTCGCTGTCGCGCAGCGTGCCCAGCAGCCGCGTGGCGATGTGCTTGAGCACCTGGTCGCCCACCGCGTGGCCCAGCGAATCGTTGACGGTCTTGAAGCGGTCGATGTCCAGCAGCAGCAGCGCCGCCGGCGTCTCCGCGCGGGAGGCCAACAGCAGCGTCTGCCGGGCGCGGTCGGCCAGCAGGGTGCGGTTGGGCAGGCCGGTGACGCCGTCGAAGTAGGCCAGGCGCTCGATCTCGCGCTGGTGGCGGTCGTGCATGAAGGCGATCTGGCACAGCTGCGTGCAGGCTTGCACCATGCGGCGATGGAAGGGCGCCGCGGCGCGCGGTTCGCGGTAGTACAGCGCGAAGGTGGCGACGACCTGGTCCGCGCTCAGCAGGATCGGGGTCGACCAGCAGGCGGCCAGCCCGTGGGCGCTCGCCAGGTCGCGGAAGTCCGCCCAGAGCGGGTCCTGGGCGATGTCGGTGACCTCGACGGGCTGGCGCCGCCAGGCGGCGGTGCCGCAGGAGCCTGCCTGCGGGCCGATCGCGAAGCCCTCCAGCGCGCCGCTGAAGGAGGTCGGCAGGCTGGGGGCGGCCAGCGGATGGACGCGACCGTCCTCGTCGACCGACAGCACCGAGCAGATCACCTCCGGCGCCAGCATCTCGACGCCGCGGCACAGCAGGTCCATCACCGCCGCCAGCGGACGCCCGAGCGCGACGGCTTCCAGCACGTCGCGCTGCAGGTGGTCGATGTCGGCCTGCTCGTCCGTCCTTGTCGCGTGCTGATCTCGCATCGCTGCTCCCTGTATGGCGGAAGCATCGCAGGCCGGACGCCTGTCGGCAAGAACCTCAGCGCAACACCGTGAGCAGCCGCTCCAGGCCGCCGTCGTTGATGGCGACCATCGCCTGCTCGCGCACCCGGGGCTTGGCGTGGTAGGCCACCGACAGGCCGGCGGCGCCCATCATGGGCAGGTCGTTCGCGCCGTCGCCGACGGCGATGCACTGCGCGGGCAGGGCGCCGATGCGTTCGGCGCAGGCCAGCATCATGCGGCGCTTCTCCTCGCCGTCGCAGATGTCGCCCCAGTCCTGCATCACGAGGCCGCCGGTCAGGCGGCCGTCGACGATCTCCAGCTCGTTGCTGCGGACGAAGTCCATGCCCAGCTCGGCGGCGACGACACGCGTGAAGTAGGTGAAGCCACCGGAGACCAGCACCAGCTTCAGGCCGGCGGCCTTCAAGGCCGCGCAGAGTTCGCGCGCGCCGGGGTTGAAAGCGAGCCGCTCGCGCAGCACCTGCGCCAGCGCGTCCTCGCCGACGCCCTTCAGCAGCGCGAGGCGGCGTCTCAGGCTGTCCTTGAAGTCGGTGATCTCTCCGCGCATGGCGGCCTCGGTGATCGCGGCGACCTCGGCCTTGCGGCCGGCGGCGGCGGCGATCTCGTCGATGCATTCGATGGCGATCAGCGTCGAGTCCATGTCGAAGGCGGCGAGCTTGAAGTCGCTCAGCGCCAGCGGCGGCGTGAAGCCTTGCAGGACGAGCGGGGAGAGCGGGGCCGGGGAGGTCGACGAGGAGGTCATGCGGGCAGGGGGCGGAGTCTCGAATGCGGAAGATCCCCGCCGGGGATCACGTCGATCCGTCGGCGGGGATGGGCGGGAGCTTAGCGCACCCGCCGCCGAGCGCCTCAGTGCGCATGGGCGCCGACGTACCGCGCGGCTCCGGAAGCCGGGAGCCGGAAGCCTGCCGCCGGATGCCTGGATACCGGCCAGGCCGCATCCCGGGGCGCGTAGACGGCGGACGGCTCCGCGACGCCGGGCAGGCCTCGAGCGGTTGCGGGCTCGGACCACAGCCAGTTCTCGAGTTTCAGCCGTTCGACCCGCGCCAACGCGCGATCGTTGCTGACCAGCGTCGCGTCCAAGGCGATCGCGTGGGAGACGATGAACGTGTCCAGGCGCGACAGCGGTGCGCCCGAGCGCAGCAGGGCGGCGCGCTCGATGGCGTAGACCTCCGCGAATCCGAGGTCCCTGTCGATGTACTCGACGCGCAGACGCCGCTTCAGTTCGAGGTACCGGGCCTCCTTGTTGAGCGAACGCGACTTGGCGAATCCCGCCCGCGTTTCGGCGTCGACGACGACGCTGATCGCAAGATCGCCGTCGAGCCGCTGCAGACGCTGCTCGCAGAGGTCTCGCCGTGCGGTGCCGGGACGGTCGATCAAGGCGCTGACGATGTTGGCGTCCAGCATGTAGAGCGGTTCAGCACGTCGCATGGCGGGCCTCCCATTCGCGGAACCGGATCTGACGGATCCGGTCGGCCTCCGCGTGATCGCCCCAACCGTCGACGCCCAGCACCCGGCACCTCACCGGTTTGCCGTAGTTCTCCGGCAGGTAGGGGCAGGTGTCGCAATCCTCCTGCGCGTGCAGGGCGATCCTGCCCAGTCGCCGATCCTCGCGCAGCTGGCGAGAGAACCAGTCCGGCCCGACATCCAGGTAGTCAGGCGGCATGTGTTCGCAGGCCAGACACCGGGCCGCGTTGGCGAGCCCCCGGTACTTGGCGGCCATCTCGGCATCCCTCGCGGCATAGACGGCGTTCATGTCTTCCTCGTCCTCGTCGATCAACAGGTTGGCAACTTGCATCGGCCTCTCCAGAACTTGAGAAGCACGCAGTCTAGAAACCGGTTCCGTCGACGTCATTGGCCTGAACTGGTGGAGATGTCGGCGGTCTCCACCCCGTTCAAGTCAGCGAAGCGGCACCCGCGGTCGCCGTCCGCGGATTCAGGCCTGCGCCACCGGCGCGCCGAGCAGCCGCAGCACCTCGCGCACCGCGTGCGCGCGGTCCTTCGGATCGGTGAGCGCCTTGTCGATGCGCAGCTTCTCGTTGCCCACCAGCTTGATGTTGCGGTTCTTCTGGACCAGCTCGATGACCCGCATCGGATCGATCGGCGGGTTGGGACGGAAGTTGATGTTGATGACCGACGGCGCCGCGTCGATCTTCATCACGCCGTAGGGCTTGGCCAGCACGCGCAGCCGGTGCGTGTCGAACAGCGTCTGCCCCTGCGCCGGCAGCTTGCCGAAGCGGTCGGTGATCTCCTCGAGCATCGCGTCGATCTGCTCGGCGCGGTCCGCCGTCGCCAGCCGCTTGTACAGCGACAGCCGCTGGTGCACGTCGCCGCAGTAGGCGTCGGGCAGCAGCGCGGGCGCGTGCAGGTTGATCTCCGTCGTGGCCGACAGCGGGCTGAGCAGGTCCGGCTCGCGGCCGGCCTTGAGCGAACGCACCGCCTCCGACAGCATCTCGTTGTAGAGCTGGAAGCCGACCTCCATCATGTTGCCGCTCTGGTGCTCGCCCAGCACCTCGCCGGCGCCGCGGATCTCCAGGTCGTGCATCGCCAGGTAGAAGCCCGAGCCCAGCTCCTCCATCGCCTGGATCGCCTCCAGCCGCTGCAGCGCCTGCTTGGTCAGGCCCTCGACGTCGGGGACCATCAGGTAGGCATAGGCCTGGTGGTGCGAGCGCCCGACCCGGCCGCGCAACTGGTGCAACTGCGCCAGGCCGAACTTGTCGGCGCGGCTGATGACGATGGTGTTGGCGCTGGGCACGTCGATGCCGGTCTCGATGATGGTCGAGCACAGCAGCACGTTGTGCTTGCCGCCGACGAACTCGCGCATCACGCGTTCGAGCTCGCGCTCGGGCATCTGGCCGTGGGCGACGACGATGCGCGCCTCGGGCAGCAGCTCCTCGAGCTTCATGCGCCGGTTCTCGATGGTCTCGACCTCGTTGTGCAGGAAGTAGACCTGGCCGCCGCGCTTGAGCTCGCGCAGCACCGCCTCGCGGATCGTGCCGCTGTTTTCGCTGCGCACGAAGGTCTTGATCGCCAGCCGCCGCTGCGGCGCCGTTGCGATCACGCTCAGGTCGCGCAGGCCCTCCAGCGCCATGCCCAGCGTGCGCGGGATCGGCGTGGCGGTCAGCGTCAGCACGTCGACCTCGGCGCGCATCGCCTTCATCGCTTCCTTGTGTCGCACGCCGAAGCGGTGTTCCTCGTCGATCACCAGCAGGCCCAGGCGCTTGAACTTCACGTCGGCCGAGAGCAGCTTGTGCGTGCCGATGACGATGTCGATCGACCCGTCGGCCAGGCCTTCCATCGCCGCCTTGATCTCCTTGGCGGAACGGAAGCGGCTCATCTCGGCGACCTTGACCGGCCAGCGGCCGAAGCGGTCGGCGATGTTCTGGTAATGCTGCTCGGCCAGCAGCGTCGTGGGCGCGAGCAGCGCGACCTGCTTGCCGCCCATCACCGCGACGAAGGCGGCGCGCAGTGCGACCTCGGTCTTGCCGAAGCCCACGTCGCCGCAGACCAGGCGGTCCATCGGCTTGGGGCTGATCATGTCCTGGATGACGGCGTGGATCGCGGCGCGCTGGTCGGGCGTCTCCTCGAAGCCGAAGCTCGCGGCGAAGGCCTCGTAGTCGTGCGGCGAGTAGCGGAAGGCATGGCCCTCGCGCGCCGCGCGGCGCGCGTACAGGTTGAGCAGTTCGGCGGCGGTGTCGCGGACCTGCTCGGCCGCCTTGCGCTTGGCCTTGTCCCACTGGCCGGAGCCGAGCCGGTGCAGCGGCGCTTCCTCGGCGCTCACGCCGGTGTAGCGGCTGATCAGGTGCAGCTGCGCGACCGGCACGTAGAGCGTGGCCTTGTCCGCGTACTCGAGGTGCAGGAACTCGCTCGGGCCGTCGCCCAGGTCGATATTGATCAGCCCGAGGTAGCGGCCGATGCCGTGGTTGGTGTGCACGACCGGGTCGCCGACCTTGAGCTCCGACAGGTCCTTGATCAGCGCATTGACGTCGCTGACCTGCTCCTGCTTGCGGCGCCGGCGCGTGGTCGGCGTGGTGGCGAAGAGCTCGGTCTCGGTGAACAGCTGGATCTGGCGGCCGCCATCGGGGCCGTCCGGTTCGTTCCAGAAGAAGCCGGCGGCCAACGGCGCCGCGGTGATCGCGAAGCGCTCGTCCTTGTTCGCCTCGAACTCGGCGAGGTCCTTCACGGAGGGCGGATCGATCCGGTTGTCGCGCAGCAGCTCGAGCAGGCTCTCGCGGCGGCCCTCGCTCTCGGCGAGCAGCAGCACGCGGAAGGTCGTCGACTTCAGGTGCGCGGCCAGCCGGGCCAGCGGCTCCTGCGCGCCGCGTTCGACGCTGACGTCGGGCAGCGGGCGGGCGTAGTCGACCGGCTCGGCGCCGCGCACGGACAGCACCGCGTGGCGGTGCGTCGCGGTGAAGAACTCCTCGGGCCGCAGGAAGATCTCCTCGGGCGGCAGGATGGGCCGGTCGGGATCGTGCTGCAGGAAGCGGTGGCGCTCGCGGGTGTCGGTCCAGAAGCGCTGCAGCGCTTCGTCGACCTCGCCGTGCAGCACCAGGCCCGCTTCCGCGGGGAGATAGTCGAAGACGCTGGCGACCTGGTCGAAGAACAGCGGCAGGTAGTACTCGATGCCGGCGGTGGCCAGGCCGGTGTCGATGTCCTTGTAGATGCGGGACTTGGTCGGATCGCCGTCCATCTTCTCGCGCCAGCGGGCGCGGAAGGCCTTGCGCGAGGACTCGTCCATCGGGAACTCGCGGCCCGGCAGCAGGCGGACCTCGGGCACCGGATAGAGCGAGCGCTGCGAGTCCGGATCGAAGACGCGGATCGAATCGACCTCGTCGCCGAACAGGTCGACGCGATAGGGCACCGGCGAGCCCATCGGGTAGAGGTCGATGAGGCCGCCGCGCACGGCGTACTCGCCGGGGGAGACCACCTGGCTGACGTGCTGGTAGCCGCCCAGGGTCAGCTGCTGCTTCAGCCCGGCCTCGTCCAGGCGCTGCTTCTGGCGGAAGTTGAAAGTCGTGGCCGCGAGGAAGGACGGCGGCGCCAGGCGCGTCAGGGCGGTGGTGGCGGGCAGCAGCACGACGTCCAGGTCGCGTTCGACGGCCGGCTTGCCCCCGGCCTGCTGCAGCCGCCACAGCGTGGCCAGCCGCTCGGAGATCAGGTCCTGGTGCGGGCTGAAGCTGTCGTAGGGCAGGGTCTCCCAGTCGGGGAAGACGGCCACGCGCAGCTCGGGCGCGAAGAACTTGAGCTCGTCCTCCAGGCGCTGCGTGTCGCCGGGCTCGGCGGTGACGATCAGCGTCAAGCGTCCGGCGGCCAGTTGCTGGCGCGCGAAGCGGGCGAGCAGCAAGGCATCGGCGGAGCCGAGGGGACGGGGTTGGGTGAAGCGTTTGCCGGGGGCGATGGGGGACAGCTGCATGGCGCACAAATGAGGACAGCCCCGGGAAGGGGCGCCGGGGAATTGTAGGGAGGCCGCGAGGCGGCTCATGGCAGGAGGGCGAGGCACCCTCGGCGACGTCCTTGCGTCCGCGTGGCGAAACGCAGCAGAGGAGGCATCGGAAGAGGCTTCGGCCGAGGCACGGGGAGGGGCATGGGGAGAGCAGTCGGCGTACCCGGCGGGGAGTTCCTGGTGCATTCCAGGATCGATGCGCCGCGACGAGGGGGCCGCGGCTGTCGAGATGGCGATTCGCGGCGATTGGCGGGCTGACGTGCGCTTCGAAGAATCGTCGCTTTCACTCGTGTTTCCCATGAATGCACTGCATCTCCCTGCGCGACGGTCGCCCCGATCGATCCGAAGCGCGCCGAAAAGCCGCGAGCGTGTCGTCGGCGCGCTGGTCATGGCCGGTGCGGCGTTCTGCGCCGCCGCGGCCTGGGCCGAGGCCCCCTGGCCGCCAACGCCGCGCCTGCGCATCGAAGGGCTCGACATGCGCGACGTGCTCGACGCCGAGGCGCTGGGGCAGCGCTGGCAGCCGGCCCTGTCGAGACTGCCCGGCGTCTCGGTGTCCACGAGCCTGGGGCCCGGCCGCGAGGTCGGCGAAGGCGATGTCGATGTGCGGGCGGCACAGGCGCGTCGATGGCGCCTGGACCTGGGGGCCGACAACCACGGCAACCGGCATGCCGGCCACGAGCGTGGCGGCGTGGCGGGTCACGTGGATGGACTGCTCGTCTTCGGCGACCGGCTGACCGCGAGCGGCGCGATCGGCGGGAAGGGGTGGGACGGCGCTGCGGCGTACCACGTGCCGCTGGGCACGCGCGGCACGCGGGTGGCGTTGACGGCCGGTCGTCACCTCTACGAACTGGGCGGCGAGTTCGCGCCGTTGGGCGCGCGGGGGCTGGTGGACTCGGTCGGGCTGATGTCGATGGTGCCCTTGACGACAAGGGGCGCGGGACGCTTGAGTTGGCAGCTCGGCGTCGAGGCCCGCCGCATGCGCAGCGGGCAGCGCTCGGTAGCCATCGAGGACCGCCGCCGCGCGATCGCGGTCACGACGGGGCTGCAGGCGATGGCCTCTGCGTCGGCGGGTCTGGCGATCTGGGGCGGCGTGTGGATGGAGGCGGGATCGCTGCAACTGCGCGAGGCGGCCGCGGCGGCCCGGGATGCGCAGTCCGCGCGATCGGCGGGGGAGTACCTGATCCTGTCGGCCGACCTGGCGCTGCTGAAGCAACGGGGGCCTTGGGGACTGCTGTTGCGAGGGAACGGACAGATCGCGGACAAGAACCTGGACGGGTCGCGCAGGTTCGCGCTCGGCGGCGCGCGCAGCGTGCGGGCCTGGCCCTTGGCAGAAACCTCCGGGGACATCGGCGCGCTGGGGCAGGCGGAACTGCGTTACCGGTGGCAGACGCTGGAACCGTTCGGGTTCGTCGACGCGGGCCGGGTGAAGTTCCACCACACGTCGTGGGAGACCGGTGCCCGGGGCCGGGTGCGGTCGCCAGGACGGATGCTGGCCGGTGCAGGCGTCGGCCTGCGCTGGCAGCGCGGGCCGTGGAGCGCGGAAGGCACGGCGGGATGGCGGCTCGGCAGCGCGGCGCAGCGGCGGTCGGTGACCGGGCCGGCGGCGACGGCGCCGCAGGTGTGGGTCCGCATGAGCTATTCGCTGTGAGCGGCGGGACGGGGATCGCACGCAGGACGATGAAGAGGACGGCGGGCGCGCGTCGTGCGTTCCCGTCGACGCTCAGCCAGCCGGTGCGATGGGAATCGCCCGGCGCGCCTCCCGCCTCGGCAGCGGTGGCGTGTCCAGGCTGCGTGCCCGCAACTGTCCACAGCCGCCGTCCACGTCCTGTCCGGCCGAGTCCCGCAGCTTGGTCAGCACGCCGCGCTGGTGCAGGCGCCGGGCGATATCGCGCGCCTTGTCCCAGTCCGGCCGCGCGTAGGGCAGTTCCGGCACGCTGTTGTACGGGATCATGTTCAGCACGCCGTACTTGCCCTTGAGCAACCCGACGATGCCGTCGAGCTCGTCCTCGCCGTCGTTGACGCCCTCGATCAGCGTCCACTGGTACTGGATCGGGTAGCCGCTCTCCCGCGCGTAGCGTTCTCCGGCCTCGACGATCTCGCCCGGTGTCAGGCGCGGCGCGCGCGGCAGCAGTTCCCGACGCAACGCCGCCTTCGTCGTGTGCAGCGACAGCGCCAGCGCCGGCTTCACCGGTCCGGCCGCCAGCCGCTCGAACGCGCGCGGATCGCCGACCGTCGAGAACACCAGGTTCTTGTGGCCGATGTTGCCTTGCAGCCCGAGCAGCTCGATCGCTTCCATCACCGCGTCCAGGTTGTGCGACGGCTCGCCCATGCCCATGAACACGACCTTCTTCACCGCGCGCTCGCGCCGCGCCAGCGCCACCTGCGCGACGATCTCGGCGCTCGTGACCTGGCGCAGCAGCCCGTCCTTGCCGGTCATGCAGAAGCGGCAGCCCACCGCGCAGCCGACCTGGCTGGACACGCACAACCCGTCGCGCGGCAGCAGCACGCTCTCCACCGTCTGGCCGTCCGTCAGCTTCACCAGCAGACGCGCCGAACCGTCCTCGCCCGGGTGCCGCTCGACCAGCGTGGCCAGGCCGTGCAGCTCATCCATCAGCGCGGGCAGCGCCTGGCGCACCGCCAGCGGCAGGTAGTGCTCCAGCTTGCGCCGGCCCTCGCTCAGCGGCCGGGCCTGGACCCAGTGGCGCAGCACGCGTCCCACGTGCGCCTCGTTGGCGCCGAGCGCGGTCAGGCGGCGGTGGATGTCGGCGATGGAGAGCACGGCAGGCGGAGCAGGGAAGGGGAGGAAGCGGGATTTTCGTCGATCCCTACAATCGACCCCATGAGTTCCTTTCCCATCGGCCTGAACCCACGCTGCTTTGCGCTGGTGCCGGCCGCGGGCGTCGGCAGCCGCTCCGGCGCTGACCGCCCCAAGCAGTACGTGCCGCTCGCCGGCCAGGCCCTGATCGCGCACACATTGGCGGCGCTCGGCGCGGTGTCCCGCATCGACGCCACGCTCGTGGTGCTCTCGCCCGAGGACGACCAGTTCGAGGCCGCCGTCCCCGGCTTCGAAGGCGAGCGCGGCTGGATCGCCCGCACCGGCGGCGCGACCCGCGCCGACTCGGTCGCCGCTGGTCTGCAGGCGCTGCGCGAGCGCGGCGCCCAGCCGCACGACTGGATCCTGGTCCACGACGCCGCGCGTTGCCTGCTCCGCCCCGAATGGGTCGATGCGCTGATCGACGCCTGCGATGACGACGAGGTCGGCGGCCTGCTCGCGCTGCCCGTGGCGGACACGCTCAAGGACACGGCGGCCGCCAGCCCGGGCACCGACCCCGGCGCCACGCCATCGGCGCGCGTCGCCGCCACGGTCGACCGGCGCGGCAAGTGGGCCGCGCAGACGCCGCAGATGTTCCGGCTCGGCTTGCTGATGCCGGCGCTGAACGGCCCGCTGGACGGCATCACCGATGAAGCCAGCGCGATCGAGGCGCTCGGCCACGCGCCCCGCCTGGTCGAGTCCTCGATGGAAAACTTCAAGGTCACCTATCCCGCCGACTTCGCGTTGGCCGAACGCCTGCTCAGGAGCCGCACATGACCGTCGAATCCGATGACGATATCCAGGGCCTGAAGGCCGCCGGCGAGGCCGTCGCCACCGTGCTGCGCCGCATGCTCGACGCGATCCGCCCGGGCATGACCACGCTCGAGCTCGACCAGATGGGCGAGCACTGGCTGACCGGGTTCGGCGCGAAGTCCGCGCCGCGCGTGATGTACAACTTCCCGGGCGCGACCTGCATCTCGATCAACGAGCAGGCCGCGCACGGCATCCCCGGCGACCGCGTGATCCAGAAGGGCGACGTGGTCAACGTCGACGTGTCGGCGGAACTGGATGGCTACTTCGGCGACACCGGCGGCACGCGCATCGTCCCGCCGACGACGCCGACCAAGACCCAGCTGGTCTTCGCCGCGCAGTACGCGCTCGAGCAGGCGATGAAGGAAGTGAAACCCGGCGCGAAGCTCAACCGCATCGGCCACGCCATCGAGCGCGTCGCCAAGGGCCACAAGTTCAAGATCATCGAGAACCTCTGCAGCCATGGCGTCGGCCGCTCGCTGCACGAGGAGCCCAAGAGCATCCCCGGCTACTACGACCCCAACGATACCCGCGTGCTGTCCGAAGGCATGGTCATCACCATCGAACCCTTCCTGTCGACCAAGAGCCGCTGGGTCGACGAGGAAGCCGACGGCTGGACGCTGTCCGGCGTCAAGGGCAACCTGTCGGCCCAGTTCGAGCACACGATGATCGTTACCCGCAACGGGCCGCTCGTCGTCACGAACGCATTGCCGCATTGATCCGCGCACCGATCCGCGCACTGATCTGATTCAAGGCCCCGATTCCATGCTTCTGAACTTCCGCATCGGCGAGGGCTGGGACACCCACCAGCTTGTCGCCGGCCGCCCGCTGATCCTCGGCGGCATCACGATCCCGCACAGCCACGGCCTGCTCGGCCACTCGGACGCCGACGCGCTCGCCCACGCGATCACCGACGCGCTGCTGGGCGCCGCCGCGCTCGGCGACATCGGCAAGCTGTTCCCCGATACGGCCGCCGAGTTCAAGGGCGCCGATTCGATGGTGCTGCTCGCCGAAGCCTATCGGCGCGTGACGGACCTGGGGTGGGTGATCGGCAACCTCGACAGCACCATCGTCGCCCAGCAGCCCAAGATGGCGCCGCATATCCCGCTGATGCGCCAGCGGCTCGCCGAAGTGCTGGGCATCGATCCGGGGCAGGTCAACGTGAAGGCCAAGACGGCCGAAAAGATGGGGCCTGTCGGCGAACTCAAGGCGATCGAGGCGCGGGCGGTCTGCCTGCTGGTGCGAGGAGGAGACTGAATCGCTCGGTCGAACTCCCTCTCCCGCTTGCGGGAGAGGGCAGGGGTGAGGGCCAGCGGCGGTGGAAGTGCGGAAACCCTCTTTCTGACTGCCGAATCCGCTGGCCCTCACCCCCACCCTCTCCCGCAAGCGGGAGAGGGAGCAAGAGGGGGCTGACCGCGAGGGACGAGCGTGCGGGCGAGGGGCAAGACCTGGCGCGGCGTTCAGACGCTCGCGCGCTTGAGCCTCAGCTGCGCGACGAAGCCGCTGTCGTCGGCATTCGTCAGGCGCAGTTGCGCGCCGAGCCGCTGCACGGACTTCTCGACGATCGCCAAGCCCAGCCCGGCGCCGGTCGCCGCCGTGCGCGCGGTGTCGCCCCGGTAGAAAGGCGTCGTCAACTTCGCGAGCTTGTCCGGCGGCACGCCGGGCCCGTGATCGCGCACCGTCAGCAGCACCCAGGCGCTGTCGGCTTCGGCGGTGACTTCCACGCGCGTGGGCTCGTCGCCATGATGGCCGTAGCGCCGCGCGTTCTCGAACAGGTTCAGCAGGATGCGACCCAGCTCGGTCGGGTCCGTCCAGATGCGCAGCGCCGCGGACAGCCGCACGCTGATCACGATCTGCTGCGGATCGCGGAAGCCCTGCGCCTCGCGCTCCACCAGCTCGCGCAGGTTGAGCGCCTGCAGCTGCAGCTCGCTCGGCCGCGCGTAGTCCATGAACTTGTTGATGATGGCGTCGAGCTGGTCGATGTCCTGCGCGATGTAGGTCCGCGCCTGCTCGTCGTTGACGCTCATCTCCGCCTCCAGCCGCAGTCGCGCCAGCGGCGTGCGCAAGTCGTGCGAGATGCCCGCCAGCATCACGCTGCGGTCCTCTTCCATCTTCGCGAGCTCGCGCGCCATGCGGTTGAACCCCATGTTGACCTCGCGGATCTCGCTGGTCAGCGTGCTCTCGTCCAGGCGCGAGTCGTACTCGCCCTCGCGGATGCGGCTCGCGGCGATGGACAGCTCGCGCAGCGGCTGGTTGATCAGGCGCGCGATGGCCGCGGCGCCCAGCAGCGATGCACCCAGGGCGATCGCGATCCACCACCAGTTGTTGGACATGCTCGCCTGCAGCGGCGCGGGATTGGTCTGCAACCAGAACTGGTCCGGCCCGACATCGAATCTCACCCACAGCCCCGGCACGCCGTTCAGGCCGCTCGCCAGCACCGTCTGCGGCCCCAGCCGCGTGACCAGCTCCTTGCGCAGCCGCTGCGCGAAGGGCGAGTTCTCGTAGGGCAACCAGCGGTCGGTGGCCTCGGCGACCTCGACCGAGACTGCCTCGCTGCGCGCGAGCGACTTGACCACGGCGACCCGGTTGATCGCGTCGGTGCTGGACAGCGCCACGCGCGACAGGTTCACCAGGCCGGCCAGCTGCTGCGCCGCCTCCAGGGCCTTGGGCTCGGCTTCCAGGGCCTTGAAGGTCTGCTGCCAGGCCAGCACACCCGCCGCCAGCAGCAAGGCCAGCAGCGCGAACGTGCGCCAGAACAGGTTCAGCGCCAGACGCGGGGGCGCCACGGGATCAGGCCGCCTCGTCCGGCACGAACACGTAGCCTACGCCCCATACGGTCTGGATGAAGCGCGGTTGCGCCGGATCCTCTTCCAGCAGCTTGCGCAGGCGCGAGACCTGCACGTCGAGGCTGCGGTCGAAGGGCTCGAACTCGCGCCCGCGCGCCAGCATCGCCAGCTTGTCGCGCGACAGCGGCTGGCGCGGATGCCGCACCAGCGCCTTGAGCATCGAGAACTCGCCGGTGGTCAGCGGCACCGGCTCGCCGTTCTTGGCCAGGCGACGCAACGCCAGGTCGAACTCGAACGGGCCGAACTGGACCGTCATCGGTTCCTTGGACGGCGCGCCCGGCGCTTCCGGCGGCGGACGGCGGCGCAGCACCGCGTTGATGCGGGCCAGCAGTTCGCGCGGGTTGAAGGGCTTGGCCAGGTAGTCGTCGGCGCCGACCTCCAGGCCGACGATGCGGTCCACTTCCTCGACCTTGGCCGTCAGCATGATGATCGGCGTGTTGTCGCCCGCGGCGCGCAGCCGCCGGCAGATGGACAGGCCGTCCTCGCCGGGCAGCATCAGGTCCAGGACGATCAGGTCCACGGTCTCGCGCGTGAGCTGCTTGTTCAGCGCCTTGCTGTCCTCGGCCAGCAGGACTTCGAAGCCTTCCTGCGCCAGGTAGCGGCGCAGGAGGTCGCGGATGCGGGCGTCGTCATCCACGACCAGGACACGGTTGGGGCGGGTTGTGGTTTGCATGGCGGCCACTCCGGAATTTGTAACAGCGGGACTGTAAGGGCAGTTTTTTGGCCTGTTTGCGGGATGCATCAGTCCTTACCGAATAGTTACATCTTTTGTAACAGAGCTGTCCATCCTGCTGAAAGAGGTCGATGAATGCCGCGAAATTGCGGATGAGCGGCACCCGGCATGGGTCAACCGTGACGGTTTCCTCACGCGTTATGCTGGTTCCCACCTGGACTCTCCGTAGGAACCCGAATGACCCGACGCTCCCAGATCCTTGCCCGTACCCTGATTGCCGCCGGCGCGGTGGCGGTGACCGCGGTGGCGCCCGCCGCCATGGCGCAGGCGCAGGCCGCCCGGACCGACCTGCTGTCGCTGTCCGCGTCCGCCACGACCGAAGTTCCGCGCGACCTGCTGCAGCTGCGTTTTTCCACGACCCGCGAGGGCAAGGAGGCCGGCGCCGTCCAGAACGAGCTCAAGCAGGCGCTGGATGCCGCGCTGACCGAGGCGCGCAAGATCGCCAAGCCCGGGCAGGTCGACCTGCAGGCGGGCAACCTGTCGGTCTATCCGCGCTACGGCCAGCCGAAGTCGAGCGCGAGCAGCGCGCCGCAGATCACCGGCTGGACCGGCAGCGTGGAGCTGCTGGTGCAGGGGCGCGACATCGAGGCGATCTCGAAGCTGAGCGGCCGCATCAATTCGCTCGCGATCGCCAACGTGAGCTACGGCCTGTCGCGCGAGGCGCGCGAGAAGGCCGAGAACGACGTGGTCTCGCAGGCGATCGCGAGCTACAAGAGCAAGGCCGCGCTCTACGCGAAGGAGTTCGGCTACTCGAACTACCGCATCGGCGAGGTCAGCGTGAACGCCGACCAGCCCGGCCCGGTCATGATGGCGACCGAGATGCGCTTCAAGAGCGCGGCCGCCTCCGCCGATGCCGGTCTGCCGACCGAATCCGGCAAGGCCACCGTCACGGTGAACGTCAACGGCAGCGTGCTGATGACGAAGTGAGCGTCACTGCGCGGTCCAGCCGCCGTCCATGGCCCAGGCCTGGCCGCGCACGTTGACCGCGGCGTCCGAGCACAGGAACACGGTCAGCGCGCCGAGTTCTTCGGGCGTCGTGAACTGCAGCGAGGGCTGCTTCTCCGCCAGCAGCTGGCGCTTGGCTTCCGCCGGGTCCAGCTTGTCCTTGGCCGAGCGGTCGTCGATCTGCTTCTGCACCAGCGGGGTCAGCACCCAGCCCGGGCAGATCGCGTTGACGGTGACGGGAAGGGTGGCGGTCTCCAGCGCCGCCGACTTCGTCAGGCCGACCAGGCCGTGCTTGGCCGCGACATAGGCCGACTTGCCGGCCGACGCCACCAGCCCGTGCGTGGAGGCGATGTTCACGATCCGCCCCCACTGCTTCTTCTTCATGCCCGGGAGGGCCAGCCGCATCGTGTGGAAGGCGGAACTGAGGTTGATCGCGAGGATCGCGTCCCATTTCTCCGGCGGGAACTCGTCGACGTTGGCCACGTGCTGGATGCCGGCGTTGTTCACCAGGATGTCGCAGCCGCCGAACTCCTGGTCGATGTAGGCCATCATGGCCTCGATATCGGCCGGTTTGCTCATGTCGGCGCCGTGGTAGCCGACCTTCACGCCCAGCGCCTCGACCTGCGCCTTCGGGCCGGCGTGGTCGCCGAAGCCGTTCAGGACGATGTTCGCCCCTTCCTTGGCCAGGGTCAGGGCGATCCCCAATCCGATGCCGCTCGTCGAGCCGGTGACCAGGGCCGTCTTGCCTTTCAACATGCCGAGTCCTCTTCAGGGTTGTTAGGATGGGGACAAAGGATACGAGCGATGTCTGAACCCTTGTTGAAAAAAGTCCAGGCGCTGAGCCCTTGCGGTCTCCACCGGGTCGCCTATTGGGAGTGGGGGCAGGCCGACAATCCGCGGGTGCTCGTCTGCGTGCACGGGCTGTCGCGCCAGGGCCGCGACTTCGACGTGATCGCCCGCCGGCTGAGCGACCGTTTCCGGGTGATCTGCCCGGACGTGGTCGGCCGTGGGGAGTCGGAATGGCTCGGCGATCCGCGCAACTACCAGCTGCCGCAGTACGTCTCGGACATGGTGACGCTGCTGGCGCGCCTGGGCCCGGCGCAGGTGGACTGGCTGGGGACCTCGATGGGCGGGCTGATCGGCCTGGCGCTGGCGGCGATGCCGTCCAGCCCGATCCGGCGGCTGATCCTCAACGACGTGGGGCCGACGATCGAGTTCGTCGCGCTGCAGCGCATCGCGAGCTACCTCGGCCGCGCGCCGCAGTTCGAGAACTGCCAGCAGGGCGCGGACTACCTGCGCGGCATATCGCAGGGCTTCGGACCGCACACGGACGAGCAGTGGCTGGCCTTGTCGCGGGCGATGTTCAAGCCGGACGGCGACCGTTGCCGGCTGCATTACGACCCGCGCATCGGGCAGGGCCTGGCGGGCCTGACGCCGGAGCTGGCCAAGGCCGGCGAGGCGCAGCTCTGGGCCGCGTACGACGCGGTGCGATGCCCGACGCTGCTGCTGCGCGGCGGCGAGTCGGACCTGCTGACCCGCGCGACCGCCGAGCAGATGACGCAGCGCGGTCCGCGCGCCGAGCTGCATGAGTTCCCCGGCGTCGGCCACGCGCCGACGCTGGTGCATGAAGAACAGATCCGCGTGGTGGAGCAATTCCTGGCGCGCGGATGACGTCCTGGCGGTGGCGACACGCCCGAGGACACGGATGAACGACGAATGAAGACGGAACTGGGGCTGCGGCACGACCCGGCGGCGCCCATCGTGGCCCTGCTGGACGGGGACCTGCCGCATCGCTTGCCGGAGGCGCCGCCGCGCGCCGAGGAACACGCGGACCCGGTGCGTCGCGCGCGTGCCTTCGCCGAACCGCTGCTGGCCGACCACCTGCTGGGCACGGGGGAGCCGGCGCTCGCGCACGCGGACGGCGTGGCGGCGATCCTGGCCGGCGTCGGCGCGGCGCCGGCGATGCAGGCGGCCTCCTACCTGGTCTATGCCGGCGACTACCTGAACAAGCCCGAGGAAATCGTCGCCAAGGCCTTCGGCGAGAGCGACGCGAGCCTGGTCGCCCACACGCGGCGCCTGGTGCAGATCCAGCGCGCGGCGCGCGAGGCGCGGGTCGAGGCCCAGCGCCGCCAGGAGCAGACCGAGCTGGTGCGCAAGATGCTGCTGGCCTTCTCGCGCGACCTGCGCGTGGTGCTGCTGCGGCTGGCGTCGCGGCTGCAGTCGCTGCGCTGGTTCGCCGCGAGCAGGACGCCGTGCCCGCGCGAGCTGGCCGCCGAGTCGCTGCAGGTCTTCGCGCCGCTGGCCAACCGGCTGGGCATCTGGCAGATCAAGTGGGAGATCGAGGACCTCGCCTTCCGCTTCACCGAGCCGGAGCAGTACCACCAGCTCGCCAAGGGCCTGCATGAGAAGCGCGTCGAGCGCGAGCAGTCGGTGGAGACGGTGCGGGCCGCGCTCGAGGGCGAACTGAGGACGGACGGCATCGAGGCGCAGGTGCAGGGCCGGCCCAAGCACCTGTACAGCATCTGGAAGAAGATGCGCGGCAAGGGCCTGACGCTGGAGCGCGTCTTCGACCTGCGCGCCTTGCGCGTCGTGGTGCCGGAGGTGGCGGACTGCTATGCGGTGCTCGCCCGGCTGCACGAGCGCTACAAGCCGGTGGACGGCGAGTTCGACGACTACATCGCCCGTCCCAAGCCCAACGGCTACCAGTCGCTGCACACGGTGGTGATCGCCGCGGACGGCCGGCCGATGGAGGTGCAGATCCGCACGCGCGCGATGCACGAGCATGCGGAGCACGGCGTCGCGGCGCACTGGGCCTACAAGGAGGCGGGCACGAAGGGCTACGCGGGCGTGAGCGCGGCGGGCGAATTCGAGGAGCAGGTCGCGCAGGCGCGCAAGGCCGTGCTGCGGCAGCTGCTGGCGTGGGAGCGCGACTACGTCGCCGAGACCGATGCGAGCTTCGACGACCGCATCTACGTGTTCACGCCGCAGGCCAACGTGGTCGAGCTGTGCGCGGGCGCGACGGCGGTGGACTTCGCGTACGCGGTGCACACCGACCTGGGCCACCGCTGCCGCGGCGCGAAGGTGGACGGCCAGATGGTGCCGCTGAACACGCCGCTGCAGAGCGGGCAGACGGTGGAGATCGTGGCGCTGAAGGAGGGCGGTCCGTCGATGGACTGGCTCAATCCGGAGCTCGGTTATCTGCAGAGCCAGCGCAGCAAGGCCAAGGTCCGGGCCTACTTCAACGCGCAGGTGCAGACCCACACGATCGCCAAGGGGCGCGAACTCGTCGAGAAGCTGCTGCAGCGCGAGGGCAAGACCGCGATCAAGCTCGACGACCTGGCCGGCCGGCTGGGCTTCAAGAGCGCGGAGGCCTTGTTCGAGGTCGTCGGCAAGGACGAGTATTCGCTGCGCAACATCGAGACGCTGCTGCGTCCGCCGGTGCCCGAGGCCGACGAAGAGGAACTGCTCGTCCAGCGTCATACGAAAGGCGCGGTCGGGGAAGGGCGCACGCCCAAGGGCGGCGTGCTGGTGGTGGGCGTGGATTCGCTGCTGACGAGCCTGGCGCGCTGCTGCCGGCCGGCGCCGCCGGATCCGATCACCGGCTACGTGACGCGCGGCAAGGGCGTGGCGATCCACCGCAGCGATTGCGCGAACCTGCGCCAGATGGCGCAGTCGGCGCCGGAGCGGGTGATCGCGGTCGCCTGGGGCGAGCCGGCGCCGGACCGCGCGGGCAAGGGCGCGATGTACCCGGTGGACCTGGTCGTCGAGGCGAGCGACCGGCCGGGCCTGCTGCGCGACGTGCTGGAACTGTTCGCCAAGGACAAGCTCAACGTGGTCTCGGTGAACCAGCAGAGCGGCAAGGGCCGGCCGGCGCGCAGCGACCTGTCGCGGATGAGCTTCACCGTCGAGGTCAGCGACGCGCAGCGGCTGCAGCAGACGCTGGTGGCGCTGTCGCAGGTCCCGGGCGTGCGCAGCGCGCGGCGTCGCTGAGCTGGCCCCGCTGGGCGCCTGCGGGTTTGCCGATGCAGGCCCCGTCGAAGACGTCGTGCGACTGCTGTTCTTTTTGCTGCGACTTCCTGGACGGACTCAAAAATCCGGCATATACTGCGAGGCTCTTCAGGCGCGTAGCTCAGTTGGTTAGAGCACCACCTTGACATGGTGGGGGTCGTTGGTTCGAATCCAATCGCGCCTACCAGAATTGGTAGGAAGGTCCTTCGGGACACCTTCGACAAACCGCCCGCCTCATACGGGCGGTTTGTTTTCCGGACCAGCGGATTGACCACCGCGGGCCGAGTTTTCCAGGCGCGTAGCTCAGTTGGTTAGAGCACCACCTTGACATGGTGGGGGTCGTTGGTTCGAATCCAATCGCGCCTACCAGCAATGGTAGAAAAGGCCTTCAGCTTTGCTGAAGGCCTTTTTGCGCTTCTGCAACGCAAGTTTTGCCTTGAACCGAGCGGACCCATTGACGAGGCAGGGCGGGCGGCACAGCCTTCGGTTCCGGACATACACTCGTTCGCTAAGACGACGGCTCAGACTGGGTTGCCGGGGCGTCTTGCGTCAACGGCATATTAGGAAGGTCGGAATGGAAGACTATGCAGGTGCTAGTGGCGAGCGTTTTGCTGACATCGAGGTGCTCTTGGCTTGCTCGCCCAAACGTTCCGTTGCTGCAATGCATATTGGTGGCGTAGCCGTCGAATGCCAAATTAAGGCGATCATTCTCAAATATCATCGAATTGCACGCTGGAATGACCTTGGTGCGCGTGCTCAGGATGGACGTCGTGGCCAGTCCATAGAGCGGCCCGGTCATTCGTTGATTTCGGGGGTCAGATTGATGTCGAAAATATACGATCGGGCAAAGGCGGATCGCCAGTTTTTGGCTCATCTTGATCGTTTGACGCACCCGGTTGGATCGCAGGATGCCGACTTTATCGATCTGCGCTACGCGGCTTCCGCTATAGAGCCTGCCGCGCTTGAGGCTTGGAAGAAGAGTCTTGACTATGTCAAGGGCTGGCTTCAAAAGAACGAGGTGTTGGCAGCATGAACGACATTCAAAAGCTTCGCGATGATTTGGATTTGGAATTTCCGGGGCGATACCAACTCGAGGTTGGTGCCGGTTCCACCGTTATCCTCACGATCGTAGACAACGTATTTGATGGGGCTAAGCGTAGTGAGCGCTTGGCGAAGATCGAGCCGTTGATTAACGGAGCTGGGCTTCGGCCTGGAATTATCGAGCTCTATAGTGAGCAAGAAGCCCGTGATCGTGGAATAGCGATTGATCCTTTTGTTCCTCTGCCTCCTGCCAGCTGGGAGGGGGCTGTCGGCCAGATTGAGTCAGGTATACGGCCTCAGCCACGGGATTTGGGCAGCCGAAGGCTTCGTCGTATGGTCTTCTACTCGTATAAGGGTGGCGTCGGACGAACGACGTCGTTGGTGCATGCGGCATTTCATTTGGCAAGGGCAGGGCAACGAGTCGCTGTGGTGGATATGGATGTGGAAGCCCCCGGCCTCCATATTGTTCTCCCACGACCCGACGGGAAGGCGATCGAGTGCGGTCTGATTGACTACCTGTGGGAGCGACAAGTTCGCCCGTTTGACCCGAAAACCCGGGATGGGTTGGAAACGTGCGTGGTTCAGACGCCGGATTTCTCTGGCTGTCCTATTGCATACTCGGTCGAGGATATTGAGTCGAAAGCTCAAATCTACGTTATTCCGGCCGGCGTTCCCGGGGCAGAGTATGTCCGGAGACTCCATACGCTCTCCTCCGAAGATGTGCTCTCTCATCCAAATGATGCGTGGTCGCTCTTTGAGGAAGAGGTTTCTCAACAACTTGATGTTGATCTCCTTCTGATAGATGCAAGAACAGGTCTTGGGGATTGGGGTGGGCTCTCATTGCTGCGGCTCGCTGACGAGGCGTTCTTGGTGCTATATCCAAGCGAGCAGAATGTAGATGGGATTCGGTTTGTTCAAGATACTGTGGGTCGAATCGCCGGAATTACTGTCCATACAATTCTTTCTCCAATTCCTGAGGGGGCCATTGGAAGGGAATTGGTGGCGAAGGTCGTTCCTCGCCTTGGGGTCGAAGAAGCTGAGGAAGTTATACAGATTCTTTACAACCCGAGTATCGCCTCGGCAGAGAGTTTTCCGGTTGAGTCCGCAATGGCGAGCTATGCCAAGATCGCTAATTTGATTCGTGATACACAGGCGCAAGATAGGGCTGAAGAGGTAATTCAGAAGTCGGATGCGTTGGATATTATTGAATCTCTGCAGTTTCCGGCGCGGGATGCTGGAAGCATCGTTGCAGGCGACTTCAATCAATATTTTCAGAAGACTGTTGATTTTGAACGATTTCTTGATGATGCCCGTTGGGTCGTTCGAGGTCGAAAAGGTACAGGTAAGTCAACTTTATTTCATCTTTTCGTAGACCATCGAGAAATCGCAGATCGGCGGGCCAAGGGTCGTCTTGCCAAGGTCTTAGTGCTGCCGGGTCACGGGCCGGGCCCTACTTCGCGGTTGAGGCCGACCACAGACGTTTTTGGTGATATCTCTAAGGCTATTGCTGAAAAGCAATTGGACTGGCTTTCCTTCTGGAGAGCCTATGCGCTGATTCGCGTCTATACCTCGACTCAAAGTGCGCTTGCAGAAAAGGTCCTGTCGTCCGGAGAAATGAGGATGCTCCGAGATCATCTGCGCCAGAACTTCCAGGGCTCTGGTGGGGGAGATTGGAGATCAAGTCACACCAAGGCTATTCTTCAATTGCTTGACGGTCCTTTGAACGGTAGCTGCAGAGATGCTTTGCGTGATCTCAATGCCTTGCTAGAGAATGCCGGTGAAAAGCTCTGGCTTCTATATGATGACTTGGATCAGGACATTAAGGAAAATTCAGGTTGGCAAGCTGATGCCTTAGGCGGTCTATTGAGGCTCGCCTATGACGCGAACAATCAAGGAATGCACAATATCCGATTCAAGGTTTTCTTGAGAGAGGATATTTGGGCGCAATTGGTGTTTACTAATAAGAGCCATTTTGGACCTGATAGGACACTATTGCTCGAATGGCGGATAGTTGACTTTCTTCGACTTGCATATCGCATGGCGAGCGGGGGGTCGGTTAAATTCCGAGCGCTTGCGCAACGAGAACTTCCGTTGACAGATGACGAGATTGATGCTGCTAGCGAAGACGACCTACAGAAGGTTCTTGCCCCGCTTTGGGGGCTGCGTAAGGAAAAGAGAAAGAATCAGAGTACGGCGCGCTGGGTATTTTCGCGGATGACCGATGCAGCAAACAATACGTATCCTCGGTCGTTGTCCATTCTCCTTGGTGCTTCTCGCGAAGCAGAACTTGAAAGTCGAAAGTCGAAGATTGGCACCAAGATCGTTACTAGTTCGGATCGATTGCTGGGCCCGCCGGCTATGCTTGTCGGCCTTAAGGCGGCCTCTGTTGAGCGAGTGAATGCGCTTAAGAATGAGTCTCCACGGCTGGTTCCATTTTTGGAAGCCGTTGAGAAGGGGCGCTCGTTGCGATCTCAATTTGGACGCGATGAGTTGATGCAGGTTTGGGAGCAGACTTCGAAAAGTCATCAGCCCGATTTTGGACTCTTTGTTGACGAATTGAAGCAGTCTGGACTTCTTGTTGAGAAGAAAGGGGGGGCGGCATATGACTTCGGTATTGCCAGTCTGTACATCGACGGTCTTGAGCTTCAACGAGTGCAAGGGGAGAAGAAATGATTCGATCAAAAATCTACCGGACTAGAGTTCTGGCGGCGTAAATCTCGCGCAGAACATCCGTGGTGAAGTTTCCACTACTGGCTGCTGCGGAGATTTGGCAGCGAGGCGAAGAATTGGTTACGGTATAGGGCTTTGCTGTGTTGGTTGTTGTCGTAGTATTTCGCGAGATGCTTCCGAGCGTTGGTCGGTAGAGGAAGGGTTGCTTGCTCCTGCGGCGCTTGGTTCTCGGAGTTAGGATGGCCCCACCCCCCCGGTCCCGTGCACACGCTCTTGGCGACTGTCTCCAATCCCCTCCTGCGCCGCATCGCGCGCGTCCTGCAGCTGTCGCAGGCGGTCGCACTGGTCCTGGTCGTCGGCGCCGCGGCCGTGCTGGTCGACAACGCCCGCCGCTACGGCGACGCCAACGACCTGGTCGCTCACACGCACGAGGTGCTCGATCATCTGAACCAGCTGCGCTCCAGCCTGCTGCGCGGTGGCATCGCGTTGCGCAACTTCGCGCTGGTCCCGCACGCCGAGGCGCTCCAGCGGCTGCGCGCCGCCGCGGACGACGCGAGGCAGACGGCGGAGACGCTCGAATCGCTGGTCCGGGACAACCCGACGCAGTTGACCGTGGCCACGGAGGTGAAGTCCGAGACCTTGGAGATCACCGGCTGGTATCTGTCGTCCGCGGTGATCGGCGAGCGTGATGGTGCGGACGCCCTTCGACAGGGGCTCGATGCGCGTATCACCAACGACGCGTCGAAGCGGCTGCGGCAGTTGCTCGACAAGATGGAACGTGCCGAGCGCGCGCTTCTCGCGGCCCGCCAGACCGAGCAGGAGCGCGGCTTGGCCGCGGTGAAGCGCTCCGCGCTGGCGCTCGCGGCGCTCTTCATCGCCTTCACGGTGGGCCTGTTCGTTTATGCGGGGCGCCTGGTCCGCGCGAGCGACCGCGACATGACGCAACTGGCCACCACCGCCGATACCGATGTCCTCACCGGCCTGGCCAACCGACGTTCGCTGGAGCGGCGGGCGCGGGAACTCGCCGGCCAGCCGGTCAGCGTCATCGTGTTCGACCTGGACGACTTCAAGCCGATCAACGACCGTCATGGCCACGCCGCCGGCGATGCCGTGCTGCGGGCGGTCGGACGGCGGCTGCGCGCGCAGTGCCGCGACGGCGACCTGCCGGCGCGCGTCGGCGGCGACGAGTTCGTCCTCCTGTTGGCCGGCGCGCCGGACGAGTTCCGGCTGGCGCAGATCCGGCAACGGCTGCTGCAGGCCCTGACCGAGCCGATCGAGATCGACGGCGGGATGGTCTCGGTGGGGGCCTCCATCGGCTACGCGGTGGGCGACGGCCAGACGGGTTTCGAGCGCCTGCTGGAGCTCGCGGACGACATGTCCTACGAAGAGAAGAAGCGGAGCAAGCGCCGCACGCCCCTGCGGGCGTGAGGCTCAGTAGGTGATCGTGACGGTCACCGTGTCGGTGTAGGCGCCCGGGACCACGCCGGCCAGCGAGGGCACGCGGCCGTAGACGCTGATGGCCTGCGAGCTGCCGGTGCCGGTGCCGCTCTTGGTGCTGGAGCTGGCGGTGCCGTCGCCGAAGACGGTCGTGCGGCCCGAGTCCAGGTAGAGCTGGTAACCCAGGGTGTTGGCACCGCTCTTCATCGTGCGGGCGGTGAAGTTGGAGGCGCCGCCCGCGTTCGTGCCGGCGTTCAGCGACACCGCGTAGGGCGTCGTGTTGGAGCAGGTCACGGTCAGGGTGGAGGTGGCGTCCAGAGGCACGCCGGTGGCCAGCGGGTCGATCGCGCTGCCGAAGTTCAGCGCCGAGCCGGAGACGGTGCAGGCGCTGGTGATCGTGGCGGTCACCTGGAAGGTGTTCTGCGCGGTGAAGGCGTTGGCGGTCGGCGCCACCGCGGCGGTCAGGGCCAGGCCGAAGCCGATGGCGATGCGCTTGAACTTGTTCGCTTGCCTGGTGATCGTGTTCATGTGGCCCCCTGTTGTCGATGGATGAATCTTCGGCGCCGGACGGGGCTGCCAACAGGAGGCCATGGCGATACCCAAGGTCGGCGAGAGCCCGTGGCGCGGTGTAGGCAAAGTGCCGACGGCTGTCGGTCGACGCGGCCTGTTTTCCCTCTGGAGAGCAAGGCGTCCGCACCCCGCGCCCCTATGATCGACAGCCATATGGCCGACATCGAGACCTTCCCCCGTCCCCGCCGCCGCAAGGGCAGCGGCGCCGTCACGCTGCGCGACGTGGCGCAGCTCGCGGGCGTGGCGCCGATCACCGCGTCGCGCGCGATCAACACGCCGGCGCAGGTCTCGCCCGAGGTCCGCGAACGCGTGGCGGAGGCGGTCCGCAAGACCGGCTACGTGCCCAACCTGCTCGCCGGCGCGCTGTCGTCGATGAAGAGCCGGATGGTGGGCGTGGCCGTGCCGACGATCGCCGGGCCGGTGTTCCTCGACACCGTGCAGAGCCTCACTGAGGCGCTGTTCGAGGCCGGCTACCAGGTGCTGCTCGGCCAGACCGGCTATGACAACGCGCGCGAGGAGGCCTGGCTCGACGCGATGATCGGCCGCCGTCCCGACGGCCTGGTGCTGACAGGCACCAGCCATTCCGAGCAGGCGCGCACCCGGCTCAGAGCCTCCGGCGTCCCGGTCGTCGAGACCTGGGACCAGAGCGAGGATCCGATCGACATGCTGGTGGGCTTCTCCCATGTCGATGTCGGCCGCAAGGTCGCGTCCTACCTGCATGAACGGGGATACCGCCGGCTGGCCGGCGTCGCCGGCAGCGACGAGCGCGCGATGCGGCGTTTCCGCGCATTCAAGGACCAGGCGGGCGCGCTCGGCATCGCCGACGTGCCCGTGGCCACCGTCGCGACGCCGACGACGCTGGGCAGCGGCCGCCACGGCCTGGCCGAGCTGCTGGCCCATCCGGACGGGGTCGACGCGGTGTTCTGCAGTTCCGATTCGCTGGCGCTGGGGGTGCTGATCGAGGCGCAGGCGCGCGGCCTGCGCGTCCCGGACGACCTGGCGATCGTCGGTTTCGGCGATCTCGCCCTGGCCCGGGACCTGGAGCCGGCGCTGACGACGGTCCGCATCGACGGCTTCGCGATCGGACGCCAGGCGGCGCGCTTCATCCTCGACCGGGCCGACGGACCCGTGGAGCGCCGCGCCATCGACATCGGTTTCGAACTCGTCCAGCGCGCCAGCGCCTGAGGCCGCACTGACGCCCCGGGACCGTGCCCATGGCTGTCGCGATCCCGGTGAAATCCCTCATGGCAGCGATCTTGACGGGCTGGATGGTACCGATACCATTTCAATCATCAAGAAGATGGTATCGGTACCGTGGTGATGTCGGCACGGGCTGCGTGCCCTCATGGATGGAGACAAGCGAGATGAATTCGGTGATGCGGGAGCGCGTGCGCGTCCTGGCCGCTGCGGCGGCGACGGTGGTGCTGGGCGGCGGGGCCATGACGGCCCAGGCGGCGGATGCCGGCAACTGGCCCACGCAGACAGTCAAGTTGATCGTGCCGTTCGCACCGGGCGGGACCTCCGACGTGCTGGCGCGCGAGATCGCGGCGCGGCTGCAGGTCTCGCTCAAGCAGACCGTCGTGGTCGACAACAAGGCCGGCGCCGGCGGCGTGCTCGGCGCGGACAGCGTGGCCAAGTCGGCGCCGGACGGCTACACGCTGCTGCTGGGCACGATCGCCACGCATGCGATCAACCCCTCGCTGCTGCCCAAGATGCCCTACAAGGCCGACCGCGACTTCGCGCCGGTCATCCTGCTGGGCACGATCTCCAACGTGCTGCTGATCGGTCCGGGCTCGCAGGCCAGGACGGTCAAGGACATCATCGCGGCGGCCAAGGCCAAGCCCGGCGACATCACCTTCGCGTCGGCGGGGCAGGGGACCTCGCAGCATCTGTCGGGCGAGGTGTTCCGGCTGATGACCGGCGCGGACCTGACGCACGTGCCCTACAAGGGCAGCGCGCCCGCCATCCAGGACGTGATGGGCGGCCAGGTGCCGATGAGCTTCGAGACCGTCACCGTGGCGTTGCCGCAGATCAAGGGCGGCAAGGTCAAGGCGCTGGCCGTCACCTCCGCGAAGCGTAGTGCGCAGCTGCCCGACGTGCCGACGCTGGCCGAGTCCGGCGTGCCCGGCTTCGACGTGTCGAGCTGGCAGGCGCTCTACTTCCCGGCGGGCACGCCGGCGCCCATCGTCGCCAGGCTGAATGCGGAGGTCCAGAAGATCGTCGCGCAGCCTGAGGTGAAGACGAAGATGGAATCGCTGGGCCTGGCGTACACGCCCAACACGCCGGCGCAGTTCGCGGAGTTCCAGAAGGCCGAGCAGGCGAAGTGGGCCAAGGTGATCAAGGACGGCAACGTCAAGCCGGACTGAGATCCCCGGCCGGGTCCGCCCCGGCCCGATCCGTCCCCCGCACAGCAAGGGAAATCACCCGGCGGGCCGCTCGCCGGGCGCCTCCTAGAATGGGTCGAAGACCCACAGAGGAGACAGCATGGCGACGGCCCGACGCGGCAAGACCGCAACCGGCGGCGAGGATCCCGCGCAACCGAAGGGACCGCGCGTCCTCAAGAAGTACCCCAACCGGCGGCTGTACGACACGCAGACCAGCAGCTACATCACCTTGGCGGACGTCAAGAAGATGGTGCTCGGCGGCGAGGACTTCGAGGTCCGCGACGCCAAGTCCGGCGAGGAACTGACGCGCTCCATCCTGCTGCAGATCATCCTGGAGGAGGAGATGGGCGGCATGCCGATGTTCTCGACGCCGCTGCTGGCCCAGATCATCCGCTTCTACGGCCACGCGATGCAGGGGCTGATGGGCGCCTACCTCGAGAAGAATCTCCAGGCCTTCACCGAGATGCAGAGCCGCTTCGCCGAGCAGAGCAAGGGCGCGGGCTTCGATCCGCAGCTCTGGTCGCAGTTCATGAGCGGCCAGGCGCCGATGATGCAGGGCCTGATGGGCAACTACCTCGAGCAGTCCAAGAACCTGTTCCTGCAGATGCAGGAGCAGTTCCAGAGCGCGGGCAGCATGTTCCCGGGCGTGCCCGGCTTCCCGCCGCAGCCGCCGAAGAAATGACGGGCGCGCCGCGCAGGCGCGAAGCGGTCAAGGCCTGAGCGTCATCGCGGGGCGCTGTCGTCGGCGGCCTTGCCGTCGACGCGGCAGTCGACCTGGTGCAGCGCCGCGTTCACGACCACCGGCGTGCCCTGGCGCGCGAGACAGTCCTCGCGCGCGGCGTACGGGTCCTGCCCGGTCCACACGGCCAGCAGCACGATCACCGCGACCAGCGCTGCCGCCGCCCACGCCGGGCGACGCTTCGCCCACGCGAACGGTGTCTCGCGCGAGGCGCGCGTGGCCGGCGTGGCATCCAGGAGCGGAGCGGGGCGGGTGGTCGACATGGCGCGATGCTAGTCAGCCCATCGCGCGCCGGGGGCGGGCTGCGTCCGTATCGCCGTGACCGAATTCGCGACCGGCCTCGCCGATCCCCCGATCCCAGGGCCCCGCGCGACGCTCGCGGACCTGGCGACTACAGGCCGTGCCGCCGGTGCCAGTCCGCCAGCGACTCCTCGGGGAAGTGGCCGAAGCGTGGGTCGCCCGGCTGGCCTTCCACCTCGACCCAGGACGCCTTGGAATCCAGCAGTCCGTGGACGTTCTCCGGCGGCGTCGGCAGCGGCGTGTCGATCGCGCTGGCGTGCGGATGGATCAGGTCGGGCCAGTGGTCGTCGTACATCCACAGGGCGGTCCCGCAATGGCCGCAGAAATGGCGCTGTCCGCTGCTCTCCTTGCCGTCGATGACGGCGCGGTAGACCTTCAGGTCGCGCTTGCCCTTGATCAGCTGGAAGGTCCGGTTGTCGGCGCCGATGTTGATCGCATAGCCGCCGGTCCCGGCCGTCTTGCGGCAGATCGTGCAGTAGCAGCGCATGAACGGGTAGGGCTCGGTCGAGTCGACCGAGAAGCGGATGCGGCCGCAGTGGCAGGAGCCTTCGAGGTGCATGGCGTGTTCTCCTTGCGCGTCCCGCGGCAACGCGCATGCCTCGTCCCTCAGCCCGGCCGCGTCATCGCCCGCGGCGCGAGCATGGCCCGCAGCGCCGCATGCAGCGGCGCCGGCTGCACCGGCTTGCGCAGCACGAGAATGCCTTCCGCCTCCGCGCGGCGCAGGTCGGGCAGGTCGTGCTCGCCGGTGACCACCAGGCCACGCGCCAGCGGCAGCCGGTCCAGCAGGTCCTGCAGCAGCGCGTAGCCGCCGTCGTCGTGCCGCAGGCGCAGGTCGCTCATCACGACGTCGGGTTCAAAGTCCTCATCCAGCGCCGCGTGGGCCTGGAAGGCGTCGCCCGCGATCCGGCAGTCGATGCCCCATTCGCCGAGCAGATGGGAGAGGCCGCGCGTCACGCCGAGGTCGTCGTCGATGACGAGCACACGGCCGCCCAACGGTTCGAAGACATGTGCCGGGACGGGGGCGCGCTGTGTCGGCGCCGACGGCGTGACCGCTCCCTGCAGGGTGATGCGGAAGCAGGAGCCGCGTCCGGGCGTCGAGTGCCAGTCGATCGTCGCGTCCATGCGCCGCACGCAGTCCTTCACGACCGACAGCCCGAGTCCCTGGCCGTCGCCGGTGACGCGCGCGGCGTCATCGCCGCGATGGAACTCGGAGAACAGTGCCTCGCGCTTGGGCGCGGCCATGCCGATGCCGGTGTCCCAGACCTCGACGGTCCAGCATCCGCCGCGCCGCCGTACCGCGAGCAACACGCCGCCCGCGGGGGTGTAGCGCAGCGCGTTGTGCAGCAGGTTGGCGAGCGCGCGTCGCAGCAGCATCGGTTCGGCGACCACCCAGGCCGGCGCCTCCGGACCGCGGATGCGCCAGTCGAGCCCGCGCGCCTGCGCCTCCGGCTGGAAGCGTTCATGAAGTTCCGACAGCAGCGGCGCCAGGGCCAGCGGCTGGAGTTGCAGCTCGGCGCTGCGACCGTCCAGCGCGGAGACGTCGAGCAACGCATTCAGCAGGTCGTTGACATGGCCGGCGGCCTGCGAGATGTCGACCAGCAGCGGTCGCAGCGCGTCGTCCCGGTTGCGTTGCAGCGCGGCCTGCGCGGTGAGCGTCAGCGCATAGAGCGGCTGCCGCAGGTCGTGCGAGGCGGTGGCCAGGAACAGGCTCTTATCGCGGGAGGCGGCCTTCGCGGCGTCGCGGGCGTGCCGGTGCGCGAGTGCGAGCGCATCGGCCTGGCGCTTCAGTCGCGACTGCTGCGCGAGGAAGCCGTTGGTGGTGCGCGCGTGCCGCCAGACCAGCCAGGGAAAGAGCAGGCACAGCGGCAGGATGCTCATCCAGTGGGCGGGGAAGGCGACGGGCACGGCGACCGCGGCCATCAGCCATGCGGGCGCGAGGAAGTTGCGGAAGAACGGCAGGTCCGCGGCGGCGAAGGCGGCCGTCGAGACCGTCGTGCCGGCCAGCACGAGGTACAGGAACACCGCGTGCTCGAAATCGCCGCTGGCCGCGGCGACCCCCGGCAACAGGCCCCACAGCACGCCGAAGGCCAGGGCGATGCGCTCCATCGGGCGCGCCCAGCGGGCTTCGAAGGCGGCGGGGGCGAGGGTCGCGGCCTCGCGGCGGAAGCGCCGCCGCGCGACGGCGACGCCGATCGAGCCCAGCGCGTAGGCGATCGCCCAGGCCCAGGCGAAGAGGGCCGGGCGGCCCGACGGCGTGATCGCGACCACGACCGGTGGGATCACCAGCGCGGCGATCTCCACCGATGCGCGGTCGCCGACCAGGGGCAGGAGCTCGGAGCGCGGCGAGGGATCGGACATCGGGGGGAAGCGTCGGGCCGTATGCCGCGCGGAACCGTTCCGCGCGGACGAAGGGCCGAGTATCCGCGCAGCGACGATCCGGCGTCGGCCTGGGGCCGCGTGGCTGCGTCACAGGATGTGCGCGGGACACGCGCGACGGCGTGATGCCCGGAGCCGGCGCAAGCCCGGAGGGCTTCTTTGGGGGGAGTGCCTGCATCGTGAGTTCCTGGCAAGCGCCGCCGGGCCCGCTGTCGTAGAATGCCGCCCCAGCCCTCAGCCAGGCCCTCCGGCGGAACCCAAATGGAATCAACGACTTACGACCCTACCGCCGCCACGAAATCTGGAGGCCCCTCCGGCGGCGCCGCTCCGAAGATCGGCTTCGTCAGCCTGGGCTGTCCCAAGGCGCTCACCGATTCCGAGCTGATCCTCACGCAGCTGCGCGCCGAGGGCTACGAGACCTCCAAGACCTTCGCAGGCGCCGACCTGGTGATCGTCAACACCTGCGGCTTCATCGACGACGCAGTCAAGGAATCGCTGGACACCATCGGTGAGGCGCTGGCCGAGAACGGCAAGGTCATCGTCACCGGCTGCCTCGGCGCCAAGGCCGGCGCGAGTTCCGACAACATGGTCCGCGAGGTCCATCCCAGCGTCCTGGCCGTCACCGGCCCGCATGCGACGCAGGAGGTGATGGACGCCGTCCACACCCACGTGCCCAAGCCGCACGATCCCTTCATCGACCTGGTGCCCGAGGCCCGCGGCGTCGCCGGCATCAAGCTGACGCCCAAGCACTACGCCTACCTGAAGATCTCCGAGGGCTGCAACCACCGCTGCAGCTTCTGCATCATCCCGAGCATGCGCGGCGACCTGGTCTCGCGCCCCATCGGCGACGTGCTGTCCGAGGCCAAGGCGCTGTTCGAGTCCGGCGTCAAGGAGCTGCTGGTCATCAGCCAGGACACCAGCGCCTACGGCGTCGACATCAAGTACCGCACCGGCTTCTGGGACGGCAAGCCGGTGAAGACGCGCATGTTCGACCTGGTCGCGCAACTCGGCGAGATCGCCAAGCCCTACGGCGCCTGGGTCCGCCTGCACTACGTCTATCCGTATCCGCACGTCGACGAGATCCTGCCGATGATGGCCGAGGGCCTCATCCTTCCGTACCTGGACGTCCCGTTCCAGCACGCCCACCCCGACGTGCAGAAGCGCATGAAGCGCCCCGCCAACGGCGAGAAGAACCTCGAGCGCATCCTGCGCTGGCGCGAGATCTGTCCCGAGATCGTCATCCGCTCGACCTTCATCGCCGGCTTCCCCGGCGAGACCGAGGCCGAGTTCGAGTACCTGCTCGACTTCATGCGCGAGGCCCAGATCGACCGCGCCGGCTGCTTCGCCTACTCGCCGATCGACGGCGCGCCGGCGAACGCGCTCGACGGCGCGCTGCCGGACGAGGTCCGCGAGGAACGCCGCGCCCGCTTCATGGCGGTCGCCGAGGAAGTCTCGATCGCCAAGCTGCAGCGCCGTGTCGGCGCGACGATGCAGGTGCTGGTCGACTCGGCGCCGGCGCTGGGCCGCAAGGGGGGCGTGGGACGTTCCTACGCGGACGCGCCCGAGATCGACGGCACCGTGCGCCTGCTGCCGCCCGAGAAGGCCAGCAAGCAGCTGCGCGTGGGCGAGTTCACCCGTGCCCGCATCGTCGGCGTCGAGGGCCACGACCTGGTCGCGCTGCCGATCTGAGCGCGCCCGGCACGCATCGATGAACGCCGGCCTCGAAGCCGGCGTTTTTACTGGCGAGGCCGATTCAGACGGTGTGAGCGATCCAGGTGTAGCGGATCGGTTCCGGCAACGTCGACGGTCGGCGGGCCAGCGCTTCAAGACGATCCGCCACCAGGGCGCGCAGGGCAAGTTGCTGCTCGCCGTCGTCCTCGGTCGGCGTCCTGAGCAAGGCCTTGCGTTCGTCGGCATTCATGCCTGCCAGCACCGACCGGTAGAAGCAGTTGCCGTCGCCGGGGACAGGTGCGATCGCGCCGTCCACGATGGCGTCGTAGTGCGAGGCATGGAAACGTACCCGGACAGGGGTGGCGTCGCGAGCCTGGTCGCCATGCTGCTCGAGTAGGCGGCCCTCCCGGTCCACGATGCTCAGGGCCCGTCCGCGAGGCCAGCCTGGCAGGTCGGCGATGACGCGCACCGCGAGTTCGCCGCCGAGGCCGCTCCAGGTGCCGGGCCGACGAATCTGGTCGGCACTGCGGCGCAGGGCGGAGGCCAGCGCGTCGTCTTGGTTGTTCGCCGGGTTCTCCGTGGCGGGTTCCAACAAGTGAACCAGCGTTTGCCTGCCGGGCCTGGGTGGCTGCGCATCCTGCAAGCGATCCATCGCCCGTTGCAATCGATCGGACATCGGGTGGAGCGTCTGTCCGCCCCCGTCGATGGCTGCCGTCCACAGTCTTCCGCGCAAGGCCTCCTTGGCGAGCAGGATGACCCGCCAGCGTCGACCATCGACGACCAAGGGCATGGTCGGCGCCGCCTCGGCGCAGGCGACCGCATGCTTCAAGAGGCCAGGGTCGAGGGACCGTCCCTGTGTCACCTGCTCCATGAGTTCGGCGAGCAGGCGGCACAGCGCGTTGCCGCTCAACGGCGTCCCGAGCCGGTGATCGGCCCAGTCGGGATGGCTGCGAGGCCAGTCGCCCGGCGGCAGGTGGGCAGGGAGGGCCAGGTCGAGCAGTTCGAACGTATCGCTGACGTCACCCTCCGTAGAGGCGGATGCCTGCCCCGGCCAGCCGGTGATGGCGAGGTGATTCGTCGGGTTCATGTGCTCGAACGTCGTTGCGGGACTCCTGCGTGCGAATGCGTGATCGGAACGTTCAATGGCTGGATCTGTCGTGATGCGGCGTTTGATGCGATCGGTGCGGAAGGTGGCCGGGTCGGGCATGTCGGAGAATCGGTCGCTTGCCCCGATCCAGGAGATCCCGTGACCCAGCGCGGCCCGTCCGAGGGTCACGACCTGATCGCGCTGCCGATCTGAGGCGCGCCATGCCCGCCGTTCACGAGCGCGCGGGCACGTGTCGGCTCGCCGGCTACCGTTGGGGGCCTCGGGCGGCACTTGGCGGCGGCCACGAGCGCACGCAACTCATCCGGCGGGCCGCTCGGAAGGTTGATCTGTCGCTCGAGTTCGTCCGCCACGTGGTGCCGCAAGACTTGGATCAGCTCCGCCATGCCGGCGCCTTTCGGAAAGTGCGTGCCCTTGAAAAGCGCCACCCGATCCTCGGCCGGCATTGCCCGGATGACGGATTCGTAGAAGCAGTCTCCCTTGGTCGGTACGGCGAGCGGTCTTCCGTTGACGATCGGTGAATAGTGCCGCCCCACGTAGTCGAGCTGAACCGTGACGGGGGTGCGACGCTGATCCGCTTGGCCGAACTCCTGCGTTGCGCATCTCCCCGCCCTGTCGACGATCCGCAGTGACAGGCCCTTGGGCCATTCCTGCGTGCGAGTGATCAGGAACGGCGCCAGATCGCCGCTGACTCCAAACCATTGTCCGGGCTTGCGGATTTCCGCGGCCGCGTCCTGGAGCGCCTGGGCGACGTCTTTTGCGCCGTCGCGCACGTTGGTGCTTGCGGTGCTTGCGAGGCTTGCGCCACCACGCGGCAAGTGAAGGTGGGCCGAGGACTTCAAGGACGCTTGCACGGACTGCAGCAGGCGATGGACATCGTTCTCGACCTGGGCGGTGCATAGACGCCGCCTGAAGCCCTCGTGCGGGCGACACAGTTGGGGCCGCACCCAGGCCCACCATGCCCGAGGGTTCTCGAGATACGGTCGCAGCGCCTGGCGTTCATGCGCGGTGAGCCCGGTGACCGCCTTCGTGATCGCGTCGTTCAGGTCGCGCAGGTCCGGTCCGAATTCACCTCCGGATCTTCTCAGCGCCGCCTGCTGGGCGAGGCAAAGGCACATCGCATGGAGCAGGCGACGGGTTGCACCGGGTGTGCCCGCTCGGAGGTCCAGCTTCTCTACCCCCTTGTTCGCAGCGCTGGCGGCAGAGGGCCAACGCTTCGGCAAGCCGTCGAGCAACTCGTGCAGCGTCGGTCTGCGATCGGGCAGTTTGCGTGGGGGCGTCGATGGCGACGGCTTGAAGCAGGGCAGCAGGCAGGAGAGCAGGCGGGAGATCGACGGCATGGCCGGTCCTTGAACAGTCGAGGAATCGCCGTGAGTGCTGTTGTCCGCTGTAAATCGGCGCACTGCCGCCGCTGTTCACGTACCACCCTCTTGATGCTTTCGGTCTCGGTCCGGACGCGTGCATGAGAATGATGGATGGTTCCCCTGCATTGAAGGAGATGTCGTGACCCGACGCGGCCCGTCCACCGAACAGATTCACCACCCGTTCCGCGCGCCCGACGGCTGGGATGCCGTGCCGGTCCCCGTGTACAAGGCGTCGACGATGCTGTTCAAGGACACGGCGCAGCTCAACACGCCGCGGACCCGCGACGGCATCAGCTACCGCTACGGGCTGCCCGGCACGCCGACGACCTACACGCTGGCCGCACGCATCGCGACCCTCGAACACGCCGAGCACTGCGTCCTCACGCCCAGCGGCCTGGCTGCCATCACGCTGACCAGCCTGGCCTTCCTGGCGCCGGGCGACGAGGTGCTGCTCCCCGACAACGCGTATGGGCAGAACCGGCACATCGCCAACGGGCTGCTGCGGCGGCTGGGCATCTCCCATCGCTTCTATGATCCGCTCGACGTCCCGGCGTTCGAGGCGATGCTGTCCGACCGCACCCGGCTCGTCTGGCTGGAGGCCGCGGGCTCGGTCACGATGGAGTTCCCCGACCTGATCGGCCTGCTGCGTGCCTGCCGCGCACGCGGCGTGCGGACCGCGCTCGACAACACCTGGGGCGCGGGTCTGGCGTTCAACGGCTTCGACCTGATTCCCGATCGCGAGGCCGGTTTCGGCGCCGACGTGGTCATGCAGGCCTTGACGAAATATGCCTCCGGCGGCGCGGACGTGCTCATGGGGTCGGTCTGCACGCGCGACATCGCCTTGCATCGCGAGCTGGTCGCGATGCATGAGAACCTCGGCTACGGCCTGGGCCAGAACGACGTCGAGGCGGTGCTGCGCGGCCTGCCGACCATCGCGCTGCGCTACCGCGCGCAGGACGCCAGCACGCGCGAGCTCGCGCGCTGGATGCAGGCGCGGCCCGAGGTCGCGCGCGTGTTCCATCCGGCGCTGCCGGGATCGCCCGGCCACGAGCACTGGCGCGAGATCACCACCGAGGCGGGCTGCCTGTTCGCGGCACTGTTCAAGCCGGCGTATTCGCCGCGGCGCATCGATGCCTTCGTCGATGCGCTGCAGTGCTTCGGGATCGGCTATTCGTGGGCCGGGCCGATGAGCCTGGCCGTGCCCCACGAGATGAGCCGCAGCCGCTCGCTGGGCCTGCCGTGGACGGCGGAAGAGGGTGGCACGCTGGTGCGTTTCGCGATCGGCCTGGAGGAGGTCGAGGACCTGCGCGCGGACCTCGCGCGGGCGTTGGAGACGCTGAAGGACTGAGGGGCCGAGGGCCGCCGCGGCGGCTCAGTCCTTGGCCGGTCCGGAGACCTTGTGCCGCATCAGGCGGCCCTTCTCGCGCTCCCAGTCGCGCTTCTTCTCGGTCTCGCGCTTGTCGTGCTGGGCCTTGCCCTTGGCGAGTGCGATCTGCGCCTTCACCCGGCCGTTCTTGTAGTGCAGGTCGAGCGGGATCAGCGTGAAGCCGCGCTGCTCGACCTTGCCGATCAGGCGGCGGATGTCGGCGCGGCTCATCAGCAGCTTCTTCGTCCGGTCCGCCTGCGGATGCACGTGGGTCGAGGCGGTGCGCAGCGGATTGATGCGGCAGCCGATCAGGAACAGCTCGCCCTCGCGGATCAGCACGTAGCCGTCGGGCAACTGCACCTGCCCGGCGCGGATGGCCTTGACCTCCCAGCCTTCGAGGACGATGCCGGCTTCGTACTGCTCCTCGATGTGGTACTCGAATCGGGCGCGTCGGTTTTCTGCGATGGACATGGGGTTCTTCTTGTGCGGACCGGGTCCGGATGGCGGCCAGGTGACGCCCAGATGGGGGCGATCGGGCCGCCTACAATCCCGCCATTCTAAGAACCCCCATGAAGCACGTCCGCAAGACCGTCCTCCTCTGGTACTCGCCGCGCGAGATGTACGACCTGGTCACCCAGGTCGAGCGCTACCCGGAATTCCTGCCCTGGTGCTCGTCCGCGGACATCCTGGAGCGCCACGACAACGGCATGACCGCCAAGCTGTCGCTGCACTACGCCGGCCTGCGGCACGCCTTCACCACCCGCAATACGCACGAGCTCAATCAGCGCGTGCGCATGGAACTGGTCGACGGACCGTTCTCCAAGCTTGACGGCGACTGGCAGTTCCTGCCGCTGAACCGCCCGGGCGCACCGGCCGCCGGCGAGCCCCGCGCCTGCAAGGTCGAATTCGAACTGCGCTACGCGTTCTCGAGCTTTGCGCTCGAGGCGGTCGTGAGTCCGGTGTTCGACCGCATCGCCAACACCTTCGTCGACAGCTTCGTGAAGCGTGCCGAGCAGGTCTATGGCGCCCGCTGAACTGTCGATCGAGCTCTTCTGGAGTCCGGTCCCTGGCGAACTGCGCGAGACGCGGTTGAGCCTGCCCGCGGGCAGCACGCTGCGCGACGCCCTCGCGGCAAGCGCCTGGTTCGAGCCCGGACAGATCGCCGCGCTGGCCGTGGGCGTCTGGGGGCGCACGGTGCCGCTGGACACACCGTTGCGCGAGCGGGACCGCGTCGAGGTCTACCGGCCGCTGACGGTCGATCCGAAGGAGGCCCGCCGCCAGCGCTACCAGGCCACCGGCAGGCGCATCGTGACGCGTCACCGGCCGCTGGGTCGCAAGGCCTGAGCCGTTTCCTTACCGACGGTCACCGGACTTACGGCCGATTAGCGAGCGCTTGGCGAGCGGTGTTGCTGGCGCGAGTCGTTCTCGCGTCGGCGGCGCCTTATTTGCAGGTGGCCGAGATCACGGCCTGGCCTTGGCGGATCTGGTCCTGGCGCATCTGCTCGGTCATCACCTGCGACTCGCCGGTCTGCGAGCCGCTGCGCATGCGGACGTTGGATTCGAGCAGCCTCACCTTGTTCTGCGCCTGGCGGCAGTCCTCGGCCATCGCGTCGGCGCGGGCCTTGTCCTCCTGGGCCTTGCGCTCGCGCTCGACCTTCTCGCGCGAGGAGGGCTCGCTCGCGGCCCGGCCCGGCGCGGAGGCCGCGGAAGCCGTGCCCGAGGCGCTCTGCAGCGCCGCCTGGGCGGAGGAGGGCGCCACCGTGCGCGTCGCGTTGTTCGGACGCTGCAGGATGTCCTTCTCCGCGACCGTGGGCGGCGGCGGACGGTCGCTGTACTGCGTGCGGCCGTCGGCGTCGCGCCACTTCCATTGGGCGTGCGCGATCGAGGTCAGCGCCATCAGCGCCAGCGCGCAGATCACGCCCAAGGGGCGTCGCGGGAGTCGGTGATTCATCATGGGCGTGGAGTGTAGCGCCGGGCTTCTCTATAATGCGCCTTTGCGTCTGGAGCTTCCCTCATGCGCCTACTCGGAAAGGCCCTCACCTTCGACGATGTGTTGCTGGTGCCGGCGTTCTCCCAGGTGTTGCCGCGCGACACCAGCCTCGCCACCCAATTCACGCGAGGCATCCGACTGAACCTGCCGCTGGTGTCCGCCGCGATGGACACCGTGACCGAGGCCCGACTGGCGATCGCCATCGCCCAGGAAGGCGGCATCGGCATCGTCCACAAGAACCTGACCCCGCAGCAGCAGGCGGCCGAGGTGGCCCGCGTCAAGCGCTACGAGTCCGGCGTGCTCCGCGACCCGATCACCATCACCCCCGAGACCACGGTCCGCCAGGTCAAGCAGCTGAGCGAGCACCACGGCGTGTCCGGTTTCCCGGTGCTGGTGGGCGCCAAGGTCGTCGGCATCGTCACCAACCGCGACCTGCGTTTCGAGACCCGCATGGACGTGCCGGTCAGCGAGATCATGACCCCGGCCGAGCGCCTGGTCACGGTGCAGGAAGGCGCCTCGCTGACCGACGCCAAGGCGCTGATGCACAAGCACAAGCTGGAGCGCGTGCTGGTCATCAACGAGGCCTTCGAGCTGCGCGGCCTGATGACCGTCAAGGACATCACCAAGCAGACCAACTTCCCGAACGCGGCGCGTGACTCACACGGCAAGCTGCGCGTCGGCGCGGCGGTCGGCGTGGGCGAGGGCACCGAGGAACGCGTGGAGCTGCTGGTGAAGGCCGGCGTCGACGCGATCGTCGTCGACACCGCCCACGGTCACAGCAGCGGCGTGATCGAACGCGTGCGCTGGGTCAAGAAGCACTATCCGAACGTCGAAGTCATCGGCGGCAACATCGCCACCGGCGCGGCGGCGCTGGCGCTGGTGGAAGCCGGCGCGGACGCGGTCAAGGTCGGCATCGGCCCGGGTTCGATCTGCACGACCCGCATCGTCGCGGGCGTCGGCGTGCCGCAGATCGCGGCGATCGATTTCGTCGCCACCGCGCTGAAGGGCACCGGCGTGCCGCTGATCGCGGACGGCGGCATCCGCTATTCAGGCGACATCGCCAAGGCCATCGCCGCCGGCGCGAGCACGGTGATGATGGGCGGCATGTTCGCCGGCACCGAGGAAGCCCCGGGCGAGGTCATCCTGTACCAGGGCCGCAGCTACAAGAGCTACCGCGGCATGGGCTCGATCGGCGCGATGAAGGCCGGTTCGGCGGACCGCTACTTCCAGGAAAACGACGAGACGACCAACCCGAACGCGGACAAGCTGGTGCCCGAGGGCATCGAAGGCCGCGTGCCGTACAAGGGCTCGATGGTCGCGATCGTGCACCAGATGGCCGGCGGCCTGAGGGCCTCGATGGGCTACTGCGGCTGCGCCGGCATCGGCGACATGCACGACAAGGCCGAGTTCGTCGAGATCACCTCGGCCGGCATCCGGGAGAGCCACGTCCACGACGTGCAGATCACCAAGGAAGCCCCGAACTACCGCCTGGAGTGACGCGCTTGTCCGAGAAGGTCGACACGGCCGACGCGGCGAGGGGCTCCGGCCCCGCCGCCGCAGCAACGACGACGCATGGCGGCCGCAAGGCCGCCATGTCGTTCATCCTGATCGCGGTGCTGATCGACATGGTGTCGATCGGCCTGATCATCCCGGTGCTGCCGCCGCTGGTCGGGACCTTCACGCAGAACGAGACCCAGCACACGTTGGCGCAACTGGCGGTGGCCTTTGCGTTCGGTCTCGCGAATTTCTTCGGTTCGCCCATCCTGGGCGGGCTGTCCGACCGCTTCGGCCGCCGCAAGGTGATGCTGATCGGTTTCAGCGGCCTGGCGCTGAGCTTCTTCGTCACGGCCATGGCCGACGCGTTGTGGATGCTGGTCGTCGTGCGGCTGTTCTCCGGCGCGATGCAGGCCAACGCCGCGGTCGCCAATGCCTATGTCGCCGACATCACGCCGCCGGCGCAACGCGCCAAGCGTTTCGGCATGCTGGGCGCGGCCTTCGGCATGGGCTTCATCCTCGGCCCGGTGATGGGTGGGCTGCTCGGCGCGATCGACCTGCACCTGCCGTTCTACGTGGCGGGCACGCTCGCGCTGCTGAACTGGCTGTACGGCTTCTTCGTGCTACCGGAGTCGCTGGCGCCGGAGCACCGCCGCGCCTTCGACTGGCGCAAGGCCAATCCGGTCGCCGCGCTGGGCCGGCTGCGCCAGCTCAGCGGCGTGGGGCCGCTGATCTACGTGATCGCCTGTTCGGGCCTGGCGCAGTTGGTCATCCAGACCAGCTGGGTCCTCTACAACCAGCACAAGTTCGGCTGGGGCCCGAAGGAGAACGGCCTGTCGCTGTTCGTCGTCGGTCTGGTCGCCGTGGTGGTGCAGGGCGTGCTGCTGCAGCCGCTGATGCGCTGGCTGGGCGCGCGCCGGCTGGTGCTGATCGGCCTGACGACCTCGATCCTGACCAACCTGATCTGGGGCCTGTCGACCGAGGCCTGGATGATGGTGGGCGCGATCTTCCTGAACATCTGCGGTGTCGCCGCGGGGCCGGCGATGCAGGGCCTGATCTCCAACGCCGCCGACGCCCGCACGCAGGGCGAGACCATGGGCGCGGTGGCCGCGATCAACAGCCTGATGGCGGTGATCTCTCCGATCGCCGGCCTGGGGCTGATGGCGCTGGTGGCCGAGCTCCCCAAGACCGACTGGCGCATCGGCGCGCCGTTCTACCTCTGCGCGCTGCTGCAGCTGGCCTCGCTGGGCTTCGCGTGGCGCCATTTCCACGCGGAGCCGCCGGCGCAGGCCGAGCCGGCCGAGCCCGCCCAGGCGTGAGGACGTGCGGACACGCGCGCGCCGACCGAATCGAATCTCCAAGCATCGCTAGAAGCTGACCATGCACGACAAAGTCCTCATCCTCGACTTCGGTTCCCAGGTGACCCAGCTGATCGCGCGCCGCGTGCGCGAGGCTCATGTCTACTGCGAGATCCATCCCAACGACGTCAGCGACGACTTCATCCGGTCGTACGCGCCGAAGGCGATCATCCTGTCGGGCAGCCATGCCTCGACCTACGAGGACCATGAGCTGCGCGCGCCGCAGGCGGTGTGGGACCTGGGCGTGCCGGTGCTGGGCATCTGCTACGGCATGCAGACGATGGCGGTGCAGCTGGGCGGCAAGGTGGAGTGGAGCGATCACCGCGAGTTCGGCTACGCCGAGGTCCGCGCGCACGGCCACACGAAGCTGCTGGACGGGATACAGGACTTCGCCACGCCGGAAGGCCACGGCATGCTGAAGGTCTGGATGAGCCACGGCGACAAGGTCACCGCGCTGCCGCCGGGCTTCACGCTGATGGCCTCGACGCCGAGCTGCCCGATCGCCGGCATGGCGAACGAGGCCAAGGGCTACTACGCCTTCCAGTTCCACCCCGAGGTCACGCACACGGTGCAGGGCGCCGCGGTGTTCCATCGTTTCGTCCGTGAGATCGCCGGCTGCAAGGGCGACTGGATCATGGGCGACTACATCGAGGAGGCCGTCCAGAAGATCCGCGAGCAGGTCGGCGACGAGGAAGTCATCCTGGGCCTGTCCGGCGGCGTGGACTCGTCGGTGGCGGCGGCGCTGATCCATCGCGCGATCGGCGACCAGCTCACCTGCGTCTTCGTCGACCACGGGCTGCTGCGCCTGAACGAAGGCGACATGGTGATGGACATGTTCGCGGGCAAGCTGCACGCGAAAGTCATCCGCGTCGACGCGAGCGAGCTGTTCCTCGGCCAGTTGGCCGGGGTGACCGATCCGGAGCGCAAGCGCAAGATCATCGGCGGACTGTTCGTCGACGTGTTCAAGGCCGAGGCTGAGAAGCTCAAGGCCAGCGGCGGCGGTCACAAGGGCGCGACCTTCCTGGCGCAGGGCACGATCTACCCGGACGTGGTGGAGAGCGGCGGCACCAAGACCAAGAAGGCCACGACGATCAAGAGCCACCACAACGTGGGCGGGTTGCCGGAGCAACTGGGCCTGAAGCTGCTGGAGCCGCTGCGCGAGCTGTTCAAGGACGAGGTCCGCGAGCTGGGCGTGGCGCTGGGCCTGCCGGCGGAGATGGTCTATCGCCACCCGTTCCCTGGCCCGGGCCTGGGCGTGCGGATCCTGGGCGAGGTGAAGAAGGAGTACGCGGACCTGCTGCGCCGCGCCGACGCGATCTTCATCGAGGAACTGCGCAACATGCGCGACGAGGCGACGGGCAAGTCCTGGTACGAGCTGACCAGCCAGGCCTTCACGGTGTTCCTGCCGGTGAAGAGCGTGGGCGTGATGGGCGACGGCCGGACCTACGATTACGTGGTGGCGCTGCGCGCGGTGCAGACCAGCGACTTCATGACGGCCGACTGGGCGGAGCTGCCGTACAGCCTGCTCAAGCGCTGCTCGGGCCGCATCATCAACGAGGTGCGCGGCATCAACCGCGTGACCTACGACGTGTCGAGCAAGCCGCCGGCGACGATCGAATGGGAATGAGCGCTTCGCGCAAGTGAACAGGGGCCCGATGGGCCCCTGTTTATTTTTGGCTGGCTGGGTCGGCGACTCAAGACTGCATCGTGTTCACAGGGGCGTCGTAAGTGACTCGAATTGAGCTGTTGTGGGCCATCGCTGCCAATCGCCATGAGGGTCTTGGCGAGTGTCCCTCGGGGCGCTCTTGGCCTCCTTTGAATAGAACCTCACCGACGGCAAGTCCTTGAAGTCCGCGTCGCAGGTGATGAGGTCCGCGTTGTGTCGACGGGCTGTCGCATAGATGGCGGAATCCGCCGTGCTCAGGCGATGCAACCTGCCACATTCCGCCGCCAGAAATGCGGTCTCCTCATCGAGTTGTTGGACGTCACATCCTGTCGCGATTGCCAGGATCGCGTCCGGATCGTGACCGTGTGTTCCCCGATGAAGCCATTTTGAAAGTTCCAGTAGCACCATCGTCGGAACGATGCAGTGTTCGGGCTCGGGAAAGTCCTGGACAAGGCTCTGACCCAACGCCGTGTCCGAGAGCCATTCGATCCAAGCGGAGGTATCAACGACTTGGCGCTGGGGCATGTCTACTCTCCTTCCAACGGGGCCGACTCAGTACCGATCGCGTCCATTCAGATAGCGATCGGTGACCGCGCCGCGGGTCGCGCCGCGAAGCTCATCCAGACGGTGACGTCGGCGCACATACAGGCCCTTGTCGGTTTCTACAAAGACCAACTCGTCACCGGGCTTCCACGCCTGCTTGGTCAGAAAGTCGGCGGGCAGGGTGACTTGCCCTTCGGCGGAGAGTGTCGGGTTCTGCATCATGAAATCTCCTGGAACTGTGCTCTATGGTCATCGGCTGTCGCTAGAACGCCGATGCGGTTCGATCTTTTGTCTTTCAATGGCGCCCGACGATCTCGCGATAATCCTCGCTTGAGCCGCCGGGACACATGCCGAGGACGTCTTCGGCCGTCAGTACCGGGCAGAGGAAGATGCCCAGCCCTCGTCGGATGACCATCAATTCCTGGCCGGGCTGCCAGTTGATGGACTCGCGAACGTCCGCTGGCAGATCGATGTGATGGTCGGGCGAAATGGTGATGATGGGTCCTGGCATGAGTACTCCAGATCAGGATTGGACGATGGATGCCTGATTCGGCTGCCGATAGACGACCTGAGGCCAGCCTTCCAGCAGCGGATTGCATGTCAGCATCCGAACGCCTCGGCGGCGGGCCGTGGCGAATGCGATCTGCTCGGACATGCGCACACCGGGACGTTCAAGGAGAAAGTCTTCGGCCGTCAGCACGGTCTCAAGATCCAGCTCCGCGGATTCGCAAGCGGCGATGCTTGCCATCAAGGTCTCGTGATCGTCGGGCGGAAGGGCCTGCTGCGACCAGGTCGCCAGTTCGCAGAGGACATACGTCGGTACGATGCATCGAGCCATCTCGGGGAAGTCCGTGGCCGGACGTCGCCCCAGGTCGCTGCACCGCGCCCACTCGATCCACGCGGTGGTGTCGAGGACAAAATGAGTTTTGTTCACGCACATAGGACACCTCGCTTGAACGGGTCTGGGAGAAGCCATCGCTTCCAGTGCACGAGGGTTCTGGGTTCGGGCAGTGACGAGCCGGCCTTCGATCCCTTGGGAAAGAACTTCACCGCCGGAAGGTCCTTGAAATGCGCATCGCAGGTGATCACGTCGGCTCCGAACTTCTGCGCCGTGGCGTAGATCAAGGCGTCGGCAGTCGCCAGCTTGTAGGTCGCATGGACACTGGCCGCAAGCCTCGCGGTCGATACATCCAGCCGGTCCACAGGGCAGGTGTCCATCGAAGCGTCCAGGTGGCCGTGCTCTTCGGGATGCAACTCGCGCAGCGCCCATTTGGTGAGTTCGAACTGAACGATGGTCGGGACGATGCAGCGCTCCAGCGGCGGCAGGATCGATTTGATCTGCCGACCCAGATCGGAATTGGTGAAGTACTCGATCCAGGCGGAGGTGTCGATCACCACCTGCCCGGGGATCGAGGCCTGAGCCTCAATAGCGGTCGTTGCGATCACGATAGCCCTCCGTGTTGGCGCCGGCGGCGATGCCGCAGACCTCGTCTAAGGTGACCACGGGGCAGACGAAGATGCCGTTCTTGCGGCGCATGAGCAGCAGCCGTCGCCCGGGCGACCAGTTCAATTCGTCGCGAATGGCCTGTGGCAGCTCAATCTGGTTGAGCGGGGAGATCTCTGCAATCGGCGAGGGCATCCTGGCCTCCAATGACTTCGGGAGAACACGAGCGGACGATTCTTCTCCTCGGGTTCACGCGAATCTATGGCTTTGAATGGTGGGCAACGCGCCATGGACGCCGGATATCTGTGGTTGACCCACTGGCATGTGTGGTCGAGCGAGCGACGCCATCGTCGGTGAGCGTCGCGAGGGTTGCGACGGTCGTGCTGACACGCCATGTCAGGGCCTCTCTCCAGAATTGGCGGATTGCCTCGACACGCTCCGGGAGCCTCCCATGTCCGACCACCACCCCGTCTACGAACTGCGCCAGTACAAGATCGTCAAGGGCGAACGCGAGCGCTTCATGCGGCTGTTCGACGCCGCCTTCGTCGAGTCGCAGGAGGCGGTCGGCATGCGGCTGTACGGACAGTTCGCCGACCTCGACGATCCGGACCGGTTCGTCTGGATCCGCGGCTTCGACGACATGGCGTCGCGCGAGCGCGCGCTCGGCGCGTTCTATTTCGGACCGGTCTGGCAGGCCCATCGCGACGAGGCCAATCCGATGCTCGTCGACAACGACAACGTGCTGCTGCTCAGGAGTCCGGAGGAGGCGCCGAGGCCCGCCCGCCTCGATGGCGCGCGCGAGGCCGGCGATTTCCGCCGCGATGCGCCGCCGGGGCTCGTCGTCGTGCAGCTCTGCTACCTGTGGAAGGATCCCGCCGATCCCGAGGACGATGTCGCCCGCTTCTTCGAGCGCGAACTCGCGCCCGTGATCGAGGCCGCCGGCCTGCCCGTCATCGGCAGCTTCGTGCCGGAGCGCTCGCCCAATACCTTCCCGCGCCTGCCCGTGCGCGAAGGCGAGAAGGTCTTCGTCTGGATGACCCGCGCCGCGGACGCCGACGACTGGGCGTTGCGCTGGAGCGCCTGCCGGAACACCCCGGCGTGGCGTGCGCTCGAGCCGCGCTGGCGCGACGCGCAGGAGCGTCCGCCGCAGATCCTGCGTCTGCGACCGGGCGTCGCGCCGGGCCCTCGATGATCGAGGCGGGCCGCGCATCCGTGTCGCGTGTGGCTATGCTTCGCCGCATGCCCATTCCCACCCTGGAGTCCTCCGCATGCGCAGCGCCCTGACCATCCTCGGCCTCGTCATCGTGCTCACCATCGTGATGCTGACCGCGAAGAAGCAGTTGCAGACCATGAAGCCGCCCGCGTCCGCCGGGCCCTCGGCTTCCGCCTCGTCCTCGGCGCTGCCGCAGCCCGAGGCGGTCGGCCAGCAGGTCCAGGACCTGATGAAGCAGGGTGAACAACGCGCCTCGGATGCGCAGTGAGTGCGTCGTGACGACATCGTCACGACGCCGTGACCGCGCGCACATCGTGTCGTGCATCGTGTCGTGACCGCGCCATGACTGTCCATGCGCTCTTCTTCTGCCTGCGCCCTGACCCGGTCACCGCGGCGCGCTTGAGCGCGGTGTCCGACGAGCTCGCCCGGCGATTCCGGATGAAGGCGCAACTGCCCCGCACCGACCGTCTGCACGTGACCTTGCATCACCTGGGCTGGTACGACGACCAGACCGAGGAGGCCGGGACGATGGCGGAGGTGCGACAAAGGGCGGAGGCCGCCGCCGCGTCGCTGCGGCACGACCCGGTCCGCGCCGACTTCGACCAGCTCCTGAGCTTCACCCGCAAGCGGCGCAACCTGCCGCTGGTGCTGAGCGGCGGCGCGGGCCTCGATGCCGTGCGGACGCTGAGGACGGCGCTGGGCGAACGGCTGCGGGCGAACGGCCTGCGGACCGACCCGCACTTCACGCCGCACCTGACGCTGTTCTACGACGATCACCCGGTGGCGCCGCAGCCTTTCCTCGTGCCCGGCTGGACCGCGACCGAGTTCCTGCTGCTGGACAGCCTGCAGGGGCAGTCCCGCCACGTCAGGCTCGGCGCCTGGCCGCTCGCCGCGACGAACGACGCGACGGGCGACGCGACGGGCGACGCCATTCGCATCTAACCAACGCTGAGAATGCGCGCATGCGGGACAGCGCATAGAGTCCCCGCGTCACCATTCCCGGGAGGTCTTTTCCATGGCCGTGCAGCAATCCGTCCGCAAGCTCACCGTCGTCGCCAAGGATCCCGGACTGCGCCTGGGCCTCGAGGGGCCGATGGTGTTCGCGCAGGTCGACGTCCCCGCCGAGCTGCTGGCCTTCGGCCCGACCGGCTACCGGATCAAGGTGGTCGACTACAACGCCACCGAACGCCGCGCCTATGCCAACCGGCGCGTCTACCAGGCCGGCGACCTGCTGCTGGATCCGTTCGAGCCACGCGCCGGCGAGTCGCTGCTGGACCCGGCCTACCAGGCCCGGCTGCTGGCCGATCCCAACTTCCATGCGCAGAACTGCTACGCCATCGCGATGCGCACCCTCGGGCTGTTCGAGCGCGCGCTCGGGCGCCGCGTCAGCTGGTCCTTCGGCGGCCATCAGCTGCACATCGCGCCGCATGCCTTCGCGCTGGCCAACGCCTTCTATTCCGAGCCCGACCGGGCGCTGATGTTCGGCTACTTCCTGGACGACCGGCAGCAGCCGGTGTTCACCTCGCTCAGCCACGACGTGATCGCGCATGAGACGACCCATGCCATCCTCGACGGCCTGCGCACGCGCTACACCGAGCCGTCCGGGCCCGACCAGGCCGCCTTCCACGAGGGCTTCGCCGACATCGTGGCCCTTCTCTCGGTGTTCTCGCTGCCGGAGGTGGTCGCGGCGGGGCTGGGCGTCACGGACAAGCCGCCTGGTCCCGGCGAGCCGATGGCGCTGATCGCCGCCGATCGGGTGACGAGCGCGGCCATCCGGCGCTCCATCCTGCTGGGCATCGGCGCCGAGATCGGCGCCGCCGCCGACGGCGGGCGGGGCGCGCTGCGCCAGTCGGTCGAGATCGAGCCGGATCCGACGCTGCTCCAGTCGGTTGAGATGGAGGAGCCGCACCGGCGGGGCGAGGTGCTGGTCGCCGCGCTGATGCACGCCTTCATCGAGCTCTGGACCGAGCGCATCCAGCAGCTCGGCACCTTCAAGGGCGGCAAGTACAACCTGACGTCGGTGATCGAGGAAGGCGCCAAGGTCGCCGCGCAGCTGCTGCAGATGGCGATCCGGGCGATCGACTACTGCCCGCCGACCGACCTTGATTTCGGCCAGTTCGTGGCGGGGCTGCTCACGGCCGACCGCGAGCTGGTGCCCGACGATGGCCGCTTCGGTTATCGCGTCCGCATCCGGCGCTCCTGCGAGGCCTACGGCATCGTCCCGCCGCCCGGCGAGACGGACGCCGAAGGCTGCTGGCCGCGCTTCGTGGAGCCGGAGTCGCTGAGGTATTCGCGCAGCAACGCCGAGACGCTGACCCGCGATGCCGACGAATGCTTCCGCTTCCTGTGGGAGAACCGCGACGCGTTGGGCATCACCGAACGCGGCTACACCGAGATCGAATCGATCGACGTGGCCCTGCGCGTCGATCCGGACGGCATGCCGTTCCGCGAGGCGATCTGCCAGTATGTCCAGATCGGGCACTTCTTCGGATCGGAGCTGAAGTCCAAGACGCTGTGCGGCATGGACCCGCTGCCCGAGGGCTTCACGACGCAGACGCGCGCCGACCTGTACGGCGGCGGCGTGGTCGTGTTCGACCAGTACGGCCGCGTCAAGTACCACATCCGCAACCGCCTGCTCGACGGCGACCGGCAGCGCCGACGCCTCGAGTACCTGCGCGACACCGGACAACTGCGCCTGCCGCGGGACGAGGCGCGGCTGCGCTTCGCCAGCCTGCATCTGTCGCGCATGGAGGACTGAACTCATGGCCACCACGACCCGCTCCAGGAAGCCGCGTCCGGTGAAGGCGACGCTGCACGCGTACCAGGTCGGATTCGGCGACTGCTTCCTCCTGCGCTTCGACTACAGCGACCGCAGCGCCCGTCACCTGCTGATCGACTTCGGCAGCACCGGCATGCCCAAGAAGGACGCGGAGGCCAGCATGAAGCGCGTGGCCGACGACATCGCCCAGCGATGCGGCGGCAAGCTCGACATCGTCGTCGCCACGCACCGGCACGCCGACCACATCAGCGGCTTCGCGACCTCGCCGGACGGGCAGGGCCCCGGCGACGTGATCCGCGCGTTGAAGCCCGACCGCGTCCTCCAGCCCTGGACCGAGGCGCCCGACGCGCCCGAGGACTGGGTGGGGCCCGCGACGCCGAAGGAGGCCCGGGCGGCGAAGCAGCAGTTCCACCAGCGCGTCGCCTCGCTGGACAGCATGCATGCGATCGCCGAGTCGGCGGTCCTGCGGCTGGACCGGGAGAAGGGCTTCGACGCCCGCTGGCCCTTCGCCGAGCGTCTGCGCTTCCTCGGCGAGGACAACGTCAAGAATCTGTCCGCCGTCGAGAACCTGATGACCATGGCCGGCGCGAAGTCGCGCAACCTCTACCTGTTCCACGGTTGCAAGCTCGACCTCTCCGCCATCCTGCCCAACGTCAAGGTCCATGTGCTGGGGCCGCCGACCCTGCGCCAGTCGGCGTCGATCAAGCGGTATGCCAAGACCTCCAGCGACTACTGGCTGCGCGCCAGCCCGCTGGTGGCGCTCGGCGCGGACGGCTCGGCGGCGGAGCAGTCGCACAGCCTGCTGTTCCCGCAGTTGACGAAGGACGACTGGTTCCGGGAGTCGCGGCTGCCGACCGAGATGCGCTGGGTCGCCGAGCGGGTCGACAACGCGGAAGCCGACCAACTGCTCGGCATCGTCACCGCGCTGGACGACGCGATGAACAACACCAGCCTCATCCTGCTGTTCGAGGCGGGCGGCAAGAAGCTGCTGTTCCCCGGCGACGCGCAGCTGGAGAACTGGAGCTATGCGCTGCAGTCGGACATGGCGGCGCTGCTGGACGACGTCGACGTCTACAAGGTCGGGCACCACGGCAGCCTGAACGCGACGCCCAAGGCGATGTGGAACCGCTTCAGCAAGCGCGGCGGCGCGGCGAAACCGGGGCGCCTCAAGACCGTGATGTCGACGATGGCGGGCAAGCACGGCGGCAGGAACGGCGCGCCCACGGAAGTGCCGCGCCGGCCGTTGGTGGATGAGCTGCGGGCCCACTCGGAGCTGCACAACACGCAGGACCTCGCGCCCGGCGTGCTGTGCGAGATCATCGAGATCGACCTCGCGTGAGCCGCGTCAGCCCGTCGCGGGTGCCTGGGCGCCCGGCGTGACGATCTCCCGCGCCAGCGCCCGCAGGCTCAGCGGCGCCGATCCCTCGGCGTGGTTCGAGATCGTCACGTAGGCCGGATGGCCGGCCTCGGCCGTCGCGCGGATCACCTTCGCCAGCACCGCGCGGGTCTCCGGGTCGGGATCCATCATCTCGGCGTACTCGCCGTACTTCTTCTCCGCGTCCTCGTAGCCGAACGGCCCGTGGATCCGGTGCAGGTTCCAGCGGCAGACCAGAGGCCCCGGCCACATCGCGCGCAGCAGCGGCAGTTGCTCCTGGAGGGGCGGCAGCTTCGGATGCAGGCCGAGGCAGTAGCGCGCGCCGGTGTCCTTGAGCACCGCGACGAAGTCCGGCGTCAGCCATTCCGGATCGCGGACCTCGACGGCGACGACCGCTTCCGGCGCCACGTCGCGCAGCGAGGGCAGGGCGGCCAGCATCGCGTGCAGCCGGTCGAGCTGTTCCCCCATGCGGCCCAGCATCGCCAGCGGTAGCGGGCTGAGCTGGAACACCAGCGCGCCGCTGCGCGCGCCCAGGCCGGCCATGGCCGGCTCGAGGAACTCCTGCACCGCCAGTCGCGGGTCGAGGAAGGCGGTGTTGGCCTGCCGGCCCCGGCCGTCCTCGGTCCGCACCTGCGCGTCGGTGATGACGCTGGGCGCCTTGACCGTGAAGCGGAAGTCCTCGGGGACCTGCTGTGCGTAGCGCTCGTACTGGCTGGCCGCCAGCGATTGATAGAAGCCGCGGTCGATGCTGACCGCGCGATGCAGCGGCTGCTGCGCGTAGGCCGTCAGGCCGTTGCGGGAGAGATTGGACTCGCCGTGGCGGCCTTCCCACACGATGCCTTGCCAGCCCGGGTAGCTCCAGGACGAGGTGCCGAGCCGGATCCTCGGCGACAGCGCGGCCGCGAGGGCGAGCTGGTCCTCGTCCGGCGGCTGTGGTTGGACGCCGGCGCGACGCCGCTTGGGAGCGGCCGCGGTCCGCGCGTTGACGTCGGTGCCGATGCCGTCATCGTCGTTGTCGTTGTCGCCGGCCTCGTTATCGCCGCCGTCGCCGCCGTCGCTGCGTTTCCCGCTCACCTTGCGCGCAGCGGTTCGCGGCGGCGGCGAGGCCGGCTCCGTCGGCAGCAGCTCGCCGAAGAGATCGTCCTGGTGACCGGGGGACTCCTGTTGCATGGGCCGGCAGCATAGCGCCGGCGGCTACACTGCCGCGCGAGCGCCGCCATGACCACCGAGTCCCCCCCGATCCTCCCCGCCGACTCCGCCGACCCCGCCGACCCCGCGGACGAATACGCGATGCGGCTCGCCCTCGACCAGGCCCAGAACGCCTGGCTCGTCGGCGAGGTGCCCGTGGGCGCCGTCATCATGCGCGGCGGCCAGGTGATCGCCACCGGCTACAACCGTCCGATCACGACGCACGATCCCACCGCTCACGCCGAGATCGTCGCGCTGCGCCACGCCGCGCAACTGCTCGGCAACTACCGGCTGCCGGAATGCGAGCTCTACGTGACGCTCGAACCCTGCGCGATGTGCGCGATGGCGATGATGCATGCGCGGCTCAAGCGCGTGGTCTTCGCCGCGCCCGATCCGAAGACCGGCGTGGCCGGCTCGGTGCTGGACCTGTTCGGGCAGAAGCAGCTCAACCACCACACCGCGCTGCACGGCGGCGTGCTGGCCGACGCGTCGTCCCGCTTGCTGCGCGAGTTCTTCGCCGAGCGCCGCGAGGCCGCGCGTCAATTGCGCGAGTCCCGGCGCCGCGCCGCCGCCGACGCCGACGCGGGAAGCATGGGCGCGGACCTCGACGCCGGCGCGCTCGACACGCTGTCGGCGCTGCCCGAGGTCCAGGAGTTCCCCGAGATCCCGGTCGGCGAGGCGCAGTACCTGTCCCTGAATTCCGATCCTCCCCAGGACCCGCAGCGATGAGTTCCCTGATCCTCTACACCCCGTCCGGCGTCCTGGCGCAGGCCCAGCCGCTCAAGCGCGCGGCGAAACGGCTGTCGACGCTCGGCTTCGACGTGACGATCGACGACGCGGCGCTCGCGAAGCACCAGCGCTTCGCCGGCGACGACGACACGCGGCTGGCCGCGCTGCACCGCGTGGCTGAGGCCGCGCCGTCGGTCGCGCTGGCCACGCGCGGCGGCTACGGCCTGACGCGCCTGCTCGACCGCATCGACTGGCCGCTGATGGCGCGCAGTGTCGAGCGCGGCACGCGCTGGGTGGGCCTCAGCGACCTGACCGCGTTGCAGCTGGGACTGCTCGCCCACACGAAGCAGACGAGCTGGGCCGGACCGATCGCCTGCGACGACTTCGGCCGCGCCGAGACCGACGGCGGCGTCGACGAGATCACCCGCGACTGCTTCCTCGAGGCGATGGACGGTTCGCTCGAGGCGATCGGCTTCCGCACCGAGGCCGGCCTGGACGGCGTCGAGGCGCGCGGCACGCTGTGGGGCGGCAACCTGACGGTGCTGTGCTCGCTGCTGGGCACGCCGCACTTCCCGAAGCTCAAGGGCGGGATCCTGTTCCTCGAGGACGTCAACGAGCATCCGTACCGCGTCGAGCGCATGCTGCTGCAGCTGTGGCAGGCGGGCGTGCTGGACGCGCAGAAGGCGGTGCTGCTGGGCAGCTTCAGCGGCTGGAAGAAGTCGCCGCTGGATCGCGGCTATTCGATGAAGGCCTGCGTCCAGGCGCTGCGCGAGCGCGTCAAGGTGCCCCTCCTCACCGGCCTGCCGTTCGGCCATGTGCCGACCAAGGTCTGCCTGCCGGTCGGCGCGAAGGCCGAGATGATGGTCGAGGGACGCGACGTCATCGTCGCCTGGGGCCATGTGGGCCATGGCCACGACCACCATGATCACCCTGGCCACGATCCCGCGCATGACGGCCACGACCACGGCCACGACCACGATCACCACGGCCACTGACCGACGTCACGGGCGTCCCGCGAACCGGGCCGCTATGATCCGCCCCGGCATCGGCCGGCCGCCCTGAGCGGCCCGGCCTTGGCAACAATCTGGCAATGCCGCATCCGCAGGATGCGGCGTTTGCTTTTGGGAAGGATGACGATGTCGTCGGGGCTGTGGAACGCGTCGCTGCACGCGGCTGAGGGCTGGCGCGGGACGTGGGCCCGGCGCGCGCGGGGGCGCCGCCCGTCGGCGGTGATGGCCGTCCTCGGCGGCCTGCTGGTGGCGGGCCTGCTGAGCGCCTGCAACAACAGCCCGTATCCGGCAGGCGCGGCCAAGGACAACACGCTCTACCTGTCCTTCGACGAGCGCTCGCCGCGCTACCTCGACCCGACCGCGTCCTACACCGCGCCGGAGTCGGTCTATGCCTACCAGATCATGGAGCCGCTCTACGGCTACCACTTCCTGAAGCGGCCCTACGAACTGATCCCGCGCGCCGCGGCCGCCGTCGTCAAGCCTTACTACCTCGATGCGCAGGGGCGGCGCCTGCCCGACGACGCGCCGGTCGAGCAGATCGCGCAGAGCGTGTACGACGTGCCCATCCGCGAGGGCGTCCGCTACGCGCCCAGCCCGGCCTTCGCGAAGGACGCGCAGGGGCAGTACCTCTACCACCACCTGAGCGCCAAGGATCTCGGCGACAAGCGCTCGCCGTGGCAGTTCGAGCACCAGGGGACCCGCGAACTCGAAGCCGGCGACTTCGTCTACGCGCTCAAGCGTCACGCCACCACGCGCATCGAGGCGCCGATCTACGGCCTGTTCTCCGAGCACGTGCTCGGCCTGAAGGACTACGGCGCGCTGATCCGCGAGGAGAACGCCAAGCTGCTGAAGGGCCTGCCCGAGAGCTCGCCCGACAAGCCCTTCCTCGACTTCCGCCGGTGGCCGCTGGCCGGCGCGGAAGCCGTGGACAAGCACCTGCTGCGCGTGCGCATCAAGGGCAAGTACCCGCAGTGGTCGTACTGGATGTCGACGACCTTCCTGGCGCCGGTGCCGTGGGAGGTGGACCTGTTCTACGCCCAGCCCGGCATGGCGGAACACGGCCTGTCCTGGAACCAGTGGCCGGTGGGGACCGGCCCCTACATGATGACGGAGTACCAGCAGGACCGCCGTCACGTGATGTCGCGCAACCCGAACTACCGCAAGGACGACCTCTATCCCTGCGAGGGCATGCCCGACGACGGGCCCGCCGGCCGCCTGGCCGACTGCGGCAAGCCCATGCCCTTCATCGACAGGATCGTCGCCACGCTGATCAAGGAACGCGTGCCGCGCAAGGAGATGTTCAAGCAGGGCTACCTGGACCTGCCCGACCTCGAGCGCGCGGACTGGGGCGTGGAGTTCTTCGCCGACGCGAGCGACTCGGCGCAGACCGAGGCCTTCTTCAGGCAGCGAGGCTTCGCCTTCCCGCGCACGACCGATCCGAACAACTGGTACCTCGGCTTCAACATGCTCGATCCGGTGATCGGCAAGGGGAAGACGCCGGAGGAAGATGCGCGCCACCGCAAGCTGCGGCAGGCGCTGTCGATCGCGATCGACTGGGAGGAGGGCTACGGCCGCATCTTCAAGAACCGCGGCGGCGTGACCGCCTTCGGACCGGTGCCGCCGGGCGTGTTCGGCTCGCGCGAGGCGCAGCCCGGATTCTTCAATCCGGTCACGCACCGGCTCGTCGCCGGCAAGGTCGAGCGCCGCTCGATCGAGGATGCGAAGCAGCTGCTTGCCGAGGCCGGGTATCCCGACGGCCGCGATGCGACCACGGGGCAGCCGCTGGTGCTCAACTACGACTTCATGCGGGTCGTCACGCCCGAGGTGAAGGCCGAGAACGACTGGCTGATCAAGCAGTTCGCCAAGCTCGGCGTGCAGCTCGACGTGCGGGCCACCGACTACAACCAGTTCCAGGAAAAGCTGCATCAAGGCAAGCACCAGGTGTTCTGGTGGGGCTGGCTCGCGGACTATCCGGACGCGGAGAACTTCCTGTTCCTGCTGTACGGGCCCAACAGCAAGTCGCTGCACGAGGGCGAGAACGCGGCCAACTACGAGAACGCCGAGTTCGACCGGCTCTTCAAGCAGCTGCAGGTGCTGGACGACGGCGACGAGAAGCAGCGGGTCGTCGACCGCCTGGTGCAGATCACGCAGCAGGACGCGCCCTGGGCCTTCGGTTACTGGGCCTGGGCCGGCCAGGCCTCCCAGAGCTGGGTCCACAACGGCAAGCCCAGCATCGTGATCCGCGATCCCGTCCGCTACTACCGGCTCGATCCGGCGCGACGCGTGCAGCTGCAGGGTGAGTGGAACCGGCCGGTCTGGTGGCCGCTGCTGGTGCTGGTCGTCGGCGGCGTCGCGATCGTCTGGATGACCCGCCGCAGCTTCCAGGCGCGCGAGACCGCCACCGCCCGCGGCACGCGCGCGCCGGCCGCCGCCCCTTCCGCCGCGCCGCGGGGAGCCGACTGATGTTCAAGTACCTGACTCGCCGGCTCGCCTACGGGCTGGCCGTCCTCATCGGCGTCAACCTGCTGACCTTCTTCCTGTTCTTCACCGTCAACACCCCGGACGACATGGCCCGGTTGAACATCGGCGGCAAGCGCGTCACGCAGGAACAGATCGACAAGTGGAAGGCCGAGCGCGGCTACGACAAGCCGCTCTACTGGGACGCCGAAAAGCAAGGCGCCGAACGCGTCACGCACACCGTGTTCTGGGAACGCTCGGTCTCGCTGATGCTGCTGGAATTCGGCCGCTCCGACGCGCGCCAGGCCGTCGACATCGGCCACGAGATCAAGACCCGCATGGGCGTGAGCCTGCAGCTGGCGGTGCCGATCTTCGTGCTGCAGCTGATCATCAGCGTGGCCTTCGCGCTGCTGCTCACCTTCTTCCGCAACTCGCGCATCGACTTCTGGGGCGTCGTGCTGTGCGTGCTGATGCTGTCGATCTCCAGCCTGTTCTACATCATCGTGGGGCAGTTCTTCTTCTCGCGCATCCTGCGGCTGGTGCCGATCAACGGCTACGAGCCGGGCCTGGACGCGATCAAGTTCCTGGCGCTGCCGATCGCGCTGTCGCTGCTGTCGCGGCTGGGCGGCGAGGCGCGGCTGTACCGCGCCATGCTGCTCGAGGAGGTCGGCAAGGACTACGTCCGCACCGCCCGCGCCAAGGGGCTGTCCGAGCCCGTCGTGCTGATGCGCCACGTGCTGCGCAACGCGCTGATCCCCATCATCACCAGCGCCGGCGCCTACCTGCCCTACGTGTTCCTGGGCAGCCTGGTGTTCGAGAGCTTCTTCGGTATCCCCGGCCTGGGCGCCTTCGTCATCGAGGCGATCACCGGCCAGGACTTCGCCATCGTGCGCACCATGGTGTTCCTGGGCGCGCTGCTCTACATCGCGAGCAACGCGCTGATCGACGTGATCTACACCTGGGTCGATCCGCGCGTGCGGCTCACCTGACGCGCGACCGCGCGCCTCGTCACAAGACAGCGAGACAAGACTCGACATGGGATTCAAGGTCGTTTTCCTCTGGACCGACGCGGCGCTGTGGGCGATGTTCGCGGCGCTGGTCCTCTACATCGCGCGCCTGATCCGCCGCCCGCATCTGCGCGCCAACTGGCAGCGCGTGCTGCGCGACCCCGCCGCGTTGAGCGCCGGCGTGGTGCTGGTGCTGTTCCTCGGCGTGACCGCGCTGGACAGCCTGCACTTCCGGCGCGCGCTCGCCGACAGTCCCGCCGGGCAGCAGTTCTACGAGACCCGCACGGAGTCGGTGCTGGACCTGGTGCTCGCGCGGCAGCTCGAGATGCGCGAGACGAGTTACTCCGCGCCGCTCGCCTACCAGGGCTTCACGCTCGACAGCGTGGCGCACGGCAGCGAGGTCGTGCGCGAGTTCCCGCGCCTGGCCTTCGGCGGCGCGCACCTCCAGGATCCCGCGCGCGACTGGCACGGCGACCTAGCGCGACGCGCGCTGGCCGGCCTGGCCTGCGGCGCGCTCGCCGCGGCGCTGATCGCGCTGGCGATGGCGGCGCTGCTCGCCCCGCATCACGGCGGCCTGGGACGCGGCCTCCAGGACCTGCTGGCCGACCGCACCCATTACCCGTGGCGCGCGGCGCTGGGGACGCTGGCCGTGATCGCGCTGCTGGCCGGACCGGTGATCGCGCTCATGGGCCACTACCACGTGTTCGGCACCGACCAGACCGGCAACGACGTGCTCTACCAGGCGCTCAAGAGCATCCGCACCGCCTTCGTCATCGGCGCGCTGTCGACGCTGGCCACGCTGCCCTTCGCGCTGGTGCTGGGCATCCTCGCCGGCTACCTCAAGGGCTGGGTCGACGAAGCCATCCAGTACTTCTACACGGTGCTGACCTCGGTGCCCAACGTGCTGCTGATCGCCGCCTGCGTGCTGATGGTGCAGGTCTTCCTGGACAAGCATCCGGAAGCCTTCGAGACCGGCGCCGAACGCGCCGACCTCAAGATCTTCCTGCTCTGCGTGATCCTGGGCGTGACCGGCTGGGCCACGCTGTGCCGCCTGGTGCGCGGCGAGACGCTCAAGCTGCGCGAAGCCGACTTCGTCCAGGCCGCGACCGCCTTCGGCGTGCGCGACACGACGATCATGGTCCGCCACATCGTGCCCAACGTGATGCACCTGGTGCTGATCTCGCTGGTGCTCAACTTCTCCGACCTGATCCTCTACGAGGCGGTGCTGACCTATGTCGGCGTCGGCGTCGATCCCGGCATGAACAGCTTCGGCGGCATGATCAACCTGGCGCGTTCGGAGATGAGCCGCGACCCGGTCGTGTGGTGGAGCTTCGTGGCCGCCTTCGGCTTCATGGTGAGCCTGGTGCTGGCGGCCAACCTGTTCGCCGACGGCGTGCGCGACGCCTTCGACCCGCGCGCCCGCAAGCTGCGGCCGCAGATTCTTTCGCTCAAGAAGAACAAGGCGGCCGACGCCGCCAAGGTGGCCTGAGGACCTCGCCATGCTGAAGATCGACGACCTCCACGTCCACCTGGACGCCGACGCGGGCCTGGTGCGCGCCATCGACGGCATGCGACTGGCGCTCGCGCACGGCCAGACCTTCGCGCTGGTGGGCGAGTCCGGTTGCGGCAAGAGCATGACGGCGCTGGCACTGATGCGGCTGCTGCCCGACAACGGCCGCATCGCCGGCGGCCGCCTCGAACTCGACGGCCAGGACCTGTTCGACCTGAGCGAAGCCCGCATGCGCGAGGTGCGCGGCGGACGCATCGGCATGATCTTCCAGGAACCCGGCACCAGCCTGAACCCGGTGATGAAGGTCGGCGACCAGATCGTCGAGGCGATCGAGGCGCACACGCCGCTGCGCGGCACGGCGGCACGCGCGAAGGCCGTCGACTGGCTGCGCCGCGTCGGCATCCCCGACCCCGAACGCCGCATCGACGAGTACCCGTTCCGGCTGTCCGGCGGACAGAAGCAGCGCATCATGATCGCCATGACGCTGGCGGCGGAACCCGACTTCCTGATCGCCGACGAACCGACCACCGCCCTGGACGTGACCATCCAGGCACAGATCCTCGAGCTGCTGAAAGACCTGCAGCGCGAACGCGGCCTCGGCCTGCTGCTCATCACCCACGACCTGGGCGTCGTGTCCGGCATGGCCCACCAGGTGGCCCTCATGTACGCCGGACAGATCGTCGAGGTCGCGCCAGCCTCGGAGTTCTTCGCCAACCCCCGCCATCCCTACGCCAGACTGCTGCTTCGCGCACTGCCCGACGCACAGCGACGCGGTGAACCGCTCGCCGCCATCCCAGGCACCGTGCCACCGCTCTGGCTGACCTTCGACGGCTGCCGCTTCGCACCCCGCTGCGATCGGGCCATGTCCCATTGCGCGTCGAATCCACCGGCGCTCGCCACCCTGGAAGGGGGGAACGGGGCGCATGAGGTGCGGTGCCTGCTCTACTCGGATCCCAGGGAAACGGCGGCGATGACCCAGAACGCCGGCAGCACCGGTGCCCCTCTGCGCTCACAGTCTTCGCTCCGCTCAGGGTTCGCTTCGAGGGGCACCGGTGCCGCCGGCTTCGAGCAGATCGCGGGCGTCGAGCAGATCGCCAGCGTCGAGCAGACGCGACCGATGCTGCTCCAGGTCAAGAACCTGAAGGTGCGCTATCCGTTGGGGCGCGGTCTCTTCGGCGGCACGAAGCACTGGTTCGATGCGGTGGGCGGGGTGTCGTTCTCGATCGAGGCCGGACGCACCCTGGCCCTGGTCGGCGAGTCCGGCTGCGGGAAGACCACCTCCGGCAAAGCCATCGTCCAACTGCTGCGCCGCGTGGCCGTCATCGAGGGTCAGGCCTTGCTCCATCCGGACGGCGCCTCCGCGCCATCCGGGCAGCGCAGCGCACCGGTCGACCTGTTCCACCTGGAGGGCGCCGCGCTGCGCGAAGCGCGGCGACAGGTCCAGATCATCTTCCAGGACCCGTTCGCCTCGCTCAATCCGCGCCTGCGTGTCCAGGAAGTGCTCGAGGAAGGCCTGCTCGCCCTTCGCCCCGAACTCGACGCGAACTCGCGGCTGGCCATGCTCCACGACCTGCTCGACCAGGTCGGGCTGCGCCGCGACGCGCTCGCCCGCTTCCCCCACGAGTTCTCCGGCGGCCAGCGCCAACGCATCGCCATCGCCCGCGCGCTGGCCGTCGAGCCGCGCCTGATCGTCTGCGACGAACCGACCTCCGCCCTCGACGTCTCGGTCCAGGCGCAGATCCTGAACCTGTTGCGCGAACTCCAACGCAGCCGGGGCCTGTCCTACCTGTTCATCACCCACAACATCGGCGTCGTCGAATACATCGCCGACAAGGTCGCGGTGATGCAGGCCGGCCGGATCGTCGAGTCGGGCGACTGCGAGGCCGTCCTTGGCGCGCCGCGGGAGCACTACACCCGTACCCTGCTCGCCGCCGTGCCCCGTGTCGAACGGCCGGCACTGGCCTGACCCCGGTTCAAGCCGGCTGATCATTCGTTGCCAGGACCGCCATGCGCGGTCCTTTTTCTTCCCCGAAACAATCTGGAGCGCTTGCCCGCACTCGCTTGGTGCAACGGGTCGATTGCAGTGCCTCGTCGCGGGAATCACCAGGACGAATGACACGGGGTGATCGCCCAAAAGGGCGACACATCAGCGCATTTGGGCGATGGATGACAAAGTTCTGGAGCGTATTGCGCACTTGTGGTGCGTATTACTTGCTTTTACAGCTGTAAAAGCCTTGCGCGGTGCGTCATTCGCGCGTAGCGCGGCAGCAACGCCGCTCGCGGCTCGCCCTTGGGGGTTTACCCGCGATTTCCTTCTGTAAAGCGCCTTGCGCTGTATTTCATAGGGTGAACACGGGGGATCCCTTTTCAAACCGGAAAAGAAACTGGCCCGGCCCTGCGCCGGGAACACCGCTCGGAGGGTCCAGGCCGACATCGCGGCCGCCCGTGTTCCCGGCGACACAACAACCTGTGTTTCTGGTTAAGGAGTCTTCATGTTCAAACGCAAGAGCATCAACCTCGCCGCGCTGCTGGCGCTCGGCGCCGCGGCATTGCCCGTCGCCGCGCAGAACACCCAGCTCGATCGCGTCGAGATCACTGGCTCGTCGATCAAGCGCATCGACGCCGAGACCTCGCTGCCGGTCAGCGTCATCAGCCGCGACTCCATCAACAAGTCCGGCGCCTCCAACGTCCAGGAACTGGTCGACCGCCTGAGCTACAACAACGGCGGCGGCCTGGCGCTGGGCCAGTCGATCGGCGACGGTTCCGCCAATGGCCAGGTCGGCGCCTCGCTGCGCGGCCTGGGCCGCGCTCGCACGCTGGTCCTGCTGAACGGCCGCCGCCTCCCGGTGTATCCGTTCTCCGGCCAGGGCGTCGACCTGAACGCGATCCCGCTGGCCGCGATCGAGCGCATCGAAGTGCTGCGCGATGGCGCCTCGGCGACCTACGGCTCGGACGCCATCGGCGGCGTCATGAACTTCATCACCCGCAAGGACTTCCAGGGCTTCGACCTGTCGGTCGGCTTGGAGATGCCCAAGACGGTGGGCGACGTGTTCTCGGTGTCCGCCGGCGGCGGCGTGGGCGACCTGTCCAAGGACAAGTGGAACCTGCTGGGCACCTTCAACTATCAGAAGTACGACCCGATCCGCGCCGCGGACCGCTCGTACGCTTCCACCGGCAACCGGCCCGACCTGGGCGTGGTGAAGGACTCCGGCAACACCTTCCCGGCCAATACCTTCCTGGCCACGACCGGCCAGTACGTGCCGGGCGGCGCCGGTTTCCCGAACTGCCGCCCGCCTGACTCGTACGCCGGCTCGGCCAACTGCCGCTACGACTACACGCACTACATCGACCTGGTGCCCGAATCCGATCGCTATGGCGCCTTGCTGAAGGGCACCTTCGCGGTCAACGACGCCAACACCCTGTTCGCCGAAGTCTCCTACAGCCGCAACGAGATCATCCTGGGCTCGTCGCAGACGCCCTCGACCACGACCGGCAAGGACGACTACGTGTACCCGGGCGGCGGCAAGTACTACCCGACCGCCGCGGTCGACGCGGTGGCGCCGGGCTACCGCGGCGACCTGGTCCTGGCATGGCGCATGGTCGACGGCGGACAGCGCCGCACGCAGGTGACCAACCAGGTCACCCGCACCGTGCTGGGTGCCGAGGGCACGCTCGCGGGCTTCGACTACAAGGGCGCGTTCGTCTATGCCGAGGGCAAGGCGAGCGACGACTTCCTCAGCGGCAACTACTCCGACACCCGCCTGGTCGCGGCCCTCAAGACCGGCCTGATCAACCCCTGGGGTCCGAACGACGCCGCCGGCCTGGCGCAGCTCAAGAGCGCCGAGCTCTCCGGCAACAACCGCAAGTCCAAGACCAGCAACACCGGCGTCGACCTGACGCTGTCGCGTGAGCTGTTCAACGTGGGCTACGGCAACCTGGGCGTGGCCTTCGGCGGCGAGGTCCGCAAGGAGAAGTACCTCGACGGCTATTCGGAACTGGCCGGCTCCGGCGACGTAGTGGGCGGCTCCGGCACGGCCGGCCGCGTGCAGGCTGAGCGCGACGTCGGCGGCGTGTTCGGCGAAGCCAACTTCCCCGTGCTCAAGAGCCTGGAAATCAACGCCGCCGTCCGCTACGACAAGTACGCGCGGACCAGCGGCGGCTCGCGCGACGGTTCGTTCGACACGCCCAACCTGTCGGCCACCAGCCCCAAGCTGTCGGTGAAGTTCACCCCGATGACCGGCCTGCTGTTCCGTGCCTCCGCCGGCAAGGGCTTCCGCGCCCCGGCCCTGGACAACCTGTTCGCCCCGTCGGCGTTCACGAACTCGGGCGGCAACTTCACCGACCCCAACTACGACCGCATCCGGGGTTGCGCGGCGTTCCCCAACACCAACTACTGCAACACGCAGCTGACGGTGCAGAACAACAGCAACCTCAACCTGGAACCGGAGAAGTCGAAGACCTTCAACCTCGGCCTGGTGTTCGAAATGATCAAGGACACCACGCTGAGCGTGGACTACTTCGACATGAAGATCACCAACGGCCTGCGCTTCCTGTCGGGTGACGACATCATGCGCGACTGGGAGAAGCACCGCGTGCCGGGCACCTTCACCAGCACCTCGATCTTCAACGACCGCCTGGTCGTCGATCCGGCCACCGGCTACCTGAACTACATCCGCGCGTCCTGGGAGAACGTGGGCAAGCTGCGCACGGCGGGCTTCGACTTCAGCGCCCGCGCACGCCTGCGCACCGAGTTCGGCACGCTGACCCCGGGCTGGGAAGCCACGCTGCTGACCAAGAGCGAGGAAAGCATCGTCGGCACCGGCACGACCCGCGACAACCTGGGCAAGTACAACATCGGCGGCCCCGTGGTCAAGCTCAAGCAGACCTTCACGCTGGACTGGGACAAGGACAAGTGGGGCGCGTCGCTCCGCTACTTCCGCCAGAACGGCTACGAGGACTACGACGAGGTCCGCAAGGTCAAGGCCTACGACCTGTTCGACGTGCAGGGTCAGTTCCGCGGCATCAAGGGCGTGACCCTCACGGCCGGCATCCGCAACCTGTTCGACAAGAAGCCGCCGACGACCAACCAGGAAGACTACTTCCAGGTCGGTTTCGACCCGACCTACGCGGCGGTCCAGCAACGCACCTTCTACGTGCGCGGCAACTACCGCTACTGATGATGGCGGGCCGCCGATCCCACTAGGATCGGCGATGCTCCCCATGGACCCACGCAGGCCCTCCGGGGCCTGCTTTCATTCCGGCCGACCTCATGAACTACCTGAATCCCGACCTGGACTTCGAGGCACTGGGCCGCACGCTGCGGACCGAGGGGAGGGTGCTGATCCGCGACTTCTTCACCGCCGAGGTGGCCGACGCGCTCGACCGGGCGCTGCGGGCGATCGACTGGGAGCTCGTCTATCGCGACCTGAACGGAGACCGCCGCCTCACCGGCGAACAGCTGCGCGGCCTGACGCCGCAGCAACGCATGCAACTCACGGAAGGCATCCATTCGATCGCGCGCGACGGCTTCCAGTTCTCGTTCTTCTCCGACTCGCTGGTGCATGCCGTGCGCGCAGGCCGCGAGGACCTGCTGGCCCGCTTCATGCGCTGGATGGCGGGCGACGAGTTCCTCTCGCCCATGCGCGAGATGAGCGGTGACCCACAAATCAATGGCGTCTACGCCCAGGCGACCATGTACTCGCGCGGTAACTTCCTGACCACGCACGACGACCACGTGGAGCGCGAGGACCGACGGATCGCCTATGTGATCAACCTCACCCGGCGCTGGCGGCCCGACTGGGGCGGGATGCTCCACTTCACGGGGGAGGACGGCTCGGTGCTCGAGACCTACTTCCCCCACTTCAATTCACTGTCGCTCTTCACGGTGCCGCAGCGACATTTCGTCTCTTATGTGCCGCCATTCGCCATGGCGGAACGCCAGGCGATCACCGGATGGCTGATCGCCGCGTGACTGGCACGCGGATTGCCTAGGTACGACCAGCGTCTTGATCGGCGCCTGGCTGCGGGTTAGCCCTAGCGCCCCAGGGAAGGGCGCCAAGGGCAATACCAGTAGAATACCAGGGTCGCCACCAAGGGTCGGCGGCGGGACCCCCGCCGTAACCGCTGGTGATCGGTGCGATGGGCGATGCGCGCATGCTCGGGCAAACCCCATGGCTGTCGACTTGTTCCTGTCGTTTATGATCGTGGTCGTGAAAGGTGGTCAAAATCTGTAGTTTTGCTACAGAAATTTGACCGATCCTCGAGACGCCCGCGGCCACAAGCTGACGGGCATTTTTGTTGAGTCGGGTTCGTATCGTGCCCTGGGTTTTCGAGTCTTCGTGTGTCCATCCTGCATTCGGCGGGGCGGCGGTCCGTGGCGCTTCGGCGGCCGGCACCCATCGCTTCCGTCGCTCGCACAGCCGGCAAGACAGGCGCTGCTGACCCCAGGTTGCGGCGCGAACGCCTGATCCGACCAAAGACGCTGTGTTGAGTCGAACTCCCCTTGCTTCGATGAAAGAAATTCGCAGTTTGATGAAGGAGCGCGCATGAACTTTGCGCAGGATAAAGCCGGGTCCTCGCGCCTGACGGGCATCGGCATCGTCATCGCCATCCACGTGCTGATCGTCTGGGCGCTGGCCAGCGGCCTGGCGACCAAGATCAAGGAGGCCGTCAAGGGCCCGATCGATGTCAAGGTCGTCGAGGAGAAGGTCAAGCCGCCGCCGCCGCCCGAGAAGGTCGTGCCGCCTCCGCCGGACATCAAGGCCCCGCCGCCGCCGTTCGTGCCGCCGCCCGAAGTGGTCGTGACGGCGCCGCCGCCGCCGACGCAGACGGTGGCCGTGCAGTCGACGACGCCGCCCCCGGCGCAGGAGTTCCGTCCTGCCCCGCCGGCCGTCGCGCCCGCGCCGCCGGCGCCGCCGTCGGACAAGCCGCGCTCGGCGATCGGCAACTGCTCCAAGATGACCAAGCCGGAAATGCCGGCCCTCAACTGGAGCGGTACCGCGAGCTACAAGGCGACCTTCACCGTCAAGGGCGGCCGCGTCGCGGACGTGACCTTCACGGCGCTGCGCGGCGCCAACGACCGCAAGGCCGAGCGCGCGCTGAAGAACGCGATCCAGGCCGCGCTGTCCGAATACACGTGCACGGACGCGGTCCTCGAACAGGAATTCGTGTTCAACATGGAATGACCGCGGGACCGTCCGACCCGCGATCGATCGAATACGGGGCGCCCGACGCGCCCCGACCTCTCAACCTGAGTTCAAGACTTTTCTCGTAGGAGCACCCTCCATGATCTCTCGTCTGTCTGCCTTGTTTGCGGCCGTCGCCTGCGCCGCGACGCTGGCCGTCTCCCCGCTGGCCGCCCAAGCGCAGGACCAAGCTGCCTCGGCCGCCGCTTCCGAAGCCGTCGCCGCTCCTGCCGACATCGCTCCCGCCGCCGTGGCCGACGCCGCTCCTGCCAAGGCGGTCGACAACCCGTACAGCCTGGGCAACATCGTCGCCCACGGCAACGTGGTCGACCAGGCCGTGCTGGCCATCCTGGCCATCATGTCGATGGGCTCGTGGTACATCCTCTTCACGAAGCTGTGGGACACCTCCAAGATCTCCCGCGAAGCCAAGGAAGTCCGCGCATCGTTCTTCAAGAAGGCTTCCCTGCAGGAAGGCCTGAAGAGCCTGAGCGAAACCGGCGCGTTCCGCTTCATCGCCCAGACCGGCGTGGAAGCCTCGGAGCACCATGAAGGCGCCCTGACCGAGAACATCGACCACAACACGTGGGTCACGATGAACATCGACCGCGCCGTCGCCGAAGTCAACACCCGTCTGCAAGGCGGCCTGGGCTTCCTGGCCACCGTCGGCTCGACCAGCCCCTTCATCGGCCTGTTCGGTACCGTGTGGGGCATCCTGCAGGCGCTGACCCAGATCGGCGTGGCCGGTCAGGCGTCGATCGACAAGGTCGCCGGCCCCGTGGGCGCCGCGCTGATCATGACCGCCATCGGTCTGGCCGTCGCCGTCCCGGCCGTGCTGGGCTACAACTGGCTGGTCAACCGCAACAAGACGGTCATGGGCCAAGTCCGTGCCTTCGCCGCTGACCTGCACGGTGTCCTGATGGGCAGCCGCAAGGTCGCGGGCCGCTAATCCACAGCAGTCCCGGAGACTCAATATGGGGATGAACGTAGGTTCGTCCGGTGGTGAAGACGAGGTGGTCTCGACCATCAACACCACGCCCCTCGTGGACGTGATGCTGGTGCTCCTGATCATCTTCCTGATCACCGTGCCGGTGGTGACGCAGTCGGTGGGGGTGACCCTGCCGAAGGAGACGAACGTCGTCCGCGTCACCAAGCCGGAAAACATCGAAATCGCGGTGACCAAGGATGGCGACATCTATTGGGGCGTGCAGCCGGTTCCCGACGTGGAAACGCTGGTCACGCGCCTGAAGAAGGTCGCGGTCCTGAACCCTCAGCCGGAAGTTCACATCCGCGGCGACGACAAGTCCCGTTACGAGAACGTCGGCAAGGTGATGGTCGCGTGCCAGCGCGCTGGCATCATGTCGATCAAGTTCGTTACCGAGCCGCCGGCTCGTGGCGGCTGAAGGAGCTGAAACATGGGTATGAACGTTGGAAGCTCCAGCGGCAGTGACGAGCCGGAAACCATGCTGGACGTCAACACGACGCCGCTGATCGACGTCATGCTGGTGCTGCTGGTGATGCTGATCATCACCATCCCGATCCAGCTGCACTCGGTCAACCTGGACATGCCGCCGCCCAACAACCAGACGCCGCCGAACGAGCCGATCGTCCACGAAGTGGCGATCGACTTCGACGGCACCGTGTTCTGGGACGGCGTCGCCGTGCCCAACCACGCGGCGCTGGAAGCGAAGATGTCCGAAGTGGCAGCGACGCCGGACCAGCCGGAAGTGCACATCAAGCCGAACAAGCTGGCCGAGTACGGTTACGTCGCCAACGTGATGGCGTCGGCGCAGCGCCTGGGCGTCAAGAAGATGGCGATGGTCGGGAACGAGCAGTTCCTGAACTGAGGCCGGATGACCGCCTGATCGATGTCTGATCGAAACGCGCTGCCCGCGAGGGCGGCGCGTTTTTCTTCTTTGGAGAACAAGCGAATGAAACTCAAACTGCTGGCAACCGCCGCCGTCGGCGCCGCTGCGCTGGTGCTGGGCGCCACGCCCGAAGGCAGCCTGAGCGTCCTGTCCCAAGCCGCCGCCCAGGTGCGTCCGGCCGCGGGCAAGCCCCTGCAGGAAGCCTCGACCCTGCTGAAGGCGGGCAAGGCGCAGGAAGCCATGGCCAAGATCCGCGAAGCGGAAGCGGTCCCTGGCCGCAACGCCGACGAGAACAACACGCTCGAAGGCCTGCGCCTGTCCGCCGCGTCGCGCCTGGGCGATGCCGACGGCATGGTCAAGGCCTATGACGCGCTGACCGCCGCCGGCAAGATGCCGCCGGCCAACAAGCTGCCCACGATGGAAGCCATCGCTGGCACCTACCTGCGCGCGGGCAACGGCGCCAAGGCGCTGGAATGGGTCAACAAGTACAACGCCGCCGGCGGCAACAGCCCGGCGATGAAGCAGGTCCAGGCCGCGGCGCAGCTGCGCTCGGGCGACGTCGGCACGATCCTGAAGGACACGCTGGCCGACATCTCCGCCGACGAGAAGGCCGGTCGCGCCCCGTCGCAGGAGAAGCTGAACACCGCGCTGTGGGCCGCCAACAAGAAGGGTGACGGCGCGACGGAGTCGGTGCTGATCCAGAAGCTGCTGAACTACTACCCGACCAAGCAGCTGTGGGCGCAGTCGCTGGGCACGCTGCAGGCCAAGAAGGGCTTCGCCGCCAGCCGTTACCAGGTCGACGTGCTGCGTCTGCGCCTGGCGACCGACAACATGCAGGGCGCCAACGACTACATGGAGCTGGCGCAGCTGGCCGGTGCCGCCGGTTATCCGGAAGAAGGCAAGAAGGTGCTGGACAAGGGCTTCGCCGCCGGCATCCTGAAGCCGACGGACGACAACGCCCGCCCGAAGCGCCTGGCCGACCTGCTGGACAAGCGCATCGCCGAAGCCAAGGCCGGCGCCGCCGCCGCCGAGACGGCCGCCCGTGGCGCCCGTGAAGGCGACGAGCTGGTGAAGGTCGGTTTCGCGCAGGTGCATCGCGGCCAGGCGGCCGCCGGCATCAAGCTGATCGAGGAAGGCATCGCCAAGGGCAACCTGAAGCGTCCGGAAGACGCCAAGCTCTACCTGGGCCTGGCGCAGTTCCTGGGCGGCGACAAGGCCAAGGCGCAAGCCACGTGGCGCACCGTCAAGGGCACCGACGGCTCGGCCGACCTGGCCGGCCTGTGGTCGGTGTACTCGCGCAGCGCGAAGAGCTGATCGGCGCGCGCGTTCCGGTCCGCCGGAATGCGCACGACGCATCAACGACAAGGCCTCCCGGCTCGCGCCGGGAGGCCTTTCTCTTTCGGGCGGCCTCAGTCAGCTCACTTCGGTGCCATGCGGATCGCGCCGTCGAGGCGGATCACCTCGCCGTTGAGCATGTCGTTGGTGACGATCTGGTGGACCAGCTTGGCGTAGTCCTCCGGACGTCCCAGGCGAGACGGGAAGGGCACGCTCGCTGCCAGCGCGTCCTGCACGTCCTGGGGCATGCCGAACAGCATGGGCGTGCCGAAGATCCCCGGGGCGATCGTCATGTTGCGGATGCCGTTGCGGGCCAGGTCGCGCGCGATCGGCAGCGTCATGCCGACCACGCCGCCCTTGGAGGCCGCATAGGCCGCCTGGCCCATCTGGCCGTCGTAGGCGGCCACCGAGGCCGTCGAGATCAGCACGCCGCGCTCGCCGGTGGCTTCCGGCTCGTTCCTGCTCATCGCTTCCGCGGCCAGGCGGATCATGTTGAAGCTGCCGACCAGGTTGACGGTGATCACCTTCGAGAAGGTCGCCAGCGCATGCGCGCCGTCCTTGCCCACGGTCTTGGCGGCCGGCGCGATGCCGGCGCAGTTCACCAGGCCCATCAGCTTGCCCAGCGACACCGCCTTGGCGACGGCGGCCTGGGCGTCGGCCTCCTGGCTGACGTCGCACTTCACGAAGGCGCCGCCCAGCTCCTTGGCCAGGGCCTCGCCGCGCTCGACCTGCAGGTCGGCGATGACGACCGTCGCGCCTTCGCGGGCCAGCATGCGGGCCGTGCCTTCGCCCAGGCCCGACGCGCCGCCGGTGACGATGAAGACCTTGTTCGCGATGTCCATGGGATGTCTCCTTCCACGTTGTCCGTGAGTTGTGATCGGTCCGCCGCGCCGGATCGGCGGGGCTGTTTGGTTGCCGTTGACGTAAACGTCAATTGTCGATGAAAAAAGGCGGCCTCGCGGGCCGCCCTCGATGCCGGCGCGACGCGTCGCGCGCAGGCGTCAGCTCAGCGCGGCCAGCGCGCGGGCGGTGATCTCGTCGACGCTGCCGATGCCTTCGATGCGGCGGTACTTCGGCGCCTGCGTGTCGCCGCTGGCGGCCCAGGTGGAGTAGTAGTCGACCAGCGGGCGCGTCTGCGACTGGTAGACCTCCAGGCGCTTCTTGACGGTCTCTTCCTTGTCGTCGTCGCGCTGGATCAGGTCCTCGCCGGTGACGTCGTCCTTGCCTTCGGTCTTGGGCGGATTGAACTTGGTGTGGTACGTGCGGCCGGAGCCCACGTGCACGCGACGGCCGCTCATGCGCTCGATGATGGCGCTGTCAGGCACGTCGATCTCGAGCACGAAGTCCAGCTTCACGCCGGCGGCCTTCATCGCGTCCGCCTGCGGGATGGTGCGAGGGAAACCGTCGAACAGGAAACCCTTGGCGCAGTCGGGCTGGGCGATCCGTTCCTTGACCAGGCCGATGATGATGTCGTCGCTGACGAGACCGCCGGCGTCCATCACCTTCTTGGCCGCGACACCGAGTTCCGAACCCGCCTTCACCGCGGCGCGCAGCATGTCGCCGGTGGAGATCTGGGGGATGCCGAACTTCTGGCAGATGAACGAGGCCTGGGTGCCTTTACCGGCGCCGGGGGCGCCAAGAAGAATCAGTCGCATGGGTCTCCTCGATATGGAAAGAGAGCGCGTCGCACGGGTCGACGCGCCCTCGAAAACTGCGGGCGAGAATAGCACGCGCCGGCCTACGGCCCGCTGACGCGTCAGCCGAATGAACTGCGGTGTAACCCTGTCGGGCCAGGCCGCGAATCAGCTGGCCATCAGCTGTCTGACGCGTTCGAGGTCTTCCGGCGTGTCGACGCCGGGCCCCGGTCGCTCGGCGCTGACATGCACCGCGATGCGCTCGCCGTGCCACAGCACGCGCAGCTGCTCGAGCGCCTCGATCTGCTCCAGCGGCGACACCGCCAGCGTCGGGAAGCGGCGCAGGAAACCGGCGCGGTAGGCATAGAGCCCGACATGGCGCAGCACTGCCTCGGGCTTGATGCGCGGGCCGCCGCCGGGCGCGTCGCGCCACCACGGGATGGGGGCGCGGGAAAAATACAGCGCCAGGCCTTGCGCGTCGGCCACCAGCTTGACGACGTTCGGATTCGCGAACTCGGCATCGTCGTCGATCGCATGCGCCACGGTGGCCATCGCGCATTGCGGCTTCGCCGCCAGCAGCCCGGCGCAGGCGCGGATCATCTCCGGCGCGATCAGCGGCTCGTCGCCCTGGACGTTCACCACGAGCGCGTCGTCGGGCAGCCCGAGCAGCTCGACCGCCTCGGCCAGGCGGTCGCTGCCGCTGGCATGGTCGGCGCGGGTCATCAGCGCGCGCACGCCATGCGCCTCGCAGGCGTCGCGCACCTCGGCGGCGTCGGTCGCCACGACGACCTGGGTCGCGCCGGCCAGCGCGGCGCGGCGGGCGACCTGCACGATCATCGGCGCGCCGGCGATGTCGGCCAGCGGCTTGTTCGGCAGCCGCGTCGACGCCAGCCGGGCCGGGATGACGATGTGGAAACCGGTGCTCACGCCGCGTCGCCTTCGGTGTCGGTGGCGCGGGCCTCGTTGGCCAGCATGACCGGGATGCCGTCGCGGATCGGGAAGGCCAGGCGGTCCGCCGGGCACACCAGCTCGCGCGCCGGCAGTCCGCTGGCCGCGTCGTTGCGGCGGTCTTCCAGTGGGCCCTTGCAGACGGGGCACACCAGCATCTCAATCAGTCGATGGTCCATGGGGCAGCAGCCGCCGCAGCTCGCGCTGCAGCGCCTCTTCAAAAGCGGGTTCGGGGCGGAAGTCTAGCGCCACCACCCAGATGCGGCAGCCCTGCAGCGCCTGGGGACGCAACTTGACGGCGTCCTTCTCGGTGATGACGACCTCGTCGGTGCGGGCCCACGGCAGTGGATCCAGCGAGGCATGGTCGGGCAGGGCCAGCGCGCGGAAGGTGAGGCCCTGTTCGCCGAGCATGTCGAAGAAGCGCTGCGGCCGTGCCAGACCGGCGGCGGCCAGCAGCGGCTTGCCGCGCAACGCGTGCAGCCGGTCGAGGCGGGCCGGCTCGCCGCGCCACCAGTCGGCCAGCGCGACGGCCCCGGCGAGTTGGCGGGTGCCGACGTGGCCGGGCAGGGCGGTGCTGGGCCGGCCGGTGCTGTAGAGCACCAGCGTGTCCGGCGAGGACCCCGGCGGCGCGGGCAGCGACCTCGACTGGCGCAGCGGGCCCGCCGGCAGCAGGCGGCCGTTGCCCAGGCCGCGTTCGTCGAACACCAGCAGGCTGAGCTGGCGCGGCAGGCGCCAGTGCTGCAGGCCGTCGTCGGAAACGAGCACCTGGATCCAGGGGCAGGCGTCCAGCAAGGCGCGCGCCGCCGCGATGCGATCGCGGCCGACGGCCACCGGCACGCCGGCGCGCAGCTTGATGAGCAGCGGCTCGTCGCCGACGTCCTCGGCGCGATCGCCCTCGGCGATCACGCGGACCTGCGTGTCGTCCTTGCGGCCGTAGCCGCGCGAGATCACGCCGGCACGGATGTCCAGGCGCTGGAGCGTCTCCAGCAGCGCGAGCGTCGTGGGGGTCTTGCCGGCGCCGCCGACGACCCAGTTGCCGACGACGATCACCGGCACGGGCAGCGGCGCGCTGCGCTTGAGCCCGAGGCGGTAGAGCCACACCCGCAGCCGGATCACCGCGCCATGCAGCGCGGCCAGCGGCCGCAGCAGATGGGCGAGCCGGTCGTCGTCCCGCCAGGCGCGCTGCAGGCGTTCCTCGAGGGCGGGCCGGGTCATGACCGGGCCCTCCCGACCGCGGCGGAGGCGGCCACGGTCCTGGCGGCGGTCATTGCGGCTTGTTGGCCGCGAAGGTCAGTCGCGTGAGGTTGGCGCGCCGCGCCGCGTCCATCGCGTTGACCACCGCCTGGTGCGGCGTGGCCGCGTCGGCGGAGACGATCACGACGGGCTCCTGCTTGCCCTGCGCGGACTGCACCAGCGCGGCGGTCAGCAGGTCCACGCTGCGGCCCTCGACCGCGTTGCCGTCGATCGAGTACCGGCCGTCGGCCGAGATCGCCACGATGACCTCCGCCGGCCGCTCCTTGAGTTGCTGGGCGTCGGCGGTGGGCAGCGTCAGCTGGAGTTCGGTGAACTTCGAGTACGTCGTCGACAGCATCAGGAAGATCAGCACGACGAGCAGCACGTCGATGAACGGGATCAGGTTGATCTCCGGTTCCTCGCCCTGGCGACGGCGGAACTTCATGCCTTGGCCTTGCCCGCGGCGGGGGAGGCGACCGGCGGCACGCCGGCCGGTCCGGCATTGGCGGCCTGGCCGCCGTGGCCGGCCGGCATCGCGCGGTTCACCAGGTGCGTCAGCAGCCGTTCGCTGGCCTGTTCCATGTCGACCACGTAGGCCTCGATGCGGCCGCGGAAGTAGCGGTAGAACATCAGCGACGGGATCGCGACGATCAGGCCGAAGGCGGTGTTGTACAGCGCGATCGAGATGCCGTGCGCCAGCAATGCCGGATTGTTGCCGCCCGGGCTCTGGCTGCCGAAGATCTCGATCATGCCGACCACGGTGCCCAGCAGGCCCAGCAGGGGCGCCGCGGCGGCGATCGTGCCCAGCGTGTTGAGGTAGCGCTCCATCTGGTGGATCGCATGGCGGCCGGCCAGCTCGAAGGCTTGGCGCAGGCGGGGCTCCCCGGCGCGCGGATCGGCCTGCGAGGTGCGCAGCCCGGCGGCCAGCACCTGGCCCAGCAGCGAGTTCTCGGCGAGCTTGCCGACGACTTCCCCGCTCGGGATCTGGAGCTGGGTCACGCCCAGCACTTCCTCGATCAGGCTGGGCGGCGCCACCCGCGCCGCGCGCAGACTGACGACGCGCTCGATGATCAGCGCCAGGGCCACCACGGAACACAGCAGCAAGGGCCAGATCGGCCAGCCGGCGGCTTGTATGATCGAAAACAAGGCTTTCCCTCCGTCCGGGCATCTCCGGCCCGGCGGCGCATTATGGCGCCACGGAAGGCCGGTCCCGGCCACCGCGGACCCTCATCACAAGCCCTTACAAACATCCACCGTTCCTGTGGATAACTTTGTGGGCAACCGGTCTCGGAACCGGGCCAGGGCCCATCGCCAGACGGCAAGGATTAGGCTGCTTCAAAAAAAGGCAGGAAAAAGCTTTTGAAAAACAAGCGCTTAACGATGTGTGACGCGGGCATGACGGCCAATATGGCCCGCGGAGCCAGCATTGACGCGGCTGTGGAGTTCCGGACCCGCGCCAGTGCTGGGTTTGCGCATGATTGACGCCTCCAAACCCGCATCGCCACGGATGGTCTGGGGTGTCGCGGCCCTGTTGACGGCCCTCTCCGACGCATTGCAGGCCAGATTCCCCGTCGTGGCCGTGCAGGGCGAGCTGTCGGGATTCACGCGCGCGGCCAGCGGCCACTGCTACTTCAGCCTGAAGGATGCCGAAGGCCAGCCGGCCATGCTGCGCTGCGCGATGTTCCGGCGCGCGGCGTCGATGATCGACTTCGCGCCGCGCGACGGCATGACGGTGGAGCTGCGCGGCCGGCTGGACCTGTACGGGCCGCGCGGGGAGCTGCAGTTCATCGTCGAGGCGATGCGGCGCTCCGGGGAAGGGGCGCTCTACGAGCAGTTCCTGCGCCTGAAGGCGAAGCTGGAGTCGTTGGGCTACTTCGACGCCGACCGCAAGAGACAGCCGCCGCCGTACGCGCGGCGGATCGGCGTGATCACCTCGATGGGTGCGGCCGCGCTGCAGGACGTGCTGACGGCCCTGCGCCGCCGGGCGCCGCATGCACGGGTGTTCGTCTATCCGACGCTGGTCCAGGGCGCCGAGGCGCCCCCGGCGATCGTGCGGGCGCTGGCGACCGCCAACGAACGCGCCGACGCCGAGGTGCTGCTGCTGGTGCGCGGCGGCGGCTCGCTGGAGGACCTGTGGGCCTTCAACGACGAGCGGGTCGTGCAGGCGGTGGCCGAGTCGCCGCTGCCGGTCATCTGCGGCGTCGGGCACGAGACCGACATCACGCTGGCCGACCTCGCCGCCGACCTGCGCGCGCCGACGCCGACCGCCGCGGCAGAGCTGGCGACCGTGTCCCGCCAGCAATGCCTGGAGACGCTGGAGGCCTTGGAGCGCCAGCTGGTGCGGCGGGTCGAGCAGCGGCTGGACGCCGCCGCGCAGCGCCTGGACCGGATGGCGCTGCGCCTGGCGCGACCGGGCGATGCGCTGGCCCGGCAGCGGCGGCGGCTGGACCTGCTGTCGCAGCGGCTGGGGCAGGTGGCGCCGCGGACGGTGTCGCTGGAGTCGCAGCGCCTGCGCCACCTGGAACAACGGCTGAACCAGGTCGCGCCGCGCGCGGCGGCGATGGAGACGCAGCGCCTGCGGCATCTGGCGCAACGCCTGGATCGCGCCTTGCCGCAGCAGGCGCAGCGTGGCGCGCACCGGCTGGACGCGCTCGAGGCGCGGCTGCAGGCGCTCGATCCGCGCCAGGTGCTGGCGCGCGGCTACGCGTGGCTGGACGACGGCCAGGGCCGGGCGCTGAGCTCGGTCGACCAGCTCCGCGAGGGTCAGGACTTGCGCGCGGTGCTCGCGGACGGCGAAGCCAATCTCACCGTCGGGCGCGTCGTTCGCCGGGACTGACAACGTCCGGTTTGGGCGCTCCGCGTCGTTGCAAATCCTCGCCATAGCTGGGCTATGGCTCCGGTTTGCGCCTAGCGGTGCATCCCAAACCGGACGCCGTCAGCCCCGGCGAATGGGTGCTCGTCGCAGGGATTTATCTGCTGCCTACAATCGCCCGCGACATACTTCCAACCACCAACCGATTAGGAGTCCCTCATGGAACACGTCCTGCCCGAGCTGCCGTACGACAAGAAGGCGCTGGAGCCGCACATCAGCGCGGAGACCTTCGAGTACCACCACGGCAAGCATCACAAGGCCTACGTGGACAACCTGAACAACCTGCAGAAGGGCACCGAGTTCGAGTCCAAGACGCTGGAAGAGATCGTCAAGACCTCGAGCGGTCCGATCTACAACAACGCCGCGCAGATCTGGAACCACACCTTCTTCTGGTCCTGCATGAAGCCCAATGGCGGCGGCGCGCCGACCGGCAAGCTGCTGGACGCGATCAACGCCAAGTGGGGCAGCGTCGACGCGTTCAAGGAAGCCTTCCAGAAGAGCGCCGTGGGCAACTTCGGCTCGGGCTGGACCTGGCTGGTGAAGAAGGCCGACGGCTCGGTCGACATCGTCAACACCGGCGCCGCCGGCACCCCGCTGACGACCGCCGACACCGCGCTGCTGACGATCGACGTGTGGGAACACGCCTACTACATCGACTACCGCAACGCCCGTCCGAAGTTCGTCGAGACCTTCCTGAAGAGCCTGGTCAACTGGGACTTCGCGCAGGCCAACTTCGGCCACTGACGTCCCGGCGCCCGCCGCGCGGGCGCCGATGAACGAACGGCCCGGGATCGCTCCCGGGCCGTTGTCGTTTCCGGGGTCGACCCTGGAGTGGACGCTGGGGGCATTCCTGGCGCCGGATCAGGCGGCTGGTCGCTGCCGTCCGACGCTCATTTCGGCCAAGGGCCGCCGCGCAGCTTGGCGCCGGCCTTGAGACCGCGCTTGTCGAACCAGCCCTTGTTCATCTCGAGCACGTAGCGCACCGGCTTGGCCGAGCAGTGCGACTGGTCGGACAACGGCTGCATCTCGACGATGTTGACGATGGTGCCGTCGTCGGCGACGAAGGCGGCCGAGAGCGGGATCAGCGTGTTGCGCATCCAGAAGCATTGCTGGGCGGGCTGCTCGAACACGAAGACCATGCCGGCGTTCTGGGCCATCTCCTTGCGGGCCATCAGGCCGATGGCGCGCTGCTCCTCGGTGCGGGCGACCTCGGCATGGATGAGGTGCATGCCGGCGCCGAGCTCGACGACCGGCAGGCCGGTCTGGGGGATCTGCTGGGCCGAGGCCGGTCCCGCCGCCAGCAGGGCGGCGGTCAGGGTCGCGGCGGGCAGGATCGACGAGAGAACGGTCGACAGGACGACGGACGATGCGGCGCGTTTGATATTGAGCATGTTGTCACCTCGGGGTTTGGCGGATTATCAGGGCCATGTTGCCCGTCCCCGCCCTCCCGGCGTCCGCCGGCGCCGGAGGCCCCGATGCCGCAAGCGCCAATCGCCCCGGTCCCGACGGCGCGCTGACGCACGCCCGGCTGCGCCTGTCGGGACTGCACTGCGCCAGTTGCGCCGGCCTGGTGGAGTCCCTGCTGCGCGCGCAGCCCGGCGTGCGTTCGGCGGAGGTGAACCCCTCGACCCAGACCCTGGCGCTGGACTGGTGGCCGGGCCTCGTGACGCTCGAGGCACTGCGGCGCTCGCTCGCGCCCGCCGGCTACGACTTCGCGCCGGACCGGGCCGCCGACGCGCGTGAGCTGCGCCGGCGCGAGCATCGGCAGGCGCTGTGGCGGCTGTTCGTCGCGGGCTTCCTGATGATGCAGGTGATGATGCTGGCGTGGCCGTCCTATGTCGCCGCGCCGGGTGAGCTGGCGGCCGACCAGGCGGCGCTGCTGCGCTGGGGCCAGTGGGTGCTGACGCTGCCGGTGATGCTGTTGGCCGCGGGGCCGTTCTTCCGCGCCGCGTTCGCGCAGTGCCGTGCCCGCCGGCCGGCCATGGACGTGCCGGTGGCGCTCGGGCTGGCGGTGGCCTTCGTGGCGGGCAGCGGCGCGACGCTGGCCCCCGCCGGGCCGTTCGGACACGAGGTCTACTTCGACTCGATCACGATGTTCGTGAGCTTCCTGCTGGGCGCGAGGTATCTGGAGTTGCGCGCGCGCCATCGCGCAGCCGCGGCCGTCGAACTCGCCGCCGAGGCCTTGCCGGACGACGTCGAACGGCTGCGCGCGGACGGCAGCGCGGAGCGGATCGCGCTGGAGGAACTGGCCGCTGGCGATCGGGTCCGTGTCGTCGCGGGACAACGGGTGCCCGCCGATGCGGCGGTCGAATCCGGCGCCGGTGCCGTCGATGAATCGCTGCTGACCGGCGAATCGCGGCCGGTCGCGAAGTCGCCCGGCGACCTCGTGCTCGCGGGCAGCCTCAATCTGTCCCGCGTGCTCACGCTGTGCGTGCGCCGCGTCGGCGGCCAGACGCGGCTCGCGGGCCTGCGCGAGTTGATGGCGCAGGCCTTCCAGGACAAGCCGTCGACGCCGCGCGCGGCGGACCGCGTCGCGGGCTGGTTCCTGGCGGCGGTCCTGGTGCTGGCCGGCGCGGCCGCGCTGGCCTGGCAGTTCATCGATCCCTCGCGGGCGGTGGCCGTGGCGGTGGCGGTGCTGATCGTGACCTGCCCCTGCGCGCTCTCGCTCGCGGCGCCGGCGGCCTGGGTCGCCGCCGCCGGGACGCTGGCCAGGCGCGGCCTGCTGCTGTCGAGGCTCGACGCCATCGAGTCCCTCGCCGATGTCGACCGGATCGTGATGGACAAGACCGGCACCCTCACCGAACCCGTGCCGCGCCTGCGCGGCGTGCCGGATGCACCGAGCCGGCCGAACGCGCCTGGCATGCCCGACGCGGAAGCGCTGCGCGCCGCGGCGGTGCTGGCCGCGGCCTCGCTGCATCCGATGTCGCGCGCGCTGGCGGCCAAGCTCCCCGTCTCCTCGACGACGGGCGATGGATGGGTGATCCAGGAGTTCGGCGGGCACGGGCTCGAAGGTCGAGGCCCGGGCGGACGTCGATGGCGCCTGGGCTCGCCCCATTGGGCGGTCGAGGCGGGCCCGTCGCCGGACCTCGCCGACGCCCGGATCGTCCTGACCTGCGACGGTGCGGTCCGCGCCGCCTGGCACGTGGAGGAGCGCTTGCGCGACGGTGCCGCGACGGCGATCGCGGACTGGCGCGGCATGGGCCTTGAGGTCGAGCTGCTGTCGGGTGACCGGCCCGCCCGCGTGGGCGCCGCGGCGAGGCACGCCGGGATCGCGTCCTGGCGCGGCGGCGCGAGTCCGGAGGACAAGCTCCAGCGGCTGGCCGCGCTGCAGTCGCGCGGACTTCGCGTGCTGATGATCGGCGACGGCATCAACGACGCGCCGGTGCTCGCGCGGGCGCAGGTGTCGGTGGCGATGGGGCAGGGCGCGGATCTCGCCAAGGCGCGCGCCGACGCGATCCTGACCGCGGACCGGCTCGACGCGATCACCGTCGCGCTGCGACTGGCCGGTCGCGCCCGGCGCGTCGTGCGGCAGAACCTCGCCTGGTCGGCGCTCTACAACGCCGTGTGCGTGCCGATGGCGCTGGCCGGCTGGCTGCCGCCCTGGGCGGCGGGACTGGGCATGGCGATGAGTTCGGCGCTGGTCATCGGCAACGCGGCCCGGCTGGGTCGCGACACGACCTCGGCATCGACGGCAAGCTCGACCTCACCTGACCTGACCTGACCTGACGCGCCAATGGACATCCTCTATCTGCTGATTCCGCTCTCGGTGGTGCTGGTCCTGCTCGTGCTGGCGGTGTTCGGCTGGGCGGTGCAGGACGGGCAACTCGAGTCGCTGGACCGGGAAGGTCAACGAATCCTCGAGGACGACGCGCAAGCTTGACGCGCGTCAACACGCGCTTCGAGAGGGCGTCGAACAATCGTTGGCATCCGCGCGACAAGCGCCTCGAGGAGCCAGCATGGCAAGCAAATCAGAGTCGGAGGGAGGGCGCGCCATCACACCCCGTGATGCGCCGATCTATGAGGACGGCGTGGTCCGCGCGTTCGCGCTGGCGTCGGTGCTGTGGGGCGTGGTCGGGATGGGCGTCGGCGTGCTCATCGCCGCGCAGCTCGCCTGGCCGGAGCTGAACTTCGGCATCCCCTGGCTGAGCTACGGCCGGCTGCGGCCGCTGCACACGAACGCGGTGATCTTTGCCTTCGGCGGCTGCGTGCTGATGGCCACGGCCTTCCATGTCGTGCAGCGCACGAGCCATGTACGGCTCTTCGCGCCGGGGCTGGCGTGGTTCACCTTCTGGGGCTGGCAGCTCGTCATCGTGCTGGCTGCGATCACGCTGCCGCTGGGCCTGACGACCGGCAAGGAGTACGCCGAACTCGAATGGCCGATCGACATCCTCATCGCCGTCGTCTGGGTCGCCTATGCGATCGTCTTCTTCGGCACGATCGGCGTGCGGCGCGTGCGCCACATCTACGTGGCCAACTGGTTCTTCGGCGCCTTCATCATCGCCGTCGCGCTGCTGCACATCGTCAACAGCGCCGAGGTCCCGGCCTCGCTGACCAAGAGCTACTCCGCCTACGCCGGCGTGCAGGACGCGATGGTGCAGTGGTGGTACGGCCACAACGCGGTCGGCTTCTTCCTGACCGCCGGCTTCCTCGGGCTGATGTACTACTACATCCCCAAGCAGGCCAACCGGCCCGTCTACAGCTACCGGCTGTCCATCGTCCACTTCTGGGCGCTGATCTTCACCTACATGTGGGCCGGTCCCCACCACCTGCACTACACCGCGCTGCCGGACTGGGCGCAGAGCGTGGGCATGCTGTTCTCGCTGGTGCTGCTGGCGCCGAGCTGGGGCGGGATGATCAACGGCGTGATGACGCTCAGCGGCGCCTGGCACAAGCTGCGCGACGACCCGATCCTCAAGTTCCTGATCGTCGCGCTGTCCTTCTACGGCATGTCGACCTTCGAGGGACCGATGATGTCGATCAAGACCGTCAACGCGCTCTCGCACTACACCGACTGGACCGTCGGCCATGTGCACAGCGGCGCGCTGGGCTGGGTGGGCTTCATCTCGATGGGCGCGCTGTACCACCTGATCCCGCGCATGTACGGCCGCGTCGAGATGTATTCGAAGCGCGCGATCGAGCTGCACTTCTGGATCGCCACGCTGGGCATCGTGCTCTACATCGCCGCGATGTGGATCGCCGGCGTGATGCAGGGCCTGATGTGGCGCGCGATCAACCCGGACGGCACGCTGGCCTGGACCTTCGCCGAAGGCGTCAAGGCGACCTGGCCGTTCTACGTGGTGCGCCTGCTCGGCGGCCTGCTGTACTTGGGCGGCATGGGCCTGATGGCCTGGAACGTCGTGATGACGGTCCGCGCCGGGCGGCCCGCCCGCCATCCCGTCCCCGGCGCCGCGCTCGCGGCCGCCGCCTGATCGCACGGACGCAAGGAGCCCGTCATGGCCGATACCCATGCCCCCGCCCGTGGTCACGAGCGCATCGAGACCAGCAACTTCCTGATGATCGTGCTGGTGCTGCTGACGGTGATCGTCGGCGGCATCGTCGAGATCGTCCCGCTGTTCTTCCAGCGCTCGACCACGCAGCCGGTCGACAACCTCAAGCCCTATACCCCGCTGCAGCTCGCCGGGCGCGACGTCTACATCCGCGAAGGCTGCTACAACTGCCACTCGCAGATGATCCGGCCGCTGCGCGCGGAGACGCTGCGCTACGGCCACTACTCGGTGGCCGGCGAGTTCGTCTACGACCATCCCTTCCAGTGGGGCAGCAAGCGCACCGGTCCGGACCTGGCGCGCGTCGGCGGCAAGTACAGCGACGAGTGGCACCGCCTGCACCTGAACAACCCGCGCGACCTGGTGCCCGAGTCCAACATGCCCGCCTACGCGTGGCTGTCGGGCGCGGCCGTCGATCCCCAGGAAATGGCGCCGCGGATGCGCGCGTTGCGGACCGTCGGCGTGCCCTACACCGACGAGCAGATCGCCCAGGCGGGCGACGAGGTCAAGGGCCGCAGCGAGATGGACGCGGTCGTCGCCTACCTGCAGGTGCTGGGCACCGCGCTGAAGCGCTGAGCCGTCCCGGCACGGAGAGGAGATCCCCATGCCCGACATGGACCTGAATGCGCTGCGCTCCGCGGTGACCGTGGTGTCGCTGCTGGTGTTCGTCGGCATCGTCGCCTGGGCCTATGCCCGGCGCAACCGCGAACGTTTCGAAGACCTGGGCGCGCTCGTCCTGACGGACGAGGACGCGCCCCGAGGAGGCCGTCATGAGTGATTTCGTGTCGAACGGCTGGTCGCTGTTCGTGGCCCTGGCGACGGTGCTGGGCCTGGTGCTGTGCCTGGCGCTGCTGATCATCGCCAGCCGCCGCAAGGTGATGGCCGGGGACAACTCCACCGGCCACGTCTGGGACGAGGACATCCGCGAGCTCAACAACCCGCTGCCGCGCTGGTGGATGGTGCTGTTCGTGCTGACGGTGGTGTTCTCCGGGCTGTACCTGGCGCTGTATCCGGGGCTGGGCGCGCGCGCGGGGACGCTGGGCTGGTCCAGCACCGGCCAGTACGAGGCCGAGCAGGCCCAGGCCCGCGCGGCGATGCGCGCGATCTATGCCCGCTTCGACGGCAGGCCGGTGGAGTCGCTCGCGGGCGACCCGCAGGCGAAGGCGATCGGCGAGCGGCTGTTCGCCAACAACTGCGCGACCTGCCACGGCGCCGACGCCCGGGGCTCGAAGGGCTTCCCCAACCTGACCGACAACGACTGGCTCTACGGCGGCAGCGGCGACACCATCGTCAAGACCATCACCGAGGGCCGCGAGGGCACCATGCCGCCGATGGCCGCCGCCGTCGGCAATGGCGAGGACGTGCGCAACCTGGCGCACTACGTGCTGAGCCTGTCGGGCAGTCCGCACAACTCGGTGGCCGCGGCGCTGGGCAAGTCGAAGTTCAGCGCCTGCGCCGCCTGCCACGGCATGGACGGCAAGGGCAACCAGGCGCTGGGCGCGCCCAACCTGACCGACAAGGTCTGGCTGCACGGCTGGGGCGAGCCCGCGATCGTCGCGATGGTGAACAACGGCAAGCACAGCCACATGCCCGAGCACGGATCGCGACTGAGCCCGGAACAGATCCGCGTGCTCGCGGCCTATGTCTGGGGGCTGTCGCATGAGGGATCCTGAGCCGGTCGCGATCTCGCTCTACGCGGCCGAGGCGAAGATCTATCCGCGCGCCGTCCACGGCTGGTTCGCCGTGTGGCGCTGGGTGCTGGTGTGGGCCACGCAACTGCTGTTCTACGGCCTGCCGTGGCTGTCGTGGAACGGCCGGCAGGCGGTGCTGTTCGATCTCGAGGCGCGCCGCTTCCTGATCTTCGACCTGATCCTGTACCCGCAGGACTTCATCTACCTGACGGCGTTGCTGGTGGTCTCGGCCTTCGGCCTGTTCTTCTTCACGGCGGTGGCGGGGCGGCTGTGGTGCGGGTACGCCTGTCCGCAGACGGTCTACACGGAGATCTTCCTCTGGATCGAACGCCGCACCGAGGGCGACCGCGCCGCGCGCATCCGGCTGGACCGGTCCGGCTGGACCGCGGAGAAGCTGCTGCGCAAGGGCGGCAAGCATGCGGCGTGGCTGGCGGTGTCGCTGTGGACGGGCTTCACCTTCGTCGGCTACTTCGAGCCCATCCGCGCGCTGGGCGCCGATGCGGCCGCGTGGGCGCTCGGCGGATGGGAACTCTTCTGGGTCCTGTTCTACGGCCTGGCGACCTACGGCAACGCGGGCTACCTGCGCGAGCAGGTCTGCAAGTACATGTGCCCCTACGCGCGCTTCCAGAGCGCGATGATCGATCGGGACACCTTGATCATCAGCTACGACGCCGCGCGCGGCGATCCACGTGGCGCACGGTCGAAGAAGGTGGATCCAGCGGCGGCTGGACTCGGTGCCTGCGTCGACTGCCGGCAGTGCGTCCACGTCTGCCCGACCGGCATCGACATCCGCCAGGGCCTGCAATACGAATGCATCGGCTGCGCCGCCTGCATCGACGTCTGCAACGACGTGATGGACAAGTTCGGCTATGAGCGCGGCCTGATCCGGTACGCGACGCAGAACGGCATGCGGCATCGCTGGCCGGCGGCGCGGCAATGGCGGCGGGTGCTGCGGCCGCGGGTGCTGATCTACGGCGCGATCCTGCTGCTGGTGTCCGGCGGGCTGGTGTGGAGCCTGAGCGTGCGCCTGCCGTTCAAGGTCGACGTCGTGCGCGATCGCGCGACGTTGGCGCGCGAGGTGGAAGATGGGGTGATCGAGAACCTCTACCGGCTGCAGGTGATGAATGCGGCGGAGTCGACCGAGCGCTTCGTCGTGGACGTCCGCGACATCGAGGGGCTCCAGGTGGCGTCGCCGGCGCAAGCCCTGACCCTGGGGCCGGCCGAGGCGCGCTGGGTGACCGTCTCGCTGAGACTGCCGCCGGAGGTCGCCCGGCGCCTGGGGCCGGGTGCGCATCCGATGCGCTTCGCCGTCCGCGGCGCCGGCGAGCGGGAGTCGCTGGAGAAGTCGACCTTCGTCGTGCCGCGATGAAGTGGCACGTCTGGCCGACGCCCAGGACGAGGCGCCAAGGAGGCGCCATGACGAGGAGAGCACATGACGAACATGACGAACGTGACGAACGTGACGAACAGGCGATGGAACGACGCGGATCTGCCGACCAGCGGCCCCTGGTGGCGGCATCCGATCATGTGGCTGGTGATCGGCGGCCCCGCGATCGTGGTGCTGGCCTCGATCGGGACACTGGCGCTGGCGATCACACACCCCGACCCGGTCGTCCACGCGAGCGGCGGTGTCGACCGCAGCGGCGTCGCGGCGGAAGAGACCGACGACGCGACGATGGCTCCCGCGCTCAAGGCGCGCAACCATGCGGCCACCGGCGGCGGGGCGCGGCGCTAGGCGCTGCGCCGCACCAGCTGCAGCAGTTGCCGCGGCTTGAGCACGCGCACCTCGCGGGCGCGGACCTCGAGCAGGCCGTCGTCCTGCATGCGCGAGAAGCTGCGGCTCACCGTCTCCAGCGTCAGGCCGAGGTAACTCCCGATGTCGTCGCGGGTCATGCGCAGCACCACGCTGGACGACGAGAAGCCGCGCGCCCGCAGGCGGCGCATCAGGTTGATCAGGAAGGCGGCCACGCGCTGCTCGGCGCGTGTCGAGCCCAGCATCAGCATCACGCCCTGGTCGCGGACGAGCTCGCGGCTCATCAGCCGGTGGAACTGTCGGCGCACCCGGTCGATCTCGCGGCAGAGGTCGTCGAGGCGGCCGTAGGGCACCACGCAGATGTGGGAATCCTCGAGCGCCACGGCCTGGCTTTCGCAGGCGCCGCGGAAGAGGCCGTCCAGGCCCAGCATCTCGCCGGCCATGTGGAAGCCGGTGATCTGGTCCCGGCCGTCCTCCGCCGAGGCCGAGGTCTTGAAGAAGCCGGTGCGCACGATGTAGATCGCCTCGAACGGGTCGCCGGGCTTGAAGAGCACGGTGCCGCGCGGGACGAGTCGGCGGTCCGAGACCATGCGCTCCAGCTGGTGCACCTCGGAGGCCGGGAGTCCGGTGGGCAGGCAGACCGGGCGCAGCGCGCAGGTGGAGCAGGTGATCCGGGACGGATCCGGCGGCGGGGCGGGAAGAGGTGGCGGGGCGCTCGGCACGGGTTCATCGGGCTTGCGAGGAAGCGGCGGATTCTTTGCCGGGCGATCGACGCCGGCAATGACATCAATCAATGACGCTTTGCCAACAAAGGGGGAGGATTTCGCCCATGAGCCCTGACCCGACCGCGTGGGACTGCAGCCTCCCCGACGCCGACCTGCTGCGCCGCTTCGACATCGCGGGACCGCGGTACACCTCGTACCCGACCGCGGACCGCTTCCATGCGGGTGTCGACGCCGACCGCCACGGCGAGCTGCTGGCGCTGCGCGCCTTCGGCCCGGCGGCGCGGCAGCCGATGTCGATCTATGTCCACATCCCGTTCTGCGAATCGGTCTGCTACTACTGCGCCTGCAACAAGGTGGTCACGCGTCACCACGAGCGCGCGGCCGCGTATGTCGACGCGCTCGAGACCGAGATGGGCCTGGTGCACCGGCGGCTCGGCGACCGCGCGCTGGTATCGCAGCTGCACTTCGGCGGCGGCACGCCGACCTTCCTCGCCGATCGCGAGCTGTCGATGCTGATGGCGCTGCTGCACCGCCATTTCCGCCTGACGGCGGACGCCGAGATCTCGATCGAGGTGGACCCGCGCACCATCGACGTCGCGCGCCTGAAGCACCTGCGCACGCTGGGCTTCAACCGGCTGAGCTTCGGCGTGCAGGACTTCGATCCCGAGGTGCAGCGGGCGGTGCATCGCGTGCAGAGCCTGGAGAGCGTCACCGGGCTGATCGGCGCGGCGCGCGACCTGGGGTTCCGTTCGATCAACGTCGACCTGATCTACGGGCTGCCGCTGCAGACGCCGGCCTCGTTCGCGCGGACGGTGGAGCAGGTCGCCGCGCTGCGGCCGGACCGCATCGCGCTCTACGGTTACGCGCACCTGCCGCATCGCTTCAAGCCGCAGCGGCGCATCGAGCCCGCCGCGTTGCCGGCGCCCGGCGACAAGCTGCGCATGCTGTCCGGCGCCATCGCGGGGTTCATCGCGCGCGGCTACAGCTACATCGGCATGGACCATTTCGCGCTCGCCGACGATCCGCTGGCGGTGGCGAAACGGGAAGCGCGTCTGCATCGGAACTTCCAGGGCTACAGCACGCAGCCCGATTGCGACCTCGTGGCGCTGGGGGTCTCGGCGATCTCGAAGCTGGGCGCCTCCTTCGCGCAGAACGTCAAGACGCTGCCCGAGTACTACGCGGCCCTGCACGAGGGCCGCCTGCCGGTCGAGCGCGGCCTGGCGCTGGACCAGGACGACCTCGTGCGACGCGACGTGATCATGGCGCTGATGTGCCAGGGGCGCTTCGAGTTCGCGCCGATCGAGCGCTCGCACGGCATCGCGGCGGCCGAGTACTTCGCGCCGGAACTCGAGCGCCTGCGCCGCCTGGAGACGGACGGCCTGGTGACGATGGAGCCGGGGGCCGTCCAGGTCACGCCCACGGGCTGGTTCTTCGTGCGGGCGGTGGCGATGGTCTTCGACCGCTACCTGAAGCCGGCGGCCGTCGGTGATGGGGCCGCGGCGGCGTCGACGTCGATGACGCCGTCGGCGACCTCGTCGCTGGACGCCGCCCATGGCGAGTCGGCCATGTCGACCGGCCCCACTGAGTCGACGGTGCGCTTCTCGCGCATCTTCTGACACCGAAGGACGCGCCGCGGATGTTGTCGTTTGCCTTGGCCGGGACCGCGTTCGTGATGGGCGCCGCCGGCAGCCTGCATTGCGCCGCGATGTGCGTCGCACCCTGCGCGGCGGTGACCGGCGGGCGGCGCGGCGGCATTGCCGCCTTCCAGGCTGGCCGGCTCATCGGATATGCGGCGGGCGGGGCGGCCGTGGCGGCCAGCGTCGGCGGCCTGCTTCGCTGGGAGGCGACCTCGGGCGCCTTGCGGCCGCTGTGGCTGTTGGTGCACCTGGCGGCGCTGGCGCTGGGGGCCTTCCTCCTCTGGCGCGCGGAGCCCCCGCGATGGGTCCTGCGGCTGTGGACGACGCGCGCGCCGGCGGCGGTCGGCATTCCCGTGGCGTCGCTCGGCGCGGGCGGCGTGGCGCTGTCCCCCGCGCGCACGGCGGGCGCGGGGTTGGCGGGCCTGGTGTGGCTCGCGTGGCCGTGCGGGCTGATGCAGTCCGCGCTGACCGTTGCCGCGCTGGCGCAGGGGCCCTGGCAGGGGGCCGGCGTCATGGCCGCGTTCGCGGTCGGATCGTCGCCGGGCCTGCTGGCGGGGCCCTGGCTGCTGGGACGCCTCGGCGGGCTCGGGCCGCTGGGTGTGCGAATCGCGACCCGCCTGTCCGGCGCGATGCTGGGGGCGGGGGCGCTGTGGGCGCTCGGGCACGGGGTGTGGGCGCAGGTCCGCGCGTACTGCGGCTGAGCCGGGCAGGGGCTTGACCCGGGCATCAGCCGATTGAAAGTTTCGCTGTCATAGAATCGGCGCTTCCGGTTTACTCCAAACCACCCACGCGACTCGCGGAGACGACTCCATGTACCAGCACATCAAGGTGCCCGAGGGCGGCCAGAAGATCACGGTCAACGCCGACTTCTCGCTCAACGTTCCGAACAACCCGATCATTCCTTACATCGAGGGTGATGGCACCGGCTTCGACATCACCCCGGTGATGATCAAGGTGGTGGACGCGGCCGTGGCGAAGGCTTACGGCGGCGCCAAGAAGATCCACTGGATGGAGATCTACGCCGGCGAGAAGTCGACGAAGGTCTACGGCCCCGACGTGTGGCTGCCCGAAGAGACGCTGCAGGTCCTGAAGGACTACGTGGTCTCGATCAAGGGCCCGCTGACGACGCCGGTGGGCGGCGGCATCCGTTCGCTGAACGTCGCGCTGCGCCAGGAACTGGACCTGTACGTCTGCCTGCGCCCGGTGCGCTGGTTCAAGGGCGTGCCGTCGCCGGTCAAGGAACCGGAAAAGACCGACATGGTCATCTTCCGTGAGAACTCGGAAGACATCTACGCCGGCATCGAATTCGAAGCCCAGAGCGACAAGGCCAAGAAGCTGATCAAGTTCCTGCAGGAGGAATTCGGCGTCAAGAAGATCCGCTTCCCGGAGACTTCGGGCATTGGCGTGAAGCCGGTGTCGAAGGAAGGCACGGAGCGTCTGGTCCGCAAGGCGATCCAGTACGCGATCGACAACGACAAGCCGAGCGTCACGATCGTCCACAAGGGCAACATCATGAAGTTCACCGAAGGTGGCTTCCGTGACTGGGCGTACGCCCTGGCCCAGAAGGAATTCGGCGCCGAACTGATCGACGGCGGCCCGTGGTGCAAGTTCAAGAACCCGAAGACCGGCAAGGACATCGTGGTGAAGGACAGCATCGCCGACGCGTTCCTGCAGCAGATCCTGCTGCGTCCGGCCGAGTACTCGGTCGTGGCGACGCTGAACCTGAACGGCGACTACATCTCCGACGCGCTGGCGGCGCAGGTCGGCGGCATCGGCATCGCCCCGGGCGCGAACCTGAGCGACTCCGTCGCGATGTTCGAAGCCACGCACGGCACGGCGCCGAAGTACGCGGGCAAGGACTACGTGAACCCGGGTTCCGAGATCCTGTCGGCTGAAATGATGCTGCGTCACATGGGCTGGACGGAAGCGGCCGACCTGATCATCTCGTCGATCGAGAAGTCGATCCTGTCGAAGAAGGTCACGTACGACTTCGCCCGCCTGCTGGACGGCGCGACGCAAGTGTCGTGCTCGGGCTTCGGTCAGGTGATGATCGAGAACATGTGATCGATGCAGGCCCGGCGGCTTCGCCGGGCTCCAGTCAGAAACCCCAGTGCGCGAAAGCGTCCTGGGGTTTTTTCATGTCACAGAGCGGGCCGCTCGGACTGATGCCCGCACTCCGCTTGAAGCGGCGACCGCATCGCGGCGGAAGCGGTCGCTGACCTTGCCCGCAACTGCCTCCGTCGGACGCACCGCCTCACGTGACGGTCTCTTGGAATGGCTCGGCTGTCACCTGAAATTCGTCTTCATACACGATGTAGCCTGGACGGCTCGAGCGAATGACTTCGACGTGGATGTCGTGAGCGCTGAGGATGGAAGCCACTTCGTGCATCTTCTCTATGTGGTCCTTGGCCGTGTCCTTGAACCAGCTTAGCGCGACGTTCTTGGCGCCAGGACGCGACGAACGGGAGAAGCTACTCGGCTTCTTCAATCTCTCGTTGAACCACTTGCCGATTGCGGCATAGCGCTCCTGCTCGTACTCGTAGAGCATTCCGCTCTCCTGGAGTGCGGACATGGCATGGAACAGTCCTTGTCTTCGGCCCGAGTCGCTGTCGTTGACGTGAGTGACGAATCGGATATACAAGAGCGCGCCTCAACGTTCAAAGTAGGTTGCGGTTCATGCCTTTCCATCCCGGGCGATGAATCGTTGTGAACCATCACGGGGCCAGGTCATGCCTTGCCTGGCATGCGGTCAATGCTTCAACCAAGGCTGCCGCAATGGCCTCGCAGTCCGTCCGCCGTACATTGTGGGCCTTACCAAGCAGGGGAGTCCGGTTGAGGACTCAAAGGCCTGATTGACGTGCCTGCGTCGTGCGGAGGTCCCACCCCGAGACAGTTCGAGGAAAGCTCGAAGAGCAAGCCGGTGTCCATGGAACCCACGGCGGCCCCGGTCGTGCCGGTTTGATTGAAGGAGGCCAACAGTGCCACTGCAACGACGTGCTGTTACTGCCATCGCTGTACTCTGCTCTGCGTTGGCGAGTATCGCGGCCTACACCCTGCTGAGCGAGGCGACGGCACTTAGGCCGGCTGAGGCTTCTATGGTCATCGACGTGCCTCCTTTGATATGGCCGTACATCTCGGCCCACGACGTCGTGATCCCGCCGAAGCGAGAGATCCCGGTCGGTGTGATCGTTCGAGCAGCATCGGCCACAGCCGACGACACAAGGTGAGTGGTCGCCCCGGATTTGTTTGTCGACGACGTCAAAGTCGCAGGGTTGATCAACGGCGGTTATGTCGTTGTCACCGTGAAGCCAGGATCGCACAATGTCCGTCTTGGCCTGCCCGGGTGGCAGGGAGAGGCTGCCAGCACCGGCTATATCAGTGCCGGTGATTCGGCGTACTTTCGTCCCGACACGACCTATACGGTCGTCGGAATCAACGGCACGAGAACCTTTTCACTGAGGCGCGTCCTCATCAACGATGCATTACGCGAGATCGCAGACACGAAGAAGCTGGCTGAAGTCGATCAGCGCTGACGCGAGAACATCCAGAGGCCGGATTGACGTGCGGCATGCTCTCGCCATCTGCTCGTTGTGCTTGATCCAGGCGGTCCCGCCACAGGCGCGAGCCGACGCGCCGCTTCGGAACAACTGGGTCTGGGTCGATCTTCACGTCCACAACTGCTGGGCGTCTACCTATACGGCTCCGCGCGGCAGCAGCGATGAAGCCGGGGGGAAGTATCGAACTGCGGTGATCTCCGGGACCGTCGTGCGTTCCGGTTTCAGCGGCCCGGCGGCCGATCCAGCGGCCGAGGCCCGTCGAGCAGGAGGGCTCCCCGCTCCCAAGTCTTCCGTCACGTACGCGCTCGGGGGATGGGATAAGAGCATCTGCCAACAAGTCGGCGTGGGCGTCACGAGGTTTCGTTTCGCGTATGACTGTGACGCGGGTCCATCGCAGGGGAAGTGCTTGTCGCCGTATCAATTGGTAGTACCCGCCTCAAGGCCGGTGCCGTAGACCGTTCCCAGCCCGAAGCATCCGGCCGCTTTGCAGGGAAGGTCAGCAGGTTGAACAACCCCGCCAATGGCATCTCGCCCGCAGCCTGCAAGGTCGTCTACACGACGCTGGTGACGGCCAGCGTCAGCGGGAAGACCGTGCATGTCGCGATCGGCGACTCGCCGTCGACGTCCTGTCAATCGCATCCGGAGTGGAGTTGGCTGACCGGCTTCTACTTCCTGAAGATGGTGCCTTGACGCCAGCAAAGCTTCGGGAACCCCTCCAAGAACCTCCCCGATCGTCGGCCGCGCTTGCAGCCGCTCGGAGGTGAGGCGCCGCATTGAAGCCGTGACCGTCGGGTCGCCGTCTCCCTGCATTGCCGATGCTTCCTCCAATGGGGGCTACTCGCCTGGGGAGGCGCTTCCTACGATCCGGCATCCCAACGAAAGGTGAGAGAGGAACGGTTGCGTTTGTCGGCCAATCAACGCCGTATCGCGGTCCTGCTGACCCTCGGCTGCGCGCATCAGAGTTGCTTCGCGCTGTCGCCGATCGACGGCATTGCCGAAGCGTTCCTGCAGTTGCTCGTTCTTGTCGGGGCACTCTTCATGATCGGCGGCGCCTCGGTGTCCAGGTCCCGCCTCAAGGGTGCCCTCGTGGGGGCTGGCATCTTCGTCGCCCTGTTTGTCGCTCTGGCGATCTGGCTCCTGACATTGGCCTGGCGCGCCCAGACACCCGACGACGAAGCGACGAGGGCACGACGGGAGCGGACGCAGAAGTCCGCAGCCTTGGCCGAGACCTATCTCCAGGCGGTGTGCGCGAAAGATCGGATCCGGTACGCCGAAGCCACCGCGACGAAAGCAGAGGGCTTGCGGATCGACGTCGATCTCAAGCAGACGCTCCACTTCGACGACGCGCCGCCTGCCGAGGAAGAGACCCCGGAGACCTTGGAAGGAAGGCGTCGCTTTGGAGATAGAAGTGCCGCGGAGCTGCGCAGGACGCGTTTCGAATCTCCCCTTTTCTGGATTCGCCGGGCCGAGGCGAGCGAGGTGCTGCGCAAGTCGGATTTCGCTTTCGTCGAGTCGTCCACCGCCTCGTCGCGGGACGTGGTCCGACACGACCGTGAGGCCAGTGACCCGGTAGGCGAAGGCAGTACGTCGTCCGGAGCCCTCCGGAGCGCCCGGTTCATCCTGACCATCAGGGATGTGTCCTCGCTCGAGGACAGGAAGCACTGGGTCGCGCGAGGGGATATCCAATTGGCCGACCGCGCGTCGGGCAAGGTCGTCGCGCGGTACCAGGGCTTTGTCGCCAACCGGGCCCCTCATGCCTGGGCGAAAGACTGGCCGTGGGAGTTCGCTTCACCCTGTCCAGGTATCGAGCGGGCCCACCTGGACGAAGATGGCCGCTTCGATGCAGTGAACTATTTCTTCGAGCAAGTCGTCCGCTCTCCTTGACTCACCGCGGCGCTGGGTGCCGCGGCCGTGCGAAAACATGTGAGCGCTTGCCCGGGCCTGACCCGGGCAGTCTTCAGAACCCCAGTGCGTTGAGACGCCTGGGGTTTTTTCATGTCTGGCCGCGAACCGTCGTGAACCGTCACGCCCATGCAACGGGGCCACGGACGGGGCCTTCCGATGACGTACCTCCGCATCGGCGTATTGGGGTTTTTTCTAAACGCTGACTCTCTTGAAGTCGCGCGTCCGAGTTCCTAAATACGAGTCGACTCGCCATCACTCGATTCGGATGAGGAACTGGATCATGGCCACACCGCACCCTGATGCCCCCCGCGCTCCCCGCGAGCGCCATGGACGACAGCCCCGTCTCCCGATGAGCCTGTCGCAGCTCCAAGCCTATTTGGTCGCACGCGAGACGCTGCGACGCGTGAAGGGCTCTCCGCGCCCCTGCTTCGCACGCGATCCCTCGACACCGCCGGACGGCGGCGGAACTTCACCTCCGCCGCGCTGAGCGCTATCCCTCGGATCCATGCCTCTCCACGCCGCCCCTGCAGCGGCTCGTGGCGGCGGAGCGCATCCGACCGGCTCTCACCGCCCCCTGAATTCAAGGCTCGACGCGCGCGCGTCGACGTGTTCCATCGACCAATGAAAGGAGGTCTCTCATGTTCGATACGACATTCCATCGCCCCGGCCTGCTGGAGCAGCTCTCCCAGCTGCAGCAGGTGCTGTCCCGCTCGCTGGGCGCGGACGGTGCGCCCGACGGCATCCGCGCCGCGGCTGCCGGCGCCTTTCCGCCCATCAACGTCGGACGGACCGAACGCGCGATCGAGGTCTATGCCTTCGCGCCTGGCCTGGCCGCACAGAGCATCGACGTGACGGTCGAGCGCGGCGTGCTGCGGATCTCCGGCGAACGCCAGCCCACCGAGCGCGGTGGCCAGGAAGCCGTGCAGGTCTATGCCGCGGAGCGCTGGCAGGGCCGGTTCAGCCGCGCCATCACGCTGCCCGACGACGCCGACACGGGCAGCGTCGAGGCCAGCTACCGCGACGGCGTGCTGCGTGTGAGCGTCGGCCTGCGGGAGGCGGCCCGTCCGCAGCGGATCAATGTGCAATGAGCATCGATTGAGCATCGATTGAGCATCGATTGAACGATTGAAAGGAGCTGCCATGTCTCAACAGACCCAACTGACCCGAAGCGAAGGCCAGCGCGATGTCGCGGCTGCCACCGATGCGGCGCCGCGGCGCCGGCAGGCCCCAGGCGCGCAGGCGATGGTGCAGCCGGCCGTGGAGATCGTCGAGGACGGTGCCGGCATCACCTTGCTGGCTGACATGCCTGGGGTACCGCGCGAGAAGCTGGACATCCAGCTCGACGGCGAGACCCTCGTCATCGATGGCGAGGTGGCCGTGGCCGGCCCGGAAGACATGCGGGGCCTCTGGGCGGAAGTGAGCGCGCCGCGCTATCGCCGCGCCTTCACGCTGAGCCGCGAACTGGATGTCGCGCGCATCGAGGCGGCGATGAAGGACGGCGTCCTCACGCTGAGGATTCCGAAGCAGGCCCATGCGCAGCCGCGACGCATCGCCGTGTCGACCGGCTGAAGCCGGGGCGCGCCGCAGGGAGACCCTCATGGAGGGCCACCTTGCATGGCCGAGGCCTGACGTCCGCCCACCTTCGCCGACGGCGAGGTGAGGCGGGCGTCGCCGGTGGCATCGAGCAAGGGGTGGCCGGGAGGCTCACAACTTGCCTAGCCGGACCCGGTCACCCAGCTCCGTCAGCCAGCGGCGGCCATCCTCCCGAGGCGCCGTGACGAGGCCCTTCTCCTGCAGCCGCTGCTGCAACGCCTCATCAACGACCCTGCCGCCGACGGCCTGGGGAATGAAGTAGAGGGCGTCTCGCTCCTCGGGCGTCACATCGATCGACTGCATCGCCGCCTCTTACCGGTGAGCGTCGATGTAGGCGCGGGCGGCCGCCTGCCCATTCCGGTGCGCGGCACCGCGAGAAGTCCCTGTCGGTGACGGTTTGATCTCGAAGGCTCGCTCACGGGCGTCGAAGACCGTCACCGAAGCAAGCCATTGGTCAGTCGCTTGCTCGTATCGAACCCGGACTTCGAAGCGCCAATGCCCGTGTCTCTCAAAACCTCGACTTTCAACGGTGAGGAATTCGTCCATCGTCTTGCTTAGCGGATACGACCCGGGAAAATTCTAGCGAGCGGCATGCAGGAAAGGCTTGGAGGCGAGTGGAGGTCAGCGCCAGCGAGCGATCTCGATTCACCTCGCCAGCCGCGCCGTGGCGGCGAGCCGCGCCGGAGGGCGCCCTCGCGGCTCGCACGGTGCCGGACGATGTACAGTGACCAGGCGTTCGCGGGGGCGCTTCTCTGAAGCGTGCCGCCCGCGTGGACCGCCGTGCAGCCGAAGTCCGCATCCATGCCTGAACCAGCTCCCTCCTTCGAACGTGACCTGCGCGCGGATCCGGATATTGCGCGCCTGATGGGCACATTGGCGCTGAACCACGCGCAGGCCCAGGTTCAACTGGAGGCCTCGGCGGCCAGGTTCGCCGATGAGGAGCGCTGGATGCACCGGGCTTTTGCGCTCGCCCTGCTCGCGCGGGTGCACGCGCTCCAGGGCCAGCCGGACGCCTGCGACGCGGTGGCTCGCGAGGCCCGTCAGCTCTTCAAGCAGGAGAACGCGCTCAGCGGCGAGGCGCTGGTCCTGCATGCGATGGCGATCCGGAATCTCGTCGGTGGCCGCCAGGCGCTGGCACTCGAGGACCTGAACCGCGCCGTGCCGCTCGCGCGCGGCAGCGGCTGGCCGGATGTCCAGGCCTGCGTCCACAACATGCTGGGCGTCGTGCTCAATGACATGGGTCATCACGACGAGGCCACCCGCGTGCTGCGCGAAGCGCTCGAGCTGCCGGTGCCGACGCTCTCCAGTTCGTTGAGCCTGAGGCTGCGCAGCAATCTCGCGCTGGCGCTGGCGCGCGGCGCGCAGCGCGCGAAGTCGCTGCATCAGGACGATTGGCGCGCGCGTGCCGATGCGGCCGTCAAGGAAGCCCTCGAGGTGTCCCGCCATGTCGACGAATTGCTGCCTGGGGACCGGGCGGCATTTCTCGACACGCTCGCCACCGCGCTGGTCGCGCAGGGGGCGCTGGACGACGCGCACCAGGCGCTGGACCAAGCGCAGGCCGCGTTCATCGCCGACGGGGACGACGTGGGGCTGTTCTACGCCTCGCTGACACGATCCCGCGCGTGGCTGGAGGGGGGCGAGCCCACGAAGGCACTGGACGCGCTGGCGCAGGCCAGGGCGGCGGCGGCCCGCAGTGGCGCCACGGTGCTTCTGGACGAGCTCGAGCTGCAGGCGTCGCTGGCGCATGAGCGGCTGGGGGACTACCAGGCGGCGTTGACGGCACACCGCGCCTTCCATCACTGGCGGGAGACCCAGGTGCTGGCGCTGGCGGAAGAGCGGGCCCGCTCACTGGCGGTCACGCTGGATCTGGACCGTGCGCGCCGTGAGTCGCGCCATGACGTGCTGACCGGTCTGCTCAATCGTCGCGGCTTCGACGAGCTGTTGGCGCGCATGCTGGCACGAGCAGGCCTGGGCGCGCAGGTTGGGGTGGCGTTGATCGACCTGGACCATTTCAAGCAGGTGAACGACCGGTTCGGCCATGCTGCCGGCGACGAAGCGCTGCGCGTGGTCGCCAAGCTGCTGATCTCGGAATGCCGACCGACCGACTTTGCCGCGCGCCTGGGCGGCGACGAATTCGTGCTGGTCGTTCAGGGCGAGGCAGGGACTGCCGCCGCCGTGTGCTCGCGGATCCTGGACCGTTTGCGTGCTACGGGACTGGCACAGGGCCATGCGGGACCCGTGTTGACCATCAGCGCCGGCGTGGCGGAGACCGATCGACCGGAGGATCCTGCCGCCATCCTGGCCCGCGCCGACGAGGCGCTGTATCGCGTCAAGGCCGCAGGCCGCAACGGCGTCCGGACCGCCTGAACTCGGTCGGCGCGCAAGGGGCCAGTGGGTCTCGGCGCAGCGATGGATCGCTCCGTCGACCGCGGTCCGGGCGCAGCGCGATCCGGCCGGGCACCTGGCACTTCGTCCCTCGCGCAGTCCTTTCGGGTGGTCCTCGGTCACTCGACAACCCCGATTCGCAGAATGTCCTCGTAGTTTGTCTTCGAGGAAGTACCTTCATGCGAGTCGACAAGATGCTCACCGCGGCGCTGGGTGCCGCGGCCGTGCTGCCCCAGGGCGTCTCCGCGAACCAGGCGGGTTCCCCCAACCCGGTGTCGAACAATGACGCCAAGCCGGGAGGGCTGACCAACAGCCGCGTCTCGTTGGCCGGCGCCGGCCAGCCCGGACGCGTGAGCCTGCCGTCCTTCGGTCGGCCCGGCCCCGCCTTCCCGGTGCAGGCGCAGTCGAACCTGCCCACGGCGCAGGATTTCAACACCGCCACCGGCGGCCGCGCTGCCGCGGCGTTCCAGCGGGATTTCGCGCCTCGCCTGCAGGGGGCGCCGATGGGCAGCGTGCTCGCGTCGCGTGAGGCCCTGGGCGTGCAGCCGCACGAATTCACCATGGTCGACATCGGCGGCGAAGGCCAGAAGACCGCGCCCGACGGCATGAAGAGCGGCAACCTGCACGCGATCAACGTCAACGCCCAGTCCAAGATCTCCTCGGGGCCGATGAAGCTCCAGACCACCCCGGGCGAGTCCGGCCCCGGACATGACGTCAACGGCGGCCAGATTCCCAATCTCGTGCGCATCAACGCATGGCCGTCTTCCGGCGAGGCGTCGGCCGAGGGCTTCGTCCCGCTGGAGAAGGGCTTCTCCAACCTCACGATGATGGAAGGCGCCCCGGTCTACCCGTATCACGTCGCCGAGCTCGACCGGGTCACGTCCTCCAACGGCTGGATCGCGCTCACGGTCGACGAGCGCTACAAGCCGGAGATCGACAAGCTCGCGCAGGCCCGCAATGGCGGGGAGGTGTGGCATCTGTCGAAGGAGTCTCCGACGGACAACGATCGCTACGTCGTGCCGCCCAAGGGGCTGTCCACCGAGGACACCCAGGCCCTCAAGGCCAGGTTCGAGGCGTCCGGGCCGCACGAGATCCACGAGGTCGCGAAGGCGGCCTCGCAGCAGTTGGCGGGCAAGGCGGGCCGGGCGGCGTCGCACGACGAGCTCTGAGCCTCTCCCGCGAAGGCCGGCGGGCGATCGCCATCGACCGCTTGTGCGACGGTCGCGCGGTCGCCGCCTTGATCAATTCGTACTGGCTGTGTCGGAAGGGCCACACCGGACGGCCGGTTGTCGCCCTGAATACCCTTTGGCCGACAAAGCAAAAGGCCCGCTTGCGCGGGCCTTCGGTACGAGTCGGATCAGCCGGTCGTCAAGCCGCCGCCTGCTGCCCCGCGTGGTTGTCGGCCATCAGCGGCATGCCGATGGGCGCGTCCAGGGGCGCCTCGAGGGCGTCGCCGCCGTCCAGCGGACGGATGTTCTGTGCCAGCTGGCCCTTGGGACCCTGCACCAGCTCGTAGCTCACCTTGCCGCCCTGCTTGAGCGTCCGGAAGCCGTCCATCTGAATGGCCGAGAAGTGCGCGAAAACGTCCCCTCCGCCCTGTTCGGGCTCAATGAAGCCAAACCCTTTGGCATCGTTGAACCACTTGACCGTGCCTGTTGCCATGTTCTTCTCCATCCCGGTGTCTTTCTCGCACCGGGGCGGATTCTCAAATCCGTGTCAAGTCAGTGTCAATTGAGGAACTCCCCGGGGTGCGGCGCCGCGAAGGTGACAAACTCGGGGCATTGACAGGCGGAGGCCTGTCCCCATGTAGGGTGCTCCCGCTGTTTATAGAATCGGTTCATGCCAGTGTTTGCCCAACAGCCCCCACCCGCGGGACCGCCCGGCGCCCAGCCGCCGGGGACGGAGGACGGTGGGAATTCCACCACTTTGGAGCGTGTCGCTCAGAAGACCGAGCCGCCGCGCCTGTACCAGGTGCTGATGCTCAATGACGACTTCACGCCGATGGAGTTCGTGGTGATGGTCTTGCAGGAATATTTCCGCCATGACCTGGATACGGCCACCCAGATCATGTTGAAGATCCATCACGACGGTCGTGGCGTCTGCGGTGTTTTCACCAAGGACGTGGCGGCCACCAAGGTCGAAATGGTGCTGGCGGCCGCACGGCGCGCCGGTCACCCCCTGCAGTGCATTATGGAGGCCGCATGATTGCGCAAGAGCTTGAAGTCAGCCTGCACATGGCGTTTGTCGAAGCGCGCCAGCAGCGCCACGAGTTCATCACCGTGGAGCACCTGCTGATGGCGCTGCTGGACAACCCGTCCGCGGCAGAGGTGCTGCGCGCATGCGCAGCCAACATCGAGGACCTGCGCAAGTCGCTTGCGCAGTTCATCAAGGAGAACACGCCCACCGTCGGCGGCACGGACGAGGTGGACACCCAGCCCACGCTCGGATTCCAGCGCGTCATCCAGCGCGCGATCATGCACGTGCAGTCCACCGGCAACGGCAAGAAGGAAGTGACCGGCGCCAACGTGCTGGTCGCGATCTTCGGCGAGAAGGACTCCCACGCCGTCTACTACCTGCACCAGCAGGGCGTGACGCGCCTGGACGTCGTCAACTTCATCGCCCACGGCATCAAGAAGAGCGAGCCGCCCGAGCCCCCCAAGGGGCCGGAAGGCAGCGGCTCCGAATCCGAGCGCGAGGAAGGCGAGGGCGGCCAGGGCCAGGGCGGCGGCAAGGGCAGCCCGCTGGAGCAGTTCACCCAGAACCTCAACCAGCAGGCCCGCGACGGCAAGATCGATCCGCTGATCGGCCGCGAGCTCGAGGTCGAGCGCGTCGTGCAGGTGCTGTGCCGCCGCCGCAAGAACAACCCGCTGCTGGTCGGCGAGGCCGGCGTGGGCAAGACCGCGATCGCCGAGGGTCTGGCCTGGCGCATCACCGAGGGCCAGGTGCCCGACGTGCTGGCCGAGGCCGTGGTCTATTCGCTGGACATGGGCGCGTTGCTGGCGGGCACCAAGTACCGCGGCGACTTCGAACAGCGCCTCAAGGCGGTGATCAAGCAGCTCAAGGACCAGCCCGGCGCGATCCTGTTCATCGACGAGATCCACACGCTGATCGGCGCCGGCGCGGCGTCGGGCGGCACCCTGGACGCGAGCAACCTGCTGAAGCCGGCGCTGTCGTCGGGCCAGTTGAAGTGCATCGGCGCGACCACCTTCAGCGAGTACCGCGGCATCTTCGAGAAGGACGCGGCGCTGTCGCGGCGCTTCCAGAAGATCGACGTGGTCGAGCCGACCGTGGACCAGACCGTCGAGATCCTCAAGGGCCTGAAGTCGCGCTTCGAGGAGCACCACAGCGTCAAGTACGCGCTGACCGCGCTGCAGGCGGCGGCGGAGCTCTCGGCCAAGTACATCAATGACCGTCACCTGCCCGACAAGGCGATCGACGTCATCGACGAGGCCGGCGCCGCCCAGCGCGTGCTGCCCAAGAGCAAGCAGAAGAAGACGATCACCCGCGCGGAGGTCGAGGACATCGTCGCCAAGATCGCGCGCATCCCGCCGGCCTCGGTGTCGTCGGACGATCGCGGCAAGCTCAAGAGCCTGGACCGCGACCTCAAGAGCGTGGTCTTCGGCCAGGATCCGTCCATCGACGCGCTGTCCGCGGCGATCAAGATGGCGCGCTCGGGCCTGGGCAAGCCGGACAAGCCGATCGGCTCCTTCCTGTTCAGCGGCCCGACGGGCGTGGGCAAGACCGAAGTCGCCAAGCAGCTGGCCTACATCCTGGGCATCGAGCTGATCCGCTTCGACATGTCCGAGTACATGGAGCGTCACGCGGTCAGCCGCCTGATCGGCGCGCCTCCGGGCTACGTCGGTTTCGACCAGGGCGGCCTGCTGACCGAGGCGATCACGAAGAAGCCGCACGCGGTGCTGCTGCTCGACGAGATCGAGAAGGCGCACCCGGACGTCTTCAACGTGCTGCTGCAGGTCATGGACCACGGCACGCTGACCGACAACAACGGGCGCAAGGCCGACTTCCGCAACGTGATCATCATCATGACCACGAACGCGGGCGCGGAGGCGATGACCAAGTCGACGATCGGCTTCACGACCAAGCGCGAGCAGGGCGACGAGATGGCCGACATCAAGCGGCTGTTCACGCCCGAGTTCCGCAACCGCCTGGATGCGATCGTCAACTTCGGCGCGCTGAACGAGGACATCATCCTGCGGGTGGTGGACAAGTTCCTGCTGCAGCTCGAGAGCCAGCTGGCCGAGAAGAAGGTGGAAGTGACCTTCAGCGATGCGCTGCGCAAGCACCTCGCGGCCAAGGGCTTCGATCCGCAGATGGGCGCGCGTCCGATGCAGCGCCTGATCCAGGACACCATCCGCCGCGCGCTGGCCGACGAACTGCTGTTCGGCCGCCTGGTCGACGGCGGCCGCCTCAGCGTCGATGTCGACGACAAGGGCGAGGTGCAGTTGGACATCACGCCCAACAAGAAGGACAACAAGCCCAAGTCCGAGCCGGCCACGGCCGACTGAGTCCGGCGCTGACATAAGATTCCCGGCGTGCCCGCAAGGCGCGTCCGGCCTCCGAAGGCCGCTGCGGCAACCGCCCCAGCGGCCTTTGTTTCGTCCGGACCTCGGCGGGCGATGAGGGAGAACCATGAAGAAGCACTGGATCGTCGCGCTGGTCGTCGCGCTGACGGGTAGCGCCCCGGCGCTGTCGCAGGCCAGCGGCGACCTGGACTGGTATCGGCAGAATCCGGAGCCCGTCGTGCAACGCACGCCGGTGCGCGAGGCCGCGCTGGCGCTGGCCGCCGGCGAGACGGTGCTCTCGCTGGCCGTGTCGCGCCTGGAGCCGGTGGCCGCGTTGGCGCTGTCGTCCGGCGGACGGAGCCGGCTGGCCTTGTGGGACCTGCGGCAGCCGGACCGCCTCGCGCCCTTGACGCTGCCCGATCCGGGGCCCGACGGCGCCATCTCGGCGGTGGCCTTCCATCCGACCAAGCCCTTGCTCTACGCCTCGGTGAAGGTGAAGGACCAGTGGCAGCTCAAGGAGCTGGACATGCGCACTTGGCGGTGGGCCGTGTCCGCCGTGGCGCGCTCCGCGCTGCCGTTCAACGACCTGCGCGTCTCGCCGCTGCCGTTCACCGTGGCCCCGGGCGGCGATGCGCACCGGCTCTACTTCTCGATCAACCTGCCGGGCAGCGGCTTCGGCACCGGGTCGGTGGCCACGACCGGCCACCAGTACTACCGGTTCTACGGCCCCAAGGCCTTGCCTGTGGCCGCGCGTTCGAGCGTGGCCCCCCTGCGCGACGGCGAGGAGCGTGCGATGCCCTATGCCGAGGACATCTCGGCGCGGCCGGTCTCGTTCCACCCGCAGGGGACGCGCATGGTGCTGCAGGACGGCGCCGGCTGCTGGATCGAACTGGCGCATGCCGCCGACAACTGGGGGGCGGTCGGCGCGCCCACGCGCCTGCGCCAGGCCTTTCCAAGGAAGCTGGCCTGCGGGCCCGGCGAAGGCGAGTTCCTGCCCAACGGGCTGGGCTGGATCCATTGGCGGCCCAGCGAGGCGGGCGTGACGCTGGCGATCGGCGATGCGATGGCGAAGCTGGCCGGGGACCTGAAGTTCGCCGCCGCGCCGCGCCTGAGCGCCGACGGGACGGTGCTGGTCGGCGTGACTGCCGCGCCCGTGGCCTCGGCGACACCGCCTGGCGCGGCGCAAGTCCTGACCCTGCGCGCGCGGCCGGTGACGATCGCGCTCGCCGACGTGGTCAATGCGGGCCTGCTGGCCAGCGATGCCGAGCTGCGCCTGGCGGCACGTCACGACGGCCTGCTCACGCGCGAGCCCTATGAGCAGATGCACCTGTTCTACGACGTCGAGAACTATGCGACGACCTCGATCGCCGACGACCCCGCCTATCCCTACCTGGTGACGACCGACCTGTTCTGGGAGCTGTTCGCCGCCGCCTACGAGAACCTGTTCACCGTCTCGGAGGACGAGACCGCGATCCCCGCCTTCGCCGAGGCGATGCGCGCGATGCGGGCGGGCGCTGCAGGCGGGACGATGCCGCCGGGACCGTTCACCGACCGGGTCCGGGTGGCCGCCGCATTGATGGACCTCCAGGACGAGAGCGCCCCCGTGCTGGCGGCGCTGACCGATCCGGAGTACCAGCCGCGCGGCGGTTATCTGCGTTCCAAGCTGGCCTCGCGCTACTTCACGGCGATGCGGCTGCTCACCTTTCCCAAGCCCGGGACCGAGGACGACGAGGCGGCCGCGTGGGCGCGACAGCCCGAGACGGTGCGTGCGCCGCTGCGACGCTGGATCGGTGCCTATCTGCCCTTCATCGCGGGCGCGCGAGGCGAGACGGTCCTGCCCGTGGGCGCTTCGGTGCCCTCGTACGCCAAGCATCCGGTGGCCCGTCCCCGCCTGTTCCCGCTGAGCTGGGGCCTGGACAACGAGATCCTGGACCGCGTCGTGCTCCACGGCGATCGCCAGGGGAGGGACCGCGTCGCGAGGCCGCTGCCCAGCGGCCTGGATGTCGCGACGGTGTTCGGCAACGCGCTCGCGCGCTCCGTGCTGGTGGGGGAATTCGCGAAGGTCGCCAACTACCAGGCGCAGATCGACGACCTGTCCGCGCTGTTCCAGGCGGAGCGCGCGTCGCCGGCGCTCAACGACGGCCTCTACAACGCATGGCTGCAAGGCCTGGCCGTGCAGTGGGCCTCGTGCGCGCCGATTCCCGGCACGCGCGGCGCGGCCTTGTGGGAGGCCAAGCGCCTGCAGACGGGTCTCGCGTCGTGGGCCACGCTGCGGCACGCCACGCTGCTGGTCAACGACAAGTCCGCGGCCCAGGGCGGCGAGGGCGGCCCCACCTTCGAGTACCTCGTGAGGCGTCCGCCGCGGGGCTCGGTCGAGCCCGATCCGGAGACCTTCCTCGCGATCGCTGGCCTGTTCGAGCGCGCGCAGGCGGTGCTGGAGACCGTGTCCGTCGATTGGCGCTCGCGCCCGGCACAGGCGCTGCGCGACGGCGTGCGCGGCACGCTGGCCGAGTCGCGGACCCTCGTGCGCGACTTCGCCCGCATGGCCCAGGCAGTGCGTGACGGCATGCCGTTGAGCGACGAGGACGCCATCCGCATCCAGGCGGTGGGCGGCGCGATGGAGCATCCCTACCTGGTCTTCAAGAGCGCGCAGTCGCGCCGCGCGTCGGACAAGGAGCCTTATGGCCTGTCCGATCCGGATCCGCTGCCCAAGGTGGCGGACGTCGCGGGCAACGGCGCGACCGGACAGACCTTGCTGGTGGGCGTGGGCGGCGTCGGCGGCTGGCAGCAGGCGATGCCGTTCAACGGCTTGCGGCAGCTGTCCAAGGGCGCCGTCTACACCTACCGCGAGACGGTGCAGGCCGCGCCGATGGACGACATCCAGTGGAGGACGCTCGAACCCAAGCTGCCGGTGCCGGACTGGCTGAAGGCTTACATGGCGCCGGCGGGCACGCAGGCCTCCGTTCCCAAGGGCGGGCGATGACCCGGTGGGGCGCCGGATTCGCGATCGCCTGTGCCGGGATGGGCGCGGCCTTTGCCGCGCCGGCTGACCCGGCGTCCCCGTCGCCGGCCACGATCACCTTTGCCGGCGATGTGATGCTGTCGCGTCTCGTCGGTCAAGCGCTGCGCCGCGCCGTGGACGGCCCGACGCCGTGGCAGCCGCTCGCGTCCAAGGAGGCGCTGGGAGTCCTCGTCGGCAACTTCGAAGGCGCCATCGGCGATCCCGGCGACTGCCCGTCCGGACAGACGCTCTGTTTCGCCACCGATGCGGCCTGGCTGGCGACGGCACGGGCCGCCGGCTTCGACCTGCTGGGCCAGGAGAACAACCATGCCGGCGACGCCGGTCCGGACGGCCGCCAACGCACGCGCGAGGCGATCGCGCGGGCCGGCATGGCGCCCTTGAACTTCGATGACGGTCCCGCGTTCGTCCAGGTCGGCGGCAGGACGCTGGCGATCGTCGCGCTGAGCCGCCTGGCCGCGGCGGATCGGGCGCCCCAGCGTTTCGACGTGGCGCTCGAACAGCGGATGGCCGTCGCCAGGGCCTTGTCCGATGCCGTCGTCGTCTACATCCATTGGGGAACGGAATTGGCGGGATGGCCGTCGCGCGCGCAGTACGACGACGCGACGAGGCTGCTGGCACTCGGCGCGGACGCGATCGTCGGCCACCATCCGCATGTCGTGCAGCCGCCGGAATGCATCGACGGTCGGCCGGTGTTCTTCTCCCTCGGCAATCACGTCTTCGATCAGAAGTACGCCGAGGCGAAGTCGGGGCTGCTCGCGCAATGCGGCTGGACCGGGGATGGGGGCCTCAACTGTGCCGGCTTGCGCACCGCGATGGCGAACGGCGGCTTCTTCCCCCGTCTCACCGGGGAACGTTCGCCGGTGTGTGCCGCACCGCCGCGCGCACGCCTGACGATAGCCGGCACCGCGATCTCCGCCGGTGCGAGCGAGGTCGTGAACGGATCGGTGCGTCAGACGCTGCGCTTCGAACCGCGAGCAGGCGACGCGTTCGAGGCGGTCGTCGGGCGCGTGCGGCGCGCGCAGGCGATGTCCCTGGCGCGCGTGAAGGGGGAGGCGGAGGAGGCCGGCAAGGCCGGCATCGGCCTGCTGCTGATCGAAGACCGCTATTCCAACCTCGACAAGCGCGTTGCCCCGAGACCGTACGTCTATGCGCTGGATCCTCCGCCCCCGGGCGGCGGACCGGGACGGCTGCGCGCGCTGTGGCGCGGCTCCGCGCTCGCCTATCCGCTGATCGACGCGGTCGTGATGCCGTCGGCCGCCGGCGGCGACGTGCTGTGCGCGTTGCACGAGGCGAGTTCCTTCCTGGCCGGTCCCGTGGTCACTGACGGCGGCCCCCCGGTGCCGCCGCTGACCCTGGCGTATCGGTGGAACGGCTTCGGCTTCTCGAGGGCGCCGTCCGAGGCCGACCAGCAGGCCTGCGCGGCGCGATATCGCGAGGCGACGCAGCGGTGAGGGCCTGGATTCAGTCGCGAGCCGGGTCTTGCCTGAAGAAGCCGGCGAGCATCCGGTACAACCGCGGCTGCTCCGCCAGCAGCTCCCGCGGCGCGACGAAGAAGGCCTCGACCGCAACAGCGAAGAACTCTTCCGGCGCTTCCGCGCCGTAGGGATCGATGAGGGTCGCATGGCCCGCATCGACCTGGTCGCAGAACCACTGCCATTCGGCTTCCATCGTCGCGCCCCATTGCCGGCGCAACGCCGGGTCGTCGATCGGCGGCGCCCCGTCGGGTTCCCCGTCGCGCATGTCGAGCACATGCGCGAACTCGTGGATCACCACGTTGTACACGGAGTCGTGGCCCTCGACGCGTTCGGTGGCCTCGGGGGCGATCTCGCTCCAGGCGAGCATCAGCGGCCCGCCCTCCATGGCTTCGCCGGCGAGCGTCTCGTCGTATTCATGGACGACGCCGTCCTCGTCCATGGTCTCGCGCGCGGCGACGACCTCGCCCTCGTGCATGACGATGCCGACGAAGCCGTCATACCAGTCGAGCCCGAGCCGCAGCACCGGCAGGCAGGCCTGGGCGGCGACCGCCACCGCGACCTCGTCGGTGACCTCGAAGCCGTTGACGCCGTGGAACTCCTTCGCCGACAGGAAGAGCGAACACAGGCGGCGCAGTTCCGCGCGATCGGCCTCGCCGCGGCGCGCGATGAACGGGTAACGGACGAGCGTGAGCTCCCACAGCGGATCGGGGATCGCGAACTGGTCGAGCCGCTTGCGCTCGCGGCGCTCGCGCCAGCGCTGGAGCAGGCTGCCGATCATGCGTCGAGTCGGGTCTCGGCGGCCGAGGTCATCGGCGCGATGCGGCGCAGGCCGCCGGCGTCGAGCACCAACACGTCGCCGCGTCCGGGCCCATGGTCGTAGTCCCAGTCGGACAGCACGGCGCGGGTCAGCCCGTCGCCGAGGTCGTGGCGGGCCGGGCGGTGCGTATGGCCGTGGATCAGCGTGTCGCAGCTCGACGCGCGCAGCCATGAGCGCGCGGCGTCGTTGTCGACATCCGCCCAGGTCGAGGGATCCGTCTGATGCATGCGGCTCTTCGCGCGCAGGTGCCGCGCCAGCGCGCGTCGCGCGAAGAGCGGCATCGCCCGCAGCGCGGCGAGCACCCCCGGCCGGCGCACGATCGCGCGGGCGCGCAGGTAACCGACGTCGCCCAGGCAGAGCTGGTCGCCATGGCTCAGCAGCCAGGAGCGCCCGAACGCGTCCAGGCGCGTCGGGTCGATGAGCAGCCGCATGCCGGCGTCGTCCGCCATGGCCTCGCCGAGCGCGAAGTCGCGGTTGCCGTGCATGAAGAAGAGGGATTTTCGCGAGGCGACCTCGCGCAGCAGCTCAAGCGCGAACTGCTCGAACGTGCCGGCCTGCCAGCGCGCGTCGTCGCCGATCCAGGCCTCGAAGATGTCGCCGAGCAGGAAGACCGCATCGGCCGGCGTCGCCGCCAGGTGGGCGCGCAATCGCGCCAGCGTCGCCGGCATGTCCGGCGACAGGTGCAGGTCGGACAGCAGGTCGATCCGCCGCCAGCCGTCCGCCGCCCGCAGCGGCACCAGGGGCGCCGCCGCGCGGGGCAGCGGGAACTGGGCAGGGGCGGCGGAACCGGGACTCACTCGACCGCGACGGCGCGCTCGATGATCACCGCGTCGACCGGCACGTCGTCGTGGAAGCCCGAGCGGCTGGTCTTGACCTTCTCGATCTTGTCCACGACGTCCTGGCCGCCGACCACCTTGCCGAACACCGCGTAGCCCCAGCCCGACGGGCTTTCGCTCTTGAAGTTCAGGAAGTCGTTGTCGACGGTGTTGATGAAGAACTGGGCACTGGCCGAGTGCGGCGCGTTCGTGCGCGCCATCGCCAGCGTGTACTTGTCGTTCTTCAGGCCGTTGTTGGCCTCGTTCTGGATCGGGGCGTCGGTCGGCTTCTGCTTCATGCCTTCCTCGAAGCCGCCGCCCTGGGCCATGAAGCCCTTGATCACGCGGTGGAAGATCGTGCCGTCGTAGTGACCCTTGGCCACGTAGGCCAGGAAGTTCTCGACGGTCTTGGGGGCCTTCGCGTCATCCAGCTCGACGGTGATCAGGCCGTGGTTGGTATGCAGTTCGACTTTCTTGCTCATGTCGGTGACTCCTTATTTCTCGACGGTGGCCTTGTTGATGAGGACGGGGGTGTTGGGCAGGTTCTGGAACGCCGGGTTCTTCGGCGACGGCGCGGTCGGCACGGCGCGGATCTTGTCGACGACCTCCATGCCCTCGGTGACGTAGCCGAACACGGCGTAGCCGCGGCCGTCGGACGCGTAGCCCGGGTCCAGGCCCGGGTTGTCCACGACGTTGATGAAGAACTGCGAGGTCGCCGAGTTCGGATCGTTGGTGCGCGCCATCGCGATCGTGCCGCGGATGTTCATCAGGCCGTTGCCGGCCTCCAGCGGGATCGGCGCCTTGGTCGGGCGCTGCTTCAGGTCGGGCGTGTAGCCGCCGGTCTGGATCATGAAGCCGTCGATGACGCGGTGGAAGATCACGCCGTTGTAGTGGCCGGCCTTCACGTAGGCCAGGAAGTTGGCCACCGACTTGGGTGCCTTCTCCGCGTCCAGCTGGATCTTGATGTCGCCGGCGGTGGTGCTCAGCTTGACGACCTGGGCCTGGGCGAACGAGGCCGCCAGGCCGAGCACGGCGGCGCCGGCGGCGCGCAGGAATCGGGATGTCCTCATGGGGGATGTCTCGGTGGTGTTGGGGGGAGGGCGCGGCGGGCAGTGGCCCGCCGCCGGCGATCATCGCGCCTGGGCGCCCTTGGCGTTGTTGAACGCGGTGACGCGCTGCAGCTTGACCTTCAGCGCGGTGTCGTCGCCGAGCGCCTGCTTCAGCGCCCGTTCATAGGACTGCTGGGCCAGGCGCATCAGCACGTCGCCCATGTTCTCCTGGGCCTGCGCGTGGTCCGGCTGCAGGTCCAGCGCGCGGGTCAGCGCCTGGCGGGCGGCCTCGTACTCGCCCCGGGCGGCGTGGATGACGGCCAGGTTGTTGTACGGATCGGCCAGGTCGGGGAAATCCTCGGTCAAGCTGGTGAACAGGGCGCGGGCGCGGTCGAGCTGCTGCTGCTCGAGCAGCATCGTGCCCAGCGCGAAGCGCAGGCGCGGGTCGTCCGGCGTGGCCTTGAGGCCGGCCTCGGCGGTCTGGATCGCCTGGTCGCGTTTGCCGGCGGCCCACTGGGCCTGCGCATCGTCGAGCGCGGCGGCGTGCGTGAGGGGCGCGCCGGTCATCGCCAGGGCGATGCAGCAGGCGCGGAACAGGACGGGAAGTCTTGGCATAAGGTCGGGCCGCTATACTGCCGGGCATTCTAGAGCGAGCTTTCGTCCCCCGCTCGCCTCCCGGCCGGCCTCCCGCCCCACACGCACCGCACCGTCGAATGCGCCGACGCCAGCGATCCATCGCTTGCACGGCGCGAACCCCGTATGTCTTCCTTGCGCATCTACAACACGCTGGCCCGCCAGTTCCAGGACTTCAAGCCGATCGAGCCGGGCAAGGTCCGCATGTATGTCTGCGGCATCACGGTCTACGACCTGTGCCACATGGGCCATGCGCGGATGAACATCGCGTTCGACGTCGTCTACCGCTGGCTCAGGGCCAGCGGCCTCGACGTCACCTACGTGCGCAACATCACCGACATCGACGACAAGATCATCCGCCGCGCGCTCGAGCGCGGCATCACGATCGGCCAGCTCACCAGCGAGAACATCGCCGCGATGCATCGCGACTTCGCGGCGCTGGGGATGCTGTCCCCGACGCACGAGCCGCGCGCCACCGACTACGTCCCGCAGATGCTGGACATCATCGGCCGGCTCGAGGCCAAGGACCTGGCCTACCGGGCCGACGGTGGCGACGTGAACTACGCGGTGCGCAAGTTCGAGGGCTACGGCAAGCTGAGCGGCAAGTCGCCGGACCAGCTGCGCGCGGGTGAACGCGTCGCGGTCGACGACGGCAAGCGCGACCCGCTGGACTTCGTGCTGTGGAAGTCCGCCAAGGCGGACGAACCGGCCGACGCCAAGTGGCCCAGCCCCTGGGGCGAGGGACGTCCGGGCTGGCACATCGAGTGCTCGGCCATGAGCTGTGCGCTGCTGGGCGAGCGCTTCGACATCCACGGCGGCGGCATGGACCTGCAGTTCCCGCACCACGAGAACGAGATCGCGCAGAGCGAAGGCGCCTTCGGCCACTTCGTCAACTACTGGCTGCACAACGGCTTCCTGAACATCGACGGCGAGAAGATGTCCAAGAGCCTGGGCAACTTCTTCACCATCCGGGAGGTGCTGGAGAAGTTCGACGGCGAATCGATCCGCTTCTTCATGCTGCGCACGCAGTACCGCAGCCCGTTCAATTTCAGCGACCTGAGCCTGGACGACGCGCGCACCGCGCTGCGCCGCCTGTACACGGCGCTGGACGCGGTCGCGCCGGCGGAGGTGGCGATCGATTGGACTCAAGGCCCGGCCCTGGCGTTCAAGGCGGCGATGGACGACGACTTCAACACCCCCGGCGCGCTGGCGGTGCTGTTCGACTTGGCGAACCAGGTCAACCGCGACCGCTCCGCGCAGGACGCCGGCCTGTTGAAGGCGCTAGGCGGCGTGCTGGGCGTGCTGCAGCAGGCGCCCAAGGCCTTCCTGCAGGCCGGCGCGGGCCTGGACGAGGCCGCCATCGAGGCCCAGATCGCCGCGCGCGCCGCCGCCAAGGCGGGCCGCGACTTCGCTGAGGCCGACCGCATCCGCAAGTCGCTGGCCGAACAGGGCGTCGAACTCAAGGATTCCCCGACCGGTACGACCTGGGTTCGCGCTTCGAAGCTGGGAGAGCAGGCCTGATGGCGCGTGTGGCGACGGCGGGGGTGACCCCGGACTACTGGGACGAGGCCTGCAGACACCTGGTCAAGCGCGACCGGGTGATGAAGAAGCTGATCCCGCAATTCGGCGAGGCGCGGCTGCAGAGCCGCGGCGATGCGTTCACGACGCTGGCGCGCTCGATCGTCGGCCAGCAGATCTCGGTGAAGGCGGCGCAGAGCGTGTGGGACAAGTTCGCCGAGCTGACCTCGGGGCCGTCCAACCGTATCAAGCCCACCGAGGTGCTGGGCCTGCCGAAGGACACGCTGCGCGGCGTCGGGCTGTCGGCGCGCAAGGTGGAGTACCTGAGCGACCTGGCGCAGCATTTCGAATCGGGGCAGGTCCATGTGCGCCAATGGGCGCAGATGGAGGACGAAGCCATCATCGACGAGCTGGTGGCGATCCGCGGCATCGGCCGCTGGACGGCCGAGATGTTCCTGATCTTCCACCTGATGCGGCCCAACGTCCTGCCGCTGGACGACCTGGGGCTGCTCAAGGGCATCAGCCAGCACTACTTCAGCGACGAGCCGGTGTCGCGCGCGGAGGCCCGCGAGCTGGGCGAGGGCTGGGCCCCGTATCGCTCGGTGGCCACATGGTACATTTGGCGGAGCCTCGATCCGCTACCCGTGGATTACTGAGAATGAGCAAGAAACACTTCCTCGAATTCGAGCAGCCGATCGCGGAGCTCGAGACCAAGATCGACGAGCTCCGCTACGTGCAGAGCGAGTCCGCGGTGGACATCTCGGAAGAGATCGACCGCCTGGGCAAGAAGAGCCTGCAGCTCACCAAGGACATCTATTCGAATGTCCTGCCGTGGCAGGTCTACCAGGTGGCGCGCCATCCGCAACGTCCGCAGACGCTGGACTACTGCGCCGAGGTGTTCACCGAGTTCCAGGAGCTGCACGGCGACCGGCACTTCGCGGATGACGCCGCGATCGTCGGCGGCCTGGCGCGCTTCAACGGCCAGGCCTGCATGGTCATCGGCCACCAGCGCGGATCGGACGCCAAGGAGCGCACGCTGCGCAACTTCGGCATGCCGCGTCCCGAGGGCTACCGCAAGGCGCTGCGCCTGATGAAGCTGGCCGAGAAGTTCGGCCTGCCGGTGTTCACCTTCATCGACACGATGGGCGCGTACCCGGGCATCGGCGCCGAGGAGCGCGGCCAGTCCGAGGCGATCGGCCGCAACATCTTCGAGATGGCGCAGCTGGAAGTGCCCATCATCGCGACGGTGATCGGCGAGGGCGGCTCCGGCGGCGCGCTGGCGATCGGCGTGGCCGACCAGGTGCTGATGCTGCAGTTCTCGGCCTATTCGGTGATCTCGCCGGAAGGCTGCGCGTCCATCCTGTGGAAGACCGCGGCGCGCGCGCCCGAAGCCGCCGAGGCCCTGGGCATCACCGCGCATCGTCTGAAGGCGCTGGGCCTGATCGACAAGATCGTCAGTGAGCCGGTCGGTGGCGCGCATCGCGATCCGAAGCAGATGGCGTCCAACCTGAAGCGCGCGCTCGGCGACGCGCTGCGCCAGGTCTCCGACCTGAAGACCAAGGACCTGCTGGAACGCCGCTACGAGCGCCTGCAGGCCTATGGCCGATTCGGCGACACCAAGAGCCGCTGATCCCGGCCTCCCCGGCGGCCCCGACATCGATATCGACGCAGGCCCCGGCGCGGGGCTGGTGTCCGATGCGTCGACGGGCCCCGATCCGACCCGCCGTGTCCTGGCGGTCGCCGTCAGCGGCGGCCGCGATTCGACCGCGCTCCTCCACGCCACCGCCGCTGCTGCCCGTCCGCTCGGGCTGCAGGTGGTGGCGTTGCACATCCATCATGGACTCAGCGGCCACGCCGATGCATGGCTCTCGCACCTGCAGGCGCAGGTCGACGAGTGGGCGGCCCAGGGTCTGCCCGTGTCCCTGGTGCATGAGCGGCTGTCCGGCGCTCCCGGACCCGGCGACAGCATCGAGGCCTGGGCCCGCGCCGGCCGCCACCGGGCGCTGCAACGCCTGGCCCTCGCCGCCGGCGCCGACCTGCTGCTGCTGGCACACCACCGGCGCGACCAGGCGGAGACCTTCCTGCTGCAGGCGCTGCGCGGCGCCGGCGTGGCCGGCCTATCCGCGATGCCGCGCACGCAATGGCGCGACGGCGTCTGCTGGGCGCGCCCCTGGCTGGATCGTCGACGTGAGTCCATCGAGGCCTACGTCGCCGAACACGGCTTGCGTTTCATCGAGGACGACAGCAACGGCGACGTGCGCTTCGCCCGCAACCGTCTTCGTCTCGAGGCTTGGCCCGCGCTGACCGCAGAGGCTCCCGGCGCGGAGGCCGCGCTGGCGCAGGCCGCCGCATGGGCGCAGGAGGCGGCCGAACTCCAACGCGAGATCGCCGAGGAAGACCTCGCGCGCTGGTCCGACGACGACGGCTTGTCGCAGGCCATGCTGACAGCGCTCAGCGCGGCTCGCGCGTCGAACGCCTTGCGCGCCTGGCTGCATCGCGCGACGGGCCGGACCGCCCCGGCGACCTTGATCCGTCGCCTGATGACCGAAGCGCCGGCCGCGACCGTGGCGAGATGGCCGCTGGGCGAGACCGAGCTGCACCTCTATCGTGGCCGGTTCTTCGTGCAGGCGCCGCCGCTCGTGCGACGAGCCTCGCGCGCGGAGGCGCTGCCCGCGTCCCTGCTGGGACTCGAGGCGGCGGCCGCGATGACGGATGCCGCGCGATCGGCGACGCGCCTCGATCTCACCCGGCCCGGACGACACCCGGTGGCCGAGTGGGGCGGTGCTTTCCATGTCGAACCCGTGACCACGGGGGGCGTCGCGCTTTCTGCGCTCAGCAATGTCGAGTTGCGTCCGCGCGAAGGCGGCGAGCAGTTCCAGGCGCATGCCAAGGGCCTGGCGCGCTCGCTGCGCAAATGCTGGCAAACGGCCGGAATCCCCGCTGTCCAGAGGGAAGGGCCGCTGGTCCACGTCGACGGACGGCTGCTGTTCGCGCCCGGTCTGGGCGTCGACGCGCGGTGGATCGCGCCGGCCGGTGAAGCACAAATGGCGCTCCGATGGGTGGCGGATGCATGCGGATCACGCATGGACTGCGACGTTGCGGGCAGGAGCGGGTCTTAGAATCGCCCGTTCCCCCTGCAGTCTTCGGACAGTCCCATGGCATTGATCGTTCACAAGTACGGCGGCACCTCGATGGGGTCGACCGACCGGATCCGCAACGTGGCCAAGCGCGTCGCCAAATGGGCGCGGGCCGGTCACCAGATGGTGGTGGTCCCGTCGGCGATGAGCGGCGAGACCAACCGCCTGCTCGGCCTGGCCAAGGAACTGTCGCCCGGCAGCTCGTCGCCGTCGCTGATGCGCGAGCTCGACATGATCGCTTCCACCGGCGAGCAGGTCTCGGTGGGCCTGCTGGCCATCGCGCTGCAGACCGAGGGCATGGATGCCGTCAGCTACACCGGCTGGCAGGTGGGCGTGTCGACGGACAACTCGTACACCAAGGCCCGCATCGAGAGCATCGACGACGCCAAGGTCAAGGCCGACCTGGATGCCGGCCGGGTGGTCGTCATCACCGGCTTCCAGGGCGTGGACGAGGACCGCAACATCACGACGCTGGGACGCGGCGGCTCGGACACGTCGGCGGTGGCGATCGCCGCGGCGATCAAGGCCGACGAATGCCTGATCTACACCGACGTCGACGGCGTCTACACGACCGATCCGCGCGTCGTGCCGGAAGCGCGCCGGATGAGCACCATCAGCTTCGAGGAGATGCTGGAGATGGCCTCGCTCGGCTCCAAGGTGCTGCAGATCCGCTCGGTGGAATTCGCGGGCAAGTACCGCGTGCCGATGCGGGTGCTGAGCAGCTTCACGCCCTGGGACATCGACATCGACGAAGAAGCCAAGTCCGGCACCCTGATCACTTTTGAAGAGGACGAACAAATGGAACAAGCCGTCGTCTCCGGCATTGCATTCAACCGCGACGAGGCCAAGGTGACGCTGCTGGGCGTGCCGGACAAGCCGGGCATCGCGTTCCAGATCCTGGGCCCGGTCGCCGACGCGAACATCGACGTCGACGTGATCATCCAGAACGTCTCGCAGGACGGGAAGACGGACTTCTCGTTCACGGTGCACCGCAACGACTACCAGCGCGCGATGGAGCTGCTGGAGAAGGTGGTCGGACCGGCGGTGCAGGCTGCGAAGGTGACCGGCGACCAGCGCATCTGCAAGGTGTCGATCGTGGGCATCGGCATGCGGTCGCACGTGGGCGTGGCGTCGAAGATGTTCCGCTCGTTGTCGGAAGAGGGCATCAACATCCAGATGATCACGACCAGCGAGATCAAGACCTCGGTGGTGATCGACGAGAAGTACATGGAGCTGGCGGTGCGCGCATTGCACCGTGCGTTCGACCTGGACCAGGAGATCGAGGCCTGAGCCTCGCGGGATCGTTCGGAGCGTGGCTGTGGCGCGTGGCGAGGATGAATCGACTGGAGTTTTGGTCGAGGGGTCAAAAAGCCATGCTATAGTCGCTGCTTCTCCGGTTGGAGACGTGACCGAGTGGCCGAAGGTGCTCCCCTGCTAAGGGAGTATGTGGGCAAAACCTGCATCGAGGGTTCGAATCCCTCCGTCTCCGCCAACCAGATGCAGAACCCCCGTAACGCAAGTTGCGGGGGTTTTTTGCTTTCAATGCTGGGGCGCTGGCATTCCAGACTGCTGCAGTGGGTCAGGAAAACTTTCAGTGCGTTGGCGGGGATGTGTCCTACATTGGACGCATGTACACGCCCAAGCATTTCGACCTGCCGGACCTGTCGCACGCGCGGCTGATGATCCAGGAGCATCCGCTCGCGACGCTGATGCTGATCGATCCGACGCACGGCCTGTCCGCGACGCCGGTGCCGATGATCTGGGGCGCGCCGACCGATGCAGTGGATCCGGCGGACGGCTCGGGCTGGTGGCTCGAAGGCCACCTGGCGCGCGCGAACCCGCACGTGGCGGCGCTGAAGTCGCCGGACCTCGGCGAGGTGCTCGTGCAGTTCAACGGTCCCGGGGCCTACGTCTCGCCGAGCCACTACGACACGCCGCTGTCGGTGCCGACGTGGAACTACCTGACCCTGCAGGTGCATGGCCGCGTGCAGATCATCGACGAGGAGCAGGCCAAGGATGGTTTGCTCAAGCGCCTGATCGCGACGCAGGAGCCCGACTACGCCGCCACATGGCGCGGACTGCCGGAGGACTTCCAGCGCAAGATGCTGGGCGCGATCGTCGGTTTCCGCGTGCCGGTGGCGCGCTGGACGATGAAGGCCAAGATCAGCCAGAACCGCAGCCCCGCCGAGCGCGAGCGCATCCTGGCGCATCAGGAGCATCACGGCTCGCTCGAGGAGCAGATCCTCGCGAGATGGGTACGGGAACTCCAGCCCCGCTGAGCGAGGGATCGCTCATGGGGTCAGGTGTTGCCTGATTGCGTTCGGTCCGTCAGCTAGGAATTCCCCGAACACGACCAGCAAGCTTGGGTGAGTGATCTTCGCCTCGCGTCCTCCTAACGTTGCGCTCTGCAACAACGCAAGGAGATGGCGACGTGACAGAGCAAGAAGACAAAGGTTGGGCTCGACAGGAGGCATGGAGATTCCTCCTGTGCTGTGCTGGGAGCTTCTTCGTCGCGTTCATGCTGAAGCTCGCAGGATTCGGTGAAAGGATTCCGAACTACGTGGTCACCATGGGTTCGGCGTTTTGTCTCGGCCCGCTCCTGGACTTGTTGTATCGGGTATGGCGGCATCGCCGTCATGCGGCTCATCGGTCGTCCGGATCGAAGGGCGATCGAACCAACGGAGAAAATGATGCTTGAAGTGCTGACTGACGAAGAGATCGACTGCGTGTTCGGTGGCATGGGCAACGGAGGCGGCTGCTTCCGCACCCCGCCACCCAAGACCATGCAGGAGTGATCAGCAACTCCTGATCTGATGTCAAGCGACGTCAACCAAAAGCACAAAGGCCCGCTGCAAGCGGGCCTTCTTTTTGTGGGCCAGGCGGCGTTGAAGCCGCCGCCGCTCACATGCTCACGTAGTTCGGTCCGCCGCCGCCTTCCGGCGTGACCCAGACGATGTTCTGCGTCGGGTCCTTGATGTCGCAGGTCTTGCAGTGCACGCAGTTCTGCGCATTGATCTGCAGCCGCTGCGATCCCGCATCCCCGACGAACTCGTAGACGCCGGCCGGGCAGTAGCGGGCCTCGGGGCCGGCGTACTTCGCCAGGTTGACCTGCACCGGCACGCCGTCGTTCTTCAGCGTCAGGTGCGCCGGCTGGTTCTCCTCATGGTTCGTGTTGGACACGAACACCGACGAGAGCCGGTCGAAGGTCAGCTTGCCGTCCGGCTTCGGATACTCGATCTTCGGCATCTCCGACGCGGGCCGCAGGAACACGTGATCGGGCTTGTCACGATGCAGCGTCCACGGCGGGCTCTTGATGCCCAGCTTGGGCAGCAGCCACTGCTCGATGCCGGTCATCAGCGTGCCGACCGTGTTGCCCTTCTTGAACCAGGTCTTGAAGTTGCGCGATTGATCCAACTCCTCGCGCAGCCAGCTCTTGTCGAACGCGGCCGGATAGGCGCTCAACTCGTCGAGCGAGCGGCCCGCGGCCAGCGCCTCGGCGATCGCGTCGGCGCACATCATCCCGGACTTGATCGCCGCATGGCTGCCCTTGATGCGCGCGGCATTCAGGTAGCCCGCGTCGTCGCCGACCAGCGCGCCGCCCGGGAAGACCTGCTTGGGCAGGCTCAGCAGCCCGCCGGCCGTGATCGCGCGCGCGCCGTAGCCCAGGCGCTTGCCGCCCTCGATGTGCTTGCGGATCGAGGGATGCGTCTTCCAGCGCTGCATTTCCTCGAAGGGCGACAGCCACGGGTTCTTGTAGTCGAGCCCGACCACGAAGCCCAGCGTCACCTTGTTGCCTTCCAGGTGGTACAGGAAACCGCCGCCGTAGGTGTCGCTGTCCATCGGCCAGCCGGCCGTGTGCACCACCAGGCCCGGTTGCGCCTGGTCGGCCGGCACTTCCCACAGCTCCTTGATGCCGATGCCGTAGGTCTGCGGATCCTTGCCGGCGTCGAGCTGGAACTTCGCGATCAACTGCTTGCCCAGATGGCCGCGCGCGCCCTCCGCGAAGACCGTGTACTTGCCGTGCAGCTCCATGCCGAGCTGGAAGCCCTCGTGCGGCTCGCCGTCCTTGCCGACGCCGACGTTGCCGGTGGCCACACCCTTGACGCGGCCCTGCTCGTCGTAGACCACCTCGGCGGCGGCGAAGCCGGCGAAGATCTCCACGCCCAAGGCCTCGGCCTGCTGCGCCAGCCACTTCGTGACGTTGCCCAGCGAGATCACGTAGTTGCCGTGGTTGTGGAAGCAGCCCGGGATCAGGAACTGCGGCGTGGCCTTCGCGCCGGTCTCGGACAGGAACAGCACCTCGTCGCCGGACACCGGCTGGTTCAGCGGCGCGCCGAGTTCCTTCCAGTTGGGGAACAGCTCCGTGATCGCGCGCGGATCCATGACCGCGCCGGACAGGATGTGGGCGCCGGCCTCCGAGCCCTTCTCGAGCACCACCACCGAGATCTCCTGGCCCTTCTCGGCGGCGATCTGCTTGAGCCGGATCGCCGTGGCCAGGCCGGCAGGCCCGCCGCCGACGACGACCACGTCGTAGTCCATGCTGTCGCGCGGACCGTACTGGGCGATGAGTTCTTCGGAGGTCATGGTCATCCTTGCTCGTTCTAGTCGGAGTCCTGGCCGCGACCGCGCGGATCGGCGGGGGCCGGCTCGCTGTCTGGCTGGGGCGGTTTGCGGCGCATTCTAGCCGTGTGAATGAAAAAAAGAACGGTCGTGCTTTTTATGAAATAGAGAGGCATGTCCATCACCGCGGGACGCGAGCCGGCGGGCGACCGCGCGCCCTGCGGCCGGGCCGCCCCGAAAGGGGCAGTCGCCGGGCGGGCACGCGCCGTACCATGCCCGCAACGCAATGCCATTCCACGAGGACCTCGATGACCATCCATATCCAACGCGACAAGAGCGGCCCGATGCGCCAGACGGTGCGCATCCGCGACCACGTGCTGACGGCGGACCAGCCGGTCTCCGGCGGCGGCGAGGACGCCGGCCCGGATCCGCATGAGCTCTACGACGCCGCGCTGGGCAGCTGCAAGGCGCTGACGGTGCTCTGGTACGCGCAGCGCAAGGGCATGGCGCTGGAGGACGTGCTGGTGGAGGTCGAGCGCGACGCCTCGCAGGAGCGCCAGGGCGTGTACAAGCTGAAGGCGTCCTTGACGCTTGTCGGGAATCTGAGCGACGAGGAACGCCAGCAGCTGCTGGCCGTGGCCGAGAAATGCCCGGTGCACAAGCTGATGACGCAGGTGACGACGGAGATCGAGACGGTGCTGGCCGGCTGAGGCGCGCGACGTCATCGCGGGGCGGGTCTTGCGTGCTATCGTGATCGGCACTTGTCCGGTCACACGAGAAGTTCTGCGAGAGACCTTGCCATGAGCTACAGCATCGATCTGGAGGGCCGCGTGGCCCTCGTCACGGGCGCGTCCAGCGGCTTGGGCGCGCAGTTCGCCAGGACGCTGGCGAAGTCGGGCGCCTGCGTGGTGCTGGCCGCCAGACGGATGGACCGGCTGAAGGACCTGCGCGCGGAGATCGAGGCCGGCGGCGGGGACGCGCACGTGGTGCAGATGGACGTCACCGACCTGGAGAGCATCGCCGCGGCGGTGGCGCGGGCGGAGACGGAAGTCGGCACGCTGGACATCCTGGTCAACAACTCCGGCGTGGGCACGACGCAGCGCCTGGTGGACGTGTCGCCCGAGGACTACGACTACGTGATGGACACCAACGTGCGCGGCGCCTTCTTCGTCGCGCAGGAGGTGGGCAAGCGCATGCTGGCGCGGGCGCGCGGCGCGGCGCCGGGCACGTACACCGGCGGGCGCATCGTCAACATCGCGTCGGTGGTGGGGCTGCGGGTGCTGTCGCAGATCGGCGTGTACGCGATGAGCAAGGCGGCGGTCGTGCACATGACCAAGGCGATGGCGCTGGAGTGGGGCAAGTACGACATCAACGTCAACGCGATCTGCCCCGGCTACATCGACACGGAGATCAACCACCACTACTGGCAGACCGACCAGGGCCGCAAGATGATGGAGCTGCTGCCGCGCAAGCGCGTGGGCACGCCGCAGGACCTGGACACGACGCTGCTGATGCTGTGCGCGAAGGAAAGCCACTTCATCAACGGCGCGGTCATCCAGGCGGACGACGGATTCGGAGTTTGAGGAAAGAAGCAGGCCGATGGCTGTGAGAGAACTGAGCGCGCTGGAGGCGCGTGTGCTGGCGGTGCTGGTGGAGAAGGAATCCACGGTGCCGGACAGTTACCCGATGTCGCTGAACAGCCTGACCTTGGGCGTGAACCAGAAGACCGCGCGCGATCCGGTGATGAACGCGAGCGAGTCCGACGTGGCCGCGGTGCTGGACGAGTTGAAGGCGATGAGCCTGGTCAACAGCGTGAGCGGCAGCCGGGTGGCGCGGTTCGAGCACAACATGAAGCGTGTGCTGGGCGTGCCGGGGCAGGCGGAGGCGCTGCTGGCGGTGCTGATGCTGCGCGGGCCGCAGACCTCGGCGGAGCTGCGGATCAACTGCGAGCGGATCCACCGCTTCGCGGACGTGTCGTCGGTGGAGGGTTTCCTCGACGAGCTGGCGGCCCGGGAGCCCGCGCTGGCGGTGAAGCTGGCGAAGGCGCCCGGCGCGCGCGAGGCGCGATGGGCGCATCTGCTCAGCGGCGAGCCGGCGGTGCCGGTGGCCGTGGCGTCCGCATGGTCGAGTGGCGGGTCAAGCTCGTCATCGAACGGCGCACGCGATGAAGAGATTGCGGCGCTGCGCGCGGAGGTGGATCGACTGAAGGCGATCGTTGCGCGTATCCAGGCGGAGCTCGGGATTGCCGACTGATCGGAACCCGGCGGAATCCTTTCTTTGCCTGCGGAAGGCCGCTGGCCCTCACCCCCGCCCTCTCCCGCAAGCGGGAGAGGGAGTGAGAATGCACCGAGCGCACCTTCTGATCGCGCCACCCTTCTTACCCCCTCTCCCGCTTGCGGGAGAGGGCTGGGGTGAGGGCCAGCGGCCGTGGAAGCGCTTCATCCTTCTTACTCCCTCTCCCGCTTGCGGGAGAGGGTAGGGGTGAGGGCCGGGGTCTACGCACCCCGCCACACCGGCTTCCTGCGCGCCGTGAACGCGTCCACGCCCTCGCGGAAATCGGCGCTGCCATAGCACTGACGGATCAGGTCTTCCGCGTCGGGCAGGTCGTGCGCGACGAGCCGCCGCAGAATCTCCTTGCTGACCGCTTGTGTCACCGGCGCCAGCTGGCCCAGCGTGTCGCAGAGCGCGTCGCGCGTGGCCTCCAGGTCGTCGGCGGTGCAGACCGCATGCAGATAGCCGCACGCGAGCGCCTCATCCGCGAGCATCGACTCGGCCAGCAGCAGCATGCGCCGCACGCGCTGCTGTCCCCAGGCTGCCTGCAGCCGCGCGACGTTGGCCGCGGAGAGCGTGTTGCCCAAGGTCCGCGCGATGGGCACGGCGAACTTCGCGTCCGTCGTCGCGATGCGGAAATCGCAGGCCGTCGCGATCGCGAGGCCGCCGCCCACCGCCCAGCCTTCGATGACGGCGACGGTCGGCATGGGCAGCTGCTCGATGAGCTGGATGCCGTGATCGATGCGGCGTTCGTAGGCGACGCCGTCGTCCCCGTTCCTGAACTCGAGGAACTGCGCGATGTCGGTGCCCGCGACGAAGGCCTGCCCGCCCGCGCCCCGGAACACGACGACACGAACCTCCCGGTCTGTCGCGAGCGCTTCGCACAGCGCCGCGAGCTGGCCGTACATCTCCCAGGTCATCGCGTTGCGCGCGGCCGGTCGATCGAAGGTGATCGTCGCGATCGCGCCGTCGCGGCTCAGCAGCACGCTGCCGTCGCTCATGCCCGAGCCCTCGATGCGCCGAAGGCGCCGGCCTCGGCCAGCGAGCGCCGCTCCGCCTCGTCGATGCCGTACTCCGCGAGCACCTCGTCGATGTGCTGCCCCAGTAGCGGCGGCGCGTGCCGCACCTGCTGCGGCGTGCCCAGCAGCTTCACCGCGAAGCCGATGTTGGGCACGCTGCCCTCGATCGGATGCTCGATCTCGATGCGCATCTTCCGATGCTGCCCGTGCTCGCTGTTGAAGGCCTGCGGGTAGGTCAGGATCGGCCCGGCCGGGATGCCGGCCTCCAGCATGCGATCGATCCAGCGCTCGCAGGTGTCCGCGGCGAAGCTGCGCTCCAGGGAGACGATCAGTTCCTCGCGATGGGCGAGCCGTGCCGCCACGGAGCCGAAGCGTTCCTCGGCCAGCAGGTCGGGGCGCTCCAGCAGGGCGCAAAGCTTCTGCCACAGCTTCTGGTTGGTCGCGCCCATGACGAAGTAGCCGTCGGCCGCCTTCACCGCCTGGTACGGCGCGCTCATGCGGTTGGAGGTGCCCAGCGGCGTCGGCTCGCGGCCGGTGCCCCAGTACTCGCAGGTGTCCCAGATGGAGAACGCGAGCGCCGAATCGAACAGCGACGCGTCCACGTACTGGCCATGACCGGTCGCCTTCGCGCCGATGTAGGCGGACAAGGCGCCGTAGACGGCGAACAGCGCGCAGCCGATGTCGGCGACCGGCACGCCGGCCTTGACCGGCGGGCCGTCGGCATACCCGGTCACGCTCATCACGCCGGACATCGCCTGCGCCATCAGGTCGAAGCCCGGCCGGTGGGACCACGGGCCGGACTGGCCGAAGCCGGAGATGCTCACGTACACCAGCGCCGGGTTGATCGCGCTGAGCGTCTCGTAGTCCATGCCCAGGCGCTTCATCGCGCCGGGGCGGTAGTTCTCGAGCAGGATGTCGGCGTCCTTGGCCATGCGGCGCAGTACTTCCTTGCCGGCCTCCGTCTTCAGGTCCAGCGTCACGCTGCGCTTGTTGCGGTTCATGTTGAGGAAGCCCATGCTGTCGGGCCCCTTCATCTTGAATCCCATCGCGCCACGGGTCTGGTCGCCTTCGGGCGGCTCGATCTTCACCACGTCGGCGCCGAGGTCGGCCAGCAGCATGCAGGCATAGGGGCCGGCCATCACCTGGGTGATGTCGAGGACGCGCACGCCGCGGAGCGGCAGCGGGCGCGAGGATCCGGTCGATGAGCTCATCGGTACTCCTGAGTTCGGGGGAAATGGAGGGAGCGGGAAGGAGTGGAAAGGGCGGTGACGGCGTTCGGCGTGGCGTGCCGCGCTCAGGCCTCGACGCGCACGTTGGCGTCCTTCACGACCTTGGCCCACTTCGTGCACTCGGCCTGGATGTAGGCGTTGAACTTCTCGGCGCTGCCGCCGGCGTCCTCCGCGCCGAATTCATCGAGCTTCTGCGCGATCTCGGGCAGCGCGAGGACCTTGTTCACGTCCTGGTTCATGCGCTGGACCATCTCGGTGGGCAGGCCCTTGGGACCGACGAGTCCGTACCAGGACGCGGCGTCCAGGCCGGGGCAGCCGGACTCGGCCAGCGTGGGCACGTTGGGATAGCTCTTCGCGCGCTTGACGCGGGTCTGCGCGATCGCGGTGACCTTGCCCTGCTTGATGAAGGGCGTGGCGGCGGTCATGGTGTCGAAGGCGAAGTCGATCTGCCCGCCCATCAGGTCGACCAGCAGCGCGGACGATCCCTTGTAGGGGACGTGCGTGGCCTTGACCTTGGTGGCGAGCATGAACATCTCGAGGGCCAGGTGTTGCGCCGAGCCGATGCCCGAGGAGCCGAACGAGACCTGGCCCGGCCGGCTGCGGCAGAGCTCGACGATCTCCGGCACGGTGCGGACCTTCTGCGTCTCGACGCAGGTGAGGACGTTGGGCGTGACGCCGACCATGACGATGGGGGAGAAGTCGCGGCGCGGGTCGTACTTCACGTTGGTCATCAGCGCCGGCGCGATCGCGTTGCTGTTGACGTGGGCCATCAGCAGCGTGGTGCCGTCGGCGGGCTGCTTGGCGACGTAGTCGGCGGCGATGACGCCGGTGGCGCCGGGCTTGTTCTCGACCAGCACCTGGGTGCCCCACATCGCGCCGAGCTTCTGCGCGAGCACACGGGCCAGGACGTCGGTGCCGCCGCCGGGCGCGAAGCCCACGATGATCCGCACCGGGGCGGTGGGCAGCGGCGCGGCGCGCGCCAGCGCGGGGAGGGCGAGGGCGCTGAGCCCGGCGCAGGTGAAGGTTCTGCGGCGCATCGGTTGTCTCCGTCGTTCTCGTGGTGTGTCGTGAGGGCGACTATTGAGCAACGACGGTCCGGCCGGCCATCGCTAATTCGGCGGAGCTGGTTTCGCGGAATTCGTACGCGCGAAGACGTCGGCGACGCTGACCGCGGCCGGCGAGAGGCTGTCGGCGGGACGGCAGCAGAGGACGAAGCGTCGATGGGCCCAGGGTTCGGGGATCTCGACGCGCAGGAAGCGCGACCCGCCCGCGACCGATCTGGCGACGGCCTTGGGCATCACGCCGACGCCGAGCCCCTGCGCGATCAGGGCCGCGATGCTGTCGAAGCCGCCGACCCGCATGCGCATGCGCAGCAGGCGGCCGGACTCGCTGGCCAGGCGTTCGAGCAGGGCGACGATGGCCGAGCCTTCTCCCAGGCTGATGACGTCGCAGGAGAGGATGTGGTCGAGGGTCGCGGGCGCATGCGTGAACAGCGCGTGGCCGCGCGGCGCGACGAGCACCAGCTCGTCGGCGTGGTACGGCAGGGTGGGGAAGTCGACGGTGCCGCCGAGCGAGGACTCGAAGATGCCGATGTCGGCGGTGCCGCGGGTGAGCGCCTGCTGGACCTTGAGGCTGTTCATTTCCTGCAGGTCGATGCTGACGCCCGGACAGGCGACGGCGCAGCGTTCGATGTCGGCGGGGACGAACTGCAGGACGGCGGACTTCGGCGCGGCGAGGCGCACCACGCCCTGCGCGCCGCCGGCGAAGGCGGCGGCGTCGTCCTGCATGCGCAGGACGGTGTGGGTGATGTTGCGGGCGTGGGCCAGCATGGCGCGGCCGGCGTCGGTGAGCGCCATGCCGTGCGGACGGCGCAGGAAGAGCGGCAGGCCGAACTGGCCCTCGAGCTCGGCGATGCGGCGCGAGGCGGCGGCGGGGGCGATGTGCAGGCGTTCCGCGGCGCGGGTGACGCTGCCGAGCTCCGCGGTCGCGATGAAGAGATGGACCGTGGTGAGGTCGAAGTGCGGACGGGCGGGCAGCTTCAGCGTCATGGCGGGATTCGCTCCGAGGTGACGACGGATTCTGCCCATGCGTGCGAGGCCATCCCTGGCGAGGGGACGGACAGCGCACGTTCACATCGCGAGCTTCTTGCCGAGCCGGTACATGAACTGGTGGAAGTCGTCGAGCGACTTGACCCGGATGTGCTCGTTGAGTCCGTGCACGCCGCTGGGTTCCGGGCCGGAGAACGGACCGACGCCGTAGGTCCAGATCCCGGCGTTGTTGAGGAAGCGGCCGTCGGTGGTCGCGACCAGCATCGTCGGGATCACCGGGGCGCCGGGCCAGAACTCGGCGGCGGTGCTTTCGGCGGCCTGGATCACGGCGGGCGACATGGGCGGCTGCGGCGAGGCCAGCGCCTCGTTGAGGGCGCGCACGGCGATGCGCTCGTCGGCCATCACCTTGACGAGCGTCTTCTGCACCTCGTCCGCGGATTGACCGGGCAGGATGCGGCAGTTCACCGTGGCGCGGGCGCGCTGGGGCAGGGCGTTGGTCGCGTGGCCGGCCTCGACCATCGTCGCCACGCAGGTCGTGCGCACGCTCGAGTTGTAGACCGGCGACCGCGTCCACAGCCGCTCCAGCACGGCGGTGTCGGTCGGTTGCTCGAGCAGCGCGCGCAGGTCCGCGGCGATGTCCTTGTTGCCGTCGAGCCGGGCGACGCGCTCGAAGTAGGCGCGGGTCGTGTCGTTGAACTGGATGGGGAAGTCGAACTTCGCGAGGCGGGCGAGGCCCTCGGAGAGGCGGTAGATCGCGTTGTCCCGCACGGGGACGGCGCTGTGGCCGCCGGGATTGGTCACTTCGAGCTCGTAGCCGACGAAGACCTTCTCGCCGATCTGCAGGCTGAAGGACACGGGCCGTTCGCTCTTGTCGAGCGTGCCACCGCCGCCTTCGTTGAGCGCGAGTTCGGCGTCGATCAGCGGGCGGTGATGCTTGAGCAGGTAGTCGAGGCCGTCCCACTTCGACGGGATGATCTCCTCGTCGCAGGTGAGCGCCATGATGATGTCGCGCCTGGGGAGGAGCTTCTCCTCCTTGTAGCGGATCATGTTGCTCACATGGGTGGCGGCCTGCGACTTGTCGTCGGAGGTGCCGCGGCCGTAGTAGACGCCGTTCTCCTCGATGAGCTTGAAGGGATCGCGGGTCCAGTCCTCGCGTTTGGCCTCGACGACGTCCAGGTGCGCGACGAGCAGCAGCGGGCGCTTCTCGCCGCTGCCCTTGAGGCGCAGGACCAGATTCCCCTTGGCCGGCGCGTCGGGCGGGACGATGAGCTGCATGTCGGCATCGGCGTAGCCGGCCTGCTTGAGACGCCTGGCCATCGCTTCGGCGGCGACGGTGCAGCTGCCTGTGGAGTTCGTGGTGTTGGTCTCGACGAGCTCCTTGAAGATCTCGTGGAAGCGGCGGTGCTCGCGCGCGGGCGCCGCGTCGGCGGCGAGCGCGGTGGCGGGAGCAATCAGGATCGTCAGCGCGACGGCGAGCGTCGACCAGGTGCGGGTCATGGGCGGCCTCCCTTGGGCGTGGTTGGTGTGGGCCTGCGCGGGCCGGGCGCGGCGGGGAGGATGCTCTTACGGATAAGGGGGCCAGGCGCTAGCGGCAAACCCTGAGGTCTTGGGACGCGGACCGTTGAAGAACCCAGGGGCATTGCTCGAACGGCTGCCCAAAGAAGCACGGGCCGCGAAGGCGGCCCGTGTTCGATATAAGGGAAAAGGAGAGTGCAGCGGGTCTTAACCCAGCCTGCACCTCCAGTTCCTGGCTTTTTCGGTGGCGCGAGTGGAGACTGACCTCGCGACGTGACGCTATTCTAACCGGAGCAGCCCACCGACCCACAACGCTCGCCACCGCATGCGAATCGATCAACGGCTCAATCCGGCGCTCCTGGGCATCAACGCTCGACAGCACCTGTTTCTCGGGGCGTGGTTCAACCTGGTCCATGAGCATTCCCTGGATTCCTACAGGGTTCGTGCGATGAACCCATTGAACATTCTGCGGGAGCTCCAGCGCATGTTCGAGCCGCCCGCGGATGAAGGCGACTGCAAGGTGGTGGCTGCGGAGGCACTGGAGATCCTGGATCGGCACCCGGTCATCGTCGCCTGCGCTCGGCACTATGTTGCGCTGGATGACGCGGTGTCGCTGATCTTCGAAGCCGCGGAGGCCAAGGAGGGCGGCTTCAAGAGGAACGCGCTGACGCTGAAGTCGTACGTGAGGGAACTCGAAGCCTCGCTTGAGCAACATTTCCTGCGGGATTGCCTTGAATGGATGGAGCGGACGCTCGCTGACATTCCCCTCAACGAAACGGCTGAGCAGCGCGCCGTTAGTCATGCAAGTATCGATCGTGTCTGCCGCGACATTCTCAGCGTTGCCCATGGCGAGGGCTTCAGCCTAGAGAGCCTGTTCCACCTTTATCGCATCTTCCTGCTGGGCACCGAGCGCAGTGTCGAGCCGGAGTCGGACGCGGCGCAACTCTCGTTGCTGGGTCGCCTTGAGGACACTCGCGGCGATCCGCCTCGTGCCGAAACTCCGGCCTACGACTTCGCGGAACGCTTTGCCCGGGTCAAGCGGGAGATCCTCACAGAACCCCGGGAGCGTCGACTCTTCTTTGTCATCAACGGATGCACCAGCGAGTCAACCGGCGTGTGTTGCGGGGACTTCGGGGCCATCACCATCTCACGGATGCCGCCCGAACTTCCGGCGCAGACGTCGGCGGCGGCAAGGAATCTGTTTTCGGAGCGGCCACGTCGCCTGTTCGCGACGGCGATCGTCAGGAGCAAGGACGGTCGTTCGGCGGGGTTGGACGCCTACCGGCAGATCGGCCAGATTCTGGACTTGATGCGCTTCGAGTACGACACCCCGCAGATTTACGCCGAGCCGCGTTTCCTTCTTCAAGACGAAGAGAAGTTCCGCCTGCTTCCACTGCCTCAGCTGATTCCGAATCCGGAGGCCGAGCCGCCTACCAGGAGCCTGCAGGAGTTCGTGGACCATCTGGGAGGTTTGGCTGCTCGGGATCCTTCCCAGACCGAAACCAGGGACAGGATCTTTTCCGCCTTTCGGCTCTATCGCCTCGGCACGGGCACCAGCATGTTCGACAACAAGCTGGTGAACTGGTGGACCGGCCTCGAGTACCTGACCAGCGGGACCAAGACTGCGGGGGGCATCGGAGACAAGGTGAAGAATGCCTTGGCCCCCACATTGGCATTGACCTACTTGCCGAAGCACTTGGCGACGTTCCGCGCTGCGCTGGCGACCTTGGACGTCGCCGTGAGCAATGGGGGCGAAGGAGTTCAGGTCAGGGACTGTTCCAACGCCGTGTTGTACGCGGCGCTCAAGGACCCCGCGCAACGGCCGGCGCTGGAGGCCAGTTGTGCGCATCAACCCTACTTGTGGAAGCACTTGTCTGCATTCATGGACGGCTTGGAGTCACCCGCCAAGACGGCCACGATGCTCCGCGCGCATGACCGACGTGTCCGTTGGCAGATCGAGCGGATCTACCGTGCGCGTTGCGATATCGTGCACGCCGCGCGGCAGGTCGTCATGGCGAGCCTGCTGTGCGCGAACCTCGAGTTCTATCTGCGCATGACCTTGAAGGCCATGCTCAAAGGCTTCGCCAACGTGCCAACCTTGATGGGGCCTGCGGAGTTCTTCGAACGGCAGCGACATCGATTCAGCCAGATCTTGCTTGGCTTGGATCCTGCGGACCGGAGGGCCAGTGGGAGCGACATCTCGCTCATTGCACTGCTGGACTGACAGGGCTTTGACGTCTTTCGCGCAACCGAAGAAGGGATGATCGCGATGCGCTTTGAACTCCCCGACGACAAGAAGCTCGTCCATGAGACTCGCATCCAGATCCGCTGGGGCGACATGGACGCGATGGGCCATGTGAACAACACGGTCTACTTCCGCTACCTGGAGATCGTGCGCGTGGAATGGCTGGACAGCCTCGGCCATCCGCCGAGCCCGGATGGACAGGGGCCCGTGATCGTCAACGCGTTCTGCAACTTCCACCGGCAGCTCGCGTTTCCGGGCGAGATCCTGGCGAAGCACTACGTGTCGAATCCGGGGCGGTCGAGCTTCGACACCTGGATCACGTTGGAGCGGCTCGACGAGCCCGGCGTCATCTATGCCTCGGGCGGCGCGACGACGGTATGGCAGGACGCGACGGTGCAGAAGTCGGTGCCGCTGCCGGAATGGTTGAGAGAGAGGCTGACCTGATGTCCAGTCGCCTGCATCAAGCCAGCACCACACGCATGAGCACCTCATGCGCCAGCACTGCCGACAGCCAGGCTGCCACCATGACGATGATGTTCGTGGCCTGTCCACCCCTGGCCGGTTGATCCGCCCCGCCGTCTCCGCTCCGCCGTGTTTGCCGGGCTTTCGCCATGGTGCTGGTGAAGAGTCGAACGAAGGCCCAAACGAAGGCGACGATGCCGAGCACGAACACGGTGATGCATGCGCTGGAGAGCAGTACCAGCTTGAGTCGTCCGGCAGGCGTGTCCTCCGCCGCAAGAGCGGGGTCGAGGTACCGGAGCCCCGTCGCGCACACGGCAAAGATCGAGAGTCCGGCAACGGTGAGCGCTCGGCGCATGGAGGTCGTGGCCATATGAGATCGAGCTGAGGCCGAGCGGAGGTCGGCGTACGTCCGATCTCCATCTGTCCTGATGGCGTGGGTTGGAGAGACGAGTATCGCCTCATCCCCGGCTTACGGGGCGGCCACGGACGCGACCTCGCGCAGCAGGTCCGTCACCGCCACCGGCTTGGCCAGATGGCCGTCGAAGCCGGCCGCCAACGCGTTCGTCCGGTCCTCCGCCGAGCCGTATCCCGTCACCGCCAGCATCAGGTCGGGCCGGTGCACCGACGGCGCCGCACGCGCGACGTCATAGCCGCTCAGGCCCGGCAGCCCGATGTCGCAGATCAGCACCTGCGGCCGTGTGCGCCGCAGCGCCTCGATGGCCGCCGGGCCGCTGTGCACGACCTGCACCCGGTAGCCGTGCCCCTCCAGGATCATGCGCAGCGCCTCCGCGGCGTCGACGTTGTCCTCGGCGATCAGCACCTGCTTGGCGGTGGCCCGCGCGGGCGCGCCGGGGTTCAGGTCGCGCGGCTCGTCCGGCGCGTGCTCGGCGGGCAGCTCGATGGCGAACTCGCTGCCGCGCCCCGGTCCTTCGGAATGCGCGGACACCGTGCCGCCGTGCATCGTCACCAGCCCCTTGACCAGGGCCAGTCCCAGCCCCAGTCCGCCCCGCGAGCGCTCGAGCGAGCGATCCGCCTGGACGAAGGCGTCGAACAGGAGCGGCAGCATGTGCGGCTCGATGCCGTCGCCGTCGTCCTTGACGCGCCAGGTCACCTTGCCGTCGGCGGCGCTGATGCTCACCTGGATGCCGTGTCCGGGCGGGGAGAACTTGATCGCGTTGTCGATCAGGTTGTCCAGCACCTGCCGCAGCCGGGTCTCGTCTCCGGTGACCCAGACCGCGCAATCGCAGTCGCAGCTGATCAGGATCTCCTTGGCCTGGGCCGCGATCGCGTGGGCGGCCAGCATGTCCTGGGTCAGCGCGCACAGGTCGACCCGCGTCTTCCGCAGGCGGATCAGCCCCCGCGTCAGGCGCGAGACGTCCAGCAGCTGGTCGATGATCCGCCCCATGTGCCCGACCTGGCGATCGACCAGCTGCGCGAGATGGGTCTGCCGTTCGGGGGCCAGGCCTTGCCGCTGCAGCAGATGCGCGGCATAGCGGATGGGCGTGAGCGGGTTGCGCAGTTCATGGGCCAGCATGGCGAGGAACTGGTCCTTGCGTTCGGCCTGCTCGCGCTGCTGCTCCAGGAGGTCGCGCACCTCGAGCTGCCGGCGCCTCGCGCGCAAGGCCGACGCGACCGTCGACAGCAGGGCGTCCTGCGTCATCGGCCGCTGGATGATCGAGACATTGCCGAGTTCGTCGACGGCGCGCAGCGGCAGGCGATCGGCATCGGCATTCGCCACGATCAGGATGGGCAGGTCCGACCACGCCGGCTGGGCCCGCACGCTCGAGACCAGACGGCGCAGCAGGGGCCGCGTCAGGCGTTCCTCGGCGATCAGCAGCGAGCCGGCGGCCGGCGTGAGCTGCGCCAGCAGCTGCGCCTCGTCGGTGCAACGGCTGCAGGAGAAACCGCCGGCCCGCAGCGCGCGCTCGGTGAGTTCGGCGTCCCGCGGCGCGGCCAGGATCAGCACATCGATCGACGAGGCGGCGAGCACCCGCTCGCGCGGGGCGGCATCGCGCGGCGTCGGTTCGGCGGGTTCGTGGCGTTCGCTCATGCCTTCGCCTCCGCGGCCGGGGCCTCGCGCGCTTCCGGCAGGCCCGACAGCACGCCTCGGTACTCCTTCAGCGGCTGTCCGATGAGCACGCCCGGCGGCGCGATGCTCATCTCGCGGATGGTCGCGTCGTGCGCGCCGACCCGTCGCTTCACCACCGACACCGCGCGCCGGATCTCCCCGTCGCTTTCGAAGTAGCGCATCAGGATGGCGACGTCGGCCAGGTAGGTCACGTCCAGCGGCGTGGCCGATTCGCCCACGATGCCCTGCTGGTTCAGGGTCAGCAGCGTGGCGACGCCGCGATTGGAGAGGTAGCTGAGCAGCTCGTGCATGTGCATGGCCAGGTGCTTCTCGTCCGGCATCGCGGTGAGGTAGCCGTTGAGCGAGTCGATCACCACCATCGACACCCCGTCCTCCTCGACCTTGCGCCGGATCAGGTGCGCGAACTCGCCGGGGGAGAACTCCGCGGGATCGATCTGCCTCAGGGCGATGCGGCCTTCGTCGATGTGGCCGCGGGTGGCCATGCCGAGCGCGTCGGAACGCGCCAGGAAGGCGCGACGGGTCTCGTCGAACAGGAACACCGCCGACCGGGCGCCCGTGCCGGCCGCCTCATTGAGGAACTGCATGCACAGCGTGCTCTTGCCGATGCCGGAGGGACCGGTCACCAGCATGCTGGCCCCTAGGTCCATGCCGCCGCCCAGCATCCGGTCCAGTGCCGCGCTGCCGCTGCCGGCGATGCCGCCCGGGGCGGGCGACTCATGTTCGTTGGCCACCAGTCGGGGATAGACGACCAGGCCGCCGGTCTCGATGGACAGGTCGTGGAAGCCCTCTCGCACCGGCACGCCGCGCATCTTGTGGACCTGCAGACGGCGGCGTTGCTTGCCGTAATCCGGCGAATGCTGGTAAAGCGTGATGATGCCGTGCACCACGCCTTCGCCGGCCGTGTCCGAGCCGGCCTCGATGCCGGCTTCCTGGATCAGGAGCACCGTGGCGCCGATCTGCGAGAAATGCTCCCGCAGCCGCAGCAGCTGCCGCCGGAAGCGCAGCGGATCCCGCGCCAGCAGCTTGACGTCCGAGAAGGGGTCGAACACCACCCGCGCGGGACGCAGGGCGCCGGTGACCTGGAGGATGCGACCGACCACGTCGTTGAGTTCCACATCGCCGGGCGAGAAGAAGGAGTAATCGCCCTCGGCCTCGGACCGGGTCGAATCGCTATCGGCCAGGTTCACGATCTCGACGCCGGTCAGGTCCCAGCGATGCGAGCGCGCGGTGGCCACGAGCTGGGACTCCGTCTCCGCCAGCGTGCACCACAGCACGCGCTCGCCCTGGCGCAGGCCTTCGAGCAGGAACTGCAGCCCCAGGGTGGTCTTGCCCGCGCCCGACGAGCCCTCCAGCAGGTACAGATGGCCGGCGGGCAGTCCGCCTCGCAGCACGTCGTCCAGACCGGCGACGCCGGTGCCGATCTGAGCCTGGGGGGTATCGGGGTGCTGAACCATCGTTGCCTCGCCGTGAAGATGAGGCGCTGAAGGCAAACCGTGGACCTGTCCGACCGGTTTTGCAGGGCGCTGCCGCAGGAAGCGGCCATGTCCGGCAGGGCCATGAGCCCTTGTCCGACAGCACCGGTGCGGGGCGACTCGGCCTGGGTGGCTTGCCGGGTCGCTGGCCGAGCGCCTCTGACGCACGCCGGTTCGGGCCCGCCGCCTTCAGCGTGGATCCGCGGCGTCCGCCGGCGTGAGCGAGCCCAGGATGGCCAGGGCGAGCTTCGGGTCGACCGGCTTGGCGATGTGCCGGTCGAAGCCCGCCGCCAAGGCGGCGTCGCGCGCTTCCCCGTAGCCGGTCAGTGCGAACAGCCGCAGGCTCGCGGTCGCCGGCGACGCCCGCAGACGCCGGGCCACCTCCAGGCCGTCGATGCCGGGCAGTCCGATGTCGACAAAGGCCGCGTCGTAGCCGCCTTCGAGCGCCATGCCAAGCGCTTCCTGGCCATTCCCCGCTTCGTCCACCGCATGGCGGTGCATGCGCAACACCTCGGCCAGGGCGCGACGGCCGTCGGCGTTGTCGTCCACCAGGAGCACCCTTCGCGGCGTCTCGTCCGACGAGGCCTCCGCGGACGCCTGCGCCGCCTCCGGATGGCCGTGCGTCGACAACGGGAGCCGGACCCGGAACTGCGAGCCCAGCCCCAGGCCGGCGCTGGAGGCGATGCAGGTTCCTCCGTGGTCCTGGACCAGGCGACGCACCAGGGCCAGGCCGATGCCCAGTCCGCCCTGGGAGCGATCGATGGGCGGCTCGCCCTGGACGAAGAGGTCGAAGGCGGACTCGAGCAACTCGGGCGTCATGCCGGTGCCGCTGTCCGTCACGCCCAGCATCGCCGAGTCGTCGTCGATGCTCAGGCGCACGTCGATGCTGCCGCCCTCGGGCGTGAACTTGACGGCGTTGCTCAACAGGTTCGACACCACCTGCTCCAGCCGGGTCCGGTCGCCCAGCACGAAGGCAGGTGCGAGCGCGACGGCGATCTCGTGGCGATCGAGCCGTCCGGCCGTGCGCATCGAGGCCATCACCGTCTCGACCACCTCGACAAGGCTGACGCGTTCCAGTTGAAGCACGATCTTGCCGCGCAGCACGCGATTGACCTCCAGCAGGTCCTCGATGATGCGGGCCAGGTGGTCGGATTGGCGGGCGATCACGCCCAGTGCGAACATCCGTGCCTCGGGCCTGGCGCGATCGGAACTCGCGATGGTCGAGGCCGAACGGATGGCGCCCAGCGGGTTGCGCAGCTCATGGCCCAGCATCGCCAGGAACTCGTCCTTCGACCGGTTCTGCTGCTCGGCCAGCTGCCGGGCGGCCTGCTTGCTGACCAGGAGCGCCTGGCGCTGTTCCTCCACCACCTGCCGGGCGGACCGTTCCTCCAGCAGCGACGCATGGACGCGCGTCAGCTGCTCCTGCAGAAGGTCGAACTCCTGGACGTGGCTCCTGTCCAGGGCAGGCAGTTCGCCGCGGCCGATCTGCGCCGCGGCCTGGGCCGTCTGCCTGAAGGCCCGGTCCAGGCGCGTGGACAGCCAGAGCGCCACGAGGAAACTTCCGATCACCGCCATGACCATGCCGAGCGTCACGACCTTCAACGCCTTGGCCGAGGCGGCCTGCAGTTCCGACGCGCGGACCCCGTTGGCGACGGTCCAGTTCAGGCGCGGGATCCTGACGAAGGTGTCGTACAGCGCGATGCCTTCGCGCGAGACCGTCTGCAGCCGGCCTTCGGGACTGCGGGCCGCGGCGTCCAGCAGCGCCCGTCCTCCAGGCTTGCCGACGTACTCCGCGGCGCGGTGGCTGCGGGCGACCGTGATGCCTTGCGCGTCGAAGACACCCACCAGCCAGTCGCCGGGCAGCCGGGCGTCGACCAGCACCCGCTGGAAATATCCGGCGCTCAGCGCCGAGGTGAGCAGCAGGCGTTGTCCGTCAGGCCGCCGTACCGCCATGTCGAGCCGGATCTGCGGCAGCCGCGTGACGGGGCCGACGACCAGTCCGGAGATCGTCACGTCCGTCGTGGAGAGCAGCTGCTGCAGGTTCGGCGGCCCGCTCTGAGAAGGAAACGGCTCGCCGGGGGAGAGCCGCGTGTTCATGAGCTGGCGCCCCTCGCCGTCCATCACGACGATCCAGTTCTCCGGCGCCACTCGCGCGGCCATCGCCTGCGCGCGGAAGTCCTCGTACCGGCCGGCGCTCAGGCTCGGAGAGGCCGCGAGCACCCGGAGCGCGGCTTCGGCGCGGGCGACATCGCCTTGCACCGTGCTGGCCAGGGACTTGGTCGCGCTGAACACCTGGGCATGCAGCGCCGTCTGCTCGCTCGCCCGCAAATCGTCCAGCGCGACCCACGAAAAGAGGGCCAGCGGCGCCATGGTGGCGATGGACAGCAGCGCCAGGTGCGTCTTGAGTTTCACATCGAGCAGTCGGAAGGGTCGCGGAGTATAGACAGCCCCGTGGTCTTGGCTGTCGGCCTGGCCTTGAACGCGGGGGCGGCGTCTCATGACGCGAAGCGTTGGCGCAGTTCGTCGGCTTGCAGACGGATGGCCCGTGCCTGCGCATCGGACAGGCGATCAAGCTGCAGGACCTGCGCGCCCAGGCGCGCATGGCCGGTGAAGCGCTGACTGTGCCTGAGCAGGAAGTCCCAGTAGAGCGTGGTGAACGGGCAGGCGTCGGAGCCGGTCCTGAGCTCGGGGCGGTAGGGGCAGCGCGCGCAGAGTCGCCCGCTGCTCATGCGCTCGATGTACTTGCCGCTGGCCACGTAGGGCTTGGTCGTCATCTGTCCGCCGTCGGCGAACTGGCTCATGGCCAGCGTGTTGGGCAGCTCGACCCATTCGACCGCGTCGACATAGACGGCCAGGTACCACTCGTGCACCTCGTGGGGCCGCACGCCCAGCAGCATCGCGAACAGCCCGGTCACCATGAGTCGCTGGATGTGATGCGCATACCCCAGCCGCAAGGTCTGCCGGAGCGCGTCCGCGAGGCAGGCCATCTCCGTCTCCCCGCTCCAGTAGAAGGCAGGCAGGGGGCGGTCGGCGACTAGCGCATTGGCCGTCGCGAGCGCCGGCATGCGGGTCCAGTAGATGCCGCGCACATACTCGCGCCAGCCGAGCACCTGCCGGATGAAGCCCTCGACGCTGGCCAGCGGCGCCGCCCCGTCTTTCCACGCCTGCTCGGCGCGCTCGACCACTTCGCGCGGACCGATCAGCTTGAGGTTCATCGCCGCGGACAGCTGCGCATGCCACAGCCAGGGCGAGTCCGGCCACATCGCGTCCTGCCACGGGCCGAAGACGGGCAGCCGCTCGACGATGAAGCGGTCCAGCGCCAGCAGCGCCTGTGCGCGCGTGACGGGCCAGTCGAAGTCGCGCAACGCGCCCGGGTGATCGGGGAACTCGCGCTCGACGAGCGCCAGCACCTCGCACGTGATCTCATCGGGGGAGAAGCACACGCGCTCGGGCAGGAAGCCAGGCCCATCGGGCGGGAACGGGCGCTGGTTCTCGGCGTCGAAACTCCAGCGGTCGCCAACGGGCTCGTCGCCGTCCATCAGGACGCCGTGCCGACGCCGCATCTCGCGATAGAAGGACGCCATGCGCAGCGGGCGGTGGCCGGCGCTGAATGCGGCGAACTCGCGCACCGTGCAGAAGAAGTGCCTGTCGTCGCGCAGCTCGATCGTGAGGCCGGCCGCGGTGGCCGTCTCCCGCAAGGACTTGAGCACGCGCCAGTCGCCGGGCGCCGTCATCACCAGCCGCCGGGGCCGCCATCGACGCAGGGCCCGCGCGAGCTCACCTGAGAGCCGGCCGGTGTTGTCCGGATCGTCGATCCGCACGTAGTCCATGGGCCGCCCCAATCCTCGCAGCGACGCCGCGTGGTGCCGCATCGCCGAGAGGAACAGCGCGATGCGCACCTTGCTCGACCACACGTGCGTGGACTCCTCGCGCACCTCGGCCATCCAGACCCGGTCGGTGTCGGGATCGAAGTCGTCGAAGGCCGAGCTGTCGGGATCCAGCTGGTCGCCCAGCACGATGACCAGCGAACGGATGCCGCCACTCATGCCGGATGGCCGCGGGGCCAGGTCTGGCAGGGGGCGCCCGGCGGTGCCTGCGTCGACCGCCTGATCCGGCAAGGCCGCGACGGATGCGCTGGCAGGAGCGACGGACAACGATCGGTCTTCATGGCTGGGAGGCGGGGTTGCGCGGGACGGGGATGGCCCGCCTCGCGGCGTCGGACACCGGCGACGCCCCGCTTCTACGTTGATCCGCGTCGATCGGATCACCACCGCCGCCCCTTGATTTTTGCAAGGCGCCTGCGCAAGAATTTTGTCCGTCTGTCCGAGTCCCATCCGCCGAACATGATCCTCGACATCATCCGGCAGCAGGTGGCGATCTTGCGCAGGCCGCTGGCCGCCGTCGTGCTCAGCACGCTTGCGCGCAGATCGTCGCCGATGCTGCTCCTGCTTCATTGGCACGGCTTTGCGATCGATGAGCGACAACGCTCGTCCCCACCCGGTTCGGTCCCTGGCCCCGGCTCCGCACCGCGGGCGCCGCTGCCGAGTTCCGCCCTGCAGCTCCACCGACCCTGGAGTCGCCTCGAGCAACTCGATGAAGAGATGCTCGACGCTGCATGGCAGCTCGGCGCCTGGAACCTCGAGCGCGACGAGCGCCGCGGCTGCAACACCGTGGGGGCTTCGCCTGCTGAAAGCGCGGCATGCCGCCAGGCTTTCGGCGACAACCCGTTGGATCCGGACGACGAGACGCACCTGGTCTCGCAAGCGCCTGACCGCGCGGAGATGCGGGATAGCGCGGCGCGACTGGGGTATGTCCGATGGCTGTTCCGCCCCGTGGCCGACGGGCTGTGGGCCCAGGCCGGCCAGGACGACAGCCTGCTGCCCGACGGCCGCCGCCTGCCGCCTTGCCCGGTGGCTCCCCGCGCGCCCGTCGGCACGCGGACCTCGCGCAGCCGCTATCAGCTGGGACGCATCGACCGCATCGTCCTGCCTTGAACGCCTCATGGCGAGCCGGTGCGCGCCACGCACGCGGCGCCGTTGGCGACCGCGCGACGGGGTCTTGAAATCGTTCCAGCCGCCGCCAGTTCGCTTCACCGTCGGAGCCCGAGGGCGCCGACTTCGTTGTCAATCATCTGCCATCTGAAAGGAGACCCAAGATGCAAATCCGTCCCCTCTACGACCGGATCATTGTCAAGCGCATCGATCCGCTGCGTCAGACCGCTTCCGGCATCGTGATCCCCGACACCGCCACGGAGAAGCCCGAGCAGGGCGAGGTCGTCGCCGTGGGCACCGGCCGCCTGCTGCAGGACGGCACGCTGCGGCCGCTGCAGCTGCGCAAGGGCGAGCGTGTGCTGTTCGGCAAGTACGCCGGCCAGACGGTCAAGCTCGACGACCAGGAACTGCTGGTCCTGCGCGAGGAAGACGTGCTCGGCGTCATCGAGGCCGGTGCCGGCGCTCAGTCCGGCGGTCCGTCCACCCTCAAGGCCGCCTGAGTCGGCCCTCATTCCACCCCCAACCAAGGAGATTCAAGGAGTACAGCCATGGCTGCCAAGGAAGTTCATTTCCGTGACGAGGCACGCGCCCGTATCGTCAAGGGCGTCAACACGCTGGCGGAAGCCGTCAAGGTCACGCTCGGTCCGAAGGGCCGCAACGTGGTGCTGGAGCGCAGCTTCGGCGCGCCCGTCATCACCAAGGACGGCGTGTCGGTCGCCAAGGAGATCGAGCTGCGCGACAAGCTCGAGAACATGGGCGCGCAGATGCTCAAGCAGGTCGCCGCCAAGACGGGCGATGTCGCCGGCGACGGCACGACCACGGCCACGGTGCTGGCCCAGTCCATCGTCAACGAGGGCATGAAGCTCGTGGCCACCGGCATGAATCCGATGGACCTCAAGCGCGGCATCGACAGGGCCTGCGAGACCGTGGTGGAGGCGCTCAAGGCCCAGTCCCGGCCGTGCACCACGGGCAAGGAGATCGCGCAGGTGGGCGCGCTGTCCGCCAATTCGGATGCGGCGATCGGCGACCTGATCGCGCAGGCGATGGAGAAGGTCGGCCAGCAGGGCGTGATCACGGTCGAGGACGGCAAGTCCCTGGACAGCGAACTGGTCGTGGTCGAGGGCATGCAGTTCGACCGCGGCTACCTGTCCCCGTACTTCATCAACAACCCCGACAAGCAGAGCGCCGTGCTGGAGGATCCCGCCATCCTGCTGTGCGACAGGAAGATCTCCAGCATCCGCGAGCTGCTGCCGGTCCTCGAGGAAGTCGCCAAGGCGGGCCGTCCCCTGCTGATCGTCGCGGAGGATGTGGATGGCGAGGCGCTCGCCACGCTGGTGATCAACAGCATGCGCGGCGTTCTCAAGGTCGCGGCGGTGAAGGCGCCGGGCTTCGGCGACCGCCGCAAGGCCATGCTGCAGGACATCGCCGTGCTCACCGGGGCCACGGTGATCGCGGAGGAGGTCGGCAAGCAGTTGGACAAGGCGACCTTGGCCGACCTCGGCCGCGCGGCGCGCGTGGACATCCACAAGGACACGACCACCATCATCGATGGCGCCGGACAGGCGGAGCAGCTTGAAGCCCGGCGCAAGACGCTCCTGGCGGAGATCGACGGCGCCACGTCCGACTATGACCGCGAGAAGCTGCAGGAGCGGCTGGCCAAGCTGTCCGGCGGCGTCGCCGTCATCCGCGTGGGCGCGGCGACCGAGGTGGAGATGAAGGAGAAGAAGGACCGCGTCGACGATGCCTTGCACGCCACCCGCGCGGCCGTCGAGGAAGGCATCGTGCCCGGCGGCGGCGTGGCCCTGCTGCGTGCCCGCGCCTCGCTGGACGACCTGCGCGGCGCCAATGCGGACCAGGATGCCGGCATCGGCATCGTGCGTCGCGCGCTGGAAGCGCCGCTGCGGGCGATCAGCGCCAATGCGGGGGACGAGCCCTCCGTCGTGATCGACCGGGTGGCCCGCGGTGACGGCAGTCACGGCTACAACGCCGCGACCGGCGAATACGGCGATCTGCTGGCGATGGGCGTCATCGACCCGACCAAGGTCACGCGCACGGCGCTGCAGAACGCGGTCTCGGTGGCGGGGCTGATCCTGACCACCGACGCGACCGTGGCGCAGGAGGCCCGGGAAGCGCCTGCGGCCGCGGCCCCGGTCGGCGAGGCGTACTGACGGAACCGGTCCGACCCGGTCGGACCCTTCGCCCGGCACCATTGCGTGCCGGGCACCAATCGTTCAGGACATTGCACTGGACGCAGCGGTCATGGGCGACCACCATCCTGCCTTTGCACTTCGAGGTGGTCCCCATGCACGCTCACTCTTCAAAGCCCCGGCCCGGCCGGATTCTCGCGGCGCTGCTGGCGACGCTGCTCGTCAGCTCGCCGGCCTGGTCGGCCGACAAGCTGGTCGCCGTGTCCTCGGGCGGTTTCGCCGAGGCCTTCAAGGCGCTGGCAACGCGCTACAGCCAGCAGTTTCCCGCCCAGCAGGTCGAGCAGCAGTTCGGGCCATCCATGGGCAGCACCCCGCAAGCGATCCCGCTGCGCCTTCAACGCGGGGAGCCGCTGGACGTGCTGGTGATGGTGGAGTCCGCCCTGGACAAGCTCATTGCCCAAGGCCTCGTCGACGGCAGCACCAAGGTGGTCCTGGCCAACTCCTTCATCGCCTGCGCGGTGCCCGCCGGCGATCCTCGTCCGGACCTCGGCACGACCGCCAAGGTCAGGGAGGCCTTCCTCCATGCGCCGTCCGTCGCCTGGTCCGACAGCGCCAGTGGCGAGTACATCCAGCACACGCTGCTCGGCCGCCTCGGCATCGAGCAGCAGGTCAAGGCCAAGGGCCGGCAGATCCCCGCCACCCCGGTGGGCCAGATCGTGGCCAGCCGCCAGGCGGCCTTCGGTTGCCAGCAGCGCAGCGAATTGCAGCCGGTCAAGGGCATCGACATCGTCGGCGAGCTGCCGGCCGAGATCCAGAAGGTCACGCCCTACGCCGCCGCCGTGGTGACCGCGTCCCAACGTCGCATGCAGGCGGCCGCCTTCATCAAGTACCTCGCCTCGTCGGACAGCGCCGGCGCCATCGAGGAGAGCGGCCTTCATCCCGTCGCCAGATAGGGCGGCCCGGCGCGCGCCTGGCCCCTGGCGGCTTGCGGCGCGCGGCTAGCGCGCGGCTAGCGCGCCTTCACCAGCCCGCGATACAGCAGCAGGGTGGCGACCAGGCCGAAGGCGGCGGCGCCGCTCAACCAGATGCCGGGGGCGGCCTTGTCGCCGGTCACTTCGATGAGCCAGGTCGACACGAGCGGCGTGAATCCGCCGAAGAGGGCGGTGGCCAGGCTGTAGGCGAGGGAGAAACCGGTCGTCCGCACTTCCGGCGGCATGATCTCCGTGAGCGCGACGATGGTCGCCGCGTTGTAGCTGGCGTAGAGGAACGAGAGCCACAGCTCGACGGCCAGCATCCGCTCGAAGCTCGGCGCGTGCACCAGCCACGACATCGACGGATAGGCCGTGAACAGGGCCAGCAGGCTGAAGGTGGCGAGCAGCGGCCAGCGGCCGATGCGGTCGGACACCGCGCCCATCACCGGCAACCAGACGAAGTTGGACAGGCCGACGCAGAAGGTCACCAGCAGCGCGCTCGTCGCCGACAGGTGGAGGACCGACTTGCCGAAGGTGGGCGTGTAGACGGTGATGAGATAGAAGGACACCGTGGTCATCACGACCAGCATCATCCCCGCGCCGACCAGCGCCCAGTTGCGCGCCATCGATCCGAGGATCTCCCGCAGCGACGGATGGTGCTTGCGCGCCAGGAAGGCCTCCGTCTCCGCCAGCGAGCGGCGGATATGGAAGACGAAGGGCAGGATGAGCGAGCCGATGAAGAACGGGATGCGCCAGGCCCAGTCGCCGATCTGGGCGGCGGTGAACCATTGGCCGATGCCGTAGCCGAGTGCCGCGGCGACCATGACGGCGGCCTGTTGGCTGGCCGACTGCCAGCTCACGTAGAAGCCCTTGCGGCCCGGTGTCGCCATTTCGGCGAGATAGACCGAGACGCCGCCCAGCTCCACGCCCGCGGAGAAGCCCTGCAGCAGCCGGCCGACCAGCACCAGCGTGGGTGCGGCGATGCCGATGGACGCGTACGACGGCGTGAACGCGATCAGCACCGTGCCCGCGGCCATGATGGACAAGGTGAGGATGAGGCCGCGTCGGCGACCGATCCTGTCGATGTAGGACCCGAGGATGACGGCGCCCAGCGGCCGCATCAGGAAGCCGGCCCCGAAGGTCACGAAGGTCAGCATCAGCGACACGTACTCGCTGTCGCTCGGGAAGAAGGCCCGGGCGATGTAGGTGGCGTAGAAGCCGTACAGGAAGAAGTCGAACATCTCCAGGAAGTTGCCGCTGGTGACGCGGAGCACCGCGCCCAGGGCGGCCCGCCGCGGCAGGCGGGGCGGGGAGGGCGGAAGGGCGCCGGCAGCCATGCCGGCGGACGTGCTGTACGGGGTCGTGGACATGCGGTCTCCAGGTTCGCTTTTTCTCTTGGCGACCATCATGCTTTTCGGTGAACATTGACGGAAGTGCAAAGAACTGAACGATTGATGCGCGATGAGAATCAATTTCGACCTGGGAGAGTTGGAGGCCTTCGTGGCCGTCGCGGAGCGCATGAGCTTCCGCGCGGCCTCCGAGGCGCTGTTCATCTCCGCCTCCGCGCTGAGCCGCCGCATCGACCGGATCGAGGAAGCGCTGGGGGTCCGGCTGTTCGACCGCACCACGCGGCGCGTGAGCCTGACGGAAGACGGCGAGCAGTTCCTCGTCCACGCCGGTGAGGCGCTGGCCTCGCTCCAGGACGCGATCTCGGGCGTGGGCGAGCGGGCCGTGCAGCGGTCCGGGCTGGTGACCGTCGCCTGCATCCCGTCGGTCGCGAACCATCTGCTTCCGCCGGTGCTCGCCCGGTTCGCCCAGGTCCATCCGCGCACGCGCATCCGGCTGCTCGACCAGAGCGCGCCCCTGGTGCTCAAGGCCGTGGTGGAGCGGCAAGCCGATTTCGGCGTCAACTTCCTGGGGGCCCAGGAGCCGTCCATCGACTTCACCGCCATCGTGAACGAGCGCTACGTGCTCGCCGTTCCCGCCGGGCATCCGCTGGCACGGGCGCGCAGCGTCGGATGGGACGACCTGGTGGACGAGCGCTTCATCACGCTCGCCGCCGACAGCGGCAACCGGATGCTGCTCGACAATGCCGCGGCCCGGGCCAAGGCGCGGCCCGCGACCCATGTCGAGGTGAACCACGTGGAGGGCGCGCTGGCGCTGGTCCGTGCCGGGCTGGGGGTGAGCGCGATTCCGCGGCTGGCGCTGGCCGGGGCGTCGCCGAAGGAGCTGGTCGGGGTGCCGCTGCTGCGGCCGTCGGTGAGCAGGACCCTCGGGCTCATCTCGCGCAAGGGCCACCGGCCGTCGCCGCAGGTCGCGGCGCTGGCGCAGATGCTGGTCCAGGGCCTGCAGGAGCCCTAGGTCGTCTCCTTGACCCGGTTGAACAGCATCGCGTCCATCACCTTCATGTAGCCCTTGGCCGTCTTCGCATCCGTCGACTGCACGCCCGTCGTGGCCGCGATGTCCGGTCCCATGACCGCCAGCGTGTTGGCCAGCGACACCAGCGCGTAATAAAGCAGCACCGGCTCGCCCTTGGGCAGGTCGCCGGCCTTCTGCGCCGCCTTGATCAGCGGTTTGGCCAGCTCGAAATGCGGCCGCAGGAAATGCTGCGCCAGCCACTCCTGCCGGTCCTCGCTGTGCGTGCCTTCGCGCCGCTGCATCATGAACCGGTGCAGGTGCGGCTGGTCCAGCGTGAACTGGAAATACGCGATGAACTCCTGGCGCAGCTGCTCGATCGCGCTCGCCGGCTTCGCTTGCCGGATCAATCCTTCGCGTGCCCGTGCAAGCTCTTCGTACACCAGCGTCGCGACCGCTTGCCACAGGACCTCCTTCGATTGAAAGTGGTACGTGATCAGCTGATGCGTCAGGCCGCTCTGCTCCGCGATCGCGCGCATGCTCGCCGCCTCGAATCCGCGCTCGGCGAATTCCTTCAGCGCCGTCTTCAGGATCGCCTGCTTCGTGTCGGCCGAGCGTTGCTGCTCGCGTCGGCGGGGCGTGGAAGTATCCGGAGTGCTCATGGTCGACATCATGCCTCGGTCACAGACCGGAACTACCTCGCCGGAGGTATCGGATGCCCTGGTATTTCGATTGCGTATCGCCCATGTTTCCCCTGGTGGTGCACGGGTATCGGTTCCGTGGCGAAGTCGTCGATCGGGGCATCAATTCGACACACATTAAAACTTGCCGCGTGGCAAAACGAACGCGGACACTTCCGCCGCCTGCCCCTCTCAGGAGGGACAGCTGTGACGCGTGCCGATGGGCGGCACGTGCGCCGGACCAAACCAGGTCCACCAGAGCGGCCGCGGACACCACCCCCCGCGGCACCAATCGCACCCACAGGCACGGGAGGGAACCACCATGGAGTTCAGGCAACTCGGCATCAGCTTGGGACGGGCATTTGTGCCCGCCCTGCTGGGCAGCGCGCTGCTCGCCGCATGCGGCGGCGGCGACGGCCAGCAAGGAGGGGGCGTCCAGATCGCCTCCGATGACAACGGCGGCAGCGCCGATTCGGCGGCACGCGCCAAGCGCATGGCCGGCGACACCGGCTCGGAAACGGCGCTCACGCCCGTCTCCGCCACCGGCAGCTCGATGGAGCGCGGCGACCTCAACGGCGCCAAGGCCATCGACAAGGACGACAACAGCCGCTGGGGCTCGGCGTTCACGGACAACGAATGGCTGACGCTGGACTACGGCAGCAGCGTGTCCATCACCCGCGTCCGCATCAACTGGGAAAACGCCCACGCGAAGAAGTACCTGCTGCAGACGTCCGAGGACAACAAGACCTGGACCACGATCAAGACGATCGAGAACAGCCCGGGCGGCGTCGAGGACATCAAGGGCCTCGGCGGCCAGGGCCGCTACCTGCGCGTGCAGGGCGTGACCCGCTCGACCCAGTACGGCTACTCGATCTTCGAGATCCAGGCCTTCACCGGCACCCCGGTCCCGCCGACGAACCCGACGGACCCCACCACGCCGACGAATCCGACGGATCCGACCACCCCGACCACCCCCACCGATCCGACGACGCCCACGCAGCCGACGGACCCCGTGGGTGACCCGAGCAAGCCGGGCGTCGCGATCAAGCCGGTGGCGACGATCTCGTCCACGCCGGAGAACGACGGCCTGTCGGCGAAGAACTCCATCGACGGCAACCTGTCCACCCGCTGGGCCTCCAAGCCCGAGGACGGCGCCTGGATCCAGTACGACTTCGGCACGGCGCAACCGCTGGGCTACATGAAGCTCGTCTGGGAGAACGCCTACGGCAAGGCCTACGAGATCCAGGTGTCGGATGACGGCAAGACCTGGACCCGTCTGCGCAACCAGCCCGCGGGCAAGGGCGGCACCGAGGAGTACTTCAACCTCGGCGTGAAGACCCGCTTCGTGCGCATGCAGGGCGTGACCCGCGCGACCAACTACGGCTACTCGCTGTTCGAGGTCGAGTTCAAGACCGTCGGCAGCGACAACAGCATCCCGACCACGACCACCACGCCGTTCGCCTTCCCGGCCAACGGCGCGGCGCTGAGTCCGCTGTACCAGCCGCAGGCGCCGATCGAGCAGATCCAGTTCACGCTGCCCGACGGCACGCTGGTCACCCGCTTCGGCCAGCGCGGCGTCGGCCGCCACGGTCGCGAGCGCGGCGAGGACTGGAACGAAATCGGCTTCGGTCCGAACGAAACCGTCGACGCTCAAGGTAATCCGGTCAACAAGGGACCGGGCAACTACATGAACTTCGTCGCGAACTACTTCAAGAACCGCACCTGGGGCGTCGAGTTCATCGACAACTCCAACGTGCCGGGCGTCACGAAGCCGCGGCTGATCGTCAACCAGTACTTCCCGCAGGCGCAGCGCGGCGGCGGCCACTCGTTCTTCCGTCGCATCGACGACCCGAACGTCACCGGCTACGGCTGGATGTCGCCGGGTCAGCTGCTGGATCCGACCACCTACACGGACGGCTTCGTCGACAAGACCTCGTGCCCGGTCGTGCCCAAGCCGCCGCAGAACGCGCTGGCCAAGCCCGATTCCGGCTACAAGGGCATCATCGGCGCGAACGACGGCTGCTCCGTCGTGCTGGACAACATGCCGGGTCACCAGGACCTGTCCCCGAACGCCAACGGCGTGCTGGTGCCCAACGGCGTCAACGTGCCGGCGCGTCCGCTGAAGGTCGGCGAGGCGATCGAGTTCACCGGCTCGTTCTTCTCCAGCCGCGCCGCGATGGATGCCATCGGCGACAAGGGCGACTACCGCTACTACACGAGCGAAGTCATCTACGTCATGGGGACCGGCCTGCGTCCGTGGTACGGCGTCCAGCCGCGCCTGAACAGCGTGCCGCTGCCGGATTCCGTCCTCTCGGGCGGCATCGGGTCCGTGTCGTACAACTACTCGGACGAAGGCTGGCGCATGTTCCAGCAGCCGTTCAACAACATCGGCATGCAGAACCTGCAGCGATTCGTTGAAGGCCGCCGTGCGGTGCACAGCAGCTTCGTGACCGGCGCGCACGTCGAGCCGGGCAACGATCCGATGACCTCGATCCAGGGTCTGGCCGGTTCGCGCTTCAACGCGACCGCCTGCGTGGCCTGCCACACCAACAACGGTCGCAGCCCCGCGCCGTTCACGGTGGACCAGCGCCTGGACAAGATGGCCTTCCACGTCGCCATCAAGGCGGCGGACGGCTCCATCCGTCCGGATCCGCGCTACGGCTCGACCATCCAGATGAACTCGACGTCCGCGTCGGGCGCACCTCAGGATTGGGGCAACGCCGTCAAGGTCGCGGGCTTCGAGACGACCAGCGTGACGCTGGGCGACGGCACCAAGGTCGAGCTGCGCAAGCCGAAGTTCGCCTTCGACGGTCCCGTCCCGCAGCTGTGGTCGGCGCGCGCCGCGCTGCCGCTGCTGGGCGTGGGCCTGCTGGAAGCCGTGCCCGAGGCCGACATCCTGTCCCGCGTGCGCACCACGCCGGACCAGGACGGCGTGCTGGGCAAGGCCAACTACACCTTCAATCCGGAGACCGGCGCGACGCAGCTGGGCCGTTTCGGCTGGAAGGCGTCCAAGGCCAGCATCCGTCACCAGGTGGCCAACGCGCTGCTGAACGACATGTCGGTGACCTCGCCGGTGTACCCGAACCGCAGCTGCGCGACCGACCCGCAGGGTTGCCGCTCGGCGCCGGCGCAGAAGGGCATCCAGGAAGCCGACCTGACCGCGCTGACGCAGTACATGCAGCTGCTGGCCGTGCCGGCCCAACGGAGCATCCCGAGCGGATTCCCGAAGGGTGTGGCGCCGACGGATGAGCATCGTGTGGATGCGGTGCAAGTCGCCGCCGGCCGCAAGGTGTTCGACGCGCTGCGTTGCGCGGCGTGCCACACGGCGGAGATGAAGACGGGCAAGAACCATCCGTTCGCGGAACTGCGCGACCAGACGATCCGTCCGTTCACCGACATGCTGCTGCACGACATGGGCCCGGCCCTGGCGGACAACCTGCCGGAAGGCCAGGCGCAGGGTGCGATGTGGCGTACGACGGCCCTGTGGGGCATCGGCTACACCGAGAAGGTGGCCGAGTCGCAACCGGTGGGCTACCTGCACGACGGCCGCGCCCGCAACCTGACCGAAGCCATCCTGTGGCACGGCGGCGAAGCCGAGAAGTCGCGTCAGCGCTTCGAGCAGCTGTCGAAGTCGGACCGCGACGCGCTGCTGGCTTGGCTGCGCACGCTGTGATGCACTGAGACGAACGGGCGCCTCGCGCGCCTGTTCAGCAAGACGAAGGCCGTGGCGGATGCCACGGCCTTTTTTCGTTCCGGTGCCGTTCCGGCGTCCCGTGGCAGACTGGGGCGATGAAGAAGCTCGTCATCTGTGGGGCCCTCGCCGCCGCCTTGTCCGGCTTGCCCGGTCTGGGTCGCTGCGCCGAAATCGTGCTGGAGCAGTCCGCGGTCCAGTCGCTGCTGCTCGAGGGACTGTTCAAGGAAGAAGGGCGGCTCCATCTGCAGAAGGGCGCCTGCTACGCCTATCTGGAGGATCCCAAGGTGTCGCTGCAGAACGGGCGCGCGATCATCCGGGTCCATCTCAACAGCAAGCTGGGCGTGCCCTCGGGACGGGACTGCCTTGGCGTCGCGTTGGCGAGCTGGGCCACGCTGTCGGCGACGCCGGTCGCGCAGGGTCACGTCGTGCGCTTGACCGAGATCCGCGTGGACGAGGTGGAGGATCCCAACACGCGCAACCTCTTGAACCTCGGCCTGGCGCCGGCCTTGCCTGGCGCCGTCGAATTCGACGTGAAGAAGGCGGTCGAGGAGATGCTCAAGGGCTCGGGGAGCCGGCTGCAGGGGGAAGTGCAGGCGTTGAGGATCGATGCGGTCAAGGCTGGTGACAACAGGCTGGCGATCAGCTTCGACTTCAAGTTGGTGGGGAGATGAAGGGAAGTCCTTGCGTCTGATTTCGGGATCTGAAGAAGGACGGGTTCAGGCTGTCTACAGTCGTTTGCGAAAACTCTGGCGACTTGCCGCTTTCGACACGCAGCCAGACGATGGATTCAATGATTGCTGCATCGCTCTTCGCCGCGGGCCAAAATGAGCTTTCCATATGGACACCGGGGAGAGAGTAGATTGTCCGAATTCAAGCTAGTCGAGCACTTCAAAAGCAACCCAATCCTGACGACGGACTTGGGCCAGTTCACCTACAGGTCGTTGATCGGCCAGGGAGGCAATGCACATGTCCTTCAGTTCTACAAGGAGCCGACGGCGTTTGCGATCAAATTCCTTCAGCACCAAGACGCAAGAAAACTGAGTCGACTCAAGGATGAGTTCTTCAGCGCAGCGCAACTCTCAAGTCATGTCAACGTCGCCCAGAACTACCACTTCGACCAAGTCAAGCTCGGCGGGCACGACCTCTCCTTGATCGTCATGAGGCTGTATGGCGACAGCCTCAAGAAGACCGGTCCGCTGCCTGCGTCTCTCACACAGGACGAGAGGACCGCAAGGTCGGTCAAGCTCTTTTTCGACCTGCTAAATGGGCTGGCGCACCTTCACGAGGGCGGGGTCATCCATCGGGATCTGAAGCCTGAAAATATCTTTTTTGACCAATTGGCTAATGCCTTCGTGATCGGTGACCTTGGGATCGCTCATTTCTCAGACGAATTTCCAAGAGAGGCAGACACGCGTGCCAGCGAGCGCTTGGGAAACTACCTGTTCAGTCCAAAGGAACAGGCCGACTCCACAAATGAGCCGGTACCGGCTTGGGACCTGTTTGCGCTCGGTCAAGTTGTCCAGTGGTTCATGACCGGGTCGACTCATCGAGGCGTCGGACGCAAGCGGTTTTCCGACGATAACTCGCCCCTTGACTTGCGGGTCCTCGACAGAATGGTCGAGCTCTGCCTCCAGGACAGTCCCGCAGCCCGACCAGATAGCGTGGCCGCTGTGAGGGAGGCCATCGACCGAGCCAAGAACCCCGTCCGGGACATCACCTTGCGTGGGGATGATCTTGACACCGCAATCTGTATGTCCTTCGAGAAGATCGATAAGGTTTGGTACTCCACAGTCGAGGAGGACATTGACGACTTCCTGAGCAACTTTTTGCGCGAATGCCGCCCCGAGGAGTTCTGCACCGTCTATCCGGGCGGTGGTGATCAAACGGGCACGAGGTTCGAGCATCTAGAGGGTCGGCGTTGGCTTTTAAACGATGTCGACGAGCTGTTGATTGAGAACCTATTTGCCTATCGCGACCGCAGCCGAAACTACAGAAGCTTCTTCATCGTGCTTGCCGGCGCCGACGAGCCGTTCCAATGGGTTGACGCTAGCGGAACTCCGGTTCAACGAACCGTCACGGACAAAGAGTTTCCCGACGGCGCAACCTTGTTCGAGGGCCGCTACCTAGATGCCGTGGTACACAGCCGCAGATTCTTCAAGTGCAATGGCCAAACGATCCCAGTTACGCGTGACCAGTTCTCCTTCCGACAAAGGCACTTGAGAAGGACTGCTTACTTGGTCGTTCCGGATCGTTCTGCCGCCTCTTGCATGACTGACCGTAGGCCGATGGAGGACTTGCTCAACTCGGTTGCGGCCTCGAGGCGTTTGGGTGAAGAGGCGCTTTCCGCGTATCTGTCCGCCACCCTCGCGCACCACAGCCGTGAGCTCACCCGGTGGGACTGATTTGAAGTGAACTCTTGGCTGAATGGGACGCGAAGAAGTTGTCCTCAAGACGATCCCGCCAAGGCCAAAAACATCCCGTTCGTCGGCAAGCTGGACGAGCGCACCGCGCTGATCGTCGATCCGAAGCTGGCGACGGCGGGCTCAATGATCGCGACGGTGAACCTCGCTCAAGCAGCGGGGCTGCAAGGACACGCGACCTCTTCTTTCCCCGGCCTCTGTGGACAACCCTGTTGGCAGGTCTAGGGCGGGTACTGCAATGCGTTGATTCCTATGGGAACTACTTCGACTGCCCGGAAATGAGGCAGCACCGACCAAGGCGCGAACATCGAGAAGAGGTGTTGTCCGACTCAGGCTGAAGGCCAACGCGGCGTCCCTATGGCCAACAATGGGCGCCTGCACGCACCCGCTCATCCGTCGTCCATGGTTCTTGATCCCTTCACCTTGCTCGTCCTCACCGCGGCCATGGCCGCTGCCTCGGCGCTGTACCTGGCCGCGGAATGGGGCAGCGTGCGCGAACGGTCGCTGCTGCTCTGGAGCACGGGCTTCGCCATCATCGCCGTGGGCTGCGTGCTGGCCTTGCTGCGTTCCAGCGGGCATGTGCTGTTCGGGATCTGGTTTCCCAATGGCCTGCTGATAGTCGCCCACTGGATGTTCCTGGCCGGCGTCGCACGATTCACGCGCACGCGGCTGCCACGCGCCTGGTGGTTGCTGGTCCTCGTCTGGCTTGCGATGCTGCTGCTTCCCGACGGGCCCTGGTGGTCCAAGGCGATGCTGGGCATCCAGTCCCTGATGATCGCCGTCATCACCTTGCGCGCCGGTCTGCTGCTGCGCCCTCACGGCGGCGTGTTGAGCCCGGGCGCGGCGCAACTGCGCTTCGTCCTGCTGGCACACGGCCTGTTCTACCTCGCCAAGGCCGCCTCGGCCATGGCGCCGGACGCTGTCGTCAACCTCGCCGGTTTCCGCGGTACGGTGATCCTCGTGTCCCTGGTGGAAGGCGCGATGGCGATCATGCTGCTCGCGATGTCCATGACCGGCACCGAGCGACATCGCCGTGAGGAACGCATCGCGGAGATCGCCGCACGCGACCCGCTGACCAATCTGGACAACCGGCGCGCACTCTATCTGCGCGCCCCGGCGCTGTTGGAGCAGGCGTCCCTTCCGAGCCCCTGCGCGCTGCTGCTCATCGACATCGACCACTTCAAGCAGGTCAACGACCTGCACGGCCACGCCGCCGGGGATCGCCTGCTGATGACGCTGAGCGACCTCATCCGCGGCGCGCTGCCCCCGGACGCGATCGCTGCCCGGCTGGGCGGGGACGAATTCGTGATCCTGCTGCGAGGCGTCTCCGACGTCGCCGCGCAGGCGCTGGGCCAGGACTTGCGCGAGGCGTTCTCGCGGCAGGCGCGCGAGATGTTCGTGACGCCTGAACCGGTGTCGCTCAGCATCGGCGCGACCTTGTCCGGCCGGCCCGACGCGGAACTTTCGCACTGGCTCAAGCAGGCGGACGACGCCCTCTACGCATCCAAGCGCAAGGGACGCGACCGGATGGAACTGGTCCCGTTCGTGCCCGGACCGCCGCGCTGATCTGTCTGGTCGAAGACGCCGCGCCCGAGGCGCACGAGTGCGTGTGCGAGAACGAGGTATTCGAGCTGGTGAGGGTGACGTCTTTCATCGGTAGAAGGCCGTCGACAGCACAAACCCGGGGCGTCGCCGTCATCCGATGAATATTTCGGCCGTCGGATGGCCGCCTATCAGCCGACGGAGTTCTTCCGAGACAGCAGAGGGCGATGGGGTGAAAAGCAGTGCGACGGACATCTGGTGGCTCGTGAAACGCTGTCTGAGGTGCCGAATACTTTCGGTGAGGGCGACGCCGCTGACGTCGAGCATTAGGCACCGTGGTCTGAAGAAGGTTGAGAGCCGACGTTGACGCAGCACGTCGTCCGCCAGACGGCATCGAACAGTTCAGCGGAGATGGCGGTCAGGGTGCCGTAACCCGTCAGCGACGCTGCCGCCTCATCCCACTGTCCTTCGGGGAGCACACCAAAGCTGTCGGCGCTATGGGCTCGGTCGTAGCGCAAGGCAGTCCCATTCGCTCCGATCTCTACATAGCGCTGCCAGTAGCCGTCATCACCGATCTCGGAGTAGCCGACGTATTCAGGAATTCCTTCGGAGTTTCCGCTTGAGCAGTAGAGACGGTAGAGCATTGGCTTGATGCGGTAGGGCGCGAGCAGGACCCGGGGGCCGTGCATGGTAGTCGGCTTCCAAGCAGTAGTTTGGGAGCGTTGCTCCCCGCCCTTAACGGGGCTGACGCGAGCCCGCCGCCGCGCGCAGGCTGGCCTCGATCGCCGTCACCACCGCCCGCAGGTCCGGCGAGCGCCGCAGGTCCTGGTGATAGACCAGGAACAGCGGCTGCGAGGGGCCGGGCGTTTCCGTCTCGATCCGCACCAGGTCGGCGTGACGGGAATCGGCCTCGAGCAACGCGGCCAGTCCCAGGCCTTGCCGCGTCGCCTCGACGATCGCCTCGATCGCCTCGATCGCGCTCGACGTGAACGCGAACCGCCGCGCACCGAGCGCGGCCATCCAACGTTCATGCGGCAACTGTTTCCACTGCGGGCCGAGCCCGATGAACGGATGGTCCGCGGCGTTCCCGCGCGGGAGCCGTCGTTCCGGCAGGCGCAGGCGCGCGTACTCAGCGGAAGCGAAGAGTCCGAAGCGGAACGTCCCCATCGACTTCTCGACCAGCACGTTCGACGTCGAGCGCACGAGCCGCACGGCGATGTCCGCCTCCCGTTTGGCGACATCCGCCATCCGGTTCTCGCCGACCAGCTCGATGTCCAGGTGAGGGCGCTCGCGCAGCAGCGCGATCAACGGCGTCGCCAGCGGCGCCGCCATGCCGGTAGGCACCGAGATCCGCAGCTTGCGGATCACCGGCGACGCATCGCGCCCGAGCGCCTGCAGCTCGTGCGCGAATCCCTCGACGAGTTGAATCAGGCGCAGCGCCTCCGCAGTGAGCGTCGTACCGACCTGTGATCGCAGCACGAGCGGCGTGCCCAGCGCCGCCTCGAGCGCGGCGATGCGCCGGCCCGTCGTCGACGTCGACTGGCCGAGTTGGCGGCCGGCCTGCAGCAGGCTGCCGCCGCGATGAACGGCGAGGAGGACGCGAAGATCGTCCCAGGAAAGGTTGTCCATGGATGGAAAACAGTTTAGCGATGGTGGCCGTTCCTGGGCAGCGCATCGCTCCCTAGGATCCGCCGCATGAAGATCCTCATCCTTGGCGGCGGCCGCATCGGCAGTACCTTCGCCTTCCATCTCTCGTCGGTCGGTCACGAGGTGACCGTCGTCGCTCGCGGGGCGCGGCTCGCCGCCTTGCAGCGGGACCGCGCGGTGCGGACCGTCGACGGCCGCTCCGCGCCGGTGACCGCCATTCCCTCGCTGGAGCCCGACCTGGTCGCGGACCTGATCATCGTCACGGTGCCGGAGCACCAGTTCGCCCCATTGCTGCCCGCGTTGGCCGCGAGCACCGCCGGCACCGTCCTGCTGATGTTCAACAGCTTCGCGGACACGGCGACCTATCGGGCGGCGCTCGGCGGCGATCGCATGGCGCTGGGCTTCCCGAAGATGCTCGCCTTCCTGGAAGACGACCGGATCCGCTTCCAGGTCGACGCCCCCGGGATGATCGTCACGGTCTCGCGACCCGACCTGAAGGAGCTCTTTGCGGACGCGGGGCTGCGGACCACCGTCGAGCCCGACATGCCAGCCTTCCTGCGCGGTCATGCGGCGATGGTGGTGCCGCTGTTCGTCGCCGGGCTCTGGCTCTGGAACCGGTCCGCGCCACTGAACTGGTCGGAGGCGAGCCGCCTCGCGGACGCGTGGGCCGAAGGCTTTGCGCTGGTGAAGCGGCTGGGGCACCCGCTGCGACCCGGCGTCGTCGCGGTGCTCGGTCGTTTCCCGCGGTGGCTCGCCGTCGCGACCATGTGGGCGTTCAGCCGGACCTCGGGCGTGCGCGAGGTCGGCGCCTTCGGCCCGACGGAGACGCGCTGGCTGATCGATCGCATGGTCGAGGCCGATACAGACCTCGGCGCCGGCCCGACGACGGCGCGCTCGCGGACGTCGACGCTTCCGCATCTGCTGAGCCTGCGACCCTGAGGGAAATCCGGACGCCGGGGCCCGTCGCCGACGGCGCGGCCGGCGCATTGGAATGCCAATCGCACGCTCGCGGCGTCAGTCGCCCCGCGTCGCCAATGCCTGCGCCGTCGCAATGCCTGACCGCATTGTGCGGAGACCCTCCGGCGCCTAGAGTCGCTCGACGGCGAGACACCGCCGCCTCGACAAGCCACTCCGGAGGAAGCCATTCATGAGGAAGCTGTCCGCACTCGCGTGCCGCGCCCTGCTGTTCACGATGCCGGGTCTTGCCCTGGCCGACGCGAGCATCCCGTCGCAGGGGAAGAAGCCATGACCGAGCTCAACGTCAACAACCGGCAACTGCGCGCCGACGTCGACGGCGACACGCCGCTGCTGTGGGTGCTGCGCGAGGAGCTGCAACTCACCGGCACGAAGTACGGCTGCGGCGTCGCGCAATGCGGCGCCTGCACCGTCCACATGGACGGCGTGGCGATGCGCTCCTGCGTCGTGCCGGTCAGCGCGTTGCCGGCCACCGCGAAGATCGTGACGATCGAGGGACTGGGACAGACGCGGCTCAAGGTCGTGCAGGAGGCCTGGGCCGAACTCGACGTCGCGCAGTGCGGCTACTGCCAGCCCGGCATGATCATGGCGGCCGCCGCGCTGATCGCGCAGACACCCGATCCCAGCGACGACGACATCCGCTCTGGCATCACCAACATCTGCCGTTGCGGGACCTATCCGCGGGTACTGGCCGCGACGCGGCTGGCCGCCCAGCGCCTGCGCGGCGCGGGAGCCGCGCGATGAGCGCCGCGATGGACCCCACCGTGGGCCACACCATGGGCGCCACGCGACGCGGCTTCCTCAAGGCGGCCAGCCTCGCCGCCGGCGGGCTCGCGCTCGAGTTCACGCTGCCCGCGATGGCGGCGGCGCCGGCGGCTCCAGTGGCTCAGGCGCCCGGTGCCGCACCGTCACCCGAGGTGACGGCCTGGCTGCTCGTTCAGGCCGACGAGTCCGTGATCATCCGCATCGCCCGCGCCGAGATGGGGCAGGGCACGCTGACCGGTCTCGCGCAGCTCGTCGCCGAGGAACTCGAGTGCGATTGGGCCAAGGTCCGCTTCGAGCTCGTCAAGCCCGGCGTGAACCGTGCCCGTGCCCGCGTGTGGCGCGACATGGGCACCGGCGGCTCGCGCGGCATCCGCGGCTCTCAGGACTATGTGCGCAAGGCCGGCGCGGCCGCGCGCTCGATGCTGGTCAGCGCGGCGGCGCAGCAGTGGTCCGTGCCGGCCGCCGAATGCAGCGTCGACCGCGGCACCATCCGGCACGCCGCCTCCAATCGCACGACGACCTACGGCGCCGTCGCCGAAGCCGCGAGCAAGCTGACCATCCCCGAGAACGTCGTCCTCAAGGACCCGTCGCAATGGCGCATCGCGGGCAAGCCGCTGAAGCGGCTCGACACCGCGGACAAGCTCGACGGCTCGCTGGTCTACGGCATGGACCTGCGCCTGCCCGGCATGATCGTCGCCTTGCCCAAGGCCTGTCCGGTGCACGGCGGCCAGCTGGTGAGCTTCGACAAGGCCGCCGTGATGAAGATGCCGGGCGTGCGCGACGTGCTCCAGGTCGACGACGCGACCGTCGCGGTGCTCGCCGACCGCTTCTGGCAGGCCAAGCGCGCGCTCGACGCCTTGCCCATCGTCTGGGACAAGGGGGCGAACGCGGCAATCTCCAGCGAGTCGATCGCGACGATGATCCGTGAGGGCCTGCAGGGCGACACGCCCTTCGTCGGCAACCGGCAGGGCGACGCGAAGGCGCAACTGGCCACCGCCTCGCGCGTGATCGAGGCCGACTACGGCACGCCGTTCCAGAACCATGCCCCGATGGAGCCGCTGTCCGCGACGGTGCAATGGACGCCGCAGCGCTGCGACGTCTGGGCGCCGACGCAGGTCGCCGAGGCCGCGCTCGCGGCGGTCGCCGATGCCGCCGGCCTGGACATCGCCGCCTGCGAGGTGCATCCGATGCGCATCGGCGGCAGCTTCGGCCGCCGCCTCGCGACGGACTACCTGGCGATGGCCGTGCGCATCGCCCGGCAACGCCCCGGCGTACCGGTCAAGATGATGTGGACCCGAGAGGAAGACATGCTCCAGGGCCGCTTCCACCCGGTGACGCAATGCCGGCTGCGCGCGACGCTCGACGCGCAGGGCCGCATCGCGGCGATGCACATGCGCATCGCCGGGCAGTCGATCACCGCCTTCGTCAATCCGAAGGCGATCACCGCCAACGGCGACGCCACGGTGTTCCAGGGCCTGCTGGGGGAGTCCGCCGAAGGACAGTTCGGGTACGAGATCCCGCACCTGCTGATCGACCACGCGATGCGCAACCCGCATGTGCGGCCCGGCTACTGGCGCGGCGTGAACACCAACCAGAACGCGATCTACAGCGAGTGCTTCATCGACGAGCTCGCGCACGCGGCCGGCAAGGATCCCTTCGAGTTCCGCAAGCTGCACATGGCGAAGCGCCCCAAGCATCTCGCCGTGCTGCAGGCCGTGGCCGATCGCGCGGGGTGGGGCAAGCCGGCGGCCAAGGGCGTGTTCCGCGGCATCGCGCAGTACATGGGCTTCGGCAGCTACACGGCTGCGGTCGCGGAGGTCACGGTGAAGGACGGCCAGTTGCGCGTGCTCCGGATCGTCGCGGCCACCGACCCCGGTCATGTCGTCAATCCGCAGCAGGTCGAGGCGCAGGTGGCCGGCTCCTTCGTGTACGGGCTGGGCGCGGCGCTCTTCGGCGGCAACACCGTCAAGGACGGCGCCATCGCGGAGACCAACTTCGACACCTACGGCGTGATGCGGCTCTACGACATGCCGGCGGTCGAGGTCATCGTCATGCCCTCGGGCGGCTTCTGGGGCGGCGTCGGCGAGCCCACCATCGCGGTGGCCGCGCCGGCCGTGCTCAACGCGGTCTTCGCCGCCACGGGCAAGCGGATCCGGCAACTGCCGTTGAAGGACACGGACCTGGCCAAGGCGTGAGACCGGACGGCCTCTACGGTTATTGACCGGTCGGTCAATTTGCTCGTAGCATCCGTCCCATGCCACGCGAACGCCGCTTTTCCGAAGCCGAAGTCCTGGAGCGTCTGACCGACGTCTTCGCCACGCACGGCTATGCGAGCACCAGCCTGGCGCTTCTGCAGGAAGCGACCGGGCTGGGCAAGCAGAGCCTGTACAACACCTTCGGCGACAAGCAGGCGATGTACCTGCAGGCGATCGACTGCGCGATGCAGCGTGCCGCCCACACCGTGGCCGCCGTGCAGGGCGCACCGACTGGACGGGCCGCCATCGAGGTCTACTACGGCGCGATGATCGACAGCTGCAACAGCGACAACCCCGCCGAGAAGCACTGCATCGTCACGAGCGGGTTGTTGGAAGGGGTTTCCGAGACGCCGCTCGCCTGGGCATTGACCAGTCGCTGGCAGGCCACGCACGAGATGCTGCGCGACGCGGTGGAACGCGGGCAGCGCGACGGCTCGATCGCCAACCAGGCGCCGTCGGCCGAACTGGCCGAACTGCTGATCGCAGTGACCAGCGGCCTGCGTGTCGCGGCACAGGCCGGACGCAGCCGGCAGCAGATGGAGCGCTCCGTGGCGCTGGCCTTGACGGTCCTCGACCAGACCTGACCCGCCGCACCCAGGCGCCAGAACGCTCCCGAACCCTTCCGATTTCCCCGGAGTTCCCCCGGATGTCCCCGTGGCCGCGCGAGCGGCCTTTCTTTCCCCTTAATTTGACCGATCGGTCTATTTGGAGTTCATCATGAGCAAGCCCCTCGACGGAAAAATCGCGCTGGTCACCGGCGCTTCGCGCGGCATCGGCGCCGCCATTGCGCAGCGCCTGGCCAAGGACGGCGCTGAAGTCGTGCTGCACTACGGCAGCGGCCGCGACGAAGTCGAGACCGTGGCGGCCGCCGTGCGCGCCGCCGGCGGCAAGGCGCATGTGGTGCAGGCCGACCTGGCCGCCGTGGACGGCGGGCAGCAGCTCGTCGAACGCGTGACCGCGTTGCGCCTGCCGCGTGTCGACATCCTCGTGAACAACGCCGGCATTGCGGTGTTCGCCGGCCTCGCCGACACGAGCGTCGAGGACTTCGAGCGCCTGGTCAGCGTCAATGTGCGCAGCCTGTTCCACGTGACCCGGGGCGTGGTGCCGGTGATGCCTGATGGCGGCCGCGTCATCAACATCGGGACCGCGGCGACGCGCATCGCCTTCCCGGGCATCACGGCGTACTCGGGCAGCAAGGGCTTCGTGGACGCGCTGAGCCTGCAGCTCGCGGCCGAGCTCGGTCCGCGCAACATCACGGTCAACGTCGTCGCGCCCGGCGCCATCGAGACCCGCATGGGCGCCTGGATCAACGAACCCGGCGGCAAGGAGACGCTGGCGCAGGTGCAGGCGCTGCCCGGCGTCGGCAAGCCGGAGTTCGTCGCGGGCGTGGTCGCCTTCCTGGCCGGTCCCGATGGGGCGTGGACCACGGGTCAGATCGTCGACGCGAGCGGCGGCACGAAGCTGTAAGTCGCGCGGACCGGTGGCGGGGGACGGGCGGGTCGCCCGTCCCGTCGGCAAGACGTTCCGGAGCGCGTAGCATCGCGCTCGTCATGAAACGCACTCTGTTCGGCCTCGTGCTCTCCGCACTGGTCACGCTCTTCTTCCTGTGGCTCATCACGCGCGGATTCGGCCATCTGATGGACGCGTTGCGCGGTCTGAGCAAGCCGGGCAGCGGCGGCAACGCCACCACCATGGTGATCGTCGGCCTCGCGGTCTTCGTGCCGCTGCTGATCTATCGCATCCGCAAGGCCCGGCGCAAGCAGCGCAAGGATCGCGACGCCCGGTGATCAGGGCTGGCCCGGTAGGTCAGGGCTTCTTCGGCTTTTTCGGCTCCTTCGCGGCGGCCTTTGCGGCGGCCTTCCCGGCGGACTTCCCGGCCGCGGCCTTCCCGGTCGACGACCTCTTGCCCGGCTTGCCGGCCTTGGCCGACTTCGCCATCGATGCGGACGCCATCGAAGCCGACGGCATCGGCGCCAGCACCGACGCGATCGCTCCGGTCGTCCAGACCGCCGCATGCGACCGCAGCGCATCGTTGCACTTCGCCTTCGCAAGCTTGCGGTAGCCGGCCGCCGTCAGGTGGATCTCGTTGGCCCAGTCGTTGCTGGTGCCGGTCGTGCCCGGCGCCGCCGGCGTGCTGCCGCCGCGCGTGTCCAGCACCAGGAAGCCGCCGATGCGCGTCTTTACCTGGTGCTCGAGGAAGTCGTGGAACCAGTCCACCAGCACCCGCGCCAGCGCCTGCCACTGGTCCTCGGGAATTCCCGCCGCATGGAAGGCCGGCGCCATCCACGGACCGGCCACCCCGTTCAACGCCGGCGCGAAGCGCGGCGTCATGTAGTCGTAGACGTGGGTGATGATCTCCATCTGGAGGTAGTTGCCGTCGCGCAGCGCGTCCAGCGCCACGTAGGCGTCCAGCAGCTCGTCGCACAGGCTGCTCCATCCCTTCTGCGACAGGAAGCGCGTCGTGCCCTGGTCCTCCGGCAGCCACTCCGGCGGAAAACGCAGCACCCGCTGCGCGAGGTCGTAGCCCTGGCCGCGCTTCACCCAGTCGATCAGGTCGTTGCCGCCGCCGGAGATCAGCATCGCGCGCCAGTTGGGCATGCCGCGCAGCGTCATCGCCAGATGGAAGTGGGAGAACTTCTTCGGGTCCGGCAGATCGCGCAACAGCTGGCCCGGCATCGCGTAGTTGACGATGCCCACGTCCCGGCCGAAGTCCATCGCGTTGAACAGGCTGCCCGTGATCCACGGCGGCAATGAGCCGAAAGAGCCCCACGAATCGCCGTGCGCGATCACCGGCACGGACTGGTTGAAGTCGGTGCGCCCCTGCATCAGGTCCTGATGCGAGTAGATCCTGAGCGTCATCGGGAGCTCCCCATGGCCCGGTGCGGGCTCAGGACGAGTATGGAAACGCAGTGGTCGTGCGTCATCCCACATCGAGGGGACGCGCCCGGACCCGGCGCGCCAGCAGCCTGCTCGCGCCGCATGCGCCGGGCGTGCCCGGCGCACGGGACCGTCGTGTTGCATCTGCCGTGCGGTGTCCGCCCGCGGCGTCGGGCCTTCGTCCAGGGGAGGGCGGGCCAAATTCCCCGTTCCCACCCCCAGGTTGAAGGCGGACCCTGCTTCCCATCCGGCACGCGATATGCAAGATAGGCGGCATGGATGCCTTCCGCCCGATCTCGATCCGGATCCGCGCGTTGCTCGCCGTGGCGGCGCTGCTCGGTTCCGCCGCCGCCTCGGCCCAGACCGCCATCGTCATCGGCGGCGCCTTGCGCATGGACAACGATCCCGTCTGGGAGCGCATCGTCCAGGAGGCCGGCGGACCGGGCAAGGCGCACTTCGCCGTGCTGGCCACCGCCGCGGCCAATCCCGAGCTCTCCGCCAAGCTCATCATCGACGTGCTGAAGAAACACGGCGCGCAGGCCGAGCACATCCCCGTCGCGCCGCGGCTCGAGGGCGCCGACCTGCAGAAGAATCTCAACGACCCCGAGCTGATCGCGAAGGTGCGCTCGTCCAACGCGGTCTTCTTTTCAGGGGGCGCGCAGGGCTTCATCGTCGACACGCTGCAGCCCGACGGCAAGCGCACCGAGATGCTCGACGCGATCTGGGACGTCTACCGGCGCGGCGGTGTCGTCGCCGGCACCAGCGCGGGCGCGGCCATCATGAGCCGGGTGATGTTCCGCGATGCGTTGAACGTCATGGAGGTCTTGCGCGGCACGCTGCGCGAGGGCCATGAGATCGACCGCGGGCTGGGCTTCGTCGGCGACGAGCTGTTCGTCGACCAGCATTTCCTCAAGCGCGGACGGATCGGGCGCATGTTGCCGCTGATGCTGGCCAAGGGGTATCGCTTCGGGCTCGGCGTCGAGGAGAACAGCGCCGCCGTCGTCCACGGCGATCGCATCGACGTCATCGGCGGGCGCGGCGCGCTCTTCGTCGACCTGCGCGACGCGCGCAGCGATCCGACGCTGGGCATGTTCAACGTGCGCGGCGCGAGGTTGAGCTACCTCGACAACGGCGACCGCCACGACCTGCGCTCCGGCGTCACCATGCCGGCGCCGCGGAAGACGGCCGCGGGCGCGCCGGTGCCCATCCGTGCCTCGGCGCAGGGCAGCCCCACGCCGTCGCGCGGACCGGTGGACAGCTTCCAGCCGGACATCCTCGGCGACAACCGCATCGTGCAGGCGATGACGGAGCTGCTGAACTCGCCCGCGGCCGAGGTGCGTGCGATGGCGGCGCGCATCCGCCCCGGCGCGACCAACGATCGCGATCGCACGGGCTTCGTCTTCCGGCTCTATCGCGGCGCGGACACGCAGGGGTGGATGGATGTCGACGGCGACCTGAAGGACGTCACGCTGCTGGACGTGCGACTGGACATCCGTCCGGTGCGCCTGCCCGATCCCGGCGCTCCCGCGCCGACGACGAACGCGGTGCCCGCCGCCACGATGATCGCGCCCGCGGGCCTGCGCTGAGGCGGATCACGCCTGCGTGAATCCTCTGCCGGCGGCCTAGCGCATCCAGCGCGCTCCCGTCAACCACCCCCAGGAGGCGATGTATCGGCGCGGTTGCGTTCCGATACAGTCGTTTACTCAGTTCCCCATGAGCGTGGATGATCCGTGACGGATCTCACGACCCGGGGGCTGGCCAGGGCAAAACCGGCGCGAGCCGGCGACGCAAAGCCTCCGGTCTCGATGCCGGCCTGCCAAAAAGGTCACGACTCGAGATAGCGGGGTTGCCGGTCCGGAGTCCTCCGGTTCGTGACGCATCGCCGCCTGCCGGACCCGCCCTGGGTCCGAAAAACAACGCCAGACAAACGGCAGGCAGGGATGCAAGAGAAGTGTGAAATGCGGACGCCCGCGCGGCGCCCGGCCGTCGGCGTGCCGACGGTGGCCTCGATCGCGATCGCCGCCGCGTTGTGCGCCGGCATGAAGACCGTCTGGGGTCAGGCCTTGCCCCCGGGCACCGTCGACCCCGACGCGCAGCGCCAGCTCCAGCAGCAGCGCGAGGCGCAGCAGCGCCAGGCGCTCGAACGCGAACCCGACGTGCGCCTGCGCGCCAGCGAGCCGCAGGCGCGTGCCCGCTTGCGCGACGACGAGTCCCCCTGCTTCCAGATCACCCACATCGAGCTGCGCGGCGTCGAGGGCCAGCCCCGCATGGCGCGGCAGATCGGCGCGCTCGACGGTCCGCGGGGCGACGACGCCCCGATCGGCCGCTGCCTGGGCGCCGCCAGCATCGCCACGCTGGTCACGCGGCTGCAGGACGCGCTGATCGACGACGGCTTCATCACGACCCGGGTGCTCGCCGCGCCGCAGGACCTGTCCACCGGCCGCCTGGTGCTGACCGTCGTGCCGGGCCGCGTGCACGCGATCCGGCTGCGCGAGGGCACGTCCCCGCAGGTGCGCCTGGCCAACGCGCTGCCGGTCAAGCCCGGCGACGTGCTCAACCTGCGCGACATGGAGCAGGCGCTGGAGAACCTGCAGCGCGTCCCCGGCGCGCAGGCCGACATCCAGGTCGAGCCGGCACAGGGCACGGGCGAGCCCGGCTACAGCGACCTGGCCGTCAGCTACCAGGGCGGCCGCCAGTGGCGCTGGCAGGTCACGCTCGACGACAGCGGCAGCGAGGCCACCGGCCGTTACCCGCTGGCGCTGACCGCCTCGCTGGACCATGCGCTGACGCTCAACGACCTGTTCTACGCGACGCTGAACCGCGATGCCGACTGGCTCGCGCGCCGCGTCGACCACCGCGAAGGCCCGCACAAGGGCACGGGCGGCCACGTGCTGCACTACTCGCTGCCCTGGGGCCATTCGCTGGTCAGCATCACGATGAGCCGCAGCGGCTACCGCCAGGTCGTCATCGGCGCCAACCAGACCTACGTCTACCGCGGCGCCAGCAGCAACGGCGAGCTCAAGCTGACCCGCATGCTCTGGCGCGACGGCCAGTACAAGTTCAGCGGCTACGTGAAGCTGTTCGGCCGCGGCTCGCGCAACTACATCGACGACACCGAGGTCGAGGTCCAGCGCCGCCGCACCGGCGGCTGGGAGGCCGGCATCAACCTCAAGCGCAATGCCGGCGGCGTCGGCAGCGAGGCCGAACTCAGCCTCAAGCGCGGCACCGGCGCCTTCCATGCGCTGCAGGCGCCCGAGGAATCCTTCGGCGAGGGCGAGTCCCGGGTGCGCCTGCTGCAGGGCAGCTACAGCCTCAACGGCGCATTGGCGCTGGGCAGCCGCCAGCTGCAGCTGAGCACCTCGCTGCGCGGCCAGTACGCGCTCAACCGCCTGACGCCGCAGGACCGCTTCTCCATCGGCGGCCGCTACACGGTGCGCGGCTTCGGCAGCGACGCCTCGCTCTCCGCCGACAACGGCCTGCTGTGGCGCAACGAGGCCGAGCTGCCGCTGTCGGCGGCGCAGCAGTCGCCGGCGGTGTCGATGTACCTCGGCGTCGATGCCGGCCTGGTCGGCGGCAACGGCGCCGAGCGCCTCGCCGGCCGGCACCTGACCGGCGCCGTCATCGGCACGCGCGTGCGCACGCAAGGCTTCTCGCTCGAGGTCTTCGCCGGCGCGCCGCTGTGGCAGCCGTCGCGCTTCCCCGAGGCCCGCGTCGTCGCGGGTTTCAACCTCAGCTATTCCCTTTGAACGGCCCGCTGAACGGCCTGCCGATCCGCGCCGATCCACGCCGTTCCGTCCAGTCTTCCCGTTGACCTTCCGTGTTGACTTTCTTCCGGTGATATCGCGATGAACCGTCTCCAGTACCGAATCGTCTTCAACAAGCAACGCGGCCAGCTGATGGCCGTGGCCGAGACCGCCCTGAGCCACGTCAAGGGCGGCAGCAACGGGGAGAGCGCCGGACCGGCCGCGCGCGCGCTGGCCGGCGCGGACATCGTGCCGGCGGCCTCGCGCGGACCGCCGACGCTGCTCGCGCTGGCCGCGGCCTTCGCGATGGGCGCGGCGATCACGCTGGCGCCGGACGCCTTCGCGCAGGTCAAGGCCGATCCCAACGCGCCGAAGAACCAGCAGCCGACGGTGGTCAACAGCGCCAATGGCACGGTGCAGGTCAACATCCAGACGCCGAGCGCCGCGGGCGTCTCGCGCAACACCTACAGCCAGTTCGACGTCGACAAGCGCGGCGTGATCCTGAACAACGCGCGCGCCGACGTCAGCACGCAGCTCGGCGGCTTCGTGCAGGCCAACCCGTGGCTGGCCAAGGGCGGCGCCCGCGTGATCCTCAACGAGGTCAACAGCAGCGCGCCCAGCCAGCTCAAGGGCTATGTGGAGGTCGCCGGCCAGCGGGCCGAGGTCGTCATCGCCAACCCGTCCGGCATCCAGGTCGACGGCGCCGGCTTCATCAACGCCAGCGCCGCAGTGCTGACGACCGGCACGCCGCGCTTCAACGCCGACGGCAGCATCGCCGGCTACGGCGTGCAGGGCGGCCTGATCCGGGTCGACGGCCAGGGCCTGGACGGCTCGCAGACCGACTACACCGCGCTGCTCGCGCGCGCGGTCGAGATCAACGCCGGGATCTGGGCCAAGGACGCCCGCATCCAGACCGGCACGCAGGTGATGACGGTGGACGAGGCCGGCGTCGCGGGCGGCGAGGCGCTCGCGCCGGCGGGCGAGCGTCCGCGCTACGCGCTGGACAGCACGGCACTGGGCGGCATCTACGCGCAGCGCATCACGCTGGTGGGCACCGAGGCGGGCCTGGGCGTGCGCCAGGCCGGCCAGGTCGTCGGCGGACAGCTGACGCTGCGCGCCGACGGCTGGCTGGACAACACCGGCACCGTCTACGCGCAGGAGGCCGATGCCAACGGCACGCCGGCGCTGACGGTGCAGTCGAACGCCGGCGTGCGCAACGCCGGCTGGCTGGCGTCGCGCGGTTCGGCGGACCTGCGCGCGCCGCAGTTGAGCGGCGAAGCCGGCAGCGTCACCGCGGCCGGCATGGCCTCGGACGGCACGATCGTGGCGGGCGCCGGCGGACTGTCGCTGGGCGCGTCGCAGTCGGCGACGCAGGCCGGCCAGCTGCTGGCCGCGGACAAGCTGACGGTGCAGGCGCCGACGGTCGACCTCGGCGGCGGGCAGGCGCAGGCCGGCGCGATCGCGCTGGGCGGCGGCAGCGTCGCCGCGCGCGATGCGCTGTTGATTGCCACCGGTGCCATCGATGCGACCGGCACGGCGTCGATTGACCTGACTCGCGCGCAGGTGCAGGCCGGCTCGATCGGCGTGACCGCGCCGACGCTGAACGCTGATGGCGCGCAGCTGTCGGCGACCGGCGCGCTGGGCCTGAAGGCCGATGGCCTGCTGAGCACGCGGGGCGCGAGCCTCGCGGGCGGCAGGCTCTCGATCGCCGCGCACGACCTGGACCTGCGCCAGGCCGAATGGCTGCAGATCGGCACGGACGCGCTGTCCGTGCGCGTCGACGGCACGATGACCGCCGATGCCGCGCGCATTGCCAGCAACGGCGCCTCGCTGGCGATCGCCGCCGACGCTTTCAGCGCGATCGGCGCGAGCGTGGAGCAATACGGCACCGGCGCGCTGAGCATCGAGGGCCGCGCGCTGGACCTGAGCGGGGCGACGCTGTGGTCGAACGGGGCACTCTCGGCCCGTGGCGCGCAGCTGACGCTGAACGGCGCGGACGTGCAGGCGCGGTCCATCGCGCTGCAGGCCGACGGTCAACTGAGCCAGCAGCGCGCGACGCTGCGCACGACCGGCGCCGCCACGCTGGGCGCGGATCGCATCGACAACCGCGACGCACGTGTCGTGGCCGACGGCGGCCTGGGCATCCAGGTGGCCACCGAACTGCGCAATGACCGCGGCGAGCTGCAGGCCGCCGCGGGCGGCATCGCGATCGCCGGCCAGGCCGACATCGTCAACGCGGCCGGCGTCATCGCCGCGCGCGATGGCGTGTCGGTGCAGGGGCGTTCGCTGGTGCAGGAACAGGGTGCCGCGATCGGCGGCCAGGACGTGACGCTGACGCTGCAGGGCGAGCTGCGCCAGGATGCGTCGTCGAGCGTGTCGGCGGCCCGCCGGCTCGACATCGACGCGCAGGCCGTCGTGTCGGACGGCCAACTGCGCGCGGGCGGCGCGCTCGCCCTGACGGCGCGCGACAGTGCGACGCTCGGCGGATCGGTCTACGGTGCGCAGGTCTCCGCATCTGCCGGCGCCACCTTGAGCGTCGCGGGCCTGCTGGCAGCCCAGGGACAGCTGAACGCCACGGCGGCGCAGCGTCTGCAGACCGGTGCTGGCTCGACCGTCGCGGCCGGCCTCGGCACCGACGGCCGCATTGGCGCCCAGGGCGCGTTGTCGATGACGGCCGGTTCGGAGATGACGCTGCGCGGCCAGGTGCTGGCGGTCGACGCGAGCCTCGAGGCAATGGGCCTCGATCTCAACGGCGCGCAGGTTCAGGCGGTCAATGCCCTGAACGTGAAGAGCGCCGGCGAGTTGAACACCGAGGGCGCGCGGCTGAGCGCCACCTCGCTGTCGCTGCAGGCTCAGGATTGGCACCATGCCGGAGGCCAACTGGCGCTGGTTGGCAGCGGTGACCTGTCCGTCGCGCTGAGCGGCCGGCTGGACAACCGCCAGGGCGTGATCCAGGCGAATGCGAAGACCGTCTCGCTGACGGCGCAGACCATCGACAACACGGCCGGCAGGATCGTCGCTGGCGGCGATGCGCTGAACCTGCGCGCGGAGTCGCTCGCCAACCAGGGCGGGACGGTGACGACGGCGGGCGACCTGAGCGTCGACGCGCGTCAACTCGTCAACCGTGACGGGGAACTGAGCGGCCGGCAAGTGGGCGTGACCAGCAGCCAGCTCGAGAACACCGGCAATGGCCTGATCGCGGCGACGGGCGACCTGACGATCCGGGCCGATGCGCTGACCAACGCCGGCACGCTGCAGGCGCAGGGCGACGCGCGCGTCACCGGCACGGGCGCGGTCGTCAACACCGGACTGATCCGCGCCGGCGGCGCGGCCTCGGTCGGGGCGGACACCCTGACGCACTCCGGCACGATCGCGTCCGGCAACGCGCTGGCGGTGAACGCCGGCGCGATCGACAGCAGCGGCACCTTTGCCGCCGGCCTGCGCGCCGACAACACCATCGGCGCGACCGGCGACCTCACGCTGAATGCGGATCGCACGTTGAAGCAGTCGGGCACGACGCTGGCGGCCGGTGTCGCACGCCTCGAAGGTGGGGATCTCCAGCTGCAAGGCAGCCAGACGCAGGCCGTGGCCCTGGCCGTTCGCGCGCGCGCCGGCGACCTGCGCCTGGATCGCGCGACGATGGTGGCCGCGGACGGCCTCGAGCTGCACGCGGGCGCCGCGCTGGTCACGGACCTCGCGCAGCTCAGCGGCGGCACGGTGGACGTGTCGGCGGCGGACTGGCGCAATGCCGGCGGCGACATCGGCCAGATCGGCGCGGCGGGCCGGATGACGGCCGTCATCGGCGGCACGCTGGACAACAGCGGCGGACGCATCGCCGGCAATGGCACGGCGCTGTCGCTGAGCGCGCAGCGCATCGACAACGTGTCGGGCCAGGTGGTTCACGCCGGCGGCGCGAGCGGCGAACTGAAGCTGGAGGCGACCACGCTCAACGGCGCCGGCGGCACGATCGCCGGCGCGGGCGGCCTCACGCTCGAGGTCGGCGGTCATGCCGACCTGGGCGGCGCGCAGGCGCTCACGCAGGCGGACCGCGTGTCCGTCACGGCGGGCAGCCTGAGCACGCGCGACGCCAGGCTGATCGCGCAGAACGGCGCGCAGCTCACGGTGGGCGGCGAACTCGACAACACCGGCGGCCTGGTGCAGTCCGGCGGCGCGGTCAGCGCGTCCGCCGGATCGCTGGTCAACCGCAACGGCCAGATCGGCGGCGTCGACGTGACGCTGACCGGCGGCAGCGTGGACAACGCCGGACTCGGCCTCATCGCGGCGCAGCGGCGGCTGTCGATCGACGTGGGCAGCCTCGGCAATGCCGGCGCGTTGCAGGCGGGCGGCGAGGTGGACCTGCGCGCGAGCGCTCGCCTGGACAACGCGGGGACGATCCGCGCTTCCGGCGACGCCCAACTGCGCGCCGGCGCATTGACGAACACAGGTACCGTCTCGGCGCAGCGCTCGCTCGGCATCGAGGCGGGCACGATCGACAGCAGCGGCGCGCTGGCCGCGGGTCTGCGCGACGACAACACCGTCGCCGCCACTGGCGATCTGACGGTGAGCGCGACGGGAGCGCTGCGTCAGGGCGGCACGGCGCTCGCGGGCGGCGCGATGACGCTGACCGGCGGCGAACTGGCGCTGCAGGGCGGCAAGTTCCAGGCGCAGCGCGTCACGCTGAACGCGCTGGCCGGCGACCTGCGCCTGGACGGCGCGGCGCTGTCGGGCGGCGAGCGACTGGTGCTCGCCACGACGGGCGCGCTGGACACCTCGTCGGCGGCCTTGAGCGCGGGCTCGGTGAGCATCACGGCGGGGGACTGGCGCAACGTCGCCGGCGACATCGCGCAGACCGCGTCGGCGGGCAGCCTGAGCGTCTCGGTCGCGGGCACGCTGGACAACCAGCGCGGCTCGATCGCGGGCAACGCGGCCGACCTGACGATGGCCGCGGGCGTGCTGGACAACCGGGCGGGCTCGCTCGTCCATGCGGGCGCGACGTCGGGCACCCTGGCGCTGACGGTGTCGCGCCTGGACGGCGCTGGCGGCGAGATCCTCGGCAAGGGCGCGCTGGTGCTGCGCGCCGACGGCGCGGTGACGCTCGACGATGCGTTGACGCAGGCGCGTCGCGTCGACGTGACCGCGGGCAGCCTGAGCCATCGCGACGGCCAGCTCGTCAGCGAGACGGGCGCGACGCTGACGGCGACCGGCGCGGTCGACAACACGCGCGGCGTGATCCAGACGGCGGAGGACCTGCGCATTGACGCGGCGTCGCTCACCAACACCGGCGGTCAGATCGGCGGCCGGGCGGTGAGCCTGTCGACGTCGGGCGCGCTGACCAACGGCGCGCAGGGACTGATCGTCTCGACGCAGGCGATGACCGTCGCCGCGGGCCAGCTCGACAACGCTGGCAGCCTGCAGTCGCAGGCGGCGATGGACCTGACGGTCCACGGCGCGTTCTCCAACAGCGGCACCGTGTACGCACGCGGCCCGCTGACGATCACGACGGGCGGCGTGCTCGGCAACACCGGCATGCTGGCGTCGCAGGGCGCGCTGTCGGCGCAGGCGGACCGCATCGCCAGCACCGGCGGCTTCATCGCCGGGCTCAATCCGGACAACACGCTCGGGACCCAGGGCGACCTGACGCTGCGCGCGACCGGCGCGCTGCAGCAGGGCGGCCAGACGCTGGCGGCGGGCGCGATGTCGCTGCGCGGCGCGGCGCTGCAGCTGCAGGATGCGAAGCTCCAGGCGCAGACCGTCGGACTGACGGCCACGGCGGGCGATCTTCAGCTGAATCGCGCGACGGTGGCTTCCGCCGGCGCGCTGACGCTGGGCAGCACCGGCGCGCTCGACACCGGCGCGGCGACCGTCTCGGGCGACAGCGTCGCCTTCACGGCGCAGCGCTGGTCCAACGTCGACGGAACGGTGACGCAGACGGGGCAGGGCGCCAGCTTCACCGCGACGCTGCAAGGCGCGCTCGACAACACGCGCGGCGAGATCGCCGCGGCGGGCCGCTCATTGACGATCTCCGCCGGTGCGGTGGACAACACCCAAGGCCGCGTCGTGCACGCGGGCGCGGAGGGCCTGCGCATCGACGCGAGCTCGCTGAGCGGCGTCGGTGGCGAGATCCTCGGCGCGCAGGCGGTGACGCTGGCGGTGACCGGCGCCGCCGACCTGAGCCAGGCGAAGACGCAAGGCGCCCAGGTCACGATCGAGGCCGGCAGCCTGCGCCACCAAGGCGCCCAGCTGCTGAGCGGCGGCGACGCGCAACTGCGCGTGACGGGCGCGCTCGACAACACCGGCGGCGCGATCGTCGCCACGCGCGACCTGCTCGCGCAGGCGGGCTCGCTCGACAACACGGCCGGCCAGATCGGCGCGCGCAACGTCGATCTGACGACGGGAACGCTGACCAACGGCGCGCAGGGTCTGATCAATGCGCAGGGCGCGCTGGCGATCGGTGCGAGCCAGCTGACCAACGCCGGCGCGTTGCAGTCCGGCACGGACACGCGCCTGACCGTCACCGGCGACATGAGCAACAGCGGCTCCGTCTACGCGCAAGGGAACGCCGTCCTGAACGTCGGCAACGCGCTGGCCAATGCCGGCGCCATCGGCGCGCAGGGCGGGCTGACGATCGACGCCGCGTCGCTGTCGGGGGCGGGCTCGCTCGCCGCGGGCCTGCGGCCCGACAACACGCTGGCGGCGCAGGGCGATCTCACCGTGCGCACGACCGGCACGCTGCAGTCGGGCGGCGCCATGCTGTCCGCCGGCGCGCTGACGCTCAACGGGCGCGATCTCCAGCTCCAGGACAGCCGCCTCCAGGCGGCGTCCGCCTCGCTGAGCTCGACCGGCGGCCCGCTGCGGCTGGACCGCACGGCGCTCGCCAGCGCCGGCAACCTGATGCTGGCGAGCGCGGGCCTGCTGTCGACCGACGGCGCGACGCTCAGCGGCGCCAACGTCGGCCTGACGGCGGGTGACTGGCGCAACGTCGGCGGCTCGCTGACGCAGCTCGGCACGACCGGTCAACTGACCGCGACGGTCGGCGGCCAGATCCTCAACACCGACGGCCGCATCCAGTCCAGCGGCACGCTGCTGCGCCTGCAGGCGCAGGCGGTCGACAACCTGCGCGGTTCGCTGGTGCAGGCGGGCAGTGGCCCGCTGACGGTGTCGACCGGCACGCTGTCCGGCGCTGGCGGCCAGATCCTGAGCAACGGCGCGCTGACGCTCGGCGCGACCGGCGCGGTGACGCTGACGAATGCGCAGACGCAGGGCGCGGGCGTGACGGTGACGGGGAGCAGCCTCGACCACCGCGGCGGCAACCTGGTGAGCACCGGCGCGGCGCAGGTGAACATCTCGGGCGCGATCGACAACACCGGCGGCACGCTCGCCAGCGCGGGTGCGCTCGACGTGCGCGGCGCGAGCCTGAGCAACGGCGGCAATGGCCTGCTGCAGAGCGACTCGACGCTGCAGGCGACGATTGGCGGCACGCTGGACAACCAGGGCGGCCGGCTGCGCAGCGGCTCGACGATGGCGCTGAACGCGGGCGCGCTGGACAACCGCGGCGGCTGGGCCGGCAGTGACGGCGCGCTGACGGTGACCACCGGCGGCAATCTGCTCAACGGCGGCGGCAGCCTGCTGGCGCAGCAGGGTCTGACGCTGAACGCGGCGTCCGTCGGCAACCAGGCGGGCCGCATCGCGAGCCTGCAGGGCGGCGTGACGGTCCGCGCGCAGGGGGCGCTCGACAACACGCAGGGGGCGATCCAGGCGGCGCAGACGGTGGATCTGCTGTCGACCGGGCTGACCAATCGCCAGGGCGAAGTGTCCGGCGCGACGATCGTGGTCGACACGCGCGGCCAGACGCTGGACAACACTGGCGGCCGTCTGCTCGCGGCGCAATCGCTGACGACGGACAGCGGCACGCTCGAGAACCGCGGCGGCCTGCTGCAATCGGGCGGCGGGCTGTCGGTGCAGACGCACGGCGCGGCGCTGAACAACACGCGCGACGGCGCGGTCTCGACGCCGACCGGCATCCGCGCCTCCGGCGCGATGACGATCGCCGCCGGCGCGCTGACCAACGAGAACGGCATCAGCGCCGGCACCTCGGCGCAACTGACCGTGAGCCAGCTGACCAACCGCTCGGAGCTGTCGGCCTCGGCGCTCGGCCTGACGGTCGGCGGCACGCTGGACAACCAGGGCGGCCGGCTGATCGGCGGGCAGTCGCTGACGGCGTCCGCGCAGCAGGTGCTCAACCAGGGCGGCCTGATCTATGGCGGCACCACGCTGTCGCTGAACTCGGCCGGTCGCATCGACAACACCGGCAACGGCGGCAACGGCGTGGGCATCCAGGGCGGCAACGTCACGCTGCAAGCGCAGCAGCTCGACAACGTCGGCGGCCAGGTGCTGGCCAGCGGCAACCTCGGGCTGACCATCACGCAGGCGCTGAACAACGCCAGCGGCGCGCTGGGCGCGTCCGGCTCGCAGACGATCGGCGACGGGGCGCAGGCCTCGGCGCTGTCGCTGAACAACGCGGGCGGCCGCATCTGGTCGGGCAGCGCGATGGGGCTGAACCTGCGTGAGCTCGCAGGCGGCGTCGGCGGACAGATCAGCAGCGGCGCGGGGATGACGGTGAAGCTCGCGGGCGACTTCAGCTATGGCGCGGGCAGCCAGTTCCAGGCGGCCGGCGACATGACGCTGAACGTCTCGGGCAACTTCAGCAACCAGGGCACGCTGCGCAGCGGCGGCGGGCTGTCCATCCAGGCGACCAACATCGACAACGCGGCCAGCGGCGAGCTCAGCGGCGCGCTGACGCTGCTGACGGCGGCGGGCCAGCTCAACAACCGCGGCCTGATCGACGGCGACGGCGTGATGCTGACGGCGGACCGCGTGCTCAACGTCGGCACGGGCCGCATCTACGGCGGCGACATCGTCATCGACGGCGGCCAGCTGGTCAACGGCGCGGAGGGCGGCGTGTCCGCGGTGATCGCGGGCCGGCGCTCGATCGACGCGGCGATGACGCGCGACATCTCCAACACCGGCGGCGCGCTGATCTTCGCGGACGGCACGCTGACGATGTCGGGCGCGAGCCTGCTCAACGAGAACTCGATCATCGAGGCCAGCCAGGCGCTGGGCCTCCAGATGACCGGTGGGATCGTGAACCGGACGGTGCTGACGGGCGTGAGCACCGGGCAGACGGCGGGCACCGGCTCCGGCGGGACGGGAGGCACGGGTGGTGGCGGCGGTGGCGGTAGCTCGGGCAGCGACAACCATCAGTACCAGCAGATGCGGGTGATGTCGGCGAACGCCGTCATCGAGGACTCCCCGCGGGAAGAAGGTGGTGGCGGTGGCGCGGATCCCAGCGGGGGCACGGTGAATGGCGTGACCTTCCTGGACACGAAGGCCTTCATCCGCAGCGGCGGCGACATGAGCCTGATGGGCGCGTCGCTGCTCAACAGTGGCGCCAACATCGAGGCCCGCGGCAACCTGCTGCTGCAGGCCGGCACGATCGACAACGTCAATCCGTACCTGGCGTGGAGAACCAATCCGAATGCGGGCGCCCCGACGGCGTTGAGGATCGACTATTCGCCCAGCAGTGGCATCTACGAGGAATACACGACCACCATCCAGCTCAACGGCCAGACGGCGGCTGAAGCGCTCCGGGACTTTGAGCGCCGGCACCAGAACATGCGAGTGACCAATACCGTGGAGATCGGCGGTGGCGATCCCGCGACGGTCACGCAATCGCTGGCGGCCAACATCATCGTGGGCGGGCAATTGACGGTGCTGGGCGCCACCTCGATCCGGAACGACATGAGCCGCGTCGTGGGTTACACCGGGGTCGCCATCACCGGCGGACAGGTGACCAACGTCGAGCACAAGGTGGATGTCGTGGACGCGCAGGGCGTGACGCGACAGGCGACGCTGGTGCTGCCGTCGCAGGCGCAGTCCTTCATTCCGGCGCCGCAGGGCGCGGACGGACGCCAGCAGGCGGGCGGCGTGAGCCTGGGCGGCGGTGCGTCGCAGCAGGGCGCGCAGGGCGACACCCGCGCGACGGCGGGCGGCGGCTCCGGCCTGAGCGGCCTGATCGGGCGCGTGATGCGTCAGGTCAATGCGGGCAACGCGACGGTGACCGGCGCGCAGGGCGGCGCGCAGGTGCGCAGCGGCGGCCAGTTGCTCGCCCAGGCGGTCGACGCCGGTAGCGGTGCCGGCAATGTAGGCTCGGCGCAGGTCGAGATCCTGAGCGCCACCGTGAAGTCGGCGCAGCAGCTCGGCGAAGTCCAGGGCATCGGCGCGGCCGCGACGATCCAGGGCGGCGCGCAGACCGGCCGCTCGGCGGTGGCGCAGGCGCTGCGGGCCGCGGCGGCCGCGCAGGCGGACGGTTCGGCGCAGGCCGACGGCAAGGCGATGACGCAGGCGACCCGGGTGCTGGCGTCGTCGGCTTCGACGTCGCAGCGTCCGGGCGCTGCGCAGGGCGTGAGCTTGAGCGGCTCCGGCGCGACCTTCAACGGCAAGCCGCTGGCGCTGAGCGTGCGGGTCAACCTGACGCCGCCGTCGAACAGCCTGTTCAAGACGCACAAGGAACCGACGTCGAAGTACCTGATCGAGACCGATCCGCGCTTCGCCAACTACAAGGAATGGCTGTCCAGCGATTTCCTGCTGCAGGCGATGGCGCTGGACCCGGCGGTGACGCAGAAGCGGCTGGGTGACGGCTTCTACGAGCAGCGGCTGGTGCGCGAGCAGATCGGGCAGCTGACGGGCACCGGTTACCTGTCCGGCTACGCGGACGACGAATCGCAATACCGCGCGCTGCTGACCAACGGCGCGACTTTCGCCAAGGAGCACCAGCTGGTGCCGGGCGTTGCGCTGACGGCGGAGCAGATGTCGCAGCTCACCAGCGACCTGGTGTGGCTGGTGGAGCAGACGGTGACGTTGGCGGACGGCACGACGCAGCGCGTGCTGGTGCCGCAGGTGTACCTGGTGCCGCGCGAGGGCGACCTGCTGCCCAGTGGCTCGCTGATCGCGGGCGGCCGGGTGGAGATGGCGCTGAGCGGCGACTTCACCAACGGCGGCGACGTGCGCGGCGGGGTGGTGGACATCACCGCGCAGAACATCAACAACACCGGTGACATGCGCGGCACGACGCTGGCGCTGACGGCGCGGGAGGACCTGCGCAACATCGGCGGCGCGCTGGCGGCCACGGGCGACATGCAACTGACGGCGGGTCGTGACATCGTGATGGAGACGACGACGGCCAGCGGCGGGACGCAGCGCGGCAACGTGACGACGAAGGCGACGGTGCTGGACCAGGTGGCCTCGCTGAGCGCGGGCGGCGTGATGGTGGTGCAGGCCGGTCGCGACGTGACGATGCAGGCGGTGCAGATCACGCAGGGCGGGGCGGACGGCGCGGGCGCGGACGGCGGCGTGCTGATCAGCGCCGGGCGGGACCTGGCGCTGACGACGGTGCAGACCTCGAGTTCGCGCGACGAGATCAAGAACGCCAACAACTACAAGAAGGAGAGCCAGCGCCAGGACGTGGGCACGGCGCTGCAGGCCGAGGGCGAGATCGTGCTGAAGGCGGGCCAGGACCTGACGGCCACGGCGGCGCAGATCGCCAGCGGGCAGGGCGCGGTGACGCTGAGCGCGGGACGCGACGTGCAGCTGCTCGCGGGCGAGGCGAACTCGGTCGTCGAGCAGATGACGCAGAAGACGAAGAAGAGCCTGTTCAAGAAGAAGATCACGACGACGTACAGCAAGACCGACCAGACGGCGGTGATCGGTACCTCGCTGACGGGCGACACGGTGACGGTGCTGGCGGGGCAGGACATCCGCACGGAAGGCGCGGCGATCAAGGTCGACGGTCTGGCGCTGCTGGACGCCAAGAGGGACCTGGTCCTGGACGATGCGATGCAGAGCCAGAGCACGACCAACCTGAGCCAGACGGTGAAGAAGGCCAGCGGTCTGGGCAAAGTCGCCGGGACGGCGCTTATGTTCACGGGTGCCCCGCTGGACATGCTGCTGGGCAGCGTGCTGCTGACGGGCCAGAGCGGCACGAACAACGCGACACAGACGATCAACGAGGCGGTGGGTACGACGGTGAGCGCCGGCAGCGTGATCGCGCGCGCGGGACGCGATGCGTCGCTGCAGGGTGCCACGGTGGTTGCGGACAGTGACGTGTTCATCAGCGCAGGCCGCAACCTGACGTTGACGACGGCGGAGAGCACGCAATCCGGCGACAGCTCCTCGAGCAGCAAGAAGAGCGGTTTCATCGGCAGCTGGTGGCAGCCGGCGGTGGGTACGGTGAAGACGAGCACCACGGGCGCTCAGCAGAGCACCTCGCAGACTGGCTCGCAGGTGGCGAGCCTGGGCGGCGATGTGACGCTGCGCGCGGGCGAGGTCTACACGCAGACGGGCTCGAGCGTGGTCGCGCAGGCTGACAAGAGCGGACTGCTGGGTGGCAACGTCGATATTGAGGCCAGGAAGGTGGTGATCGACGCGGCCCAGGACAGTGCCAACAGCAGTCAGACGAGCAAGTTCAGCAAGACCGCGCTGGGTGGTTCGGTGAGCATTCCGGTGGTGAGCGCGGCGCAAAGCGCGCTGAATGCCGCCAAGGCGGGAACCAAGACCGAGGACACCCGAATGCAAGCGTTGGCGGGGCTGAATGCCGCGCTCGCGGGCATGGATGCGGTGAAGGCGGGGCAGGACCTGATGAACGGCGGAACTGCCGGCATCAAGATCGGCGTGAGTCTGGGCACCTCCAAGAGCCAGAGTTCCAGCACCGAGCAGAACACGACGGTCGTGGGCAGTCAGGTGACGGGGCAAGGGGACGTGAGCATCCGCGCCACGGGCGACGGCCAGGGCAGCACGCTCCAGGTGGTCGGCTCGGACATCAAAGCCGGAGGCAAGACGACGCTCAAGGCTGATGGAGCCATCGATCTGGAGGCGGCGCGCAATACCCAGACGCTGCACAGCACCAACAGCAGCAGTGGCGCAAGCATCGGAATTTCCTACGCCATGGGCGGCACGCAGAACGGCTTCACGCTGGAACTGGCGGCCAACAAGGGCAAGGGCAAGGCCGACGGCGATGGCAACAACGCCGTGCAGACGCATGTCTCGGGCGACCAGGTGCGCATCGAGTCCGGCGGCGACACGACGCTCAAGGGCGCGGTGGTGCAGGGCGGACAGGTGTCCGGCAACATCGGAGGCAACCTCAACATCGAGAGCCTGCAGGATTCGGCGACTTACTCCGCCAAGCAGCAGAGCGCGAGCGTGGGCGTGAGCCTGTGCATTCCGCCCTTCTGCTACGGCACGAGCACGGCGAGCGGCAGCTTCAGCAACGCGCAGGCGAAGGGTAACTATGCGTCGGTGACGGAGCAGAGCGGCATCGCGGCCGGTGACGGCGGATTCCAGCTCAACGTGAAGGGGAACACCGATCTGAAGGGCGGCCTGATCGCGAGCACGCAGCAGGCGATCGACGACAAGAAGAACAGCCTGGTCACGGGCTCGCTCACGCAGAGCGACATCCAGAACTCCGACAGCTACAAGGCCAGCGGCTACAGCGTGGGGGTGAGCTTGAGCAGCAAGGTGGGAGACCAGCCGTCTGCGAAGACGGATGAGGAGAAGAAGGGCAACGGCAAGTCGAGCACCAAGCCGGGCTTCTCGCCGGGCATCGGCAGCGTGAGCGGTAGCCAGGGCAGCACGACGGCCAGCGGCATCAGCGGCGCCGAGATCACGATCACCGATGAGGCGAAGCAGAAGGAACTGACTGGCCAGGATGCCGCATCCGCAGTGGCGGCGTTGAAGCGCGATGTGACCAGCGACAAGGACAACAGCGGCGCGCTCAAGAAGGCTTGGGACGGCCAGTCGCTGATGAACGAGGTACAGACGCAAGTGCAGATCACGCAGCAGGCGCTGCCGCGGATTGCCGATGAGATCGGCACGAGGATGGGCGAGAAGGCCAGGCAGTTGCGGTTGCAGGGCGAGCGCGAGGAGGCGGAGAAGTACGAAGAGGGTGGCGTCTATCGGGTCGCGGCACACGCCGCGCTTGGAGCGCTGGGGGGAGGGCTTGCCGGCGGCGTCGGCGCGGGAGCGTCAGCGAAGGCGGTCCCGACCATCAAGGATGCTGTTGAGGGGTTGGGTCTGTCGGATGATGCGAAGCAGCTCGTCATCGCGGCGACTGGAACGGCAATTGGTGCGGCAGTCGGCGGCGGGACCGGTGCGGCAACTGCGGGCAATCAGGTGGTGAATAACTATCTGAACCACCGCGAAGCCGCTCAACTGGAGGCCGCGCGCGAGAAGTTGCAGAAGTGCGGCAATGACACGCAGTGCCAACAGGACGCGAAACGAGAGATTGCGACGTTGGTGGCATTGGACAACGGCCGTAATGCGGCGATTCAGGCGGCATGTGTCAATCCTTCCTCCGCCGATTGCGCTAAGGAACTTGCAAGCGTCCAAGCCGCAGCTCAGAGCTATTCCGGCAAATCGCGGCAGGTGGACATTTTCGGCGTCATCGGTAAGGAGCAGAGCGAAGCGCAAACTCTTGCAGAGATGTATGGAAATCGTGCTAATAATCCGAGCCTGTTTAATGCCATTTCGGGTGCGGCTGGAACGGTTGCAAAGGGAGTAACAGAAACCCTTCGATTGCTCGGAAATATCGCACTGGCGATGGAGCCGACCGGACCTGGAGGAATTCCGATCAATCCGGGGCAAGGGCCAGATTCAAACTCTGCACGTGCTCAGGCGCAGAAGGAACTTTCCGACACGGCCAAGGGTCTAAAAGAATTCCTATCAGCCCCGATTGATAATACGCAAAAGGCAATCTTTAATACGCTTGTACAAGCCGACGAGCTTGAGGCAGCGGGACGAGTCGATGAGGCTCAGCGTTTGCGTGCAGAACTGTTCACCAATGGTGCCTTGGTTGTCACAAGCGCTGGCAGTATCGCGGTAAAGGGTGGCAGGGTAATTTCTTCGAAAGGTGGCGCCGCCGAAGGGGCCGCGCCGCGGGGTCCGGTTCGAACAGGCGATTACGATGGCGCCGCTGTAACCCGCGACGACGGAACATTGAATATTTCCGAGTATGAAGCGAAGCCGAAGCCGGGCACTCTTAAGGGTGATGCGGAGCTTCCAAAGCCGGGAGCACGCGAGGAACAGGTGCGTAGCTTGAAGCGCCAGGATGAGGCCGCAGTGACGCTCTCTGAGTTTGGCTTTGATGTCGAACGCCTACCAAACAGGAGTGGCAAAAACAATGCCAAAGACCCAGATATTCGTTTGAATGGAGAGCTGGCTGACATATATTCCCCTAGGACCGGTAACGTTGAGACGATTCATGATAAATTGATTGAAAAAGCAAATCCGCTTGATCAGCAAGCTGCCAATTTGGTTGTGAATCTTGCTGACTCTACGTTGAGTATTTCGCAAGTCGCTGAGTATGTGGCGAGAAACCCAGTTGCAGGCCTCAAGTCGCTGATTGTTATCAAGAAGGGCAAGGTTGTCGTTCTCAGGATAGGAGGTTGATATGGCGCTTGAATACTCTCTTGAGTTGGAGGGGGCGGTCATCGATTGGACGCTTGTTCTGGCCGCTTTGAATGCGGTGAATGCGAGAGATATTGAAATGTCTGACGTTCGCCCTCGAAATGGTTTCTTTAGTCGTTCGGGTACCTATTTTCGTATCATAGATTCGGGGCGGCTCAAAGAAGTTAGCGCAGAAGGCTTTCCGAAAGATGAGTTTTTGACTAGGTACTCGATTGTGTTCCGCCTAGATGCGAATTCGCTCGGGGAGTGTGTCCTCGACATTTGCGATTTTCTTCGGGCGATGGCGTCAATGACTCCGTATAAATTCGTCCTTTCTTACCAGTTTGAGGATGTTTGCGCATTTCGAACAGATCGCTTTGTGTGGGATTGGAATGGCTGACTGTGGATAAGAATTTCTTCCGAGGAGTGGTAAGTCGATCTAAATGGGTCGATGACTACGGCGAAACTTACGTATCTTTGCGGGTATGTAATCAAGTTGTCTTCGAATCTACAGCCCGTGACCGTCTGCATGTGTCTCAGCGGAAGGGTATTTCATTTCTATAAGGACGAGGTGAAGGCTGCTGGGTAGCGTCATGAGTCGCCGATAGGTGTCCTTCCTGTGGTCCTCTGCATGTGGATCAAGGGGACGGGGTATTTCATTCCTACCGGGATAAGGTAAGGCCAGTTAGCTAGGGTCATGAGTCGCCGGAAATCTCGAAGGAAATGAGCTTGATCGGTTTGAATCCACTTCGAAAGGGCGCTGAGGCGCTCTGCAATGGTCGTCTGATCTACATCCAGACTCTTTCGGGATATCGTGGGCCAAGGGAGCCTGATCACCGTGGATTGGAATACGTATTCCCGTTCGATGTTGATGACTCCACATTGGGCGAGGCGGTCATGGCCGCCGCCGCAAAGAGCAGGTTTGTGCTCCCGCGCAAGCGTACGGACGTGGTTCAACATCCGGAAGTTGAGTTTGATGAAGAGATGTTCGAGCCAATCATTCGCGAGGCTCGATACAAGGCCTGGCTTCAGAAGTGCATCGAGCAGTTTGGGTATAAGTCGGAGAGGGAAGTTTTCAGACGAATGATGCGCTGCGGAATTGAAATGGAGAATGGCGTTATTGCAATATTGCCCACGCTACACGAAAGCCTCTTCGGATGGGGGCGCCAGCAGAATGACGAGATAGAGGATGTCAAGCTGGCACAAACGAGCAGCTGGACGGAAATCGGAGCAGCGCTTCGGGAGGGGTTCTCGCGCTGTCTTGGAAAGTAGTTGAGGGAGGTTCGGCACCGACGCAAGGTAGTAGCAAAAAGATCTTGCCGTTACCGGTTGGGCAGATGTTGCAGCTCACCAGCTACCCGGTGTGGGCGGTGTGGGCGGTGTGGCAGGCCGGGCGGGACCTGGCGCTGACGACGGTGCAGACCTCGAGCTCGCGCGACGAGATCAAGAACGCCAACAACTACAAGAAGGAGAGCCAGCGCCAGGACGTGGGCACGGCGCTGCAGGCCGAGGGCGAGATCGTGCTGAAGGCGGGCCAGGACCTGACGGCCACGGCGGCGCAGATCGCCAGCGGGCAGGGCGCGGTGACGCTGAGCGCGGGACGCGACGTGCAGCTGCTCGCGGGCGAGGCGAACTCGGTCGTCGAGCAGATGACGCAGAAGACGAAGAAGAGCCTGTTCAAGAAGAAGATCACGACGACGTACAGCAAGACCGACCAGACGGCGGTGATCGGTACCTCGCTGACGGGCGACACGGTGACGGTGCTGGCGGGGCAGGACATCCGCACGGAAGGCGCGGCGATCAAGGTCGACGGTCTGGCGCTGCTGGACGCCAAGAGGGACCTGGTCCTGGACGATGCGATGCAGAGCCAGAGCACGACCAACCTGAGCCAGACGGTGAAGAAGGCCAGCGGTCTGGGCAAAGTCGCCGGGACGGCGCTTATGTTCACGGGTGCCCCGCTGGACATGCTGCTGGGCAGCGTGCTGCTGACGGGCCAGAGCGGCACGAACAACGCGACACAGACGATCAACGAGGCGGTGGGTACGACGGTGAGCGCCGGCAGCGTGATCGCGCGCGCGGGACGCGATGCGTCGCTGCAGGGTGCCACGGTGGTTGCGGACAGTGACGTGTTCATCAGCGCAGGCCGCAACCTGACGTTGACGACGGCGGAGAGCACGCAATCCGGCGACAGCTCCTCGAGCAGCAAGAAGAGCGGTTTCATCGGCAGCTGGTGGCAGCCGGCGGTGGGTACGGTGAAGACGAGCACCACGGGCGCTCAGCAGAGCACCTCGCAGACTGGCTCGCAGGTGGCGAGCCTGGGCGGCGATGTGACGCTGCGCGCGGGCGAGGTCTACACGCAGACGGGCTCGAGCGTGGTCGCGCAGGCTGACAAGAGCGGACTGCTGGGTGGCAACGTCGATATTGAGGCCAGGAAGGTGGTGATCGACGCGGCCCAGGACAGTGCCAACAGCAGTCAGACGAGCAAGTTCAGCAAGACCGCGCTGGGTGGTTCGGTGAGCATTCCGGTGGTGAGCGCGGCGCAAAGCGCGCTGAATGCCGCCAAGGCGGGAACCAAGACCGAGGACACCCGAATGCAAGCGTTGGCGGGGCTGAATGCCGCGCTCGCGGGCATGGATGCGGTGAAGGCGGGGCAGGACCTGATGAACGGCGGAACTGCCGGCATCAAGATCGGCGTGAGTCTGGGCACCTCCAAGAGCCAGAGTTCCAGCACCGAGCAGAACACGACGGTCGTGGGCAGTCAGGTGACGGGGCAAGGGGACGTGAGCATCCGCGCCACGGGCGACGGCCAGGGCAGCACGCTCCAGGTGGTCGGCTCGGACATCAAAGCCGGAGGCAAGACGACGCTCAAGGCTGATGGAGCCATCGATCTGGAGGCGGCGCGCAATACCCAGACGCTGCACAGCACCAACAGCAGCAGTGGCGCAAGCATCGGAATTTCCTACGCCATGGGCGGCACGCAGAACGGCTTCACGCTGGAACTGGCGGCCAACAAGGGCAAGGGCAAGGCCGACGGCGATGGCAACAACGCCGTGCAGACGCATGTCTCGGGCGACCAGGTGCGCATCGAGTCCGGCGGCGACACGACGCTCAAGGGCGCGGTGGTGCAGGGCGGACAGGTGTCCGGCAACATCGGAGGCAACCTCAACATCGAGAGCCTGCAGGATTCGGCGACTTACTCCGCCAAGCAGCAGAGCGCGAGCGTGGGCGTGAGCCTGTGCATTCCGCCCTTCTGCTACGGCACGAGCACGGCGAGCGGCAGCTTCAGCAACGCGCAGGCGAAGGGTAACTATGCGTCGGTGACGGAGCAGAGCGGCATCGCGGCCGGTGACGGCGGATTCCAGCTCAACGTGAAGGGGAACACCGATCTGAAGGGCGGCCTGATCGCGAGCACGCAGCAGGCGATCGACGACAAGAAGAACAGCCTGGTCACGGGCTCGCTCACGCAGAGCGACATCCAGAACTCCGACAGCTACAAGGCCAGCGGCTACAGCGTGGGGGTGAGCTTGAGCAGCAAGGTGGGAGACCAGCCGTCTGCGAAGACGGATGAGGAGAAGAAGGGCAACGGCAAGTCGAGCACCAAGCCGGGCTTCTCGCCGGGCATCGGCAGCGTGAGCGGTAGCCAGGGCAGCACGACGGCCAGCGGCATCAGCGGCGCCGAGATCACGATCACCGATGAGGCGAAGCAGAAGGAACTGACTGGCCAGGATGCCGCATCCGCAGTGGCGGCGTTGAAGCGCGATGTGACCAGCGACAAGGACAACAGCGGCGCGCTCAAGAAGGCTTGGGATGGCCAGTCGTTGATGAATGAAGTGCAGACCCAGGTGCAGATCACGCAGCAGGCGTTGCCCCGGATTGCCGATGAGATCGGTACGCGGATGGGCGAGAAGGCTGTGCAGTTGCGGCTGCAGGGCAAGGACGAGGAGGCGGAGAAGTACGAAGAGGGTGGCGTCTATCGCGTCGCGGCACACGCCGCGCTTGGAGCGCTGGGAGGAGGGCTTGCCGGCGGCGTCGGCGCGGGAGTCTCGGCGAAGGCCGTGCCGACCATCGACGACGCGGTCAAAGGATTGGGGTTGTCGGAAGAAGCTCAGCAACTCGTCATTGCGGCGGCGGGTACAGCTATCGGCGCGGTCGTCGGTGGCGGGAATGGCGCGGCGACAGCCGGGAATCAGGTGGTCAACAACTATCTGAATCACGAGCAGGTTGAAGCCCTGGTCAAGCGCATGAAGGAATGTGGCTCCAATGAACAATGCAAGTCCGAAGCATTGCAGAAGGCCTATCTGGAAAGCTCGATCAATGACAAGATATTGCTGAATTGCAAGTCGACGAACAATTGCGACGATGTGGCAAAGGAGTTCCGAAAAGGCGTCGCCGAGATTACCCGTCAGGTCGATATGGGTGCGAACCTGTTGGATATTGAGCGAATTATGCCCTTGGGGAATAATGCGCAAGTAATTCTGCAGAATGGATTGCAAGAAAAGGCGTGCAATACTGCTGAATGTAAGGAGCGTTCCGAATTCTTGATGGGGGTAGGAAAAGGCGTTTCCAAAATTACTCCGGCAGGACTCGTCGTTGGGGTTGGCGTAGGAACCTATGGCTTGACTTCTCTGATCATCGAAAAGGGTGGAGAGGAGGCGGCGGTCGAGGTCGCCAAAGCCGTGTCGGGGCTCCCTCGTGCAATCTACGAAGGTCTAAATAGCCCGGACCCAAAGGTTCGGGGAGAAGCGCTGGTTGATGCGCTGGCGATCGGCTCTGTGGCAACGACGATCTCCGCAAAGCTCGCCCCGAAATTGGTGAGCAAGACGAAAGACGCAGTCTCCGGAATGCTGGCGACTGACTTCAGAGGGGGCGCGAACGTTGCTGTTAAGTCGGATGACTTGATCAGCCTGATTAAAGAGCATTCTCAGAATGGGCAAAACCCATTGACGGAAGAGGCGTTGAATGCGATGTTGAAACAAGCTCAGCCAGAAGGTACGATAGCCCAGATTCCGACCAAGACGAAGGGCGCAAATCAGGTGGGAAATGCGGACATTGAGGTGACATATCCGTCTGGCCAAAAGCTGGCAGTTGAAATCAAGACGGTGGCGAACCAAAATTCCTTCAATCAGGCGATTACGGATGGATTCCAGCTAACTGCGAAGAATGGGAACCCCGGCAAGGCGTCCGACATCGTTACCATTCAGGTCCCAGCTGGAACAAGCGCGGCCACAGCACGCTCTTGGTTGGACGGATTCTGGTTTTCCTCGTCAGGGAAGACCTTGACGAAGAATGGTTTTGAGCTTGGTTCGGTGGTTGTTGTCGATCCTGCAGGAAAAGTGTTGATCCCTCTCAAGCAAATCAAGCCAGGAAAGTGATATGAGTGTCAATTACTACGCTTTGGGTAAAACCACGTGGCAAGCAATTCGACTCGAAGACTTTCAAGGCGCGCGCGGAGCAAGGCTGGATGATTTGAATCAGATTGGTTCCGTTTACTTGGAGACTGATGATATTTACTCGGAAGTCAGTCATGCACTTTATGGGGAGTACCGATTTGTCTTTTGGCCACGCGATCTTCTTGAATTGTTCATGCAGCGCTTTTCTGAAGAAAATCCTGCAGGTGTTGAATATTGGGCTAGCGATTGTATATCCGTGTATGACGAACCAAAGGAGGGCAGCTTTGGATGGGTCAATGGAAATCATGGAAACCCCATCGAATATGTCAACTTCCAGAATATGTGGGAAATCGCCGACCGATATGTTCCGGAGCTTCGTGATCCAGATAATATGAAGAGGATCTTCGGTGATGCGTATGAGGCATACACGAAAGCAATGGGGGCTCGGGAAGCTAAACGAGACCAAGAGGCCCAGCGGGCAGTCGCCATCGATGCTGAGAGGTCATTGATTTCACGTCTTAAAGAAATTTTCGGATTGGAGTCATGATATGGGTGGTGCGTGCTGTCGATATTTTGAAGCCCCCACGATTCCCTGAGCCAGGCAGAGGCGGAGGTATGGGAACATTTTTGTGCGGTACTCGACCGCCTCATTGAACGATGGTAGTTGTAGCGATTAAGGCCAATCGGCAATGATGGTCCACACCTCAGCCAACGAATCGAAGGCGCAACAGTCCAGTATCTCGGTGGAATAGGTCTTGCTGAGTCGCTCAACATAGTGTTTTATGCGGACTGACCGGACTGGATGTGACGGAACTCGATGCCATTGGCTGCCCGACTGCATAACGCCGTGTCGATGAATCCGGCCTGCTGTCCAGCAGCATCGATAACGGCGCGCCGCGCACCTCGAGCAATTCACACAAGGCACGGATCGCGCGCGCTGCTGTCAGACCCGTGTCGACCTCGATAAACCATGAATGAAATCATTTCAAAGGAGTTGGCAAAATCTATTGCGAATGTCGCGATATTCCTGGAATTTTCTGATTCCGCGATTCTTAATGAGGACGCGGCGATCCAGGTGATGGAACAATTCGCAAGCGATCTTCAACAATTGACACTGCAAGAGCGACAGTCGTTGAGCCGCGCATTGATGGAGATTTCTGGGGAATACGAGGAGCAAGCACGCCGACAATTCGTGGCCAACTTGCCTGAAGCCTTCGGTTTATCTGAGTCGTCTTGACAAAACGAAGGCGTCAATGAAGCCTCCTCGAAATCTTGATCCAGCCGGAAGTAGAGAATCCAACCCCATGGAGCCTCTACATGAAGAAATCCAGATTCACTGACAGCCAGATCGTTGCGATCCGCAAGGAGGTCGAGCTCGGCGGCAAGGTTGGCGAGACGTGCCGCAAGCACGGCATCAGCGAGCCGACCTACTACAGGTGGAAGAGCCGCTTTGCCGGCATGAACGTGTCGAGCCTGGCGCAACTGCGGGAGCTGCAGGACGAGAACGCGCAGCTCAAGCGCATGTGCGCGGAGCTGGCGCTGATGCACGGCGCGCTCAAGGACGTCATCGAGCGAAAGCTCTGACCCCGGAGCGTCGCGAGCAGGTCGTGCAAGCGCTGATGGCGGATCACGGCTTGAGCCAACGTCAAGCCTG
>JBCNPQ010000040.1:0-9180 GCA_039593255.1 Roseateles sp.
GAGCCGTAGAACGGCAGCGACTCGCAGCCCGGCTTGGCGTCGTGGCCGCTGGCCGAGTCGCACAGCACCACCTTGTGGCCACCCTCGTCGTGCTCGACGTACCAGTAGATGCCCTCGTGCTCCAGCAAACGGGCGACGAAGTTGAAATCGGTCTCGCGGTACTGGACGCAGTAGTTCCAGGTGCGGTATGGGCGCAGCAGCTTGAATTCGTAGCGCGCGACCGGATGGTCCTCGAAGACCTGCTTGACGATGTCGGGCACCGTCAGCTCCTGGAAGATCCGGCAGTCCGAGGTCCGCGACAGCAGCCACAGCCAGGGCTTGAGCTGCATCTCGTAGACGCAGTGCTTGCCCTCGAAGCCGCGCTGCGCGAAGCGCGTCACGTAGCCGCTGAGGTAGCGCGGCGCGTCGTCGCGCAGCGCGATCGTCAGCGTGGCGGACTTGCCCAGCAGCTCCGAGGCCTGGATGTCCTTGCGCTCGCTCAGCAGCGTCAGCGTGGTGTCTCCGGCGTCGCTCAGGCCCTCGCGCGATACACAGGAGTGCACGCGCAGGGTCTCGTCAGGCAAGGCGGTCTTGAGGCGGAAAGGTGAGGCCATGGCACCAGGGGTCAGGTCGACACCCGGAGGCTAGGGATCACCCGCAATCACCACAACGGTCGAAAGTCACTCCCGAACTTGAAACTGGCGAGAACGAATTTCGCAGAATTATCAGAATGAATCGGCAAGACAATGCAAGCACCGTCCGCGGATCGCCACGCCGAAACCACGCCTCGCCAAAGCGCGTTCGCAGGAATGTAGCGGTGGTGATGTCGAGAACGGAACGTTTGAGATCGTCAGTGGCGGTCATGGTCAGAGCGATGCCCCTCAGCAACGGCGAATCGCGATCGATAGATCGCCCTGCTTGGGGTCTACGCTGAACTCGATCTCGCCCCAGGGGAACCGGGCCAACGCGTGGGATCGCCCGATCATCTCGGGCTCGACACCTGTCTTCTTGACGAAGCGCTTCACCATGCGAGTCGACAGGATCGAGTCCGGAAACTCCTCCTCGTCGAACAGCACGAAGACCGAGTCCTCCCCTCCAGCGCGAGAACCCATCAGCAACTTCGCGGCCAAGTCAAGGCAACGGACAGGGCGGACTTCCTGCGCTGGCGCGTTCGGGGCATCAGCCTTCCAGACGACCACGCCATCCACGGTCACGCAGCCGTTCAGAACATCGACGTCCAGAACCACGGACGAACCTCCATTGAATGCTGATGCACGGACGCGAGGGTCACGCCATCAGCATGTACTCCTGACCCGCGACGGTCTGGCTCACATCCTCGCGCCATTGACGCGGATCGTTGAGCACCGACCAGGTCACCTCGGCGGGAAAGACCTGTCCCTCTGCGCCGAAACGATCCCGCATGTTCGCGACGATCGACGCCTCCGTCGGCCATCCCGACTGCCCGATGCCCGTCATCAGGTTGCCGCGATCCAGTTGATCGAGCAGGACCTGCTGCAAACCCTCGGGCAAACGCAGCACGAGGGCGATCCAATCTTCCGCGCGCTGGGGCTCCCCCAGACGCGCTCGAATCTGCCGGGCCATGTCGGCGGCGGCGCTCGCGGCCTCGCTCTCGGAGAGTGCCGCCGCGCCCTGATAGTCGTACTGGAATCCGCCCGGTGCCTCAAAGCGCTTCCACGCTGTCTTCCTGCTCATGTCGTTCCTCTAGATGGGCCGGATCTTTCCAGCCGACAGTCGGCCGACGTCGGTCGGCGACACGAAGTACTGGGTTCCACCGCCCGGGCCGAACTGCGGGTTGGCCAGGGCTTTGCCGCGGGCCACGCAGATATCTTCCGTCACCCGGTAGGCACGGACGCTGGTCCGCAACTTGCGCGGATTGCCGGCGGCGTCCTTGCCGGGGTCCTGACTGACCTGCACCAGATCGTAGTAGTCAGACACACTGCCCTTTGCCTTCATCAACGTGTGGTTCTGCACCGCGTAACCCGGCGCGCCGCCCGGGTACAGCGAATACAGGATCGTGCCCTTGCGAAGCACGACATTGTCGTAGCTGTCCACGCCGGTGTAGATGTTGTGCGGATTGGCGGGACTGACACCTTGCCAGGCGCGCGCCTCCGACGATGGATCCTTGCCGCAGCAGGGGTCGCAGCCGCCCTTCCCTTTCGTCAAGCCCAGCGGGTCGACCCAGGTCACCGGATCCGGCGCGTACTGATAGGGATTGAAGCCCCCCTTCAGTCCGATCGGATCCTGCGTCAGATATCGCCCCGCATCCGGGTCGTAGTAGCGATGCCGGTTGTAGAAGAGCCCCGTCTCCTCGTCCTCGTACTGCCCTTGGAAGCGCAAGGGCTGGCGGACTTCGTCGATATCTGCGCGCGCCACCCGGCCCCAGGCGCGGTAGCGGGCGCGCCAGCGCGCACGGCCGTTGTCGTCCAGCAGCGCCAGCGGGGTGCCGAGGTGATCGCACTCGTAGAACAGCACCTCGTCGTTGGCGGCGTCGGCGCCGTCCCATCGCGCCTGCGCTGCCTGCTCGGCAGCGCAGTCCGCGCGCCAGCGTTCCAGCCGCCGGTACCAGCGCACATGCGCGTCCGGCTCCGCCGAAAGCGCATCCGGGCGATCCCACGCGATCACGGGCGCGAACGCCACCGACCCACAGTCGAAGGCCGACAGCGTCTCCACGCTACGGACCCGCGCCAGCGGCGTGAAGCTGTCGGGCTCGTGCACGTAGGCCACGCTGCCTTGCGCGTCGACCTCCTGCACCATGAGGTCGCCGTTCCAGACGAACACGGTGACGCGCTCGCCGTCCGGCATCGCCACCCGCTTGAGCACGCGGCGTCCCATGGCGTCATACGCGTAGCGGCTCGTCAGCGCGCCTTGAGGCGTCGCCCGTTCGGCCCGGATCAGTCGCTGATCAGCGTCGTACTGCAGGCTCAGAGCATCAGTGCCGGCGCCGATCGCCGCCTCGTTCGCGGCATCGTCCTGGATCCACTGCTTGCGGACCGCATTGCCGTCGGCGTCGTACTCGTAGTGCCAGCCCAGCGCCTGCGTCACCAGGTTGCCGCGCTTCGGCGCCGCAGCCGCATGCGGTCCGGCAGACGGTGAGACGGCCGGAACCGTCCCGGGCATCGGCACGAGATTGCCCGCCGGATCGAACGCGAAGATCTCCCGCAGCCCCGGCTGGACCGCCGACATCAACTGCCCCACCACGTCATGCGTGTAGCGCAGCTCGCCCAGGACAGAGTCGTCGATGCGCTCGATGTCGCCCGTCCGCGCGTAGCCGTATTCGCGCTCTCGCAGCGCGCCCGGCGCCGCGTCGCCGAAGCCGAACACGCTGCGCGTCCAGCGCGACGCGCGGTCATAGCGCAGCTCGCGCCGCATGCCGCCGCGACGCAGTCCGCCCAGGCTGCGCCGCGTTTCGCGATGCAGCGCGTCGCGATCGACGTCTGCCAGCGGCCGCCCCTGCCACAACACGCCGTGCCAGTGGCCCGGCCCATAGCGCTGGGTCCGCACCACCCGCCCATTGGGCAGCCGCGTGGCCACGCGCTGCCCCAGCGCGTCGTACTCGTGCCGCAGCAGGAAGGACGCTGCCGCGGTGCCGCGCTCAGCCGTGTCGGGCCAGCCGCCCGTAGGATCGGGCCGCACCCGCTCGGGCGCCAACTCGATGCGCTGACGCTCCTCGATCAGCTGTCCCGCCGCGTCCCACCGCAGCCGCGACTGCGCCGCCGCGTTCTCGACCGCGATCACCCGGCTCAGCGGATCCCAGGCGAATCGCTCCAGACCGTCGGGTGTCACGCGCGCCACCATGCGGCCCAGCGCGTCGCGCACATAGTCCGTCCGGATCGCGCCGCGCTGGCTGGCGACCAGCTCGCCCGCGGCGTCGTAGTCGTAGCGGCTGACGAGGCCGTCGAAACCCGTCTCCTGGATCAGCCGGCCTTGTGCGTCATAGGCCAGCCGGTAGGACTCGCCGTTGCCGTTGATCAGCTCGACCAGTCGCAGCGCGCGGTCGTAGCGGTATTGCAGCCGCTGGCCCGCCGCGTCGACGCGCTCGACCGGCAGCCCCTGCATCTGATAGCGATAGGTCGTCTGACGCCCCACCCCGTCCATGTGGACGAGCAGGCGTCCCATGGCGTCGTAGCTGAAGCGCTCCTCGCCGCCATCCGGGTGGCGGATGGCCACGAGGCGGTCGATCTCGTCCCAGCCGTAGCGCACGCTGTGGCCCAGCGCATCGGTCCGGGCGACGAGCCGCCCGCGCGCATCCCAGTCGAAGCGGGTCTCGGACCCGGAACAGTCGACATAGGCGATCAACCGGCTGTTCGCGTCGTAGAGATAGGTCTTCACTCGCCCGGCGGGGTCGATCAGCTCCCGCAACTGGCCGAACACGTTGTAGGCCATCCGCGTGACGCGCCCCAGTCCGTCGGTCTGCGCCACGACGCGACCTTCGGCATCGAAGGCGCGTTCCTGCACGTGCCCCATGGCATCGATGGTCCGGATCGGCTGGTTCCGTTCGTCGTACTGCATCACCGTCCGCCCGCCCATCGGGTCGGTCGTGCTGAGCAGACTCCCCTGCGCGTCGTAGGTGAAGCGCGTCGTGTGGCCGGCGGCGTCAGTCTCCTCGAGCAGGTCGCCCGCGTCGCTCCAACGGCGCGTGCCCAGCCGGCGCTCGTCCGCCCCCGCGTGGTCCTGCACGCGCACGTCCACGCACAGGTTGTTGGCGTTGAACCGGTAGGTCCAGACGCTGTCGTCGCTCTGCCGGACGCGGGTCGTGTCGGCGTCGACGTAATCGATGTGGACCGGCTCCGTGCCGTCCTCCGCCGCGGCAAAGATCGCACGCGCCCAATGGCTGGTGAGCGGCGACCAGGTTCCGCGATGGTCCGGCGCGGCGTCTTCCGACAGTGCGGCGTCCTCCAACGCTGCCGCGTCCGCCTGGAACAGCACGTCGGCGCCCTGCCAGCGCAGCACCCAGGCGCCGCCGGTCGCGTCGGCATAGCGGGTCAGCAGGTGCGTGTCGTAGTGATAGCGCCAGAGATGCCCCAGCGCATCCTTGCGTCCGAGCAGGTCCAGGGCCGTCGGTTCCGCCCCTTCGCGCGGCGCTTCGAGACCGTACGCATAACGCGTCAAGACCTGCCACCCGGTCGTCGGACCACCGGCAGCGTCACCCTGGGCGGCGCTCACTCCGCTCACGCCGGCGTCGACGGCCAGACGCCGGACCAACCGCCCGATGCGCAGCGCGCCATGGCAGGCGCGTTGCGCGTCCGTCAACGCACCGGTCGGCGCGGCGTGCGCCTCCAGCACGATGTCGCCCGGCGCGGTGATGCGCAGCACCGTGAAGTCTTCGTCCAGACGTTGCGGCAGCAGGGCCGCGTCCCATCCCGGCAGCCAGTCGAGTCGCACGGAGAGCCCGTCCGGACGTCGCTGCTCCGTCAGATAGCAGCATTGGACGAGTTCCCTGCGCGGCGCGGGCTCTTCGAGCAGACGCCGCGAGCGCGGCTTCAAGCCCTCCAGGCCGAGCGGCATCACGTCCACCGCCAACGCGCCGCAGCGCGGCCGCTCGAAGACGTCGAGGCTGCCGTCGCGCCACTGCAGTTCGAAACGCCATTCGCCGACCCGCGTCAGCGTGAACGCCTCGAAGGCGTCGTCGATCGATCCGCCGACCGCCAACAGCGGCAACAGGACGCTTCGTCCGGTGGCATCGTGGTACGCCATGCCGCGCGGGCCGATGCTCAGCCGCACCAGGTACTGCGTCGTCCAGCGCGCGCCAAGCAGCCCGCGGTCATACGCGGCGTGACTCGATCGGTAGGTGCGCAGCCAGGCGAGCGGCATCAGGCCGTCGATCTCAGCGTCGAGCTCCGACAGCAGTTCGTCTCCGGTGCCGTAATGGATCGGGCGCCGGCTGCGGGTCGCCGCCTTGCCCGGTCCCTGGTTCTGCGGACAGCATTCCTTGGGCTGCTTCTTGTCCTCCGGTGCCTTCTTCTGCGTCTTGCCGCCGTCAGGCTTGTCTGCCTCGTGCTTGTCCGGATGCGGCTTGGGCTCGGGCTTCTTCGCCGGCGGACGCTTCTTCGGGAAGAAGCGCGCCAGCAGCCGGCCGCCTCCCGGCAGCTTGTTCAAGGCCCAGGTGGCGCCGCGCTCGGCCGCCTTCCCGGCCAGATCGCCCAGGCTGGGCGCCTTGTCGTCGAGCACCCAGTCCACCGTCGAGTCCAGCACGTCGGTCGCCGAGCCCGTGGCCGCGCCCACCGCCGTCACGCCGCCGCCGACCGCCGTCACCGCTCCGCCGGCGGTGGCGATCGCGCCGCCCACCGGCGCGCCGACGCCCGTGAGCGCCACGCCGCCGCCCACCACCGTGGTGGCCGCGCCAGCCGTCGCGACCTTGCCGCCGGTGTCCATCGCCTGGTCGCTGAACTCGTGCAAGGCCTCGGACGCGCCACTGTCGCGATAGGCCTGCGCGGCGCCCTTCAGCCGTCGCTTTGCCGCCGCGGTGCCGCGCTCGTAGATGCGCCCCACCGTGTTGCGGGCATTCATCCAGACGAGGTCGGCCTCCCGCACCCACGCCTTCGCATTGCTCGTCGAGGTGCTGCTCTTGTCCTTGGGCTCGGCCTTGTCGAGGTAGGTCCCGCTCTTGACGCCGCCCTTCACGCCGCGCGCGTCGCCGGTCACCTTCGGGATGAAGGTCTGGCCGTGCAGCACCGCCGGATCGCCCTGGTGCTTGACGTTGCGCGAGGCGGCGGACGCCTCCTTGAACTCGCCCTTGATCGGATACGGGATAGGCACGATATTGCTGCCCACCGGGGTGAGACAGACATCGGGCTGCAGGCTGACGCAGAAGAAGCGCTTGGATCGGGTGACGGTTTCGCGAGCCATGAGGTCGATCTGGGGCCGAGGGCGGGGCGACGGCGGTTGCAGGGGAAGGTCGATGCGGCGGGGACGCGCCCGCGGACGCGGCTAGGCGACCAGCTCGGAGTTCAATCCGGCATGCGGTTCGGCGTCGGGCACGTCGATCGGCCGCGACATCACGGCACGCAGCTCGGCGAGGCGCGCGCGCTGCCCCGGCGTCTTCGCCTCCATCAGGCGGGCCTCCTCCAGGCCGTGGTGCGCGCCGATGCTCCAGCGCCAGCAGAGGTCGACGACGCCTTCGTCGCTGTCGATCAACACGGTGTCGATCACGGGATCGAAGCAGCGCACGTCGCCCGCCGCATCGAGGCCTATGAGGACGAAGCCGCGATCCGGCAGCTCGAACATCGTCATCCGGTGGCCGCCCTGGACCTGCCTCGCCGCCGGGTGCGCGCGCGGCCAGAGGTTGTCCAGCACGATCCGCTCGCCGCCGCGCAGCGGCCGGCATTGCTGGTCCGCCGGCGCGCAGTTCCAGTAGCGGAAGTCGAAGTCGGGATTCAGCGCCAGGCCCGCGGCGACGTGCGCCGGGTCCGGCGTCTCGCGACCGATCCAGCCCACGCGCGGCGCCCAGCCGCGCTCCAGCGGACCGAGTCCCACGGTCTCCAGCGACTCGCGTCCAGCGGCGACATGCCAGAAGTCGTCGACCGTGACCGGCTGATGCGCGAGCTCGATCTGGTGCGCGGGCAGGCGGTCGAGCTTGGTGGCCTGCAGGAACCACTCCCGCGTGAATCCTCGGCCCGCCGGATTGAAGCGGCTGGCTTCGTGGGCGAGCGGACGTTGCGGTGCGTCGGCCTGCGCGTCCGGATGCGCCGCCAACTGCTCCGGACGCAGGTGATGTCGCGCGGGGACGTCGCCGGCAAAGGGACTGCCGACATCGATGCGGGCCTGACCGCCGAAGCCGTTTTCATAACGGAGCGCGCAGCGTTCGATGGGTTCGGCGGCGCTGAGCATCCAGTCGTCGGGCCCGGAAGAACGAGCGCCGCGAGTGTCACGGCCGTCGCCGTCGGTGGAACGTCGCATCCACCACCGGGGTCCGTGCACCCGCACCTGCTTGTCGATCAGCACGTTGAAGGCGTCGCGCGCCGACATCGGCTCGCGCGGCCCGGACGTCGACGTCGCATCCATCGGCTTGGGCTCGAACACCCGCAGGCGCGCGACGAAGGACGACACGGGCGTCGCCTCGGGCGCATGCGCCGACCCGACCACGAGCACGTCGCACATCGGCTTGTACGGGGCGAGGTCGCTCTCCTCGCGGATGGTGAGCGCGGGATTGCCGTCGTGCGGCAGGTCCTCGTCGTTCAGCGGCGCCGGCGTTTCGTCGAGCAGCAGCGGCGCCACGCCGTTCGCGTCCGGCTCACCGAGCCGGTAGCGCTCCTTCAGGACCACCGTGTGGATCAGGCGCAGCGCCGGATCCAGCGCGTCGAACTGCAGATGCGACCGTCCGGTCAGGTCGCGCAGGATCAGTCGCGGCAGGTCGGCGCCGCGCAGGTCCTCAACCGACCGGATTGGTGTCGACGTCATCGCCGTGCACTTCCACTTTCTTGTCGCCGCGGACGATCACTTCCTTGCCGCTGATCTCGATGCGCCCGTCCTTGGTCATGAGCAGGCTGCTCGCGCCGACGGTGATGCTCAGGCGGTCGCCGGCCGTGATGCTGATCGAGTGCCCCACGGCGGTGGTCTGGTTGAGACCGACGACGGTGGCCATCAGGCCGCCGACGTTCAGGCTGTACCCCAGGCCGACGTTGTCCATGCGGCCCAGGCCGACGTTCTGCATCGAGGCCAGCGTGATCGTTTCGGTCTTCATGCCGCCGATGTCGATCTTCTGGTTGGCGCCGATGCTGATCGTCTCGTTGATCCCGACATCCTCGGTGCGGTTCATCCCGATCGAGATCTTCTCGTCCAGGTCCACCCGCTCCTTGCGGTTCTGGTGGATCGTGATCGTCTCGTCCAGGTTCACCGTCTCGGTGCGGTTGCCCTTGACCAGCGTCGTCTCATGCCGGTCGATGGTCTTGGTCCGGTCCCGCCCGACCCAATGGGTCTCGTCGTTCTCGACCTCGATGTCCAGGTTCTTCTCCGCGTGGATCCACAGCTGCTCCGCGCCCTGCTTGTCCTCGAAGCGGATCGCGTTGGCGTTGCCGTAGCTGCCGCCCTTGGTCGAGCGCGTCAGGAAGCCGCTTTGCGTCGCGTTGGCCGGCAGGTCCCACGGCGGCAGGTTCTCGCCGTTGTAGGTCCGTCCCATGATGATGGGCGCGTCCGGGTCCCCTTCGATGAACCCGATGATCACTTCCTGCCCGATGCGCGGGA
>JBCNPQ010000041.1:0-7124 GCA_039593255.1 Roseateles sp.
CGTGATCACCGTCTGCATCTGGCGGATCTCGTCCTGGCGCATCTGCTCGGTCATCGGCTGCGATTCGCCACCGACCGAGCCCTTGCGCAGGCGCACGCCGGACTCGAGCATGCGCTGGCGGTTCTGCGCCTGGCGACAGTTCTCGGCCATCGCCTCGTTGCGGGCCTTGTCCTCCTGCGCCTTGCGTTCGCGCTCGACCTTCTCGCGCGAGGACGGCTCGCTGGCGGCGCGGCCCGGCGCGGAAGCGCCGGAAGCCGCCGCCGAGGCCGGCACGCCCGGCGCCGGAGCCACGCGCACCGCATTGGAGGGGCGCTGCAGGATGTCCTTCTCGGCCACGCTCGGCGGCGGCGGACGGTCGCTGTATTGCGTGCGGCCATCGGCATCGCGCCACTTCCATTGGGCGTGCGCGATCGAGGTCAGCGCCATCAGCGCCAGCGCGCACATCACGCCCAGCGGGCGTCGCGGGAGTCGGGGATTCATCATGGGCGTGAAGTGTACTGCCGGCCTTCTCTATAATGCGCCTTTGCGTCTGGAGCTTCCCTCATGCGCCTACTCGGAAAAGCGCTCACCTTCGACGACGTGTTGCTGGTGCCGGCGTTCTCCCAGGTGTTGCCGCGCGACACCAGCCTGGCCACGCAGTTCACGCGTGGCATCCGCCTGAATCTTCCTCTTGTGTCCGCCGCGATGGACACTGTCACCGAAGCGCGACTGGCGATCGCCATCGCCCAGGAAGGCGGCATCGGCATCGTCCACAAGAACCTGACCCCGCAGCAGCAGGCGGCCGAAGTGGCCCGCGTCAAGCGCTACGAGTCCGGCGTGCTCCGCGACCCGATCACGATCACGCCCGAGACCACGGTCCGCCAGGTCAAGCAGCTGAGCGAGCAGCACGGCATCTCCGGTTTCCCGGTGCTGGTGGGCGCCAAGGTCGTCGGCATCGTCACCGGCCGCGACCTGCGCTTCGAGACCCGCATGGACGCCCCGGTCAGCGAGATCATGACCCCGGCCGAGCGCCTGATCACCGTCAAGGAGGGCGCCTCGCTCAACGACGGCAAGGCGCTGATGCACAAGCACAAGCTGGAGCGGGTGCTGGTCATCAACGACAGCTTCGAACTGCGCGGCCTGATGACCGTCAAGGACATCACCAAGCAGACCAACTTCCCCAATGCCGCCCGTGACGACCACGGCAAGCTGCGCGTCGGCGCGGCGGTCGGCGTGGGCGAGGGCACCGAGGAACGCGTCGAACTGCTGGTCAAGGCCGGCGTGGACGCGATCGTCGTCGATACCGCCCACGGCCACAGCAGCGGCGTCATCGAGCGCGTGCGCTGGGTCAAGAAGCACTACCCGCAGGTGCAGGTCATCGGCGGCAACATCGCCACCGGCGCCGCCGCGCTGGCGCTGGTGGAAGCCGGCGCGGACGCGGTCAAGGTCGGCATCGGCCCGGGCTCGATCTGCACGACCCGCATCGTCGCCGGCGTCGGCGTGCCGCAGATCGCGGCGATCGACTTCGTCGCGACCGCCCTCAAGGGCACCGGCGTGCCGGCCATCGCCGACGGCGGCATCCGCTACTCGGGCGACATCGCCAAGGCCATCGCCGCCGGCGCGAGCACGGTGATGATGGGCGGCATGTTCGCCGGCACCGAGGAAGCCCCGGGCGAGGTGATCCTGTACCAGGGCCGCAGCTACAAGAGCTACCGCGGCATGGGCTCGATCGGCGCGATGAAGGCCGGCTCGGCCGATCGCTATTTCCAGGAAAACGACGAGACGACCAACCCGAACGCGGACAAGCTGGTGCCGGAAGGCATCGAAGGCCGCGTCCCGTACAAGGGCTCGATGGTCGCGATCGTGCACCAGATGGGCGGCGGGCTGCGGGCCTCGATGGGCTACTGCGGCTGCGCCAGCATCGCGGACATGCACGAGAAGGCCGAGTTCGTCGAGATCACATCGGCGGGCATCCGTGAGAGCCACGTCCACGACGTGCAGATCACCAAGGAAGCGCCCAACTACCGTCTGGAGTGACGCCCTTGTCCGACCCGGCGCAGCGCGACGGCCCCGACGCCGTCGCGGCCTCGACCTCGCATGGCGGCCGCAAGGCCGCCATGTCGTTCATCCTGATCGCGGTGCTGATCGACATGGTGTCGATCGGCCTGATCATTCCGGTGCTCCCGCCGCTGGTCGGAACCTTCACGCACAGCGAGACCCAGCACACCCTCGCGCAACTGGCGGTGGCCTTCACTTTCGGCCTCGCCAACTTCTTCGGCTCGCCCATCCTGGGCGGCCTCTCCGACCGCTTCGGTCGCCGCAAGGTGATGCTGGTCGGCTTCAGCGGGCTCGCGCTGAGCTTCTTCGTGACGGCCATGGCCAACGCGCTGTGGATGCTGGTCGTGGTCCGGCTGTTTTCCGGCGCGATGCAGGCCAATGCGGCCGTCGCCAACGCCTATGTGGCGGACATCACCCCGCCCGCCCAACGCGCCCGGCGCTTCGGCCTGCTGGGCGCGGCCTTCGGCATGGGCTTCATCCTGGGTCCGGTGATGGGCGGGCTGCTCGGCGCGATCGACCTGCACCTGCCGTTCTATGTCGCCGGCACGCTGGCGCTGCTGAACTGGCTGTACGGCTTCTTCGTGCTGCCCGAATCGCTGGCGCCGGAGCACCGACGGCCCTTCGACTGGCGCAAGGCCAATCCGTTCGCCGCGCTGGGCCGGCTGCGCAGCCTGCGCGGCGTCGGGCCGCTGATCTACGTCATCGCCTGCTCCGGCCTGGCGCAACTGGTGATCCAGACCAGCTGGGTGCTCTACAACCAGCACAAATTCGGCTGGGGCCCGAAGGAGAACGGCCTCTCGCTGTTCGTCGTCGGCCTGGTGGCCGTCCTGGTGCAAGGCGTGCTGCTGCAGCCGCTGCTGAGATGGCTCGGACCGCGCCGCCTGGTGCTGATCGGCCTGATGACCTCGGTGGCGACCAACCTGATCTGGGGCCTTTCGACCGAGGCCTGGATGATGGTCGGCGCGATCTTCCTGAACATTTGCGGCGTGGCCGCCGGCCCGGCGATGCAGGGAGTGATCTCCAACGCCGCCGACGCGCGCACGCAGGGCGAGACGATGGGCGCGGTGGCCGCGATCAACAGCCTGATGGCGGTGATCTCGCCGGTCGCCGGCCTGGGCCTGATGGCGCTCGTGGCCGAGCTGCCCAAGACCGACTGGCGCATCGGCGCCCCGTTCTACCTGTGCGCGCTGCTGCAGCTGGCCTCGCTGGCCTTCGCCTGGCGCCACTTCAACATGGAGCCGCCGGCGCAAGCCGCCGCGGCCAAGGCATGAGCGCCGCCGCGCTGTCCGCAACCGAATTCCCAAGCATCGCTAGAAGCTGACCATGCACGACAAAGTCCTCATCCTCGACTTCGGTTCCCAGGTGACGCAACTGATCGCGCGCCGCGTGCGCGAAGCCCACGTCTACTGCGAGATCCATCCCAACGACGTCAGCGACGACTTCATCCGCTCGTTCGCGCCCAAGGCGATCATCCTGTCGGGCAGTCACGCGTCGACCTACGAGGACCATGAGCTGCGCGCGCCGCAGGCGGTCTGGGACCTGGGCGTGCCGGTGCTGGGCATCTGCTACGGCATGCAGACGATGGCGGTGCAGCTCGGCGGCAAGGTCGAGTGGAGCGACCACCGCGAGTTCGGCTATGCCGAGGTCCGCGCGCACGGCCACACCAAGCTGCTGTCGGGCGTCCAGGACTTCTCGACGCCGGACGGCCACGGGATGCTGAAGGTCTGGATGAGCCACGGCGACAAGGTCACCGCGCTGCCGCCGGGCTTCACGCTGATGGCGTCGACGCCGAGCTGCCCGATCGCCGGCATGGCCGACGAGGCCAAGGGCTACTACGCCTTCCAGTTCCACCCCGAGGTGACGCACACGGTGCAGGGCGCCGCGATCATCACCCGCTTCGTGCGCGACATCGGCGGCTGCCGCGGCGACTGGATCATGGGCGACTACATCGAGGAAGCCGTCCAGAAGATCCGCGAGCAGGTCGGCGACGAGGAGGTCATCCTGGGCCTGTCCGGCGGCGTCGACTCGTCGGTGGCGGCGGCGCTGATCCATCGCGCGATCGGCGACCAGCTCACCTGCGTCTTCGTCGATCACGGCCTGCTGCGCCTGAACGAAGGCGACCTGGTGATGGACATGTTCGCGGGCAAGCTGCACGCGAAGGTGATCCGCGTCGACGCGAGCGAGCTGTTCCTGGGCCAACTGGCCGGTGTGACCGATCCGGAGCGCAAGCGCAAGATCATCGGCGGCCTGTTCGTCGACGTCTTCAAGGCCGAGGCCGAGAAGCTCAAGGCCAGCGGTGCCGGCCACAAGGGCGCGACTTTCCTGGCGCAGGGCACCATCTACCCGGACGTGGTGGAGAGCGGCGGCACGAAGACCAAGAAGGCCACGACGATCAAGAGCCACCACAACGTGGGCGGTCTGCCGGAGCAACTGGGGCTGAAGCTGCTGGAACCGCTGCGCGAGCTGTTCAAGGACGAGGTCCGCGAGCTGGGCGTCGCGCTGGGGCTGCCGCCGGAGATGGTCTATCGCCATCCGTTCCCGGGCCCGGGCCTGGGCGTGCGCATCCTGGGCGAGGTCAGGAAGGAGTACGCGGACCTGCTGCGCCGTGCCGATGCGATCTTCATCGAGGAACTTCGCAACACCCGCGACGAGGCGACGGGCAAGACCTGGTACGAGTTGACCAGCCAGGCGTTCACCGTGTTCCTGCCGGTGAAGAGCGTGGGCGTGATGGGCGACGGCCGGACCTACGACTACGTGGTGGCGCTGCGCGCGGTGCAGACCAGCGACTTCATGACGGCGGACTGGGCGGAGCTGCCGTACAGCCTGCTCAAGCGCTGCTCGGGCCGCATCATCAACGAGGTCCGCGGCATCAACCGCGTCACCTACGACGTCTCGAGCAAGCCGCCGGCGACGATCGAGTGGGAATGAGCGCTTCGCGTCGATGAACAAGGGCCCTGCGGGGCCCTTGTTCGTTTGTGGCCGCGATTTCTCTATCGCTGGATCGACAGGGGCATTCGCGCCGCTGTCGCTGATCGCGGTCACCCCGAAGCGCCGGCGCGCCTCGCTTGCTGACACGCCGTGTCAGCGCCGCTACCCAGAATCGGTCGATCCCCTCGATGCCACCGATCACGGAGCCCGCCATGGACCATCGCCACCCCGTCTTCGAACTGCGCCAGTACAAGATCGTCAAGGGCGAGCGCGACCGCTTCATGCGGCTGTTCGACGAGGCCTTCGTCGACTCGCAGGAAGCGCTGGGCATGCGGCTGTACGGCCAGTTCGCCGACCTCGACGACCCGGACCGCTTCGTCTGGATCCGCGGCTTCGACGACATGGCCGCACGCGAGCGCACCCTCGAAGCGTTCTACGCCGGCCCGGTCTGGCAGGCCCGACGTGGCGAAGCCAACCCGCTGCTCGTCGACAACGACAACGTGCTGCTGCTGCGCCCGCCGCTGGAAGCTTCGATCCCCGCGCGCATCGACCTGGCGCGCAAAGCGGCGCGCGCAGGAGGCGCGGCCGGGTCGGGCCTGCTGCTGGTCCATCTCTGCTACCTCTGGAAGGATCCCGCCGACCCCGAGGACGGCTTCGCGCGCTTCTTCGAGCGCGAGGTCGCGCCGGCGCTCGAGTCCGCCGGGCTGCCGGTGATCGGCAGCTTCATCCCGGAGCGCTCGCCCAACAACTTCCCGCGACTGCCGGTGCGTGAGGGCGAGAAGGTCTTCGTCTGGATGACGCGTGCCGCCGATGCGGATGACTGGGTCCTGCGTTGGAGCGCCTGTCGGCATGCCCCGGCCTGGCGCGCGCTGGACTCGCGCTGGCGTGACGCGCAGGAGCGGGCGCCGCAGATCCTGCGTCTGCGACCGAGCGTCGGCTCGGCCCTGCGCTGAGCCGAGCACCGGCGCCAGGACGCGCGCGCATGGCTATGCTTCCCGCCATCGCCTTGTTTCCCGGACCCTTCCCATGCGCAGCGCCCTGTCCATTCTTGCCGTCGTGATCGTGCTCAGCATCGTGATGCTCATCGCGAAGAAGCAGATGGAAACCATGAAGCCCCGCCCGCCCGCGGCGTCCGCCACGTCCTCGGGCGCGGCCGCTGCATCGGGCCTGCCTCAACCCGAGGCGGTCGGTCGCCAGGTGCAGGACCTGATGAAGCAGGGCGAGCAGCGCGCCTCGGAGGCTGACGCCCAATGACCGTGCACGCGCTCTTCTTCTGCCTGCGGCCCGACCCGGCCACCGCGGCGAGGCTGGGCGCACTCTCGGTCGACATCGCGCGGCGTTTCGGGCTGCGCATTCGCCCGCCCCGCACGGAGCGCCTGCATGTGACGCTCCACCACCTCGGCTGGTATGACGACGAGACCGACCAGGCCGCAGCGATGGCTGAAGTCCGGCAACTCGCGGAGAACGCCGCCGCGGCGCTCCGGCACGGGCCGGTCCGCGTCGACTTCGACCAGTTGCTGAGCTTCACCCGCAAGCCGCGCAACCTGCCGCTGGTGCTCAGCGGCGGCGCGTGCCTGGACGACGTCCGCGCGATGCGAGCCGCGCTCGGCGAGCGGCTCCATGCGGCGGGCCTGCGGACCGATCCGCACTTCACGCCGCATCTCACGCTCTTCTACGACGATGCCGCCGTCGAGCCGCAACCCTTCCTCGTGCCCGGCTGGACCGCGTCGGAGGTGCTGCTGCTGGACAGCCTGCAGGGGCAGTCCAGGCATGTGGACCTCGCGCGCTGGCCGTTGGGCTGAGGCGGCGGAACCGACGCGGCGGCGCGGCCGATCGGCGGATCAGCCCGCCAGCTTCGCCGCGATCTTCGCGACGTGCTCGCCCTGGAAGCGCGCCATCGCCAGTTCGTTCTCGCTGGGCTGACGCTTGCCGTCGCCGCCGGCGATCGTCGTCGCGCCGTAGGGGCTGCCGCCGGTGGTCTCGTCCAGGGTCATCTGGCGCTTCTCCGAGTAGGGCAGGCCCACGATCACCATGCCCAGGTGCAGCAGCACCGTGTGGAAGCTGGTCAGCGTGGTCTCCTGGCCGCCGTGCTGGGTGGCGGTGCTGGCGAACACGCTGCCGACCTTGCCCACCAGCGCGTTCTTCGCCCACAGCCCGCC
>JBCNPQ010000042.1:0-4058 GCA_039593255.1 Roseateles sp.
GCTGGACTTCCAGCATGGCGGCCAGCCCGATCAGCAGGGCCCGCACCTCATCGCTGTCGCGCGCGTCCAGGGCCTGCACCGGCGGTGAACACGACAGGCAGCCGCAGGCGGCTCGGGCCGGACGCAGCACGGTGTCGTAGCGGGCGAGGTCGTGGTCGGACCGGCCGTCGAAGTGGGTCACGCCGACCATCCACGGACGGCGTTTCTGGCCGGGCCGCATCAGCAGCGCGTAGTAGTGCGCCAGGTCCGCCACCGGATCCTGGGCGGTGTCGTCGATCAACAGCAGCACGCCTTCGCATTGCTCCAGCAGGATCTCCCACATGAAGTCGAAGCGCTCCTGACCGGGCGCGCCGTACAGGACGATGCGGTCCCGTTCATCGAGCCGCACCACGCCCAGGTCCATCGCCACGGTCGTGGTCGCCTTCAGCAGCGCCACCTCGTCGGACGGGCGGACCTCGGTGTCGACCGTGTCGATGTCGCTGATCGCGCGGATGGCGGTGGTCTTGCCGGCGCGGACCGGGCCGAGCAACAGGATCCGGCTTTCCATCCTCAGCTCCTCAGCCGCCTGAGCAGCTTGCTCCAGAGGCTGTCGGCGCGCACCGGCTCCTCGGTGCCAGGCGTCGGGGACGCCGCCGCCACGGCCCGTCCGGCCGCGCGCAGGCATCCCTGGTTGCGCAGTTCGCGGAGCGAGGCCCGCACGGTCGCCACCGGGAGATCCAGTCGTCGATGGATGAGGAAGCTGGCCGATGGCGAATGCGCCAGCAACGCGCAGATCCGGGCGATGTCGACCTGCTGCGCGGCGGGCAGCCGGCGCAACTGGGGCCAGCCCACCAGCGCGATCACGGTCGAGGACGTCGAGGCATCCTCGTGCGCGGCGGGGTCGGGCGAGTCGGCGAAGGCGGAGAGGGCGAAGCAGGTGTCGTCGTCCGCGAACCGACTGTCGGCCAGCACGGCGTGCCGCCCCGCTCGTGGCGGGCTGTCCTCCGCGGCGGGAGGTCGGGATCCTGAAGTCATCAACTGCGCCTCGTCTCCTGGCGCCGCGCGCCGGGTGTCAACGGACGGCGTGCATCGCGGGAAGCGGACGCCATTGCGTTGTAGTGTTTCGTCGATTTTGTAGTGGAACGACTACAACAATCCAGCGAACAATGTCACGAAGGCGGCGAGTTTTTGGGTGGCGGGCCGGCGTGAGGCAACCCGCTGCCCGCTTGGGCGATGGGTCGTCGGTCAGTCAGGTGGCGCGGGACTACAGTGGCGCGATGCCTTCCCACTCGCTCATGACGGACCGCCGCGCGGGCTCGCCGCCCACGCAGATGCGCACGGACCGGCTGTTGATGCGGGCCTCGACGCCCGCGCTCGCCCAGGCCGCGATCGACTATCAGGCGCGCAACGCCAAATACTTCGCGCGTTGGGATCCGACGCGGCCGGCCGACCATTGGGACCTCGAGCCCACGCGTGCCCGCCTGGCGCGCGAGGAGGCCGGTTTTGAGGCCGGCACGATCTGGCGCTTCTGGTTGTCGCTGCACGAGGCACCGGATCGCGTGATCGGCCAATGCGCGCTCTCCGACGTGGTGCGCGGCGTGTTCCAGAGCGCGATGCTGGGCTACAGCCTCGACCAGTCCTGCGTCGGCGTCGGCCTGATGCAGGAGGCGCTGAGGTGCCTGCTCGACGAGGCCTTCGGACCGGCGGTGTCGCTGCATCGGGTGCAAGCGTCGGTGAGGCCGGAGAACGCGCGCAGCCGCCGCGTGCTGGAACGCCTGGGTTTCCGGCGCGAGGGCTTCAGCCCGCGCTACCTGTTCATCGACGGGGCGTGGCGCGACCATGAGACCTTCGCGCTGATCCATCCCGGCTGGGGCGAGCGGGAGGCGCCGGCGCGTTGAGCAGGGCCGGGGCGCGAAGCGGCGTTTCCGCGGGCTGCCCGATCGTGGCCTTGCGCGTCGAGGCCGGTGGCGGTGCCAGGCCTTGCCGGCCAAGAGCGGCATCGCCTCGCGCTGTCGACCTCGGCCTTCGCATGAGCTTGCGCGCGGACCTTCGTTGGCCAGGCACGCCGGCCGCCGCAGGCTATGGGTTTGTCCCATCCGATCCGTCCCCGAAAGCCGCCATGCCTCTGCCCCCGTCCTTCCGTGCCTCGATCCCGCTGAATGCCATCGCGCTGGCCGCGGCCGCCAGTCTGGCGCCGCCCGCCCAAGCGCAGGCGACCACCGCCTCGCCCGCCATCGGCTCGGCCTCCGACCAGCTCCAGCAGGTGGTCGTCACCGGCACGCGTCGCGTGAACCGGACGGTCGCGGAATCGGAGTCTCCGGTCGATGTGCTCAGCGCCGCCGACCTGCAGCGCACCGGCACCACCGAGCTCGCCACGGCGCTGGGGCAGCTGCTGCCGTCGTTGAATTTCCCGCGCCCCTCGCTGACCGACGCCTCCGACGCGGTGCGGCCCGCGCAGCTGCGCGGGCTCTCGCCCGACCAGACGCTGGTGCTGATCGACGGCAAGCGCCGCCACACCACCGCGGTGGTCAACATCAATGGCACGCAGGGTCGCGGTTCCGCGCCGGTGGACCTGAACACCATCCCGCTGGCCGCGATCGAGCGGATCGAGGTGCTGCGCGACGGCGCCGCCGCGCAGTACGGGTCGGACGCGATCGCCGGCGTCATCAACATCGTTTTGAAGAAGGGCGCGCGCGGCGGCAGCGTCAACGCCGAACTCGGCCAGACCGACGCCGGCGACGGCTTCCGGCATACCGAGGCCGCCAGCGCCGGGTTCGCCCTGGGACAGGACGGATGGATCCGCTTCGCGCTCGAGAACCGCCATCAGCAGCGCACCAACCGCGCCGGTGTCGACACCCGCGAGGCGGCGACCGAGCCGCGTTTCGGACAGGTCAACAACCGGCTCGGCGACCCGGACAGCCACCAGCAGGCCGCCGTGCTGAACGCCGAGCTGCCCCTGGCCGGTGCGCTGCAGGCCTATGCCGTGGCCACGCTCAGCCATCGCGACACGGTGTCCGCCGCCTTCTGGCGCACCCGCGCCACCGCCGTGGCCAACAACGTCGCCGGCCTGTATCCCGAGGGCTTCCTCCCGTTGCAGCGCAGCACCAGCGTCGACGTCGGCCTGATCGCCGGCCTGCGTGGCGAACTCGCCGGCTGGTCGTGGGATGCGAGCCTCAACCATGGCCGCAACCGCTTCGACATCGACGTGACCCACACCGCGAACTACGCGCTGGGCAATGCCAGTCCGACGCGCTTCGACGCGGGCCGGCTGAGCAACCAGCAGACGGTGCTCAACCTGGACCTGTCGCGCGAGCTCGAGCTGGGCCTGGCCGCGCCGTGGACCTTGGCCGTGGGCGCGGAGGCCCGCCGCGAGCGCTACGAGATCGACGCCGGCGAGCCGGCCTCGTACCAGAACGGCGGTGCGTCAGGTTTCCCCGGCTTCCAGCCTGGCAACGCCGGCGCGCATGCGCGCCACGACCTCGCGGCCTATGCGAGCCTGGAAGGCCGCGTCACGCAGGCCTTCAGCGCCTCGGCCGCGTTGCGGGCCGAGCATTACAACGACTTCGGCAACGCGACTTCGGCGAAGCTGTCGGGCCGTTATGCCTGGTCGCCAGCCGTGGCGCTGCGCGGCACGGTGTCGACCGGCTTCCGCGCGCCGTCGCTGGCGCAGCAGTTCTTCGCCACCACCTCGACCAACCTGATCAACGGCGCGCTGGTGGAAGCGGGCACCTTCCCGGTCGAGTCCGCCGCGGCAGCTGCCCTGGGTGCGAAACCGCTGAAGGCGGAGAAGTCCCGCAACCTCAGCCTGGGCCTGCTGCTGCAGCCGCTGGCGCAGTGGCAGACCACGGTGGACGTCTACCAGATCGACATCGACGACCGCATCCTGCTGTCGGCCAACCTCTCGTTGCCGACCGCGCTGCGGGACCAGCTCGCCGCACAGGGCGTGCTGGTGAGCGCGGGGCGCTATTTCACCAACGCGCTGGACACGCGCACCCGCGGCGTCGATGTCGTGAGCACCTGGCAGCAGGACTGGGGCCGCGCGGGACGCGGCCAGTACACGCTGGCCTACAACCACAACA
>JBCNPQ010000043.1:0-3971 GCA_039593255.1 Roseateles sp.
AGTACACCCGGTAGTGGTTGGGCCGCATCGGCGTGAAGTACACGAAGCCGCCCGCCGGATGCTGCGAGGCCAGCACGTGGTTGAACAGCGCGCGCTCGTAGTAGTCGGCATGGCGCGCCCGCTCCTCATCGTCCACCGCGTGGGCATGCAGCAGCTCGGTGAGCTTGAGCATGTTGTAGGTGTTGCAGGTCTCGGGACCTTCCACCTCCTCGAGCATCGGCTGGAAGTCGGTCAGCGGATGGAAATGCTCCCTGACGCTGTTGCCGCCGATCGCGACGCTGCGACGCTCGCGCACCGTCGTCCAGAAGAATCGTGCCGGTGCCAGCCAGTCCTTGTCCGCCGCGCCCGGGTCCCGTTCCTCGGCGATGCGGGCGAAGCCGATCACCTTCGGAATCTGCGTGTTGGCATGCAGGCCGGTCAGCGCGTCGCGCGGCTCGCGCAGCGGGTCCAGGATCGCCCGGTGGGAGAAGCGCTCGGCCAGGCGCAGGTAGCGCGCGCCGCCGCTCATCGCGGCGATGTCGGCGAAGACCTCGTTCATGCCGCCGTGCTCGGCGCGCATCAGTTCCTGCAGCTGCGCATCGCTCAGCGGTTCGAGCAGGCCCAGCGCCCAGGCGCCGAGGTCGATCAGCATCTCGCGCGCGAGCGGTTCCTGCGTCAACTGCCAGGCGTCGCGCAGGCCGGCGAAGGTCTTGTGCAGGTTGTACCAGGGCACCCAGCGCCCGTTGACCGAGAAGCTGTCGACCTTGAGTTCGCCGCGTGCCACCTCGCGCCAGGCGGCCTTGCCATCGGGGATGCCGCCGAGGTAGCCATCGCCATGGGCGAGCTGGCACCGGCGCAGCTCGCGCAGCACCTCGACGAGCCGGCGATGCACGCGCTCGTCGCCGGTGGATGCCGTCATCATCGCCAGCGCCGACAGGTAGTGCCCGCCCATGTGACCGTCCAGCCCGCTGCTCTCCCAGTTGCCGTAGGACGGCTTGGGCTGGGGCAGGCCGGCTTCGCGACGGAAGGGCGCGAGCAGCCGGTCCGGATCGAGCGCCATCAGGTAGCGCTGGTCGACGTCTTGCGCGGCCTTCAGCGGGCCGTCGAGCAGTCGCACCTGCGACAGCGGCATGCGCGAGGCGGTCGAGGTCGCCTTCGTCGCGTTGTGCCGGATGCCGGTGGCGGCGGCGTCCGCCGTGGCGGGTTCCATGGACGCACCGGCCTGGGCCATCGCGTCTGTCGCGAGCAACGCGCCGAAGGCGGGACCGAGGAGCGCGCGGCCCGGGCCGCCGGTGGCCGCTCGTGCCGCCCCCGCCACGCCGCAGAGGCACTGCCGCAGGAAGTCGCGTCGCATCAGTCCCCCGTGCGCGCGGCCCAGAGCGACACACCGCTGCTCGACTGCGCAGTGACGCTCACGACGAAGGCGCCCGCGTTGGCGTTCCACTGCCGCGACAGCACGCCGGCGAAGGTCCCGCCCGCGGTGCCGCTGCCGGTCAGCATGAGGCGGACGCGGTTGTCGCCCTGGTGCGTCCAGGTGCCACTGGCGCCACCGCTGACCGTGCCGTCGCTGCCGAGCCTCACCGCGACCGAGGTCTTGGACACCGCCGTGATGTCGAGCCCGTGGTTGATCAGCTGGTAGCTGCCGGCGGCCTCCGCGGCGCTGATCGCGGCCGCCACGGCCGGCGTCGCCAGCGACAGCGGCGCGTAGCGGAAGGGCGCGACGACCAGCCAGTCGTCGGCATTGAGGAACATCTCGTGGACCCGCACCTGATGCAGCTCGCCGGTGCCCGGGAAGCGGGTGTGGAAGATCAGGAAGTACTGCCCGGTCGTCGCGTCGAAGTACGCCGAGTTGTGCCCCGGCGAGACGTAGCCCGGCGGCGTGCCCGTCGCGCCGGCGGCCAGGCTCCATTGGTGCCCGCCCATCAGCTTCTGGCCGTGCGGCGCGATGCTCGCGTCGTCGAACAGCGTGCCCGTGGCGCCCTTGACGGTGGCCATGTCGGTGCCGCGTCCGTCCAGGTACGGACCGTCGGGATGGCGCGAGCGCGACACCCGCAGGTTGTAGCCGCCGTTGGCGTCCAGGCCGCCGAAGCTGCAGAACAGGTAGTAGTACTGCGAGGCGGGGCTGTAGAGCACATAGGCGCCCTCGATGCGCGCATGGTTGCCGCCCATCAGGTGCCTGCCGTAGCCCTGGCCCGCGAGCGGCAGGCCGGTCGTCTTGTCGAGCTCCAGGATGAACAGGCCGCCCGAGTACGAGCCGTACACCATCCAGAGCCGACCGGTGGCGTCCTTGAAGACGTTCGGATCGACCACGTTGGGATGGACGGTGGCGTCGTAGATCGTGCCGTCCTCGCTGGGCAGTCCCCACTGGCCCGACTTCAGCAGGATCTGCTGGTTCACGTAGGGACCGGTGACCGCGTCCGCGACCGCCACGCCCAGCGCCGAGCGCGGCGAATCGCCCTTGCAGGCGCAGTAGTACATGCGGAACTTGCCGTCGTCGAGCCGGGTCACGTCCGGCGCCCACAGGTCGGTGACCTGCGCCCAGGCGAAGGTGTCGGCCAGCGCCGTCGTGACCTTGTCGAAGAGCGGGTTGGCATCGTTGACGCCATCCGCGACGCGCGTCCAGTTCATGAGATCGGCGGTCTTCGCGGCAGAGAGGTGCGAGCCGAACACATGGAAGGTCCCGTCCACGCGGATCACCGACGGATCGTGCACCGAGATCTCGGTGAACGGGATCGCGGCCTGTGCCGGAGCGGGCGCCGGGGCCGGGGCAGGTGCGGGGGCAGGTGCGGGGGCGGGGGCGGGGGCGGGGCTCGGCGCCGGTGTCGGTGCCGCGCTGACGTCGACGCCGGACGACCCGCCGCCACCGCCACCGCATCCCGTCAGGACGAGCGCCGCCGCGCCGCCCTGCGCGAGCAGGGCGCGTCGGTTGAGGAGGCTCATGCTCAGCCCTCCAGCGCGACGACGACGATGGACTTGGGCGGCAGCGGCAGGCTCAGCGCGCCGTCCCGGGCCTGCGCCTCGTAGGGCTTGGGCTTGACGGCCTCGGGCCTGGCGAAGGTGTTCTCGCTGTCCATGGCCTCGGCGCTCAGCACCTGGCCGACGGCGCGGCGCGCGGCGGCGCCTTGCACGGCCAGCTTCACCGTCTGCGCTTCGCGCGGGTTCACGTTGATCAGCGCCAGGTAGAGCTTGCCGTCCTTGCCGCGCGCCGCCGAGGCACTCACCGCCGGCAGCGACTTGCCGGCCAGCGCGTACTCCGGATTGCCGCTCAGCGTCGCCGGCAGCGTCGTCGCGTCCTGGAAGGGCGTGTACAGCGCGAAGGCGTGGTAGGTCGGCGTCAGCACCATGCGGGTCTTGTCGGTGTGGATCATGGCCTGCAGCACATTGACCATCTGCGCGATGTTGGTCATGTGCACCCGGTCCGCATGCGCATGGAACATGTGGAAGTGCAGGGCGGCCAGCACCGCGTCGCGCAGCGTGTTGCGCTGGACCAGGAAGCCCGGATTGGTGCCCGGCTCCGGGTCGTACCAGCTGCCCCATTCATCCAGGTAGAGGCCGATGCGCTTCTGCGGATCGTTCTTGTCCAGGATCGCGATGTTGGCGGCGACGGTCTTCTCGAAGTCCTGCGTGTAGGACAGCAGCGAGATCCACTCGTCTTCCCTGAAGCCGGCGGCGGAGCCCTTGCCTTCCCACTTGCCGCTCGGGAACACGTAGTAGTGATGGCCGATCGCGTCGAAGTTGAACTTGATGTTCTGCGTCGACAGCACCTCCGTCCAGCGCGTGTCGTTGGCATTGCCGCCGCTGGCGATGAACTTGGGACGGTTGTTGTCCGGCGTCTTCAGGAAGGTGGCGACCTGCCGGTACTGGTTGACGTAGTACTCCGGCGTCATGTTGCCGCCGCAGCCCCACGCTTCGTTGCCGACGGCGAAGTAGCTGACCTTGAACGGCTTGTCGCGGCCGTTCTTGCGGCGCAGCTGCGCCAGCGTCGAGTTGCC
>JBCNPQ010000044.1:0-3552 GCA_039593255.1 Roseateles sp.
AGTTCCGCGCCCGGTTCAGGCGCCTTCGTCAGCAGCTTCGGCTGCCCAGGGGCACAACTTAAATGAAAAGCGCGTCCACCGCGCGGCGCCGCGCATGATCGCGGAGTGAGCGTGCAACTTGTCACGGGTTTTTCCGGAGGGCCTCTATGATCCCGCGCAGCCCGCATTCTCATAAATATTCAGGAGACTTTCATGCATGCCTTTGTTTGCGATGCGCAGCGCACCCCTTTCGGGCGGTACGGCGGCGCCCTGTCGACGGTCCGGGCGGACGACCTGGGGGCGGTGCCCATCCAGGCCCTGATGGCCCGCCAGGCGTCGCTGGATTGGGAAGCGCTCGATGACGTGTTCTATGGATGCGCCAACCAGGCGGGCGAGGACAACCGCAACGTGGCGCGCATGTCGGCGCTGTTGGCCGGCCTGCCGATCGGCGTGCCAGGCGTGACGCTGAACCGCCTGTGCGGCTCCGGGATGGATGCCGTCGGCACCGCGGCCCGGGTGATCCGCGCGGGCGAGGCGCAGCTGCTGATCGCCGGCGGCGTCGAGAGCATGAGCCGCGCGCCCTTCGTGATGCCCAAGGCGGAAAGCGCCTTCTCGCGGGCGAACGCGATCTACGACACGACCATCGGCTGGCGCTTCATCAATCCGAAGATGAAGGCCCAGTACGGCGTCGACGCGATGCCGGAGACCGCGGAGAACGTCGCCGTCGATTTCGGCATCGAGCGCGAGGCGCAGGACCGCATGGCGCTGGCCAGCCAGACGAAGGCGCTGGCTGCGCAGCGCAGCGGTTTCTTCGACGCGGAGATCTGTCCGGTCACGATTCCCCAGAAGAAGGGCGAGGCGGTGGTCGTGCGTCAGGACGAGCACCCGCGCGAGACCAGCCTGGAAGCCCTGGCCCGGCTGAAAGGCGTCGTCCGACCGGACGGTAGCGTGACCGCTGGTAACGCGTCGGGCGTCAATGACGGCGCCTGCGCGTTGCTGATGGCCAGCGAGACGGCGATCGCCCGGCATGGGCTCACCCCGCGGGCGCGGGTCCTGGGCATGGCCACCGCGGGCGTGGCGCCGCGCATCATGGGCATCGGCCCGGCGCCGGCGGCCCGCAAGGTGTTGGCGCAGGTCGGGCTGACGCTCGCGCAGATGGACGTGATCGAGTTGAACGAGGCCTTCGCCGCGCAGGGCCTGGCGGTGCTGCGCGACCTGGGCCTGCACGACGACGATCCGCGGGTCAACCCCAACGGGGGCGCGATCGCGCTGGGCCACCCCCTCGGCGCCAGCGGCGCCCGGCTGGTCATGACGGCGATCAACCAGTTGCATCGCTCGAACGGCCGCTATGCGCTGTGCACGATGTGCATCGGCGTCGGCCAGGGCATCGCGGTGGTCGTCGAGCGCGTCTGAGCTTCTCGCCCGCGCGCGGAGCGCGGGTCTCGCGCCGGTCAACGGCCGCGTCCGATCAGTTCGGCGCGGCCGTTTTCAATTAGTCAGACTATTTTTCTCCGGCAGCGCAGTTGTCAGACCTCTTTTTGGTGCACGGCGTCTTCCCAGACCGCCGTTGTGTGGCGATCCGCCCATATCCAAAAGTTGGGGGCGGTAAAGAAATAGTCATGGGCGCCGGTAGGACCACGTAGGCGCCAATCGCACATCGCGTGGGATACTGACCGAGTTTGATGGCGCATACCGCTCATATATGTAGGGCGTGGCGCCACAGGCATGATGTCTGACTATTGACGGCTTGCTTAGCGACGCTTCGATCGCGATTCCGCGCACCTTTTTCTCGCTGACCGCCCGACCACACCGCCTGACGCAAGCGGTGGGGCGTTCTGCGCAATCAATGCACCAAATTAATGCACAAGGGTGCGAATAGCGGAACAAAACAATTGCCCTGGCAAACATTCTTCACAGGGTTGTCCCTATAGTTTTGGACATCACCTGCTTACGCCCAGCAGATTTGGGCGTCAAACGCACGACCACCTCCCCACCATGTCCGCTGCCCGAGCTCACGATGATGAATTGACCGCCCTTCAGGCGGTCGTCCCCCCCCAAGAAGCTGAAGTCCGCACCGGTCCGCTGAAACGCGACCTGGTTGCCGGCCTGGAGAAAGGCCTGGCCGTGATCGAAGCCTTCGATCAGGAACGTCCCCGCCTGACCATCAGCGAAGTCGCCGGCCGCACCGGCCTGACGCGCGCGGCCGCCCGCCGCTACCTGCTGACGCTGACCCACCTGGGCTTCGTCTCGCAGGACCGCAAGATGTTTGCGCTGACCCCCAAGGTGCTGCGCCTGGGCCAGAGCTACATGCACTCGGCGCGCCTGCCCCGCATCATCGAACCCGAGCTGCACAAGCTGGCTTACGCGATGAAGGAAGCATCGTCGGCCGGCGTGCTCGATGGCAACGATGTGATCTGCATCTCGGCGACGAGCGCCGGCCGCGTGGTCTCGCCGACCCTGCAACCGGGCACCCGCGTGCCGGCCTACTGCACCGGCAACGGCCGCGTGCTGCTGGCGGCGCAGCCGCAGGCGGAAGTCGATGCCTTCATCGCCCGCCAGGAGCTGAGCGCGCTGACCCCGCACACGATCACCCATCCCGAGCGCCTGCGCATCGAGATCGCCCGCGCCCGCGCCCAGGGCTATGCGCTGATCGACCAGGAGCTGGAGCAAGGCCTGCGCTCGGTGGCCGTGCCGCTGAAGAACTACAAGGGCGACACCGTCGCCGCGATGGCCATCAGCGTCCACGCCACCCGCATGAGCATGGAGCAGATGGTCGAGCACTGCCTGCCCCCGCTGCTGCAGGCGCAAGCCCACCTGCGCATGCTGCTCTGAGGCCACCGCGCCGCGCGGTGTTCCAGGCACCGCCTCCGACGAAAAAGCGACCCGCGGGTCGCTTTTTTATGCCTGATCGCCGGGCCCGATCCGCGGTCGGACGGGGCGCTCACGCCCACGCGCGGTGGCGCAGCAGCGGGCTGACCCGATAGCGCTCGCTGCGGCAGGCGTCGAACAGGCCGTCGAGCACATCGACGACGGTGTCCGCGCCCAGCAGCGCGAGCCACTCGAAGGGACCAGCCGGATAGTTGACGCCCAGCTTCATCGCGGTGTCCGCGCCGGCCTCGTCGCAGACGCCCTGCCAGACGGCATCGGCGCCCTCGTTGACCAGCATCGCGACCGTGCGCGCGACGACCAGGCCCGGCACATCGCGCAGCACCAGCGGCTCCCAGCCGAGGCGGCGCAGCAGCGCTTCGGCCCGTGCGCGCGACGCGGCGTCCACCCGTGGCGCGAAGGCCATGGCCAGCCCGTCGATCCGGTCCGGTGCCAGCGGCCAGTCGATCACCGCGAGTCCCGGCTGGCGGCGCTCGTGCGCGAGCTGCGCGGCGCAGCGACCGCGCGTGATGTGCAGTTGCAGGCCCTCGACCGCGACGCCGTTCCAGTCGGCCGACTCATCGCGCGCGAACACCAGACCCCGCGTGCCCAGCCACTGGCCGAGCCGCTCGACCAGCGCGCCCCGCCCGACCAGCGTCACGGCGCCGACCGCCTCGTCGTCGCCCTCCCCGGCCGTCACCGGCCCGG
>JBCNPQ010000045.1:0-3235 GCA_039593255.1 Roseateles sp.
CACGATCCGCGTTATCCGGTCACCAGCAACTGGCCGCACCTGCGCGACGAGCTGCTGCAGTTCATCCAGGAACAGGTGAAGCCGACCGGACCGGTGATGCTGGTCGGGCATTCGCTCGGCGGCCTGCTGTCGCTGCTGGCGGCCTGCCGCAAGCCGGCGCTGGCCCAGGGGCTGGTGATGCTCGATTCGCCGGTCATCGACGGTTGGCGCGCACACAGCCTGCGGGTGGCGAAGTCCGCGGGCTTCATCAGGAAGGTGTCGCCCGGCAAGATCTCGCACCAGCGCCGCTACGAGTGGCCCAGCCGCGAGGACGTGCATGCGCATTTCGCCGCCAAGGGCAAGTTCGCACGCTGGGATCCGCGCGTGTTGAAGGACTACATCGACAGCGGCTTCGACGACCATGCCGACGGCCAGGTGCGACTGGGTTTCACCCGCGAGGTCGAGACCCGCATCTACAACACGCTGCCGCACAACCTGCCACGCATCCTCAGAAGCCACGCACCGAAGTGCCCGGTGGCCTTCATCGCGGGCACGCAATCCGAGGAACTGCGCCAGGCCACGGCTGCCGGCTCCAAGGCACTCGCCAAGGACCTGTTCCGCTGGTTCGAGGGCACCCACCTCTACCCCTTCGAGCGTCCCGAAGACACGGCCCGGCTGGTGCTCGAGCTGATCGGCGAGATGAAGGGCAAGGCGACGTCGCTATAATCGCGCTTTACCACCACGGCGTTTTGAGGTCCGGTACGACGCATCCGGACGCAATCAGGCGCTGCAAGACAATGACCAAGTACGTCTTCGTCACCGGCGGTGTCGTGTCCTCCCTCGGCAAGGGCATCGCATCGGCCTCTCTCGCGGCCCTTCTCGAGTCCCGCGGCCTCAAAGTCACCCTGATCAAGCTGGATCCCTACATCAACGTGGATCCAGGCACGATGTCCCCGTTCCAGCACGGCGAGGTCTTCGTCACCGACGACGGCGCCGAGACCGACCTGGACCTGGGCCACTACGAACGCTTCATCACCACGCGGATGAAGCGCTCCAACAACTTCACGACCGGCCAGATCTACATGTCGGTCCTGGAGAAGGAGCGCCGCGGCGACTACCTCGGCAAGACGGTCCAGGTGATCCCGCACATCACCAACGAGATGCAGGAATTCATCCGCCGCGGCGCCGGTCACGGCACCGCCGACGCGGTGGACGTGGCGATCGTGGAGATCGGCGGCACGGTCGGCGACATCGAGTCGCTGCCCTTCCTGGAAGCCGCCCGCCAGATGAGCCTGAAGATGGGACCCACGAACGTCGCGTTCGTGCACCTGACCTACGTGCCGTGGATCGCCGCCGCCGGCGAGCTCAAGACCAAGCCCACCCAGCACACCGTGCAGAAGCTGCGCGAGATCGGCATCCAGCCCGACGCGCTGCTGTGCCGCGCCGACCGCCGCGTGCCCGATGACGAGCGCGAGAAGATCTCGCTGTTCACCAACGTGCCCGAGTACGGCGTGATCTCGATGTGGGACGTGAACACGATCTACAAGGTCCCGCGCGTGCTGCACGAGCAGGGTCTGGACCAGCTGATCTGCACCAAGCTGCAGCTCAACACCAAGTCCACCGACCTGAAGCGCTGGGACATGCTGGTCAACGAGGTCGAGAACCCGAAGACCGAGGTGACGATCGCGATGTGCGGCAAGTACACCGACCTGTCGGACAGCTACAAGTCGCTGAACGAAGCGCTGCGTCACGCCGGCATCCACAACCACGCCCGCGTCAACATCGAGTACGTCGACTCCGAGACGCTGGATGCCGAGCACGTCAAGCAGCTCGACAAGTACGACGCGATCCTGGTGCCCGGCGGCTTCGGCAAGCGCGGCGTCGAGGGCAAGATCCTCGCCGCCCAGTACGCCCGCGAGCACAAGACGCCCTACCTCGGCATCTGCCTGGGCATGCAGGTCGCGACCATCGAATACGCGCGCCACAAGGCGCAACTGGAGGGCGCGAACTCGACCGAGTTCGAACCCGACGCCCCGCACAAGGTGATCGCGCTGATCGACGAATGGCAGGATGCGGACGGCTCGATCCAGAAGCGCACCGCCCAGTCGGACCTCGGCGGCACCATGCGCCTGGGCGCGCAGAGTTCGGACGTCAAGCCGGGCACGCTGGCCTATGAGATCTACGGCCCGGTCGTCAACGAGCGCCACCGTCACCGCTACGAAGCCAACGAGCAGTACCTGGACCAGCTGCAGGACGCCGGCCTGGTGATCTCCGCGATCACCCAGCGCGAGAAGCTGACCGAGATCGTCGAGCTGCCGCGCAATGTGCACCCGTGGTACATGGGCGTGCAGTTCCACCCCGAGTTCAAGTCGACGCCGTGGGACGGCCACCCGCTGTTCATCGCGTTCATCAAGGCCGCGCTGGAACACAAGGCCAAGGCCGGCCACGAGGTCAGCGCCCCCGCCGCGGCCTGAGCGCTCCGGCCCGCGTCGCCCCGACCGTCCTCAACGACCGAGACCCCGCCCATGCCCGCCTTCATCATTGCCGACGTGACCGTGACCGATGCCGACCAGATGGCCAAGTACCGCGAATGGAGCACGAAGGCGATGCAGGAGCATGGCGCGGAGGTGCTGGTGCGCGGCGGCACGATCGAGGTGCTGGAAGGCGACTGGGCGCCGAGCCGGCTGGTCGTGCTGAAGTTTCCCGACCGCGCGGCGGCCCGGCGCTTCTACGATTCCGAGACCTACCAGCATGCGAAGTCGCTGCGCGAGCACGCCGGCGTGATGCGCATGGTGGTCGTGGACGGCATCTGATCCCGGTCATGCCCCGCACGAGCCATCGCGCCAGTTCCCCGTCCAGACGGGCGACACGGCCCGGTGGCTTTTTTTCGCCTGGCGTTCTGCGCCCGCGGCTGGCCCCCGAGCCTCCTGTTCGTCCCCCTTTCATGCCGCAGGTTGTTCAGCACAGGTAACCCGTTGCTGGCACCATGCGCGCCGACAAGTTTTTTCACTTCTGGAGACTGTTCCCATGAGCGCCATTGTTGACATCGTCGGCCGAGAGATCCTCGACAGCCGCGGCAACCCCACCGTGGAATGCGACGTGCTGCTGGAGTCCGGCGTGATGGGCCGTGCCGCCGTGCCGTCGGGCGCGTCGACCGGTTCGCGCGAAGCCATCGAACTGCGTGACGGCGACAAGTCGCGCTACCTGGGCAAGGGCGTGCTCAAGGCCGTCGAGCACATCAACACCGAGATCTCGG
>JBCNPQ010000046.1:0-3063 GCA_039593255.1 Roseateles sp.
CGACGATCAGGCCGCCCAGGTCCCGCAGGCGCATCTGGCGCGCGATCTCGTCGGCGGCTTCCAGGTTGGTGCGGGTGGCGGTTTCCTCGATGTCGCCGCCGCGGGTGGCGCGCGCCGAGTTCACGTCGACCGAGACCAGCGCCTCGGTGTGGTCGATGACGATGGCGCCGCCCGAGGGCAGGTTCACCGTGCGGCTGAAGGCCGTCTCGATCTGGTGCTCGATCTGGAAGCGGCTGAACAGCGGCGCGTCATCGCGGTAACGCTTCACCTTGTGCGCCGTCTCCGGCATCACATGGCTCATGAACTGATGGGCCTGCTCGAAGATGTCGTCGGTGTCGATCAGGATCTCGCCGATGTCGGCGGTGAAGTAGTCGCGGATCGCGCGGATCACCAGCGACGACTCCTGATAGATCAGGAACGCACCCTTGCCGCCCTGGGCCGCCTCGTCGATGGCGGTCCACAGCTTGAGCATGTAGTTCAGGTCCCACTGCAGCTCGGCGGCGGAACGGCCGATGCCCGCGGTGCGCGCGATCAGCGACATGCCCTTGGGATATTCGAGCTGGTCCAGCGCTTCCTTGAGTTCCTCGCGGTCCTCGCCCTCGATGCGGCGCGAGACGCCGCCGCCGCGCGGGTTGTTGGGCATCAGCACCAGGTAGCGACCGGCCAGCGACACGAAGGTCGTCAGCGCCGCGCCCTTGTTGCCGCGCTCTTCCTTCTCGACCTGGACCAGCAGTTCCTGGCCTTCCTTGATCGCGTCCTGGATCTTGGCCGAGCGCACGTCGGCGCCGTCCCGGAAGTACTGGCGCGAGATTTCCTTGAAGGGCAGGAAGCCGTGGCGGTCCTCGCCGTAATCCACGAAGCAGGCTTCCAGCGACGGCTCGACGCGCGTCACCACCGCCTTGTAGATGTTGCCCTTGCGCTGCTCGCGGCCCTCGATCTCGGTCTCGAAGTCCAGCAGCTTCTGTCCATCGACGATGGCCAGGCGACGCTCTTCCTGCTGCGTCGCGTTGATCAGCATGCGTTTCATCAGTTCTCCTCCACGCCAGGGCTTGACCGCTGGCGCGCATCTTCAAGTGAACCGCTGCCGGCTATTCACCGGCGGGCGATTCGACCGATGCACGAGAAACGCGAAAGAACCAATGAAAGGATCGCCCTGGACTGCAATTGAACGGCGCGTTGGCCGTTCAGCGCTGCAGCGTTGGCGCGTGCGCCGCAGGCCCCGGGTCGGCTGTTCCGGTCCGCCTGCGCGCCGCTTGAGGCGCGACCCGACCACGGCCGGAGCCCGGCGTGTGGACGAAGCCAACACGCGCTCGCAGGCGGCGGGGGGTGGGAAAGACCGAGGAAAACATCCGGAAACGGGGCCTGGGTGCTGACGTCAGCGCCGGGACTTGCGCCCCCGCGCTGACGTCGTGAAACCTTGTTGTGCTGCCCGCGCCGCCTGCCGACATCCGAAGATGCGGTCGACCGCGTGAGCAATGGTTCTGACGACGTTGCTCTGCCATCCGGCCCCCGTGCCTGCCCGCTCGCTTTGGGAAGCGGACTCGACGCGATGACCTGATGTTGCATCACCAAAAGTAATGAGCAGCCTACTCACAATGGCCGCTCAATGCCACGTTCTCGTCGGACTCGAACGCTCACGTCCGAGTAAAATGAGAAAAATCAAATACTTACAACGCAAACGTGGCAAGCAGCATTATAGGGGCTAAAGCCCGCAAGGCCGCCCCAGGGACTGCCCGCAGTGCCACGAGGGGATCCGGCCCCGCCAGGAAGGGCCCCGCGAAGGGCGCCGCGCCCAGCGCCGCGCGCCCGGCGGCGCGCAGCGTCCCGGCACCCGCACCCGTGGCGCCGACCGCGCCCGAGCCGCTTCCCGCGCAGGTGCGGCTGCTGACGGTCGATGACGGCTCCGCCGGCCAGCGCCTGGACAACTTCCTGATCCGCGAGCTCAAGGGCGCGCCCAAGACGCTGGTCTACCGGATCATCCGGTCCGGCGAGGTGCGCATCAACAAGGGCCGCTGCGCCGCCGATTCGCGCCTGGCAGTGGGCGACGTCGTCCGCGTGCCGCCGGTGCGGCTGGCGGAGAAGCCCGCCGAGCCCGCCATCCCCGCTCGCGAATTCCCGGTCGTCTTCGAGGACGAGCACCTGATCGTCGTCGACAAGCCGGCGGGCGTCGCGGTGCATGGCGGCTCCGGCGTCAGCTTCGGCGTGATCGAGCAGCTGCGCCGCGCGCGACCGCAGGCGAAGTTCCTGGAGCTGGTCCACCGGCTCGACAAGGAAACTTCCGGCCTGCTGATGATCGCGAAGAAGCGCAGCGCGCTGACGCATCTGCAAGACCAGCTGCGCGATCGCGAGACCGGCAAGACCTACGCGGCGCTGGTGAGCGGCGCCTGGGCCAGGTCGAAGAAGGTGGTGGACGTGCCGCTGCTCAAGTTCGTCGGCAGCGATGGCGAGCGCTGGGTGCGGGCGGTCCCGAATCCCGGCGATCCGCAGGCGGACCAGGCCAAGCGCTCGATCAGCCTGGTGAAGGTGATGGAGGCCTTCGCGGGCCGGGCGCCGGACGATGCCGGCTACAGCCTGCTGGACGTCACCATCAAGACCGGCCGCACCCACCAGATCCGGGTGCACCTGGCCCATGAGGGCCATCCGATCGTCGGCGATCCGAAATATGGCGACTTCGAGGCCAACCGCGCGCTGGCGCGGGGTGCGCTGCGCTTCGACCGGATGTTCCTGCACGCGCGCCAGCTGCGCGTCATCCATCCCGCCACCGGCGAGACCTTGACCTTGAACGCGCCGCTGCCGCCCGAGTGCGAGACACTCCTGGCCGCGCTGCGCCGCCCGGCGCCCTGACGACCCGCCCACTGACGCCATGCCTCAACGCTTCGACCTGATCGTCTTCGACTGGGACGGCACCCTGTTCGACTCCACCGCGCTGATCGTGCGCTGCATGCAGGCCGCCGCCGCCGACCTGGGCCTGGAGCCGCCGTCGCGCGAGCGCGCCGCCTACGTGATCGGCATGGGCCTGATCGAGGCGCTGCAGTACGCGCTGCCGGGCCTGGACCGGGCGCG
>JBCNPQ010000047.1:0-2828 GCA_039593255.1 Roseateles sp.
CGGTTCGTCGAGCCAGTCCCGATGCAGCGCCTGAAGGGCCTCGCGCTGCTCGCGCCAGGCCAGCACCTGCTGCGCGGCGCGCGGATGGCGCAGCAGCCGGTCGGCGACTTCGGCGGCGCGGGAAGGGTCGAGTTGCCCGTCCACGTAGGCGTGGAGCGTGGCGTCGTCGAGGTCGTGGTCGTCGTGCGTCATGGCGGGGCGCTCATTTCACCACCCGCAGCGGGGGCCGGGCCGGCGCGGCGCCGCTCATCGACTGCCGCAGCCGCTCCCGCGCGCGGGACAGCCGGGACATCACCGTGCCAACCGGCACGTCCAGCACCTGGGCGGCGTCCTGGTAGCTGAGCTCCTCGACGCAGACCAGCAGCAGGATCTCGCGCGAGGCGGCCGGCAACGCGGCCAGCGCGCGCTCGAGGTCCAGGCGCAGGGCCACCTGCTGCTGCGGTTCATGGACCAGCGGCTGCGGCGTGTCCTCGTCGTCCAGCGAGTCGTGCAGGGCCTCGCGGGCATCGCGCCGCTGGTTGAGATAGAGGCGGTGCATCAGCGTCAGCAGCCAGTTGCGCATCGCGTCCAGCCGCTCGGGACCGGGCTCCGCGTGGAACAGCGCGCCCTTGCGGGCCGCGCGTTCGAGCGTGTCCTGGAGCAGGTCGTCCGCCCGTGCCGAGTCGCCGCACAGCAGCCGCGCGTGGCGGCGCAGCCGCGGCAGCAGCGGCAGCACGTCGTCCAGGACGAGGGACATGGACGGGGCGGACCTCGGGGCCGGGGTTACGGCTTGGCGGTGTGCCAGACCTGGTTGATACCGTCGCCGGTGCGGTCGCCCGGCTTGGCGTCCTTGGCCCAGAAGTACAGCGGCTTGCCCTTGTAGGCCCATTGCCTGGAGCCGTCGTCGCGGGTGATGACGGTCCAGTCGCCGGAGGCCTTGTCCTCGGCGCGCGCCATCAGCGGCGGCCAGTTGGTGGCGCACGGGCCGTTGCAGACGCTCTTGCCGCTGCCGGCGCTGTCCTTGTCGAAGGTGTAGAGCGTCATGTCGTTGGCGCCGACCAGCGCGCCGTCCTTGGCGGTCGCGGGTGCCGACTGCGCGGCGGCCAGGCCGGCGGCGGCCATCAGCAGCACGGTGGCGGTGAGCTTGAGGGTCTTCGTCATGCGGGGTCTCCTGGGTTGGGATCAGGTGGGGGGTATTGCATGAACACGGCAGGAAGGCGGGTTATTCCAACTGACTTTCGTCCTCCCTGCGAGGGATCGCCATGGCGGTGGCAGGCCATTACGATCCGCCGACCCCGATCCGGGGCGACATGTTCACACGAGAGGGGGATGCCATGACATTCGGAGAATCGATCCAGATCTGCCTGCGCAAGTACGCCGACTTCAACGGGACCGCCAGCCGGTCCGAGTACTGGTGGTTCGCGCTGTTCATCGTCCTGGTCTCGGTGGGGCTGGGCGTCTTCTCCGACGTGCTGAGCCTGATCTTCTCGCTGGCGATGCTGGTGCCGTCGCTGGCCGCGGCCTCGCGCCGCCTGCACGACATCGACCGCAGCGGCTGGTGGCAGCTGATCAGCCTGATCCCGATCATCGGCTTCTTCGTCGTGCTGTATTGGCTGGTGCAGCCGACCGCGCCGAACCGCTACGGCGACGTCGCCGGCGTGGCGTCGGCCTGAACCCGGCGACGGACGCGGAGCCCGCGAGGCTGCTTCAGAAGTGCTTGGCCAGGCCGGCCTGGCGCAGCACCGCATTGGCAAGGTGCCTGGACTTGATCTGGTGATCCACGGGAAAGCGCAGATGGCTCAGCGGGGAAAACCAGATGTCGTGGTCGCCCTTGCCGCGGCGCTCGAAATGGCAACCCGCGGCGCGGAGCATCCGGACCAGCTCCGGCGTGAAGCTGGCGCCCATGGGCGCTCAGCGCAGGTGGAGCTGGGTGCTGCTGACGCGGCGCGCCAGCACTTCCATCGATAGCTCCGGACCGTCGGGAAGACGGCCGTTCGCTTCCAGCAGCTCGGGCACGAGCACCTTCAGCTTTGCCTCGAGGGCCTCGAGCGTGTCCGCCTCGGCCGCCAGCCCCGGCACGTCCCCGGACGTGGCCACCCAGACCGACGCCTCGGGGTCCCAGTCGGCTTGGATCTGCAGCGGGCGGTTCATTCGCGGATCGTACGCCACCATCAATTGAATCGAATGCATGGGTGAACTCCTGCGGTGAGTGGAGGAAGAGCCTGGTCGGCTTCGACATCGAAGAGCCGCATGCTAGGAAGCCCTCGCGCTCATGTCATTGACTTGGGTTTGCCGAAGGCGGGGGGACACGCTAGCCTGCGATCCCGGGTTCGAGTGAGCCCGTTCCGTCGTCGCGCAAGGAGACCCCCAGCATGAACGATCGCGCCCAGGCGCTCGCCGCCCAGCTGATCCGCAATTTCCATGAAGTCGAGCTGACCGCGTTCAAGCGCGAGCCGCTGTACGAGTCGCGCTATGCGCGGCTGGCGCGGGGCACCGCCGCGAGGAAGCTCGGCGCGTCCTACGACATCGTCGAGCCGGGCAAGACCACCTGCCCCTACCACCTGCATCACGCGCAGGAGGAAATGTTCATCGTGCTGGAAGGCGCCGGCACGCTGCGCGTGGCGGGCGAGCGGCTGCCGATCAAGGCCGGCGACGTGATCTTCATCCCCGCCGGCCCCGACTACCCGCACCACATCATCAATACCTCGGACGCGCCGATCAGATACCTGTCCATCAGCACGATGGAGCAGCCCGAGATCTGCGTCTATCCCGACTCCAACAAATTCATGGCCGAGGCCGGCATCGGCGGCGACCGCCCGTTCGAGGCGCTGCGCAAGGTCGGCGAGGGC
>JBCNPQ010000048.1:0-2822 GCA_039593255.1 Roseateles sp.
GGCGGCCAGCGTCCATGTCGGCGAAAGCCGATAGCTGCCGCCCGCGTCGACGACGTCGTACCTGGACGGCGCGTACTGGGTCGTGCGCGGCGCGACGTAGATGTCGGACGGCTTCTTGCCCGAGCTGTGGACCCAGCTGGCGTTGGCCGTCCAGGGGCCGGATTCGTAGCGCACGCCGAGCTGGCCGCGCAGCGGCTGGACGCTGTTCAGCGGACGTTTCTCGCCATTGAAGCGGCTGTGGCCGCGCGACTTGGCCACGGCGGCGTTGAGGCTCAGCCCCGGGCGCAGCTCCCAGACCGCGCGCGCTTCCACGCCCTTGATGCGGGCCTGGGCGAGGTTGACGTACTGGAAGATCGCCGGATCCGCCTGCGTCAACGAGCCGCTGACCTGCTCCTGCGAGATGAAGTCGCGATAGCGGTTGTCATAGGCGCTCAGCTGCCAGCGCAGGACCTGCTCGAAGCGTCCGCGCAGGCCGAGCTCCCAACTGGTCGAGTGCTCGGCCTTCAAGTCGGGATTGGCGATGGACCGGTAGCCCTGCAGCGGGTTTTCGAATCCGCTGTTGACCTGGTCGGGGGCCGGCGCACGGAAGCCCTGCGCCCATTGCACATACGGCTGCAGCGACGGCAGCGCGCGCCAGATCAGGCCGACACGCGGCGTCACCGCGTGGTCGCTGAGCGGGACCGCGTTGCCGCTGTAGCCGGCCGACTTCGGCTTGAGCTGGTAATGCTCGAAGCGCAGCGCCGGAATGAGGCTGAAGTCGCCCGCCTCGATCTCGTCCTGCACGAAGGCGCCGGCCAGCGTGTAGGTCGTGTCGGGGAAGGGCTTGCTGGGGAAGCTCTCGCCCGCTGGCGGGACGGTGCCGTCGCGCACGCCCTCGATCGTGTTGCGGCTCACGTCGACGCCGTAGCTCAGCCGCTGGCTGGCGAGCTGCGTCTGCGCCTGCGAGCTCAGGCCAACCAAGCGCTCCTTGTAGGTGCCCAGGCGGGTGCGGTCCGCCGCGCCGTTGCGGTCCTCGAAGGAGAACTGCCGGGTCTCGCTGTCCTGCACATACAGATGCGTGGTCGCCTGCTGCAGCCAGGCCGCGTTGAGGTCCTCGTAGCGGTGCTCGATCGAGGCGCGCGTGCGCTCCGACTTGTCCCGCGCAGCAAGGCCCAGCACCGCCGTGGTCGGCAGCGTCCCGCTGGCCGGCGGCGCGGTGATGGCGCTGAGCGCGTCGGTGTCGACCTTGCGCTCGCGATGCTCCAGGATGCCGCTCAGCCGATGGTTCGCATTGATGCGATAGCCCAGCTTGGCCATCACGCTGCGGCTGTCGACGTCGGCGGGATTGGCTTTGGTCCGGTTGGCGTTGCGCGCGTCGTTCTCGCCCTCGTTCTTCGTCTCGTGCCCGCGGCGCACGGTGGCCTGCAGCAGACTGCTCCAGTCGCCCGCGCCGAAGGCGACGGCGGCGCTCGCCTGCCGCGAGTTGTCCACGCTCGCCGCGCCGAGGCGCGCGAAGCCGGCGAAGGTTTTGCCGTCCACCAGCAGGTCCTCCGGCGAGAGGGTGCGCAGGCTCAGCGCGCCGGCCAGGCCGTCGCTGCCGTAGGAGGTCGAGGTCGGGCCGCGCAGCACCTCGACGCTCGACAGGCTGTTCAGGTCGACGAAGTCGGCCCGGCCGCTCGCGAACGCGCCGAACGCGTAGCTCTGCGGCAGTCGGATGCCGTCGACCATCATCAGCACGCGGTTGCCCTCCAGGCCGCGGATGTTGATGCCCTCGTTGCCCGGCCGGCCGGTGGAGGCGCCGGCGGCGGTGAAGCGCGGCGCCGTCGCCTTGACGTCGAGATCGACCTCCTCGGACAGCAGGTCCTTGAGGTCGCGTGCATCGCGGCGCTCGAGCTGCTTGCGGTTCTTGACGGTGACCGTGTTGGGCACCGCGTCGATCGAGCGTTCGGTGCGGGTCGCAGAGACGGTCAGCTCGCCGAGCGGCTGGGGGGCCTCGGCGGTCGGCAGGTTCGTGGCAGCCGGCGTCTGGGCGACAGCCAGCGGGAATGCCAACGACAGGGCCAGCGCGACGGGCGTCGGGCGCAGTTGCATGGTGTCGAAATCCTTGTAGTTCTTGGATCTCGCACGGGCTGGCGCGGCGCGGGCTGGTGCGGGCGGTCCTCTCGGACGGCCGGGTTCGGGTCAGGGAACGGGGAGGCGAGCGGGCGGGCGGTCCTCGGCCGGCCGCCGCTCGGCGGGTCACCAGCTCACTTGGTGAGGATCAGCTTGCCCAGCGAGGTCACGCGCAGTCGGTAGAGCTGGCCGGCATGCTCGATCTCGACCTCGCGGTCATTGCCCATCAGCGCCTGGCTGCTGATGCGCCGGCGCTGGACCAGCGGAGCCGCTTCACGCGACGAACCTGCGGCGACCCGGGCGCCATCCAGCGCAACGGCTTGCAGGGCTTCGATGTGGGAGTGGTGATGGGCATTCATGCGACGCATCTTAATGAGAACGATTCGCAATAGCAACCGAGAATCGCGGCGATCGCTTTTTTCTTGATGGATCCGAGCCGGCGAGAGGGGAGCGCGGCCTGCGAATACTTCGCATGCAGAGCGGCGGGGGCGGGTCTTGTCCCCATTCGCCGTAGGGATGAGGACAATGCGCGCCATTCCGTACGATTTCCAGGAGAAGAACATGAAGGGCGATGCCAAGGTCATCGAGTACCTGAACGCGCAGTTGAAGAACGAGCTCACCGCGATCAACCAGTACTTCCTGCATTACCGGATGCTCAAGAGCTGGGGCTTCGAGAAGCTGGCCAAGCACGAGTACGCCGAGTCCATCGAAGAGATGAAGCACGCCGACAA
>JBCNPQ010000049.1:0-2708 GCA_039593255.1 Roseateles sp.
CAGGGCAAGGTGATCGGCCTGGATCTCTCGCTGCCGCGGCGGCACTTCATGCGCCTGCGCGAGCGCGGGGCGGCCTGGCTGGCGGAGCGGTTCCCGCAACTGAGACTGGCGGACTTCGGCCACCTGGGCGACGGCGGCATGCACTTCAACATGGTGTGGCCGGTGGAGGCCGGCGCGTGGCACGCCGAGCAAGAGCTGGCCCTGCGCGAAGGGCTGTATGCGCTGGTGGCGGAGCTGGGCGGCTCGATCAGCGCGGAGCACGGGGTGGGGCCGCAGCTGCAGGCGGCGTACCGGGCGCACTGGGCCCGGGTGGAGCCCGGGGTGCTGGAATGGGCGCGGCGCGTACAGATGTTGTGGGATCCGCACGGTCGACTGGGAAAAGTGGATTGGGGCGGCTGAACTGCTTGCCAGATTCCAAAACCATGCTACAGTCCAATTCTTCGCTGCAACGCAGTTGACGCGAAGACAAATCCTGAAAGCCCAGGTGGCGGAATTGGTAGACGCACTAGTTTCAGGTACTAGCGGGTAACTCCGTGGAGGTTCGAGTCCTCTCCTGGGCACCAAATACGAAAAGCCGGCCTCGAGCCGGCTTTTCTCATTGGTTCATCCAGGAAGTGCTGCACGTCCCGCGCTGCTCGCATCGATATGGCACAGTCGGGCCAGCTTTTCCGACCGCCATGCCGCCACCCAAACCCGCCACCATCATCGACGTCGCGCGCGAAGCCGGCGTTTCCATCAAGACGGTTTCCCGGGTGCTGAACCAGGAGCCCGGCGTCCACTCCGAGACGCGGGAGGCGGTGCTGAAGGTCGTGGCCGACCTCAAGTACCGCCCCAAGCAATCCGCCCGCAGCCTGGCGGGCGGGCGCTCGTTCCTGATCGGCCTGCTGTACTACGACCCGTCGGCGGCCTTCGTCGGCGGTGTGCAGCAGGGCGCGACGCTGCGCTGCCGCGAGGCCGGCTACCACCTGGTGGTCGAGTCCCTCCACAACGACGCTCCCGACCTGCCGATGCAGGTCGACCGCATGGTCTCCGCGCTGCGGCCGGACGGGATGATCCTGACCCCGCCGCTGTGCGACAACCCGCAGGTGCTGTCCGCGCTGCGCGAGAGCCACACGCCTTGCGTGCTGATCTCGCCCGCGGCCGACGAGCCCGACCATCCCAGCGTCCGCATGGACGACGTGCACGCGGCCGAGGAGATCACCAACCTGCTCATCAGCCTCGGCCACACGCGGATCGCGATCATCAAGGGCGCGAAGGACCAAGTCGCGTCCAAGCGCCGCTACCAGGGCTACCTGGCCGCGCTGAAGGCCCACAAGATCGCCCTGGACAAGGACCTGGTGGTGCAGGGCGACTTCACCTTCGACGCCGGCGTCGAGGCCGCCTACCAGCTGCTGAGCCGGCGTCAGCGCCCGACGGCCGTGTTCGCGAGCAACGACGACATGGCGCTGGGCGTGCTGGCGGCGGCGCAGCGGCTCGGCTTGTCGGTGCCGGGCGACCTCTCGATCGCCGGCTTCGACGACACGCCGGCGGCGGCGCGTGTCTGGCCGCCGTTGACCACGGTGCGCCAGCCGATGGACGACATGGCGCGCGCCGCGGTGGACCTGCTGATCGGCGCGCCGCGCGACGCGGGCGCCGCCGCTTCGGCCAGGCCCAAGCACCGGGTGCTGCCGCATGAACTGGTCGTGCGCGACTCCACCGCCGTGCTGGGCGCCAAGGCGGCGCCGCGCGCCAAGAAGGCCGGCTGAGCGGACGGAGGAACCGCGCCGCCGATCAGGCGGCTCGCCGATCCGAGCGCGCGAGGATCTGCTCGATCAAGGTCCGATGCGGCGGCAGGTCCCTCAGCGCGTGGGCCCCCAGCTGCGCGATCGTCGCGAACTCCCGACGCGCCTCCTCGCCGCGGTTCAGCGGCGCCATCCAGGCGCCGGGCTCGGTCTTGAATTCCATCCCGTACAGCACGTACTGCCAACTCGCGGGCAGGTACATCTCGACGTCGGTGATGAAGTCCAGCCGCTGCGGTGGCCGGCAGCGCCACATCGCCAGCTTCTCCTTCAGCGATTCGGTGAACGACGCCGGATCGGCGTTGTCGCGCCAGAAGGCGGTATCGGTGCGCTGCGTCAGGCCGTAGTGCAGCTTGATGAAGTCGACGATGCGCGCGTAGCGCTCCTTCATGAACGCGTTGAAGTGGCGCGCGACCGGCGCGGTGTCGCCGTTGAACGGGAACAGCTGACCGATCAGGTAGGCGGCGGTCTCGATCAGTCCGATGCCTGACGACTCCAGCGGTTCCAGGAACCCGCCCGCCAGGCCCACCGCGACGCAGTTCTTCACCCATTGCGTCTCGCGATAGCCGATGTCCAGCGTGAGCCGGCGCGGCGACAGATCGTCGGCGGCCGGACCGATGTAGCGGCGCAGCGCCCGTTCGGCATCGGTGTCGTCGCAATGGCGGCTGCTGTAGACATGCCCGATGCCGCGGCGCTCCTGCAGGCCGATGTCCCAGATCCAGCCACTCTCCTGCGCGCTCGCGATCGTGTACGAGGCGATCGGCGCGTCGGGCCGCGCATACGGCACCTGCATCGCCAGCGCTCGGTCGACGAAGAGCACGTCCCGCATCGAGCTGAATGGCGAGCCCAGCGCCTCGCCGATCAGCCGGGCGCGGAAGCCGCTGCAATCGATGTAGAGCCCGGCCGTCAGCGTGCCCGCTTCGTGCGTGT
>JBCNPQ010000005.1:0-260794 GCA_039593255.1 Roseateles sp.
CACGGCCTTCTGGAACAGCGCCTTGATCTCCGCGCGGAATTCAGGCGTCCACAGGTGCGGGTTCTCGAGCTTGATCTGGTTGATCAGGTCGATGCCGAAGTTGCAGTGCATCGACTCGTCTCGCAGGATGTACTGGTACTGCTCGGCCGCGCCGGTCATCTTGTTCTGGCGGCCCAGCGCCAGGATCTGCGTGAAGCCGACGTAGAAGAACAGGCCTTCCATCAGGCAGGCGAAGACGATCAGCGACTTCAGCAGCGTCTGGTCGGTCTCGGGCGTGCCGGTGACGAAGTTCGGATCCATGATCGCGTCGATGAACGGGATCAGGAATTCGTCCTTGTCGCGGATCGACTGCACCTCGTGATAGGCGTTGAAGATCTCGCTCTCGTCCAGGCCCAGCGATTCGACGATGTACTGGTACGCGTGCGTGTGGATCGCTTCCTCGAAGGCCTGGCGCAGCAGGAACTGGCGGGCCTCGGGCGCCGTGATGTGGCGGTAGGTGCCCAGCACGATGTTGTTGGCGGCCAGCGAGTCGGCGGTCACGAAGAAGCCGAGATTGCGCTTGATGATCCGGCGCTCGTCCTCGGTCAGACCGTTCGGGTCCTTCCACAGCGCGATGTCGCGGGACATGTTCACTTCCTGCGGCATCCAGTGATTCGCGCAGGTGGCGAGGTACTTCTCCCACGCCCACTTGTACTTGAACGGCACCAGTTGGTTGACGTCGGTCTGGCCGTTGATGATGCGCTTGTCGGCGACGTTCACACGGCGCTCGCTCGCATCGCCCGTCGACGCATTCGAAGAGGACACCGAGCCGGCCGCGGAGGCGGCGGCATCACGCGCGACGGCGTGCGTCGCTGCGTGGATCGATGCGCCCGACTGCGGCGCGTTGCTCGAAGGCTTACGGTCTTCTTCCCAAACCAGCATGGTGGTCTTCCTATGGTCGCGGATTATCGGAGTGTTGTGTTCAAACACAAAGGACTTCTTGACTTTGACGCCGCTTCGCTGTTGCTGGTCCGCATCGCATTGGCTGCGCGGGACCGTGTGCGGCGCGCCTCCTGATGAGCGCGGCGGGGCGTCGTTCCAAGCATTCATCGATCGCTCGCGGGCGTCGCGGAGAAAACCGCCGATCGCCGCAAACATCGATGAACACTCGCATCGCGAGCGTCGGAGGTGTCGGCGCACGGCGTCGACACCTCCTGTTTCGACTTACTGGCAGGCCTCGCAACCCGGATCGTCGATCGCGCAGAACGTGACGTCGGTGGCCGGCGTCGCGCTGCCCAGATCAGGTGCCGCCGATGCCACGATCGCAGCGACCGGAGCGACGGAAATCGGCGCGGCCGCGGCCGGTGCCGCGCTCAAGCCGCCAGCACCGCTGCTCACCGAGTTGAGCTGGCCGGCGTTCTGCACGGTGCTCTTCTCGGCGTGCGTCGCGCCCATCGTGCGGAGGTAGTAGGTGGTCTTCAGACCGCGCTGCCACGCCAGCTTGTAGGTCTCGTCCAGGCGCTTGCCCGACGCGCCGGCCATGTAGATGTTCAGGCTCTGCGCCTGGTCGATCCACTTCTGGCGACGCGCGGCCGCTTCCACCAGCCACACCGGATCCACCTCGAACGCGGTCGCGTACAGGTGCTTGAGTTCCTCGGGCACGCGGTCGATGCGGCGCAGCGAACCGTCGAAGTGCTTGAGGTCCATCACCATCACGTCGTCCCACAGGCCCAGCTTCTTGAGGTCGCGGACCAGGTGCTCGTTCACCACGGTGAACTCGCCCGACAGGTTGGACTTCACCGACAGGTTGCCGAAGCAGGGCTCGATCGATGCGTCCACGCCGATGATGTTGGAGATCGTCGCGGTCGGCGCGATCGCCACGCAGTTGCTGTTGCGCATGCCGTCGCGGGCGATCTTGGCGCGCAGCGCGTCCCAGTCCAGCGACGACGAGCGGTCCACGTCGACGTAGCCGCCGCGAGCTTCGGCCAGCAGGTTCAGCGAGTCGATCGGCAGGATGCCGCGATCCCACAGCGAGCCGCGATAGCTGCTGTAGCGGCCGCGCTCGGCGGCCAGTTCGGTCGACGCCCAGTACGCGTGGTAGCAGACGGCTTCCATCGAACGGTCGGCGAACTCCACCGCGGCGTCGGAGGCGTAAGGCACGCGCAGCTGGTACAGCGCGTCCTGGAAGCCCATGATGCCCAGGCCGACCGGACGATGGCGCAGGTTCGAATCACGGGCCTTCTTGACCGCGTAGTAGTTGATGTCGATGACGTTGTCGAGCATGCGCATCGCCGTCGACACCGTCCGCTTCAGCTTCTCCTGGTCGATCTTGCCGTCCTTCAGATGCTGCGACAGGTTGACCGAGCCGAGGTTGCAGACCGCGATCTCGTTGTCGTTGGTGTTCAGCGTGATCTCGGTGCACAGGTTGGACGAGTGCACGACGCCGACGTGCTGCTGCGGCGAGCGCACGTTGCAGGCGTCCTTGAACGTGATCCAGGGATGGCCGGTCTCGAACAGCATCGTGAGCATCTTGCGCCACAGGTCGCGGGCCGGCATGCGCTTGTAGAGCTTGAGCTCGCCGCGGTCCACCTTGGCTTCGTACGCCTCGTAGGCGGTCTGGAACGCCTTGCCGAACAGGTCGTGCAGGTCCGGGCAGGTCGACGGGCTGAACAGCGTCCAGTCGCCGCCTTCGATGACGCGCTTCATGAACAGGTCGGGAATCCAGTTCGCCGTGTTCATGTCGTGCGTGCGGCGGCGGTCGTCGCCGGTGTTCTTGCGCAGCTCGAGGAATTCCTCGATGTCCAGGTGCCAGGTCTCCAGGTAGGCGCAGACGGCGCCCTTGCGCTTGCCGCCCTGGTTGACGGCGACGGCCGTGTCGTTGACCACCTTCAGGAACGGGACGACGCCTTGCGACTTGCCGTTCGTGCCCTTGATGTGCGAACCCAGCGCGCGCACCGGGGTCCAGTCGTTGCCCAGGCCGCCGGCGAACTTCGACAGCAGCGCGTTTTCCTTCAGCGCCTCATAGATGCCGTCCAGGTCGTCGGCCACCGTCGTCAGGTAGCAGCTCGACAGCTGCGAGCGGCGCGTGCCCGAGTTGAACAGCGTCGGCGTGGAGCTCATGAAGTCGAAGGTGGACAGGACTTCGTAGAACTCGATGGCGCGGGCTTCGCGGTCGATCTCGCCCAGCGCCAGGCCCATCGCGACGCGCATGAAGAAGGCCTGCGGCAGTTCGATGCGGGTGCCGTCGACGTGCAGGAAGTAGCGGTCGAACAGCGTCTGCAGGCCCAGGTAGTCGAACTGCAGGTCGCGTTCGGCCTTCAGCGCGGCGCCCAGCTTGGCCAGGTCGTACTGCTGCAGCTTCTCGTCGAGCAGCTCGGCCTGCACGCCCTTCTTGATGAAGCCGGGGAAGTAGTCGGCGTACTTGGTGGCCATCTCGGCCTGCGTCGCCTCCTCGCCCAGGATCTCCTTGCGGATCGTGTGCATCAGCAGGCGGGCGGTGGCGCGGGTGTAGCCCGGATCCTTCTCGATCAGCGTGCGGGCGGCCAGGATGGCGGCCTTGTAGACCTCGTCCATCGGCACGCCGTCGTACAGGTTGCGCTTGGTCTCGGCCAGGATGGGCTCGGGCTTGACGTCCACGCCCAGGTTCTCGCAGCTCGACGAGATCAGCGCGGCCAGCTTGTCCAGGTCCAGCGGCACGCGCACGCCGTTCTCGGTCACCGAGATGCCGGATTCCAGCACCGCGGCCTGCTGCTGCTCGCCCTGGCGCGCACGCTCCTGCGTGCGGCGCTCGCGGTACAGCACGTAGGCGCGTGCCACTTCATGGTGGCCGCCGCGCATCAGCGCCAGCTCGACGTGGTCCTGCACGTCCTCGATGTGGAAGGTGCCGCCGTTCGGACGCGAACGCAGCAGGCCGCGGGTGACGGCGTCGGTCAGCGCGTCGACCGTCTCGCGCACGCTCGCCGACGCGGCGCCGCTGGTGCCGTGCACCGCGAGGAACGCCTTCATCATCGCCACGGCCACCTTGCTCGGCTCGAAATGCACCACCGCGCCGTTGCGGCGGATGATCTGGTGCTGCGGGAAGCTGGCCGAAGCGGCGGCGGACTCGCGCGGAGCCTGCGCCAGGCCCGTTTCAGCGGTCGGTGTGGCGGCGACTGTCTGCATGGGTTCCTCGTTCTGGTCTGAAAACAAAAAAAGCTGCGCCCGGCCCGGCTTTTCCGAAGGGCCAAACGATCAGGGGGTCAGGTGGTGCTCGCGATGCTGAAGATGCGCCTTGGCTTGGTGATTCCGCGCCTCCGGCCAGGGGGCCGATGCCGCGGACAAGACTTCTGATGGAGCATTCATCGCCGTGTTTGCGAAGTCAGCAGGATAGCATGCAAAACACTATATCTAGTGGCTCCCCGACCTTCAAGGAACTACCGCTAGTGCCCCACCCGCTTGACGCGACCTCCCCGCTGGGCTAGCGGGAAGACCTGACCCCGCAGGACCCCGATGGATTCGCGCATCGTCCGCGGAGCGCGAGGATCCACGCGGGCTGGCGGCGAGAAACCGCTTCGGATGCCGATGGTTACTAGCCTCGCGACGATGGCAGTTCGATGACGATGCGAAGTCCTGTCCCCGCCGACTAGGACAAGCCCGAAGTAGGACCTTCCCCTAGCCGCCATGCGCGGTGGGGTCATGGTCGCCATGCGCCCCGATCAGGCGTCGTCGCCGCCGATCGAGATGGCCAGGCGCGCCATCCGGTAGCGCATCTGGCGCAGCGACAGGCCCAGGCTGGCGCCGGCGGCGGTGCGGTTGTTGCGATGCTGCTCGAGCGCGCGCAACAGGATCTGCTTCTCGACCTCGTCCAGGTAGGCCGCCAGGTCCGGCGGCAAGGGCGCGTTGCCCGCGGCCTCGGCCGGCAGGCCGGACCCGGTCGACGGATCGAGCCCCCCGAAGTGGGTGTCGGCCGGGGCTTCGTCCAGGCCCAGCACGCTGTCGGGCAGCCCGAGGTCGTCCAGCTCGATGCCCTCGCCGCTGGACAGGGCCAGCGCCCGGTGAAGCAGGTTCTCCAGTTCGCGGACGTTGCCCGGGAAGCTGTAGCGCGACAGCGTCGCCAGGGCGGCCGGGGTCAACCCCGGCACCGGCGCCACGCCGGCATCGGCGGCGATGCGCTGCAGGATCCGGGTGCTGATCGGCGCGAGGTCCTCCATGCGCTCGCGCAAGGGCGGCACGCGGATCTGGATCACGTTGAGCCGGTAGTACAAGTCCTGCCGGAACCGTCCGCCCGCGACCTCCGCGGTCAGGTCCTTGTGCGTGGCGCTGAGCAGGCGCACGTTGACCGGGATCTCGGCCACCGCGCCGACCGGCCGCACCGACCGCTCCTGCAACGCCCGCAGCAGCTTGGACTGCATCGCGATCGGCAGGTCGCCGATCTCGTCGAGGAACAGCGTGCCGCCCTGCGCCGCCTGGAAGAAGCCTTCGCGGTCCTCGCTGGCGCCGGTGAACGCACCCTTGCGGTAACCGAAGAACTCGGCCTCCAGCAGCTGTTCGGGAATCGCGCCGCAGTTCACCGCGATGAAGGGCTGCGGGCGGCGGGCGCTGACGTCGTGGATGGCGCGCGCGACCAGCTCCTTGCCGGTGCCGGACTCGCCGTTGATCAGCACGGGCGCCATGCTGCGCGCCACCTTCTCGATCAGCTCCCGCACCTGGCGCATCGGCGCCGAGTCGCCGACCAGCCGGTCCAGCGCCGAACTGGAGCCGGTCAACGGCGGGGTACGCGGCGTCTTGCGGCGCTCGAGCGCGGGCGGACCGCCCGGCACGCCGCGGGGCTCGCGCGTCTCCCGGCCCGCGACCGCGCCGGCGGCCTCGAGCGGATCCAGCCCGCCCGGTGTCGTCGGCGCGAAGGCGGTCGGCGACGGGCGCTCATCCGCCGCGGCCCGCGAGGGCGGCGGCGCCATCGACGCGGCCGGGGACGGGGCGCTGCCGGTCGCCGGCACCGAAGAGAACGGCCGAGGCGCCTGGCCCTCGGTCTTGGGCGCGCGGCCCAGGGCCGAGGCGACGACCATGCGGAACTGGCGCAGGTCGACGGGCTTGGTCAGGTAGTCGTAGGCGCCGGCCTTGAGCGCCTCGACGGCGTTCTCGGCCGACCCGTAGGCCGTGATCACCAGCGCCCGCTCGCTGCGCCCCTGCTGCTCGAGCCAGCGCAGGATGTCCAGCCCGCTGCCGTCGGGCAGGCGCATGTCGGTGATGACCGCGTCGTAGCGGCGCGAGCCCAGCAGCTCCAGCGCGTCCTCGACGTTGCCGGCGCAGTCCAGCGAGAAGCCCTCGCGCAGCAGCGTCATCTCGTAGAGGGTGCGCAGGTCGGGCTCGTCGTCGACGACCAGCAGTCGGGGTTCAGCGCTCATGAAGTTCGGTATCGGGGAAATAGGAGTCCGGTCCCGCGGACGGGATCGAAGCGAGGACGCCGGCCGGCGTCACCGGGCGCGGCAACAGCAGGCGGAACTCGTTCATGCCCGCGTCCGCCGGGGTGTCCGCCCCGCCGCCGGCCTGCCGGCGGTGGTAGCTGATGCGCGCGCCGTAGCGCTCGCAAAGCTCGCGGCAAATGTACAGGCCGAGGCCCGAACCGCGGCTGCGCGTCGAGAAAAAGGGTTCGAACAGGTGCCGCTCTACCTCGGCGGGGATCGCCTCCGCGCGACTGAACACGGACAGGCGCACCCACTCGCCCTCCTCGGCGAGCTGCACCATCAGCGAGCCCGGCCCCGGCCGGGCATGCCGCAGTCCGTTGTCCAGCAGGTTGATCAGGACGCGGCGCAAGTGTTCGGGCTCGAAGCTGATCATCAGCCCGTCGCGCCAGATCTCGATGCGCAAGGGGCTGGCCTCGCCCTCGGGCAGGCGCTGCGTGAGGGCCCAGTCGGCGCAGTACTCCCGCACCAGCGGCGCGGCGGCGAGCGTCAGCGCCACCGGCGCGATGCCGGGCGCGACTTCCATGACGTCGTCGACCAGGCGCTTGAGCCGCTCCACGTTGGAGCTCACCATCCGCGTCAGTGGTTCCAGCCGGGGGTCCTCCGCGAGGTCCTCGGCCATCAGCGCGTTGGCCTGCGCGATCGCCGTGAGCGGATTGCGGATCTCATGCGCGATGCCGGCGGACACGCGCCCCATCGCCGCGAGCTTCTCCTGGCGGTTGCGCGCCTCGAGCAGCCGGTTGTCCTCGAGGAAGAGCACGCACAGGTCGTCGCCGTCGACCGGTCGCTGGGTGAAGCGCATCCGCACGCGCAGCGAACGCTGCGAACCGCGGCTGAATTCCAGCAGCAGGTCGCGGCCCGACTCGGGCCAGGCCTCCCCGGCGAAGGCCTTCTCGATGGCGCGCAGCAACGGTTTCCAGGCCGGCGTCGTGTCCAGCCGGAAGGCGCCGGAGCGCAACGAGGCGCCCTCGGCCAGCAGCGCGCGCGCCGCCGGATTGGCGATGCGCACCAGACCGCGGCGGTCGGCGACGACGACGCCCTCCTCCATCTCCTCGATGACCAGGCGGTTGAGGTCGGCCTGCTGGCGCGCGTACTCGAGGCTGCCGCGCGCGGCGCGCTCCTCGCGCGCCAGGCGCGAGGCGATCTCGTTGGACAGCAGCGTGACGACGAACAGGCCGCAGCCCAGCAGGCCCGCCTGGCTGATGCGCAGGGCGCCGTCGCGTTCGCTCAGCACGGCCCAGCCGGAGACCGTCAGCAGCAGCAGGCTGGGCAACGCGGCGCAGCCGAGCGCGCGCAGCCGCGGCATCAACGCGCCGGACATCAGCGCGGGCATGAAGAACAGGGCGCCGTACGGACCGCCCGGATCGTTCAGCTGCAGCAGCGTGAACAGCACGAAGTCCGCGCCGATGCTGACCAGGAACTGGCGCGGGGTGAGGCCGCTGCGCTCCTTGGGCGGCGCCTCGCCGCCGCCGAACCAGCGCGGCAGCATCCAGGCGAGCACCGTCTGCACGCCGTAGATCAGCGCGATGAGCGCGACCCAGCCCGTGGGCCGCGCGCCCATCAGGCCGGCCAGCGACTGCGTGGCCAGCAGCGCCAGGCCCAGCGCGGCCCGCGCGCCCATGAACGCGCGGTACAGCCGCTGGATGGTGCTGGCGCTGATGGCGCCGCGTGCTTCGCTGGTGGCCATGGGGGCTCCGGCGCTCAGCTTCCGGAGGCGCCGCCGCGGGCGCGATCCGCGTCGGCCGCCGCCAGCCGCGCCTCGTGCGCGGCGCGGTGGGCGGCGCTGCAGAACTGGCCGCCGCGGCCGGGCAGGGCCTCGCCGGCGGGCAGGTGGGTGCCGCACTCGGCGCAACTCACCATGGATTCCAGTTCGCGCGCGGGCGGGGGCGCCGCCGGAGCGGGCGGTCCCGGACGGTGCGCGTCGCGGCCGGCCGGCCGGCCGCGCTTGAAGCCGAGCACGAAGGCCACCACCGCCAGCAGGACGATCCAGAAGAGCAGCTTGATCACGATGGGAAGAAGGCGGACATCGGGGAAGGCGTCATCGGACGGACCTCAGACGGGCGGGCGCTGCAACACGACCTCGAGCACGAAGCGCGAGCCTGCATAGGACAGCAGCAGCAGCGCCGCGCCGAAATAGAGCCAGCGCGTCGCGCGCCTGCCGCGCCAGCCGAACACGCGGCGGCCGGTGAGCAAGCCCGTCAGCACGATCCAGCCGAGCACCGCGAACAGCGTCTTGTGATCCCAGCGCCATTGCGGCGTGAAGGCCACGCCCAGCAGCAGGGCGATGGACAGCACGACCACGCCCGCGCCGACGAACTGGAAGGTCAGGCGTTCCAGCCGCAGCAGCGGCGTGCCGAAGGCGGGCGCGCCCTGCCCCTTCTGGGAACGCATCTGGCGCTCGGCGCGGTTGAGCATGACCGCATGCATCACCGCGACGCCGCACAGGCCGTAGGACGCCAGGCCCATCGCCCAGTGCAGCGGCGCCAGCGGCGAGCCGGCCTGGGGGCGGTACTCGCCGGGGAAGGCCCAGGCCACCGCCATCACCGCCAGCCCCAGCACGCTGAGCAGGCGCTGCGCGGAGGGCAACGGGAGGAAGCGGCTCTCGATCAGATAGACGCCGATCATGAGCCAGACGGTCATCGACAGCGAGGGGGCGAAGCCGAAGCGCGCCGCGTGTCCGCCATTGACCGGCGCGGCGCCGATGCCGCCGATGTCCACGACCAGGGCCGCCAGGTGCAGCAGCCAGGCCAGCACCAGGACCGCGCGCCAGGTGCGGGGCCGCCGGTGGGCGAAGATGGCGGCGGCGGCATAGGCCAGTGCCCCGGCGGCGCTGAGGGCGGCCAGCAACAGGCCGGAGGGCTCGGCGGAGGCGGACGATAAAATCATCCGCAAAGTGTAATGACGCGCGCCCCCTCCCGTGGGCGCCAACAAGATGGCTTCCACCCTGACCGATCGACTGAGCCGGCTCGTCAAGACGATGCGCGGCCAGGCCCGCATCACCGAGACCAACGTGCAGGACATGCTGCGCGAGGTGCGCATGGCGCTGCTGGAGGCCGACGTCGCGCTTCCGGTGGTGCGCGACTTCGTCGCCCGCGTGAAGGAGAAGGCGCTGGGCCAGGAGGTGGCGGCATCGCTGAATCCGGGCCAGGTGCTGGTCTCGGTGGTCCACAAGGAGCTGGCCGCGACGATGGGCGAAGGCGTCGCCGACATCAACCTCGCCGCGCAGCCGCCCGCGATCATCCTGATGGCCGGCCTGCAGGGCGCGGGCAAGACCACGACGACGGCCAAGCTCGCCAAGCACCTGACCGAGAAGCGCAAGAAGAAGGTGCTGACGGTTTCGGCGGACGTGTACCGCCCGGCCGCGATCGAGCAGCTCAAGACGGTGACGAAGCAGGCGGGCGCCGAATGGTTCCCGTCCGCGCCGGACCAGAAGCCGCACGACATCGCGCTGGCGGCGCTGGACCATGCGAAGCGCCACTTCTTCGACGTGCTGCTGGTCGACACGGCCGGCCGCCTCGCGATCGACGAGGCCCTGATGGCCGAGATCCGCGACCTGCATGCGACGCTCAAGCCGGTGGAGACGCTGTTCGTCGTCGACGCGATGCAGGGCCAGGACGCGATCAACACCGCCAAGGCCTTCAAGGAAGCGCTGCCGCTGACCGGCATCGTGCTGACCAAGCTGGACGGCGACTCGCGCGGCGGCGCGGCGCTGTCGGTGCGCCAGATCACCGGCGCGCCGATCAAGTTCGCGGGCGTGTCCGAGAAGATCGACGGCCTGGAGGTCTTCGACGCCGACCGTCACGCGGGCCGCGTGCTCGGCATGGGCGACATCGTCGCGCTGGTCGAGGAAGTCCAGAAGGGCGTGGACGTCGAGGCGGCGCAGAAGCTGGCCGAGAAGCTCAAGTCCGGCGACGGCTTCGACCTGAACGACTTCCTCGCGCAGATCTCGCAGATGAAGAAGATGGGCGGGCTGTCAGGCCTGATGGACAAGCTGCCCACGCAGATGACCGCCAAGGCCGGCCAGCCCGACATGGACAAGGCCGAGCGCGACATGAAGCGCATGGAAGGCATCCTCAACGCGATGACCGCGAAGGAACGCCGTCAGCCCTCGCTGCTGATGGACGGCAAGACCAAGGCCAGCCGCAAGCGCCGCATCGCCGCGGGCGCCGGCGTCCACATCCAGGAAGTCAACCGCCTGCTCAACCAGTTCGACCAGATGCAGGGGATGATGAAGAAGATGAAGGGCGGCGGGCTGATGAAGATGATGAAGAAGATGGGCGGCCTGAAGAACCTCATGGGCGGAGGCGGCGGCGGCTTCCCGATGTGATGCTCGACATCCACCAATGACAAGGGCTCCGATCCGGAGCCCTTTTTCGTTTCTCGTGACCGCCGGCCTGCGAAGGCCAGCGCGTTGGCCGCCGAGTCATGGGGCCCCGGCGGCAAGCGCCGAAACCCCACGACTCACCGTCCCGGACCAGCATCGTCCTTCGACGATCACTCCAGCAGTGCCTGCGCGAACTCGCGCGCGTCGAAGGTCTGCAGGTCCTCGAGCTTCTCGCCGACGCCGATGAAGTAGACGGGGATCGGCCGTTCGCGGGCGATGGCGGCGAGCACGCCGCCCTTGGCCGTGCCGTCGAGCTTGGTGACGATCAGGCCGGTCAGCCCGAGTGCGTCGTCGAAGGACTTCACCTGCATCAGCGCGTTCTGGCCGGTGTTGCCGTCGACGACCAGCATCACCTCGTGCGGCGCCGTTTCCTGCGCCTTGCCGATCACCCGCTTGATCTTCTTGAGCTCCTCCATCAGGTGGAGCTGCGTCGGCAGCCGGCCGGCCGTGTCGGCGATGACGACGTCGCATCCGCGCGCCTTGCCGGCGACGACGGCATCAAAGGTCACCGCGGACGGATCGCCGCCCTCCTGGCTGACGATCTGCACGCGGTTGCGATCGGCCCAGACGGCGAGCTGCTCGCGCGCGGCGGCACGGAAGGTGTCCGCGGCGGCCAGCAGCACGTTGGCTTCGGCGTCGGCCAGATGGCGCGTGAGCTTGCCGATGCTGGTCGTCTTGCCGGCGCCGTTGACGCCGACCACCATCATCACCATCGGCGACTGCTCGCCGATCACCAGCTGACGCTGCAGCGGGCGCAGCAGTTCGGTCAGCGCGTCCACCAGCAACTGCCGCACGGCGGCCGGATCGGTGGCCTTGGCCTCCTTGACGCGACGCTTCAGGTCGTCGAGCAGGAACTCGGTCGCCTTCACGCCGGCGTCGGCCATCAGCAGCGCGGCTTCGAGTTCCTCATACAGCGCGTCGTCGATCTGCGTGCCGGTGAAGACCTGCGAGATGCTCGAGCCGGTCTTGCGCAGTCCCTGGCGGAGCTTGTCCATCCAGCTCTTGCGCGGGGCGGGCTCGGCGACCGGTGCGGGAGCAGCGACGGGAGCAGCGACGGGAGCAGCGACCGGGGCTGGGACTGGGGCCGTCGGGCGAATCGGAGCCGGCGCCGCGATGGGAGCGGGAGTCGGAGCGACCACCGGTGCGGGTGCGGGCGTCGGGACGGGTGCGGGAACGACCACCGATGGCGCGGGCGGCGGCGGGGCCAAGACTTGCATCGCTGCCGGCGCGGCGATCGGAGCCGGCGGCTCGACGACAGGCGCGGGTGCCGGCGGAGCGACGGCGGGCTCGGGAGCTGGTGTGGCTTCGGGAGCGGGCGTCGGCGCGGGTTCGGAAGAACCGAAGCCGAGTTTTTTCTTGAGGAAGCTGAACATGGAGGGTCGAGGAAGACTCGCGCGCCGGGCGTGTGGAACGCCGTTCTCGGCGGGGACTTGCATTGTCTTCGAAAACTTTGCTATAGTCGCGTTCTTCGCAAGGCGCTTTAGCTCAGCCGGTTAGAGCGACGGAATCATAATCCGCAGGTCCGGGGTTCGAATCCCTGAAGCGCCACCAAATACGAAACCCCGCAGGACGCCAGTTCTGCGGGGTTTTCCGTTTGGGCGCTCCACTCGTGCTGGAGCCGTCCCACCGACGCCCTCGCTCCCGCGAGGGCCTCTTCGCTTCAGCGGCTCAATTGCAGCTCAAGGTCGCATAGTTCTTCCCCGCGCCGGCCACCGTCAGCAGTTTCTGCTTCACGCAGGCCGGCGCATGCACCGTGTAGGCATACGGGATCCCCACCGGGAAGTTCGCCGTGGTCGTCCAGTCGGTCGCGTCCCGCGACGGGCTGGATCCGCTGGCCACCCACTTGATGCCGTAGGTCGCGAAGTCCGCCGGGCTGCGCACGTTGTTGTTGCGCAGCTCCCAGTAGCCGATCGACGAGCTGTCCCGCGAGGTCACCGGGTTCTGCGCGTTCTCGAAGTAGTTGCCTTCGATCAACGCATAACCGCCCATGCGGATGTTGGCGCCCGAGGTCAGCACGCCCGAGTACAGGTTGTTGTACAGGTGCGTGTAGCCCCCGCGCTGCAGCGGCAGCCGCGAGCCGACGTTGCTGTACACGTTGTGGTGGAAGGTGATGTAGCGGTCGCTCGCATCGCTGTCGCTCGAGCCGATCAGCCCGACCTTGTGGTGGTCGTGGAGGTAGTTGTACGAGTAGGTAATGTGATGCGCGCCGGCCTTGCTGTCGATGAGGCCGTCGAACTCCAGGTCGCCGGCGCCGGAGCACTCGGCGGTCGAGCTGAACAAGGTGTTGTGGTCGATCCAGACATACCCCGGGAACTTGCCGCTCTGCCCTTCGATGCCGATGGCGTCGATGGACCCGGGCAGCAGGCCGATCGTCATGTTGCGGATGATGATGTTGGTCGCCGCGGCCTTGATCGCGAGACCGAAGTTCGCCGCCGAGCCGTTGACGCCCTCGATCGTGACGTTGCTCTTGTTCTTGATCTCGACGACCGCGCCCGCCGCCTTCTTCCACTGCGCGCAGGGATCGGGGATCGTGCCGAAGTCGAAGCTGCCCGCGTAGCGGATCACCAGGCCGCCGGTGCCGCTGTAGGCATCGATGGCGGCCTGCATCTGCGCCGCGGTCGTGACGGTGATCGGTGTCGCCGATCCGCCGCCGGTGACCTGCCCCGCGTAGCCGCCGCTGTGCCCGGCCGGAGCCGGCGACGGTGCCGGGGAAGGCGAAGGCGCCGGCGCCGGTGAAGGCGCGGGCGACGGGGATGGTGCCGGAGAAGGCGACGGCGCGGGCGAGCCCGCCGGCCCCACGGCGCATTTCTCCGCCTTGCCCGGATTCGGGTCCGCGCCGCCGAAGGTGGCCGAGGTGCAGGCCACGTTGCCGCTCAGCGTCTTGAGGACCCACTTGTCCTTCACGCCGAAGGACACCTGGCGCGCCGTGTCGCCGACCTTGCAGGTACCGCCTTCGTCCGCGCACTTGGAGAAGCCGGACGGCCAGTCCACCGCATGCGCCGCGCCGATCGGCGCGACGGCACCAACCGCGACCGCCATCGCCATCAGACCGTGGCGCGGGCTGGGCGCGCGCAGCGATCCGGCGGTCGGCGGCTTCGGCGCGACCAGCACGGAGGACTCGTCAATACGGGTGCTCTTCATCGGATGTCTCCCAATGTCGTTGACGCGATCGGCGCGGGCATGGCTCCGCCCTCACCGATCGCCGGTGAATTGAAAAATGCTCGGGAACCCAACGCCGTTTCCTCCGCCTCGCGCGGCGCGGACCAGCAGGATCCGCATCGGGGACGGTGGCCGTCGGCACAGGCCATGTGTCGACACGCCAGCGCGCAGGCGCGGCCACGTCGACAACGGGCGCAGACTAACGAGAACGCCAGTTTTCGGAAAGGCGTTTTACATTTGGCGAGATGGCGTTACGGACAATCGAGAACACTCGACTCGTCCGCGAAAGCTGCCGGTGTCGCGCTCAACGCTGCGCGTCCGCCTTCATCTCCGCCGGCACGGTCCACCCGCCGCCGAGCGCCCTCACGAGCGCCACCGTCGCGCGGCGTTGCCGCGTCGCCAGATCGACCGCGCTGCGCCGCGCCTGCAGGCCGGCCGTCTGCGAGGTGACCACCTCCAGGTAGGCCGCCGCGCCCGCGCGATAACGGTTCGTCGCCAGCGCGAGCGAACGGTCCGCCGCGTCGACCGACTTGTTCTCCGCTTCCAGCGCCTCGCCGTAGCGGTCGAGCAGCACCAGCTGGTCCTCGACCTGCTGGAACGCCGCCAGCACCGTGCCGCGATAACGCTGCGCCGATTCGTCCAGCGCCGCGGTCGCGCGCGCTTCCTCGGCCTTGCGGCGACCGCCGTCGAAGAGGTTGTAGGCCAGCGTCGGACCGATGGCCCAGAACAGGTTGGGCGCCTCGAGGAAACGGCCGAAGTCGCTGCTCTGGAAACCGCCCTGCGCGCTCAGCACGACGGACGGGAAGAACGCCGTCTTCGCCACGCCCAGCGTCGCGGTCGCGGCCACGACGCGCTCCCGCGCCGCGACGATGTCCGGGCGACGCTCCAGCAGCGTCGACGGCAGACCCGGCGGCACCACCGGCATCGCCAGATCCGTCGACGTCGCCGGCTCGATGCGGAAGGTCGAGGCGTTCGCGCCGACCAGCGCGGCGATCGCGTGTTCCATCACCGCGCGCTGCGCCTGCGACTGGCGGCGTTGCGAGCGCGCCGATTCGAGCTGGCCCTCGGCGCGCGCCTGGTCCAGGCCCGATGCGATGCCGGCCCGGTGCCGACGGGAAATCAGATCGAAGGCCCGCGTGTAGGCCTCCTCAGCATCAGCCAGCAGCGCGTTGTCGCGGTCGAGTCCGCGCAGCTGCAGCATCGAGTCCGCCAGCTGCGCCTGCAGCGCCAGCCGGGCCGCCGCGAGATCGGCCGCGGCCGCATACTCGGACGCCAGTCCCGCGCGCACCTGCTGCGAGATGCGTCCCCACAGGTCGACTTCGTAGCTCAGGTCCAGGCCCAGCGTCGCGCTGTTGTACCAATCGGGCGAGGTCGGACCGAGCACCCGCAGCGGACGTCGCTCCGACTGCCGGTCGCGCTGGCCGTTGAGCGAGCTGTTCAAGGTCGGCGACTGCGCCGAGCGCAGGCTGTCGGTCGCGGCCTTCGCCTGCTGATAGCGCGCCAGCGCCGATGCCAGGTCGGGGCTGTTGTCGATCAGTTGCCGTTGCAACGCGTCGAGCTGCGCGTCGCCATAAGCCGTCCACCAGCCGTCATACGCGATCGCCGCCGTGCCGCTCGAGGCGCCCGCCTCGACCCATGGCCCGCGCGCCTCCTTGAACGCCGGTGCCGTCGGAACGTCCGGCAGCCGCGTCGTCGGCGGCTGCGCGCAGCCCGCGATCAGCGCGGCGACGGCGAGTGCGATCCCGCCTGCGACGCGCGTCGTCATGTGCGCCCCTTCGCCGCGGCCGCCGAGGCGGTCGGCGCCGCGGCCGGCTGCGCCACGCGCACCAGATCGCCGTCGGCGATGCCATCCGGCGGATTCGCGATGACGCGGTCCGCGGCGGTGATGCCGCCGCCGAGCTCGATGCGCGTGCCCATGTCGCGCGCGATCGTGACCTTGCGCAGCTTCACGCGGTTGTCCGCGTCGACCGTGGCCACCTGCACGCCGTCCTTGTTGATGATCACAGCCCCCGGCGGCAGCGACACGCCCGCGCTCGCCTGCGCACCGGCCGGCGCCCCGGACGAGGCGCCGTCGAAGCGCACCGTCGCGAAGCCGCCCGGCAGCAGCTCGTCCTTGTCGTTGTCGACGGCGAGCTGCACCAGCATCGCGCCGCTGGCGGTGTTGATCGCCTGCGACGTCGATTGCACCGTCGCGGCGAAACGCTGGCCAGGCCGCTCAGGCACCGTCAGCACCGCCTTGCCGCCTGCCCGCACCTGCGCCACCTGGCGCTGCGGCACGTTGACATAGACGCGCAGCTTGCGCATGTCCGAGACGACGAACAGCTCGCTGCCCGGCGCGCCGCCGATGTTGATCAGCGCGCCCACGTCGGTGTTGCGCGCGGTGACGACGCCGTCGAACGGCGCCGTCAGCTGCGTGAAGCGCTTCAGCGCCTCGATGCGGTCGACGTTGGCCTGCAGCGCCGCGACCTGCGACTGCTTGGCGGCCATGTCGCCAGTGCGCTCGTCCACTTCCTGCTTCGACACCGAGTCCGACTCCAGCAGCCCCTGCCAGCGCTTGGCGGTGCTCGCCGCCAGCGCGGCATTGCTGCGGGCGGTCGCGAGCTCGGCCCTGGCCTGCATCAGCTGCTGGTCGAGGTCGGGCGTCTCGATCTCGGCGAGCTGCTGCCCGGCCTTGACCTTGCCGCCGATGTCGACGTTCCAGCGCTTCAGGTAGCCGCTGACGCGTGCATAGATCGGCGCGCGCGACCAGGCCTCGATGCGCGCGGGCAGCTCGAGTCCGCCTTCGGCCAGCGGCTGCGGCGCGACCAGCGCGACGCTGGGCTGGCCGCGGTCGCTGGCCGTGCTCTGCAGCTGTTCGGCGTTGGACTTGCGGGACCACAGGCCCGCCGCCACCACCGCGACGGCGATCGCGACCGCGACGGTCGCGGCCAGCTTGAAGCGCGCGGGAGGACGGGAAGCCACGGCGGCGTTGTCGGCATCAGTTCGCATGGGAAGGATCTCCGGCCCCGGGCAGCGTCATCGCGGCACCGGCGGTCAAGTCGTTCGATTCGGAAAGGTCGGACGCAGGCGCGGCCTTGCGGTGGTGGCGGTGCACGATGCTGAACACCACCGGCACGAAGACCAGCGTCGCGAAGGTGGCGAACACCAGCCCGCCGATCACGGCGCGGCCCAGCGGCGCGTTCTGCTCGCCGCCTTCGCCCAGGCCCAGCGCCATCGGCAGCATGCCGATCACCATGGCCAGCGCCGTCATCAGCACCGGGCGGAAGCGCACGAAGCCGGCTTCCGTCGCGGCCGCGGTCGCGTCGCCCAGTGCCTCCAGCCGCTCCCGCGCGAAGCTGATCACCAGCACGCTGTTGGCGGTCGCCACGCCCATGCACATGATCGCGCCGGTCAACGCGGGCACGGACAGCGTCGTCCCGGTCGCGAAGAGCATCCACACGATGCCCGCCAGCGCCGCCGGCAGCGCGGAGACGATCACCGCCGGATCCAGCCACGACTGGAAGTTCACGACGATCAGCAGGTAGATCAGCACCACCGCGCCGACCAGCCCGAACAGCAGGCCCGAGAACGCGCGGTCCATCGTGCGGACCTGGCCGAGCAGCTGCACGTTCGAGCCCTTGGGCACCGCGGCCTGGGTCTCGGCCAGCACCTTGCGGATGTCGCCCGCCACGGCGCCGAGGTCGCGATCCTGCGTCGTCGCATGGATCTGCACCATCGTCGCGACGTCGTACTGGCTGATCAGCGCGGGGCTGTTGACGCGCTGGAAGGTGGCCACGCCGCCCAGCGTCGACGTCCCCGGCTGGCTGCCGTTGCCGATCGGCAGGTTGCTCAGCGCGGCCAGCGAATCCAGCTGATGCTGCGGCGTCTGCATCACGATCGAGTAGCTCACGCCGTTCTGCGGATTCAGCCAGAAGGTCGGCGCGACCTGGCTGCTGCCGGCGAGGTTGACCACCAGGCTGTTGGCCACGTCGCGCGTGGTCAGCCCCTGCAGTTGCGCCTGCGTGCGGTCGACGTCGACGTTGAAGGTCGGCGACTTGTTGGACTGCTGGATGCGCGCGTCGGCCACGCCGGGGATCGCCTTGATGCGCTTGAGCAGCTGCTGCGCGTAGGCGAAGTTGGCCTCGACGTCGCGCCCGCGCACCTGCACGTCGATCGGCGCGGGCGCGCCGAAGTTCAGGATCTGGCTGACGATGTCGGCCGGCGGGAACGAGAAGGTCGTGTCCGGGAACTCGCGCGGCAGCACCTCGCGCAGCTGGCGCACGTAGTCGGCCGTCGGCGCATGGCCTTCCTTCAGCGCGATCTGGAAGTCGCCATCGGAGGTGCCCATCACCCCGGTGTTGTTGTAGGTCAGGTTGATCGACGACGGCGGCAGGCCGATGTTGTCGACCAGGGTCTCGATGTGCTCCGACGGGATCACGCGGCGGATCGCCTGCTCGATCCTCGCGAAGCGCGCGGCGGTCTCCTCCACGCGCGTGCCCACCGGCACGCGGGCATGCATCAGGATCTGGCCCGAATCGACCTGCGGGAAGAAGTTGCTGCCGATGAAGGGCACCAGCGCGAAGGACACCAGCACCACCGCCGCGAAGCCGATCAGGAAGGGCTTCCTGCTGCCCAGCGCGGCCTCGAGCATCCGGCGGTAGCCCTCGCGCACGCGCTCGAAGCGCGCTTCGAAGTTGCGCTGGAAGCGCACCAGCGGATTGCGCGAGGGCGGCTGCGCCAGGTGCCCGTGGCCGTCGGTCAGCGGCGCATGCGGCTGCAGCAGGTACTTGGCCATCGTCGGCACCAGCGTGCGCGACAGGATGAACGAGCACACCATCGCGAAGATCACCGCCTCGGCCATCGGCACGAACAGGAAGCGCGACACGCCCTCCAGGAAGAACATCGGGATGAACACGATGCAGATGCACAGCAGCGAGACGAAGGCCGGCGTCACGATCTGCCGCGCGCCGTCCATGATGGATTTCTCGACGCCCTTGCCGTGCTCCAGGTGCCAGTTGATGTTCTCGATGGTCACCGTGGCGTCGTCGACCAGGATGCCCACCGCGAGCGCCAGGCCGCCCAGCGTCATCAGGTTGAGCGTCTCGCCGATGGCCGCCAGCCCGATGATGGAGCCCAGGATCGACAGCGGGATCGACACCGCGATGATCACCGTCGAGCGCCAGCTGCCCAGGAACAGCAGGATCATCGCGCTGGTCAGCGCGGCGGCGATGGCGCCTTCGATCGCGACGCCCTTGATGGCCGCCCGCACGAAGACCGACTGGTCGTTAATCGGCTTGACCTCGAGCTCCTCGGGCAGCGACGGCCGCAGCTCGCCGAGCTTGGACCGCACGCCGTCGACGATCGCCAGCGTCGAGGCCGCGCCGTTCTTCAGCACCGACATGAGCACCGACCGTCCGCCGTCCACATGGACGATGTTGGTCTGCGGCGCGTTGCCGTCGTGCACGTCGGCCACGTCGCGCAGGTAGATCGTCGAGCCGTTGACCACCTTCACCGGCAGCCGGCCCAGTTCCTCGATCGCCGACGGCGCGCTGTTGAGCTGCAGCGTGTACTCGAGCTCGCCGATCTTCTGCGTGCCGATCGGGGTGAGCACGTTCTGCGTCGCCAGCGCGGTGGCCACGTCCTGCGCCGACAGCCCGCGCGCCTGCAGCGCCGCCGGGTTGACGTCGATCTGCACCTGGCGCTGCTTGCCGCCGTAGGGCAGCGGGATGGCCGCGCCGGGCACGGTCACCAGCGGTGTGCGGATGGTGTTGAAGCCCAGGTCGAAGAGCTGCTGCTCCGACAGGCCCTTGCCCGACAGCGCCAGCTGCAGGATAGGCACCGTGGCCGCGTTGTAGTTCAGGATCAGCGGCGGCGTGGTGCCGGCCGGCATCTGCCGCACCGCGACCTGCGCCACCGCGGTCACCTGCGCGTTCGCCACCGCGATGTTCACGCCCGGCTGGAAGAAGATCTTCACCACCGAGACGCCGGGATAGGTGTTGGCCTCGATGTGCTCGATGTCGTTGACGGTGGTCGTCAGCGTGCGCTGGAACAGCGTCGAGATGCGCCCCGCCATCTGGTCCGGCGGCAGCCCGGTGTACTGCCAGGCCACCGCGATGACCGGCACCCGGATCTCCGGGAAGATGTCGGTCGGCGTGCGCAGGGCCGCCAGCGGGCCGATGATCAACAGCAGCAGCGCCAGCACGAAGAAGGTGTAGGGGCGTCGCAGCGCGACGCGCACGGCGGCCATCAGCATGGACAGGTTCCCACGATCGTTGTCATCGTTGCTCTCTTCTTGATGACCGCTTCCTGGTCATGCAGAGCGCGGATTTTGTGTGTCCGCGCACGCCCCCATATTGCTGTCTGGTAATGACCGTACGCGTACGGGGTCAAGCGCCCCCGGTTTGGGCGAAACGCTTCGGGCTGGTGCGGTAGGTGACGGCCCGGCATCGCTCGATCACACGGAAGTTCCCACGGCGCACCTAACGTACGCCAACTCATGCCGCAGCGCGCACGTCTTACAAATTCCCGGGAAAGTCCTGCCGTTTTTGCCGACAGATCCACCATTGAAATGACCTGACCCTCCTTAACATGCGGCCCCAGCGGACTCGCCCGGCCCTCGCCGGAGCACACAAGACCGTCCGCCAGAAAGACATCGGGCCGTATGAAGTTGATCGGGTCGTTGGGACAGTCACTCCACAACAAGCAGGCATGGGCGGCGATGGCGACGGTAATCGCCGTGTCGCTGGGGGCGTCGATCGCGCGCGCCGAACCGGCGCTGCAACCGCAGCGCGGGCAGCCGACGCTTCAACCGGCGCTTCAACCGGCGCTTCCAGCGGCGCTTCCTCAGCCACCCTCGCCGCTCGTGCCCGCCGTCGTCGACTTCCGCGGCGAGCCCGCGTCCTCCGAAGCTCGCACGACGGCACAGTTCGCCTTCGAGTACGCGGACGCCAAGGGCCGGCCCTTCGCCGTCGTCGACAAGAAGGACGCGAAGCTCTTCGTCTTCAGCGCCGAGGGCCGCCTGGTCGGCGCCGCGCCGGCGCTGCTGGGACTGGCGCGCGGCGACACCGTCGCGGCCGGCGTCGGCCAGATGGTCGCCACCGGCATCCCGCCGGCCCTGCGCACCACGCCCTCCGGCCGCTACGACAGCCAGCCGGGCCCCAACCTGAAGGGCGAGACCGTCATCTGGGTCGACTACGACGCCGCGTTCGCCATCCATCGCCTGCGCCCCAGCCCCGCCCATGAGCGCCGGGTGGAGCGCCTCGCCTCCCCGTCCCCGGACGACAACCGGATCTCGCTGGGTTGCGTCGTCGTCGCCGGCGAGTTCTTCGATCGCGTCGTCGCGCCGGTGCTGGGCCACGGGCCCGGCGTCGTCTACGTGCTGCCCGAACCGGCGCCCGCCGCCATGGCGCAGAACACCGCCGCCAGCCGGCTCTGATCCTGGATCCCCGGGCGGCCGCGGCGTGGGGGCGCTCCCGCTACACTTGCGCCCTTGCGCATTTCCGCAGCCACTGGATCTACACCATGTACCGCTGTGCCCCGCCCGCCCTGCCCCGCCGTCGTTCGATGATGGCGACGGCCGCCAGCACCGCCCTGCTCTCGCTCGCCGCCGCGTTCGGCGGCATCGCCGCCGTGGCGACGCCCTCGACCGCCCAGGCCCAGGCCGCCATCGGCCACCGCTATTTCCCGCAGCGCGCGCTGCGCGGCGAGATCGTCTTCGGCGTCACGCCCGACGTGCTGCTCAACGGCAAGCCGGCCCGCCTCGCGCCCGGCGCCCGGATCCGCAACGCGGTCGACCTGGTCGCCACGCCCGGCTCGCTCTACGAGCAGAAGGCCACCGTGATCTACACGCGCGACATCAACGGCCTGCTCATGGAGATCTGGCTGCTCAACGAGGTCGAGCTGGCCAACAAGTCCTGGCCGACGACGCCGGACCAGGCCTCCAAGCTGCTGTTCGACCAGGCCAGCCAGGTCTGGCGCAAGCCCTGAACGACTGAGCGTCCGCCCGCGCCCCGCCGCCCGACTCACGGAGCGACGCAGCGGCGCGGGGTCGCCGCATTCCTCCCAGATTCCCGGAGCTCCCCATGAGCAAGAAAGTCTTCATCAAGACCTTCGGCTGCCAGATGAACGAGTACGACTCGGACAAGATGGCCGACGTCCTGCGCGCCGCCGAAGGCTACGAACCCACCACCGACGTCGAGCAGGCCGACCTGGTGCTGTTCAACACCTGCTCGGTCCGGGAGAAGGCCCAGGAGAAGGTGTTCTCCGACCTCGGCCGCATCAAGCACCTGAAGGCCAAGGGCGTCATGATCGGCGTCGGCGGCTGCGTCGCCAGCCAGGAAGGCGCGGCGATCATCGAGCGCGCGCCCTACGTCGACGTCGTCTTCGGCCCGCAGACGCTGCACCGCCTGCCGCAGATGCTGGCCCAGCGCCAGCAGCAGCTGCGTCCGCAGGTCGACATCTCCTTCCCCGAGATCGAGAAGTTCGACAACCTGCCGCCGGCCAAGGTCGAGGGCGCCTCGGCCTTCGTGTCCATCATGGAAGGCTGCTCGAAGTACTGCTCCTACTGCGTGGTGCCCTACACCCGCGGCGAGGAGGTCAGCCGGCCGTTCGAGGACGTGCTCGAGGAGGTCGCCGGCCTGGCCGACCAGGGCGTCAAGGAAGTGACGCTGCTGGGCCAGAACGTGAACGCCTACCGCGGGAAGATGGGCGATGGCGACGAGATCGCCGATTTCGCGCTGCTGCTGGAATACGTCGCCGAGATCCCCGGCATCGAACGCATCCGCTACACGACCAGCCATCCGAACGAGTTCAGCCAGCGCCTGATCGACGCCTACGGCACGATCCCGAAGCTGGTGAACCATGTGCACCTGCCGGTGCAGCACGGCTCGGACCGCATCCTGATGGCGATGAAGCGCGGCTACACCGCGCTGCAGTTCAAGAGCATCGTGCGCAAGTTGCGCGCGGTGCGGCCGGACATCCGCATCGCGTCGGACTTCATCGTCGGTTTCCCCGGCGAGACCGACGAGGACCATGCCAAGACCATGCAGCTGGTGCGCGACATCGGCTTCGACGCGTCCTTCAGCTTCATCTTCAGCCCGCGGCCCGGCACGCCCGCCGCCAACCTCGCCGACGACACGCCGCATGAGGTGAAGGTGAGACGCCTGCAGGAATTGCAGGCCGAGATCGAGGCCACCGCCATCCGCCACAACGAGAGCCTGGTCGGCAAGACGGTGCCGGTGCTGGTGTCCGGCCACGCCCGCAAGGACGCCACCGAGCTGATGGGCCGCACCGAGTGCAACCGCATCGTCAACTTCAAGGGCCACGAGCGGCTGATGCACCAGATCATCCCGTTGCGCATCACCGAGGCCTTCGCGCACTCGCTGCGCGGCGAGGTGCCGGTCACCGAGGACCTGCCGGGCTGAGCGCCCTCACTCGAAAGCGGTAGCGCGTCGGCCAGCCGCCGCGCCGCCGGCTTTCAGCGCTTGTAACTGACGCCCCACTGCGTGACGGTGATGCCGAGCAGCATCAGGCCGTAGCCGGCCATCGTGCCGTCGCGCCCGGTCAGCATCACCGCCGCGACGATGCCCAGCGTGCCGCCGAATCCGCCCCACAGGGCCAGCGTGCGCCAGGCCATGCCGGCGACGGTCTCCCGCCAGATCAGCTTGAGCGCCGCCGCCATGAGCGCGGCCACCCCCCAGGCGGGCAGGAACAGGTTGCCGAAATGCCAGACGGCGTCGAGAGGATCCACGGGTCGCGTCGCTCCGGGCGAAGGGAAGATGTAACGGGACGGCGATCGGCACGCGCCTTTTTCTTGACGCATCCCGGGGCGATGAGCGCGCCGCCAAGACCCGTGCGAGACACGGGCCGGGGCGGAATTTTATAATCGCCGCCATGTCCGTTTTCGCCCTCGGTCTGAACCACACGTCCGCGCCGCTCGACCTGCGCGGACGTTTCGCGTTCACGCTCGAGCAACTGGCGCCGACGCTGCTGCGTTTCCAGGACCAGATCGGCGCGACGCCGCGTCGCCGCACCGCCGCGGCCGAGGCCGCCATCCTCTCCACCTGCAACCGCACCGAGCTCTACGTCGCGGGCGACGCCGACATGGTGCGCCCCGCCGTCGACTGGCTGGCGCAGGTCGGCGGCGTCGGCAGCTCGACGCTGATGGACCACTCGTACGTCGTCGAAGGCGGCGCTGCCGCGCGGCATGCGTTCCGCGTCGCCAGCGGGCTGGACTCGATGGTGCTGGGCGAACCCCAGATCCTCGGCCAGCTCAAGCAGGCCGTGCGGGAAGCCGACTCGGCGGGCACGCTGGGCACGACGCTGCATCAGCTCTTCCAGCGCAGCTTCTCCGTCGCCAAGGAGGTGCGCAGCTCGACGGAGATCGGCAGCCACTCGATCAGCATGGCCGCGGCGTCGGTGCGCCTGGCCTCGCAGCTGTTCGAGAAGCTCACCGACATCAAGGTGCTGCTGGTCGGCGCCGGCGAGATGATCGAGCTGGTCGGCACGCACTTCGCGGCCAAGGCCCCGAAGGCCATCGCCATCGCCAACCGCACGCAGGAGCGCGGCGAGAAGCTCGCCCGCCAGCTGGGCGCCGAGTCCTTCCGGCTCGCCGACCTGCCCGACCGCCTGCATGAATTCGACGCGGTGATCTCGTGCACCGCGTCCAGCCTGCCGCTGATCGGCCTGGGCGCCGTCGAGCGCGCACTGAAGAAGCGCCGCCACAAGCCGATGTTCATGGTCGACCTGGCCGTGCCCCGCGACATCGAGCAGGAAGTGGCCAAGCTGGACGACGTCTATCTCTACACCGTGGACGACCTGTCCAAGCTGGTCCAGACCGCCGGCGAGAAGCGCCAGGCGGCCGTCCAGCAGGCCGAGGCCATCATCGAGACCGGCGTCCAGAGCTTCATGCACTGGCTGGGCCAGCGCCACACGGTGCCGCTGATCCAGGCCCTGCATCAGCAGGCCGACAGCTGGCGCCAGGCCGAGATCCAGCGCGCCCGCAAGCTGATCGCCAAGGGCGAGGACGTCGACACGGTGCTGGACGCGCTCGCGCGCGGCCTGACCCAGAAGATGCTGCACGGCGCGATGGCCGAGCTCAACGGCAGCGACGGCGAGCAGCGCCTGCAGACGGCGCAGACGGTCTCGCGGCTGTTCCTGCGCGGCGCGAAGACCACGGGCGCCCGCCCGGAGGCGCTCGGCGACGAAGCGGACTCGTAGCGACGCCCCCATTGCTCGCGACGCGGTCCACCCCGGCCGCGACCCTCGGTGACCAGCCCCTGCGCTGCCCGCCGGCCCGCCGCCTCCCCGGCGCCCCCCTCCTCCTTTCGCCCCGCCTCATGAAAGACGCCCTGCGCCAGAAGTTCGACCGCCTCGGCTACCGGCTCGCGGAACTCGACACCACCCTCGCCGACGGCAGCGTCGCCGCCGACATGAAGCGCTATCGCGCGCTCACGCGCGAGCAGGCGGAGGTGTCCTCCCTGGTCGAGCGCTACCGGCGCTACGTCCAGCGCGAGCAGGACCTGGCCGCGGCCCGCGAGCTGCTCGACAGCGGCGACGCCGACATGATCGAGATGGCGCGCGAGGAGATCGCCGGCGCGGAGGCCGACCTGGCGCGGCTCGAGCAGGAACTGCAGCTCGCGCTGATTCCGAAGGACCCGGACGATGACCGCCCCGCCTTCCTCGAGATCCGCGCCGGGACCGGCGGCGACGAGTCGGCGCTGTTCGCCGGCGACCTGACCCGCATGTACACCCGCTTCGCCGAAGGCCGGGGCTGGCGCTGCGAGGTGCTGTCGGCGAATGAATCGGACCTCGGCGGCTACAAGGAGATCGTGCTTCGCCTGGACGGCGACGGCGTGTACGGCGAACTGAAGTTCGAGTCCGGCGGCCATCGCGTGCAGCGGGTGCCGGCCACCGAATCGCAGGGCCGCATCCATACCAGCGCCTGCACGGTCGCGGTCATGGCCGAGCCAGACGAGGCCGAGGAGATCCAGCTCAATCCGTCCGAGCTGCGCATCGACACCTTCCGGGCGAGCGGTGCCGGCGGGCAGCACGTCAACAAGACCGACAGCGCGATCCGGATCACCCATCTGCCGACCGGCCTGGTCGCCGAGTGCCAGGACGACCGCAGCCAGCACCGCAACAAGGCCAAGGCGATGGCGGTGCTCGCCGCGCGGCTGCGCGAGAAGGACCGCAGCGAACGCGCCGCCAAGGAGGCCGCGCAACGCAAGAGCCTGATCGGCAGCGGCGACCGCAGCGACCGCATCCGCACCTACAACTTCCCCCAGGGGCGGCTGACCGATCACCGGATCAACCTGACGCTCTACAAGCTCGGCGCGATCATGGATGGCGATCTCGCCGACGTGCTGCAAGGGCTGCAGCAGGCGCAGGCGGCCGAGCAGCTCGCCGCGCTGGAAGGCGGGCAGGGATGAACTCCGGCGCCCCGGCCCTGACCGTCCTCGGCGCCGAGCGCGCGGCCATCGCCGCCGGGCTGCCGCGCGCCGAGGCGCAGTACCTGCTGCAGGCCCTGCTCGGCGTCTCGCGGGCCTGGCTGATCGCGCATGACTCGGACCCGCTCCAGGCGCCCGTGCGCGAACGTTTCCAGGACTGGCTCGCCCGCCGCCTCGACGGCGTGCCGCTGGCCTACCTGACCGGCGAGAAGGAATTCTTCGGCCTCGCGCTGCGCGTGACGCCGGACACGCTGATCCCGCGGCCGGACACCGAGGTGCTGGTGGAATGGGCGCTCGAGCGGATCGCCGCGCTGTCCGCGCCGCGCGTCGTCGACCTGGGCACCGGCACCGGCGCGATCGCGCTCTCGATCAAGTCGCGGCGGCCGGACGCGGATGTCCGGATGGTCGACGCGAGCGCCGCCGCGCTGGCCGTCGCCCGGGACAACGCGCACCGGCTCGGGTTGAGCGTCGACGGTCACCTCGGCGACTGGTACGGCGCGTTGAGCGGTCAATCCGCGTTCCACCTGATCGTCAGTAACCCTCCGTACGTGGCCGGGGACGACGACCACCTCGCCGCCCTGCGGCACGAACCGCGCATGGCGCTGACGCCCGAAGGCGACGGACTGGACGACCTCCGGCGCCTGGTCGCCGAGGCGCCTGCCTGGCTGCGCCCCGAGGGATGGCTGCTCCTGGAACACGGCTTCGACCAGGCGGCGGCCGTGGCCGATCTGCTGCGCGCACGGGGCTTCATCGACATCGAGAACCGGCGCGACCTGGGCGGCCAGCCCCGCGCCACCGGCGGCCGCTGGCCGGCCTGAGCGGCGAACGGAATGTGGCGCGCCGCACAGGAATGTGGCGGCGCTCACAGACTGTTTCCACACTGCGGGAAACCGCGCCGGGAATCCGCAACAGTGCCCGGAAACCCCCTCAACTCGATCTGGCGCGGTAACCGGCCCGGGCGTAGCATGGTCTGACTTGGTGCCCGTTTTGATCCATCTTGAAACGGGTGTTGTCGTCAGTCTGGGAGACCTGTCATGCGCGCCGCCCCCTTGCTCCTGCGCCTTGCCGTGGTCCTGGCCGGCAGTGTCTGCATGGCCGGCGCGGCATGGGCCCAACAGGGCCTTCAACTGAAGCCGGACCGCAATGCCTTCACCCGGCTGCAGGGCCGGCTCCAGGTCAGCCAGAGCCAGGACGACGACAGCCTCTCCTTCGACGCCCGCCGCGGCAGCCGGCTGCTCAGCGCCAACCTGCTGGCGGACTACTACCTCACCGGCTCCGGCCTGGGCGACGGCACGCGCGGCGGCCTGCGGGCCACCGGCGGCCTGATGCTGGGCCCGATGTCGCTGCTGCAGAGCAGCTCGGGCGTGGCGCTGGGACGCGGCGCGGCCGTCACGCCGTCGCTGTCGGCCGGCCGCCGCAACCTCAGCCTGCTCACCGGCCCGGAGCGCGAGCCCAATCTCTCGCTGTCGTATGTCGGCGTCGGCTACACGAGCTACTCGTTGCGCGGCGGCTGGGGCTTCAGCGCCGATGTCGGCGTCATCGGCGGCGGCGCCTCCGGCCTGCGCCTGGGCAACAGCGCCCCGCAGGCCGAGTTGTCGCAGGACCTGCGCTACAAGCCCATCCTCCAGCTCGGCGTCAGCTACAGCTTCTGATCCCCGTCGCCCGGTCCGGCCCGCTTGGGCCCAGCCGAGCGCGGGCATGCGCTCTGCCCCGATAATCCCCGGATCGCGTACCGGCGCGCGCCTGCGCGCCCTTCCGCATCCGCTTCAGCATTCAGAGGATTCCGCCATGAGCGACGTTCAGCAACGCATCGACGACCTGGTCAAGGGCAACCGCATCGTGCTCTTCATGAAGGGCACCGCCCAGTTCCCGATGTGCGGCTTCTCCGGCCGCGCGATCCAGATCCTGAAGGCCTCCGGCGCCAGCGAACTGAAGACCTTCAACGTGCTGGAGGACGAGGCCGTCCGCCAGGGCATCAAGGAATACGCCAACTGGCCGACCATCCCGCAGCTGTATGTCGACGGCGAATTCGTCGGCGGCTCGGACATCATGATGGAGATGTACGAGAGCGGCGAACTGCAGCAGTTGCTGGCCAAGGCCTGATGACCGCCGCCGCGGCACCGCGTCCGCGCCTGATCGTCGGCATCACCGGCGCGACCGGCGCGGCCTACGGGCTGCAGCTGCTGCGTCGGGCCCGCGCGCTCGGCGCGGAAACCCACCTGGTCCTCAGCCCGGCGGGCGTGCTCAACGCGCACCATGAACTGGGACTGGCCCGGGACGCGCTCGAACGCGAGGCGGACTTCGCCTACGCGCCCGGCGACATCGGCGCCTGCGTCGCCAGCGGCAGTTTCCCGACCGCCGCGATGGTGATCGCGCCCTGCTCGATGCGCACGCTGGCCGCCGTCGCCCACGGGCTGTCGGACAACCTCATGACCCGCGCCGCCGACGTCACGCTCAAGGAGCGCCGCCGGCTGATCCTGATGGTGCGCGAGACGCCGTTCAACCTCGCCCACCTGCGCAACATGACCGCGGTCACCGAGATGGGCGGGATCATCTTCCCGCCACTGCCCGCGCTGTACCTGCACCCGAGGTCGATCGACGAGATGGTCGCCGAGACGGTCGAGCGGGTGCTGGAGCTGTCCCAGCTGCCCGGCGCGACGCCGCAGGCCTGGATGGGCCTCCGGCCGCAGGGCTGAATCGAACCGGGACCTGGGTCGCCCGGCCACCGGTTCAGGTGGGGCTCAGGTCGGGAACGGCCTCAGGTCTGGCCGGGCATCAGCCAGGCCTTGCGGGCGCCCATCACCATGTTCGGATACTCCGGCCGCCCGCGACTGCCGTTGTAGCGTCCAAGCGCGAGGAAAAGGTCCCCCTTCTCGCGGTCCAGGTAGTGCCGCAGGATCACGCAGCCGAAGCGCAGGTTGGTCTGCATGTGGAACAGCCGCGAGACCTGCCCGTCGCCGATGGAGCGCGTCCAGAACGGCATCACCTGCATGTAGCCGCGCGCACCGGCCACGCTGATCGCGTATTTCCGGAAGCCGCTCTCCACCTGCACCAGCCCCAGCACCAGCGCGGGCTCAAGACCGGCCCGGGCGCTCTCGTACCAGATCGTCTCCAGGAACTCGATCCGCGTCTGGGTCTCGCTCTTCTTGCGCTTCATGCGCTCGCTCATCTCGCCGAGCCAGCGCAGGTAGGCCAGGCGCGGCTCGATCGAGTCGAAATGCGGCTTGGGCGGCGCGTCCGACGCGATCGCCGCCGACAGCGCCGAGCGCACGGCATCGGCCAAGGGCTCCTCCACCTGGGCGCCGGCCAGCGCGGGACGCGGCAGGCAGGCGGCCACGCCGGCGAGCAGCAGCGCGCGGCGCGGATTCGGAAGCATCGTCTTGGAGCCAGGATCAGTCACGGGAACAACACGGGTCGGGGTCGATCGGAGTGCGGACAGAAGGCACGAGGAGGTGGTACGGGCGCGGCAGCATAACGGCGCGCGGCGGCGCCGTCAGCGGGAGAGCCAGCGCTCCAGCGGCAAAGGTCGCGGACCACGCCACCTCGCGAGCAGCAGTCCGCAGGTCCAGTAGGCCAGCGCCAGGCCGCCCACGACCACGGTGCCCGGCGCCCAGGCCAGCCCGGCGCCGCTGAAGATGACCAAGCTCAGGACCGAACTCAGGAGGTACAGCGTGAGCGTGTGCCTCCCGAGCGGCGCAAGCAGGTTCAGCAGTCGATCGTCGCGATGCAGGCGCAGCACCAGCGCCGGCACGGTGGCGCTCAGCAGCAGGATCGTCGGATAGAGATAGAAGATCGCGTAGCGGCCGGTCACGAAGGCATCGCCGTCCCGCAGCCCCGGCCAGAGCAGCGAGGCGAACACGATGTTCAGCGCCACCGCCGGCCACAGCGCGCGCCTCGACCAGCGGCTCAGCGCCGGCTGCCAGCGCGGATGGGAGAACAGCCTCAGGCGGGCCGCCATCAGGCCCGCGGTCATCAGCAGCAGCGGGAGGGGCAGTCCCAGCGTCACGAAGGCGATGGTCGTCGCGACGAAATGCCCCGCGTTGCGCAGCGTCCAGTCGCTCCAGGAGGCCGATGCCGACAAGGGCACCGACGGTTCGCCCGACAGCGGCAGGCCGGCCATCACGAAGGTGAGCGCGATCACCACGACTTCCAACGCGATCAGCACGCGCAGCCGGACCTTCAGCCTCGCCATCGAATGACCGCCCCAGATCGCGAGGATGAACCCGCACACCGCGTAGAGGGTCAGGATGTCGCCCATGTAGAGCAAGGTGCCGTGCAGCAGGCCCAGCGCGAGCATCTTGACGAGGCGTCGCCGGCGTTTGACCAGCGCCTCCCCGCCCCTGGGCTGGGACAGCCCCTGGCTGTAGCCGAACAGGAAGGCCAGCAGCGCGATGCCCTTGCCCGCCACGAGCGCGTGCAGGAACCAGGAGACGACCTGCGCGGGGAGGCTGTCGGCCGGCGACGGCGGACTGAGCGGCCCGGCATCCGGCAAGGCTGGATACCCGACCCAGTTGATCGCGACCACCGGCAACACGGCCAGCGCGCGCAGCGCGTCCACCGCCGCGATGCGCTGCGGCGGACGGGCCGGGCTCACGCCAGCCGTTGCTTCAGGTGGGCGACGACCTCGGCCAGCGCCAGCTTGGTGGCGGCGGCATCGCGACGGCCCTGGTACTCGACCTGGCCTTCCTTGAGGCCGCGGTCGGAGATCACCACGCGGTGCGGCACGCCGACCAGTTCCCAGTCCGCGAACATCGCGCCCGGGCGCTCGCCGCGGTCGTCCAGCAGCACGTCGACGCCCAGGTCGAGCAACTCCTCGTGCAGCTTGGCCGCGGCCGCCTTGACGTCCTCGTTGCGGTCCATGCCGATCGGGCAGATCACCACGGTGAAGGGCGCGATCGCGTCCGGCCAGACGATGCCGCGCTCGTCGTGGTTCTGCTCGATCGCCGCCCCCAGGATGCGGGTCACGCCGATGCCGTAGCAACCCATCTCCATCAGCTGAGGCTTGCCGTTCTCGTCCAGGTAGGTCGCCTCCATCGCGGCCGAGTACTTCGTGCCGAGATAGAAGACGTGGCCGACCTCGATGCCGCGCTGGATCGCGAGCACGCCCTTGCCGTCCGGCGAGGGGTCGCCTTCGACGACGTTGCGGATGTCGGCGACCAGGTCCGGTTCCGGCAGGTCGCGGCCCCAGTTCGCGCCGGTGAAGTGGAAGTCCGCCTCGTTGGCGCCGCAGACGAAGTCGGCCATGTGGGCGACGGTCCGGTCGGCGATGACCTTCACCGGTTGCTTCAGGCCGATCGGGCCGAGGTAGCCCGGCTTGCAGCCGAAGTGGGCGTCGATCTCGGCGGCGGTCGCGAAACGGAAACCGCCCTTCAGGCCCTCGAGCTTGCCGGCCTTCACCTCGTTCAGGTCGTGATCGCCGCGCACCAGCAGCAACCAGACCTGCGACTTGACGATCGTGCCGTGTTCGTCGACCTCGTCGGTGGCCAGCACCAGCGACTTCACCGTCTGCGTCAGCGGCAGCTTCAGCAGCTCGGCCACGTCGACGCAGGTCGCCTTGCCGGGCGTCGCCGCCTTCGTCAGCGGCTGTGTCGCGGCGCCGCGCGTGGCGATCAGCGACAGCGCCTCGGCCAGCTCGATGTTGGCCGCGTAGTCGCTGGTCGGGCAGTAGATGATCGCGTCCTCGCCGGTCTCGGCGATGACCTGGAACTCATGCGAGCGGTCGCCGCCGATCGCGCCGGTGTCCGCCGCCACCGCGCGGTACTGCAGGCCCAGGCGATCGAAGATGCGGCCGTAGGCGGTGTACATCGCGTCGTAGCTGCGGCCGGCCGATTCCTTGTCGCGGTCGAACGAGTACGCGTCCTTCATCGTGAACTCGCGCCCGCGCATGATGCCGAAGCGGGGACGGCGCTCGTCGCGGAACTTCGTCTGGATGTGATAGAAATTCTTGGGCAGCTGCTTGTAGCTGCGCAGCTCCTGGCGGGCGATGTCGGTGATGACCTCCTCCGACGTCGGCTGGATGATGAAGTCGCGCCCGTGGCGGTCCTTCACGCGCAGCAACTCCGGGCCCATCTTGTCGAAGCGCCCCGTCTCCTGCCACAGCTCGGCCGGCTGCACGACCGGCATCAGCAGCTCGACCGCGCCGGCGCGGTTCATCTCGCCGCGGATGATGTTCTCCACCTTGCGGATCACGCGCAGGCCCATCGGCATGTAGTTGTAGATGCCGGCGCCCAGGCGCTTGATCATGCCGGCCCGCATCATCAGCTTGTGGCTGACGATTTCCGCGTCGGCGGGGGCTTCCTTGAGCGTGGAAATGAAGAACTGGGAGGCTTTCATGGGCGCAGAAAATAAAAGTCCGCGGACAGCCGTGCCGCCGCGGAAAAACCGTTCATCACCGAGGGTTAGCGATGATCGCGCCGGGTCCTTGCCCCGGTGCAATAATCAATCCAACGAATGATTTGAAGGTTGATTATGCTCGACCGTGAAGGCTTCCGGCCCAACGTCGGCATCATCCTGCTCAACCACAAGAACGAGGTGTTCTGGGGCAAGCGCATACGCACCCATTCTTGGCAGTTCCCCCAAGGGGGCATCAAGCATGGAGAAACGCCCGAGCAGGCGATGTTCAGGGAGCTGCATGAGGAAGTGGGCCTCACAGCGGATCACGTGCGCATCATCGCGCGCACGCGGGACTGGCTGCGCTACGAGGTGCCCGACCACTTCATCCGGCGCGACGCGCGCGGGCACTACCGCGGACAGAAGCAGATCTGGTTCCTGCTGCAGATGATGGGTCGCGACAGCGACATGAACCTGCGCGCCACCGACCATCCCGAATTCGACGCCTGGCGTTGGAACGAGTACTGGGTGCCGCTGGAAGCCGTGATCGAGTTCAAGCGCGGCGTCTACCAGATGGCGCTGACGGAGCTCGCGCGATTCCTGCCGCGGCTGAACCATCACAACCGCTATCTGCGCGCCGGCATGCGGCCGCCGCCGCGCGGCGACCGTCACGGTGGGCACGGCGATCAGGGCGACCAGGACCATCATCGGCACGACCGCTTCGATCACCAGCCCCACGAGCACAACGCCGGCCCGCAGGCGACGGGCACATCCGCGCACGACGGCCGCGAGGTCGCGCCGCCGGCAGCCAGCCATGGCGGCCCGGCGGACCCCGTCAAGGACTGACGGACAGATCCATCGGCAGAAGCAGTCGGCAGAAGCAATCGGCAGAAGGAGCAAAGGCGCCCGAGGGCGCCTTTGTGCTTCCTGCGGGGTCGCCGCGAGCCCGTCTCGGAGGCGCCTGGACGGCGCCTCAGCGCAGCACCAGGTTGTCGCGATGGATCAGTTCCGGCTCGGCCGCGTAACCCAGCACGCGCTCGATGTCGAACGACGGCTTGCGGGCGATCAGCCGGGCCTCCGCGCTGCCGTAGTTGGTCAGACCGCGCGCGAGCTCCTTGCCGGCCAGATCGACGACCGCGATGACGTCGCCGCGATGGAATTCGCCCGACACTTCCTGGACACCGATCGGCAACAGGCTCTTGCCCTCCTCCCGCAGCTTGATCGCGGCACCGGCGTCGACAACGACCTTCCCGCGCAGTTGCAGGTGGTCGACCATCCACTGCTTGCGCGCCGCGAGCTTGGCGGTCGACGCCATGAGGGCCGTGCCGATGGACTCGCCGGCGGCCAGGCGCAACAGCACGTCCGGCTCGCGCCCCCACGCGATCACCGTGTTGGCGCCGCTGCTCGCCGCGCGCTTCGCGGCCAGGATCTTCGTGATCATCCCGCCGCGCCCGATGCTGGATCCGGCACCGCCGGCCATCTCCTCGAGCTCCGGCTTGCCGGCCGTCGCACGATCGATGAAGCGGGCGTCCGGATCGCGGCGCGGATCCGCCGAGTACAGGCCCTTCTGGTCGGTGAGGATCACCAGCGCGTCGGCCTCGACCAGGTTGGCGACCAGCGCGCCGAGCGTGTCGTTGTCGCCGAACTTGATCTCGTCATTGACGACGGTGTCGTTCTCGTTGATCACCGGCAGCACCCGGTGCTGCAGCAGCGCCAGCAGCGTCGAGCGCGCATTCAGGTAGCGCTCGCGATCCGCCAGGTCGGCATGCGTCAGCAGCACCTGCGCGCTGGTGAGGCCCTGCTCGCGCAGCTTGGTCTCGTACATCTGCGCCAGACCCATCTGGCCGACCGCGGCCGCGGCCTGCAGCTCGTGCAATTCCTTGGGACGGCTGGCCCAACCGAGCCGCTTCATGCCTTCGGCGATCGCGCCGCTGGACACCATCACCACCTCCCGCCCCTCGCGCGCGAGTTCCGCGAGTTGACGGCACCAGTTGCCGATGGCTTCGGCATCGACGCCGCGCCCTTCGTTGGTCACCAGGCTCGAGCCGACCTTCACGACGATGCGTCGCGCATCCTTCAGGACACCGGTCAGTTCGCCGTTCAAGTTGCCATTGCTCATGCGCGGAGGATCAGGGAGTCGACAGGTCGGAGCCGGAAGTCAGGGCAGCGGATCGAAACGCGGGTCGCGCTCGGGCGGCTTCTCCGCCTTGTCAGCCTTCTCCGCCTTCGCGGCCTTGATCGCCTTGGCCTTGGTCGCGCGGGTCTTGCGCGTCTCCTGGAAGGCCTTGGGCGGATCGATGGACGGTTCGTCGAAGCGCTCGTCGGCCTCCTCGACCGGCGGCGACTGCAGCGCCGCCACGTGGTCGTAGATGGCGCGGATCAAGGGCTCGCAGCCTTCGCGGGTCAGCGCCGAGATCTCGAAGACCGGCCCCTTCCACTTGTAGCGCTTGACGAAGTCCTTCACACGGGCCGCGCGCTCCTCGGCCGGCACCATGTCCAGCTTGTTCAGCACCAGCCAGCGCGGCTTCTCGTACAGCGCCTCGTCGTACTTCTTCAGTTCCTTGACGATGGCCTTGGCTTCGGCGACCGGGTCCACGTCCGGATTGAACGGGGCGAGGTCGACGACATGCAACAGCACGCGCGTGCGCTGCAGGTGGCGCAGGAACTGGTGGCCCAGGCCCGCGCCTTCGGCCGCGCCCTCGATCAGGCCGGGGATGTCGGCGATGACGAAGCTCTTCTCCGGACCGACGCGCACCACGCCGAGGTTGGGATACAGCGTCGTGAACGGATAGTCGGCGATCTTCGGTCTGGCGTTGGAGACCGCCGCGATCAGCGTCGACTTGCCGGCGTTCGGCTGTCCGAGCAGGCCGACATCGGCCAGCACGCGCAGTTCCATCTTGATCTTCTTGACCTCGCCGGGCCAGCCAGGCGTCTTCTGACGCGGCGCGCGGTTGGTGCTGGTCTTGAAATGCAGGTTGCCGAAGCCGCCGTCGCCTCCCTTGGCCAGCAGCACCGGCACATCGGGCTCCAGCAGCTCGGCGATGATCTCGTCGGTCTCCAGGTCGCGGACGATGGTGCCGACCGGCACCTTCAGCGTGATGTCCTCGGCGGCGGCGCCGAACTGGTCCGAGCCGCGACCGGCTTCGCCGTTGCGGGCCTCGTGGCGGCGCGCGTAGCGGTAGTCGATCAGCGTGTTGAGGTTGCGGTCGGCCATCGCGAAGACGCTGCCGCCCTTGCCGCCGTCACCCCCGTCCGGACCGCCGAAGGGGATGAACTTCTCGCGGCGGAAACTGGCGCAACCCGCGCCGCCGTTGCCGGCGGCGATATCGATGGTGGCTTCGTCAACGAACTTCATGGATGGCCTTCAGTCCCGGAGAGCGGGGCTATCGTAATTCACGCCCCCACGCTCCCGCGCGAGGCCATGCTTTGAATCGGAGCGAGTCAGGTTTCGCCGCAACTCGCGGTCGGCGCCGGTCCCGCGCGACGCGCGGATCCGGAAAAAGCAAAGCCCCGGACGAGGCCGGGGCTCTGGGTCCGCCGAACCCGGGAGAGCAGGTCTCCCGCGTCGCGGCGTCAGGACATCAAGTCGCTCAGATCGCCGTGACGACGACGGTGGAGCGGCTGTTCTCGCCCTTGACGGTGAAGGACACCGTGCCGTCGACCAGTGCGAACAGCGTGTGGTCCTTGCCCATGCCCACGTTCGTGCCGGCGTGGAACTTCGTGCCGCGCTGGCGGACGATGATCGAGCCCGCCGAGATGGTCTGGCCGCCGAACACCTTGACGCCCAGCATCTTCGGCTTGGAATCGCGGCCGTTTCGTGTCGAGCCGCCGCCCTTTTTCTGTGCCATGGATTACTCCTTGATCAGATTACGAGAGAGACAAGAGATCAGCCGTTGACCGCGCTGATTTCCAGCTCGGTGAACGTCTGGCGATGGCCTTGGCTCTTCTTGTAGTGCTTGCGACGACGCAGCTTGAAGATGCGCACCTTGTCGTGCTTGCCATGAGCCACCACGGTGGCCTTGACGCTGGCGCCAGCAACCAAGGGAGTCCCGATCTTGAGGTCCGCGCCGTTTCCGACGGCCAGCACCTGGTCGATCACGATCTCTTGGCCAACTTCCGCAGCAATCTGTTCTACCTTGATCTTTTCGCCAGCAGCAACCTTGTATTGCTTGCCACCGGTTTTTATGACCGCGTACATATCAGCCCTTTCACATGAGAGCGAGCCGCCAGGAGCCGCAAAGCGCCTGTCGATCGCCCAAGAAAAATCACCGCATGGAAATGCGGAGCCCGAGAATGTAGCACAGAGCCCTGCATCCACGCAAACCCTGAGCACTTCGGAAGCCCGCAGCCGCCGGGGCTCGCGGTCTGCCCACCCCGGTTCTGGGAGGACCGGGCGCGCCTCGCGCGAGCGCCCGTGCGAAGGCGGGGCCGTCGCGATCCGCCCCTCGTCCGCGCCTTCCTATAATCCGCGCTTCCCCTCACAGTGAGTCCAGAGTGCAGCCCATTGCCTCTACCCCAGTTGCCGAGGTCCTCGAGGCGCTGAACGCGCAGATGAATGAAGTCGACGCCGTGATCGCGCAGCGGCTTCGCTCGGACGTCGCCCTGATCAACCAGATCTCCGCCTACATCATCCACGCTGGCGGCAAGCGGATGCGTCCGAAGCTGGTGCTGATGTTCGCCAACGCGCTGGACGCCGACTCCCCCGCCAGCCGCGAACTCGCGGCGGTCGTCGAGTTCATCCACACCGCCACGCTGCTGCACGACGACGTCGTCGACGAGTCCGCGCTGCGCCGTGGGAAGCAGACCGCCAACGCGCTGTTCGGCAACGCGGCGAGCGTGCTGGTCGGCGACTTCCTCTACTCGCGCGCCTTCCAGATGATGGTGTCGGTGAACCGCATGCGCGTGCTGGAGGTGCTGGCCGATGCGACCAACGTCATCGCCGAGGGCGAGGTCCTGCAGCTCATGAACATGCACGACCCCGACGTGGCGGTCGACAGCTACCTGCGGGTGATCCGCTACAAGACCGCGAAGCTCTTCGAGGCCAGCGCACGGCTCGGCGCGGTGCTGGCGGATGCGCCTCCGGAACTGGAGGAGGCCTGCGCCGGCTATGGCCGCGCGCTGGGCACCGCCTTCCAATTGATCGACGACGCGCTCGACTACGAAGGCACGAGCGAATCGCTGGGCAAGAACATCGGCGACGACCTGCGCGAGGGCAAGCCCACGCTGCCGCTGCTGATCGCCATGGAACGCGGCACCGACGACGAGCGCACTCTGATCCGCCACGCGATCGAGCACGGCGAGGTCGAGCGCCTGCAGGACATCGTCATGATCGTGCGCCGCACCGGCGCCCTGGAAGCGACGCGCGAGGCCGCCCGCGCGGAGGTCGCACAGGCAAGACAACATTTGTCCGCGCTCCCCCTTTCCAAGTGGAAAGAAAGCCTGCTAGAATTTGCGGCTCAGTCGGTGGAGAGAAGTTCTTGAACAAAATCTCAGCCGGGTGACCAAAACGGGGTGTAGCTTAGCCTGGTAGAGCGCTACGTTCGGGACGTAGAGGCCGGAGGTTCGAATCCTCTCACCCCGACCAGGACAACGGAAACGCCGCGAATCGCAAGGTTCGCGGCGTTTTTCATTTCCGCGTTTCATTTCCACACCGACACTCGGCCGTCACTGCATCGATGCCGGGGACAGGTCTTGCGTTGGGGCGAACCCGCAATCCAAGGCCATGCACATTTCGGACTCAATTTCCAGTGACCAAGGCCGAAATTGCACGAAGCGTCAGACTTCAGTGAAAGCCAGGAGGACCCTCACCGCCACCCCTCGGTCCGTGGGGGTAAAGTGAGGGGCTCTCCCGGCGCATGCGCCGGCGTCCGGCAAGACCCTACCCGATGGCGATACCCGTGGACACCACCCTGGCCGAACCCCCTCAATCCGCCCTCTCGGGCGTTGCCCGCGTGCTCGTGCACGCCGGCAAGCTCAAGCCGCAGGCGGCCGAGGACCTGGTCAAGCTGGCCCGCGAGAAGAAGACCAGCTTCGTGAACGCGGTCATGGCCTCGGGCACCGTCACGCCGAACGACCTGGCGCACACGCTGTCGCATGCGCTCGCGCTGCCGCTGCTGGACCTGAACGCGGTCGACGGCCACAAGCTGCCGCAGAACATCATCGATGCCAAGCTGGCGGCCCAATACCAGGTCGTGGTGCTCGCGCGCCGGGGCAACCGGCTGTTCATCGGCGGCGCCGACCCGACCGAGCAGGAGGTCGTTGAACGCATCAAGTTCGCGACCCAGCTGACGCCCGAATGGATCATCGTCGAGCACGACAAGCTCGCGAAACTGCTGGGCATCACCGCCGCATCCACGGCGGAAGCGCTGGAGGCGATCGCCGGCGAGGACTTCGACTTCGACATCGCCGACGACGAGGCGCCCCCGCCGGAAGAGACTCAAGAGATCACCGACGTCGAGGACGCGCCGGTCGTGCGCTTCCTGCAGAAGATGCTGGTGGACGCGATCAACATGCGGGCGTCCGACCTCCACTTCGAACCCTTCGAATACCACTACCGCGTCCGCTTCCGGGTCGATGGCGAGTTGCGCGAGATCACGCAGCCGCCGATCGCCATCAAGGAAAAGCTCGCCTCGCGGATCAAGGTGATCTCGCGGATGGACATCTCCGAGCGCCGCGTGCCTCAGGACGGCCGGATGAAGCTGAAGTTCGGCGCGAAGGCGATCGACTTCCGGGTCTCGACGCTGCCGACGCTGTTCGGCGAGAAGATCGTGATCCGGATCCTGGACCCGTCCTCGGCCAAGCTCGGCATCGAGGCGCTCGGCTACGAGAAGATGGAGAAGGAGCGGCTGCTCCAATGCATCCATCGCCCCTACGGGATGATCCTCGTCACGGGACCGACGGGCTCCGGCAAGACGGTGTCGCTGTACACCTGCCTCAACATCCTGAACCAGCCCGGCACCAACATCTCCACCGTGGAGGATCCGGCGGAAATCAACCTGCCCGGCATCAACCAGGTCAACGTCAACGACAAGGCCGGCCTGACCTTCTCGGCGGCCCTGAAGGCCTTCCTGCGCCAGGATCCCGACATCATCATGGTCGGCGAAATCCGGGACCTGGAAACGGCGGACATCGCCATCAAGGCCGCGCAGACGGGCCACATGGTGATGTCGACGCTGCACACCAACGATGCGCCGACGACGCTGACCCGCTTGTTGAACATGGGCGTGGCGCCGTTCAACATCGCCTCGAGCGTCCTGCTGATCACCGCGCAACGCCTGGCACGCCGTCTGTGTGAGAACTGCAAGGCGCCGGCCGAATACCCGCGTGATGCGCTGCTCCGCGCCGGCTACACGGAGTCCGAGCTCGACGGCAGCTGGAAGCCGTACAAGGCGGTCGGCTGCTCGAATTGCAACAATGGTTATCGTGGACGCGTGGGTCTTTACCAAGTGATGCCCATCAGCGAGGCAATCCAGCGGATCATCCTGGCCGAGGGAACCGCCTTGGACATCGCCCAGCAGGCCCGCGCGGACAACGTGCGCGACCTGCGGCAGTCGGGGCTGGTGAAGGTCCGGGCGGGCGTCACGACACTGGAAGAGGTGCTGGCGGCCACCAACGAATGACACCGGGAGCATGACGCGGCGTCCGCGGACGCCGCGTTCGCGCATCTGGCGTCGGGCCATCGGGACCGTTCGAACGAGTCAAAGATTGGGAGCGTCACTCGCGTGGCGCGACGGCAGGAGGTGATATGGCAACGACCACCGCAGGCTCCAAGAGCGCGGCCAAGGGCATCAAGGAATACGTCTTCGAATGGGAAGGCAAGGACCGCAACGGCAAGATCGTGCGCGGTGAGATGCGTGCCGGCGGCGAGGCCGTGATCAGTGCCTCGCTGCGCCGGCAGGGCATCCTGGTCAGCAAGATCAAGAAGCGGCGCAGCTCCGGCGGCAAGTCCATCAAGCAGAAGGACATCGCGGTCTTCACGCGCCAGTTGGCGACAATGATGCGAGCCGGCGTGCCGTTGCTGCAGTCCTTCGACATCGTCGCGCGTGGCAGTCCCAACCCGCGTCTGACCAAGCTGTTGACCGACATCCGCCAGGACGTCGAGACCGGCACGTCGCTGTCGGCGGCCTTCCGCAAGCACCCGCTCTACTTCGACGCGCTGTACTGCAACCTGGTCGAGGCCGGCGAGCAGGGCGGTATCCTGGAAGCCCTGCTGGATCGTCTGGCGATCTACCAGGAAAAGACCGTCGCACTGAAGGGCAAGATCAAGTCGGCGCTGACCTACCCGATCGCGGTGCTGATCGTGGCCTTCGTCGTGACCGCGGTGATCATGATCTTCGTGATCCCGGCCTTCAAGGACGTGTTCAAGTCCTTCGGCGCCGATCTGCCCGCCCCGACGCTCTTCGTGATGGCGATGTCGGAGATCTTCGTCGCGTACTGGTGGCTGATCTTCACCGTCATCGGCGGCGGCCTGTACTTCTTCTTCCAGAGCTGGAAGCGCTCCGAGAAGATGCAGAAGTTCATGGACCGGCTGCTGCTGAAGATCCCCGTCTTTGGCCAGTTGATCTACAAGTCCGCCGTCGCGCGCTGGACGCGCACACTGGCGACGATGTTCGCTGCGGGCGTGCCGCTCGTGGAGGCACTGGACTCGGTGGGCGGCGCTTCCGGAAACGCCGTGTTCGTCGAGGCGACGGAGAAGATCCAGCGCGATGTGTCGACCGGCGCCTCGCTGACCACCTCGATGCAGACGACCGGCATCTTCCCGATCATGGTCCTGCAGATGTCGTCGATCGGCGAAGAGTCCGGCTCGCTCGACCACATGCTGGGCAAGGCCGCCGACTTCTACGAGGAAGAGGTGGACGATGCCGTCAAGGCCCTGTCCAGCCTGATGGAACCGCTCATCATCGTGTTCCTCGGCACCTTGATCGGCGGCATCGTGATCTCGATGTACCTGCCGATCTTCAAGCTGGGCGCGGTGGTGTAAGTGCTGGAGGCCGTGTCGGAACTCCTGCGGGACCCGCTCCTGCGGGAGATCATGCTGTCGCCGGCATTCCTCGGGCTGCTCGGGCTTTGCGTCGGCAGCTTCCTGAACGTCGTCATCTACCGGACCCCGGTGATGCTGCACCGCGAATGGTTGTCCGATTGCGCCGATCAGTTGGCGCATCCGGACGAGCTGGTCCAGTACACCGGCATGGCCGAGGACCAGGCAAAACGCCTGGCGGAGGCCGCCGCGCCGATGGGCGCGGCGCTCGAGGCCCAACCGCCCTTCTCGTTGTTGCGTCCGGCCTCGCGGTGCCCGCATTGTGGCCACAAGCTCCGCTGGCACGAGAATCTTCCGCTCCTCGGGTGGCTGCGGCTCGGCGGCAAGTGCGCCTCGTGCAAGGCGCCGATCTCGGCCAGGTATCCGCTCATCGAACTGCTGACCGGCGCGCTGTTCGCCGCCATCGCGTGGCGGCTCGGGACGGTGCCAGCCACGCTCCTGTACTGTGGATTCGCAGCCACGCTGGTGGCGCTCGCCGGCATCGACTGGGACACGACGCTGCTTCCCGATCCCATCAATCAGCCGCTGTTGTGGGCCGGCCTGGTGGCCGCATTCATGGGCTGGATCCCGGTGACGCTGCAGGACGCCTTGATCGGCTCGGTCATCGGCTATCTGTCGCTGTGGACGATCTATTGGGGCTACAAGCTCCTGACCGGCAAGGATGGCATGGGGCATGGCGACTTCAAGCTGCTGGCCGCGCTGGGTGCCTGGCTGGGCTGGCAGATGCTGATCCCGGTCACGCTATGCGCTTCACTGGTCGGCGCGCTGGTGGGCCTGTGGTTGAAATTCAACGGCGGCCTGCGCGAGGGACGTTTCGTCCCGTTCGGTCCGTTCCTGGCCGGCGGCGGCCTGACGGTGCTGCTGGTCGGCCCGGCACGCATCGCCAGTTGGCTGCTTTCGCCCGTCTGATTCCAACTCCCCGGCGAAGACCCGCATCATGCGCATCGGCCTGACGGGCGGCATCGGCAGCGGCAAGAGCACCGTGGCTGCAGCGCTGGTGGATCTCGGCGGAGCGCTGCTGGTGGACACCGACGCCATCTCCCGTTCGCTGACCCAACCCGGCGGCGCCGCGATGCCCGCGCTCTCGGCACACTTCGGGCCCGCGATGGTCACGCCGGAGGGTGCCCTTGATCGTGCCGCCATGCGCGACCTGGTCTTTCGGGACCCGCGGGCCAGACAGGCGCTTGAAGGCATCCTGCATCCCATGATCGGCGCCGAGACCACACGGCAGGCGGCGCTCGCGTCTCCGGGGCAGTTGATCCTGTTCGACGTGCCGCTGCTGGTCGAATCCGGGCGTTGGCGGCGCCTGGTCGACCGCGTGCTGGTCGTCGATTGCCGCGAGGACACGCAGGTGGCTCGCGTGATGGCGCGATCGGGCCTGGGCGAACCCGCCGTACGGGCCATCCTCGCGCAACAGGCCACGCGCACTCAACGCCGGGCCGCCGCCGACGCAGTGATTCACAACGACGGACTCACGCTCGAACAATTGCGCGAGGAGGCCAGGCTCCTGCTGAGCAGTCCCCTGTTCTGACCACTGCGACGCCTCGTCCGGGTTGCGGGTTGAAACACCTGTGGAACAATGGTCCCTTGCCGCAAAGGGATGGTCGACTTGGTCCTCTACGAATACCCGTTCAACGAGAGCATCCGCACGATGCTCAGACTCGAACACCTGTTCGATCGGCTTGGTCAGTTGATGGCGCGTGACACGGCGTTGGATCACCACTTCGCCCTCGCCACCATCTTCGAGGTGATGGATGTCGCCTCGCGCGCCGACCTCAAGGCCGACCTGCTCAAGGAGCTGGAACGCCACCGCACGCAGTTCAATGGCTACCGCGGCAATCCCGCGGTGTCCGAGGCGGTGCTGGACGAGGTGGTGGGCCGCATCGACGCCGCGTTCGACAAGCTCAACCAGCTGCCGGGCAAGGCCGGACACGCGCTCACGACCAACGAATGGTTGATGAGCATCCGCAGCCGGATCTCGATTCCAGGTGGCACCTGCGAATTCGACCTCCCGGCCTATTACGCCTGGCAGCAACTGCTGCCGGTGCGCCGACGCAACGACCTGATGCAGTGGGCGCAGACGCTCATGCCGCTGGCCGAGGCGCTCAACGTGCTGCTGGGCCTGCTGCGCGACAGCGGCGCGCCGCACAAGGTCGCCGCCCATGGCGGCCAGTACCAGCAGAGCCTGCCGCCAGGTCGCAGTTTCCACATGCTGCGCATGCGCATCGATCCCAGCCTCGGGCTGATCCCGGAGATCAGCGGTCATCGCCTGATGGTGTCGATCCGCCTGATGCGACAGGACGAGGATGGCCGCTTGAAACCGGCGCCGGTGGACGCCACCTTCGAACTGACCCTGTGTTCCTGAGCCCTGCTTCCGACGCACGCCCCTGACAGTCGCCCCGTCCCGTCATGACCGAAAGATTCATCCCCGCCACGCCGGCGCCGCGCATCGTCCCCTGCCCTACGTGCGGCGGGGACAGCCTGTTCGATCCGAGCAACCTGTGGCGTCCTTTCTGCAGCGAGCGCTGCCGCCAGATCGACCTGGGCCATTGGTCGGACGAATCGTTCCGGGTGGCCGCGCCGCCGACGACCGTCGACGAGGACGACGCCTCCAAGTGACGAAGACGAGGATGAGGGCAAAGGGCACCCTGAATCGGATCGACCCGACCGGTGGCCCTTTTCGGAAGTATTAGGAGGAATTGACCGGCATCGCCGGTCAGGGGGAGTCCCCTCGGACATAAACAGTCCTGAGGACTGTTTGTGCCTAGGGGACGCCTGTGGGCTCTGACCACAGGCATGGAGAACAGGGCCCCCGGTCGGGTTGATCCTGCTCGGTTCAGGCAGGCAGCAGCTCCCGCCGCACCAAGTCCTGACGGGCCAATTCCGGCGTCGTGAAGAGGTGCGTGTGCCAGCCGAGTTCATTGGCGGCGGCGATATTGGCCGGATGGTCGTCGAGGAAGAGCACCTCCTCCGGTCTTGCCCCGAACTGCTCGAGGGCGAGATCGAAGATTTCGCGCGACGGCTTCGACTGCTTCACCCGCCCCGAGAACACGCCGGACACGAACCAGTCCTTCAGCGGGAAGGTCTGCTCCAGGTAGTCGGCATACGGCTCCGGCATGTTGGACAGGAAGTGCAGGGTATGGCCCTGGGCCTTCAGTTCCTGGATCAATGCCGCCGTCCCCTCGATGAGCTTGAGTTCCGACGGGACCGCATCCATCACCGCGACGATGTCCTCGCGCGGCCAGCCGGTCCGTGCATGGATGCGGTCCGCCGTGGTCGGTCCATCAGCCAATCCCTGATCGAAGGCGCCCCAGTCGCCGCTGTAGGCCTGGAAGAAGTCCTTCGCGATGGCAGCGCCCTCGACCTCGTCGGCGACACGGTGGGCCCAGACCCGGGCCAGGAAACTCGGCGGATGCCAGTGGAACAGCACGGCGCCAAAATCAAACACGATCTTCATCTGTGGTTCTCTGCAGCGGATTGAGCGACGGAAACGCGTGGGCGCGACTCACGCGCGCAGCTTGGCGAGCAGTCCGGCGGTCGAGCCGTCCAGGCCCGAGGCATCGCCGGTGCCCAGACGCGGCAGCAGGCTGTTGCACAGTGCCTTGCCGAGCTCCACGCCCCATTGGTCGAAGCTGTTGATGTTCCACACGGCGCCGCTGACGAACACCCGGTGCTCATACAGCGCGATCAGCGCGCCCAGCGACGATGGCGTCAGCGCCTCCAGCAGCAGCGTCGTGCTGGGGCGATTGCCGGTGAAGCTCCGATGGCGGGCCAGCACGTCCGGATCCAGGTCTTGCGATGCCGTCGGCGCCTTCTCGGCGCGGGCGGCTTCAGCGGTCTTGCCCTGCATCAGCGCCTGCGATTGCGCGAGGCAGTTCGCGAGGAGCTTGATGTGCTGATCCTTCAGCCGATCCAGCAGCTCGCCTTGCACTCCGGGTCCGTAGTTCGGCGTCTTCACCGCGATGAACTCGACCGGAATCACGTCCGTTCCCTGATGCAGCATCTGGAAGTAGGCGTGTTGACCATTCGTCCCGGCCTCGCCCCAGACCACCGGGCTGGTCGCGAAGCTCAGCGGATCACCGGCACGGTCGACGCCCTTGCCGTTGCTTTCCATCTCCAGCTGCTGCAGATACGCCGGCAGGCGGCGAAGTCCCTGGTGATACGGCGCCACCGACCGGCTCGTGAACCCGTGGAAGTTGCGGTACCAGACATCCAGCAGCCCAAGCAGCACGGGCAGGTTCTTCTCCAGCGGCGCGGCGCGGAAATGCTGGTCCATCGCATGCGCGCCCGCCAGCAGCGCACGGAAGTGCGTCGATCCCACCGCGATCGCGATCGGGAGCCCGATCACCGACCAGAGCGAATAGCGTCCGCCGACCCAGTCCCAGAAACCGAAGGTGGTATCGATGCCGAACCCAGCCGCGGCCTTGGCGTTGCTGGTCGTCGCGGCGAAGTGGCGTGCGATGTCGGTGCCGCCGTTCTGCAGGAACCACGCCTTCGCGGCCATCGCATTGGCCAGCGTCTCCTGCGTCGTGAAGGTCTTGGACGCGACGATGAATTGCGTGGTCTTCGGATCCAGTCCGCGCAGGACCGGCGCCAGGTCATGCCCGTCGACGTTGGAGACGAAATGCAGCCTCAGTCCCGCCGGCACGTAGGACTGCAGCGCCTGGACGACCATCGCCGGACCAAGGTCCGAGCCGCCGATGCCGATGTGCACGACATCGGTGATCCCGCTCTTCGCCTGATCGCGCACCCGGTCCGCGAAGCCCAGCATGCGGTCCAGCGAGGCCTGCACCTCGTCGGTGAACGGCCCTTGTCCGGCCGGCGCCCGAAGCGCCGTGTGCAGCACCGCGCGGCCTTCGGTCGCGTTGATCGGATCGCCGTTGAACAGCGCCTCGCGTTGCGACTCCAGCTGCACGTCCCGGGCCAGCGCCAGCAACAGTTCCAGCGTCCGGGCGTCAATGCGGTTCTTCGACAGATCCGCGAACACCTCCGGCGCCTGCAGCGACCAGGCCGCGAAGCGGCCCTCGTCGGTCGCGAAGGCCTGGCGCAGGTCGAACGCCCGGCCAGACTGCTGGAAATGGGATTGCAGGGCGGCCCAGGTCGGGCTGCGGTCGCAACGCGGGAACTCGGTCATCGCAGGCTTTCGATCATCTGATCCAGCTTGCCGGCATCGGCGGCAAACAGGCGGATGCCTTCGGCCAGTTTCTCGGTGGCCATGGCGTCCTGGTTGAGGGCGAAGCGGAACGCCGCCTCGTTGAAGGAGACCTTGGGCAAGTCCTGGGCCTTGGCGGCGTCGGGGGACAGCGCCTGCGTCAGCGGTGCCTCGCTGGCCTGCAGCTGGGCCAGCAGGTCGGGGCTGATCGTCAGCAGGTCGCAGCCGGCGAGCGCCTGGATCTGGCCGATGTTGCGGAAGCTCGCGCCCATGACCTCGGTAGCGATGCCCTGCTTCTTGAAATAGTTGTAGATCGCGGCGACCGACTTCACGCCCGGGTCATTGGCGCCGGCGTTGGCCGCCTCGTCCCAGTTCGGACCGGCCGCCTTCTTGTACCAGTCGTAGATGCGACCGACGAAAGGCGAGATCAGCTGGATGCCGTTTTCGCCGCAGGCCACGGCCTGGCAGAACGAGAACAGCAGCGTCAAGTTGGTGTGGATGCCTTCGAGCTCCAGCTCGCGCGCCGCCTGGATGCCCTCCCAGGTGGACGCGATCTTGATCAGCACGCGGTCGCGGCCGATGCCGGCGGCCTCGTACATGCCGATCAGGCGGCGGGCGCGCGCCAGCGTCGCCACGGTGTCGAAGCTCAGGCGGGCGTCGACTTCGGTCGACACGCGGCCGGGCACCACCTTCAGGATCTCCAGGCCGAAAGCCACCAGCACCTGGTCGACGATCAGGTCCAGCGCGTCGGTCCTGCTCGCGGCGACCGTGTCTTCGAGCAGGTGGGCATAGTCCGGCGACTGCACGGCCTTCAGGATCAGCGACGGATTGGTCGTCGCGTCCCGCGGCGTGAACTGCGCCAGCTGCTTGAAGTTGCCGGTGTCGGCGACGACGGTGGTGAAGGCCTTGAGTTGTTCGAGCTGGTTCATGAGCATGGGCGCCAAGGGCGGTCGAAAACGGACAGGAGGTGCCGGGGAATGGGCCTTGCCCCTCGCCACCGACGGAAAAACCCGTATTAGAACTGCTGACGGCGCCCGGCTTCGGGGGCACCGCGCACGTTGACCGGCCCAAGAAACTGGGGCATCATAATTCCGGTAACTCCGTTACATCAAGACATCGCCAACAACTCTTACGCCCCGACGCGGGGCGCCGCGCTCATGTCCTTCGATCTCGTCTTTTTTGGTGGCACCGGTGACCTGACCTGGCGCAAGCTGATGCCCGCGCTGTTCCAGGCCTTCCGACACGGCAAGCTGCCAGAGGGTGGCCGCATCCTGGCCGTTGCCCGCGACGACCAATCCGACGAGCGCTACCGCGAATGGCTCAAGGAGCGATTCCAGGAAGTCGAGGCCGGCAAACGTCCCAACGACGAGGAGTTCAGCCGCTTCTCCGAGCTGGTGCATTACCGCCGCATGGACCTGTCCCAGCCCGACCACTACGCGCGGCTGAAGGAGTGGCTGGGTGAGCGCAATGCCGACACGGTCGTCTTCTACCTCGCCACCAGCCCTCACCTGTTCACGCAGATCTGCCAGCAGCTCGGCGCCGCCGGCCTGAACGGCGACAAGGTGCGCGTGGTGCTGGAAAAGCCGTTGGGCCACGACTTGGCGAGCGCCCAGGAGATCAATCGCGTCGTCCGCTCGGTGTTTGCCGAGACGCAGGCCTTCCGCATCGACCACTACCTGGGCAAGCCCTCGGTGCAGAACCTGATGGCGCTGCGATTCGGCAACGCGCTGTTCGAGCCGCTGTGGCGCCGCGAGAGCATCGCCAACATCCAGATCACCTTGGCCGAAGGGCTGGGCGTGGGCACCCGCGGGCCGTTCTACGACGGCACCGGCGCGCTGCGCGACATGATCCAGAACCATGCGCTGCAACTGCTGACGATGATCGCGATGGAGGCGCCCTCCAGCAACGACGCGGATGCCATCCGTGACGAGAAGCTGAAGGTGCTGCGCGCACTCAAGCCCTTCACCGCGGAGAGCGTTGCCCGCGACGTGGTGCGCGGCCAGTACCGGGCAGGCAATGTCGAGGGCAAGCAGGTGCCGGGCTATCTCGACGAGGGCAAGATCCCGGCCGACAGCCACACGGAGACTTTCGTCGCGCTGAAGACCGAGATCCAGAACTGGCGCTGGGCCGGCGTGCCCTTCTACCTGCGCACCGGCAAGCGCCTGGCCGCGCGAGACGCGCAGATCGTCATCAACTTCCGGCCGGTGCCGCATCCGATCTTCCCGGGCAGCAGCTGTCCCAACCGGCTCATCATCAAGCTGCAGCCCGAGGACGGGCTGGAACTGCAGCTGATGGCCAACAAGGGCGGCTCCAGTACCGAGGCCTTGAGCCCCGTGTCGCTGGACCTGGACTTCGACAAGGCCTTCGCCCATACCCGCGTGGGCGCCTACGAACGGCTGCTGCTGGACGCCATTGCCGGCCGCCTCAACCTGTTCGTCCGAAGCGACGAGCAGGAACAGGCCTGGCGCTGGGTCGAGCCCATCCTGAACTTCTGGAAGCAGGACAGCACCGGCCCCCGCACCTACGTCGCGGGCAGTTGGGGACCGCCGGCCTCGAGCGCGCTGGTGGCGCGCGACGGCCACTCGTGGATCGAGGAATGCTGATCCGATGAGCATGCTCGAACGTGTCAAGGCGGCGCTGCCCGCGCTGCCGCCCGCGGAACAGCGCGTGGCCAAGCTGCTGCTGGCGGATCCGCGCGCCTTCGCGAGCCTGCCGGTCAGCGAACTGGCCGATCGCGCCCATGTCAGCAAGCCCACGGTGGTGCGCTTCTGCCGCAGCGTCGGTTACGACGGCCTCGCGGACTTCAAGCTCAAGCTCGCCGGTAGCGTGAATGAAGGCGTGCCCTTCGTGCACCGGGCCGTCGACGAGGACGACAAGCCCGGCGACCTGATCGTCAAGGTGGTCGACAACGCGGTCGCGGCGCTCCTGCACTATCGCAACGACGCGGCCAGCCATGCCTTCGAGCGGGCGATCACGGCCTTGTCCGAAACGGCGCGCCAGCGCCAGCGCATCGAGTTCTACGGCGTCGGCAATTCCGGCATCGTGGCGCAGGACGCGCAGCACAAGTTCTTCCGGCTCGGGGCCAACACCTTCGCCTGCAGCGACGGCCATGTGCAGCTGATGAGCGCAACGATGCTCGGCGCGGGCGACTGCGCGGTCATCATCTCCAACTCCGGCCGCAGCCGCGACCTGATGGACGCCGCCGAGATCGCCCGCAAGAAGGGTGCGACCACCATCATCATCACCGCCAGCGGATCGCCGCTCGCGCAGATGGGCCAGTTGCCGGGACAGGTGCTGCTCGCAGTGGATCACCCCGAGGACTACGACCGCTACAGCCCCATGGTGTCGCGCCTGCTGCACCTGATCGTGGTGGACGTGCTGACCACCGGCGTGGCGCTGCGCCTGGGCGAGAACCTGCGCCCCATGTTGCAGGAGATCAAGCGCAACCTCCGCACCAAGCGCTATGCGCAATGAGGAAGGGGGCGCGCCGTTCGATGCGGCATGCCCCTGAAATGCAGACGGGCCGCATATGCGGCCCGTCGCTTTTCCGGAGCGCGATGGCGGTCACGCCATCTCAGCGGGCGCCGGCACGTCCTGCCAGAAGAGGTGCTCCAGGGCGTAGACGCGGGCCAGCTCGCGCAACTCCCGCGGCGCCTGCTGCAGTGTCAGTTGCCAGCCGTCCTGACCGCACAGCCGCAGCGCACTGAGCAACAGGCTGAGCGCCGCGGAGTCGAAATCGTTCAACCCGCTGGCGTCCAGCGTCACCCCTCGCCCCGCGGCATTGCCCACCTGCGCCAGTTCGGCACGCAGCGCGCTCTCCAGCCGTACCCACTCTTCAGGCACGTTGTCCAGGCGCAGCCGCGAGGGCAGCTTCAGCATCGCATCAGCCCTTCTTCGCCGGCGCGGCCGGACGCGCGTTGCGCTCAGCCAGCGACTTGATCAGGCCGTCGATGCCCTTGGCATTGATCTCCTGCGCGAAGCTGTTCTTGTACTGGTCGGCCAGCCAGATGCCCAGCACGTTGACGTCGTAGATCTTCCAGCCGGCGTCGGTCTTCTCCAGGCGATAGTCCAGCTGGATCGGATCACCCTTGCCACGGATCTCCGTGCGCACGATCACCTCGGTGTCCTCGGGCGCGGCGCGCATCGGCTTCATCGCGATCGTCTGCTCCTTGACCTGGGTCAGGGCGCCGGCGTAGGTACGCACCAGCAGCGTCTTGAACTCTTCCTGCAGGCGCTGCTTCTGCTCCGGCGTGGCCTGGCGCCAGAAGCGGCCCACCGCGGTCGCGGTGATGCGCTGGAAGTCGACGTGCGGCATGACCTTGGTGTCGACCAGTTCCATGATCTTGTTGACGTCACCGCCTTGGATCGCCTTGTCGCCCTTGACGGCGTCCAGCGTCTCGATCGACAGCTGCTTGATCAGCTGATCGGGCGCGGAACCGTCGGCCGCGAACGAGACCAGCGGGCTCAGCGCAGCGATCGAGACCAGCGCCTTCATCAGCAGTCGTTTGGTGGCATTCATGCTTGTCCTTTCTCTCTCTTCATGACACGGACCGGACCACAACGCGGCAAGGCCGGTGCCGGTTCACCGGACGCCCCGGCGGGCGTTACCGGTTGTTGCGATGCGCGACGACCCGGTCAACGGTCGCCCTGCGGATTCACCGGCTTCTCGTCCGGCGTGATGACTTCGTAGTCGTCGTCCTCTTCCTGCTCCTTGTGCGTCTTGATATTGCGACGCTGCAGGTAGGCATCGCGCACGAATGTGTACTTGTCCAGCGCGATGCCATCCAGCATGTCAGTCACTCGCAGCAGGTTGGCGCGGGTGTTGATCAGCTGGAGCGCGGAGATGGCGAACTTGTATTCGCCGTCGTCGACCAGATAGGCCGGCGAATAGTAGATGTTGACCGGCAGCGTCACCGAATCGCGCAACGACGACGGTCCCAGCACCGGCCACACGATGTACGGGCCGGTCTTCACGCCCCAGTAGCCCAGCGTGCGACCCAGGTCCTCGGACGTCTTCTCGAGGCCCGCGGGCGTGGCGATGTCGATCAGGCCGCCGATCCCGAACACCGAGTTCACGGCGACCCGCATCGTCTGCGTCGCCCCGTTCTTGAGCCGACCCTGCAGGAACAGGTTGACTGCGGACCAGGCGTCCGAGAAGTTCCCGAAGAAGTTGTCCACGGCCTGGCGCGCGGGTTGCGGCACGAGATCCGAATAGGCCGTGGCGACCGGCCTCAGGAGGTTCTCGTCAAGCTTCTCGTTGAAGTTGAAAACCTTGCGGTTCCAGCTTTCCCACGGATCGAGACGATTGCGCACGCGCGGGCCTGGCGTCGGGGCGTCCTGCGCGGCGCCAGCGGCAGCAGCAGCGGCACCCGCCTGCCCGGCAGCGGCCGGCTCGGCCGAGGACGCCCCGCCAGCCGGCGCCGCGGCGGAAGCCGCCGACGCGGGAGGCGCGGCCTGATCCTGCGCTTCCTCGCCCTCGGCGGCCTTCTGTCCGTCCGCCTTGGGCTCGGCGGCCTGTTGTTCGGCGACCTGCTGCTCTTCGGCCGTGAACGTCCCCGTCCGTGCGACGAGGACCGACTCAGCCGGCGATTCGAGCGCCGGGCCGGCTTCCTGGGCCATGGCCGGCGCCGCGGCGCCCAGCAACGCGGCGCTCAACAGCGCGGCAGCAAGTTCAGCCCGCCCTGCTCCCGCGGGTCCGACTGTCGTGGTGATGGTCATTGCTTCTCTCCCGAGGCCGGCGTGGAAGACGCGTCGGCCGCCTTGTTATAGAGGAACTGGCCGATCAGGTTCTCCAGCACCACGGCCGACTGCGTCTGCGTGATGATGTCGCCCGTGGCGAGGTTCTTTTCCTCGGCCCCCGGCTCGAGGCCGATGTATTGCTCGCCCAGCAGGCCGGACGTGAGGATCTTGGCCGAGCTGTCCTTGGGGAACGCGACGCCCTGGTTCATGTTCAGGATCACGCGCGCCTGGAAGCTCTTGTCGTCGAAGCTGATCGTACCGACACGCCCGACCACGACGCCCGCGCTCTTGACTGCCGCGCCGGGCTTCAGGCCGCCGATGTTGTCGAACTTGGCGGTCACCGTGTAGGTGTCCTGGAAATTCAGCGACAGCAGGTTCCCCGCCTTCAAGGCGAGGAACAGCAGGGCCGCGCCGCCCAGCAGAACGAAGAATCCGACCAGGGCGTCATAACGAGAGGATTGCATCAGGCAACTCCGGGAAATCTCTTGAATTCGAGGGGGATGTCGATGGATCGCGCGTCGCGCGTCAGATCGAGAACATCATGGCGGTCAGGATGAAGTCCAGCCCGAGCACCGCCAGCGACGACAGCACGACGGTGCGGGTCGTCGCCTGCGACACACCCTCGGGCGTGGGCTTGCAGGCGTAGCCTTGCAGCAGCGCGACGAAGCTGACGGTCACACCGAACACGACACTCTTGACGAAGCCGTTGCCGACGTCCTTGAACACGTCGACACCGCCTTGCATCTGGGACCAGAACGAGCCTGCGTCGATGCCGATCAGCGGCACGGCCACCAACCAGCCGCCGATGATGCCGACCGCGGAGAACACCGCGGCCAGCAGCGGCATCGCGATGAACCCCGCCCAGAAACGCGGTGCCAGCACCCGCTGCACGGGGTCCACCGCCATCATCTCCATCGCGCTGAGCTGCTCGCCGGCCTTCATCAGGCCGATTTCCGCCGTCAGCGAAGTCCCCGCGCGCCCGGCAAACAGCAGTGCCGCGACCACCGGACCGAGCTCCCGCACCAGGCTCAGCGCCACCAGCAGGCCAACGGCCTCCGCGGAACCGTAGCGCTGCAGCGTGTAGTAGCCCTGGAGCGCCAGCACGAAACCGACGAACAGCCCGGACACGCCGATGATCGACAACGATCGGTTGCCGAGGAAGAAGATCTGCTCCCGCACCAGCGAGAAGCGGCGCAGGCAGGCGCCGAGATGCATCAGCAGCGTTCCGAGTAGGCGCGCGGACCAGCCCCAGTCGCCGAGCTTGAGGCGCAGGCCGCGCCCGATCGCCGTCGCGAATCCGATCATGCCGACGCCTCCTGGGGCAGGCCGAAGTCTTCCCGCACCGGCTTGGCGGGCTGATGAAAGCGCACCGGACCATCGGATTGCGCATTGACGAACTGATGCACCAGCGGATCGCTGCTGTGACGCAGTTCGTCGGGGGTTCCCTGGGCCACCACGCCGCCGTTGGCCACCATCACGACGTGATCGGCGATGCCGAAGGTCTCGTGGATGTCATGCGACACGATCACGCTGGTCAGGCCGAGCGCGTCGTTGAGATCGCGGATCAATCGCGCGGTCACGCCCAACGAGATCGGGTCCAGGCCGGCGAAGGGCTCGTCGTAGAGCACCAGGTCCGGATCCAGCGCGATCGCTCGCGCCAGCGCGACGCGACGCGCCATCCCGCCGGACACCTCGTTGGGCATCAGGTCCCGGGCGCCGCGCAGACCGACGGCATTGAGCTTCATCAGGACGAGGTCGCGGATCATGGCCTCGGGCAGACGCGTGTGCTCCCGCAGCGGAAACGCGACGTTCTCGAAGACGCTCAGGTCGGTGAACAGCGCGCCGAACTGAAACAGCATGCCCATTCGCCGTCGCTGCGCGTAGAGCTGGGTCTGGTCCATCGGCGCCAGATCCTGGCCGTCGAACAGCACCTGTCCCGAGCGGGGGCGCAATTGTCTGGTCAACAGGCGCAACAACGTGGTCTTGCCGCCCCCCGACGAACCGATCAGCGCCATCACCTTGCCCCGCGGCAAGGTCACGTGGACGTCTTTCAGGATGACCCGGTCGCCATAACCGACGGTCACATCCTTCACTTCGATCAGTGGTCGGACGCTTCTGGATGAATTGGGATCAGTGAAAGCCATTTCCTTGGGATCGATCCGGAACGATGCCGGGCGGCAGGCGTCCGGGAGCCGGGATCATAGGGTAAAGCCCGAATTGATGCCGGAGGACACCTGGAGCGGGGAGCAGATATATGAAGGAGGCCTGGCCGCCGCGCTGGCGGGGAGCTGGCGCCTGGGTGTGACGGAGGTCACATTCCGGATTCGCCGCGAGACGGGCGGAATCCAAGGCACGACGAGCGGGCTCGCCTTCCTGGGGCCGCTGTCGATAATTTCCAGGAAAAGGAGCACTACATGTCTGGGAACACCGAGAACTTCCGCCGACCTGAGTCCGGCATGCGCCAGAACCGGGTTTGCAGCCGCGGTTTCACGCTCATCGAGCTGATGATCGTCATTGCCATCCTCGGCGTGCTCATGGCGATCGCCATCCCCAGTTATCGGGATTACGTCAAGCGCGGTTCGCTGACAGACGCCGCGACCGGCCTGACTTCGATGCGGGCAGACATGGAAACCTATTACCAGAACTTCCGCACCTATGCGGCCGGGAACGGCGGCACCCCGCCCTGTCTGGCCGGCGCCAAATACGGCAAGTTCACCGTCAGTTGCACGGGCACCTATGGTCAGGTCAACGCAAGCGGCTACAGACTCCAAGCCGTCAGCACGGACAACATCCTGAAGGAATACATCTTCACGGTGACCCAGGCGGACGTTCGCAGTACAGAAAATGCTCCCGCCAAGTGGACCAATACGCTGCCCTGCCCCCGCTGGGTGCTCAAGAGCGAAGCATGCTGAGCAGATCGCGCAGAGCCGCATGCGGCTTCTCCTTGATCGAGCTGATGATCGTGCTCGCGATCCTCGGGCTCACGACCGCGCTGGCCGCTCCCTCGTTGCGTAGCTGGTCGGTGAATTCGCAATTGAAGACCGCGGCGAGTTCGCTGGCCACCAGCCTGCGCATGGCCCAGGCGGAAGCCGTCCGGACCTACCAGCCGGTCATCTTCTATCGCACGAGCGACTCCACCTGCGCGGCGAATTCGGCCCCTGCTGCCGACGGCAAATATTGGATTGCCAAGATCATCCCGAACGCGGTGATCGTGCAAGCGACGACCCCGACCCCGCCGCTGTGCGGCGTGATGACCGAGAACACCGCCAACCTGACGATCAATGGCCCGTTGGCGGTGTGCTTCGCGCCGAACGGCCGGCCGATTCCGGTGACCGCGCCGATTGCCGGTGTCGCGAATTGCAACGTCAATGCGGACGGCGTGATCGTTTATTGGGTCGACTCGTCGGCCACTGTCAACAACCAACGCAAGTTGTCGGTGTGGGCGACGCTCGGCGGCACCATCCGGACCTGCGCACGCGAAACTGCCGTGTCGGACTCGACACCCGAAGGCTGCGCGACGGCGAACAAGGCTTTCACGCTATGACACACCGCTTCCGCCGCGCCGCTCGCGGCATGACGCTCGTCGAACTGATGGTGGCAATGCTGGTCATGACGATCGGGATCGTCGGCCTGGTCGCCATGATGGCCCGGGCTTCCCAAGCTGCCGCAGGCGCGGACGACAACCAGCGCGCCGCGTTGCTGGCCGCCGAACTGGCCAACGACATGTGGATCTACAACAGCACGAATCCGCCCACGCGCGCCGCCTGGGAGGCTCGCATCGCCAACATCAGCCAGTCCGGGCTCAACAGCGCCAAGGGCGCGGTGAACTTCCCCGAGGCGAACGTGGCTCGCATCACGATCACCTGGAAGGCTGCCGGGGCGACCAACGCCAGCGGCGGCGACCGCGTGTACTTCACCAATGTGCGGCTGAACTGACCATGACCCTGTCCCGTCGTCCTTACGCGATCGTGCATCGCGTCCGCATGTCGAGTGGCTTCACGCTGATCGAATTGCTCATCTCGATGACGATCGGCCTGGTGCTGATCGGCGCCCTGGGCATCATCATGGCGAGATTCGAGCAATCGAAGAACCAGAACTCGACCACCATGGACCTGGCGCAGGGGACTGGCTACATGGCTTACGACCTGGACAGGCAGATCCGGAGCGCCGGCTCCGGCATGTTCGTGAGCCAGGCCAACACCTTCGGCTGCCAGTTGTCGGCGGCCCGCAACGGCAATCAGATCCTGCCCCGGTTGACTGCCTTCCCAGCGCCGTTCGCGGGAGTCCCGGTCGCGTTGCGTGCGATTCCCCTGATGGTGTTCCCGGGGGCGGGACAGGGTGGTTCGGACCTCATCCAGGTGACCACGTTTGCCGCCGGCTTGAGCGAGACACCTCTGCAGATCCAGCCCAACACCGTCACGCCCACCACGATGACGCTGTTCAATACGCTGGGCCTGCGCGGCGGCGATCTGCTGATGATGCAGGAGACGTCATTGAACTGCATGATCGTGCAGATTGCTCCCGGTTTCGTCGGCGGCCAGGCTCCGATCGTTCAATTTGGCGGCACGCGTTATGCGCCAGCCATCGGACTGGACAACGTGGTGACATACGGCAGGACCGGAGCCGGGAACGTCATGCCGATCGGCAATGCCGATGGCAACCAGCCCCAGGTGCAACTGATCGGCATCAACGCCGGCCAGCAACTGGTGGCCTACGACGCGCTGCAGTTCAACAACATCCCCAACTCCGACACCCCCGTGCCGCTGGCCGAGAACGTGATGGACATGCGGGCGCTCTACGGCGTCGACAACAACGGCGACGGCGTCATCGATCAATGGGTGCTGCCGGGCACGGCGCCTTACACCGTCGCGGTCATGAACAGTCAGACGCCGGCCGCCCAGGGGGCGATGGCCAGCATCGTGGCGCTCAGGCTTTCACTGGTCATGCGCGGCGAACGCATCGAGAAGGAGACCGACCCTCGGGTCGCCCCCACCTCGCTCACGATGTTCTCGGCCATCCCAGGCTTCGCCAGGACCTATGCCATCAGCGATCAGGAGCGTCGGCGCAACTATCGGCTGATCGAGCTATCGATCCCCATCCGCAACGCCATCCTGTCCGCGCCGCAGCGTGTGCGCCCCTGAGCGCCACGCCCGCCCATCTTCGAGAACCTTCCGATGCGCACACATTTCCCTCCCAACCGCCGGGTGCACGAAGGCGCGCGGCGTCAGCGCGGCGTGATCATGGTGATCGCGCTGATCACCCTGGCCGTGCTGCTGATCGGCGCCGCCGCGGCCATGCGCTCCATGAACGTGACGCTGTCCAGCGTGGGGTACTTCGGCTTCAAGCGCGACATGACCAACCAGGCCGAGCGCGGCCTGCGTCTGGCGACGGATTCGCTGATCTCGGGCGCGCTGTCGAGCACCGCTTCCCGCTGGAACAGCAATTCGGCACAGAACTACAGCGCCACGATGCTGCCCAGCGACGCCTCCGGCATTCCGCTGGTCATGCTGAACACGAGCGACGCGGACGGCATGGGCGGCAACGGCTCGAGCCTGAACGTGATCAAGTCAACCACCGATGGGATCACGGTCCATTACCTGATCGACCGGGTCTGCCTCTTCGGCGGCGCATTCAGCCCGGTCACTTGCCAGAAGCGCGGCAACTTCGCTCAGTACGGCAACAAGCAGGGGCCGCCGACGCCCCCGCCGCAACCGACCTACCGGATCACCATTCGCGTGACCGGCCCCAACAACGCGTACTCGTTCTACCAGAGCACGTTCACCACCCTGGATTAAGAGGTCCTCGATGTCCACCTCCCGATTCATCGCCCGCCTCGGCGGCGCGGGCGCGGCGACGCTGATCGCCGTCGCCGTGCTGCCTGCGTCCGCACAGACGCAGCTGGCCGACAAGCCGGTCCTGGCCTCGGTCTCCGTTCCGGGCAACCTGGCCCTCGCGCTATCCGTGGAATTTCCGACGGCAGTCAGCAATGCGCACACCGACAGCAACTATGCGCCGGCGTCGACCTACCTCGGCCTGTTCGATCCGGACAAGTGCTATGACTACAAGCTCGCGGCCAGCGGTGGCAACGCGATCGGCGTGGACCACTTCGTGCCCGCGGCCAAGGCGTCGGCCCACGTCTGCTCCGGCAAGTGGAGCGGGAACTTCCTGAACTGGGCGACGATGCAGACGATCGACCCGTTCCGCTGGGCGCTCACGGGGGGATACCGCGTGGTCGACACCACGACGGCCACCGTGCTCGAAAAGGCGTACGCGAGCGGACAGGGCGGCAGCGGCAACTTCCCGGACCGCTCAATCACCAACAGCACGACCATCGCGGGCGCGACACCGCTCAAGTTCAACAACACGACCTGGAACGGACTGAAGCTTCGTGTCCAAGGCATGGGTGTGCAGTTGCGCTTCACCAACAGTGGCGACAACAACTCGGGAAATCCGACCAACTTCGATCCGAGCGCCACGAACTGGAACGTCGCCACCTCGTGGGTCGTGTCGATCCGTCCGCGGGTTTGCGATGCAACGCTGGGCGCGACCTTCCTCGAATCTAACTGCAAGCCGTATGGCTCGAACTACAAGCCTGAAGGCCTGATCCAGCAGTATTCGAACCAGATCCGGTTCAGCGCCTTTGGCTACCTGAACGACGGCAACCTGTCCCGGGACGGCGGTGTGCTCCGCGCCAAGCAGAAGTTTGTCGGACCGACCAAGCCGGTTCCCGGCGGCGACCCGCAGACGAACGATCTGGCCGAGTGGGATGCGGCGACCGGCATCATGCCGCCCAACCCCGATGCGAACGACGCGACCGCCACTGCGGCGAATTTCGGCACGATTCCCAACAGCGGGGTGATGAACTACCTCAACAAGTTCGGCGCCGCCGCCAAGAGCTACAAGACCTACGACCCGGTGGGCGAGCTCTTTTACGCCGCACTGCGCTATTACCGCAACCTGCCGAACGTCGCGTCCTGGACCGCGCCCAACACGACTAACAGCACAACCAAGGCCACCTACGCCGACGGGTTCCCGGTCATCACGAATTTTGAAGACCCGATCCTCTACTCGTGCCAGAAAAACTTCATTCTTGGCATCGGCGACGTGAACACCCACGCCGACCGCAATGTGCCGGGCTCCACGGGCAACTCGGAACCGGCCATGCCGGCGGAAGTCTCGGCGGACAAGGCCTTCAACGCGACGACGTACACGAACTACGTCGGGACGATGAGCGGCATCAACAATCTGGCCGGTCAGCAGCCCTACAACGGCTGCTGCACCAACAACGGCGCAATGATGGCGGGCATGGCCTACTGGGCCAACACGAACGACATCCGCCCCGACGATCCGAACAAGATCCAGACCACCGGCATGCAGACGGTGCAGACCTATTGGGTGGACGTGCTGGAACTGCAGACCTACAAGCAGAACAACCAGTACTACCTGGCGACCAAGTACGGCGGCGCCAACGTGCCCGCGGGATTCGATCCGACGACCCGCACCACGGATCTGGTCCAGAGCTGGTGGCATACGGGAACTTCCACTGACACCGTCGGCGGTCAACTGCGTCCGGACACCTATTTCACGGCCGCCAAGGCCGATACGATGGTCAGCGGCCTGGCCAGCGCCTTCACCAGCATCGCTTCACGGATGAAGGCCTACTCGACAGGCTTCAGCACCGCCCAGCAACAGATCACGTCGACCGGTACCGCCAGCTACGCGACGCAGTTCGACGCCAAGGACTGGACCGGCGAGGTGATCGCCAGCACGCTGAAGGCGACTGACGGCAACAGCACGCTGGGACAGGAAGAAGCGTGGCGCTTCTCCGCCAAGCTCGCGACACAACTGGCCGGAACGGGTTGGGATACCAACCGGTACATGGTCACGTGGAGCACCGCCACCAATGTCGCGGTGCCGTTCCGCAAGGCCAACATACCCGCAGCGCAGTTCAACCTCCTGACGACCGCCTACCGAGGCAACGACGCCCAGGACTATCTGAACTATCTGCGTGGCGACACCAGCCAGGAGCAAGGTTCCGTCGTTGCCGGCAGCTCCAAGGCCTACCGGACGCGGTCGTCGCTGGTCGGCGACATCGTGAACTCCAAGGTCCTGGTGGTGGCCAAACCGTCGTTGACGCTGTCCGAGGGCGCGAATCCCGGCTACGGCGCTTATGTGGAGGCGAAGAAGAATCGCCCGAATTACCTGGTGGTTGGCACCAACACCGGCGTCGTGCACGTGATCGACGGTTCGCTCACCGGCACGACGGCGGGCCGTGAGCTCTTCTCGTACGTCCCGGGCGGCGCCTTCGCCGGCCCGAGTTCGCCATCGACGCCTGGCGTGGATGGTCTGGCCTCGCTCGGCAACCCGAACTTCAGCCATCGCTTCTTCGTCGACGCCCGTCCGGCAACCATGGACATCGACTTCGGCAAGACCGTCGGCGGCTCCGGCACCGATTGGCGCACCATCGTGGTCGGCGGCCTTGGCAAGGGCGGCAAGCGCGTCTATGCGTTGGACCTGACCGACCTGTCCGACGTCAAGTCGGAGACCATCGCGGCGACCAAGGTCCTGTGGGAATTCACCGCGCCCGACATGGGCTTCCTGTACGGCGAACCGGTCATCACCAAGACCGCGCAGCATGGCTGGGTGGTGCTGGTCTCGAGCGGCTACAACAACGCGACGGGCAAGGTGCATCTCTACGTGCTGAACGCCCGCACCGGCGCGCTGCTCGCGACGATCAACGGCGACAGCACCGACGACGGCACGGCGGCGGCCCAGTCGGGACTGGGTCAACCGTCGACCTTCTATCAGGACTTGACCACGATGGTGGTCGAATCGGTGTACACCGGCGACCTGAAGGGCAACGTCTGGCGTGCGGACCTGCGCAAGACATCGGGCGGCTACGACAACATGGTCAAGGTCGCTCGCGCGGTCGGCCCCAACAGCGCGCCGCAGTCGATCACGACCCAGGTCGTCCCGGTCATCGATCCGAAGACCTACCGACGCTTCCTGGCCTTCGGCACCGGCAAACTGCTGAACGCCAACGACATCAACACGACCGACCTGCAGCGCCTTTATGCGGTGGTGGATGGATCGCTCGGCAAGTTCGTCGAGTCCGCGTCCGACCTGCCGGCAGGCGTGACCCTGCCCATCACGAGCGCCTACCTGACCCAGCTGACCGATCTCTCGCGCCCCGCGGACATCGACTACACCAAGAAGGCGGGCTGGTACTTTGACCTGCCGGGCGGCTACCGCGTCCTGAACGATCCGGCTTACTATATGGGCACGGTGGCCTACGCCGCCACGCTGCCGACCTCGCAGAACCCCTGCAATCCGTCGGGCTCCAGCCGTGTGTACATGATCGACCTGGGCTCGGGACAGACGCGCTTCGCCAACAACGCGGTGTACGTCGAACCCGGCTTCTCGGTGACCGACCTGCTGTTCACCCGGGGCGACAAGAAGATCTCGCTGACCATCGGCGGCTCCAACGAGTCGTCCGGCTCGAAGAATGGCTGCACCGAAGGCGATTCGACTTGCGTCCAGAAGACCTGCAAGGTGGGCGACAAGGACTGCTGCCCGCCGGGACAGACGGTCTGCAATCAGGAGGCTGGTGACGACGCCAACTACGGCACCAAGATCCTGAACTGGCGCGAGATCCCGCTGCGCACGCCGACCAACGGCAGCCTCTGACAGGGGCCTCCAACCCCCCACACGAAAACCCGGCAGCCGCCGGGTTTTTTTTCGCCGGCGACATCACGAGACATTCGCGCGCCCAAGGAGAAAACCCGCCGGTGTGCACCGGCGGGTTTGTCTCGATCGAGGCAGCTCGTTTAGCTATCCGTTCAACGGGGCAGTGCGCTGTCTCCCATCAAGAACTCGTCGATCGCGCGAGCAGCTTGGCGCCCTTCGCGAATGGCCCAGACGACCAGCGATTGCCCGCGGCGCATGTCGCCGGCCGCGAACACCTTGGCCGCGTTGGTCTTGTAGCCGCCGATGAACTCCGTCGTGGCCTTGGCGTTGCCTCGCGCATCCTTCCCAACGCCGAATGCGTCGACGATGGAGGCCACGGGGGCCGTGAAGCCCATGGCCAGCAGTACGAGGTCGGCGTGCAGGATCTGCTCGCTGCCCGGCACTTCGGCCATCTTGCCGTTCGCCCATTCCACGCGCACCGTCTTCACGCCGGTGACCTTCCCCTTCTCGCCGATGAACTCCTTCGTCGCGATCGCGAACTCGCGCTCGCAGCCCTCCTCATGGCTGGAAGACGTGCGCAGCTTGATCGGCCAGTAAGGCCAAGTCATCGGACGATCCTCGACCTCGGGCGGTTGCGGCATCAACTCGAACTGCGTGACGCTCTTGGCGCCATGGCGGTTGCTGGTGCCGACACAGTCGCTGCCGGTATCGCCGCCGCCGATCACGACAACGTGCTTGCCATCGGCACGCAGCTGGTTCTTGAGCTTGTCGCCGGCATTGATCTTGTTCTGCTGCGGCAGGAATTCCATGGCGAAATGGATGCCGGCCAGGTCGCGGCCGGGCACCGGCAGATCGCGCGACTGCTCGGCGCCACCGGCCAGCAGCACCGCATCGAACTGCTGCGTCAGCTCGTCGGCGGTGACGACGTCCTTGGCCCAGTTCGTGACCTTCGATCCTTCGGGCAGGTGAGCCACCATCACACCGGTGCGGAAGATCACGCCTTCCGCCTCCATCTGCTGAACGCGTCGATCGATGTGGCTCTTCTCCATCTTGAAGTCGGGGATGCCGTAGCGCAGCAGGCCGCCGACGCGATCATTCTTCTCGAACACCGTGACGGCATGTCCCACGCGTGCCAGCTGTTGCGCCGCGGCGAGTCCAGCCGGGCCTGAACCGACGATCGCCACGGTCTTGCCCGTCCTGGCCTTGGGCGGACGAGGTGGCACCCAGCCCTCCGCCCAGGCGCGGTCGATGATGGCGTGTTCGATCGACTTGATGCCGACGGCATCGTCATTGACGTTCAACGTGCACGCGGCCTCGCAGGGCGCGGGACAGATCCGGCCCGTGAACTCGGGGAAGTTGTTGGTCGAGTGCAGCACCGCGATGGCGCTCTTCCAGTCGGCGTCGCCGCCGCGGTACACCAGGTCGTTGAAGTCCGGAATGATATTGTTGACCGGGCAACCGCTGTTGCAGAACGGCGTGCCGCAGTCCATGCAGCGCGCACCCTGCTGCTTCGCCTGTTCGACGTTCAGGCCGATGACGAATTCCTTGTAGTTCTTGACCCGGGCGTCGACGGGCGCGTAGCCCTCCTCCAGACGCGCGTACTCCATGAAGCCGGTGACTTTTCCCATGACGGCTCGCTCCTGAAATGCTTGAAATGTCGATGCGGGCGGATCAGGCCTTGGCCTTGGCGGCAGGCGCCTTGGCGTGGGCGATCGTGGCCGCGGTTTCCTTGGCGGCTCCCAGTTCGCCCAGGGCGCGCCGGTACTCCGTCGGGAACACCTTGACGAACCTGGCGCGCGACTCGGCCCAGTGGTCCAGGATGTCCCGCGCGCGCTGGCTGCCGGTCCAGCGATGGTGGTCCTCGATCAGCTTCTTGAGGATGGCCTCGTCGCTGCGGGCCTCGCCATCGCCGAGCTTGTGCCAGACGGCCTTGTCGAGCGTCGCCTCCTGCTCATGCGCGGGCAGCAGCTTGTCGAGCGACACCATGCTGGTGTTGCAGCGCTTGGCGAATTGGCCGTCCTCATCGAAGACGTAGGCGATGCCGCCGCTCATGCCGGCCGCGAAGTTGCGGCCCGTCTTGCCCAGCACGACGACCGTGCCGCCAGTCATGTACTCGCATCCGTGGTCGCCGGTGCCTTCGACCACCGCGGTCGCGCCGGAGAGCCGCACTGCGAAACGTTCGCCGGCGACGCCGCGGAAGAAGGCTTCGCCCTTCGTCGCGCCGTACAGGACGGTGTTGCCGACGATGATGTTCTTGGTCGCATCGCCACGGAAGTCGATCGACGGGCGCACCACCACGCGGCCGCCCGACAAGCCCTTGCCGGTGTAGTCGTTGGCGTCGCCGATCAGGTAGAACGTGATGCCCGGCGCCAGGAACGCGCCGAAGCTCTGCCCGCCGGTCCCTTCCATCTGGATGAAGATGGTCTGGTCCTCGAGGCCCTCGGGACGGCGACGGATCAACTCGCCCGACAGCATCGCGCCGACCGTGCGGCGGACGTTGGTCACCTCCTGCATGAAGCGCACCTTCTCGCCCTTGTCGAAGGCGGGCAGGCACTTCTCGATCAGCTTGACATCGAGGGCGCGGTCCAGGCCGTGGTCCTGGCTGTCGTTGTGCAGCCGGGCGACGTCGGCCGGCAGCTCCGGGCGGTGGAAGACACGAGTGAAGTCCAGGCCCTTGGCCTTCCAATGGCTGATGCCCTTCTTCGTGTCGAGCAGGTCGGCGCGGCCAATCAGCTCGTCGAACTTGCGGATGCCCAGTTGCGCCATGATCTGGCGCGCCTCCTCGGCGACGAAGAAGAAGTAGTTGACGACATGCTCGGGCTTGCCGCTGAACTTCCTGCGCAGCACGGGGTCCTGCGTCGCGACGCCCACCGGACACGTGTTCAGGTGGCACTTGCGCATCATGATGCAGCCCTCGACGACCAGCGGGGCCGTCGCGAATCCGAACTCGTCGGCCCCCAGCAGCGCGCCGATGACGACGTCGCGACCCGTCTTCATCTGGCCATCGGCTTGCACGCGCACGCGGCCGCGCAGCCGGTTCAGCACCAGCGTCTGTTGCGCCTCGGCCAAGCCGAGCTCCCAAGGCGTGCCGGCGTGCTTGATCGACGACCAGGGCGAGGCGCCGGTGCCGCCATCGTGACCGGCGATCACGATGTGGTCCGCCTTGGCCTTGGCGACGCCCGCGGCAATGGTGCCCACGCCGACTTCGGACACCAGCTTCACCGAGATGTCCGCGCGCGGGTTGACGTTCTTCAGGTCGTGGATCAGTTGAGCCAGATCCTCGATCGAATAGATGTCATGGTGCGGCGGTGGAGAGATCAGGCCGACGCCCGGCACCGAGTGCCGCAGGAAGCCGATGTAGTCGGTGACCTTGCCGCCGGGCAACTGACCGCCCTCGCCGGGCTTGGCACCCTGGGCCATCTTGATCTGGATCTGGTCGGCGCTGACCAGATACTCGGTCGTGACGCCGAAGCGTCCGGAAGCGACCTGCTTGATGCGGGAGCGCATCGAGTCACCTTCATTGAGCTCGTAGTCGACTTCGATGACGTTCTTGCCGACGACGTCCGACACCTTGGTGCCCTGGACGATCTTGATGCCCTTGAGCTCATTGCGATAGCGGGCCGGGTCCTCGCCCCCCTCGCCGGTGTTGCTCTTGCCGCCGATGCGGTTCATCGCGACGGCCAGCGTCGCATGGGCCTCCGTCGAGATCGAGCCCAGCGACATGGCGCCGGTGGCGAAGCGCTTGACGATCTCCGCGGCCGGCTCCACCTCTTCGAGCGGGATGGCCCTGCTGGGATCGAACTTGAACTCGAACAGTCCGCGCAGCGTCATGTGGCGTCGGCTCTGATCGTTGATCAGTTGCGCGTACTCCTTGTACGTATCGAATCTGCCGGAGCGTGTGCTGTGCTGCAGCTTGGCGATCGCGTCCGGCGTCCACATGTGTTCTTCACCACGGGTGCGCCAAGCGTATTCGCCGCCGGCGTCGAGCATGTGCTCCAGCACCGGGTCGTCGCCGAAGGCCGCGCGATGCAGGCGCAGCGCTTCCTCCGCCACTTCGAACACGCCGATGCCGCCGACCTGCGTCGGCGTGCCGCGGAAGTACTTCGCGACGAAGTCCGACTTCAATCCGATGGCCTCGAAGATCTGCGCGCCGCAGTAGGACATGTAGGTCGAGATGCCCATCTTGGACATGATCTTCGACAGCCCCTTGCCCACCGCCTTGATGTAGTTGTAGATCGCCTTCTCGCCCGACAGCGAGGCGGGCAGCTCCGCCGTCATCGCGTGGATGGTCTCGAGCGCCAGGTAGGGATGGACCGCCTCGGCGCCGAAGCCGGCCAGCACGGCGAAATGGTGCACCTCTCGCGCGGTGCCGGTCTCGACGACCAGGCCGGCGGTGGTGCGCAGGCCTTCGCGGACAAGATGGTGGTGCACGGCGGACAAGGCCAGCAGCGCGGGAATCGCCACGCGATTCGCGCTCAGGTGCCGGTCCGTGATGATCAGGATGTTGTGTCCACCCTTGATCGCATCGACGGTTTCAGCACACAGCGAGGCGAGTTGCGCCTCCACGCCCTCCCGGCCCCAATCCAGCGGATAGGTGATGTCGAGTTCGTACGGCTTGAACTTGCCGTTGGTGTGATGCTCGATCGCTCGCAGACGAGCCATGGACTCAAAGTCCAGCACGGGCTGCGTCACCTCGAGGCGCATCGGCGGATTGACCGCATTGATGTCGAGCAGGTTGGGCTTCGGTCCGATGAAGCTGTTCAGCGACATGACGATCGCTTCGCGGATCGGATCGATCGGCGGATTGGTGACCTGGGCGAACAGCTGCTTGAAGTAGTTGTAGAGCGGCTTGTTCTTGTCGGACAACACGGCCAGCGGGCTGTCGTTGCCCATCGAACCGATGCCTTCCTCGCCGTTCGCCGCCATCGGCGCAAGCAGGAACTTGATGTCCTCCTGCGTGAAACCGAATGCCTGCTGGCGATCCAGCAGCGAGGCCGGGAAGACCGGCTCGACCGCCTCGGGCGCGGGGATCTCGTCGAGCTTGACGCGCACGTTCTCGATCCACTGGCGATAGGGCCGGGCGTTCGCGTACTGGGTCTTCAGTTCCTCGTCGTCGATGATGCGACCCTGCTCGAGGTCGATCAGGAACATCTTGCCGGGCTGCAGGCGCCACTTCTTGACGACGCGTGATTCAGGGATGGGCAGCACACCGGACTCGGAAGCCAGGACGACCAGGTCGTCGTCGGTGACCCAGTAGCGGGCGGGGCGCAGGCCGTTGCGGTCCAGCGCTGCGCAGACCTGGCGCCCATCGGTGAAGACCATCGCCGCCGGACCGTCCCACGGCTCCATCATCGCGGCGTGGTACTCGTAGAACGCGCGGCGGCGTTCGTCCATCCACTCGTGCTGCTCCCAGGCCTCCGGGATCATCATCATCGCGGCGTGCGCGAGCGGGTATCCCGACATCGTCAGGAGCTCGATGGCGTTGTCGAAAGTCGCCGTGTCGGACTGGTGCTCGAAGCTGATCGGATACAGCTTCTTGAGATCGTCGCCGAGCACGGGAGACTTCATGACGCCTTCACGGGCGCGCATCCAGTTGAAGTTGCCCTTGACCGTGTTGATCTCGCCGTTGTGGGCGACCATCCGGTACGGGTGGGCGAGCGGCCACTCGGGGAAGGTGTTGGTGGAGAAGCGCTGGTGCACCAGCGCGATCGCGCTGACGACACGCGGATCGGCCAGGTCCTTGTAGTACTTGCCGACCTGGTCGGCCAGCAGCAGTCCCTTGTAGATGACGGTGCGGCAGCTCATCGAGGGCACGTAGTACTCGCGGCTGTGCGTCAGCTTGAGCGCCTGGATCGCGCTGGAGGCCGTCTTGCGGATCACATACAGCTTCCGCTCGAGCGCATCGGGCACGATGATGTCCGGACCGCGGCCGATGAAGATCTGCCGGATGATCGGTTCCTTCTCCCGAACGGTCGGGGACATCGGCATGTCGCGGTCCACCGGCACGTCGCGCCAGCCGATCAACACCTGGCCCTCCGCCTTGATGGCGCGCGCAAGTTCCTGCTCGCAGGCCAGGCGCGAGGCATGTTCCTTCGGCAGAAAGATCATGCCGACGCCGTACTCCCCGGGCGGGGGCAGCGTGACGCCCTGCCTGGCCATCTCGGCACGATAGAACTCATCCGGGATCTGAATGAGGATGCCGGCACCATCGCCCATCAGCTTGTCGGCGCCGACCGCGCCGCGGTGATCCAGGTTCTCGAGGATCTTCAAGCCCTGCTGGACGATGTGGTGCGCCTTCTGCCCCTTGATGTGGGCGACGAAGCCCAGGCCGCAGGCGTCCTTCTCATTGGCGCCGTCATAAAGGCCGTGGGCGGCAAGGTCGCGGATCTCGTTCGCGGATGGGGATTGCGCGGGGCGCTGATCTTGAGCTGCCGACATCGGTGGCCTCCTGACTCTGGGAAAGACGAAACCCACGCAGGTTAAGGCCTTGCATCTGCACGGCACAAGTACAACTAAATGGGGTCAGTCTCGAAATAAAAGACGCGTTGCACGGCTACCGCGATTAATTAGGGACATAGTCAGACAGCGATCGGCGATCTGACCGGTGCATGACAGTTCAAAGGTCGTGGGACGGCTTGGACTTGCGGGGCCGCCCTCGTGGGCGCGGGGTCATCGGGCGTGCGCTGACTTCACCAAGCAACTGCAGGAAACGTGCCGGACCGAGCGGCCACCCCTTGAGCGCGGAGTCGATCAACTGCTGCCGATCGACTTCTGTTTCGCCCTCATCCAGCCAGCGCCGCCAGGCGAGCTCGCGTTCGAAAGGCGTGTTGCCCAGCGCCCAGAACCCAGGCGGATCAAGGATCAACGGGTCTCGCCGGCGGCCAAGATGGTGCGCAGCGGAGGACCAGGGGTAGTCCCCCGGATCCGTGCAGAGGCCAGCACGCTGCGGATTGAGCTCAATGCTGCGCATGACGGCCAGCAGATGGGATTCGGCCTCAAGCGGCGCTGCCCGGAAGCGCCCTTCCCAGAGCGTGCCGACGCGGCCATGGCGCGCATTGAAGGCGCCCACATAGCGCCGGCCCAGCGCCTGCATCATGCGGCTCAGGCCGTTGTCGCTGGACGGCGTGGCCAGCAGGTGCAGATGGTTGGGCATCAGCACGTAGGCGTGGATCGCCACCTTGTGCGTGACGGCGCTGTCCTGCAAGGCGGCGAGCAGTGTCCGGATGTCCTCGTCGTCGATGACGATGGGCTGCAGGTTGTGGCCGCGATGGATCAGGTGGTGCAGGTGGCCGGCAAGCGCCAGCCGGGGAAGTCGTGCCATGGCGAGGACGGTAGTCTGTCCCCAATTATGCGATGAGCTTCCTTCCTGTCAGCCGCTCGTGTTCCTTCATCGCGAAACGGTCGGTCATGCCGGCGATGTAGTCGGCGCAGGCTCGCGCGTGATCCTCGCTTCCCGCGAAGTCCGCCGGCAATCGCGACGGGTCGGAGAGATAGAGCTGGAAAAGCTCCCTCAGCACCTGCTCGGCGCGATGACGCTGCTCCTGCACGACCGGGTGTCGATACAAGTTGGCGAACAGGAAGCGCTTGAGCTCGGTACTGGCCTGGCGCATCCCGGCGCTGAAGCGGACCAGGGGCCCCTTCGCGCGAGCATCCTCGGCGTCCACCGGCGCGGCGGCATCGATGGCTTCACGGGTGGCGTCGATGATGTCGTAGACCTGCTGGGACAGCATCCTGCGGATGGTTTCCGCCAGGAGGCGTTTGCCGTTCAGCCCTGGATAGGCGCGCAGGGTCTCGCGCAGGTAGCCGTGCACCAGCGGCACCTGCTCCAACTGCTCCAGCGTGACCAGCCCCGACCGCACCCCGTCGTCAACGTCATGCGCGTTGTACGCCACCTCGTCCGCGAGGTTGCAGAGTTGCGCCTCCAGGCTCGGCTGGCCCCCTTGCAGGAAGCGGGCAGCGACGCCGCCGGGTTCGCGTTCCTCGATGCGCTGGGCATCGCGCTTGCTGCAATGCTTGAGGATCCCCTCCCGGCTCTCGAAGCTGAGGTTGAGCCCATCGAAGGCCGGGTAGCGTTGCTCAAGCTTGTCGACGACCCGCAACGACTGCAGATTGTGTTCGAAGCCGCCGTGCGCCTTCATGCAGTCGTCCAGCACATCCTGCCCGGCGTGCCCGAACGGCGTGTGGCCCAGGTCATGCGCCAAGGCAATCGTCTCGACGAGGTCCTCGTCCAGCGCCAGGCTGCGCGCGATCGAACGTCCCAGCTGCGCGACCTCCAGCGAGTGTGTCAGCCGCGTGCGGAAGAGGTCGCCCTCATGGTTGAGAAACACCTGCGTCTTGTAGACCAGCCGGCGGAAGGCCGTGCTGTGGACGATGCGGTCGCGGTCGCGCTGGAATTCGCTGCGGGTTGGCGCGGGAGCTTCAGGATGACGCCTGCCGCGACTGCGCGCGGGATCGGAGGCATGGGGCGCGCGCAGCATCGTCTTCGTCTGTCCGGCAGCTCAGCGAGATGCCGGCACCGTGTGCCTGGCGATGACCTCGGCCACCATGTCGTCGGGAGCGCCGCGCATGCCGGCCTTGCCCAGACCTTCGATGACGACGAAGCGGATTTCCCCACCTTCGTTCTTCTTGTCGACCCGCATCAGCTCGAGCCACCGATCGACAGGCATCCGCGGCGCCCTCACGGGCAGGCGGGCGCGCTCGATCAAGGTCGTCATCCGTTCGACAAAGTCAGCCGTCACCAGACCCAGCCGGTGCGACAGCTCGGAAGCCAGCACCATGCCGCAGCCCACGCCCTCCCCGTGCAGCCAGGCACCGTAGCCGAGGCCGGTCTCGATGGCATGACCGAAGGTGTGGCCGAAATTGAGGATGGCGCGCAGGCCGGCTTCGCGTTCGTCTTGTCCGACGACCCAGGCCTTGATCTCGCAGCTGCGCTTCACTGCGTAAGCGAGCGCCGACTTGTCCCGGGCCAGCAGGGCATCGAGGTGCTCCTCGATCCAGTCGAGGAAGGCCGCATCGGCGATCGGACCGTACTTGATGATTTCGGCCAGGCCAGCCGACAGCTCGCGGTCCGGCAAGGTGTCGAGCGTGTCCAGGTCCGCGATCACGCGCGCGGGTTGATAGAACGCGCCGACCATGTTCTTGCCGCGCGGATGATTGATCGCCGTCTTGCCGCCCACCGACGAATCGACCTGCGCCAGCAAGGTGGTCGGCACCTGCACGAACGGTACGCCGCGCATGTAGATGGCCGCCGCGAAGCCCGTCAGATCGCCGATCACGCCGCCCCCCAGCGCGAACAGCACCGTCTTGCGGTCCGCGGCTCGAGCGAGCAGATGATCGATGACGGCGTCGAGGGACTCCCAGCTCTTGTGCTGTTCACCGTCCGGCAGGACGACCTCATCGATCCGCGCGTAATGCGGCGCGAGCTGCTGCTTCAGGCGTTCCAGATACAGCGGCGCGACCACCGAGTTGGTCACGATCATCGCGGCGGCGGCACGCGGCAGCCCGGACCAGGTCGAGCCGGCGTCAAAGAGGCCAGGGCCGATCAGGATGTCGTAGCGGCGGTCCCCGAGATCGATGGTCACCGTCGACGAGCTCGCGAACGGCGCCACCTCGACGGGTCGGGAATCAGGAAGCGGAGCGGTCATTCCTGGAAGTGTACGGGGCCTCGCCCGCCCCGACGGTCGCCGCGACCCGTGCCGGATCGATCAGCCCCGCCAGTTCCAGCTGCATCAGGATCATGTTCGCCAAACCGTGCACCGACGGACGGCTCGACTCGAGCACGAAATGCGCGCAGCGCCTGTAGAGCGGATCGCGTTGCCCGTAGAGCTCGCGCAACTTGGCAAGCGGATTGGCCACTTGCAGCAAGGGCCGCTGGGTGTCGTGCCGCAGTCGCCTGAAGAGTTCTTCAGGCGAGGAGCGAAGGTACACGACTGTCGAATGCGCCTTGAGCCGATCGCGATTGATCTCGCGCAGCACGGCACCTCCGCCGGTGGCAAGAATCATCTCCTGCCCGACGCGCGCCTCGTCGAGCAGGCGCGCGATGGTGCGTGATTCGAGGTCCCGAAACGACGCTTCGCCCTGACGGGCGAAGTAGTCCTTGATCGTCTCCCCGCCGAGATCCTTTTCGATCTCGGCGTCGGAATCGACGAAGGGAATGTCGAGTTGCCTGGCCAGCACGCGGCCGACGGTGGACTTGCCACCGCCGGGCATGCCGACCAGAGCGATCGTCAGGGGCACGACACCAGCGTACCCGGCACGGCTCCCTTGGCGACCTTCTGTGCGAACGTCGTTGCATTGGAGCCTGGCGCTGGCGTCGTCACCGTGATGTACACAGTGCCCGAAGAGGTGGCGTCAGCAAACTTGACTTCGATGGCCGCGCCCGACGGGGTCGGCGTGCTGGGCACCCTTCCGCCGCCGACGACCGTGACGGTCAGGCCATCAGAGCCGACGGCCGTCACCGTGGACAGCGCAGGCATCGGATTGAACGCTTCCGGATTCGCATCGCTGACCAGGAAGTTGATGGGCAGTGTGGCGTTCGCCGTCACCGGATTGCTCCCGGGGATGATGCCCGAGTACAGGGTGTTGTCGCCGTCGATCATCCGGATGCCGACCGTGTTCTTGCGCGGAGTGGCTTCGGACGAATAGCCGTAGAAGAAATTCACCCCGTCAATCGGGCCGCCCAGCGGGAAGCTGCCGAAGTCCGTCTTGTTCACCGTCGACGGGCACTTGGCCAGGGAGTCGGCCGCCAGCAGGTTCGGCACCTTGAGACCCCAGGAGATTGCCGCGTTCGAAGTCGAGTAGACCGTCTCGACCGCACGGCGGACATAGGCCCGGCCCTGGCAGCCGCTGGCCGTGTTCGGCATGGACGGCGTGTACGAGGTCAGGCGGAACAACGAGGTGGCCGGCTCGGTCAAGGCAACGGCGGGATTGCAGCTCTCGGCCCCGCCGGTATCGTTCTGCTTGATGAACTGGTCCGTCGAGTTGTAGAAGTTGTTGTACTGACGGTCCAGGAACACGGAGCCCAGATCCTGGAACTGTTCCTTGATGGCAGCGTCCGCGGAATCCGTGTAGACGTTGTCGCCGTTCTTGTCGATGAACGACTCCTCGCCCAGCGCATACGCCAGCACGGTCACGCGGCCATCGCTGGGACGCGGTTCAGCGGACGCGAAGTTGGCCGTCGCACGTGCGATGCCGTTGCCATCCTTCACCGTGAACACGTTGCTCAAGACCTGACCCGCTTCCGTCACGAAGTTGATCGCCGTGCCGTCCGGCACGGGGTTGCCCATGCGGTCCGACGCAATGATCGAATAAGTATTCAGGGTCCCATCGCGGTTCATCCCGTCGATGTTGATCGTGCCTTGAGACAGCGAGAAGTTGATCTGCGACGGCAGGCCGACAGCGATCGACAGCGCGCTCGACACGGTCGAGATCGACGTCCCCTTCAAGGTGGCGGTCACGCGGACCGGCGTCGGAATCGTTCCCGAATTCACGCGCACAACCACATCGCCGTTGATGTCGGTGTTCTTCGTGATCGTCTGGTTCGTCTTGTCGTCCAGGGTCAGGCCACCCGACCAGACGTTCGCGCTCAGATCGATCGGCTGATTAGGCACGCCGTTGCCACTGTTGTCGACCAGCTTGAAGGTGACGTTCGCGAACTCGGTGTAGCCCGATCCCTTCAGGTAGATCGTCTGGTTGGTTGCGTTGCTGGTCTGGATGCTTTGCGCAGCCGGCTTGCCCAGGTTCAGGACAAGCGAGCGGGTCGACGCGGCGCCGCTGATGGTGGCCAGGAAGGTATCGGTGTTCTGGAAGCTGCCGCAGCTGTTGTCGCGGAAGCGGAAGGTGGCAACACCCGTGCTCGTGGACACCGTGCCCGTTGGCGTCAGCGTTCCGCGGCTTGCGGCCGCGCAGGTCGAGCTGAGGGACACGGTCACCGGCGTCCCCACGGCGGATGCCGACAGGCCCACGGTCAGCGTCGTCTCAGTGTTGGGCGGCAGCGCGGCCAGCGTGAGGTCGGACGTCAGGGAGTCGATCGTGACGTTCGAAGCGGCCAACTGGAAACCGCCACTCGCTGTCAGGCTCGTGCCGTTCACCGTCGCCGTGGCGGTCACGGAGTCGGCCCCGGTGGCCGTCGCGCTGGCCGGGCTGAGGGTCACGGAGGCATCGCCGTTCTCGTTCGTCAGAGCAGATGCTGCATCGAACTTGCCCAGTCCGCCGGGCGTGGCGAAGCTGACCACCGAGCCCGCCACGGGAGCACCCGTGGCGGTGCGAACCGACGCGGTGACCGTCACCGGCGCACCGGCCGTGACCGTCGTGGAAGTGAGTTTCAGCGACATCGTCGGCGCGGTCGGCGTCGTGGCGCCGCCACCGGTGTCCGTGCCGCTGCCGGGGCCCAGCACCGGCGTCCCGCCGTCACCACCACCACCGCCGCAAGCGGCCAGCACCGCCACCATCATGCCGGTCAACACCAGGCGGGCGGTACCGCGCGTCTTCACGGACTTACCGCCAACGCTGGCCACTCGTTCGATTCGCTTCATGTCTTGCTACTCCTGCGTCCGCGGCGTTTTGCCCGGCCGCGGCATCCTCTCTGAAATGCGTTCGCGCCACCGGCCCTTTCCGGCTCTTGTGGCGGCTGTTCTTTCGCGAACGCGCTTTGACTACGTTGCCTCGCGGCGAACGGGTGCTGGCAACTGCCGCCGGCTCCGTTCAGCGCGTCGCGGTGACCCGGTCGCTCACCACCTTCGGCGTGATGAAGATCAACAGCTCCGTCTTGGCGGTGCTGCGCGACTTGTTCTTGAACAGGTTGCCCAGCAGCGGGATGTCGCCGAGGTAGGGCACCTTGTTCTCGCTTTCCAGGTCTTCCTGCGTGTAGATCCCACCGATCACCACGGTACCGCCGTTCTCGACCAGCACCAGCGTCTGCACATGCTTGTTATTGATCGCATAGCCCTGCGGGGTCAGCGTGCCGCGGCTGTCCTTGTTGACGTCCACCGTCAGGATCACGTTGCCTTCCGGCGTGATCTGGGGCGTGACCTCCAGCTTGAGCACGGCCTTCTTGAAGGTGATCGAGGTCGCACCGCTCGACGTCGACTGCTGGTACGGGATTTCTTCGCCCTGTTCGATCAGCGCCTTCGTCTGATCGGCGGTGACGACACGGGGGCTCGACACCACCTTGCCGCGACCGTCTGCCTCCAGCGCGGAGATCTCGAGGTTCAGGAACCGGTTCGCCGTGGCGCTGAACAGCGACAGCGCGAAGTTCGCGGCGGTCGCGCCGCCGAAGGCGTCGCCGGCGACGTTGGCTGGCAGGTTCACGAACTGCGAGTCGGCATAGTTGTAGGCCGCCTGCTGATTGGTCGCCGAGCCGACAGCGGAGTAATTGCCGCCGATCGTCACATAGTTGCTACCGCCGACGCTGTAGCCGGGAATCCCGCCCTGGCGGCCCCGCAGATCGCTCGCGCCCAGCTTGACGCCCAGCGCCCGGCCGAACTTGTCGTCGGCCTCGACGATGCGTGCCTCGATCAGCACTTGGCGCACCGGCACGTCAATCTTGGCGATCAGCGCCTGGATCTCCTCGAGCTTGGACGGGATATCGCTCACGAACAGCTGATTCGTGCGGGTCTCCCAGATCACACTGCCGCGCGGCGAAAGAATCCGCGAGGTCTGGTTGTTGCCGCTGCCGCCCTGGCTGTTCTGACCGGTCAGGCCCTTGGCGACTTCTTCCGCCTTGGTGTAGTTCATCTGGAAGGACTGCGTGCGCAGCGGCTCCAGTTGAGCGACCGCCTGCTTCGCTTCCAGCTCAGCCTTTTCCTTGTTCGCCAGTTCTTCCTTCGGCGCGATCCAAAGCACGTTGCCGGACTTGCGCATGCCCAGTCCCTTGGCCTGCAGGATGATGTCCAGCGCCTGGTCCCAAGGCACATCCTTCAATCGCAGGGTCACATTGCCCGTCACGGTGTCGCTGGTGACAACGTTGAAGTTGGTGAAGTCGGCGATGACCTGCAGCAGGGCGCGCACGTCGATGTTCTGGAAGTTCAGGCTCAGCTTGTCGCCGCTGTAGCCCGGGCCCTGCGTGAGCTTGTTCGGATCGACCTTCTGCGGACGCACCTCCAGCACGAACTGGTTGTCGCTCTGATACGCGCTGTGCTCCCACACGCCCTTAGGCGTGACGACCAGCCGCACGCGGTCACCCTGCTGCGTGGCAGTGATCGACTGCACCGGCGTGCCGAAGTCCGTCACGTCCAGCTTGCGGCGCAGACGTTCCGGCAACGTGCTACGCAGGAACTCCACGACCAGGTTCTGGCCTTGCTGCTGGATATCGACTCCGACCTGGCTGCTCGGCAGATTCACGACGACGCGACCCGCGCCGTCATTGCCGCGACGGAAGTCGATGTCCTGCAGCCCCTGCGCGGCGGCATTCTGGCTCGGCGCGAAGTGGACCGGTTCCGATGCCGCGGCCGTCGTCGCGGCTGCAGCCGGTGCAGCACCCGCGGCCACATCCAGGAAGATCAACAGCGAGTTGTCCTGCAGCTGCGCGCGATAGGTGCTGGCCTGGCGCAGGTTCAGCACGACACGCGAGCGATCTCCGGCTTGTGCGACGTTCGCGGAACGCATGTTGCCGGAATTGATCTCGACGGCATTGCGCCCCAGGCCGTTGGCCACGCCCGGCAGGTCCAGGGCGATGCGCGGCGGCACCTGCACGGCAAAGCCGCGCGGCACTTCGGCCAGCGGCTGCGCCAGCTCGATGCGGACAATGTCCGTACCCGCCTGCTGCGTCGCGCTGATCGACCGGATCATGTTCTGCGCCCAAGCCTGCACCGGCAACAACGCTGCCAGACCCACCGCGCAGGCCAGCATCTGCCAGCGCTTGGCGCGCCCCTCTCGTTCCCTTGTACGGACGCTCATCGAAGCGTTCTCCACAACCGTGTTCTTCATCGTCCCTGCTCCTGAAGCTGGAGAGTACTGGTGCGTTCAATCCATTCGCCCGCAGCGTCCTGGACGACTTCTCGCAACGTGATTTCGGTTTCGCTGATCTTGGTGATGCGGCCGAAGTTCTGACCCATGTAATCACCGACCCGCGCCTGATACAGCAGGTTGTCCACCCGCAACAACGCATATGGGCGGCCGTCCCTGGACACGCTGCCGACCATGGACATCGAATCCAGCGGGAAGGCCTCCAGCGGCTCGCGGCGGCGCTTCATCTCGGCCGCCAGCAGCGAACTGGGCTGGCTGGCCTCGCGCCGCAGCGCCACCGTCAGCTTCTGCGTGCTGAAAGGATCGACCACCGCCTGCGCCTCGTAAGGCTGCGGCTGGAAGGTCTTCGGTGGCGTCAGCGGCTTGACGGTCGGCCGCGTCTGCTGCCGCTGCTCGTCCATCCACTGCTGGAGTTCGTCGGTGCTGGACGTGCAACCCGCCAGCATGGCGCCCGTCAGGGCCAGGCCGATCAGGCCGACCACCCGGACAGACACTCGAATCGACGCCGTCGTGCCAGACGACGCCGCACGGGAGCGAACGAGGCGCGTCATTTCTTCTTCTCCGTGGCCGCCGCGGCCTTCTTCTGTTCCTCGACCTCGGTCGGGTCAAGGTAGCGATAGGTCCGGGCCGTCGCTTCCATCGTCAAGGTCGCGTTGGTATCGGTCCGCGGAGGCGTGTTCGGATTGTTCCCCGCGCCCGGCACGACGATCGCCAGGTCATGGAGCGTCACGATGCGCGACAGGTTCGAGACGTCCGCCGTGAAGGCGCCGATGTCGTGATACCGGCCCGTGACCTTGATGGCGATCGGCTGCTCGGCGTAATAGTCGCGCATGACGATGCCGCCCGGCCGGAACAGCTCGAACTGAAGACCTCGGCCCAGCCCTGCCTGGTTGATGTCCGACAGCAGCGCGTCCATTTCCGCCTTGCCGGGCAGTTGCTTCTCGAGCTGGAGCACGTACTCTTCGACCTGGCTCTTCTGCTTGCGCAGTTCCGGCAAGTTGACCGCCTGCGTCAGCTTGTTGTTGAAGTCTTCCTTCAACTGCGGTTCCTTTTGAACCTCGGCGTCCAGCGCCGACTGCTCGTCGGACAGGACGGCGAACCAGCCCAGGCCCACGGTCATCAGGGCGACGACGGCGAAGGCGGCGTAGCGCGGGGCCGGCGGCCACTGGCCTGGCTCCTGCATGTTCAGGTTCTGGAACTGCCCGGAGAAGTCCGCGAACCAGGCATTGAGGTCCAGATTTTTCAGCGTTGCCATGGTGTCCTCACGCCTTCTTCGCCGGCGCGTTCGGCTTGGCGCCGGGGCCGCTGGCGGCACCGGCTGCAGGTTCCGGCGTCGCGCTCTTGATCCCGACCTTGATGGAGAAATCGAACAGCCGGCGCGGGTCGCGCGGATTCACGGGCGCCGCCTTGATCTCGACGAGATCGGGGTTCTCCACCCATTCGGCGCGGCTCAGGTTGCGCAGCATTTCGGACACGCGCTCGTTGGACGCCGCCACCCCCGCCACCACCACGGCCTTGTTGGCCTGGCGCACCGACTGGAGGAACACGCCCTCGGGCGTGAACTTCGCCAGCTCGTTGAGCAGGTGCACTGGCGTGTTGCGATCGCTCTGGAGGTTCTCGACGGCGCGCTGGCGCGCACGCAGCGCCTCGATCTCCGCCCTCAAGGTCGCGATGTCCTTGATCTGGACGTCGAGCTTGGTGATCTCGGCCTTCAGGAAATCATTGCGAGCGGCCTGGGCCGCCGTCAACTGCTGCAGCAGCAGGTAGATGAAGGCGGCGATCAGGATGCCGACGGCGAAGGACATTCCCAGCCCGACGAAGAACGCGGCCTTGCGGCGCTTGCGCTTCTCCTCGCGGTGCGGGAGCAGGTTGATCAGAATCACTGAAAGAACCTCCGCATGGCGAGGCCGCATGCCGTCAGGTAGGCCGGTGCTTCACGGCGCAGCTTGGATTCACGCACGGCGGAGCCCAGCACCATGTTCTCGAACGGGTTGACCACCATGCAGGCGAACCCGGTCAGTTCCGTCACGCGCTCCTTGAGCCCAGGCAGCGTGGCGGTGCCGCCGGCGAGCATCACGTAATGGACCTTGTGATGCGGCGTGCTGGTGAAGAAGTACTGGAGCGCCCGGCCGATCTCCTGCGACAGCGAGTCGACGAAGGGATTCAGCACCTGCGCCTCGTAGTCGTCCGGCAGCTCGCCGCTGAGCTTCTTCTGCTCCGCTTCCTCGAACGAGAAGCCATACTGGCGCGAGATCAGCTGGGTCAACTGCGAACCGCCGAAGGCCTGGTCGCGGTCGTAGAGCATTTCGTCGTCGCGCAGCACCTTCAACGAGGTCGTGTCCGCGCCAATCTCGAACAGGGCCACCAAGGCGTCCTTGCCCTCATTGGGCAGCGTCTCGACCAACCGGCCGACCGCCATCCGCGAGGCGTGGGATTCGATATCCAGGACGACCGGCTTCAGGCCCGCGGCCTCCGCCAGCGCCTGGCGGTCCTGCACGCGATCCTTGCGCGAGGCGGCGATCAGCACCTCGACGTCACCGACCGAGGTCGGGCTCGGTCCGATGACGCAGAAATCCAGCGAGACCTCATCCAGCGAGAACGGGATGTACTGGTTGGCTTCGGCCTCGACCTGCAGCTCGAGCTCCTCTTCGCGGAGGCCGGCCGGCAGCATGATCTTCTTGGTGATCACGGAGCTTTGCGGCATCGCCAGGGACGCCTGCCGGGTCCTGCTGCCACTGCGCGTGACCACCCGGCGGACCGCGTCCGCGACCTCGTCGAATTTCTCGATCTGGCCGTCGGTAATCCAGCCTTTTTCGAATGGCTCGGTGGCGAAACGTTCAAGCACGTATTCGCCATTCGAGTTTTGACTCAATTCCACAAGCTTGACACTGGACGATGAGATGTCCAGGCCAATCATGGGTGGATGCGCACGTCCGCGCAGTAGGTCCAACAGCCCCATGATGCGTTCCCCCAACGCGCCGCTCATGCGCCGGTTTGTTAATAAGTTACTTGAATGCTATCAGCAAAGCCTTTGTCGCCCCAAGGCAAAGCGGTCACAGCAAGTAACGCAGCGTTGCGTAACATACACGCCACCGATGGGTGGTAAAGGACCCAAAAAGGACCGCTTTACTCCCCTTTCCATACGGTTTCGCGTCGGATTCCCGCTTTACCCAATCCCCCTCCCGACCCTCCTTGGAAGGGATGTGGCGGGGAGGAAGAAAAGGCAGCCGCGCAGTGTCCACGAAAGCTCGCCAACACTTGTAACAGTCAAGAGGCCACTGGCAGCCTCCCGCGGAGCCCCACATCGGGCGCTTCCTATAATCGTCGCTCGCGGCCCGCATCGTCACCCGTACAGGCCCTGATAGGGGCGCGGCCAGGCACGCAAGATTGCACACTCCGGCCCATGCCCTCGAAGAATTCCTCCGACAACGAACCCTCCTTCGACGCCCCGTCCGATCCGGGCAAGGGCACCACTCCCAGGAAAGAGAAAGGCGACGGCGCCCGCAAGAAGCCCAAGGGCGACGGCCGGCCGCGCCGGCCATGGTTCGTGCGGCTGCTCGGATGGCTGTTCGGCCTGACGCTCGCCGGAGCGGGGGCGGTCGTGCTGCTGGTCGGCATGGCGCTGGCGATCGCCTACCCGCAACTGCCCGACATCAGCGGACTCACCGACTACCGGCCGAAGCTGCCCCTGCGGGTGATGTCCAGCGAGGGCCAGCTCCTGGCCGAGTACGGCGAGGAGCGCCGCAGCTACTCCGACATCCGCGAGATTCCCAAGGTGATGCAGGACGCGATCCTGGCCATCGAGGACGCCCGCTTCTATCAGCATGGCGGGGTCGACTACCTCGGCGTGATCCGGGCCGGCCTGGCCAACGTCAGCGAGTCCAAGAGCCAGGGCGCCTCGACGATCACCATGCAGGTCGCGCGCAACTTCTATCTCTCCACGGAGAAGACCTTCACCCGCAAGATCTACGAGATCCTGCTGGCGCTGAAGATCGAGAGCGCACTGCCCAAGGAAAAGATCCTTGAGATCTACATGAACCAGATCTTCCTGGGACATCGCGCCTACGGGTTCGCGGCGGCCAGCGAGGTCTATTTCGGCAAGCCGCTCAAGGACCTGTCGATCGCCGAGGCGGCGATGCTCGCCGGGTTGCCGAAAGCACCATCTGCTTACAACCCCATCAACAATCCGCGTCGGGCAGTGTTGCGCCAGCAATACATCATCGACCGGATGCTGGAAATGGGCTTCATCACGCCCGAGCAGCACGCCCAGGCCAAGGCCGAGAAATTGCGGATCCGGCCGCCACAGGAAGCCGCGAGCCATGCCGAATACGTGGCCGAGCTGGCGCGCCAGCTGATCTTCAGCCAGTACGGCGACGAGGCCTACACGCGCGGCCTGAATGTCTACCTGACGTTGCACGCCGACGAGCAGGAGCGGGCCTATCGCGCACTGCGCCGCGGGATCATGGACTACGAACGGCGCCAGGTGTACCGTGGCCCCGAGGCCTACGTGGACCTGCCGGGCGATCCGAAGGAACTGGACACCCGCATTGCGGAGGCGCTGTCCGACCATCCCGCCAACGACGAGCTGCTGGCGGCGGTCGTGCTGGAAGCCAGTCCGAAGCAGGTCGTGGCGGCACTGCAGAGCGGCGAGTCGGTGACCATCACCGCGGAGGGCCTGAAGCCCGCCACCTCGGGGCTGTCCGAAAAGGGCAACCCGAAGACGCGTATCCGGCGCGGCGCCGTGATCCGTGTGATCAAGCTGACCAGGAACAACAAGGACGAGTGGACGATCACGCAGCTCCCGGAGGTCGAGGGCGCCATGGTGGCCCTGAGCCCGAAGGACGGCAGCGTGCGGGCCCTTGTCGGCGGCTTCGACTACAACAAGAACAAGTTCAACCACGTCACGCAGGCCTGGCGGCAGCCGGGTTCGAGCTTCAAGCCGTTCATCTACTCCTCGGCGCTGGAGAAGGGTTTCAACGGTGCGACGGTGGTCAACGACGGACCGCTCTTCTTCGACGCGACGACGACCGGCAGCCAGCCGTGGGAACCGAAGAACTACGACGGTCAGTTCGACGGCCCGATGCCGCTGCGGCGCGCCCTGGCCAAGTCCAAGAACATGGTGTCGATCCGCGTGCTGCAGTCGGTGGGGGTGAAGTACGCGCAGGACTGGATCACGCGCTTCGGCTTCGACGCGGACAAGCATCCCGCCTACCTGACGATGGCGCTGGGCGCCGGCTCGGTGACGCCGATGCAGATGGCGCAGGCCTATTCGGTCTTCGCCAACGGCGGCTACCGGATCGCGCCGCAGCTGGTGCAGCGGATCACGGACCATGGCGGACGCGTGCTCTACCAGCAGCAGCCCAAGCCCTTCGAGGACTCGCAGCGCGCGATCGAGCCGCGCAACGCCTTCCTGATGGACAGCCTGCTGCAGGAAGTGGCGCGCAGCGGCACGGCGGCGCGCACGCAGGCGACCCTCAAGCGTCCCGACATCTACGGCAAGACGGGGACGACCAACGACTCGATGGACGCCTGGTTCGCGGGCTTCCAGCCGGAACTGGTGTCGGTCGTCTGGATCGGCTACGACCAGCCGCGCAAGCTGGGCGATCGTGAAACCGGCGGCGGACTCGCGTTGCCGGTGTGGATCGAGTTCATGCAGTACGCGCTGCGCAACACGCCGGTCCAGGAGATCCAGCCGCCCGAAGGCGTGGTCAATCTCAACGGCGAATGGTTCTACGACGAGTTCGCGGGCACCAATGGCGTGAAGGCGCTCGGCAACGAGGAACACGTGCCGACCTCGGGCACCGAGGAAGAGAAGAAGAGCATCCTGGATCTCTTCAAGCGCTGACCGGCGCGACAGAACAAAGGCGCCCTCGGGGCGCCTTTGTTCTTGGACGTCGCGAAGACCGTCCGGGCGGAAGGATCAGGCGCCCGGGAAGATCAGCGGCTTCCCGCCGTGGTGGGAGGCCTCCTCCGACAGGCGCGCGAAGAACTCCTTGCCGTCCTTGGTGTCTCGCCACTGGCCGTCGGCGAACTTGAAGTGATACCCGCCGCGGCGAGACGCGAGCCACAACTCATGCAGCGGCGGCTGTGTGTTGACGACGATCTTGCTGCGATCCGGAAACTCGAGCTCAAGCAGCCCCCCGGTGCGATGCTGGTCGACATCGATCACGTCGTCGTCGAGCCACGCGTCGATCTTCGATTCGATGCTGGCCAGCACGGCGTCGGTGCGGGCATCGTATTCGGCGTCTGTCAGCGGAGTGGCGGTCATGTGAAGTCGAAAGCGGGCGCGCTGGGACTAGACTGCGTGCCCATGAAGAACGTGAAGACGCGAAGTGTAGGCGCTGCCTCCACGCCGGCCCATCGCGGCGGCGCCAAGGCCATGACGACCCTGATGTTGTGCGCCGCCGTGTTCGCCCTGGCCGCCTGCGGCCAGAAGCGCCCGCTGCAGCTGCCCCAGCATGCGAAGCATCCGACCTCGGGGGCCGCTTCGCCAGCCGCGGTGCCGGCCTCCGCGGCCAGCGCCCCGAACTAGAGCCGCCCCTCCTCCACCGCGTGACAGGCCACGCGGATCCCCTGGATCTCGAGCAGCTTCGGCCGCTCCGAGCTGCAACGCGCGTTCGCGTGCGGGCAGCGCGGATGGAAGCTGCACCCGCTCGGGGGATTCAGCGGATTGGGAACCTCCCCCTGCACGGGGGTGCGCGATCGACCCGACATGTGGATGTCGGGAATCGCGTCGAGCAGCATCCGCGTGTACGGATGACGCGGTGCCGCGAACAGCGCGCGCTTGTCGGCCTGCTCGACCAGCCGGCCGAGGTACATCACGCCGACCTGGTCCGCCACGTGCCGCACCACGGCCAGGTTGTGGGAGATGAACAGATAGGTCAGCCCCTGCTTGCGCTGCAGGTCCTTCATGATGTTCAGCACCTGCGCCTGCACCGAGACGTCGAGCGCCGAGGTCGGCTCGTCGCAGACGAGGAACTCCGGTTCGGTCGCCAGGGCGCGCGCGATCGAGATGCGCTGGCGCTGACCGCCCGAGAACTGGTGCGGGAATTTCTCCGCGTCCGCCGGCGCGAGTCCCACCGACTGCAGCAGCTCGCCGACGCGCCGCTTCAAGGCCTGGGCATCGCGCACCAGCCCGTGCTCGCGCAGCGGTTCGGCGACGATGTCCTGCACCTTCCAGCGCGGATTCAGGCTCGCATAGGGATCCTGGAAGATCATCTGCATGCGGCGGCGCAGCGCGAGCGCCTTCGGCCCCTTCAAGGTGGCCGCGATGTCGGCGCCGTCGAAGCGCACCTCACCCTGGGTCGGTGCGTACAGGCCGACCAGCAGTCGCGCCACGGTGCTCTTGCCGCAGCCTGATTCGCCGACCAGCGCCAGCGTGCGCCCCTTCTCGATCGTGAAGCTGACGCCGTCCACCGCGTGGACGAACTGGCGCGGCTTGCGCTCGACCACGCGGTTCAACCAAGGCGCCGAGACGTCGAAGGTCTTGGCCAGATCACGCACGTCGACCAGCACCTCGCCCGGCGCGGGTGCCGTGTCCGGCGATCCCGACTCGCGGGCGGTCTCGCTCAGCACCGTCATGCGGCACCTCCCTGCGCCACGGCCAGGTCCGCCGCGTGCAACCAGCACGCCGCGGCCGTCGCCGGCGCCTGCATCAATTCAGGTCGCTGCCCATGGCAGCGGTCGAACGCCCGAGGGCAACGCGGATGGAACGCACAGCCGGTGGGAATCGCCGTGAGCCGCGGCATCGCGCCGTCGATCTGCACGAGCCGCTCGCGATCCTCGTCCATCGCGGGGATGGAGCCCATCAGCCCGGAGGTGTACGGATGGCCGGGGCGATGAATGACCTCCTGCACCGGCCCGATCTCGGCGACGCGTCCGGCATACATCACGGCCACGCGGTCGCAGGTTTCCGCGATCACGCCCATGTCGTGCGTGACCAGCATCACGGCGGCCCCCTGCTCCCGGCAGACGCGCTTGAGCAGGGCAATGATCTGCGCCTGGATCGACACGTCCAGCGCCGTCGTCGGTTCATCGGCGACGATCAGCTTCGGATCCGCGGCCAGCGCGAGCGCGATGACCACGCGCTGACGCATGCCGCCGGAGAACTGGTGCGGATACTGATCCACGCGGGCCTCTGGCGCCGGGATGCCGGTCGCCGCGAGCAGCTCGATCGCGCGGGCACGCGCCTGCTTCGCGCTGAGGCCCAGGTGCGTGGTGATCGTCTCGACCAATTGCCGTCCGACCGTGTACAGCGGATTCAGCGAGGTCAGCGGGTCCTGGAAGATCGCACCGATCTGCCGGCCGCGCACGCGGCGCATCTGGTCCGCGGGCAGGTTGTCGATGCGCCGCCCGTCGAGGAGGATCTCGCCGCCAGCGATGCGGCCCGGCGGTTCGAGCAGCCCGATGATGGCCGCGCCGGTCAGCGACTTGCCGGCCCCTGACTCGCCGACGACGCCGAGCACCTCGCCGGGCGCGATGTCGAAGGACACGTCGTCCAGCGCGAGCAGCGTGCCGCGCCGGGTCGGGAATTCCACGCGCAGGTGGCGGACTTGCAGGAGGGGTGCGGGTGCGGTCATGGGGCCGTCCATCGAATCAGCGCAGGCGCGGGTTGAGCGCGTCGCGCAGCCAGTCGCCGAGCATGTTCACCGACACCGTGATCAACACCAGCATCGTGCTGGGCCAGATCGTGATCCACCATTCGCCGGAGAAGAGAAAGTCGTTGCCGATGCGGATCAGCGTGCCCAGCGACGGACTCGTCGGCGGCACGCCCACCCCGAGGAAGGACAGCGTGGCTTCGGTCAGGATCGCCGAGGCGACCTGCAGCGTCGCCAGCACCAGCACCGGGCCGGTGACATTGGGCAGCACGTGGCGCCACATGATCGCCAGCGGTTGCACGCCGATCACGCGCGCGGCCTGCACATACTCCTTGTTGCGCTCGACCAGCGTCGAACCGCGCACCGTGCGCGCGTACTGCACCCAGCCGGTCAGCGAGATGGCCAGGATCAGCACGGCGAAGGCCAGCGACTCGTGCGCGTCCTTGAACACCACGCGGCCGATGCCGTCGATCAGCAGCGCGATCAGGATCGACGGGAAGGACAGCATCACGTCGCAGATGCGCATGATGAAGGCGTCGACCTTGCCGCCGACGAAGCCGGACAGCAGGCCCAGCCCGACGCCGATGATCATCGACAGGATCACCGACGCCACCCCCACCAGCAGCGAGATCCGGGCGCCGTACATGATCGCGGACAACAGGTCGCGACCCTGGTCGTCGGTGCCGAGCAGGTACTTGGACGACCCACCCTCGATCCACGCCGGCGGCAGGCGCGAGTCCATCAACTCCAGCGCCGACAGGTCGAACGGATCGTGCGGGGCGATCCAGGTCGCGAACAGCGCGCAGACCAGGCAGCACAGCGCGACGAAGGCCGCGACCATGGCGAAGGGCGAACGGGTGAAGGAGTGCCAGACGTCGCCATCGAAGAAGCGCTTGAGCGCGTTGGGCGGGCGCGAAGCCGGCGCACCGGAGGCCGGCGGTGGAGGAAGGGATGCGGTCATTCGGGTCGGTAGGGCGGCTGTCGGGTCGATGGCGGACGAAGCGGAATCGGTGCGGTCCGCTCAATGCGGCGCGAGGGGCAACCCCTGCTCGACCAGCGCCGCGAACAGCGCGGAGCCGAGCGGCAGGATCTCGTCATTGAAGTCGTAGCGCGGTTGATGAAGGCCGCAGGGGCCGCCCTGCCCCAGCCGGAGATAGGCGCCCGGCCGGGCCTGCAGCATGAAGGCGAAGTCCTCGGAGCCCATGCTCGGCACGAGCTTGTCATCGACGTTCTCGGCGCCGACCAGCGACTGCGCGACGCGCACGGCGAAGTCGGCTTCACGCGCGCTGTTCACCGTGGCCGGATACAGGCGTTGGTAGTCCACCTTCGCGCTCGCGCCGAAGCCCAGCGCGACCGACTCCACGAGTCGCGTCATGCGCTCCTCGAGCAGCTGCTGCACTTCGGGCTTGAAGCTGCGCACCGTGCCGGTCAATTGCGCGAGCTCGGGGATCACGCTGAAGGCGCTGGGCTCCCCGGCTTGCATCGAGCACAGGCTGACCACCGCCTGCTCGATCGGCGCGATGTTGCGCGACACCAGGCTCTGCACCGCGGTGATCACATGGCCGGCGATCAGCACCGGATCGACGCTCAGGTGCGGATGCGCGCCGTGGCCGCCGCGCCCCTGGATGGTGATGTTGACGCGATCCGCCGCGGCCATCATCGCGCCGCGGTTCAGGCCGATCTTGCCGGGCGGCAGGTGCGGCCAGTTGTGCATGGCGTAGATCGATTCGACCGGGAAACGCTCGAACAGGCCGTCGGCGATCATCTCGCGCGCGCCGCCGTAGCCTTCTTCGCCAGGCTGGAACACCAGCACGGCGGTACCGGCGAAGCGCCGCGTCTGCGCCAGATACCGGGCCGTCCCCACCAGCATCGCGCAATGGCCGTCGTGGCCGCAGGCGTGCATCAGTCCGGGTGTGGACGAGCGCCACGCGAAGTCGTTCTGCTCGCGCAGCGGCAACGCGTCCATGTCCGCGCGCAGCCCGAAGAGCCGCGGTGCCGTGCCGGGTGTCGTCTGGCCATGGATGGTCGCGACGACGCCGGTGCGGCCCATGCCCTGGTGGATCTCGTCGACGCCGCAGGCCTTCAGCGCCTGCACGATGCGCGCGGCGGTGCGATGCTCCTCGAAGCCGAGTTCCGGCATCGTGTGCAGTTCGCGGCGCAGCGCGACGAGCTCCCCGCGCGCCTCGAAGAGCCGCTGGTAGGTGCCCGCCGCGGCGGCGGTCAGGTGCTCCGGAGCATTCATGTCAGTGGGCGCCGCCGCCCACGCGCAGGCGCGGATCGACAGCGAAGTACAGCAGGTCGACGATCAGGTTGATCACCACGAAGATCAGCGAGATCAGGCACAGGTAGGCGGCCATCACCGGGATGTCGGCGAACTGCACCGCCTGGATGAACAGCAGGCCCATGCCGGGCCATTGAAACACGGTCTCGGTAATGATCGCAAAGGCAATCAGCGATCCCAGCTGCAGGCCGGTGATGGTGATGACGGGGACCAGCGTGTTCTTCAGCGCATGTCCGAAATAGATCGTCCGATCGCTGAGACCGCGGGCACGCGCGAACTTGATGTAGTCGGCGCGCAGCACTTCCAGCATCTCGGCGCGCACGATGCGCATGATCAGGGTCAGCTGGAAGACGGAGAGCGTGATGCCCGGCAGCAGCAGGTGGCGCAGTCCGTCGCCGGTCAGCAGCCCGGTGCTCCAGGCGCCGAGCATCACGACCTCACCCCGGCCGTAGCTCGGCAGCCAGGCGAGTTGCACCGCGAAGACCAGGATCAGCAGGATGCCGATGAGGAAGGTCGGCAAGGCCACGCCGAGCAGGGACAGGGTCATCAGGACCTGCGACCCGAAGCTGCCGCGCCGCAATGCCGCGTAGACCCCGAGCGGGATGCCGAACACCAGCGCGATCAAGGCGGCGGTCGCCGACAGTTCGAGCGTCGCCGGGAAGCGCTCGGCAATCAGCGCGGACACCTTGCGGCCCTGCTTCAGGCTGACGCCGAACTCGCCCTGCGCCGCGTTGCCGGCGAAATGCGCGAACTGCACGATGAAGCTCTGGTCGAGCCCCAGGTCCTTGCGCAACTGCTCGCGCTGCTCCGGCGTGGCGTCCTGCCCGAGCAGGTTGTTGACCGGATCGCCGACGTACTGGAACAGCATGAAGGCGATGAAGGCCACCGTCAGCATGACGATGATGGCCTGCGCCAGACGGCGAAGAATGAAAACCAGCATGGACGACGGCCTCCGGCATGGGCTCGGGCGACGCGGCTTGTGACCTGCCCTGGCACGACCTGACCCCGGAGGCGATGCACTTCAGAAGCGGACCATCATCGAGGAGCGTACGCCCTCCGGCAAGTGGGTTACCCCTTGACGCGGCGTGAACGCGACGTCGCTCCGGCCGTCGCACACCAACGAAAAAACCGCCCGGAGGCGGTTTGTCGGCGGATGCCGGCATGCGCGGAACACCGCGCGTGCCACGGCGCATCAGAACCGGTGGCGGATGCCCACGATCGAGCCGCCGCGCTTTTCGGCGTTGTTGGCGAAGCGGACCGCCCCCTCGTGCTTGGTGTAATCCAGTTCGAGGTAGACGTCGGTGCGCTTGGAGAAGGCGTAGTCGGCGACGAACGCCAGGTAGTGGCCCTTGCTCTTGGTGTTGGCCAACGGAGCGGAGTAGTGCGTCTGCGTGGCGTACCAGTAGTGGGCGCCCAGGTTCAGTTGCGGGGTGAGTTGATAGGCGGCACCCATCGAGATCATGTCCCGCTTCTTCACGTCGTTGGCGGCGGCGTTCAGCACCGTGCCGAGCAGGCCGGAGGTGTAGGCCGCGCCCAGCAGCCCGCCCTGGTCGAACTTGTTGGTCGCCCAGGACAGGTTGATGTACCACGGGCCGCTCGTGTAGGCGCCGCCGGCCGTGTAGCCCTTGACCTTTTTGCCCAGGGTGTCCTCGACCTGCAGGTAGGCGCCGCCGAAGGCGATCGGGCCCTGGTTGTAGCGCAGCAGACCGCCGAACGACTTGTTCTGCGAGTTGCCCTCGCCGGCCGAGACCTGGATCTCGCCGCGGATCGGCCCCGTCTCGAACAGGTACTTGACCATGTTGTCCTGGCGCGCGCCCATCGACAGGCCGATCTCGGGCTTGTAGGCCTCGATGTAGGGCGAGTACTTGAACGAGGCGTAGGTCGACGTGTAGATGTCGAACAGGATGTTGTACTGGCGGCCCAGCGTGAGGCGGCCGAAGTCGGCCGACTGGATGCCGACCCAGGATTGACGCCAGAAATCGGCGGCGGCCACGGTGCCGGTGTCGGAGTTGAGGCGGTGCTCGAGGTTGGCGATGGCCTTCAGACCGCCACCCATGTCCTCGGTCACGTTCACACCGAGCCGGCTCTGGGACATGCCGCCGGGGATGACCTGCTTCTCGGAAGATCCGGCGTTGGCATTGCTGGTCCAGCGCAGGCCGACGTCGACGATACCGTAGAGCTGCACCGTCGACTGCGCCCAGGCGGCGCCGGTGCTTGCAGCCAGGATGCTCAGCGCCAAGGCGGCTTTTTTCATGTGATGTCTCCTATTTGTTTGGTGTGGTCGCCGAAACCGATTCTCAGCGAAGCCCTCAAACAGAGACTCTTTGTGTTGCACATCGCCCACGCGAGCAAACCCTGTCAAGTTTGTGACGTGACGACAGAGGGAAAACCCGCGATCGATGCCCACAAAATCCACAACAGTGCGTTGCGGCGACAGTGCTTGATCCGCTTGCGCAAGGCCTGGCACCTGCGCGACACCCTCACTACGGAGAAACGTTGAGACGAAAAAAAGCCGCCCCGAGGGGCGGCTTTCGTTGCGCAGCGCGCTGATCCGCAGATCAGAAGCTGTGCTTGATACCGACGTCCAGACCACCCGACTTGCCGCCGCCACCGGCGAACGGAGCCACGGCGTTGTTTTGAACGCGGAAGGCGGAGTTGTCGTTGTCGATCAGGGAAGCCGTCGTGTACAGCGCGGTGCGCTTGGACAGATTGTGCTGGTAGCCGATCGTGAAGGCTTGCGCGTCGCCGCGAGCCACGCCAACGCGGTCAGCCGCGTTGTTGGTCTCAGCCTTGGAGTACTGAGCGGTCACCGAACCGGCGGCCGTCACCGGCACCACGGCACCGATCGTGTAGATGTTCTGCTTGAACGAAGCGTACTTCAGCTGGCTCCACAGACCCTGGACCTTGACGACCTTGAAGTCGTAGCTGCCGCCGAACGACAGTTGCTTGAACTTGTCGTTGACGATGTCGGTGCTCTGGTAGCCACCGGCCACGTTCAGGTCACCCAGCTTGTAGCCCAGGCGGCCACCGAACATCTTCTTGCCAGCGGCGCCTTCACCGGCGGCCACGTCGAACGAGCCGTACACACCGCCCAGGTCGCTCGGCAGGAAGTACTGCACAAGGTTGTCGGCACGGTTGTTCGTGTCGTACGAGGTGCCCAGACCGAAGGTTTGGTACGTGCGGGTCACGTCGCCCAGACCGGTGGTGCTGTAGACGTCGAAGTCGTCGACGACCAGGCGGGTCGAGGTCTTGCCACGGCCCAGACGGACTTCACCGAAGTCGCCCATCAGGCTCACGGAAGCGCGACGGCCCCAGAAGCGGGTGGAATCGGCGGTGCCGGTGTCGGCGGACAGGGCGCCTTCCAGCCAGAAACCAGCCTTCAGGCCGCCACCCAGGTCTTCGACGCCACGGACGCCGATGCGGCTGGAGCTGCTGCCGTCGTTCGACAGTTGCTTCGTATCGACGCCATTGGCCTTCGTGTAACGAGCGGCGACGTCGATCACGCCGAACAGGGTGACGGACGATTGAGCGGCAGCGGCACCAGCGAAACCAGCCAGCACAGCCAGCGCGACGAGAGATTTCTTCATTAGAGACTCCTAGATCTTCAATGAGGTTGCGGTTGATAGATCGTCCGCAAACCAAGCTCCTGCAATGAAGCTGTGGTGTATTGCAACAGGTCCGATCACGCCTGACCAGCAGCCACCCCGTAAAAGTCCTGATTTCGTTGGGCTGAAGCAACGCGTATGGGATTAAAAAATTGTGTCATCAGGCATTCGCACAAAGGATCAGGCCCCTCCCACGAACCGCTTGACGTCCGGCTTCTAAACTGCGGCGTCATGCCCACGGCGAACGTTCAAGATGGAATTCCAGCCTTCGCGCCCGGCGCGCATACTTTCTCGGGCCGACGCGTGGATATCCACGCTGGACCATAGCCTCAAGACGCTGGCGGGCGTCGCGCCGATGGCGCGGCCGGCCCCGGAGGCGGACACCCCCGACGCGCCGATGGACGAGTCGCAGCGCCGGCTGTCCGCCTCGCTGATGCGGGTGAACCACGTCGGCGAGGTCTGCGCGCAGGCGCTTTATCGGGCCCAGGCACTGACCACGCGGGACGAGGCGCTGCGACAGCACCTCGAGCAGGCCGCGCAGGAGGAGATCGACCACCTCGCCTGGTGCGCCGGACGGCTCCGTGCGCTGAACGACCGCCCGAGCCTGCTCAATCCGCTCTGGTACGGCGGCGCCTTCGCGATCGGCGCGGCCGCCGGGCTTGTGGGGGACAAGGTCAGCCTCGGGTTCGTCGTCGAGACCGAACGGCAGGTGGAGGCCCACCTCGCCAGCCACCTGGAACGTCTGCCGGAGGGCGACCGGAGCTCACGGGCCATCGTCGCGCAGATGAAGGAGGAAGAAGCCCTCCACGCCGAAGAGGCGCGCGCCCGAGGGGGCATCGATCTTCCCGCACCGGTCCGCGGCCTCATGCGCGCCGCGGCCAAGGTGATGACGCGCACGGCGCACTCGCTGTAGCCGACTCCGGAGCCGTCGCCCCCGCCCCCGCTCCTCCCTGCATATATATAGGGACAGGAATATAGGGACAGGGACGATCGAAGCGCTCGGTGAACGCCCCTCGTCGGAGCGTGTCAGCCCTCGACGATCTCCACCGACGTGGTGATTTCCGCCGTCTTCGCCAGCATGATGCTGGCGGAACAGTACTTCTCATGGGACAGCTGCACCGCGCGTTCGACGCTGGCCTGCTGCAATCCCTTGCCCGTCACGACGAAGTGCATGTGGATGCGGGTGAAGACCTTCGGATCGGTCTCCGCGCGATCGGCGCTGAGCTTGACCTGGCAACCGCGTACGTCATGACGACCGCGCTTCAGGATCAACACGACGTCATACGCCGTGCAGCCGCCGGTGCCGGCCAGCACGGTCTCCATCGGCCGGGGCGCAAGGTTGCGCCCGCCACCGTCGGGGGCGCCGTCCATGTTGATCATGTGGCCGCTGCCCGTCTCGGCAATGAAGCTCATGCCGTCGACACCCATCCAGTTGACCGTGCATTCCATTCGTCGTTCCTTCGTTCCATGAGCCACCCGGGCCATCGGCGCCGGATCTGACCCCAATTTCAGTCAGAGGCCCCCTCGCGAGCGCCCCTTCCGGCGGTGATTTTGCGCATTTAGAGGCCCGCCTCCAGGGGTAGGGACGCCAAAAAATATTGCAGCGCAACATGCATCGCCCTAGAATTCTAGGCATGCGACAGCGCTACCCCGACCTGCGGGGTCAGTCATCGCGCCGATTGTCTCCTCCACCGCCTCCATGGTGGATTCAGCCCGAGGCCACAAGCCTCGGGCTTTTTTTCGTCCGCCGACGGCCATGCCGCGCCGCAAGGCTCGCTCCTCCAATGGCGAAAGCGCGCCATGCCGCCGCCACTGGCAGGCGACCGCGCCTCGGGCAAACCCTGGCTATCATCGTCCGCCCGACTCCCGCCGCGTCCCGCGCGGGAAGGGGAACTGGAGGGATTTCCATGGCCGGCACCCGCCGCGCACCGCGCAAGACCACATCGCCGCGCCAGCCGGCGTTACTCCCTGCGGATCAAAGTTATCTGCAACGGATTCTTAACGCCAAGGTGTATGAGGTGGCGCAGGAAACCTCCCTCGACGCTGCCCGCAATCTCTCCAAGCGCATCGGCAACAAGGTCTGGCTGAAACGCGAGGATCAGCAGCCGGTATTCAGCTTCAAATTGCGAGGCGCCTATAACAAGATGGCAAATCTCGCGCCCGGGCAATTGGCGCGCGGCGTGATTTGCGCATCGGCGGGAAATCATGCCCAGGGCGTCGCGCTGTCGGCCAGGAAACTCGGCTGCCGGGCGGTCATCGTGATGCCGGTGACGACACCCAAGGTCAAGATCGACGCCGTCCAGGCGCTGGGCGGCGAAGTCGTGCTGGCCGGCGAGTCCTTCACCGACGCCTACGGCCATGCGCTGGAACTCGAGCGCGAGCACGGCCTGAGCTTCGTCCACCCCTTCGACGATCCCGACGTCATCGCCGGCCAGGGCACGATCGCGATGGAGGTGCTGCGCCAGCATCCCGGTCCGATCGATGCGATCTTCGTGGCGATCGGCGGCGGCGGACTGATCTCGGGCGTCGCGGCCTACATCAAGGCGGTCCGGCCGGAGATCAAGATCATCGGCGTGCAGACCAAGGACTCCGACGCCATGGTGCGTTCGGTGCGCGCCGGCAAGCGGATCGCGCTGACCGACGTCGGGCTGTTCTCGGACGGCACCGCCGTCAAGCTGGTCGGCGAAGAGACCTTCCGCATCTGCCGCGAGCTGGTCGACGACTACATCCTGGTCGATACCGACGCGGTGTGCGCGGCCATCAAGGACGTGTTCGTCGATACCCGCAGCATCCTGGAGCCGGCGGGAGGACTGGGCGTCGCCGCGATCAAGCAGTACGCGGCCCAGCACGGCACCAAGGGCGAGACCTACGTCGCCATCACCTGCGGCGCGAACATGAACTTCGACCGGCTGCGTTTCGTCGCCGAGCGCGCCGAAGTCGGCGAGGAGCGCGAGGCGCTGTTCGCCGTGACCATCCCGGAGGAGCGCGGCAGCTTCCGGCGCTTCTGCGAGCTGGTCCAGGGCCGCAGCGTCACCGAGTTCAATTACCGCATCTCCGACCATCAGGTCGCCCACGTCTTCGTCGGCGTCTCCATCACCAGGCGCGAGGAGGCGGACAAGCTCGTCCGCAGCTTCGAGCGCCATCGTTTCTCCACGGTCGATCTGACCGACGACGAACTGGCCAAGCAGCACGTGCGTCACATGGTGGGCGGACGGACCGAGCTCGCGCAGAACGAGCGGCTGTTCCGCTTCATCTTCCCGGAGCGTCCTGGCGCGCTGCTGCGCTTCCTGTCGAGCATGAGCCCGGACTGGAACATCAGCCTGTTCCACTACCGGAACCAGGGCGCGGACTACGGCCGCATCCTCGTCGGGCTGCAGGTGCCCAAGGGCGACGGCAAGGCGTTCAAGGCCTTCCTGGACCAGCTGAACTACCCGTACACCGAGGAAACGGACAACCCCGTGTACCGGCTTTTCCTGCGTTGAGCCGTCTACAAGCCCGCATGTCGTGACAGGGTCGCGTCAAGCACGTGTGACCGTCGGGGCGCGTTCGCGCCCCCGGTTACGACTTGACACCACCAGTTGCCCCCGGGACATGGGGCAGAGGTTCGGCGGCGGGGGCAATTGCCAATGCCCGCCCTGTGGCGCGGATCGACAATGGCAGTTCCCATGTCCATCCATCAGTCCCTCATCTCGCCGACGGCCAATCCGGAGCTGGAACGCGCCTTGCGCCAGCGCCTGGAGCGACGCTGCACGCTGGCCGGCCGGCTGGGCGAACTGGAACCGCTGGCCGTGCGCCTGGGCTTGATCCAGGCCACGCAGACACCGAAGTTCCGCGATCCGACGCTGGTGCTGTTCGCCGCCGATCATGGCCTGGCGGTGGACGGCATCGCGCTGCCCAACGGGCGCAGCACGCGCGAGCAGGCCCTGCTCGCCCTGCAGCATCGACTGCCGGCCACCGTCTTCGCGCGCAACCAGGGCATGCACGTGACGGTCGTCGACTGCGGCATCGCCGAGCCGCTGAGCCCGCAGCATCGGCTGCTCGCGCGCAAGATCGCGCACGGCACGCGCAACTCGCGGGCCGGCCCGGCCATGACGGTCGAGCAGGCGCATGCCGGCGTGCGTGTCGGCATGGAGATCTCCGACAACCTCGCGGGCAACGTGATCGCCTGCGCGGGACTGGGTCAGGGCTCGCTGGAAGCCTCGGCCCTGGTGCTGTCGCGACTGATGGACATGCCGGTGCAGGACTTCATCATCTCCGGTCCCGACATGCCGCACGACGACCTGTCCCATCTGATGCTGGTGCTGCAAGGCGCGCAGCAGCGGCATCGCGAGGTGCAGGAGCCGATGTCCGTGCTCGCCGCCTTTGGCGGCTTCGAACTGGCGGTGATGGTCGGCGCGATGCTGGTGGCGGCGTCGAAGCGTCAGTTGATCCTCGTGGACGGCCTGCCCGCCTGCGCCGCGTTGAAGGTCGCCTCGATGATCGCGCCGCCGGTCACCGACTACGCGGTGTTCTGCCGCAGCACCACCCATCGAGGACTGGACGAGGCCCTGCAGCTGTTCCACGCGGCGGCGCTGCTGGAACTCGGCATGGAATGCGGAGACGGCACCGGCGCGACCCTGGCCTGGCCGCTGGTGCGCTGCGCGGCGGCGCTGCTGACGGAAGTCCAGGATCTGCCCGACGGGCCCATCCACAGCCGCCCGTCCGACCTGCGCGACACCGGATCCAGCCACGCGGGTGCGCTGCACACCGGGTCGGACCGGTCCACGCTGGGTAGCAAGTACTGACCCCGCGTCCATCGCGGCACGCGACGCGTTCGCCGCGCCGCACGCGCTACCTCTTTGGAATTACTTGATCGGGTTGGCGCTGCCGTCGCCGTTCGGCTGGGGCAACACGCCGGTGACGGCCGTGGGCGGGACAAATCCCTCCGGACCCGGCGCCCCCGCATGGGGCTGCTGCACACCGAAGTTGGGGGGCGGTGCCATGCCGCCGCCGGGCACCATCTGGGGCGCCTGCGCGGGCATCGAGAGGTCTGCCGCGCCGGGTGCGAGGCTCAGGCGCACGGTCACCGAACCACCGGGCCCGAGCCCGACATCGCGACGATTGACCTCGATCAACTTGAGGTCGCCATCGACGGCAGCCCCGATGCGCACGGGCTTCGGCGGTGCGCCGTTGACCGCGATCAGCGCGACGCCCTCGCCGGGATAACGGCCGCCGGTGGTTGGCGCGACGACGCCCAGCAACTGATAGTTGGTCGACGCCACCTCGGCCGGCGTCTCCGGCGCCTTGGCCGCGGCGAACAATCGCGTCCAGTCCGACGGCGCGCCACCGGCGACCGCCGAACGGGTCATCACGGGCGCCTGGGGGCCCTTCGCCATCAGCGTCAAAGACCAATAAGCGAGGCTCGCCGCCATCGCCGCCCAGACTACGAAGCTTAACCATCGTGCGTGCATCCGACGATTATGATGCAGCGCGATGGGCCACCAAGGGGGGCTCCACGAGGATTGCAACACCATGCGTCGACCTTTCTCTCCGCGCCGCGCGCGCGGCTTCACGCTGATCGAACTGATCGTCGCCATCACGATCGTGGCCGTCATGGGCGCGGTGGTCGTGCCGGCGGTGATGAACCACGTGTCCGAGGCGCGGCGCACCGCGGCCCGCTCCGACGTGAACACGCTGATGCAGGCGCTCAAGCTCTACAAGATGGACAACGGCCGCTATCCCAGCGGTGAGCAGGGCCTGGGCGCGCTCGTGGCCAAGCCGACCAACGGCCCCGCGGCGCCGAACTGGAAGGTCTACATCGAGAAGCTGCCCAAGGACCCCTGGGGCAATCCGTACCAGTACGACAACCCCGGCCTGAAGGGCGAGGTCGACGTCTACAGCCTGGGCGCGGACGGCAAGCCGGGCGGCGAAGGCAGCGACGCCGAAATCGGCTCGTGGGAATGAGTTCGCGGCCGACCGCGAAACTCCTCCCCTTCATTGCCACCAACTGCTTCGAGCCGTGCGCGCGCATCCGTCCGGCCGATCGCTCCAGCAGGGTTTCACGCTGATCGAGCTGATCGTCGCGATCACGATCGTGGCGATCGCCAGCGCGACCGTCGCGGTGGCCGTGCGCGACCGCGCCGACGTCCAGCTGGAGCGTGAGGCGCTGCATCTGGCCTCGGTGCTCGAGACAGCCCGTTCGGAAGCACGCGCGGCCTCGCTGGACGTGCGCTGGATCCCCGACTCCACCAACGACACCTCCCGCTACCGCGTCACCGGCCTACCGCCGGCGCTGCTCAAGCGCCTGGAACTGGAGCGGCCGTGGCTGGGCGAACCGCCGATCGTCGAGATCAAGGGCCCGAGCATCAACGGGCGCTCGATCCGGCTCGGCCCGGAGCCGCTGATCGGCGCGCAGCGCGTGACGCTGATCCGCGGCGACCACCGCATCACCCTGGTCACGGATGGGCTCGGGCCCTTCGCGATCGCGAAGGGCGCGGAATGAGGACCGGGCCGACCACCGCTTCGCGCACGCGCGGCTTCACGCTGATCGAGGTGCTGGTGGCGCTGACGATCGTCGCGCTGTGCCTGGCCGCCGGCCTGCGCGCGGCGGGCGCGATGACCTCGAACTCGGACCGCCTCGCGATCAACTCACTGGCGCAGTGGTGCGCCGAGAACGAACTGACCGAGATCCGGCTCACCAAGGCCTTCCCCAGCATCGGCGACAACAGCGTCAGCTGCTCGCAGATGGGACGCGACTTCAGCGTGAAGATGGCGGTGCGGGGCACGCCGAATCCGAACTTCCGGCGCGTCGAGGCCCAGGTCTTCGACGACCGCAACCGGCCGCTGCTGACCATCACCACCATCGTGGGACGCAACTCCTGATGCGCCGCGCGACAGGCTCCTCCCGGCGCGCGGCGCGCGGGTTCACGCTGATCGAGGTCGTCGTGGCGCTCGTGGTGATGGCCGTGATGTCGGTCATGGCCTGGCGCGCGGTGTCCACGCTGACCACCAGCCGCGAACACAACGAGATCGCGATGGACCGGGCCGAACGGCTGCAGACGCTGATCCGCCAGTGGGAGCTGGATCTGCGCGAGGTGCAGAAGAGCGAGGTCTTCGACGCGCTGAGCTTCGACGGTTCGACCCTGCGCATCACGCGCCGCCGCGACACCGGCATGCAGCTCGTGGCCTGGCAGCTGCGCGAGGGCCGGCTGGCCCGCTGGGAATCCCCGACACTGACCAGCGCCGACGCGATGCGGGATGCGTGGTTCCGCAGCCAGCAGCTCAACATCGGAGACCTGCGCGCACTGCCGGGCCTGGATCGGGTCGCCGGCTGGCAGATGTACTTCTTCCAGCAGGGCGCGTGGGCCAACGCGCAGTCGTCGCTCGACAAGAATTCCGACCCGGCCGCGAACAAGGATGCGCCGGCGACCAACGCGATGCCGGAAGGCGTGCGCATGCGGCTGCAGTTCGGCGAGGACAGCGGCTACCGCGGCGAACTGGTCCGCGAAGTCTCCGTGGAAAGCAGCAGCTGATGCGCCCCGCCCGCCACCGCCCGAGGCCCCCGGCGCGTTCGCGCCGCGGCGCCGCGCTGCTCACCGCGTTGCTGATCGTCGTGCTGGTGACCACCTTGTCCGCGGCGATGCTGTGGCGGCAGTCGCGTTCCATCCAGATCGAGGCCGCCGATCGCGGCCGCGCCCAGGCGGACTGGGTCCTGCAGGGTGCCCTGGACTGGGCGCGCCTGATCCTGTCCGAGGACGCCAAGGCCGGACGCCGCAGCGGCGGCGAACAGAGCGACAACCTCGGCGAGGTCTGGGCCGTGCCGCTGGCCGAGGCGCGGCTGTCGAGCTTCCTGGCGCAGGACGAGAACAAGTCGGCCGACGACGGTCCGGACGCGTTCCTCTCCGGCCACATCGAGGATGCGCAGGGGCTGTTCAACCTGAACAACCTGATCCCGCAGACGCAGCAGGACCCCAAGCAGCAGCTGACGCCGCAACAGCAGCAGCTCGCCAACGACCTGTTGAAGGCAGGGCAGCGGATCTTCCAGCGCGCCGGCATGAGCCAGTCGGTGGTGGAACAGGTGCAGAGGAACCTCATCGGCTCGACGCGCAGCAAGGGTTCCGACCAGCAGGGCGACGTGCCCCTGAAGCCCGTCCGGCTCGAACAGCTGCGGTGGTTCGGCCTCAACGACGAACAGATCGCCCGGCTGAGCAAGCTGGCCGTGCTGCTTCCGCGGACCGCGAACTCCGCCCCGACGCCGATCAACCTGAACACGGCACCGCGCGAGGTGATCGCCGATGTCATGGGCATCGACGTCGGCCTGGCGGACAATTTCGTGCGGCTCAGACAGAGCAAGGCCTTCACGAACTGGAACGACAGCCGGATCACCAGCATCTTTCCCGCGCGCACCGACGGCGGTACCGACACGCGCGAGGCCCTCGGCGGCTTCACTTCGCAGTACTTCTTCGTCGAAGGCCAGATGCGGATGGACGACCGGGTCCTGGCGCAGCGATCGCTGTTGTTCCGCGATGGCACCAACATGCCCCGGGTGATCGACCGCGAACGCTTGCAGCGTCTGTCGACACTGGCGGGGACGACGAACGGATACGGGGCCACGCCTTGACCGCCGGCGACGAAGTCGCCTGCGGCCCGGACCTCGGCTTTGACACGACTGGACACAAGAGGGATGGGATGCATGCACTTGTAAAGGCGCGACTACGGGCTTCTTCGGGGGCGCGCGGCGCCGAACCGTCATGCAAGCGCTCCTAGAATCCGCGATCTCATGAGTACCCTGCTCATCCTCCTGCCGGCCACGCCGCCTAAGAGCGACGCCCCGCAGCAAGACTACGAATACTGGTTCAGCCACGACGCGCAGGCGCCGGCCCACGCACGCGGGCACGGCCAGCGCGCCGCGCTGGACGCGATGCCGCACGCCGATCGCGTGATGGCGCTGCTGCCCGACGACCAGGTCAGTTGGATCCCGGCGCAACTGCCCAAGATCCGGGGCGCGAAGCTGCGCGCCGCGATCGTCGGCGTGATGGAAGAGCAACTGCTCGAGGACACCGACCGGCTCCACTTCGCGCTGCTGGACAGCCCCGACGCCGAAGGCCGGACGCACTGGGTCGCCGTGACCGCGCGCGAACCGCTGAAGGCGCACCTGCAGGCGATGGAAGCCGCCGGGCTGCTGGTCGAGTCGCTGCGTCCGCTGTCCTGGCCGCAGACCGGCAAGGATGGCGTCGACAGCGGTCACGTCTTCGCCGGCGCCGACGACCGCGCCCGGCTGCGCGTCTCGCGCGCCGACGGCGTGGCCACCTTCCCGCTGGACAGCGGCGGCCTGCGCGGCTGGCTCGGCGAGGACTGGTGGGCCGACGCACCGGTCACGGCCAGCCCCGCCGCCGCCGCCGTGGCCGAGCAGTGGCTGGGCCGCCAGATCCGCGTCCTGAACGACACCGACCGCGCCTGGGCCGCACGCGAGGCGCCGGTCAACCTGCTGCAGTTCGACCTCACGCCACGCCAACGCGGCTGGCAGCGCGTCCACCAGGCCTGGCAGACGCTGCAGTCGCCCCCCTGGCGCCCCTTCCGCTGGGGCGTCATCGCGCTGATCGCCGTGCAGGTGATCGGCCTGAACGCGATGGCCTGGCAGCAGGGCCGCGCCATCGACGCCCGCAAGGCCGAGCAGGAGGCGCTGCTGCGCCAGAGCTTCCCGCAGATCCGCGTGGTGCGCGACGCCCGCGCGCAGATGCTGCGCGAGACCGAGGCGCTGCGCGGCGGTGCCGGCCAGGTCGGCCCCGGCGACCTTGAGGACCTGCTGGCCGCCGTCGCGCGCGTCCTGCCGCCCAACGAGCCGCCGCTGCAGGGCCTGCGATTCGAACAGGGCCGGCTGCAACTCTCCGGACTGGCGCCGCACCAGCGCGCGCAACTGCGCGAGCGGCTCGGCCAGGATCCCGCGCTGCGCGTTGCCGATGAAGGCGACACGCTCCAACTCAGCCTGCGACCCGACCACCGATGAACAGCCTCACGACGATGCGACGGGACCTCTCGTCCCGCTGGCAGGCCGCCGCGCCGCGCGACCGCCTGATCGCGCGGATCGCCGCGACCCTGATCGGCCTGCTGCTGCTCTGGCTGGTCGCGCTGGCGCCGGCCTGGAACACGCTGCGCAAGGCGCCGGGCGAGATCGACCGGCTCGACCGCGAACTCCAGCAGATGCGCGCGATGGCGCAGCAGACGCAGGCGCTGAAGCAGGCCGTGCCGGTCTCCATCGACCAGTCGATGACGGCCCTGCGCGCCGCGACGGCGCGGCTGGGTCCCGGCGCCGAACTGACGATCAGCGGCACGCAGGCCCAGCTCCGGCTGCGCGGCGTGCCCGGCGGCGCGCTGGCGATGTGGCTGGGCGAGGCCCGCCAGGGCGCCCGCGCGCGGCCGCAGGAAGCCGAGCTGCAGAACGGCCCGCAGGGCTACAGCGGCCGGTTGACCCTGCTGTTGCCCGCCGCGGCAGGGAACTGAGCGATGACGCGCAAGTCCCGCTTCAGCTTCAAGAAGCCCAGCTTCACGAAGTCCGCCTTCATGGAGTCGGTCTTCATGGAGTCCGTCATCATGCTGGCGAACGCCACGGCAGCGGCCGCGGCACCGGTCGCCGCTGCGGCCGCGGCGGCGGCGGCCCGCTGGGGCAAGACCGGCGCCGTGCTGGGCCTGCTGACGGCGGTCGTCGTCTGGGCCCCGGCGGCCTGGCTGGCCAGCGCCGTGACCTCGGCCACCAACGACCGGCTGCTGCTCGCCGACGCGCGCGGCAGCCTCTGGAACGGCAACGCGCGGGTGATCCTCAGCCCAGGCGAAGGCAGCCGCGATGCGACCGAACTGCCGCAACGCGTGGGCTGGACCCTGCGTCCGACCTGGGTGGACGGTGGCCTGGGCCTGCGGCTGACGCTGGACCAGCCCTGCTGCATCAAGCCGGGGGCGCCGGTGACGGCCGGCTTCGGCATGAACCGGCTGACCGTGCGCCTGCCCGACGCCACCTCCGAGCAACCGTGGATCCGCTGGCCCGCGGCCTGGCTCGCCGGCCTGGGCACGCCCTGGAACACGCTGGCGCCGGACGGCGTCATCGCGGTCGGCGCGCAGGGCTTCGTCTTCGAGGGCCGCGGCAAGACGGTGAGCGTCTCCGGCATGGCCATGGTGGAGCTGCGCGACTTCTCGTCGCGTCTGGCCCAGGTGGCGCCGCTGGGCAGCTACCGCATGGGCCTGGTGGGCGGCACCCAGGAGCCGCAGCTGATCCTGACGACGATCCAGGGTCCCTTGCAATTGAGCGGCCAGGGCACCCTGGGCGCGACGCGGGCGCAGTTCCGGGGCGAGGCGATGGCCGCGCCGGGCAGCGAAGCCGCACTGGCCAATTTGTTGAACATCATCGGGCGCCGCAACGGAGCGCGCTCGATCATCTCGGTGGGATGAGCATGAACAAGCACATGATGCGTCCGACGGCGCTGGGCATGGCGATCAGCCTGGTCGCGGGCAGCCTGCCGCTGCAGGTCGGCGCACAGACGAATCAGCAGCAGAACCGCCGACAGCCGGCCGTGCGCGCGAGCACGCCGGTCACGCTGAACTTCGTCAACACGGACATCGAGGCGGTCTCGCGCGCGATGTCCGCCGCGCTGGGCAAGCCCATCCTGGTCGACCCGCGGGTCAAGGGCACGATGACGCTGACGGCCGAGCAGCCGGTGCCGGTGCAGGAGGCCTACCTGAGCTACCTCGCCGCGCTGCGCGGCATGGGCTTCTCGATGGTCGAGGCGGGCGGCCTGCTCAAGCTCGTGCCCGAGGCGGAGGCCAAGCTGCAGACCGGCGCGGTGACGATCGCCGGCGAGACCCGCACGCGCGGCGACCAGGTCGTGACGCAGATCTTCAAGCTCAACCACGAGAACGCCAACAACCTGGTGGCCGTGCTGCGTCCGCTGATCACGCCGAACAACACGATCAACGCCAACCCCGGCAACAACAGCCTGGTCATCACCGACTACGCCGAGAATCTGCAGCGCATCAGCCGCATCGTCGCGGCGCTGGACCAGCCCTCCAACACCGACATCGAGGTGATCCCGCTGCGCAACGCGGTGGCCTCGGACATCGTGCAGCTGGTGCAGCGCCTGTCGGACGGCGGCGGCGGCACGCCGGGCGTGCAGGTGCAGGGCGCGGGCGGCGGCAGCGGCAGCGTGATGGCCGATCCGCGCAGCAACGCGCTGATCGTGCGCGCGGCCAATCCCGCCAAGCTGATGCAGCTGCGCGCGATGATCGCCAAGCTCGACCAGCCCAGCAGCGACACCGGCGGCAGCATCCGCGTCATCTACCTGAAGAACGCCGACGCGGTGCGCCTGGCCACGGTGCTGCGCGCGGCCTACACCAACAACGCAGGCCCCGGCGCCGGCGGCGGCAACAACTCGGGCGGCACCGGCAGCTTCGCCGGCGCGCAGACGGGCAGCGCGGGACAGTCCGGCGGCTTCGCGGGCAACAGCTCGTCGTTCGGCGGCAATTCGTCGGGATCGAGCGGCGGTTCCAGCGGCAGCGGTGGCGCATCGACGCAGGTCAGCCAGACCGCGCAGGTCAACACCGGTGGTTTCGTGCAGGCCGACCCCGCGACCAACTCCCTGATCATCACGGCGCCCGAGCCGATGTACCGCCAGATCCGCGCGGTCGTCGAACAGCTCGACACGCGCCGCGCGCAGGTTTACGTCGAGGCATTGATCGTGAAGGTCGATGCCAGCAAGGCCGGCCAGTTCGGCGTGCAGTTCCAGCAACTGTTCGGCGAAGGCGCGGTCGGCACCAACTTCGGCACAGGCTTCTCGAACATCCTGAACCTGACGGCCGCCACCGCCGGCGGAACCAATACCACCAGCGGCGTGCCGGCGGCGATCGCCTCCGGCGGCATTCCCACCGGCCTCAACGTCGGCATCATCAAGAAGGTCGGCAGCCTGTACACGCTCGGGGCGATCGCCAACGTGCTCGGATCGGTCGCGGGCACCAACGTGCTGTCCACGCCCTCGCTGATCGTGCAGGACAACGAGGAAGCCGACCTGCTCATCGGTAGCAACGTGCCCGTGCTCACCGGCAACTCGACCACCACCTCGGGCACCACGACCAGCCCGTTCCAGACCTTCGAACGCCGCGACGTCGGCCTGCGCCTCAAGGTGCGCGCCACCGTCGGCGAGAACGGCACCGTGCGCATGAAGGCGTACCAGGAGAACTCCAGCGTCGTCCCGTCGGTGAATTCGGGCACGCAGGGGCCGACCTTCGACAAGAGCGCGGTCGAGACGTCGGTGACCTTGGAAGACGGACAGGTGCTGGTGCTCGGCGGCATGCTGAAGGACGAGTACACCGACGGCGAGGACAAGGTGCCGGGCCTGGGCGACATCCCGATCCTGGGCAACCTGTTCAAGAACCAGAGCCGCAAGCGCACCAAGTCCAACCTCATGATCTTCCTGCGCCCGGTGGTGCTGCGCACGCCGGAAAGCGCGGCGGCGCTGACGATGGACCGCTACGACGCGATCCGCGCCTACCAGCAGGAATCGCAACCGAAGAGCACCCTGGTGCTGCCCGATACCGGCGCGCCGCTGCTGCCGGAAAAACCGGCCTCGGTGCCCGGCGGCACGTCGCCGCGGCAACTGCCGCTGCCGGTGTATCCGGCCTCCTCGCCGGTGCCGGGTCCCGCCACGCCGCCGAGCGAAGCCGCCAGCGGGCCGCAAGGCCGCTGAGCCCGGAGCGATCATGGCCAGCCGCCATCCCCTCCCCTACACCGTCGCCAAGTCGCAGCAGCTGCTGATCGAGGACGACGGCCAGCAGCGCACGCTGTGGGCGTCGCCGGCGCTGACGCTGCCGGTGCTGTCGGAGCTGCAGCGCGTGTACGCGCCGACGCGCATCGAGTGCCTGAGCGTCGCCGAGCTGTCGACGCGCATCCAGGACGCCTATGCGGGCGGCGAGGACAACGCCGCGATGGTGATCGGCGAGGTCGAGAACGCCGTGGACCTGTCGCGCCTGATGCAGGACCTGCCGGCGGTCGAGGACCTGCTGGAAGCCGCCGACGACGCGCCCATCATCCGGATGCTCAACGCGCTGCTGACGCAGGCGGCGAACAACGGCGCCAGCGACATCCACATCGAACCCTACGAGCGCGAGAGCTCGGTGCGCTTCCGCGTCGACGGCACGCTGCGCGAGGTGGTGCGGCCGAACCGGGCGCTGCACGCGGCGCTGATCTCGCGGCTGAAGATCATGGCGGAGCTCGACATCGCCGAGAAGCGGCTGCCGCAGGACGGCCGGATCTCGCTGCGCATCGGCGGCCGCGCCATCGACGTGCGGGTGAGCACGTTGCCGTCGGCGCACGGCGAACGCGCGGTGCTGCGTCTGCTGGACAAGTCGGAGTCGCGTTTCACGCTGTCCGCGCTGGGCATGGACGGCGAGCGGCTGGAGCGCTTCCAGCGTGTCGTGCAGCAACCGCACGGCATCGTGCTGGTGACCGGCCCGACAGGCTCGGGCAAGACGACGACGCTGTACGCGGCGCTGCAGACGGTGGACACCTCGACGACGAACGTGCTGACCGTCGAGGACCCGATCGAATACGAGCTGCCCGGCATCGGCCAGACGCAGGTGAACGCACGGATCGAGCTGACCTTCGGGAAGGCGCTGCGGGCCATCCTGCGCCAGGATCCGGACGTGATCATGATCGGCGAAATCCGCGACTATGAAACGGCGCAGATCGCGATCCAGGCCTCGCTCACGGGTCACCTGGTGCTTGCGACGCTGCACACGAACGACGCGGTGAGCGCGGTGACGCGTCTGACCGACATGGGCGTGGAGCCCTTCCTGCTGAGCTCGTCGCTGCTGGGCGTGCTGGCGCAGCGGCTGGTGCGCAAGCTCTGCCCGGTGTGCAAGTCGCCGGAGCCGCTGCCCGGCGGCGGTTCGCGCTATCACCCGGTGGGCTGCCCGGCCTGCTCGAGCAGCGGCTACAAGGGCCGGACCGGCGTGTACGAGCTGATGGTCTGCGACGACAGGATCCGCAGCCTGATCCACAACCAGGCGCCGGAGTCGGATCTGCTGGCGGCGGCGCGGGCGAACGGCCTGCGCTCGATGCGCGAGGACGGCGACCGGTTGGTGGCCGCGGGGCTGACCTCCGAAGAGGAAGTGCTGCGGGTCACGCGCGAGTGATCGCCGCGATGACACGGACGCACGAGCAGTAAAGACACGAGGTTCCCAGCGATGCCCGCCTTCAAGTACGACGCCCTGGATGCGTCCGGCAAGTCCCGCCAGGGTCTGCTGGAGGCGGACACGCTGAAAGCCGCGCGCTCGCAGCTGCGCTCGCAGGGCCTGGTGCCGATGGACGTGAAGCCCGTGGCGACGCCGGTGGGCAAGCCGTCGCGTTTCGCGCGGCGCGTGTTCAAGGCGGCGGGCCTGGCGGTCTGGACGCGCCAGCTCGCGGGACTGGTCGCGGCGGGTCTGCCCTTGGAGCGCTCGATGGCGGCACTGGCCGACGAGGCCGAGGATCCGCGCCAGCGCGAGCTGATGTCGCAGCTGAAGGCGGAGGTCAATGCGGGCTCGTCGTTCGCGCGGGCGCTGGCGACGGCACCGCGGGAGTTCGATGACGTCTACCGCGCGGTCGTCGCCGCGGGCGAGCAGAGCGGCGCGCTGGGACCGGTGCTGGAGAGCCTGGCCGACGACCTGGAAGAGCAGCAGCGCCTGCGCTCGGAGCTGTTCGGCGCGCTGGCCTATCCGGTGATCGTCTGCATCATCGCGGTGCTGGCGGTGAGCTTCCTGCTGACCTATGTCGTGCCGCAGGTGGCGGCGGTGTTCACGCAGACGCGGCAGACGCTGCCGCTGCTGACGCGGATCATGATGGGCACCTCGGACATCCTGCGGACCTGGGGCGTGCTGATCGTGGTGGTGCTGACCGGCGGATTCATCGCGGCGCGCCAGATCCTCAAGCGCGACGGGCCGCGCCAGCGCTTCGACGCGATGTGGCTGACGCTGCCGGTGCTGGGCCGGCTCTCGCGCGGCTACAACGCGGCGCGTTTCTCCGGCACGCTGGCGATGCTGGCGGGTGCGGGCGTGCCGATCCTGAAGGCGCTGCAGGCGGCGGCGGAGACGCTGTCCAACGAGGCGATGCGCGCGGACGCGCTGGACGCGCTGGCACAGGTGCGCGAAGGCGCGCCGCTGGGCGCGGCGCTCGCGGGGAAGAAGCGTTTCCCCGGCCTGCTGTCGATGTTCGCGCGGCTGGGCGAGCAGACGGGCCAGCTGCCCGACATGCTGCAGCGCGCGGCCCGGCAGCTCGGCAGCGAAGTGAAGCGCCGCGCGATGACGCTGGCCACGCTGCTGGAACCGCTGCTGATCGTGGCGATGGGCGGCGTGGTGATGCTGATCGTGCTGTCGGTGCTGCTGCCGATCATCGACATGAACAAGCTGGCGGCGCAGTAAGGCCGGCCCGCCGGCGCGCACGCGCCGGTCGATGGCCGATCGAGGGCCGCCGGGCGGCGGCCTATCATGCCGCCCATGCCCGCCTCTCTCGACGGCCGCCTGGTGGTGGCCCTTTCCTCCCGCGCCCTGTTCGACTTCGAAGAGGAGAACCAGCTCTTCGAGGACAGCGACGACCGCGCCTACATGCGGCTGCAGCAGCAGCGCCTGGACGAGCCCGCCAAGCCCGGCACCGCGTTCTCCCTCGTGCGCAAGCTGCTGGCGTTCAACGCGCCCGGCGAGACGCCGCGCGTCGAGGTGGTCGTGCTCTCGCGCAACGACCCGATCTCCGGCATGCGGGTGTTCCGCTCGGCGCAGCACTACGGCCTGAACGTCGAACGCGGCGTCTTCACCCGCGGCCACAGCCCCTGGCGCTACCTCAAGCCGCTCAAGGCCCAGCTCTTCCTGTCCGCCAACGAGGACGACGTGCGATCAGCGCTCGTCGCGGGCGTGGCGGCGGCCCGTGTTTTCCCGCAGTCGGCGCGCGCGTCCGCGGCCTATCCGGACGAGCTCCGCATCGCCTTCGACGGCGACGCCGTGCTGTTCTCCGACGAGGCCGAACAGATCTACCAGCGCGACGGTCTCGACGCGTTCCAGGCGCACGAGATCGCCCGCAAGCTGACCCCGCTCCCCGCCGGTCCGTTCAAGCAGGTGCTGCACGAGCTCCAGCGCCTGCAGGACGCGCCCGCCGTGCCGATGCGCCTGCGCACCGCCCTCGTCACCGCCCGCAGCGCCCCCGCCCACGAACGCGCCATCCGCACGCTGATGGACTGGGACGTCGAGGTCGACGAGGCGATGTTCCTCGGCGGCCTGCCCAAGGGCGAATTCCTGCGCGAGTTCGAGCCCGACTTCTTCTTCGACGACCAGCACGGCCACGTCCAGAACGCCGTCCCCCACGTGCCCGCCGGCCACGTGGCCATGGGGGTGACGAACCGCTGACGCCGGCGCGTGGCGCCAGAATCCGCGCCGCATGACTTCCGGCTGCCGTCCGGCCGGTCCCCTTTTCCTCCACGTTCCGACGCTCCGTCCCGGACTCCCACAAGGAAGACCTCCGATGCGCATCACGCTCCGACGCCTGGCCATCGCCACGGCTTGCTCGATGGCCACCCTCGCCATCGCCGCCGAATCCACCGCCACCTCCGCGGCCGCCGCCGGGACCGCCGACGCCGTGGCGCGCGGCGGCAGCGCTCGGCCGTCCGCGGTCGATCCGTCGATCGGCTTCTACCGCCAGCCCGCGCTGCGCGGAGACCGGCTGGTGTTCGTGGCCGAAGGCGATCTCTGGCAGGCCAACATCGCCGGCGGCACCGCCCAGCGCATCACCACCCACGGCGGCGCCGAAACCTTCCCCGCCGTCTCGCCCGACGGCCGCTGGATCGCCTTCGTCGGCCAGCAGGAAGGCGCCAGCGATGTGTACGTCATGCCGGCCGGCGGCGGCGTCGCCCGTCGACTGACCTGGGACACGGGCGCGGTCCGCGTCTGGGGCATCACCGCCCGCAACGAGATCCTCTACACCGGCAACACCGAACGCGGCGAACCCGGCACGCAATTGCACCTGGTCGAGATCGCCACCGGCACGCATCGCGCGCTGCCCGTGGGCCAGGCCAGCGACGGCGCGCTCGGCGCCGACGGCAAGACGCTCTACTTCACCCGCAACGGCCTGCGCGGCGACAACGCCCGCCAGTACCGCGGCGGCGCGCTCGCGCGCTTGTGGGTGATGGACCTGTCCGGCACGGCCGAGGCCAAGCCGCTCTTCGCCGAAGGCGCCAACGACCGCCGTCCGATGCCCTACCAGGACGCGTCGGGCAATGCCCGCGTCGCCTTCCTGTCCGATCGCGACGGCACCTACAACCTCTGGTCGGTGAAGGCCGACGGCTCCGACCCGCGCCAGCACACGCGTCACAAGGGCTGGGACGTCCGCCATGCGAGCCTGGACGGCGCGCAGGCGGTCTACGCGCTCGGCGCCGACCTCTACCGCATCGACCTCAACGGCAGCGCCGCCGAGCAGAAGATCGACGTCCGCCTGGCGGGCGACTACGACCAGCAGCGCAAGCGCTGGATCGCGCGGCCGCAGGACTTCCTGACCGGCGTCTCGCTGTCGCCCAACGGCGAGCAGGTCGTGCTGACGGCGCGCGGCCGCCTGGCCACGCAGGGCGTCGGCCCGCTGCGCCGCGCCGAGCTGCCGGTGCCCGCGACCGCCGACGACGCCGGCCGCTGCCGCGACACGGCCTTCAGCGGCGACAGCCGTGACGTCTTCGCCTTCTGCGACTTCAGCGGTGAATTCGAGATCTGGCGCTTCGCCGCCAATGGCACGGGCCAGCCCCGGCAGATCACCGAAGGCGCCACCGTGCTGCGCCGCAGCCTGTCGCCGTCGCCCGACGGTCGCTGGATCGCGCACACCGACAAGGAAGGCCGGCTCTTCCTGACCGACCTGAAGAACCCGTCCCGCGCCGCCGCGACCCGCGAGGTCGACCATGACCCGTCCGGCGATGGCGCCGCGTCGCTGACCTGGTCCGCCGACGGCAAGTCGCTGGCCTTCGTGCGCAGCACCAGCAACCCCTACCGCGAGCAACTGCTGCTGCTGACCGTCGCCGACGGCAAGGTCCACCAGCTCGGCAGCGACCGCTACGCCGCCACCGCGCCGGCCTTCAGTCCGGACGGCCAGTGGCTGTACTTCCTGTCGCGCCGCACCTTCAACGTGACCGGCAACCCCGGCCCCTGGGGCGACCGCAACATGGGTCCCTTCTTCGACAAGGGCTGGAAGATTTATGCGATCGCGCTGCAGCCCAACCTGCGCTTCCCCTTCGCCGCGCCCGACGAGTTGCAGGGCCTGAAGGCCAAGGAAGAGGCCGAGGTCCGCGAGCAGGAAAAGGACAAGCCCGACAACAAGGAATCCAAGCAGAAGGTCGAGGAAGCCAAGGCCGACGCGGCCAAGGAAGCCAAGCCCGCGACACCGCCCGCCGCCAAGGGCGGCAAGCCCGAGATCCAGATCCCGGGCCTGGCGCTGCGCCTGTACGAGGTCCCGGCCGCCGCGGGCAACTACACCGGTCTGGCGGTCGACTCCAAGCGCCTGTACGTGCAGGAAGGCGCCGCGCTGCGCCAGTTGCCGATCGGTCCGCAGGAGTCCAAGCTGGAAACCTTCGCCGACGGCGTCGCCGCCTGGGACCTGAGCGCCGACGGCAAGAAGCTGATGATCCGCCGCGCGGCCGCGCCGGGCACCGCGCCGGAGATCCTGATCGTCGACGCCGGCCCGAAGATCCCGGGTGACCTCGACAAGTCGCGCGTGCGCTGGTCCGACTGGCAGATCGCCGTCGACCCGAAGGCGGAGTGGCGCCAGATGTTCAACGACGCCTGGCGCATGCAGCGCGACTTCTTCTACGACAAGGACATGCACGGCGTGGACTGGACCGCCATGCGCGCCAAGTACGCGCCGCTGGCCGAGCGCGTCACCGAGCGCGGCGAACTCGCCGAGGTGATGGCGCAGATGGTCGGCGAACTCAGCCTGCTGCACAGCCAGGTCGCGCCGGGCGAGATCCGCAAGGGCGCCGAGGAGCCGGGCTACGCCGGCCTGGGCGCGCAGCTCGAGCGCGATCCCAAGGGCAACGGCTGGAAGATCACCCGCATCTTCGCCGGTGACCCGGAACTGCCGTCCGAAGCCGGCCCGCTCGCCGCGCCCGGCCTGAACATCGCCGAAGGCGCGGTGATCACGCAGATCAACGGCCGCAAGGCGTCGTCCGTGCCCGATCCCAGCGAGCTGATGCGCGGACAGGCCGGCAAGCAGGTGCTGCTGCAGATCCGCGACGCCTCCGGCAAGGAACGCCCGGTCGTCGTGACGCCGGTCGACCTGCGCCGCGAAGGTCAACTGCGCGTCAACGACTGGCGCTTCAGCCGCGCCCGCCTCGTCGACAAGGCCGCCGACGGCAAGATCGGCTACCTCCATCTGCGCGCGATGACCCGCGACGACATCGGCGACTTCGTCCGCGAGTTCTACGCCCAGAGCGAGCGCGAAGGCCTGATCATCGACGTCCGCCACAACAACGGCGGCAACATCGACAGCTGGATCCTGCAGACGCTGCTGCGCCGCGCCTGGGCCTTCTGGCAACCGCGCTCGCCGTACGCGAGCAAGCCCTATCCCAACATGCAGCAGGTGTTTCGCGGCAAGGTCGTCGTGATCGCCAATGAGGAAACCTACTCGGACGGGGAAACCTTCTCCGAAGGCTTCAAGCGGCTGGGCCTGGGTCCGGTCATCGGCAAGACGACCTCGGGCGCCGGCGTGTGGCTGTCGGATCAGAACCGGCTGATGGACAACGGGTTGATGCGCGCTGCCGAGAACGGACAGATCACCGTCGACGGCCAGTTCCTCGTCGAGGGCAAGGGCGTCACACCCGACATCGAGGTCGACAACCCGCCGCGCGCCACCGCCAACGGCCAGGACGCGCAGCTCGACGCGGCTGTCGCCTGGCTCAAGGATGCGATCGCGAAGGACCCGGTCAAGACACCGAAGCCGGGGCCGTATCTGCGACCGATCAAGCAGTGAAGCAGGACCGTCGCTGCGCGACTGCGTGGCGGCAAGCGCGGCCCATCACAGGGCATGAGGGCTCCCTCCAGGACCCTCACGCCCTGTTCCGGGCCCAGGAGAACCCGCTGCCCACAGCAAAACGGGAGGCCTCGGCCTCCCGTTTTGCATGGCGGTGGAGGGTGGGGTCAGCTCAGCGTGACGCGGGCGAACTGGCGCTTGCCGACCTGCAGCACCATGGTGCCGGCCTCGACCTTCAGCCCCTTGTCGCTGATCGTGACGCCATCGATCTTGACGCCGCCCTGCTCGATCTTGCGATTGCCCTCGCCATTGGACGGCACCAGGTTCGCCGCCTTCAGCAGGGCCGCAATGCCCATCGGCGCGCCGCTCAGCGTCAGCTCGGGAATGTCGTCCGGGATGCCGCCGCGGGCACGGTTGTTGAAGTCGGCCTCGGCGTCCTCGGCCGCCTGCGCGCTGTGGAAGCGCGCGGTGATCTCCTTGGCCAGCATCACCTTCGCTTCCTTCGGATTGCGACCGCCCTCGATCTCGCGCTTCAGCGCGGCAATCTCCTCGATCGACTTGAAGCTCAGCAGGTCGAACCACTTCCACATCTGCACGTCGCTGATCGACAGGATCTTCGCGAACATGCCGTTGGCCGGCTCGGTGATGCCGACATAGTTGTTCTTCGACTTGGACATCTTGTCCACGCCGTCCAGGCCCTCCAGCAGCGGCATCGTCAGGATGCACTGCGGCTCCTGGCCGTACTCGGCCTGCAGGTGCCGGCCCATCAGCAGGTTGAACTTCTGGTCCGTGCCGCCCAACTCCAGGTCCGCCTTCAGCGCCACGGAGTCGTAGCCCTGCATCAGCGGGTACAGGAACTCGTGCACCGAGATCGGCGTGCCGGCGGCGTAACGCTTGGTGAAGTCGTCGCGCTCCATCATGCGGGCCACGGTGTACTTCGCGGCCAGCTGGATCAGGCCTCGCGCCCCCAGCGGGTCGCTCCATTCGCTGTTGTAGCGGATCTCGGTCCGCGCCGGATCCAGCACCAGGCTGGCCTGCTTGTAGTAGGTCTCGGCGTTGTGCTTGATCTGTTCGGGCGTCAGCGGCGGACGCGTGGCGTTGCGGCCGGACGGGTCGCCGATCATGGAGGTGAAGTCGCCGATCAGGAAGATCACCTGGTGACCCAGGTCCTGCAGCTGGCGCATCTTGTTCAGCACCACCGTGTGCCCGACGTGGATGTCAGGCGCCGTCGGGTCCAGGCCCAGCTTGATCCGCAGGGGCTGGCCGGTGGCCTCCGAACGGGCCAGCTTCTTCAGCCACTCGTCCTGCGGCAGCAGTTCCTCGCAGCCGCGCAGCGATTGCTGCATCGCATGACGGACCCGGTCCGTGATCGGAAATTCAGGGGTCGGGGACGGCTGGGTTCGAATGTCAGACATGGCACTTCGGAGCCCGCACGGGCTTACGTAAAGTCTTGATTTATCGGGTTTTCTAGCATTTGTAACCCGGACCGGCCGGTATACTGCCGGCTGTTTTTGCGGGGCGCCAGGAGGGCAATCGACATGCCTGATCGGACGCTGCAGCGCAAGACGGCGATTCTAGTGGACGGTCTGCCCAGCAACTTCCGGACGCCCCAGGGCGTCCTTCGTTTGGCAGATCGTCGAATCTCCGGTTCGGGCCGTGCCGGCACGCGTCGTTGAAGGCGTGGCAGCGGACGGCGCTCTCAGGCTCCAGAAAGAAGGTCTCCGGCGCGTGATGAATTGGACTGACGAATGGCAGCGCGTGCAGCGCACGCTCGCTCGCGCCGAATCCTTCGCCGCCAAGCACCCCCGCGCCCTCACCGGCAGCGTGGTCGGTGTCCTGAGCTGCTTCGCGGTGACCGCCTTCGGCGTCGCCCCCCTCGCCCCTGACGCGGCGGACCTGCCGCAACGCGTCGTCTCCGAATCCATCCCGCTGCAGTCGCTGGATGCGCAACTGGCCGACCTGGCCGCGTTCGATCCGGGCCTGTCGCGCAACGACCTCACCCGCGCCGGCGACACCGCCGACGCGCTGCTCAAGCGCATGGGCGCCTTCGACACCGCCGCCGCCGCCTTCCTGCGCAGCGACGACGCCGCGAAGAAACTGCTCACGGGCCGTGTCGGCAAACGCGTGCAGGTCGTGGCGACGGCCAGCGGCGAGGTGCAATCCATCACCGCCCGCTATGCTGCCGAGGCCAGCGAGCAGCTGGACACGCACTTCACCCGCCTGAGCATCACCCGCCAGGGCGACAAGTTCGTCTCCAAGCTGGAGACCGTCCCGTTCGAGACGCAGACGCGCCTGGGCAGCGGAGCGATCCAGTCCTCGCTGTTCGCCGCGACCGACGAGGCCAACGTGCCGGACGCGATCGCCACGCAGCTGGCGGACATGTTCTCGGGCGACATCGACTTCCACCGCGAACTGCGCAAGGGCGACCGCTTCTCGCTGGTCTACGAGACGCTGACCGCCGACGGCGAACCCATCACCTGGGGCAATCGCTCGGGCCGCCTGCTGGCCGCCGAGTTCGTCAACAACGGCAAGAGCTACCAGTCGGTGTTGTTCCGCGACCCCGGCACCGGCAAGAGCAATTACTACGGCTTCGACGGCGAGAGCAAGCGCCGCTCGTTCCTGGCCAGTCCGATGGAGTTCTCTCGCGTCACCTCCGGCTTCGCGATGCGTTTCCATCCGATCCTGCAGACCTGGCGCCAGCATCAGGGCATCGATTACGGCGCGCCGACCGGCACCGCGGTGCGCAGCGTCGGCGACGGCAACGTCGAGTTCGCCGGCTGGCAGAACGGCTTCGGCAACGTCATCCAGCTCAAGCACAGCGGCAACCGCATGACGGTCTACGCGCACCTGAGCCGCATCGACGTCAAGAAGGGCCAGAAGATCGAGCAGGGCCAGAAGATCGGCGCCGTCGGCTCGACCGGCTGGGCCACCGGTCCGCATCTGCACTTTGAATTCCGCGTCAACGGCAAGCAGCAGGATCCTCGCGTGATCGCGCGCGCCTCCGAAGCGGTCACGCTGCCGGCGACCGCCAAGGCGGCGTTCAAGGCCCAGGTCGCCAGCGCGAAGATCGCGCTCGACGCGGCCTCGTCGATCCATGAAGGCGTCGTCGGCGAATAAGCCGGCCGACGCATCCCGGATTCCCAGCTCCCGGCCCACGGCGATGTCCGGCGTCGAGCTCTACATCGGCCTGATGTCCGGCACCTCGCTGGACGGCGTCGACGCCGTGCTGATGCGCGCCGAGGCCGATGGCGGCGTCCGTGCGCTCGCGCATGCGTACCAGCCGTTCGGCGCCGAACTCCGCGCCGAGCTGCTCGCGCTCAACAGCCCTGGAGACAACGAGCTTCAGCTCGCCGCGCTCGCCGGCAATGCGATGGCGCGCGTCTACGCGCAGGCATGCCATGCGCTGCTGGCAGGTCAACGGCTCGTCCCCCAGCAGATCCGAGCCCTGGGCGCGCATGGACAGACGGTGCGCCATCGCCCGGGCGAGTTCGACGGCACCGGCTTCACGGTTCAACTGCTCAACGCATCGCTGCTGGCGGAACTCAGCGGCATCGCGGTCGTGCACGACCTGCGCAGCCGCGACCTGGCCGTTGGCGGCCAGGGCGCCCCGCTGGTACCCGCCTTCCACCGCGCGGTGCTGGCGCAGGACGGCCGCGATGTCGTCGTGCTCAATGTCGGCGGCATCAGCAATGTCAGCCTGCTCTGGGGGGACGGCCGAAGCGGCGGCTTCGACTGCGGCCCCGGCAACTGCCTGATGGACGGATGGATCCATCGCCATCAGGGCGCCGCCTACGACGCGGGCGGCCATTGGGCCGCACAGGGACAGGTGCACGCCGGACTGCTCGACGCATTGCTCGCCGAACCGTATTTTCGTCAGAGCCCGCCGCGCAGCACCGGTCGGGACCTGTTCAATCTCGACTGGCTGGACGCCAGGATCGCAGCCCATGCCCCGCGCGTGTCTGCAGTCGACGTGCAAGCGACGCTGCTGGAGTTGAGCGCGGTAAGCGTGCTCGACAGCCTGGTCGCCTTCGCGCCCGGCGCTTGGCGCGAGTTGCTGGTCTGTGGCGGCGGCGCGTTCAACGACACGCTGCTGAAGCGGCTGCAGGTCCTGTTGCCGACCGTGTCGATCGGAACGACCGACGTGAAGGGCCTGCCGCCGATGCAGGTCGAGGGCGCCGCCTTCGCATGGCTGGCGATGCGCCACGTGCGCGGCTTGCCGGGCAACCTGCCCGCGGCCACCGGCGCGTCGGGGCCTCGCGTGCTGGGCAGCTACACGCCCGCGTGAAACGACAAGGCCGCCCGAAGGCGGCCTTTGTCTTTCGACCCCAGGGCCGAAGCGTCCGACAAATCCGGAGGTTGATCGGTCAGACCGAGAAGCTCGAACCGCAACCGCAGGTGGTCTGCGCGTTCGGGTTCTTGATCACGAACTGGGCGCCCTGGAGATCTTCCTTGTAGTCGATCTCGGCGCCGACCAGGTACTGCAGGCTCATCGCATCGATCAGCAGCGTCACGCCGTTCTTGGCCATCTGCGTGTCGTCGTCGTTGACGGCCTCGTCGAAGGTGAAGCCGTACTGGAAGCCGGAGCAGCCGCCACCTTGCACGAACACGCGCAGCTTCAGCTCAGGATTGCCTTCTTCCAGCACCAGCTCGCGCACCTTCTCGGCCGCGCTGTCGGTGAAGACCAGCGGCGCGGGCATGCCGCCCAGATCGGTGGATTGCGTTTCGAGGACTGCGCTCATCGTGGATCCTGTTGTGTCGGAGGAATGGCGGGATTATCTCAAAGCCCCCGCGTCGTGGACGGACGCTTGGAGATAGCCCCTTCGGCAGGATGTGCACCCGGCCGGACAAAAAACAAGGCCGCTGAAACAGCGGCCTTGCCTTGGCGCTCGCCCCACCGCGGAGATCCCAACCCGGATTCCGCAGCGGACGGCAGTCGATCAGCGCTTGCTGAACTGCTTCCGGCGACGGGCGCCGTGCAGACCGACCTTCTTACGCTCGACTTCACGCGCATCACGCGTGACGAAGCCGGCGCGGCTCAGTTCGGGCTTCAGGGCCGCGTCGTAGTCGATCAGCGCGCGGGTGATACCCAGGCGCACCGCGCCGGCCTGGCCGGACTCGCCGCCGCCGTGCACGTTGACCTTGATGTCGAACGCTTCACCATTGTTCGTCAGCAGCAGGGGCTGGCGCGAAATCATGATGGACGTCTGACGGCCGAAGTACTGCTCGATCGAACGGCCATTCACCGTGATCTGGCCAGTGCCCTTCTTGATGAAGACACGAGCCACAGACGACTTGCGACGGCCGGTACCGTAGTTCCAGTTTCCGATCATCTCCGCTCCTTAGATTTCCAGCGCCTTGGGCTGCTGGGCGGTGTGCGGATGCGTGTCGCCCGCGTACACCTTCAGCTTCTTGATCATCGCGTAGCCCAGCGGACCCTTGGGCAGCATGCCCTTGACGGCCTTTTCCAGGGCACGGCCCGGATGCTTGGCTTGCATGTCCTTGAACTTGGTGGCGTAGATGCCGCCCGGGAAGCCCGAGTGACGGTAGTACACCTTGTCCGTGGCCTTGTTGCCAGTGACACGCAGCTTCTCGGCGTTGATGATGACGATGAAGTCACCGGTGTCGACGTGAGGCGTGTAGATGGCCTTGTGCTTGCCGCGCAAACGGAGTGCCACTTCGCTGGCAACACGTCCGAGCACCTTGTCGGTGGCGTCAATCACAAACCACTCGTGCGTCACTTCGGCCGGCTTGGCGCTGAAGGTCTTCATGAGATTCTTTCAAAAGGCTTGAACTTCGGGCGATCTGCCCCGTACGTTCGGTGCACGCTTGTCGGCGATGTGGATCGCGGCGGCCTCTCACGGACGTTCCCCCGCTGCCTTGGAAACGGGAAAGCCGACGAGTCTAGCAGAACCCGCCCGAAAGGCCAAATCCAAGGGGTTCCGGTCGTTGCCGAAGCCCCGCCACCGGCACCACCGCCCGTTTCATGACGGCTTCGCAGGCGTTTCGCCGCGGTTCCCCGCTAGCATCCGTCCCGACAGCCGTCGCCGCCATGCCCACCCCGCCCGATCCCCGCCCCACCCCGACATCGAGACCCGATGGCGCCGCCGGCGCGGGGGCGCCGTCCTCGCGTTGGAATCCCCGGGCCATGCTGGCGCGCTGGACCGGCTGGGTGCCGATCCGCTCGCTGGGCAAGCGTCATCGCAAGCGGATCCTCCAGCACCTGCTGGCGCTGGGCGAACGCGACCGCTACCTGCGCTTCGGCTACCCGGCGCGGGACGAGCAGATCGAGAAGTACGCCAACGGCCTGGATTTCGTCCGCGACGAAGTACTCGGCATCTTCAACCGGCGCCTGCAGCTGATCGCCGTCGCCCACCTCGCCTACGCGCCGGCGCCGCAGATCAAGGGCCGGCCGGCGATGGCGGAATTCGGCGTCTCCGTCGCCACGTCCGCGCGCGGCAAGGGGTTCGGCGCCCGCCTGTTCGAACGCGCCTCGCTGCATGCGCGCAACCGCGGCATCGACACGCTTTTCATCCACGCGCTCAGCGAGAACGCCCCCATGCTGAAGATCGCCCGCAACGCCGGCGCGACCGTCGAGCGCGACGGGGGCGAGTCCGAGGCCTGGCTGCGGCTGCCGCCGGATTCCGTGTCCTCGCACGTGGACGAGGCGCTGGAGCGCCACATGGCCGAATGGGACTTCCAGTTCAAGCGCCACATGCGCACCGTGAGCGACTTCCTTGACGGCGTGGCCGAGGTGAAATCCCGCATCCGCAAGGTCCGCGACCGCGCGGACGACCCCGGCACGAAACGCTGATCGCACAGGTACCGGTTTCATTCCCGACGCCCCCACCCGATTCCAGGGGGGGTGGCGGGGTCAGCGCGGATGCAATTTGTAACGCCTTTCCGCTACATTCCCGCGATCCGCCCGGTACGGTGTCTCTGCTTCGCTGCTCCCGTGCGTCCTGCGGCGCCCTCGCGCGCCGTCCGTCCGGTCCGTCCAGCTCTTTGGGATATGCAGAACCTGCTGCCGTGGATCATCGCGGGATTGTCGGCGCTGGCCGTGCTCGGGCTGGGCGCGGCGCTGTTCCTGCGTCGCCCGCGGCGCGAGCGCAAGCCGCTGCCGACGGAGTGGTCGCTCAGTCCCCGGCCGGTCTTCAGCGCCGACGAGCGTCGCGTCTTCCGCCTGCTGCGCGAGGCGCTCCCCCATCACGTCGTCATGTGCAAGCTGCCGATGGTCCGCTTCTGCCAGCCGACCGAGGCCCGCGACGTCCGCTACTGGTACGAGCTGCTGGGTGGCATCAGCGTGAACTTCGCGATCTGCAGCCCCAACGGCCGCGTGCTGGCCGCCATCGACATCGAGACCGACCGTCCCGGATCCAGCCGCAGCCTGCAGATCAAGCAGGCGGTGCTGGCCGCCTGCCGCATCCGCTACCTGCGCACGTCGGTGGACCAGTTGCCCAGCGCCACCGAGCTGCAGCTGCTCGTGCCGTACAGCAACCAGGGCAGCCGCGCCGGCATGGCCGCGATGCCGCGCGCGGGGGCGTCGCCGCACCTGTCCGGCGCTGTGCCGTCCCCCGCGCCTCGCCGCAGCGCGCCGGCCGCATCCGCGCCGTCGCGCAACACGCTCTGGAACGATTCGCCCGTGTTCAGCGATTCCTTCTTCGCGCCGGACAGCCGCTACGACGCTTTCGGCGGGGAATCGGTGCAGGCCCCGCTGGCGCCGCTGCCACCGGCCGAGCCCCGCGCCCGCGGCTACCGGCCGCGGGCCGGAACGGCCGACGGCGGCGGTTTCCGCGACTCCCAGCTGCGCGATCCGCTCGCGCGCGACCCGCAGTTCCGCGACCCGCAGTTCCGCGACTCGCAATTCCGCGACTCGCAGTACGGTCGCGAGTTCCCGACGCTGCCCGGCTCGCTGCCCGACCCGGACATCGGCGGCGTGGTGGTCGATTCCCCGCGCTACGGTCGGCGCTAAGCTACGCGCCTGACCGCTTCCCGAGGACGCGTCGGCGCCGGGGCGCCGCGCGGCCTCCCTGCCCCGATGACTGACACGACGGCCGGCTTCGGCCTCCTGACGCCCGAGCTGATGCTCGACGCCCTCGAACACGCGGGGCTGCGCCCCGACGGCCGGCTGCTGCAGCTGAACTCCTACGAGAACCGCGTGCTGCTCGCCCACCTCGACGACGGGGCGGCGGTGGTCGCGAAGTTCTATCGCCCGGGGCGCTGGAGCGACGCGCAGATCCTGGAAGAACACGCCTTCGCCCAGGCGCTGGCCGAGGCCGAGGTGCCGGTGGTCCCGCCGCTGTCGCTGACGATCGGCGACACGACCGGCACGCTCGGGCATTTCCAGGGTCAGCGCTTCGCCGTGGCGCCGCGCCAGGGTGGTCGCGCGCCGGAACTCGAGGATCCCGAGGTGCTGCGCTGGATCGGACGTCTCCTCGCGCGGCTGCACGAGGTCGGCCAGCGCGAGTCCTTTCGGTATCGGCATTCCTGGAACAGCGCCGCGCCGGCGCGGGAGGCGCGCGACTGGCTGCGGGCGCACGACACCCTGGCGCCCGAGGTCGCGGCCCACTGGCACGACGCCGCCGCGCGCTGCATCGACGCGATCGATGCCGCCTTCGACGCCCTGCCCGATCGACGCGCGCTGCGCCTGCACGGCGACTGCCATCCCGGCAACATCCTGTGGACGCCGGACCGCGGTCCCCATTTCGTGGACCTCGACGACGCCGTGCAAGGTCCGGCGGTGCAGGATCTGTGGATGCTGCTGTCGGGCGAGCCCGAAGCGGCCCGTCGCCAGCTGGACGCCCTGCTTGACGGTTACGAGAGCGTTCGCGAATTCGACTGGCGCGAATTGAAGCTGGTCGAGGCGCTGCGCACGCAGCGGATGATCCATCACAGCGCCTGGCTGGCGCGCCGCTGGGACGATCCGGCCTTCCCCGCGGCCTTCCCCTGGTTCGGCACGCCCAACTACTGGAGCGACCAGGTCGTGAAGCTGCGGGAGCAGCTCGACGCGATGCAGACGCAGGCCAGGCCGGCCGACGGCTGGCAGGGCTGAGTCGTGCGACCGCTGCGCGGGGGCGGACGCGCAGCGCAGCGCTGACTGGCTTCTGGGCCCGCAGCTCGCATCCGAGCCAGGCACCGCCCTCCGCGCCACCGTCTTGGGCGGGCGGCTCCGGACCGTCCGGCGCTTTTCCGGCACGACTGATGCGGCTCCTCTCGCCTTGGAGCCTCCCATGCCCGACAAGCCTCCCGGTCAGGTGCTGCATGTCACCTTGCCGTCGGTCGCCGCGCCCGATGCGGCGCACGCCGGTTCCGTGACGTCGACACCCGCCACGCAGACACCCACGGCATCGACGCCCCCGCGCGTCAAGTCCTTCCTCAACCTCCGTCCCGATCTCGAGGCGCGCATCGTCCACCCCGAGGAAGGCCGCCTGCGCGTCATCCTCTACGCGGTGCACGCGGCGATGCGCTCCTTGCAGGCCGATCCTCCGCTGGTCACGCCCGAGCAGCGGGGACAGCTGCGCAAGGCAGTGGTCGCGCACCTGACGCGCCAGCTGAAGGATGCCTTCCTCGACGACCTCGACGCCGTCTTCCTGGACCGGCAGGCGGGGCGACTGGTGTCGGCCGTGCTCGACGGCAACTACGCGGGACTCGCGGGAGACGGCGGGCGCCGGGACACGATCCGGCAGGTCATCCTGGAACCGCAGCGCCTGGGCGATGCCGTCCTGCTGCGCCGCTGGGGCATTGGCGACCTCAGCGACAACGGCGTCGAGGCGGCGCCGGACTTCCTCCGCGGAACGAAGCTGAGCGTGCATCGCGGCAGCGCGCTGCTCGTGGAAGGCCTGCTGGCCGCGGCCTGGCATGCCGAGCGCCTGCTCGACCAGTCGGCAACGCCCCGACCCCTCGCCCACCATGTCGGCGTGGCGCGCCAGGCGGCCTACACGCTGGAGTCCGGACTCGCCGGCCAGCCGCTGCTGTTCGACCTCGACCGCCTCGATCGTCTCGCGGCGCGGGCCGACGCCTCGGCGCAAGGCCACCTCGCGGCGACGCGAGACCTCTGGGCGACGCAATGGCGGCTGGCCAGCCTGGGCATTGCCGGGCCCCCGCTCTTCCTGTCGGGAGCGGAACGCGAGAACGCGGCCTGGCATCCGGTGGGCGGCCGGTTCGGCGGCCGGCTTCTCGGCACCGACGACCTGAAGCCCTTCGTGCAACTGCTCGGATTCGCGCCGGCGACCGCCGACCCGCCGGACGCCGTGCTTCCGGCGACGAGCGCCCCCGAGGATCCGGCGGTGCCGCTGCCCGTGCTCCACTCCTTGATGCCGGAGGTGCGGCAGCACCTCGATCGAGAGGCCGGCATGGTGACCCTGACCTCGCGCGACGCCTTGCTGCCACTCGTCCTCCGCCTGCCCGCGCTCGGGTCGACATGGGACGCGGAGCAGCGCCGCCGGCAGGACGCCGCCCTCGCGCTGCTGGACAGCTTCAGCGTGGCCGTGCTGCTGGACCGGGCCCCGCTGTCGCGACAGATGCTGCCCGCGCAGATCACCTTGACGGACGACCAGTTCCTCGTCGGGAAACGGTCCGTGGCGGAACGGCAACCCGACGGCAGGTGGACTTTCGATGCGGGCGCCGTCGCGGTCGTCCGCGAGATCCACGGCCCGGATGGCGCAGTGCGTCCCGACGACAGCGACCTGACCGCCTGGCGGACGCCGGACAAGGGCCGGCTCCGGCCCCCCGATACCGCCGCGGACGCCCGCAGCGATCGCTTGCGTCTGTACGTCCAGATGGAGGACGACCGGGTGATGCACGCCGTCGGCAATGAGCTGACCCGGAACCATCCGGACGAGGTCGTCTGGGTACAGGCCCATCCGACAGGAGAGTTCCGCGTGATCCGCGGACAGTCGCTGCTGGACAACGCCGCGGCCGATGCCCGGATCAAGCTGATCGTGTCGGGTCACGGGCACACGAGCCTGCGGACCCGGGAGCGCCTGCTCAGCGGCCGGACCGCGCGGGCCCTCGCCGATGAGCTGCAGCGCCTGCTCTCGCGCCTGCGACAGCCCCCGCTTCCGAAGGTGGAGCGCATCAGCCTGCTCGGCTGCGCGCTGGAGACGCCGGTCGTGCAGCGCAGCTTCGGCCGCGACCTGGGACAGGCGGGCATGGAGACCACCCTCTACGCGCAGACGCTGGTCATCGACACGCACAGCAGCCACCTGATCAAGGCCACGCAACAGCATGACGACGCGCCGCTGCGCCAAGGCGCCGCCGGAACGACCTGGATCTTTCGATCCGACCCGGCCACCGGCGTCATCTCGGTCCGCGACAAGTTCCCCAACGGCAACGAGGGCGCCGACCTGACTGTCGCCTGCTGCACCGTCCTGGGCCAGACCGCCGCCCCGTCCAGGCGCTCGCAGGCCCTTGCGCTCGAGGAGGCCTCGGACCGGGGTCACCTCCGCCAGCGGTTCCGGGCGGTGGTCGACCAGCATCGCCCGCCCGGCACGCATCTGGTCCCCCACCTGGCGCTCCGGGACGGCATGCAGGCCACGCTGACCTACATGCGACTGGACACGGGCACGGTGCAGACGCGAGACATCGTCGCCCCTGCGGACATCCGGGCGCTGAAGGCCGGGATGACCGCGATCAGCGAGGGGCTCGACAACGTCCAGGAACAGACCATCCACATCGGCCTGCCCACCGCGCGCGTCGATCTGCTCAACCTGGGTCTGATGGCGCTCCTGCTGTCGGATCTCGCCGGCGACGGTCCCGGCAGCGATCTGTACCAGGAGGCGCTCTGGTACACGGGTCTCGTCCAGGGCGGGTTCCAGGCGGGCGCGGACGCCGCCGCGATGGCCGCCGTCCTGCGCAGCGCGTCGACCCGCGAAGGGGCGGGGTCGATGGCCGATCTGGTGCGCACCACCGACGCCCTGTCCGGCGCGCTGTCGGCGCTCAGCCGCATGGCGCAGGCGGGATCGATCGCGATCGATGTCGCGCGGCTCGTCGATGCGCTGCACGGCGGAGACCGCGCTGAGGTGTCCGGTGCCGCGGTCCAGGTCGGACTGGACGCGGCCGGGCTGGCGCTGGTGGGCCTCGCCGCCGCCGCGGACCTGGCCGGAGCGGCGATGCTCGCCACGGCGGCGGAGGGCCTGGCCGTCCCGCTGGCGGGACTGTCCATCGGCATCGCGGCCCTGGCGAGAGAAGTGCAAGGCGAACTCGCCCGGATCGAACACAACGTCGACCCGCTGCGGCAGATCAATCTCGGCTACGACGAGCCCCTGAAGCGGAGGGTCATGGACCCCGCCCATCCGGAACGCCGCGCGCTCCTCGTCAACGGCTGGGCGCCCCTCCACCGCATCGATTTCGTGAACGGCACGGTGACCTTCGCGGACGCCACCGTCGGCGATTCGGTCCTGCACAGGAACCAGCTCTACTGGCAGGTCGGCAGCAATCGCCTGCATGATTACTGGGTCAACGACGGCGCCGGCCATCAGCTGGCCCACAGCCGGAATGCCAAGAAGCTGGACCTCTGGACGCTCATGCGTACCCCGGGCCGCCCGGCGATCCCGCAGGTGAAGCTGCCGGCCCCTTTGCGCGACCCCGCGCTGGTCCTGGGCCTGATGACCGCGCCGAACGTGGCCCTGCACTTCGAGGCCTACTCGACGTCCCGGATCGGCGGGGACTTTTCACTGTTGCACGACGCCCTGGTCGAGAGGATGCAAAGGAACAGCGCCGCCGATTTCGCAGCCGACTATGTGACCTCCAGCAGCTTCTCCAAGTCCGCGGACCGGTGGCATGTCGACCAGAAGTCCACGTGGCTCGAAGTCGTGCTGGACGACCAGCGCAGGACGCTGGCCCTGCCGGCGCGCTCGAAAACCGACACCGAGGCCTTCGTCTTCAACGACGACCGGCCGCCCGGGGAGCGCGGCTTCCTCCCCCTGGACCAGTCCAAGGTGTGGATCCGGCTCGTGGGTGGCGGCGGCAGCTACACGCTGTCGATCCCGCCTGACGGCATGGTGCGCAATCCGGTGACCATCCTTCCCTCCGGCGCCGTGCGGGAGATCTGGACGTTGATGCTCAAGGGCGGCCTCATCGACGGCGGCAAGCCCCTGACCTTTCTCGACCGCAGCGTGGCGGGCGTGAGCATCGCCGGGCAGGACATCCGCTTCGAGGCGCTGCACGACGCCGTCGTCCAGATCGCGGACCCGCTGGTCCCCGGCGTACGTCTGGTCCTGGATCTCGCGCGGCAGGGCGCGTCGCTGGTCCTGACGCTGCCAAGCTGGTCCGAATCCCTGCGCCCCGCCCAGGCCCTGTCCGCGGCCGTGGCCGTGCTGGCGCCGTCCGCCAAGGCTGAGACCGCTGGCGCGGCATCGACCTTCCAGACCGGGCATGCCGGCCCGTTTCAGGAACCGGTACAACTGTCGAGCCTGCTGGACAGCGGCGAAGTCCTGAAGGGCCTGCTCGATCCCGCCACGGGGGCGTCGATGCTCTACGGCGCCCACCACCTGCTGCTGCTGGAGAGCCCCCGCGTCGGCGAGAGCCCGCCCACCTGGAAGTGCTACGCGCTCAACGGCGGCGAGGTGAGCCTCGACAAGCATCGGCGTCCGACCGTCCGCTACGACGGCGGCCGCCATTTCGCTCCCGTCAGCTTCACCTACTCGGAGGACGAGCGGCGCCTCGTCCGCGATCGCCTGGCGATGACCGGCGCCGGCGAACGGGCGCTCATGCAGTGGCTGCGCGAACACCCCGCCTGGACCACCGCGGAAATGTTCCGCTTCATGACCGAGGTCCTGGCGGCCGGCGTCGACCTGGCCGGGCCCGAGGGCGGGCCGCCGCGGCCTGTGGACAGCGTCGACTTCTACTACCGGAGCGCCGGGAGCGACCGCCCGACCGAGGGCACGTCGTGGCTGGCACTATGGGAACGGCTGGACCGGCTGGAGCAGTTGGCGCCGGGCAGGTCGTCCGCCCCCCTCGACAGCGATCCCGCCCTGGCGCACGACCTCTCGCTGGTTGGCCTCGCCGGCTGGCGCCAGCACGACACGGTGCCTGGCGACACGGCCGCAGGCGCCCCGGGCCAGCAGCCCCTGCAGGCGCGGGAGATTCCCGCCGTCGAGGTCGCGCGGGCGCGGCAATGGGTGATGCTCCAGCATGCGCAGGCCACCGACGCCTACGGCAGATGGTCCGATCTGCTCCCGGAGCGGCCGCCGCTCACCTTGCACGAGCGCACCCGCCTGGACGGTCTGCTGCGGCGGCTCCGGCGACTGCTGGACAAGCATCTGGCCGCCCCGGGCGGCTCGGACTGGATCAGGCTGGGCGACACGCCCGAGGCCTCGGTGGGCCTGGCGCACGAGTTGCGGGACGCTGGGGTGGACATCCGCATCGATGCCGCCTCGACGTCGCCGACCTCGCGGGCGACCGACCGCTGGGGACCGACCGATTTCTACGATGTGCGGTCGACGTCCCTGCGCCTGTTCATGCACGATCTCCACGATCGCCTGGATCGGGACGCGGCCGTCTTCCGGCGCCTTCGACAGGTGCAGCCCGTCGGGCCTTCGGACATCCCGCTGCAGGAGGCGTTGACCCGTCTGGCCGACGAACGCGCCCAGGCCCGCCAACTGGGCCGGCCCGTCCCGGCGGTGCCGCCGCGGCTGCTCGAACAGGTGCGCCGTGCCGGCCTGACCCTCTCATACCCGCCCGCGGGCCGGGGGCCCGCGCCCGTCCCGCCGATCAACGCCGACGCCGACGCGGCCCCGGCGGTCTGGCGTCCCAGCGCGGCGCTGGGCCGTGTCCAGCCCACGCCGGAAGGCGGCGCCATCGACGACGCGACCCTGCGCCTGTGGCGGGACCAGGCCGCCACCCAGGGACTGCGGCTGGACGCCTGGTATGCGCGTCACGCCGTGCCCGACACACCGATGGAAGTCATGCTGCGGGACACCACGGCGGAAGCGCTGCGCGACCGCCTGATCCGTCTGCTGGAGCGCTGCGGACGATCCGGGCTGGCGGCGATCGCCCTGCATCCGGATCCCACCTTGAACCGGCAGCTGTTCGCCGTCGTGCAGCGGCTGCTGCCGCCGGCGGGCAGCGCGAAGGTCGCGGGGCGGGACACGGCCCGCCCGGGCGACGTCGTGCGCTTCGTCGATGGCAGGGGCGCCGGCCACTATGCGTTGATGCGGCAGGTCGACACCAACCTGCTGCATCTGCCGCGGGATCCCGCCGCGATGACGGGGAACCCCTACTGGGCCTACCTCGGCAGCGAGCGCGACCTGGGCCGCGACCTGCGACCGCGCCTGTCGACGGAACCTGACGGTCCTCCGATGCTCGATCCCGGCGCCTACCATGCGTGGAGCTGGAACGACGGGACGCCGGTGCCCGGCGGTGTCTACCTCTACGAGAACCCGTTCAACGGCCAGGAGGAACTGTTCCGGCTGCGTCGCGTGGACCCGCGTCGTCGTGCCAGGGCGGGGGCGTACGGCTACTTCCCGACCGACGGCTCCAGCAACGCCGACTGGCTGTACCTCGGCAATACGGAGTCGTTGAGCGAGGCGGAGCTCGGGGAGCTGGCGCATCGCCCATCACCGCTCGCGCCGGAGACCTTCTCGACGGGGCTGCTCGAATGGTGGGCGGACCGCCTGATTCCCGGCGGCGCCAGTTATCGCAATGTCCGCATCGAAGCGGACAGCTTCGTGGCGACGACATGGAGCGGCACCGTCTTCAGGCTGACGGAAGACGGCAGCCTGTGCGTCGAACTCGACGACAGCGACGCGACCACCTTCCGTCTCGGCGACGACGCCGAGTTCAAGGCGCTGCAGCGTCAGTTCCTGGCCGGACGCCAGGCGCCGAGATGGCTGTTGATCCAGAGCAACGGCCGGGACGTCGATCTGGACGGCGCCCGGGCACTGGGCTTCCCCGAAGTCGTGATCCTCGACGAGTTCGACGGCACGCCGCGCAGCATCGATCTGGACGACGAGGCGACGCAGGGCGACGAAGCGTGCTACGAAGGCCGCGATCTCGTGATCCATCGCGCAGCGACCGGCCAGTTGATCCGGATCCGCAACGCGCTCCGGCCCGCGACCGACCTCCCCTTCGACGACGAGTGGACGACGGATGTGACACTGACGAGCCAGGCCGCAACCCGCCGCCTGGCGTGGCCGGACAGGGACCGGTCCCTGCGCCTGCCGATGCTCTCGCTGTACGGGTCCCGGCTCGAGGTGGTCCGCGATGGCACGGACCTGCGGATCGGCGACGTCGATCATTGGACCGAGATGCGGGTGCCGGACGTCTTCGCGTTCGAGAACGGCGTGGTCGGTACCACGCCGACCGGCGACGACGAGGCCCTGTTGCGATTCAAGATGCCGGACGAGCGCTGGCGGCTGGCGCGCCTGTCCGCGCCGCTCATCGCGGCGATGGCCGCCGGCGCGGACACGCCGCGGCGCTGGCGGCTGGTGCCGGACGGCGAAAGGCGGCTGGCGACTCTCGAGCCGGAGCTGCCGACGGCGTCCGACATCGGACAGGCACCGGACACCGGGCCGCTCGCGCGAAGGCCGGCGCCGGAAAACGCCGACGCGCCCCGGCAGCGGTGGTCGCTGGCCGTCGCGACACTGTCCGAAGCGATGGCGTCCGTCGTCCCGGCAGGACAACTCGACCTGTCACCGCGTTGGGTGGCCGCCAACGGCGCGTTCCGGACAGGTGCGCCGATCAGCGGCCCGCCCGGCTGAACCGTACGTCCGGCGCGCGGAGTGCGGGCGCCTCGCGCAGCGCCGACCGTCCTGGGGCCCGACCGCCAGATCCAAGGCAGAAGGCGCCTTGAAGCCTGCGCATTGATCGTCCCGATCGGCCCAACCGCGCGGGCGAGGGCATGACTGACGCTGCTCCATCGTTCTGGAGCGTCCCACCATGCCAGCGTCATCCTCCGCGCCCGACGTCCATCCGCTCTTCGCCCCCCCGGTGCCCGCGACCCAGTCGCGCCCCCCCTCATCCGGGCTCCCACCGCCCCAGGAGCCCCCGCCGGCGCCTTGGCCTCGCATCGACGCCTTCCTTCACCTGCCGGCGCCCACCTACCGGTCGACGCCCCTGGACCCCGAGGAAGGCCTGCTGCGCGTCATCCTGCAGACCATGCACCGGGCGATGCTGCCGCTGGACGCCTTGCCGGCCAGCGTGACGACGCCCCTGAGGGCTCAACTGCGGCAACAGCTGCTCATGCACCTGAGCGCGCAGTTCGACGGCGAACGGCTCGACGCCTGGGACCGCCGGGCGCTCGACACCGCAGCCGGGAAGCTGGTGTCCGCGGTCCTGGACGGCGCCTATCCCGACCTGATGGGGCCGGATCGCATCGATACGCTGCGCGCCGGACTCTTCGACGCTGACGCTGACGCCGATGCGGCATCGGAGGCGCCGCGGCGCAACACCGTCCTGCTGCGTCGTTGGGGCATCGGCGACCTGAGCGACAACGGCGTCGAGGCCGTTCCGCCGCGACTGCGCGGCGCGAAGACGCCGGTGCATCGCGCCAGCGCGCTCATGATCGAAGGATTGCTCGCCGCCGCCTATCTGGTCGAGGGGATGTTCCAGCGGCAAGCCCCATCGCCGCTCATCGCGCGGCGTATTGCCTTCGCCCGGTCGGTCGCCTACACGATGGCGTCCGGACTGACCCGCTCGCCGCTGCTGTTCGACCTGGACCGGCTGCAACGCGAGGCAACGCGCACATCTCCCGAAGCCGCGGCGCGGCACGCAGCCAGGAAGGCCATCTGGCCCGCCCAACGCCTGCTGTCGGACCTCGGACTCATCGGTCCGTTGACCTACCTGTCAGGCACTCGCCGCGACGACGCGCACTGGCACCGCATCGGCAGCCGTTCCCTGATCACCGAGGACGATGGCCCGTTCCGGCAGTTGCTCGGCCTGGCGCGGCCGCCGGTCGCGGATACCGCCACCGGCCTGCCCTCGCCGGCGCGGTCCGCCAGCGGACCGGCGCTGCCGCTGCTCGAGTCGTTGATGCCGCGCTTCCGCCAGCGCCTGGACCGCGTCAACGGACGCGTGATCCTGAGCGACTCGCACGGGCAGGTCTTCGCAGCGACGGTCCCGGCACTCGGACCTGAGGCCTCCGACGCCCGGATTCGCGAACAAGACCGGCGGCTGGATCTCCTGGACGCCTTCATCGTGAGCGTCTTCGGAAGCGCCCTGCCGCTGCGGCCCGGGCAGTTGCCCCCGGAGGTGAGCCTGGCCGGCACGGCGTTCCTCGTGGGCGCGCTCCCCGTGGCGTCGCAGCAAACCGACGGTCGCTGGCGCTTCGATCATGACGCCGTCCAGGTCGTCAGGGACACTTTCGGCAACGATGCGGCCGTGGCACCCAGCCGCCTGGCGCTCTCCCACTGGATGCCGACCTCCCGCGAGCGGCCGACCTTGCCGGTGTCCGACACCCCCGCGTCCGCCCGCAGCGACCTGCTTCGCCTCTACCTCCAGATGGAGGACGACGACGTCACTTTCTCGCTGGGGAACGCGCTCAGCGACCAGTATCCGCAACAGCTCGTGTGGGTACAGATGCATCCCGAGGAAGGCTGGCGCGTCGTGCGCGGCCAGTCGCTGCTGGAAAACGCCGGCGAAGACGTCCGCCTCTGGCTGTACGTGACGGGCCACGGCCGCACGGACCCTCGGACCGGCGAACGACTGCTGAGCGGCCGCGGCGCGGAACAGCTGGCAAGGGAGTTGACGTCGACGGTGCCGGGGATGTCGCCCCGCGATCGATTCCGGCGGCGCGTGGAACGCATCTTCCTGCAGAGCTGCGCACTCGAGACACCCGCCGTGCATCGGCGCTTCGGCCTGGAATTCGCCCGCGCCGTGCGGCCGCTCGGCGGGGCGGGGATAGAGACGACGGTGCATTCGCAGAGGCTGCTGCTGAGGACAACGCGGCAAGGTCGTCTGATCGCAGGCTCGCGGCAGCACGACGGCACGCCGGCCCGGCGCGGGGCGGCAGGCTTGACCTGGATCTACCGGGTCGACGCGATCACCGGCCGCACGACGGTCCGGGACATGTACCCGGACGGCGACGATGGCATCGAGTTCTCGCACGAGTGCTGCGCGATCCTGAATGCGTCCCCGCCTCGAGGGTCCGGCCGCTCGCAGGCGCTCGTGCGCGCGAAGCTCCACGACTGGGACCGCCTGCGCCGGCGTTTCCAGGGGCTCGCGAACCGGCACCGCCCCGCCGGCATGCACCTCCTTCCCGTGGTGCCGGACCCGGCAGGCGCCGGGGCGACCCTGAGCTACATGAGCCTGGCCTTCCCCGCGATCCAGACCCGCGTGCTGGTCGACGCGGCCGATGTCCAGGTGATCCGTGCCGGCATGCAGTTCATCCGGTCAGGCCTGGCGAGCGTGCCCGACCTCGGGCCGGACACGCTCCCGGCGAACGCCGACACGGGCATGCTCAACGTCGGACTGTTGGCGCTGCTGCTGTCGGACCTGGCCGATGGCGCCCAGGACGGCGACGCCTATCAGCAGGCGCTCTGGTCCCTGGGCCTGACGCAGGGCGCCGCCCAGGCGGGCAGCGACGTCCTGCCCCTCGCGGCCGCCGTCCGCGCCGCCGCGGCGCGTCCCGACGCCGGCACGATGGCCGACGTGGTGACCAGCGCCGGCCTCCTGGAACAGGCACTCCGGTGGACGAGCCGGCTGGCCCAGGTCGGGAGCCTCGTCGTCGACATGGCGGACTGGATCGAATCGACGATCTCCGGCGACCGCCTGCGATCGCAACCCGCCGGTCTGCGGGTCGCCCTCGACGAGGTGGCGCTGGGGCTGATCGGCGTCGCCGCCGCGATGGACGTGCTTGGTGAAGCCCTGCTCGCCTCGGCGATCGACAGCCTCGCGGTGCCGCTGGCCGGTCTGGCGCTGGGCATCCAGGCGCTCAACCGGGCCGTCGAAGGGGAACGGCTCCGCCTGGCGCGCAACCTGGAGCCGCTGCGTCAGATCGAACTGGGGTACGGCGCACCGCTCGCGGCGGCGGCCCTGGATCCGCGACATCCCGAACGGCGCATGCTGCTGCCCAACGGATGGGCCCCGATGAAGCGCATCAACCTCGTCTCCGGCACGGTGAGCTTCGCGGACGCGACCATCGGCGCCTCCTCGCTGGACCCGCGCCAGCTCTACTGGCAATGGGGCAGCCACCGGCTGCACGATGCCTGGGTGCTCGACGGCGCCGACCGGCAAGGCCACTATTCCGAACACGGCATGGACCTGGACCTGTGGACGCTCATGCGCCGGCCCGCCAACGAGGCGTTCCCCCGCACGGCACTGGCCCCAGCCCTGCGGGATCCCGGCCTGGCCCTGTGCCTGATGACGGCGCCCAATCTGGAGATCCGCCACGGCAGCTATTCGTCCTCGCGGGCGGGCGGAGATTTCGCGCTGCTCGGCGACCCGCTGATCGAACGGATGCAGGAAAACAGCGGGGCCGCCTTCGTCGGCGATTTCGTGAGCTCCAGCAGCTTCGCACGCTCGGCGGACCTGTGGCGGATCGTCCAGAAACCCAGCCTCCTGGAGGTGGTCCTGGACGACCGCCACAGGACGCTGGTCTTGCCCGAACGTTCCTCCGCGGAGCTGGAAACCTTCCAGTTCCAGGACCGCCCGTCCCGGAACGACGGCAGCTTCCGGCCCCTCGACCAATCGCAGGTCCACATCCGCCTGATCGGCGGCGGCGGCCGCTACACGCTGGTGCTGCCGACCGACGGGACCGTGCGAAACCCCGTGTGCATCCTGCCGTCCGGCACCGATCGGGAGGTCTGGACGCTGATGCTCGGGAACAGCCTGTTCCGGGGGGGAAAGGACATCGAGTTCATCGACGGCGGCGTGGCGGGCTTGCGCGTCAACGGCCAGTCCTTCCACTTCGAGGCGGTCCACGACGCCATCGTCCAGATCGCCGATCCGATGGTGCCCGGTATCCGCCTGGTCCTGGACATGGCACGCAAGCAGGGGTCGCTGGTCCTGACCCTGCCGACCTGGTCGCCGGCCCTGGACCCGGGAAAACTGCTGGCGGATGCGGTCGGCCTGCTCGTCCCGCCCACCAGCGCCGGTGACGACGCCACGACGTCGTCCCCCACCGTCGTGGCGTCGCTGGTCCGTCGCAATGGCACGCTCCTTCCCCAGCGTCCGGTCCAACTGGCCGGGCTGACGGCGGACGGCGAGACGCTGTCCGGCGTCCACGACCCCCTCACCGGGAGCGCGATGCTTCATGGTTCCCGGCACCTGCTGGTCTTCGATCCAGCAGCGCGGGCCGAAGGCGCGTGGACCCGCCTCGCGCTCAACGGCGGACAGGTGAGCATCGACAGCGACGGGCGGCCGGTCGTGCGCTATGACGGCAGCCAGTTCTTTGCGCCGATCACGTTCACCTACCTGATGGATCAGCGGCGCTTCCGCCGCGAACCGCTGGCGATGACACGTGCCGGGGAACTCGCCCTGCGCCAGTGGCTGACGGCCCACCCAGGCTGGATCTGGCCGGAGCTCCGTCGCTTCCTGACCGAGGACCTGGCCGGCGGCCTGGCACTCGCCGGTCCCGAAGGCGCACAGGCGCCGCCCGTGGACCGGGTCGACTTCCACGAGCGGCTCGTCGAAGGGCGACGCCCCACGCAGGGGACGGTCGCGCTGTCGCTCTGGGAACGGCTCGATCGGACGGAGCAGCGGACGCCCGCGGGCCTGCCGGTACGGTTCGACGGCGACCCGGGCCTCGTCGAGGATCTGACCCGGGCCGGGTTCGATGGGTTCATCGAACCCGGGCCTGCCGCGGACGCGGCGGAGAAACGCCCCGCCCATCCCTGCGTCGTCGTCTCCCGGGAGGAAGCCGCGCGCGCCCGGCAGTGGCTGGTCCTGCAGCACCTGCACGCCACGCGCGCCTACGGTCCCTGGTCCGACCTGCATCCACCGGCGCTCCCTCTGACCCTGCACGAGCGCACGCGCCTGACGATGCTGCACCAGGGTCTCCAGAGGCTGTTCGACAAGCACTTGCGTTCATCGGACAACCCCGCCTGGATCAAGCTCGGCGATAGCCCCCAGGCCTCCGCGGAGATGGCACACCAGCTGCGCGATGCAGGCGTCGAACTGCTGATCGACCAGGGCGTCGACGCCCCCGGCTTTCGCTCGACCAACCGCGCCGGGCCGCAGGACTTCTACGACGTGCAGGTGCCCACCTTCCGGCTGCTGATGCACGACCTGTCCGATCGCCTCGCGCGCGACGCCGCAGCCAGCCGTCGCGTCGAGGGCGGCCTGGCGCCGGCCCCGGAGGGCACCGCCTTGCAACTGGCATTGGCGAGCCTGGCCGGCGCGCATGAGGCGGTCAAGCCCGGCGCCGCGGTGATCGACGTTCCCTGGGCGGTGATGCAGCAGGTGGAACGGGCGGGACTCACCTGGCGGGTCGAGCCGAAGGTGCCCGATGGCCGCGACACCGGCCCCGCCGGCAGCCGGCTGGGCGCCGTGCGGGACGGTCCCACGGGCGCCTCGATCGACGCGGCGACGCTGCGCCTGTGGCGCGATCAGGCCGACACCCTGGGCTTGCGGCTGGAGGAGTGGTATGCCCTGTTCGCCCGTCCCGGGACCGCGACGGAGATCGGTCTGCGGACGGCGGCCAGGGAGGCCTTGCGCGAGCGCCTGATCTTCCTGCAGGCGGATGCGGAGCGTGCCGGCAAGACGCAGGCGCCGCTGCATGCCGACCTGCTGGAGAGCCGCAAGCTGCTGGAAGCGCTCCAACGGCTGCTTCCGCCGGTCGGCCACATCGGGATCGCGGGCCGGGACACGGTCCGCCCCGGCGACGTCGTCCGGTTCGACGATGCGAAGGGCGTCGCCCACTACGCCTGGATGCGCGAGGCCGACGGCCGACTGACGCACCTGCCGGTCGACGCGCCGGCGGCGGGAGGCGGTCGCGAGTGGGCCTACCTCGGCCGTGTCGCGGACTTCGACGCCGGTTTGAATCCTCAGCCCGATCCCAGCCACGGTCCGGCGATCCTCGATCCGGACGCCTACCTGTCCTGGCGACGCCAGGACCCGACACCGGTGCCCGGCGGCGTTTATCTCTACGACAACCCGTACAGCAGCCGGCTCGAGTTGTTCAGCCTCCAACGTGCCGACTTCAAGCCCTACGGCCCTTTCCCGATCGACGGACGCAGCAATGCCGACTGGCGCTACCTGGGCAATTCGGAGTCGCTGAGCCCCGCGGAACTGGGCGCGCTGGCGGAACGCCCGTCGGCCTTGCAGCCGCAGGCCTTCCCACTGGGCCTGTTCGAGTGGTGGGCCGATCGTCTGGCACCGGGGGATGGCTCGGGGTACAGGCGCTTCAGCCTCGCACCGGACTCGTTCGTCGCCGAGGCGTGGGATGGCACGGTCTTCCGCCTGGAAGAGGACGACACCGTGACCATCACGCTCGACGACGGCGACACGAGTCCGTTCGATCTGGCCGAGGATGCCGCCTTCAATGACTTCCAGCGCCAGGTCCTGGCTGGCCGGGACCCGCCGCGGCTGCTGGTGATCCAGGGAAACGGGCGGCCGGTGGACCTGGACGGCGCGCAGGCGCTCGGTGTGGCGGAGATCGTGATCGCCGACGAGGCCGATGGCGCGCCGCGGCACATCGATCTCGACGATCGCGCCAGCGGCGACCCGGAAGTCTTCCTGGAAGGCCTCGACCTCCTCATCCATCAGACCGGAAGCGGTCAATTGATCCGGATTCGCCATGCCAGGAAGTTCGCGAGCGACCTGCCGCTGGACGACGACAACTGGCTGCACGAGGCGTCGATCACCGGACAAGGCGGCTCGAGGCGGATGACCTGGCCGGCGGATGGGCAGGTCCTGCGCCTGCCCCTGCTGACCTTGCACGGCGCCCGGCTGGAGGTGACGCGGGACGAACGCGACCTGTGGATCCGGGACGGTCAGGGCTGGAGCGGCATGCGCGTGCCGGACGTGTTCACCCAGGAGGAAGGCGGCATCCCGCGCACCGCGTCGGGCGACGACGAGGCCTTGCTGCGCTGGCGCGCGGCGGACGGGACATGGCGTCTGACGCTGCTGTCCACGGCGCTCATCGCGTCGATGGCCGACCACCTGGACACCACCTGGCGCTGGGACCTCGAACCGGGCGGGCAGTCCGCGCTGGCCTATCTCCGCGCCGTGGAAGCGTCCGCCGACGCCGACGCCGACGCCGGGGCCGAGGCCGCCGGACGCCTCCGATGGCCGCTCGAGCAGGCCCGGTTCTCCGAGTCGATGGCGGCCGTCGTGGACGCGGCGGGCCCGCCGCTCGCCCCGGCATGGACGCCGCTGGCGGCGAGCGGCCTGGACCGGGGAAGGGCGGCGATCAGCCCAGCAGCAGCGCGTTGACGCGCCTGACGTAGGCGGCGGGATCCTCCAGCACGCCGCCTTCGGCGAGCAGGGCCTGGTCGAACAGCACCTGCGCCAGGTCGCCGAAACGCCCGTCGCCGGCCGAATCGCCCTCGATCGCGCCCAGCTTCTTCACCAGCGCGTGATCGGGGTTGATCTCCAGCGTCGGCAACGACACCGGCGCGGTCTGGCCGGCCTGCTTCAGCATGCGGGCCAGGTGCCCGCTGATGTCGCCTTCCTCGACGACCACGCAGGCCGGCGAATCCACCAGGCGCGTGGTCACGCGCACGTCCTTCGCCCGGCCCTCCAGCGCCGTCTTCAGGCGCTCCAGGACCGGCTTGAACTGCTCGGCGGCCTCCTCGGCCTTCTTCTTCTCTTCCTCGTCCTGCAACTGGCCGAGATCGACGGCGCCCTTGGCGACCGACTGCAGGGACCGGCCCTCGTATTCGAACAGGTGGGACAGCATCCACTCGTCGACGCGTTCGGTCAGCAGCAGCACCTCGATGCCCTTCTTGCGGAAGATCTCGAGCTGCGGGCTGTTCTTCGCGGCGGACAGGCTGTCGGCGGTGATGTAGAAGATCGCCTCCTGGCCCTCCTTCATCCGCGACACGTAGTCGGCGAAGGACACGCCCTGGTCGGCATGCGTCGACGCGAAGCGCAGCAGCTTGACCAGGCGTTCCTGGTTCGCATGGTCCTCGCCGACGCCTTCCTTCAGCACCTGGCCGAAGTCGGTCCAGAAGCGGGCGTACTTGTCGCGCTCGGACACGTCCTCGCTGTTGGCCAGCGACTCCAGCATGGACAGCACGCGCTTGGTCGAGCCCTCGCGGATCGCCTTCACGTCGCGGCTTTCCTGCAGCAGCTCGCGGCTGACGTTCAACGGCAGGTCGGCCGAGTCGATCACGCCCTTGACGAAGCGCAGGTACACCGGCATCAGCGCCTCGGCGTCGTCCATGATGAACACGCGCTTGACGTACAGCTTCACGCCGCCGCGCTTGTCGCGGTTCCACAGGTCGAAGGGCGCCTTGGCCGGGATGTACAGCAGCTGCGTGTACTCGCTGCGGCCCTCGACGCGGTTGTGCGTGAAGGCCAGCGGCGCCTCGGTGTCGTAGCTGATCTGCTGGTAGAACGCGTCGTACTCGGCCTGCGTGATGTCGCTCTTGGACCGGGTCCACAGCGCGGAGGCCTTGTTCACCGGCTCCCATTCGTCCTTCAGCACCTGCGTCGCGTTGTCCGCGTCCCACTCCTCCTTGCGCATCAGGATGGGCAGGGAGATGTGGTCGGAGTACTTCGAGATCGTCGACTTCAGGCGCCAGGTCTTGAGGAACTCGTCCTCGCCCTCACGCAGGTGCAGGATCACGTCGGTGCCGCGGCCGGGCTTGGTGATGGTCTCGACCTCGAAGTCGCCGGTGCCCTCGGAGGTCCAGCGCACGCCCTGGTCTGCCGGCAGGCCGGCGCGGCGGGATTCGACGGTGATGCGGTCGGCGACGATGAAGCCGGAATAGAACCCCACGCCGAACTGGCCGATCAGGTTCGCGTCCTTCTTCTGGTCGCCCTCGAGCCTGGCCATGAACTCGCGCGTGCCGCTCTTGGCGATGGTGCCGAGGTGGGCGATCGCCTCCTCCGCCGACAGGCCGATGCCGGTGTCGCTGATCGTGACGGTGCGGGCTTCGGCGTCGAAGGAGACGCGGACCTCCAGCGTGGGCTGGTCCTCGAACAGCTGCGGGTGGTCGAGCGCCTCGAAGCGCAGCTTGTCGCAGGCATCGGACGCGTTGCTGACCAGTTCGCGCAGGAAGATTTCCTTGTTCGAGTAGAGCGAATGCGTCACCAGATGCAGGATCTGCTTGACCTCGGCCTGGAAGGAATGAGTTTGCTTGTCCATCGTTCGAAAGAAGGGTGGATGAGGGGAAAACGGCACCGGCGCCCGTGGGGCGCCGATCGGGGCAAGGATTATCGCGGCGCAGACATGGGAGCGCCCGGGGCGTTTTCAAGAGGCGGAGCGGCGAAGCGGCAAGGAGGCGGGCCTACACTCCGCGCCCATGCGGATGATCTACTGGTTCGACTTGCTGGGCGTGGCGGTGTTCGCCGTCAGCGGCGCGCTGGCCGCGATGCAGGCGGGGCTGGACCTGTTCGGGCTGCTGGTCATCGCGGCGATGACGGCGGTGGGCGGCGGCACGCTGCGCGACCTGCTGCTGAACCGGCATCCGGTGTTCTGGATGAAGGACACGCGTTATCTGCAGGTGATCATTGCCAGCGCGCTGGCGGCGCTGATGGTCGGCCCCTTCCCCGAGTACGCAATCGGCGTGCTGAAGGTGGCCGACGCGCTGGGGCTGGCGCTGTTCGCGCTGTGCGGCACCGAGATCGCCGAGGAACACGGCCTGCAGCCGATGCCCGCCCTGCTGATGGGCACGCTGACCGCCTGCGGCGGCGGTGTGCTGCGGGACGTCCTGAGCGGCCAGGCGCCGCTGCTGCTGCGCAAGGACATCTACGCCACGGCCGCGATCGGCGGCATCGCGCTGTACTTCGTCCTCAAGACACTGGGCGTGCCGATGCGCTGGGCCTTCGTGCTCGGCATGGTCGGCGTCGCCGCACTGCGCCTGGCGGCGCTGTACTTCGGCTGGCAGCTCCCCGCGCTGCAGATGCTGCGGGTGCACCCCTGACCCCAGGGCGCAGGTTGACACCGCAACCGGACGGTGGAGGCCGGGCACCCCCGAGCGATTTAGCGGAGCCTGCGAGCGTATGAGCGAGGGGGTGCCCGGCCTCCGCCGTCGCGCTCGGTCTACGCGTCCCGGTTGTCCTCGTCTTCGTCTTCTTCGTCTTCTTCGTCCTCATCGGACTCATCGGCCGCCTGCGCATCACGCGTGCCGCGCCTGGCCTCCGCTGCCCGGGCTTCCTTCTCCGCCAGCTTGGCCGCTTCCGCAGCCTCGGCCGCCGCGGTCCACTCGTCGAACTCCTCGGGCGTCTCCAGCGTGATGCGGCCGAGCTGCCCCTGCCGCAGGTCGTAGAGCAGCACTTCCGCCGCCTTCTGCAGGTTGATGCGCCCGCCCGACAACACCGCGCCGCGCCGCTTGCCGATCATCGCCAGCACCTCGCCATCCAGCAGCGAGGCCTCGGGCTCCAGCTGATAGCGGGTCTTGAGCGATTGCGGGTAGTGCCGGCGCAGGTAGCCCAGCAGGTCCAGCGCGACCACCTCTTCCTCGAAGGCATTGCGACCGACCGCGCCGCTGGCGGCCAGGTTGATGCCCGCCTCGGGCACGCGGATCTTGGGCCACAGCATGCCCGGGGTGTCGAACAGGTACACCCCCTTGTCGAGCAGGATCTTCTGCTCGATCTTGGTGATGCCCGGCTCGTCGCCCGTGGCCGCGGCGCGCTTGCCGACGATGGTGTTGATCAGCGTCGACTTGCCGACGTTCGGGATGCCGCAGATCAGCACCCGCAGCGGCTTGTCCAGGCCGCCCCGGTTGGGCGCGAGCGCCCGGCACTCCGCGGCCATCAGCTTGGCCAGCCCCGGCTGCCCCTGATGGATCGCCACCGCCCGCGTGTCCGGCTGTCCACGGTAGAACGCCAGCCACGCCGCGGTGCGGGCCGGATCCGCCAGGTCCTGCTTGTTCAGCAGCTTCAGCGCCGGACGGCCCGCCGTCAGTTGCGCGATGAGCGGGTTCGCACTGCTCGCGGGCACGCGGGCATCGAGCATCTCGATGACCACGTCGATCCCGCTCTTCATGCGCTCGCGGATCGCGCCCCGGGTCTTGTGCATGTGCCCGGGAAACCATTGAATCGCCATGGGGCGCGATTGTCCGCGATCTCGTCCTCAGTTCGCCGACGGCGCCGGACGCAACTCGACGATGGTGAGCGCGCCCTGCTGCGACTCGATGCGGACCTCGAGCTTGTCGCCGGCCTTGAGCGTCGAGAGCTGGGCGGCGCTCACCACGCCCGGCGCCAACCGGAACGGCATCGTCATGCCCGGCATGTCGAGGTGACGGATATCGCCGTGCTTGAGCGTCAGTTTCTGCTGCGCGGTGTCGACCCGGCGGACTTCGGCGGCGATCCAGTCCCTGGACGAAGGCGCGGACGCTTCGCCGGCCTGGGCCTGCTGTCCTTGGCCCTCATGGCCCTCGTGGTCCTGGTGGGACTGCGCGCGCGCCGGGACGGCGACGGCGAGCAGGGTGACGGCCAGGATGGCGGTCGGGATGGCGGTCATGGAGGACAGGACGATTTGAATGCGGTTCATGAGGTGTGCTTCCTGAAATCGTGAATCGGCGGGTGAACGGGATCAGTGCCCCTGATGCCCGTGCCCACCGGGCTTGCGCACGCGCAAGGGCTCGGTGGCGGAGGGCGCGGAGGACTTGGTCGCGGGCGCTTCGGGCGCCCCGGCGGGCGCGGCGACCGCTCGCGCGACGGTCCCCGGCGGCGCGGCATACCAGCCCGGGTCCCCGTAGTCGCCGGGCTTCTGGTCCTTGCGCACCTTGACCACGCTGAACATGCCGCCCATCTCGAGCGAGCCGTGGGGCCCCAGCCCCGTCATCATGGGCACGGTGTTCTCGGGCAGCGGCATCTCCATCTCGGCCATGTCGGCCATGCCGCGCTCCCCCATGGCCATGTAGTCGGGGATGACCTTGTTGATGCGCGCCGCGAGACCGCGATGGTCCACGCCGATCAAGGTGTCGACCTGGTGCCCCATGGCGTTCATCGTGTGGTGGCTCTTGTGGCAATGGAAGGCCCAGTCGCCGGGCTCGTCGGCGATGAACTCGACCTGCCGCATCTGTCCGACGGCCACGTCGGTCGTGACCTCGGGCCAGCGCGCGCTCTTCGGCACGGGGCCGCCGTCGGTGCCGGTGACCTCGAACTCATGGCCGTGGAGGTGGATCGGATGGTTGGTCATCGTCAGGTTGCCGACGCGGATCCGCACCCGGTCGCCCTGACGCACGTTGAGCGTGTCGATGCCGGGGAAGACGCGGCTGTTCCAGGTCCACAGGTTGAAGTCGGTCATCGTCATCGTGCGCGGCGTGTAGCTGCCGGGATCGATGTCGTAGCTCGAGAGCAGGAAGCAGAAGTCGCGCTGCACCTCGGCGATCTGCGGATGCCGTCCCTTCGGGTGCGTGACCCAGAAACCCATCATCCCCATCGCCATCTGCGTCATCTCGTCCGCATGCGGGTGGTACATGAAGGTGCCCGGACGTCGCGCGACGAATTCATAGACGAAGGTCTCGCCCGGCCGGATCGCCGGCTGCGTCAGGCCGGAGACGCCGTCCATGCCGTTGGGTAGCCGCTGGCCGTGCCAGTGCACGCTGGTGTGCTCGGGCAGCCGGTTGGTGACGTAGATGCGGACGCGGTCGCCTTCGACGACCTCGATCGTCGGCCCGGGCGACTGGCCGTTGTAGCCCCACAGGTGCGCGGTGGTGCCGGGCGCGAGTTCGCGCAGCACCGGTTCGGCGACGAGGTGGAACTCCTTGATGCCGTCGCGCATGCGCCAGGGCAGCGTCCAGCCGTTGAGCGTGACGACGGGGTTGTAGGGACGGCCGTTCGGCGGCGCGAGCGGCGGCGCCGTGTCGGCGCTGTCGCGCTGCGCGGGCTCGGGCAGCGCCGCCATCGCGACACGCGACACCGCGCCTGCGTTCACCGCGCCGGCGGCGCCCAGCGCGGCACCGGCGGCCGCTCGGGCGAAGAGATTTCTCCGGGAGATCATCGGAAGGTCCTTTCGAGACCGCGCGTTCAATGCGCAGCGCCGCCGGCGGCTTCGGGCGCCGCGGCGGTCGATGGAGAAGATGAGGCTGCGGCGCCTGCGTCGCGCACGGGACCGAGCAGGCTCTGGGAGAGCTCGGACTCGGCGAGCCAGAAATCGCGCTGCGCGTTCAGCGTCGCGGACACGGCGCGGGCCTGCGCGCGCGCGTCGGCGAGCAGGTCCATCACGCCGACCAGCATGCCGTTGTAGCGGAGCAGGGTCTCGTCGGAGACCTGCTTCGCCAGCGGCAGCACCTCGTCGTGATGGCGCCGGGCGATGCGCCAGGCCGCTTCGGCGCGAGCACGGGCGACGCGCACGTCGGACCGGGCCTCGATCGCGATCTGCGCCGCGCGTTCGAGCGATTGACCGTAGGCCTCGCGCGCGCCGGCGACCCGCGCCTGTCCCCAGTCGAACAGCGGCAGCTCGACGCTGAGGTCGACCCCGCGCTGGGTCGGCTCCTCATTGCTGCTGTTTCGCTGCAGCCCGAGCGCGAGCACGTTGACGCGACCCGTCCGGCGCGTGAGGCCCAACTGCGCGGCAAGCTGTTCCGAATCGCGCCGGGCGGCCAGGATGTCCAGCCGTTGCGCGACCGCCTGCCGTTCGACGTCATCGGCGGCGCGGAAATCCGCCGGCACCTCGGGCAGGCGATCGGGCAGCTTCAGCGCGGCGAGGTCGTCGCCCCACAGGCCGATCGCGCGGATCAGCGCCTCGCGATCGCCCGCGGCCTGAATCTGCGCCTGTTCCATCGCGAGCTGCGCCTCGGCATGCACGCTCCGCTCGCGCGCCAGCCGCAGCGCGCTGACGTTGCCGGCCTGGCGCATCCGCAGCGCGAGTTCGGCGCCGGCCGCAGCCGAATCGAGCACGGTCCGCGCGTGCCGCAGCTGCTCCTGCGACGCGACGGCCTGGACCCAGCGCCGGCGCGCCTGGCCGGCGACATCCAACAGCTGCTGCGCGACGCGGGCCTGTTCGCGTTCGAGCGCGCGGGCCCCGGCCTGCTGGCGCGCACCGCGGCCCAGCAGGCTCAGCAGGTTGAACTCGAGACCGCGTTCGATCTCGCGCTCGTCGCCGCGGACGAGCCGTCCGATGTTGAGCACCGGATTCGGCCAGAGCAGCGTCTGCACGCGCTCGGCCTCCGCCATGCCCAGGCCGTACAGGCCCGCCTGCAGGCCGCGGTGGTTAAGCAGCGCGAGCTGGACCGCGCCTTGCGCGTCCAGCGGCGCCGCCAGCAGCGCGGCGCTGCGCTCGCGCGCGGCGTTGCGCTGGTCGTCGGTGCGCTGCAGCGGCAGATCGGCGCCCAGCCAGTCGCGGCTCTTCTGCTGGACGGGCGCGGCGGCCTGCTCCGGCGACAACGAGGCGCAGGCCGACAGCGCCATCGCCGCGCTCAGCACCAGCGTCGAACGTAGCACCGCCGGACGCCGGAGGGGCGAGGCCGTCCGCGGATCTCGCCGGTTCATCGTGAAGGACATGGGGGGCTCCTCAATGACGGTGATGGCCGCTGGCCGGCGCGGACGCCGCCTGGCTTTCGCGCAGCAACACGCGCCAACCGCCGGCCTCGAGGACGCGGCGGTTGGCGAGGCGCCAGTCGCCGACGCCGGGGTCGGCGACGGCGGCGCCCGGGACCGCCCTCGCGGCGGCGGAAGCGCCGGTGTCGACAGGCGCGGGCCGCGACACGGCGGCCCCCTGGCGCGGATCGGCGGGATCGGGCGGCGCGGCCACGGCGGCGCCCAGGCACATCGTCAGGGCGAGTGCGGGAATGGAACGGGAAGACATGCTTGCCTCGCGGATGAACGGAAACGGCACCGGTCCCCGCGCGCTGGCGCGATCGGACGACGGCTCGAACGGCGGCTCGTCAACGACGAGCGCCGGCGTTCAGGCGAGGAAGGCTTTGGGCGGCCGCTCGAGCGGCTGGGGAGACTGCTCGGGCGCGCCATGGGCGTCGAGCGAGGGCGCGACATCGCGCGGATCGTGCGCAGCCGGTGTCAGCGGCGCGATCGGCATCGCGGCGCCGATGCAGCACTGCAGGCAGATGCCGCAATGGTGGTCGGACGCGGCCGCGTGATCATCGCCGGCGGCCGCGGAGGCGTCATCGCCCGAGGCATGCACCGACGCCTCCATGCCGTGCATGTCGCCCGGGTCGTGGGCCATGGCGGACATGTCCATGTCCTGGCAGTCGCTCGGCATCGCCATCACGACGGCGCCGGCGTGCGACGACATCAGCGCCATGCCGATGCCCATCGTCGCGGCCAGCGCGCCCTGTAGCGGCAGCGTCAGGCCCAACAGGGCGAGCACCAGCCAGCGGCTCCAGAGGAGCCGGCGCGGCGTGGACGCTGGCGAGCGGGACATGGGGAGTGAGTGTAGGCGAGTCGTCTCCGATCGCCTGAGGTCACCCTTAAGGCACGACGGACTTCGGCCCTTGCGTGCGCCTCAAGAGCAAAGGGCCGCTGACGCGGCCCTGTCGTGAATCCGGAGTGAATCCGGAGGGCGCCCGCTTCGCGGCGCCCTCGCCGAGGACGATCAGTCCTCGTTCTTGAACACGAGCTTGACCTCGTGCGTTTCCTTCTGGCCGCTGGGCTCGAACTTCCAGTCCATCAGCGCGCGGGTGACCGCCTTGTCGAAGACCTTGCGCGGTTCCGCTTCGAGGATCTCGACGCCGGACACCTTGCCGTCCGGCTCGATGTTCATCTTCGCGCGGACCGACCCTTGCGAGATCGATTGGCGGGCGGCCTCGGCCGGGAACTCCGGCGGCACCTTCTTGACGATCTTGGGCGTGGCGTGGGCGCCGGCGGCCAGGACCAGCGCGGCGGCCAGGCCCAGCAGGGTGCGCGAAACGGTGGTAGTCAATTGCTTGCTCATTGGGGACCTCGTACGTCTTGGGTGAGGAAAACGGGTTTCCGGCAGGAACTGGGGAATCAGGAGGCGGCGCGCGCGGTGCTGAAGAAGCCCACGGCCTGCACCAGGCGCGAGCTGCTGTCGCGCAGCGAGTCCGTCGAGCGGGTCAGTTCGTCCACCAGCGTGGTGTTCTGCTGCGTGGCGCGGTCCAGCTCGTTCATCGCGTTGTTCACGACACCGACGCCCGCGGCCTGCTCCTGGGCCGAGTGCGAGATCTCCTCGATCAGCTGGCCCATGTTGTTGACCTCGTCGACGACCGATCGGATCGTGGCGCCGGCGTTGTTGACCAGCGCGGTCCCGTTCTCGACCTTGACGGACGATTCCTGGATCAGCACCTTGATCTCCTTGGCCGCCTGCGCCGAGCGCGACGCCAGCGCGCGCACTTCCGACGCGACCACCGCGAAGCCCTTGCCGTGCTCGCCGGCACGGGCCGCTTCCACGGCGGCGTTCAGCGCCAGGATGTTGGTCTGGAAGGCGATGCCGTCGATCACGCCGATGATGTCGCCGATCTTGCGCGAGCTCGCGCTGATCTCTTCCATCGTCGAGACGACCTGGCTCACCACCGTGCCGCCGGCCGACGCCGACTGGCGCGCCTTGGTCGCGATGCTGGCAGCCTTGCGGGTCAGCTCGCTGGCGCCGTTCAGGTTGGAGGCGATCTGCTCGACCGACGCGGCGGTGTTCTGCAGGCTTTCGGCGGAACGCGCGGTGCGGTCCGACAGGTCGACGTTGCTGCCGGCGATCTCGTTGGAGTTCTGGGCCACCTCGCCCGCCGCCGAGCTCACGCTGGCGACGACGCCGGACAGCGCGGTCTGCATGTCGCGCATCGCGTGCAGCATCTGCGCCAGTTCGTCGGAACCCTCGACCTCGATGTGCTGGGACAGGTCGCCCGAGCTGATCGCCTGCGCGGCGTCCTTGGCCTTGCGGGCCGGCACGATGATCGAGCGGGCGATCGTCAGGCCGCCGACACTGCCGATGACCACGGCGATCAGCACCAGCACGCCGGTGATCAGGATCGACTGGTTGGCGAGCTTGGCGCCGCCCTCGGCGAGGTCGCGGCCGTTGGCGAACTGCAGCTCCACCAGGCTCTTGAGCGTGTCCTGGTAGTCCTTCTGCGCGGGCCGCACGTCCTTGATCAGCGCCTCGCGCGCCTCGTCGGGGCTGCCGTCCTGCTGGACCTTCAGGAACTTCGACACCGAGTCGACGAACTTGGCCTGGGCCTCGCGCACCTTGGCGGCGAGTTCCTTGTCCTTCGCGTCGGAGACCTTGCCCTCCAGCTCGGTCAGCTGCTTCTGGCCGTCTTCCAGCGCCGCGGCGATGTCGGCCTTCTGGCGCTTGATCGCGTTGGCGGTGTCGAGCAGCAGCAGGTCGCGCGAGGCGCGGGCGATGACGTTGACGTCGCTCTCGAGCGCGTTGGCCAGGGCGATCTTCACCAGGCTGGAATTCGCCGTCGTGCTCAGGTCATGGGACAGGCGGCTGGCGTTGTGGGCGCCAAAGGCGCCGATCACGACCAGCAGCAGGATCAGCAGCGCGTAGCTCAGCGTGAGGCGCTGGCCGATACGCAGGCGGGACAGAAACGACATCGATTCCCTCGCAACGATTGAGTTGTTGAATGGCCGGACCGCGGCGGACTCGCGGGCGCTCATGGCGCCAGCGGTGCGGACCGACCATCGGCTTCGGCGCGATCATCGTTGGACTTGATTCGGGGAATCCATGGAGGCCTCCAGGCCCCGTGAATTCTGACGCGTCACTTGCAACTGAATGAAAGCGCCCTGCCGAACCACTCGGTAGAAGCCCTAACCGGCGGCGCGATGCGGTTTCACGAAACCTGCACATTCCTGCTCACGGCGTCGGCGCGCGTCAGGTACCCGCCCCGTAACCGCGGCGTCCGCCGAAGCCTCCGATGTCCCGGAGGGGTCAGGCCTTGCCGCCGCCGTCATGCGCGGGGCGCGGGTCCGCGTCCGCCGCCAGGACCTCGACGCGGTTGCGTCCGCCCGCCTTGGCCCGGTACATCGCCGCGTCGGCGCGGCGCAGCGCGTCCTCGATGCCGGCGTCGGCCTCGCCCAGCACGGTCACGCCGATGCTGACGGTGTACGCGATCGACGGCCCGCCGTCGTCGCCGGAGCCTGGCGTCACCGGGGTCGAGGCGATGCGCTCGCGCAAGCGCTCGGCGAAACGCCGCGCGCCCGGCAGATCGGTGTGCGCGAGGCCGATGACGAACTCCTCGCCGCCGAAGCGCCCCGGGAGGTCGACGTCGCGCGAGGCGTCCCTCAGCACCTGCGCCAGCGCGCGGATCACCGCGTCGCCGGCGGCGTGGCCATGGCGATCGTTGACCTGCTTGAAGTGGTCGATGTCGAGCGTCAGCAGCGCGGACGGCGTCCGGTATCGGCGCACGGTGCGCAACAGGGCGCGCAGGCCCTCTTCCGTGGCCACGCGGTTGGCCAGTCCGGTGAGGCCGTCGGTGCGCGAGCGCTGTTCGAGCTCGGCGTTCACCCGGGCCAGCTGCGCCACCAGCGCCTCGGTCGCATGCAGCCAGCGCGACAAGGCCTGATAGCCGAACTGCGCGACGAACAGGACGATGAGGGTGAAGACCCAGAAGAACACCCAGGCGGTGCTGAGCATCATGCGGGAGGCCTCGTCCAGCTTCGACCAGTCGTGGCTCTCGAGCGCGGTGCGCAGCTGCAGCGACCCCAGTCCCAGGCTGACCAGCCCGTAGCCCTGCACCGCCAGCACGATGGCGAACAGCAGGCCCAGGCCCATCGCCCGCCGGCCGCTGGGCGGCGGGGTGAACAGCGCCGGCCGCGACAGGATCCAGCGCGACAGCCGCGGCCAGGTCCAGGCCATCAGCGGCCCGCCGAGCAGCACGCTCTGCAGGAAGGCGCCCAGCCACCAGCCCTGCCAGATGGGCAGCTGGCGATGCGCGGGCAGGTCGTGGATGAAGTTCCAGATCAGCGCGCCGGAGGAGCTGAACACCGCGGCAACGAAGCACAGGGGGACGAAGAACGACCAGGCGCGCAGGCTGCGCAGGCCTCGCGCCGCGCCGACGGCCCGGTAACCCAGCGCCAGCACGCCCAGCCCCAGCGGATTGGCACAGGCGAAGAGCGCCGCCCAGGCGACGGACATGCCGGCGGACAGCGCCAGGACGAAGGTTGCCAGCCACGCCGGCACGGCGCCCCAGCGCCAGCCGAAACACAGGGTCCACCACAGGCACAGCGGGATGGGCGGATAGAAGGTCAGGAAGGCGTTCGCGCCGCCCAGATCCACCGGGATGCCGGACCAGCCCTCGCGCACGGTCACCAGTCCGAGCACGACGCAGGCGAGGACCGTCGCCAGCCAGCCGCCGAGCACCCAGCCGCGCTCCGCCGGATGGCCCTCGCGCCAGAGCGCCCGGATCGACAGGCTGCCCGGGGTTTCGGGCACCAGGTCGACGGGGCGCTGCAGCGGGTCCATTCAGGCCGCCGGCGCGGACGGATCGGACGGATCGGACGGATCGGACGGATCGGACGGGGAGGCGGGCCGGGCCCGCGCGCCGAAGATGGCCGAGCCGACGCGCACCATCGTGGCCCCTTCGAGGATGGCGGCGTCCATGTCGGCGCTCATGCCCATGCTGAGCGTGTCCAGGCCCAGCCCCAGGTCCCGGTTGAGACCGGCCATCAGCCCGGCCAGCGCGCGGTGCGGGAGGCGTTGCGCCTCCCGCGAGGCGGCGGGTTCCGGGATCGCCATCAGGCCGCGCAGCCGCAAGGCCGGCAGGGCGGCCACCGCCCGGGCGACCTCGGCGACCTCGCCCGGCGCCAGGCCGCTCTTGCTGTCCTCGGCGCTGATGTTGACCTGCAGGCAGACGTTGAGCGGCGGCAGCCCGGCCGGCCGCTGCTCCGCCAGCCGCTGCGCGATCTTGAGGCGGTCCACCGAGTGCACCCAGTCGAAGCGCTCGGCCACGACCCGGGTCTTGTTGCTCTGCAGCGGGCCGATCAAGTGCCATTCGACCTGTCCGCGCAGTTCGGCGAGCGCGTCGATCTTGTCCACGCCCTCCTGGACGTAGTTCTCCCCGAAGCGCCGCTCGCCCGCCGCGAAGGCCTCTCTCACATCCGAAGCCGGGAAAGTCTTTGTTACCACCAGCAGCGCGACGCTGTCGACAGGCCGCGACGCCTGCTGGCAAGCCCTCTCAATCCGGCCATGGAGCTGTTGTATGTTCTCGGAGATCGTCGCCATAATCGCCAACGCTTTTCCTCATCCCATGGACATCACCCAACTGCTGGCATTCTCGGTCAAGAACAAGGCCTCCGACCTTCACTTGTCCGCCGGGCTGCCCCCCATGATCCGCGTCCATGGCGACGTGCGCCGCATCAACGTCGAAGCCCTCGAGCACCGCCAGGTGCACGACATGGTCTACGACATCATGAGCGACGCCCAGCGCAAGGCCTACGAGGAGACGCTGGAAGTCGACTTCTCCTTCGAGATCCAGGGCCTGGCGCGCTTCCGCGTCAACGCGTTCAACCACAACCGCGGCGCCGGGGCGGTGTTCCGGACCATCCCGAGCAAGATCCTGACGCTCGAGCAGTTGAACTGCCCGAAGGTCTTCACCGAGCTGGCGATGAAGCCGCGCGGCATGGTGCTCGTGACGGGTCCGACCGGCTCGGGCAAGAGCACGACGCTGGCCGCGATGGTCAACCACCTCAACGAGAACGAGTACGGCCACATCCTGACCGTCGAGGATCCGATCGAATTCGTCCACGAGTCCAAGAAGTGCCTGGTCAACCAGCGCGAGGTGGGCCCGCAGACGATGAGCTTCTCCAACGCGCTGCGCTCGGCGCTGCGCGAAGACCCGGACTGCATCCTGGTCGGTGAAATGCGGGACCTCGAGACCATCCGCCTGGCGCTGACCGCGGCGGAGACGGGCCACCTGGTCTTCGGCACGCTGCACACCTCGTCGGCGGCCAAGACCGTGGACCGGATCGTGGACGTCTTCCCCGCGGCGGAAAAGGACATGGTCCGCGCGATGCTGTCCGAATCGCTGCAGGCGGTGATCTCGCAGACGCTGTGCAAGACCAAGGACGGCAACGGCCGGGTCGCGGCCCACGAGATCATGCTGGGCACCTCGGCCATCCGGAACCTGATCCGTGAGAACAAGGTCGCGCAGATGTACTCGTCGATCCAGACTGGCAACAACCTGGGCATGCAGACGCTGGACCAGAACCTCACCGAGCTGGTCCGCCGCAACGTGATCTCGCCGGCCGAGGCCCGCGCCAAGGCCAAGATGCCCGAGAACTTCCCGGGCTGAGCGGGCCGAAGCGCCACAACGACACATCGACCGGGACCGCGCGGACTGACCGCCGACGGCCCGGCACACAGGACAGGACGCCGCCATGGAACGCGATCAGGCCACAAAATTCATCAACGACCTGCTTCGCCTGATGGTGTCGCGCAAGGGCTCCGACCTGTTCCTGACGGCGGAGTTCCCGCCCGCGATCAAGGTCGACGGCAAGGTGACCAAGGTGTCGCCCCAGCCGCTGACCGGGCAGCACACGCTGCAGCTGGCGCGGTCCATCATGAACGATAAGCAGGCCGCCGATTTCGAGCGCACGAAGGAGTGCAACTTCGCGATCTCGCCGCAGGGCATCGGCCGCTTCCGCGTCAACGCCTACATCCAGCAGGGCCACGTCGCGCTGGTGCTGCGGACGATCCCCCAGACGCTGCCGACCGTCGAGGCGCTGGAACTGCCGCCCATCCTCAAGGACGTGGTCCAGACCAAACGCGGGCTGGTGATCCTGGTCGGCGCGACGGGCTCGGGGAAGAGCACCTCGCTGGCGGCGATGGTGGACCACCGCAACCAGACGACCTTCGGCCACATCATCACGATCGAGGACCCGGTCGAATTCGTGCATCCGCACAAGAACTGCATCGTCAGCCAGCGCGAGGTCGGGCTGGACACCGAGGGCTGGGAACAGGCGCTGAAGAACACGCTGCGCCAGGCGCCGGACGTGATCCTGATGGGCGAGATCCGCGACCGCGAGACGATGGAGCACGCGGTCGCCTTCGCCGAGACCGGCCACCTGTGCATGGCCACGCTGCACGCCAACAGCGCCAACCAGGCGCTGGACCGGATCATCAACTTCTTCCCGGAAGAGCGGCGCGCGCAGCTGCTGATGGACCTGTCGCTGAACCTGAAGGCCCTGGTGTCGCAGCGCCTGCTGCCGCGCCAGGAAGGCAAGGGGCGGATCGCCGCGGTCGAGATCCTGCTGAACACGCCGCTGATCAGCGACCTGATCTTCAAGGGCGAAGTGGGCGAGATCAAGGAGATCATGAAGCGCTCGCGCGAACTCGGCATGCAGACCTTCGACCAGGCGCTGTTCGATCTCTACGAGATGGGCAAGGTGACCTACGAGGACGCGCTGCGCAACGCCGACTCGGTGAACGACCTGCGCCTGCAGATCAAGCTCAACAGCGAACGGGCGCGTAGCGGCGATCTGTCGTCGGGCACGGAGCACCTCACCATCGTTTGAGAATTGGAAGGGCCACAATCGGCGGGTTCCATCACCCACCGACAGGTCCTTCCATGAGCAGCATCGGCCAGCGTTCCTACGAGTCGACTCCGACCCTCCGCGTGTCCTTCCTGGGACTCGGCGTGATGGGCTTCCCGATGGCGGGCCATCTGGCCAAGGCCGGCCAGCAGGTCACCGTCTACAACCGGTCGCCCGCGAAGGCCCAGGCCTGGACGACGGAATTCGGCGGCCAGTCCGCCACGACGCCGCGCGAAGCGGCCAAGGACGCCGACATCGTCTTCTGCTGCGTCGGCAACGACGCCGACCTGCGCTCGGTGGTGCTGGGCGCCGACGGCGCCTTCGCCGGGATGAAGCCGGGCGCGGTGTTCGTCGATCACACGACCGCCTCGGCCGAAGTCGCCCGCGAACTCGCCGCGCAAGCGCAAAAGCTTGGGCTCCATTTCATCGACGCGCCCGTCTCCGGCGGCCAGGCCGGCGCGGTCAACGGCGCGCTGACGGTGATGTGCGGCGGCGATGAGACCGTCTTCGACAAGATCCGCCCCTACGCGATGCACTTCGCCAAGGCGGTCACCCGAGTCGGCGACGCAGGCGCCGGACAGCTGGCGAAAATGGTCAACCAGATCTGCATCGCGGGCATCGTCCAGGGACTGTCGGAAGCGATCGCCTTCGGGCAGAAGAGCGGCCTGCCGATGCCGCTGGTGCTCGACGTCATCGGCAAGGGCGCCGCGCAGAGCTGGCAGATGGACAACCGCGGCAAGACCATGGTCGAGGACAAGTTCGACTTCGGCTTCGCGGTGGACTGGATGCGCAAGGACCTGGGACTGGTGCTCGACGAAGCGCGCCGCAATGGCGCACGGTTGCCGCTGACGGCGCTCGTCGACCAGTTCTACGCAGACATCCAGGAAATGGGCGGCAACCGCTTCGATACGTCGAGCTTGATCAAACGGCTGCGCTGAGCCACGGTCGCCGGCATTCTGACTGCCATCGCCGCTGGCCCTCACCCCTGCCCTCTCCCGCAAGCGGGAGAGGGAGAAAGAGGCGGCGTCGCTCCGAATGGAGCCGGTCGTACTCCCTCTCCCGCTTGCGGGAGAGCAGGCGTGTCAAGCGCATGTAGCGGTCGTCGTTACTCCCTCTCCCGCTTGCGGGAGAGGGCGGGGGTGAGGGCCAGCAACCGTCGCAGTCAAAGAAGACGGCGCCGGCCGCTTGCGCGATCCGGCGCCGTCGTCATTGGCGCGTCGAGGTCGGACCTCTGATCAGCTGCCGTTCTGACGCGGAGCGTCCAGCCCCCCGCCCAGCACCTTGTAGAGCTGCACCTGGTTCTGCAGCTGCGCGAGCCGCACCTGCAGCGCCGCCTGTTGGGCAGCGAAGGTCGCGCGTTGCGCGTCCAGCAGGTCCAGGCTCGATGCGGCGCCGTTGCGGAAGCTCAGGTCGACCAGCTCCAGTCGCGTCGCTTCGGCCGCGGCCTGCGCATCCTGCGCGCGCAGCTGCTCGTCGAGCGTCGCGCGTCCGGCCAGCGCATCGGCCACTTCGCGGAAGGCCGTCTGCACGGTCTTCTCGTACTGGGCGATCGCGATCTCGCGATTGGCCTTGGCCGCCGCCACGTTGCTGCTCACCCGGCCCGCGTCGAAGATCGGCATCAGCGCCGACCCCGCGATGCTCCACGCACTCTGGCTGAACAGGTCACGCAGCGCGCTGCTCGCCGTGCCCACGCTGCTGGTCAGCGTGATGCTCGGGAAGTAGGCCGCCCTCGCCACGCCGATGTTGGCCTCGGCCGCCACCAGTTGCTGCTCGGCCTGGACCACGTCGGGCCGGCCCACCAGCACTTGCGACGGCACGCCCGCGAGCAACGCACCCATGGTCTGGTCGCTCAGCGGCCTGGACTGCGGCAGCGAATCGGGCACGGCCTGCCCCACCAGCAGCGTCAGCGCGTTCAGGTCCTGCTGGCGTGTGCGCTCGGCCTGCGCCAGCGTGGCGCGCGCCGCTTCGTACGAGGACTTGGCGGTGCTCAGGTCCAGGTTGGACGCGGCGCCGTTGTCGAACTTCAGCTGCATCAACTTGAGGCTGTCCTCGCGCGTGGCCAGCGTCTGCCGCGTCAGCGCCAGCAGCTCGTCGTCGGCCTGCACCGCCAGGTAGGCCGAGGCCACGCCCGCGATGAGGCTGATCTGCGCCGAGCGCGCCGCCTCGCCAGTCGCCAGGTACTGCGCGAAGGACGCGGCGCTCTGGTTCTTGACGCGGCTGAACAGGTCGATCTCGTAGGAGGTGATCTGCAGACCCGCTTGGTACGAATTGACGATGCGGCTGTCGCCGTTGCTCGTGGTCTGCGGCCCGCGCGAGGCCGACAGGCCCGCGTTGACCGTGGGCCAGCGGTTCGCGGCCGTGACGTTGGCCTGCGCCCGCGCCACGTCGACGTTCAGCAGCGCGACGCGCAGGTCGCGGTTGTTCTTCAGCGCGAGGTCGATCAGCTGCGTGAGCCGTTCGTCGCGGAAGAACTGCCGCCACTGCAGCTCGGTCGCCGCCTTGGCGTCGGCCGCCTCGACACCGGGACCTTGCGGCCATTGCGGCGCGACCGGCGCGTCGGGACGCTGGTGCTCAGGCGCCAGGTTGACGCAGCCCGTCAGCAGGACCACGGTCGCCGCCGCCGCGGCCATCAGGGAAAGCTTGTTCTTCTTCATCATGCTCAGACTCCGTCCGCGTTCTTGGCGGCCGCGACGGCCTTGGTCGGATCCGGACCGTCCAGCTCGTGCGAGTACAGCTTGTTCTGGCGCTCGCTGCCCTTGAAGAAGCGGCGCACCACCAGGAAGAACACCGGCACGAACACCACCGCCAGGACCGTCGCCGTGACCATGCCGGAGAGCACGCCGGTGCCGATCGCGCGCTGGCTCGCCGAGCCCGCGCCGCTGGCGAAGAACAGCGGCGTCACGCCCAGGATGAAGGCCATCGAGGTCATGATGATCGGGCGGAAGCGCAGGTGCGCCGCCTCCAGCACCGACTCGACCAGGCCCTTGCCCTGGGCCTGCAGGTCCTTGGCGAACTCGATGATCAGGATCGCGTTCTTCGCCGACAGGCCGATGATGGTGATCAGGCCCACCTTGAAGTACACGTCGTTGGGCATGCCGCGCAGGGTCGCGCCGAGCAGCGCGCCCAGCAGGCCCAGCGGCACCACCAGCATCACCGACAGCGGGATGGACCAGCTCTCGTACAGCGCGGCCAGGCAGAGGAAGACCGCCAGCAGCGAGAACGCCAGCAGGATGCCCGCCTGCGAGCCCGACAGCTTCTCCTCGCGGGAGAGCCCGGTCCACTCGTAGCCGATGCCCGGCGGCAGCTGCTGGATCATGGACTCCAGTTCCTTCATCGCCTCGCCCGTCGAGGCGCCGGCCGCCGCGTCGCCGGCCAGGCGCATCGCCGGATAGCCGTTGTAGCGCGTGGCCTGCATCTGGCCGGTGATCCAGTGGCTGGCCGCGAAGGCCGAGAGCGGCACGTTGGCGCCCCGCGCATTGGTCACGTTGATGGCCAGCACGTCCTCGGGCGTCATTCGGCGGGGCGCGTCGGCCTGCACCACGACGCGCTGCATGCGGCCGCTGCTCGGGAAGTCGTTGACATAGGTCGAACCCAGCTGGATGCCCAGCGTGCGCGCGATGGTGTCGTAGCCGATGCCCAGCGCCTGCGCCTTGTCGCGGTCGATGTCGATCTGCAGCTGCGGCGCGTCTTCCAGGCCGTCCGGACGCATGCCGGTGATGATCTTGCTCTTCTGCGCCATGCCCATCAGCTGGTTGCGGGCCTGCAGCAGCGCCTCGTGGCCGAGGCCGCCGCGGTCCTGCAGGCGCAGCGCGAAGCCGGTGGCCGTGCCCAGTTCCGGGATCGGCGGCGGCGACAACGGGAAGATGAACGCGTCGCGCACGCCCACCATCATCGCGCCCATGACGCGGCCCGCCAGCGCCTGCGCGCTGTGCTCCTTGCCCCCGCGCTCCTCCCAGGGCTTCAGCGGCACGAACACCAGCGCGGCGTTCTGGCCCTGGCCCGAGAAGGAGAAGCCGATCACGCCGATGGTGTCGGCCACTTCCGGCTGCTTGTGCAGGAAGTTCTCGACGGCGGCGACGGCCTGCTCGGTCCGGTTGGAGGTCGCGCCCGGCGGCAGCTGCACGTTGACGATCAGGTAGCCCTGGTCCTCGTTGGGCAGGAAGGAGGTGGGCATGCGGATGTACAGCCAGCCCACGACGGCGACGATCGCGGCGAAGGCGACCATCATCGAGCCGCTGCGCTTGAGCAGCTTCGCCACCCAGCCCTCGTAGCCCTTGGCGGTGCGCGAGAAGCCGCGGTTGAACCAGCCGAAGAAGCCGCGCTTCTCGTGGTGGTGCCCCGCCTCGACCGGCTTGAGCAGCGTCGCGCACAGCGCCGGCGTGAGCGACAGCGCCATCAGCGCCGACAGCGCCATCGACGCCACCATCGCCAGCGAGAACTGCCGGTAGATGTTGCCCACCGAGCCCGCGAAGAAGGCCATCGGCACGAACACCGCGATCAGCACCGTGGTGATGCCGATGATGGCGCCCGAGATCTGGCCCATCGCCTTCTTGGTGGCCTCGCGCGGACCGAGGCCCTCCTCGCTCATGATGCGCTCGACGTTCTCGACGACGACGATGGCGTCGTCAACCAGGATGCCGATCGCCAGCACCATGCCGAACAGCGTCAGCACGTTGATCGAGAAGCCCAGCGTCAGCATGACGCCGAAGGTTCCCAGCAGCGCCACCGGCACCACCAGCGTCGGGATCAGCGTGTAGCGCCAGTCCTGCAGGAACAGGTACATCACCAGGAACACCAGCACGATCGCCTCGACCAGGGTCTCGACCACCTGGGAGATCGAGATCTTCACGAACTTCGACGAGTCGTAGGGGACCGTGTAGACGACCCCGGCGGGGAAGTACTTCTTCAGCTCCTCCATCCGCTTCTTGATCGCGTTGGCGGTGCCCAGCGCATTGCCGGTCGGCGACAGCTGCACGCCGATGCCGGTGGACGGCTGGCCGTTCAGCCGCGTGTAGGTGGCGTAGCTCTGGCCGCCGAGCTCGATGCGGGCGACGTCCTTCAGCAGCACCTTGGAGCCGTCGGTGTTGGCGCGCAGCACGATCTTCTCGAACTGCGCCTTGTCCTCGAGCTGGCCCTTGACCACGATGGTCGCGGACATGGTCTGGCTGGACGTGTTCGGACGGTCGCCCAGCACGCCGGCCGGGACCAGCGCGTTCTGCGCGCCGACCGCGGCGCTCACCTCGGCCGGGCTGAGGTTGTACGACTGCATCTTGGCCGGATCCAGCCAGATGCGCATCGCGCGCTCGGAACCGAACAGCTGCGCCTGGCCGACGCCCGGGATGCGCTGGATTTCAGGAACGATGTTGCGGGCGGCATAGTCGCCCAGCGCGATCGGATCCATCGAGCCGTCCTGGGACGCCATCGTCACGAACAGCAGGAAGTTGGAGCGCGACTTGTCGACGCGCACGCCCTGCTGCGTGACCGCCGCCGGCAGGCGCGGCGTGGCGCGCGAGAGGCGGTTCTGGATCTCGACCTGCGCCAGGTCGATGTTGGTGCCTGATTCGAAGGTCACCGTGATCGAGCCGGTGCCGTTGGCCTGGCTGATCGATTCCATGTAGGCCAGGCCGGGAGCGCCGTTGAGCTCCTGCTCGATGACGGAGACGACCGCCTCGTCCAGCGTCTTGGCCGCCGCGCCCGGATACGCCACCGAGATCACCAGCGAGGGCGGTGCCACGGTCGGGTACTGCGCCACCGGCAGCTGGGTGATCGCCACCCCGCCGAAGACCAGGATGAACAAGGCGATCACCCACGCGAAGATGGGGCGATCAATGAAGAAACGTGCCATGTCTTGAGTCCTTCCCGAGCGTCAGGCGCTCAGCGGCTCGCCGCGGCGGAGGCCGAGGGAGCGGCACCGGAGGCCGCGCCGGACGCGGCGCTCGCCGGATTGAACGGCACCGGATTGACCGGGGCGCCCGGCACGAACATCTTCTGGAAGCCGTCGGCGATGACCTTCTCGCCGGACTTCAGCCCGTCGAGCACCACCCACTGGTTGCCGACCGCGTTGCCGATCCTGACCTTGCGCGGCGCGGGCTTGTTGTCGGGACCGACCACCAGCACCGTGTCGCCGGTCGAACCGCGCGTCACCGCCTGCTGCGGCAGCAGGACCGCCGAGGGCAGCTCCGCCTGCGCGACGCGCACGCGCACGTACTGGCCGGGCAGCAGCGCGTTGCCGGGGTTGGGCACCTCGGCGCGCAGCGTGACCTGGCCCGAGGTCGGATCGACCGTCAGGTCCGTGAACAGCAGCTTGCCGGTGCTGGGCAGCACGCTGCCGTCGTCGCCGACGATCTCGACCTGCGCGGCGTTGGCGCCGGCGCTGCGGAGCTGGCCGGCGGCCAGCGCGCGGCGCATCGCCTGCACCTCGTTGGCCGACTGGGTGAAGTTCACGTAGACGCTGTTGACCTGCTGGATGAGCGCCAGCTGCGTCGCGTCGGCGGCGCCCACCAGGGCGCCTTCGGTCACCAGGGCGCGGCCGATGCGGCCGGAGATCGGCGCGTAGACATGCGCATAGTCCAGGCTCAGCTTGGCTTGCACCGCGGCGGCCTTGGCGGCGGCCACGTCGGCCGCGGCGGCCTTGGCGGTCGCGACCGAGGTGATGTACTCCTGCTGGCTGATCGCCTTGGCCTCGGCCAACGGCTTGTTGCGGGCGGCCTGCGCGGACGCCTGCGCTTCGTTGGCCTGCGCCTTGACCACATTGGCGTTGGCGCTGTCGAGCTGCGCCTGGTACGGCGCCGGGTCGATCAGGAACAGCGCCTGGCCGGCCTTCACCTCGGAGCCTTCGACGAACAGGCGCTTCAGGATCACGCCGTTCACGCGGGCACGGACCTGCGCGGTGCGCAGCGCCTCGACGCGGCCCGGCAACTCGGTCTGCAGCGCGACCGCCTGCTGGCCCACCGTCACGACGCCGACATTGGGCGGCGGCATGCCGCCGCCGGCCGGGCCGCCCTTGCCCGCCGCCTCGTCCTTGCCGCAGGCGGCCAGCACCGCCGCGATCGAGACGACCAGCGGCAGCAGGTAGAGCACGCGCGCGCCAGCCTTCAGGCTCGGGCGCTCCGACCCCGGCGTTGCTTTCGTCAGAGGGGTAGACATCACGATGGGATTCCTCTCGCAGTACAGATTCAGTTGTTCGGCCCGACTTCGATCGGCCGGGCGGACGGGGCAAGCCCCGGCCCCAGGCCGGGTGCTCGCCGTGTCCTCGGCCACGACGTACGGCATCGGTACGGTTCGACCCGAAGCGGCGCAGTATATACATACATTCATGCATGTATGTTTCTGGCTTGTGCTTCTACAATCGCGCCATGGCCCGCCGCACCAAACAAGAAGCCCAGGAAACCCGCGCCCGTCTGCTGGACGCGGCGGAACAGCTGTTCCATGAGCGCGGCGTTTCACGCACCTCGCTGCAGGACATCGCGCAGGCCGCCGGTGTGACCCGAGGCGCCGTGTACTGGCACTTCGAGGACAAGGTGCAGCTCTTCAACGCCATGATGGAACGCGCCACCATGCCGCTGGAGGAGGACTTCGAAGCCTCGGTCTCGCCCGGCCCGGACCGGCCATTGGACGACCTGCGCCTGCGGCTGATGAACGTCATGCACTGTGCGGTGTTCAACGCTCGCACGCGCCGGGCCTTCGAGATCGCCAACCTGCGCGTCGAGTTCGTGGGGGAGATGGCCTCCATCCGGGGCCGCAAGGTGGCGGCCCACCGCGAGTGGACCGACCACAACCGCGAGGCGTTCGAGCGGGCCAAGGCGCTGGGCCAGTTGCCGCCGGAGGTCGACGTCCATCAAGCCGCCATCGGGCTGATGGCCCTGATCGGCGGGCTGCTGCACCACTGGATCCTGGATCCGGAGGCCTTCGACCTGATCGAGGTCGGCCAGGCGCGGCTGGAGCACTACCTGTCGTCGCTGACGGTGGCAGTGCCGAACCGGTTCCCGCCGCTGACGGCGGCCGAGCGCGGCGCGCTGGGTCGGCAGCCGGTCTGCGAAGCGCCGCGGGGCGACTCCGCCGCCGCGGATCCGGCCGTCTGAGGCCATTTCCGTTGGAAAGCCCTGCAATTGTGCGGGGTGCCCTGGGGACAACCCCAGGCAGCGGCGACAATACCCGGTTGCCCACGCCCGAGCCGCCGCCGTGTCCATCGCCCCCCCGCCCACCCGTCCGCTGTCCGATCTGAAGAAGACCGGCCAGAAGGCACTGACCTCGTACCGCCCGTTCTGGGCGAAACGCTTCGGTCCCGCCCCCTTCCTGCCGATGACGCGGGAGGAGATGACGCAACTGGGCTGGGACAGCTGCGACATCATCATCGTCAGCGGCGACGCCTACGTGGACCATCCGAGCTTCGGCATGGCCGTCATCGGCCGGACGCTGGAGGCGCAGGGCTTCCGCGTGGGCATCATCGCGCAGCCGGACTGGCACTCCGCGGAGGCGTTCCGGGCCCTGGGCAAGCCCAACCTGTTCTTCGGCGTGGCGGCCGGGAACATGGATTCGATGATCAATCATTACACGGCCGACCGGAAGATCCGCTCGGACGACGTCTACACGCCGGGCGGCGGCGCCGGCAAGCGCCCCGACCGCGCGACGCTGGTCTACACGCAGCGCTGCAAGGAGGCGTTCAAGGACGTCCCCGTGATCATCGGCGGCATCGAGGCCTCCCTGCGCCGCATCGCCCATTACGACTATTGGCAGGACAAGGTCCGCCGTTCGATCCTGGTGGACTCGAAGGCCGACCTGCTGGTCTACGGCAACGCCGAGCGCGCGATCATCGAGATCGCGCACCGCCTCTCGCAGAAGAAACCGATCGAGTCCATCACCGACGTGCGCGGCACCGCCTTCATGCGCAGGCCGGACGACGCGTCGCTGGACGGCTGGTTCGAGATCGATTCCACCGAGGTCGACGCGCCCGGCAAGATCGACGCGCTGCTCAGCCCCTACATGACCACCGAGGAAGCGGCCGCCGACCAGGGCACCGATTGCTCGAAGCAGCAGGAACAGGCGCAGGCCGCCGGCCTGCCGGGTTCGGCGGGTGCCGCCGCCCCGCAGCCGGGCATGCCCGAGATCAAGCCGATCAAGATCATCCGGCAGACCTTGGCCAAGACCGGCGGCGACGGCCGCGCGCTGGTCACGCCGCGCGACCGCACGGTGATCCGCCTCCCGGCCTACGAGCAGGTCAAGAGCGATCCGGTCCTGTACGCCCACGCCAACCGCGTGCTGCACCTGGAGACCAACCCCGGCAACGCGCGCGCGCTGGTGCAGCGGCATTCGTCGGGCGGCGTCGATCGCGACGTCTGGCTGAACCCGCCGCCCATCCCGCTGACGACGGCCGAGATGGACCACGTCTTCGACCTGCCCTACGCCCGCAGCCCGCATCCGGCCTACGCGGACGAGAACGGCAGCCACGACCACGCGACCAAGATCCCGGCCTGGGAGATGATCCGCTTCTCGGTGAACATCATGCGCGGCTGCTTCGGCGGCTGCACCTTCTGCTCGATCACCGAGCACGAGGGCCGCGTGATCCAGAGCCGCAGCGAGGACTCGGTGATCCGCGAGATCGAGGACATCCGCGACAAGGTGAAGGGCTTCACCGGGATCATCTCGGACCTCGGCGGGCCGACGGCCAACATGTGGCACATCGGCTGCAAGAGCCCCGAGATCGAGGCCGCCTGCCGCAAGCCCAGCTGCGTCTATCCGGGCATCTGCCCCAACCTGCACACCGACCACGGTCCGCTGATCAAGCTGTACCGGCGCGCCCGCGCGCTGCGCGGCGTCAAGAAGATCCTGATCGGCTCCGGCCTGCGCTACGACCTGGCGATCGAGTCGCCGGAGTACATCCAGGAACTGGTGACCCACCACGTCGGCGGCTACCTGAAGATCGCGCCGGAGCACACCGAGCAGGGCCCGCTGTCCAAGATGATGAAGCCGGGCATCGGCACCTACGACCGCTTCAAGCAGCTGTTCGAGCAGGCCAGCGCGGCGGCGGGCAAGAAGCAGTTCCTGATCCCCTACTTCATCGCGGCGCACCCGGGCACCGGCGACGAGGACATGATGAACCTCGCCCTCTGGCTCAAGCGCAACGGCTTCCGCGCGGACCAGGTGCAGACCTTCTACCCGAGCCCGATGGCCACCGCCACGGCGATGTACCACTCGGGCAAGAACCCGCTGAAGAAGGTGACGCGCGACAGCGAGCCGGTCGACATCGTCAAGGGCGAGCGCCGCCGGCGCCTGCACAAGGCCTTCCTGCGCTACCACGATCCCAACAACTGGCCGCTGCTGCGCGAGGCGCTCAAGGACATGGGCCGCGCCGACCTGATCGGCAACGGCAAGCACCACCTGATCCCGACCTTCCAGCCGGCGACCGACGGCGCCTATGAATCGGCACGGCGCAAGAACTCGACGAACGCCGGTCAGAAGGTCGCACCGAACAAGCCGCGCTCGGGCCAGATCCTGACCCAGCACACCGGCCTGCCGCCGCGGGTGACCGGCGCGAAGCCGGCGCCGCGCGGCACCGTCGCCGCGGGAGCGAAGTCCGCCTCGGGGCCCAGGCCCGGCGCGGGGTCCAAGTCCGCCGCGGGCGGCAGACCCGCTGCCGCCTCAGGCGGCAAGCCCTCGCCCAAGCGCGGTCAGCGCTGACCGTTGGCGGGTGGCGCCTCCGGCTTCACCCACTGCCAGACCTTCCAGCCCAGGCTGGCCCAGGCCCAGAGCCGGGCCAGCCGTCCCGGCGGGCTGCCGGCCGCCTGCGGATCGCGCCGGCGGAAGGCGCGCATCAGTCCCGCCAGGCCCCCGGCCGCGGCCAGCGCCGCCACCGTCCGCCACAGCCTCGGCAGGCTGCCGGCGAGGCGGTAGAGCGCATGGCCGCGTTCGGCCCATCGCATCGCGGGCGACAGGCCCAGCGCTTCCTCGCGCAGGCCGAGACGCAATTCGGCGCTTCGCAGCTGCAGCTCGAGTTGCCGGAGCTTGAGGCGCTGGCGCGCGTCGCGCCACATCACGGCCGCTCTCCCGGACCAGGTTCGGGCTCCAGCGCACGCTGATCGCGCGCCAGCTCCGCGACGCTCGCCGCGAAGGGCTTGCCCGAGGCCAGTTGTCCCTTGGCCCACGCCCAGCAGCCCACCGCCCCGAGCAGGAAAGCCACACCCAGCCCCGCACCCAGGGGGGCCCGCCAGGCGTCCGGTACCCACAGCAGCGCGGCGAACACCAGCATCAGGAGCGCCGCCACGCCCAGCAGCAGGGCCAGCAGCAGCGCGGTCAACGCGCCGAACAGGCGCAGCAGTTCCGCCTGCAGCTCCACGCCCAGCAGTTCGAGCCGCACGCGGGCCAGTTCGAGCGTCCGTTCGGCCATCCGCCGCAGCCGCTCCGTCAGCCCCGGATCGCGTGATTCCATCGAATGTTTCTCCTCTGTGTCCGTGCCCTCGGAGTGCGGAAGCTATCACTGAATCGGGGGAAACGAGGGCGTTCTTTGTCGGATCGGCCCGGAAGCCTTGGGCTACAGTGCGGTAACGCCTGGTTGCGCGGACCCCGCGTCGCCGGCCTGACAAGGTCCATTCAATGCCTGATCGCCAGCACACGCCGCACACCGCCGTCGCCGAAGACGACGACCTGCTGCAGTTCCTGGACGACCACGAACACGCGGCCGACGAGCCGCTCGAGCCGCGCAAGCCCTGGCGCGTGCTGATCGTCGACGACGACACCGACGTCCACAAGGCCACCGAACTGGCGATGCAGGGCCTGCAGGTCGAAGGCGAACCACTTGCCTTCCTGCATGCCAAGTCCGCCGCCGAGGCCCGCTCGCTGCTCGGTCACGAACCCGACATCGCCGTGGTGCTGCTGGACGTCGTCATGGAGTCGGACGACGCCGGCCTGCAGCTGGTGCGCCACATCCGCGAGGAACTGCGCCAGCGCGCGGTCCGCATCGTGCTGCGCACCGGCCAGCCCGGCTACGCGCCCGAGATCGAGACGGTCCAGGCCTACGACATCAACGACTACAAGACCAAGTCGGAGCTGACCCGCACCCGGCTCTACACGGTGCTGACCGCCGCGATCCGGTCTTATCGCCAGATCCGCGCGCTCGAGGCCAACCGGCAGGGCCTGGAGATGATCGTCGAGGCCAGCACCGAGCTCGGCCGCCAGCACGGGCTGCACCGCTTCGCCGAGGGCGTGGTCACGCAGCTGTGCGCGCTGCTGGGCACGCTGCCCGAGGGGCTGGTCTGCGTGCAGGCGCCCAACCACAACAGCGGCGACGCCACCGGCGAGGCCCGCGTGATCGCGGCCGCCGGCCAGTACAGCTCGCTGATCAACCGCCCGCTGCACGCGGTGCCGGCCGGCAAGATCCGCGAACTGCTGGCGCGCTGCCTGTCCGTCGGCCACAACCTGTACGAGGACGGCTGCACCGTCCTGTTCTTCGGCCTGCCCAGCGGGCGTGCGATGGCGGCGCTGGTCGAGGTCCAGCGCGAACTCGACGAACTCGACCGCCAGCTGTTGCGCGCGTTCTGCTCCAACATCGCCGTCGGCTTCGAGAACGTCATGCTGTACACGCAGCTGACGGACCAGGCCTACAACGATCCGCTGCTGCAGCTGCCGAACCGCACCCGTTTCATCGAGCTGCTGGAGCACAACCTCAAGTCGCCCGAGGGGATCACGCTGGCGCTGATCGACCTGGACGACTTCGCCGACGTCAACGACGCCTTCGGCCACCGCTTCGGCGACCAGGTGCTGCAGGCGGTGTCGCAGCGCCTGGCGCAGCGGCTGGGATTCAACACCGCGATGGCGCGGATCTCGTCCAACGCCTTCGGTCTGCTCGGACCGGACGACATGGTCAACGGCCAGCGCATCGGCACCGTGTTCGAGGACCCTTTCACCGTCGCCGGCGAGCGGCTGCAGCTGTCGGCGACGACCGGCCTGGTGCGGCTGGCCCAGTCGCGCGCGCTGGGCTCGGAGCTGCTGCTGGACGCGCAGATCGCGCTCAAGCGCGCCAAGGCGGGCAACCGCGGCGCGTCGCAGTACTTCTCGCCGGAGATGGGCATCGACGCGCGCGAGCGCTTCAAGCTGCTCAAGGGCCTGCGCGCGAGCTTCGAGGAGCGGCGGCTGTTCGTCGTCTACCAGCCGCAGGTCGAGCTCGCCACGCAGCGCGTCATCGGCGCCGAGGCGCTGCTGCGCTGGCGCACCGACGAGGGCAGGTTCGTGCCGCCCGACCAGTTCATCCCCTTGGCTGAACAGTCGGGCCTGATCGTCCCGATCGGGGAATTCGTGCTGAGGACCGCCTGCCGCCAGGTGCGCCAGCTGCGCGACGCCGGCCACGCGGACTTCCGCATCGCGGTGAACATCTCGCTGGCGCAGTTCCGCCACCCGGCCTTCATCGACACCGTCCGCCGCGCGCTGGCCGACGCCGACGTCCCGGGCGCGGCGCTGGAGCTGGAGATCACCGAGTCGATGGCGATGGAAGAGGTGTCGGCGGTGCTGCGGGTGCTGGCGGAGATCCGCGGCACGGGCGCCTCGGTCGCGATCGACGACTTCGGCACCGGCTTCTCGTCGCTGAGCCAGTTGCGGCGGCTGGATGTCGAGCGGCTCAAGATCGACCGCGCCTTCGTGCGCGAAGCGCAGAACTCCGCCGCCGGCGCGACCATCGCGCAGATGGTGGTGAACCTGGGATGCAGCCTCGGCATGCGGGTGGTCGCCGAAGGCATCGAAACCGAGGAACAGCGCCAGCACCTGCTCGCGCTCGGTTGCCATGAAGGTCAGGGCTGGCTGTTCGCCAAGCCCATGCCGGCCGACGAGCTGGAGCGCTGGCTGGCCGCGCCCAGGTCGTGGGAGACGAACCCTCCCGCGGCGGCGCCGGCGGGACCTCAGGCCGCGCCGTGCGCCGCGCCCTGCGCGGCTTCGCCAGTCAGCGGCGGCCGCTGAGCAACAGTCCGATCAGCAGGCCGACACCGGCCGCCACGCCGATCGACTGCCAGGGGTTGTCGTGCACGTAGTCGTCGGTCGCCTTGCCGGCGGCCTTCGCCCGTTCGACCGCGACGGACTGGAACTCGCCCAGGCTGGACTTGGCACGGTCCAGCGTCGACTGGACGCGGGCGCGCAGCTCGGAGGCGCCGGCGCTGGTCTGGTCGGCCGTGGCACGCAGCAGCGATTCGGCGTCGGTCACCACCTGGTGCAGGTCGGCCAGCAGGCGGTCGGAGGGTGAGGTCTTGGCCATGAGCGTGACTCCTTTTGGTCGGTTTGTGGGATCAGGAAGCGCATCGGCGCGGGTCAGGGTCCAGTTGTACGTCTGTCGAGCAGTACCCGGCAAGTCGCCCTGACGGGTGTCCGACCGCGGCACGCGGATTTGCCGATGCGGGGGCCATGTCCGCCCTCCCGGCAGATTTCGCTCCCGGTCGGAGCCCCAGGCAGACACTCAGTCGGACGACGCGCCATCGTCGTTGCAAACGAGGTAACGGCGCACCAGGAAATAGCGCGCGCGGCGTTCGCCTTCGACGATCAAGACCTGACCCTCCAGGTCCTCCAGCTCCGGATCGCGGAACGGATTCGCGCCCGGCCGGCGCAGGACGATGCGCTCGCCGCCGGCCACGGCGAGCAGCAGGGCCAGGCGTTCGCTCTTGCTGCCGACATCGACGCGCTCGCGGCACAGGCGGCCGCGCAGGCGCTCGACGGGACCGCCGGGCGTCATGTCGTCCTTCTCTTGGGCATCAGCGGGCATGCATGCGTCTCACGTGCAGGAGGCGGCCGTCCTGTTCGGTCGCGATCAGCGCCAGCAGGCGCTGGTCGACCCAGGCCTTGTAGAGGTGGATCGTGCGCTGGCCCGGCGCGCCCGCGATGCGGTAGCTGATGGGCGTGCAGCGGTCGGCATCGATGCCGGACTCCTTGAGCATCGGGCGCACCGCCTCGACCACCCCCTTGGCGGGCGCCGCGTCGGTGGGCTGCAGACGGGGCAACGAACGTGCCAGGTTGCGGCCCTCGCGCTCCAGCCGTTCGCGCCGCAGGCCGCGCACGCCGCGGTCCTCGATCGACGCGAAGGCCTTGCGGAAGGCCTTGGTGCGCGACAGCGCATGCCCCGGCCCTGCCACCGGCTGCAGCGAGGGATCGCCCAGCAGGTAGAACTGGCCCAGCGTCTTGAGATCCATCGGATCGAGGTGGGTGCGTTCGCCGGCGAATTTCTGGCGCGCCTCCAGCAAGGCGCGGCCCAGCGAGGCCCCCGCCAGCACGCGTTGCAGGAAGTACTGGCAGATCAGGTCGGCCGAGCCGTTGCCGTCGCTGGGACCGTAGGCGACGGTGGTGCTGCCGAGGAAGGCGCAGGCGCCGTCGGCCAGATAGCGCAAGGCCATCGGCCAGTCGCCGTCCGCGAGCGCCGGATCGAAGAGCTGCGCGCCGTAGCAGCACTCCGCGGCGACGACGGTGCCGGCGGTCACGCGATCGCGCAGCAGCGCCGAGCGCATCGAGACGGGGAAGTCCTCGCCGCGCTGGCCGTAGTACTCGGGCATGTCCTCGGCGCCGTGGCAGTTGATGAAATGCATCCGAGGGGCGAGGTCCGCCTTGGTCCACTTCGGACCGTCGGGCGGCGACAGCCGCAGGCGGTCGGCATGGCCGAAGGTGTTGGTCAGGCTCAACCGGGTCGACGCCTGCCAGACCTCCGCCGACAGGCCGAAGCTGTCGGCGAAGGTATCGCGCGGCAGGCCCTTGTGGCGGGCGGCGGCGCGGATCAGCTGGAGCAGCAGGTCGGGCTTCTTCGCGCCGGGCAGGTCGGGCAGCCGTCCGACGACGCGCGTGGGCCCGAGGAAGCGGTTCGGATCGGTCGAATAGGCGGCCTCGCAGGCATAGGGCAGGTCGCTGGGGACCATCTTGTCCGAGTCGCCAAGCTCGCCGCCGTGCGCCGGGTTCTTCAACGGGACCATCGGCAGCAGATCGGGTCCGCCCAGCAGCACGAAGTAATGCGGCAGCCGGGCGTGGGCCAGCGCGTCGATGGCGCCCTTGAGCGACTTGGCGTCGGGACGTGCCGGCACGGGCGCGACGCCGTAGGGTCTCATCGTCGACGCCAGGTCGACGGCCACGACCAGCGTGTCGATGCCGCGCCGCTTGTCCGCGGTGGCCAGCGCCTTCAGGGCCGCGTCGATCTTGGCGAGCGCCGACGCGCCGTACTTCGCGCGCAGCGCGCCGCGATGAACGATCACCAGCTTGTCCATGGAAGCTCCTCCCCGGTCCGGTTCGAAGGCCGGAAAGCGCTGATCGTAGGCACAGGGGCGGCGTGCGGCAATTCTCAAGCTGGGGAGGACTACGTCGAACTGTCATCAAGCGTGCATCGCGGCTGCGCAACATCCGCCCGCCATGCAAGCATCCGTGACACCTCCCCGCAAGACGGACCTGGCGCGACAGGCGCTCGCACCCGGACAGCGAGGGCTGCCGCCCGCGCTGCGCGCGCTGCTGATCACCGTCGACGGCAAGCGCGACGCCGAGGAACTGCGCCGGCTCGGGCGCGGTCTGGGCCTGGGCGACGACGGCCTGACGAGGCTGGTGGACCAGGGGCTGGTCGAGCTGCCGCGGATCGTGCTGCCGACGGCGTCCCCTTCGCCGTCCGCACCGTCCGCTCCGTCCGCCAAGGCGGCGACAGCGTCGGTGATCGCCCAGGTCCCCGTGGTCGACCCGATCGACGATGCCGAAGTGCGCGAAGCCGCCGCACTCGCGCGCGCCTCGCAGGAGCGCGCACGGCGGCTGGTGTCGGCGAAGTTCTTCGGGCTGGACCTCGTCACCCGGATGCTGGCCGGGCGCGAGGGCGAGTTGCGCGACCTGGCCCGCCAGGCCGACAGCGAAAGCCGGTTCCTCGAATGGGTCGAGCTCTGCTGCGAGCGGATCGAGGCCGAATCCGACGCCGAGCGGGCGGCGAAGTTCCGGGACAGCGTGGCGAAGACACTGTCCGCGGCGTCGTGACGGCGCTCATCGACAGGTCAGCGCGGCGACATACAGACGGTCGACCTTGCGGTACTTGCGCAGCACGAGGCTGGCCGCCTCCATCGTCGCGCCGGTCTCGACGACGTCGTCGATCAGCAGGGCGTTCCAGAAGCCCTGGTTGCGGATCTCGTCGTGCAGCGTGAAGACGCCGCCGGACCGCGGCGCCGGGGATTCTCCGGCGGCGCCGTCCGACGCGGGGCGCGACGCGGGCATCCGGAGCAGGAGGCGCTCGAACACGGGCACGCGCAGTTGCAGCGCCAGCTCGCGCGCGACCAGCGACATCGGCTGCCACGCGCGCATGCGGGCGGGCGGGACGGGCACGATGAACCCGATCGGGCCGAGCCGGGGCACGACGGCGTCGAGCAAGACGCGGGCCAGCGGCGCGGCCTGCGACTTGTCGCCGCGGTGCTTGAGCTGGAACAGGGCTTCGCCGACCTCGGTGCGCGTGTGGGCCAGGCGCGGCTCGCCGGCGCGGTCGTCACCCAGGTAGACGCTGCTGAGGACTTCCCGGTCGACGGTGAACCCCGCGGTCCAAGGTCCCTCGATCGGTCGCAGTGAGACATTCATCGACAGGCCTTTCTGGCATGGAAAGGCGTCTTGGTCTGCGGGTCGAACAGACGGTTCGACATGCACGCGACGTGCATCCCTGCCTCGATCGCCTATGCTCGAAGCTCGTTTCGTCCAGAAATTGAACCGGGAGAGTTGCGATGAAACCCACGCCCGCCGGCTGGCCGCGTCTGTCCAGCGCCGTGTTCTACGACAGCGCCGCCGAGGCCATCCCCTGGCTGTGCCGGGCATTCGGGTTCGAGGTGCAGTTGCGGGTGGACGGGGACGACGGATCGGTGGTCCACAGCCAGCTGACCTTCGGCGAGGCGCTGATCATGGTCAGCGAAGGCGGCGAGGGCGAACGGTCGCAGCGCTTCGGCATTCCGCTGCGCAGCCCCAAGGGGGTGGGCGGCGCCAACACGCAGAGCCTGATGGTCTACGTCGACGATGCGCAGGCGCACTGCGAGCGCGCCCGCGCGGCGGGCGCCACCATCGTCTACGAACCCAAGGTCGAGGACTACGGCCCCGAGTACTGGGCCGACCGGAGCTACGGCGTGCTCGACCTCGGCGGGCACCTGTGGTGGTTCGTGGAGCGGGTCAGGGGATGAGCGCTCCGGCGCCGCGACGCCGCGTCGCGCACGTCACCCCTTGCGCTTGGCCAGGATCGCCTTGCCCACGCGCGACACAGGCGGGCGGCCCAGCACGCCGGAGATGAACGCGCCGGCATCGACCAGCCTGTCCAGGTCGATGCCAGTCTCGATGCCCAGGCCGTTGAGCAGAAACACCACGTCCTCGGTCGCGACATTGCCCGTCGCGCCCTTCGCGTACGGGCAGCCGCCGAGTCCGGCGACGCTCGCGTCGAAGCTGTGGATGCCCATCTCCAGGCAGGTATAGATGTTGGTCAGCGCCTGGCCGTAGGTGTCGTGGAAATGCCCGCTGACCTCGACCAGCGGGTAGTGCTTCAACGCCCGTTCCATCGCCGCCCGCACCTTGCGCGGCGTACCCACGCCGATGGTGTCGGCCACGCCCAGATGGTCCACGCCGATGTCCTTCATCAGCTTCACCACGCGCTCGACCTCGTCGGGCGACACGTCGCCCTGGTACGGACAGCCGACTGAACACGACAGCGCGCCGCGCACCTTGATGCCGGCCTCGTGCGCCGCGGCCACCACCGGCGCGAAGCGCTCGATGCTCTCGGCGATCGAGCAGTTGATGTTCTTCTGCGAGAAAGCCTCGGAGGCGGCCGCGAAGACGACGATCTCATCGGGCTTCGTCGGCAGAGCGGCCTCCAGTCCCTTCATGTTGGGCACCAGCACGCTGTGGCGCACGCCCGGCCGGCGCTCGATCGCCGCCATCACCGCCGTGTTGTCCGCCATCTGCGGCACCCACTTCGGCGACACGAAACTGGTGACCTCGATCTCCTTCAGACCGGCGTCCTGCAGCAGCGAGACCAGCTTTGCCTTGTCCGCGGTGCCGACGTTCTCCTTCTCGTTCTGCAGGCCGTCGCGCGGACCGACATCGACAAGGGTGACCCGGCTGGGCAGTGTGTTCATGGCTCTTTCCTCTTGATCCTCGGATCTGGCTTCCCCCGGAGAGGAAGTCATGCTTTCAGCACTGCCACCGCCGCTGGCCCTCACCCCTGCCCTCTCCCGCAAGCGGGAGAGGGAGTAAGAAGGGTGCCGCACCCGCCGTGGAAGCGGGAACCCTCAGGTCAGCTCGGTGCATGGGAACCCTCAGGTCAGCTCGGTGCATGGGAACCCTCAGGTCAGCTCGGTGCATTCTCACTCCCTCTCCCGCTTGCGGGAGAGGGCGGGGGTGAGGGCCAGCAGCCTCACGCCTGCAACCGGAGCAGCTCGGCGCCGTCGCCGACCTGGTCACCGATCGCGAACAGCAACTCCGCCACGACGCCGTCGCGCGGCGCGGTGATGGTGTGTTCCATCTTCATCGCTTCCATCACCGCCAGCGGTTGGCCCTTGGTGACCGCGTCGCCGGCCTGTGCCAGGAAGGCCACCAGCTTGCCCGGCATCGGCGCGGTCAGCCGACCGGCTTCCGATTGACCCTGGCCCGCGTGGGCGATGACGTCGACCTCGGTGACCAGCGCCGACCCGTGAGCGCCGAACACCGCGACCTGCTCGCCGACCTTGTAGGTCGACACTGCCACGCGGCGCTCATCCAGATAAAGCTCATGCCGTTCCGTCGAGGCGGAACGCAGCGCCAGCGCGATCGCCGTCCCTGCCGCGCCGCCCTCGCCGCCCTCGCCGCCCGGCAGCTTCAAGGACAGGCTGCCCTGATGGTGACGCGACAGGAGCACCTGGTGGTGCTCGCCGTCGACCTCCAGCTCGAAGCGCCGCTGCGCCGCGCCGAACATCCGCCAGCCGTCGCGGCGGCTCCACGGATCGGCGGACTCGGTCAGCGATTCCTCCGCCAGCGTGTGCGCGACCACCGCCGCCGCGGCTTCCGCCAGCGGCAGCCCGGGCTGGCCGAACAGCACGGCCTTCTCGCGCTCGATCAGCGCGGTGTCCAGATCCGCGTTCGCGAACGACGCCGTCGCCGCGCAGCGGCGCAGGAACGCCACGTTGGTGTGCAGGCCGACGATGTGCGTGTCGCGCAGCGACGCGTCCAGCAGCGCCAGCGCCTGCTCGCGCGTCTCGCCCCAGACGATCAGCTTGGCGATCATCGAGTCGTAGTACGGACTGATCGCATCGCCCTCGCCCACGCCGGAATCGATGCGCACGTCGGCGCGGCGGAAGGCCTCATGCGCCGGCCAGCGCGCCACCGACAGCGTGCCGGTCGCGGGCAGGAAGCCGCCGTCGGGGTTCTCCGCGCAGATGCGGGCCTCGATCGCATGACCGTGCATGCGCAGCTGCTCCTGCTTCAGCGGCAGCGGCTCGCCGGCAGCGACGCGCAGCTGCCACTCGACCAGGTCCTGGCCGGTGATCGCCTCGGTCACCGGATGCTCCACCTGCAGCCGCGTGTTCATCTCCATGAAGTAGAACCGGCCGTCCTGCTCCGCGATGAACTCGACGGTGCCCGCGCCCTGGTAACCCACGGCCTTCGCCGCGGCCACGGCGGCGGCGCCCATCTCGGCGCGGCGTCCGGCCGTCATGCCCGGCGCCGGCGCTTCCTCCAGGACCTTCTGATGCCGGCGCTGCACCGAGCAGTCACGCTCGAACAGGTAGACGCAATCGCCGTGGCTGTCGCCGAAGACCTGGATTTCGATGTGCCGCGGGCGCTGCACGTAGCGCTCGATCAGCACCGCGTCGTCGCCGAAGCTGTTGATCGCCTCGCGCTTGCACGATGCGAGCGCGGCGTCGAACTCTTCATCCGCGTGGACGGCGCGCATGCCTTTGCCGCCGCCGCCCGCGCTCGCCTTGATCAGCACCGGGAAGCCGATGCGATTGGCCTCGCGGCGCAGCAGCGCCGGATCCTGGTCGGCGCCGTGATAGCCCGGCACCAGCGGCACGCCGGCCTGCTCCATCAAGCGCTTGGACTCGGCCTTCAGGCCCATCGCCTGGATCGCCGACGGCGGCGGGCCGATGAACACCAGGCCCGCGTCCGCGCAGGCCTGCGCGAATTCCTCGTTCTCGCTGAGGAAGCCGTAGCCCGGATGCACCGCTTCGGCGCCGGTGGCCTTGGCCGCGTCGAGGATGCGCTGCCATTGCAGGTAGCTGTCGCGCGGCGCGGGACCGCCGATGCGCACGGCCTCGTCGCAGGCCCGGACATGGCGGGCATTGACGTCCGCGTCCGAATAGACGGCGACGGTCTTCACGCCGAGGCGTCGGGCGGTGGCCGCGACGCGGCAGGCGATTTCGCCGCGGTTGGCGATCAGGATCTTCTTGAACACGGGTGTCTCCTCATGTTTCGGGTCCTCGGCGCGTCGCGGCTCGTGACCGCGTCGCGCCGGGTGCGCTCAGGTGGCGCAGTTCAATGGCGCCGCTCAGTGGCGATGGCCGCAGGACGCCGCGGCGCCCTCGCCCGCCGGCGCGCAGCCGCCTTCGGCATCGGCGCTCAGCTCCGCCTCGGTCGCGCAGTGCATGCCCAGGCGGGCGATCAGCTGGCGGTCCTTCTCGGCCTGCGGGTTGCTGGTGGTCAGCAGCTTGTCGCCGTAGAACATGCTGTTCGCGCCGGCCAGGAAGCACAGCGACTGCATGGTCTCGGGCATCTCCTCGCGGCCGGCGGACAGGCGCACCATCGCGCGCGGCATCGTGATGCGGGCCACCGCGATCGTGCGGATGAACTCGAACGGATCCAGCGCCTCGGTGCCCGCCAGCGGCGTGCCTTCGACCTGGACCAGGTTGTTGATGGGCACCGACTCCGGATACGGATCCAGGTTGGCCAGCTGCGCAATCAGGCCGGCGCGCTGGCGGCGGGTCTCGCCCATGCCGACGATGCCGCCCGAGCAGACCTTCAGGCCGACGCCACGCACCCGCTCCAGCGTGTCCAGCCGGTCCTGGTAGGTGCGGGTCGTGATGATCTGGCCGTAGAACTCCGGCGAGGTGTCGAGGTTGTGGTTGTAGTAGTCCAGCCCCGCCTCGCGCAGCTGCTCGGCCTGGCCGTCGCCCAGCATGCCGGCGGTCAGGCAGGTCTCCAGGCCCAGCGCCTTGACCTCGGTGATCATCTCGCCGATCGCCTCCAGGTGACGCTCCTTCGGCGAGCGCCAGGCCGCGCCCATGCAGAAGCGCGTCGCGCCGTTGGCCTTGGCGGCGCGGGCGGCTTCCATCACCTCCTGCAGCGGGATCAGCTTCTCGGCCTTCAGGCCGGTGTCGAAGTGCGCCGACTGCGGGCAGTACTTGCAGTCCTCCTCGCAGCCGCCGGTCTTGATCGACAGCAGCGTGGACAGTTGCACCGCGTTCGGGTCGAAGTGCTCGCGATGCACCTGCTGCGCGCGGAACAGCAGGTCGTTGAACGGCAGCTCGAACAGCGCGGCGATCTCGTTGACGGTCCAGGGCTTGGCGTTGCGGCGCAACTCGTCGGTGGTCGGCGTCAGCGTCTGGATCTGGTTGACGGTCTGCTTCATCGTCATGCTTTCAATGCGTTCAACAGCTGCGGCTGCAGCAGGTGCGCGGCCACGGCCGCGGGAGAGGGATCGGAAAGCCGGGGCACATGGCCCCAGCACGGCACACCCAGCGCCTGGTCGAGACGGGCATGCAAGGCGGCCAGATTGTCCGCCACATGGGCTTGATGGGGGTCGGCGGTGTTGGCGACCCAGCCGGCCAGGCGCAGCCCGCGCGCGAGCACGGCCTCGGCCGTCAGCAGCGCGTGGTTGATGCAGCCCAGCCGCAGGCCGACGACCAGCACCACCGGCATCGCCAGGTCGACGGCGAGATCGGCGGTGTCCCAGTCGTCGGTGAGCGGCACGCGGAAGCCGCCGACGCCCTCGATCAGCGCGAAGTCGCCGTTGGACGCCGAACGCCGGATCGCGGCCAGCAGCGCCATGCGGTCGATCGCGCGGCCTTCGAGCTTCGCGGCGATGTGCGGCGCGCAGGGTTCGCGGAACTGCAGCGGGCCGACTTCGTCCATCGTCATGCCCTGCCGCTGCGCGGCATGCAGCAGCGCGACGTCCTCGTTGACCCAGACGCCGCCGGCGTCCTGCGTCTGTCCGGCGGCCAGCGACTTGATCGGCGTCACGTAGCGACCCAGGCCGTCGAACGCGCGCGTCAGGCCGGCGGTGATGCAGGTCTTGCCGATCTCGGTGTCGGTGCCGGTGATGAAGAAGCCGTGCAGCGGCCTCGGCGTCGTGGCGGGATTCGGCCTCATGCGCAGGCCTCCAGCGCGGCGACGAGCCGATCGACATCGGCCTCGGTGTGCATCGCGCACAGCGTGATGCGCAGCCTGGCCTCGCCCTTGGGCACCGTCGGCGGGCGGATGCCCGGCACGCGCAGGCCTTCGCGCTCCAGCGCGGCGGCCAGCGCCATCACCTCGGCGTTGCCGCCGACGATCAGCGGCTGGATCGGCGTCTGCGACTCGGCCAGCTTCCAGGTCAGTGTCGGATGGCGGTCCAGCAGTCCACCGATGCCCGCGCGCAGCCGCGCCTGCAGGGCGCGCAAGGACGCACGGCGTTCGTCGCCGACCTCGCCGCGGATCAGTTCGAGGCTGGTCAGCAGCGCGTGTTCCACCGCCGGCGGCGAGGCGGTCGAGAAGATGTAGTTGCGCGCCGCCTGCAGCAGGTAGTCGGTCACCGTCGCATGGGCGACGACGAAGGCGCCGGCCAGGCCTGCCGCCTTGCCCAGCGTGCCGACGAGGATCAGGCGCTCGCTGCGCAGGTCGAAGTGCTCCAGCGTGCCCACGCCGGTCTCGCCGAGCACGCCCAGCCCGTGCGCGTCATCGACGATCAGCCAGGCGTCGAAGGCTTCGGCCGCGGCCAGCAGCTCGGGCAGCGGCGCGATGTCGCCGTCCATGCTGAAGACCGCGTCGGTGACGATCAGCTTGACCTTCGCGGTGCTCGCGGCGAGCTGCCGGCGCAGGTCCTCGACGTCGCAATGCCCGTAGCGCCGGACCTGGGCCTTCGCCAGCCGCGTGCCGTCGATCAGCGAGGCATGGTTCAGCGTCTCGCTGAAGATCTCCGCGTCGGCGTCGCCCAGCGCGGTCACCACCGCCAGGTTGGCCATGTAGCCGGTGCAGAAGCCGATGGCCTTCGCCTGCGGGATGTGGGGCTCGAACCAGCGGCCCAGCAGCGCCTCGACGTCGTGGTGCGCGCGCGAATGCCCGCTCACCAGCGGCGACGCGCCCGAGCCGCCGCCGTACACCTGCGCGCCCTCCACCAGCGCCGCGGTCAGCGCCGGATGCGCGGCCAGGCCGAGGTAGTCGTTGCTGCAGAACATCGTCAGCTCGCGCGCGACGCCGTCGGCGCCGCGCACCGTCTGGTGCGGCGCGGTGCCGGTCTCGGCGATGCGGGTGAAGCGCGTCAGGTCCTGGTCGCGGATCGCGTCCAGCTTGGTCTTCAGATGCTCAAGCAGCATGGAGCACCTCCTCCAGCGTCGCCGCCACGGCGGCCGCGAGGAAGCGCGCGGCGTCCTCATCGATCAGGTAGGGCGGCATCAGGTACACGGTCTGGCCGATCGGACGGATCAGCAACTCGTGCTTCCGGGCGGCGAGGTGGAACTTCTCGGAGAAACGTTCGACGGGCGCCGTCGTCTTCGGGTTGATGTCGAAGGCGAGGATCATCCCGCGCTGACGAAGATGGACAAGGCGTGAATCGGCCGCCAGCGGCGCGAAGGCTTCGGTGAGCCAAGCGGCCTGCTGCCGGTTGCGTTCGAGCTGGCCGGCATCGAAGCGGTCCAGCACCGCGTTCGCCGCCGCGCACGCCAGCGGATTGCCGGTATAGCTGTGCGAGTGCAGGAAGCCCCGCGTCACGTCCTGCGACCAGAAGGCCTCGTAGACCTCGTCGGTCGTCATCACCAGCGACAGCGGCATCGTGCCGCCGGTGATGCCCTTGGACAGCAGCAGGAAGTCGGGCCAGTCCGACTTCGTGGCCTTGGCGGCCTGCGCGGCCGGCAGGGTCTGTTCCCACGCGAAGAAGGTGCCGGTGCGGCCGCAGCCGACGGCGATCTCGTCGGCGATCAGGTGCACGCCGAACTCGGTGCACAGCGCGCGCAGCGCCTGCAGGTAGCCCGGCGCATACATGGACATGCCCGCGGCCCCCTGCACCAGCGGCTCGACGATCACGGCGGCGATGTGGTCGTGCCGCTCCGCCAGCAGCGCACGCATCTCCTCGATGGCCTGCGCCTCGTTGCCCAGGCGCTGGTCCGGCGAGCCCACGATGTGGCTGCGCATCAGCAGCGGGTCGTAGGCGTCGCGGAAGATCGCGACATCGGTGACGGCCAAGGCGCCGATGGTCTCGCCGTGATAGCCGTTCTTCAGGCAGACGAACTCGCGCTTGTCCGCGCGGCCGCGGTTGCGCCAGGAATGGAAGCTCTGCTTCAGCGCGATCTCGACGGCCGACGCGCCGTCGCTGCCGAAGAACAGGTGCCCGAGCGCCCCGCCGGTGCGCGCGGACAGGCGTTCGGACAGCCGCACCGCCGGCTCGTGCGTGCAGCCGGCCAGCATCACGTGCGGCAACGTGTCGAGCTGATGCTTGATCGCGTCGTTCAGGGCCTTGTCGGCGTGGCCGAACAGGTTGACCCACCACGAGCTGTTGGCGTCGAAATAACGGCGCCCCTCATGGTCGAACAACCAGGGGCCTTCGCCACGGGCGATGGGCAGCGGCGGCACGTCCTGCGCGCGCGCCATCTGCGTGCACGGGTGCCAGACCGCCGCGAGGCTGCGGCGCTGCCAGTCTTGTCGTACTGCTTCGGACATTCGGGAAACCTGCTCCGGGAAAACAAGGACGCGGCGCTCGAGCGGGCGATCGCGTCAGGTCGAACCGGCGAGCCACGAGGGCTTGCCCTTCGACAGGAAACTCTGCACGCCCTCGCGCCCCTCGGCGCTGGCGCGGATGTCGGCGATGCGGCGCGCGGTGTCGTCGCGCAGCGCCTCGGTGATGGGCGCTTGGGCCACGTCCTGCACCAGGCGCTTGCAGGCGCGCACGGCGGCCGGTCCGTTGGCCAGCAGCGCGGCGACCAGCGCCTCGACCCTCGCGTCGAGCGCCTCGGCATCGGCGGCCAGCTCGTGGACCAGGCCCAGCCGATGGGCCTCGGCGGCGGAGAAGCGCTCGGCCGTCACGAAGTAGCGGCGCGAGGCCTGCTCGCCGAGCGCGCGCACGACGTAGGGCCCGATGGTCGCCGGCAGCAGACCGAGCCTGGCCTCGGACAGGCAGAAGCCGGCGGCCTCGGCCGCGACGACGATGTCGCAGACCGACACCAGCCCGACGCCGCCCGCGTAGACGTCGCCCTGCACCCGCGCGATCACCGGCACGGGGCAGCTGTAGAGCGTCCACAGCATGTGGGCGAGGCGGCCGGCGTCGGCGTGGTTCTCGTCCCAGCTGTAGCCGGCCATCGCCTTCATCCAGTTCAGGTCGGCGCCGGCGCAGAAGGCCTTGCCCTCGGCGGCCAGCACGATGGCGCGCAACGAGTCGTCCCGGCCCAGCGTCTCGAACACCGTCGTCAGTTCGCCGATGACGGTGTCGTTGAAGGCGTTGCGGACGTCGGGGCGGTTCAGCGTGACGCGGGCGACGGCGTCGTTCGCGCCGGTGCGTTCGACGCGCAGCGTCGTCGGGGACAGGGCATCGATCGATGGGGTCATGGGTGGCTCCAGACGACGGTCCGGTTGATCGCGTAGAGGCGGCAGCGCTCTTCGCTCTCGGTGTGTTGATCGCAGAGGGCGAGCGCACGCGAGGCCGCGTCGTCGCCGATCGCCAGGCCCCAGTGACTGCCGTTGGTGGCGAAGGCGCGCGGCTCCTTCGCGGCCAGGAACTTGCGGTAGCCGTTGAGCACGCGGCCGTCGGCCGGCAGCGCGGCCGTGTCCTCGACCGCGGCGCCGCCGCCGTCGGCCACCTGCAGCGCGCCGGGAATCGGGAAACCCAGCGGCTTCAGGAACTCGTCGACGATCGGCTGCCAGAGGTCGTTGCCCTTGGCGAAGAGCTGGTGCCCGTCCTCGCCGAAGGCGGGCATCCGCCGCGTCTGCGCCAGGCCGCCGGCCTCGCGGTAGGCGGCGGACCAGCGCTCCTGGTGGCGCGGCGAGATGAAGCGGTCGTTCTCGGTGAAGACCCACAGCGTAGGCACCGGCTGGCCGCCCTGCGCCGCGCGGCGGCCGAAGTCGGCGAAGCGGCGGGCGAGCTCGTCGGGCCGGCAGGGCTCGCCGGTGTGGGTGTCGGGATTGCCGCCGTGGCCGCCGGCGAAGTCGATCGCCGCGACCACGCCGGGCAGGCGCTCGCCGGTCGCGGCCATCGTGGCGAAGCCGCCCAGCGACTGGCCGGCGATCACGACGCGGCGGGCGTCGATGTCGGCGGCGGACTGCATGAAGCGCACGACCGCCGCGACCTGCGCGGCCGCCGCGTTCGCGGCCGTCTCGTAGCGGGGCGCGTCGCACTTGACGCTGGCTTCGGGATCGCCGGCGCCCGCCAGTTCACCGTAGCCGATGCGCGTCGGCACCGCGACGGCGAAACCCTTGCGGACGAAGAACCGCGCCGCACCCTCGAGCCGCTGGCGCTTCATCGCGGCGCGGTCCAGCTCCGACACCGGACGACCGTGATTCAGCACCGCCAGCGGGAACGGCCCCGGCCCGGCCGGGCGGAAGGTCGTCACGACCACGTCGGCCTGGATCGTGCGGCCGATGTGGTTCTCGACGCTCACGGGCACGCGGACGACGGCCTCGCGAATGTCCGCGGCCAGGCGAACCGACGCGCCCGGCGTCGCCGGCACGGATTCGCCGACCGTCGCGTCCTGCGCGCGGGCCTCCGGCGCGGAGGCCGCCAGCGCCGTCACCAGCGCGGCCAGGGACAGTGCGAGCAGCTTCATGCGGCGGTCTCCGTCAGGGTGTCGCGGCCGAGCGCCTTGCGCATCAGCACGCTGGGATAGGTCTTGCCGGCCCATTGCACGTCGCCGATCAGCACATAGCCGCGGCGCTCGTAGCGGCGGCGCAGCGCCTCGGCGGGGACGGCGGTGTCCAGGGCCACGTGCGCGTAGCCCTGCGCGCGCGCCCAGTCCTCGGCCATGTCCATGAGCCGCTCGGCGACGCCCTGGCCGCGACACGAGGGATGCACCGCGAGCTGGGCCAGGATGGCGGTATCGGCCTGCGTGTAGCAGGCGGGCACCGGGTCGCCGAGGTAGCGGCCGTCGGGCCGTTTCGGCGGCGCGATCGTCACCGTGCCGACCAGTTCCCCCGCGCCGCCGAGCGCCACGAAGGCCTGCCCCGACGCCACGCGTTCGCGCGTCGTCTGCACGCTCTGGTCGACGGCCGTGAAGTTCCACCCCTGCGCCGCCAGCGACGCGTAGGACGCGTGCAGCAGCGCGGTCAGGGCCTCGAGGGAGTCGGAGGCGATCAGCGGGCGCAGGGTGATGTCGGTCATCGTCGGGAGCGGCGGGAGCGGCGGGGAAGTCGGAAGTCCGGCACCTTACATCCGGAACACGCCGAACTTCGTCTCGGGGATCTCGGCGTTCAGCGCGGCGGACAGGCCCAGCGCCAGCACGCGGCGCGTGTCGGCCGGGTCGATCACGCCGTCGTCCCACAGCCGGGCGCTGGCGTAGTACGGATGGCCCTGGTCCTCGTACTGCTTGCGGATCGGCGCCTTGAAGGCTTCTTCCTCGTCGGCGGACCACTGGCCGCCCTTGCCCTCGATGCCGTCGCGCTTGACCGTGGCCAGCACGGACGCGGCCTGTTCGCCGCCCATCACCGAGATGCGGGCGTTCGGCCACATCCACAGGAAGCGCGGCGAGTAGGCGCGGCCGCACATGCCGTAGTTCCCGGCGCCGAAGCTGCCGCCGATGATCACGGTGAACTTGGGCACCTGCGCGCAGGCCACCGCCGTCACCATCTTGGCGCCGGCGCGGGCGATGCCTTCGTTCTCGTACTTGCGGCCGACCATGAAGCCGGTGATGTTCTGCAGGAACACCAGCGGGATCTTGCGCTGGCAGCACAGCTCGATGAAATGGGCGCCCTTGTTGGCGCTCTCGGCGAACAGGATGCCGTTGTTGGCGACGATGCCCACCGGCATGCCCTCGATGTGGGCGAAGCCGCAGACCAGCGTGTTGCCGTAGCGGGCCTTGAACTCGTCGAAATCGCTGCCGTCGACGATGCGGGCGATGACCTCGCGCACGTCGAAGGGCTTGCGCGTGTCGGTCGGGATCACGCCGTGCAGCTCGGCGGGGTCGTAGGCCGGCGCCCGGGCGGGCTGCGTCGACAGCGCGCCCTGCTTGCGCCAGTTCAGCCGCGCCACGGACTGGCGCGCGATCGCCAGCGCATGGGTGTCGTTCTCGGCCAGGTGGTCGGCCACGCCGGACAGGCGCGTGTGCACGTCGCCGCCGCCCAGGTCCTCGGCGCTGACGACCTCGCCGGTCGCGGCCTTCACCAGCGGCGGGCCGCCCAGGAAGATCGTGCCCTGGTTCCTGACGATCACCGTCTCGTCGCTCATCGCCGGCACGTAGGCGCCACCGGCGGTGCAGGAGCCCATCACCACGGCGATCTGCGGGATGCCCTGGGCCGACAGGTTGGCCTGGTTGAAGAAGATGCGGCCGAAGTGGTCGCGGTCCGGGAAGACCTCGTCCTGGTTGGGCAGGTTGGCGCCGCCGCTGTCCACCAGGTAGAGGCAGGGCAGGCGGTTCTGGGCCGCGATCTCCTGCGCGCGCAGGTGCTTCTTGACGGTGATCGGGTAGTAGGTGCCGCCCTTGACGGTGGCGTCGTTGCAGACGATCACGCACTCGACGCCGGACACCCGGCCGATGCCCGCGATCACGCCGCCGCCCGGGGCGGCGTTGTCATACATGTCCAGGCCCGCCAGCGGCGCCAGCTCCAGGAAGGGCGTGCCCGGGTCGAGCAGCATCTCCACGCGGTCCCGCGGCAGCAGCTTGCCCCGCGCCACATGCTTGGCGCGCGCGGCCTCGCCGCCGCCTTCGGCGATCTTCGCCAGCCGGGCGTTGAGGTCGTCGATCAGGCCGCGCATCGCGTCCGCGTTGGCCTTGAAGTCGGCCGAGCGGGCGTTGAGCTTGGTGGTCAGCTGGGGCATGGTGATGGGTCTCCGGACTTGTGAGCCGCGCTCAATTCGATGCGGGAAGCGCGTGCTGAAGGCGCCCGGCCAGGATCGCCAGCCGGACGCAAGGCGCGAAGCATACGGCAGAAAGCGGGGGTTTCCAATCCGTGGGCGCGCAGACTTGAGCCGGGCTCAAGAAAACAGGAGAATGCGCCCCACATGAGCCCCGCCCCGACTTCCCGCCTGGCCGCCGGCCCGGACTCCCCGTCCACGGCCGCCCTGCCCGCGCAACGCCGCTCGCCGGTCAGCGCGAAGGCCGGGCAGCGGGTCAAGGACATCCTGCGCGAGAGCCGCGCCGTCTTCGCCGAGCGCGGCTACGAGCGCGCGACGACCACGGAGATCGCGCAGCGGCTGGGCATCTCGGAGGCGACGGTCTTCACCTACTTCCGCGGCAAGCGCGAGTTGTGCATGCGGGTGATCGGCGACTGGTACGACGAGATCATCGAGGCGATCGAATCGGGCCTGCCGCGCGAGCGGCCGATCCGGGACCAGCTGGAGTTCGTCGTGCACACCCACCTGCGGCTGTTCCTGATCCAGGGCACGGGGCTGTGCGAGCTGGTGCTGTCGGAAGGCCGCAAGCGCGAGGCGCCGGTGACACGCGCCGACGGTCAGGATTTCGGCGCGGCCTTCGTCGACCTGCAGCGCCGCTACACGGCGCCGCTGATGGACCTGCTCGCGCGCGGTCAGGCGCAGGGCGAGGTCCGGCAGGACATTCCGCTGCGACTGCTGCGCTCGCTGGTGTTCGGGCCGATGGAGCACATGCTCTGGGAGGTGATCATCGCCGGCCGGCAGATCCAGGTGGACGCTGCGGCGCGCGACCTGGTCGCGCTGCTGTGGCCGGCGCTGCAGGCGCCGGACCAGGAACTCCAGGCGCTGCGACGGCTGAAGGCGCGCGTGACGGAGGCGCTGGCCGATCGCGCCGTGGACGGCAAGTCCTGACCCTCAGCACCGCGCGCCGCGGTGCGCAAGACCTGGGAAGGTCAAAAGAACAGCAGTTGAGGTCATCGCTCGACCACCTCTGTTCGGGAACGATGACGGCTCCGACTTTCGGAATGGCGTCCGCGAGCCCTGCTGCGCTTCGACCTCCTGATCGACGAGATCGGTCAGCACTGTCGCTGGAGTCAGCGAGCCCGCCGTTCGATGACAACACTGAGTACCGCGAGGCCGAGTCCGACCATGGCAAGCCCTGCCCCCGCCACCGGCAGCGCGCGCAGCGACGCACCATGCGTCAGCATCCATCCCCCCAGCCACGCGCCACCGGCATTGCCCAGGTTGAACGCCGCGATGTTGAGCGTCGACACCAGCGCCGGCGCATCGGGCGCCTGCTGCATCATCCGCATCTGCAGGCCCGGCACCGTCGCGAAGGCCGCCATGCCCCAGACGAAGACGGTCGCGATCGTCGCCCACTGCCAGCCCAGCACCGCCGCCAGCACCAGCTGCACCACCGCCAGCACGACCAGCACGCCCATCAGCGACGGCATCAGCTTCCAGTCCGCCAGCTTGCCGCCCAGCGTGTTGCCGATCGTCAGGCCCAGGCCGAACAGGAACAGCACGCCGGTGATCCAACCCGGCGTCAGGCCGGTGACCTCCGCCAGCATCGGCGCGATGAAGGTGAACGCGGTGAAGATGCCGCCGAAACCCACCGCCGTCAGCGCCAGCGCGATCAGCACCTGAGGTCGCTTCAGCACCGACCAGTCGTTGCCCCTGCGCGCACCGGCGTCCGCGTCCTTCGCCTTCGGCAGCAGCACCATCAGCGCGAGGGCCGCCACGATGCCCAGCCCCGCCACCGCGGCGAAGCTCGCGCGCCATCCCCATTCCTGGCCGATCAGGTTGCCCAGCGGCACGCCCAGCACGTTCGCCAGCGTCAGGCCGGTGAACATCAATGCGATCGCTCCCGCCTTGCGATCCGGCGCGACCAGCTCGCTCGCCAGTACCGCGCCGATGCCGAAGAACGATCCATGCGCCAGCGCCGCCACGATGCGGCCCGCCATCACCGTCCAGTAGCCGGTGCCGATCGCCGACAGCACGTTGCCCGCGATGAACAGCGCGATCAGCACCAGCAGCGCGCGCTTGCGCGGCCAGCCGGCGCTCAACGCGGCCAGCGGCGGCGCCCCCAGGGCCACGCCCAGCGCGTAGCCGGTCACCAGCAGCCCGGCGCGCGGCAGGCTGACCGCCAGGTCCTGCGCCATCGCCGGCAGCAGACCCATGATCACGAACTCGGTCGTGCCGATGGCGAAGGCCGCCAGCGCCAGCGCCAGGATCGGCAGCGGGAAGCCACGCGACGCCGCGGGTGTGGCGCCTTCGCCGGCATCGAGGGTGGAAGAGAAGGAGGTCACGGAAGACTCCAACGTTGATTCGATGGGCTCACTGTGATCTGTCGCGCCCGGGATGGGAATCCGTCCAAGGAGAGAAGCATCTGTTCCAGAATCGAAAAGATGGCGGCCGCATGATGCAGCCCCGACCGGAGACGCGGAATGAATGAACTCGATGACATGCGCCTGTTCGTGCGGGCCGTCGCGGCGGGCAGCCTGTCCGCGGCGGGACGGGAACTGGGCTTCTCGCCGGCCGTCGGCAGCAAGCGGCTCGCGCGGCTGGAGGCGCGCCTGGGCGTGCGGCTGCTGCAGCGCAGCTCGCGCCGCCTGGCGCTGACCGACGAAGGCGCGATCTACCTCGAGCGCTGCCAGGGCATCCTCGCCGACATCGACGACGCCGAGGCCGAACTCACCCAGGGCCGCCAGCAGGCGCGCGGCCTGCTGCGCGTCACCTCCACCGTCGCGCTGGGCCGGCGCTGCGTCGGGCCGCTGGCCGCCGAGTTCATGCGCGCCCATCCCGAGGTCACCGTCCAGGTCTCGCTGTCCGACGCCTTGGTCGACCTGATCGAGGAAGGCTTCGACTGCGCCGTGCGCATCGGCGGGCCGGCCGACTCGCGGCTGGTCGCCCGCCGTCTCGGTCCCAACCGCCGCGTGCTGTGCGCCACGCCCGACTACCTGCGCCGCCGCGGCACGCCGCGCACGCTCGAGGACCTCGCCGGCCACGACTGCATCCTGCAGGAGCGCATCGCCACGCGTCAGTCGGACTGGCTGTTCATGCCCGCCGATCCGTCGGTCTCGACCACGCCGCGCACGGTCACCGTGCAGGGCCGGCTCGTCACCGACAACGGCGAGCAGGCACACGATTGGGCCCTGGCCGGACTGGGCCTGGTGCGCCGCTCCGTGTGGGATGTCGTCGACGAACTCGCCGACGGCCGCCTTGTCGAAATCCTGCCCGAATGGGCCGGCGAGGTCGGGCCGCTGCAGCTGGTGTTCCCGTCGCGGCGCCTGCTGCCGGCGCGCACGCGGCTGTTCATCGACGCGCTGGCGGCGCGCTTCGCGCACTCCAAGGACCAGGAGCGTGTGCACGCGCCCATGCCCGCGAAGCCGAAGCGCCGTCGCTGTCGACGCACCAACGAAAAAAGGGACCTTGCGGTCCCTTTGGGTTGGTGAGTGCGAACCGGCCGCAGCCGGCATCGATCACTTGAAGGTGTAGTTCGCCGAGAACGTCCAGTAGCGGCCGGTGCCGTTGTGCATGCCCGGATTCCAGCCCAGGATCGTGTTGGCGGCCGTGTTGCCGCCGGGGTAGTACGGCGCCTTCTCGTCCATCACGTTCTGGATGTTCAGCGACAGCGACAGGTCCTTGAAGCCCGTGTACGTGTAGCCCAGGTCGAAGGTCATCCACTTGCCGACCGAGCAGCTCGGATAGCGGTTGATGTACAGGTCGCGGCCGTTGGTCGGCGTCGGCGCCACGCCCAGCACCGACCGGCCGGTCAGGCCGTCCGGGTTGGCGCCGCCCCAGTTGCAGGTGTTGCCCGAGTAGTACTCGGGCACCGCGCCGTCCATGCGGCGGATGAAGGACACGCCGCTCACCCAGTTCATCGCGCCCATGATCGAGTGGCGACCGTCGATCTCCAGCGTCGAGGTCGCACGGAACTTCAGGCGCGGCGTGTCGCCGACCGAGGTGGCCCAGTCCGCCAGGCCGCCGTTGGTGCCGACCAGGTTGTTGCGCGCATCGCCGACGTGCTCCTCGCGGCTGTAGCGGGTCATGTAGGTGCCGCGCAGCTGGTTGGTCCAGCGCAGGCCTTCCTTCGGGATCATGTTGGTCTTGACCTCGAAGTCGATGCCCGACACCTCCGTGCTGCCCTGGTTCACCCAAGGCGTCTGCACGAACAGCAGCGGACCGGAGTTCGCCACGCCCGGCAACTGCAGCGACGGGTTGGTGTCGCGCAGGATCAGGCCGGGATAACGCTCGGGGTGGTCGACCACGCTCTGCACGTCCAGCAGCGCGACCTCGCCCCTCTTCTTGATGTTGAAGTAGTCGATCAGGAAGTCCACATGCTTGTTGGGCGAGAAGATCACGCCGAACGAATGGCTCTTGGACTTCTCGGGCTTGAGCTCGGGATTGGAGGTGCCCACGCCGGCCACGCTCTTCGCGCAATCGGAGGTCGCCGCGCCCGGCTTGGGCGTCGTGCCGTCTTCCTCGCAACGCAGCGGATCGACGACGTTGTTGACGAAGTACTGGGCGCCGCCGGGAGCGATCTGCGACACGGCCGGGGCGCGGAAGCCCTCGGAGTAGGTGCCGCGGAACGACAGCTGCGGGACCACCGTCCACTTCGCGCCGACCTTGGGCACGAAGTTGGTCTTGATGCCGGGATACTTGTCCGCGCGGCCGGCGAAGTCCATTTCGAAGGACTTGAACCAGGGCGTGCGGAGCTCGACGAACGCCGACTTCACGGTACGGGCACCGTCGATCTGCGTGTTGGCCAGCCCCAGGATCTTGCCGGTCGCGTTCAGCGTGTCAGGCGTGATCTCCAGCGTTTCGCGACGGATCTCCACGCCCGCGGCTGCCCCGATGGCGCCACCGGGCAGCGAGCCGAATTCGGTCGCGACCTTCGCGTCCCATTGCCAGATCGAGGCGTCGGCGTTGTTGGTCAGCGGACGCGACAGGTTGGGATCGGCGGCGATCTGCGCCAGCGTGCGGCCGTTGGGGCCGAGCATGGTGCGCAGCACGTCCAGGTTCAGGAAGCCGAAGCTGGTTTCCTCGCGCTTGGCCTTGTTCCACAGGACGGCGCTTTCCCAGTCGAAGTTGCCGGTCGTGCCCTTCACCCCGCCCAGCGCGCGGTACTGCTGGTTGGTCAGCTCGCTGCCGCCGCGGATGTTCTCGAAACGCATCTGCACCGCGGCGCGGGCGTTCGGGAACGGATTGTCGGGATGGCCGATTTCCAGGATGGGCTGGAACGACGGTGCCACGTTGCCCAGCAGGAAGTTGCTGCTCGGGCTCAAGCCGCTGATCGTGCGCGGCGCGCCGAGGTAGTCGCGTTCCGTGCGGGCATAGCCGGCTTCGGCGAAGGCGGTGATGTCGTTGGTGACACGGAAGGTGGCCCGGGAAATCAGGCTGCCGTCGGTGCCCTTGTTCTGCGCCTCGTTGTAGTCGTCGAGGACGAAGTTGCAGAAGGTGCGACCCAGGGTCGGCTGGCCGGTATTGCCGTACTGGGCGCCGCCGGTGATCTGCTGCGACGGATCGCAGTTGCGTTGGTTGATGACGCTGCTGGCCGTCTGCGTGAAGTTCAGCTGTCCGGAGGTCGCTTCACGGGTGAAGAAGGGCGACGCGGACACGAACGAGCCATACGGGTTGAGTCGCAGGTTGATCGCGCGGTAGTCATCGCTGTGGATGTCCTTGACGTCGCGGGTCATGGTGCGGCCGCGATGCGTGATGTCCGCGCTGACCAGGACGTTGAAGCCGTCCTTGGCGAAGTCGCCGAAGCCGAAGGCGCCGTTGACGGTCTGGCGGCTGAACTCGCCGTCGTCGTTCGCCCCCACCGTGGCGCCCATCTGGATGCCCTGGTAGTCGTTCTTCGTGATGAAGTTGATCACGCCGCCGACCGCGTCGGAGCCGTACACCGCCGAGGCGCCGTCCTTGAAGATCTCGACGCGCTCCAGCGCGGACACCGGGATGGTGTTCAGGTCGTACAGCGTCGAGGTGCCGTTGTTCGGGTTCGCATAGGCGGCCGGCGTCAGGCGGCGACCGTTCAGCAGCACCAGGGTCGACGTGGAGCCCAGGCCGCGCAGCGAGGCGGTGGCGACGCCGCGCGAGAAGCCGTTCTGTCCCGGCGTGTCGAAGAAACCGTCGGTGCCCAGCGCGGGGACCATCTTCATCAGCTCCAGGGCGGTCTTCGCACCGCTGGCGCGGATTTCGGCGGCGGTGATCCGGTCGATCGGCGAGGTGCCCTCGGCGGTCGTGCGGCGAATGTTCGAGCCCGTGACTTCGACACGCTCCAACTGCTGCGATTCCTGCGCGGCGGCCACGCCGCAGGCCAGCGTGCTGGCGATCGCAATGCTGGTGAGTACCAGGGCCCTGTGGGTAAGTTGACGAGACATGGACGGTCCTCTTTTGAAATGGGTGGCGCCCGGTCAAGGCGCTGTTTCCCGAACGGTTGCAGAGCGCACCTCGCTCGATGTGCACGGTGCGATGCGTGGACCGATTTTTTCAGTAGCTCAAACGTGTGGTTCACCGACTTAAACATTTGGCACATCGCGCAGCAAAACAGCGACACACCTATAAGAAGAAACCCGAAAGTCATGGGTCAAAGCAGGGGGAACCCTATCCCCACAAACCCCCTCAAATGCAGGCGCAAATCACACGGATACGTCGGGTCTTTCGCATGACCAAGGCACCGGTGATGCCGAAAGACAGGCCGAAGTCCCTCTTTCGTGTCACTCCTCGTGTCAGTCCTCGTGTCAGTCCGACCGGCCGGCGCGGACGAAAAAAAGCCTGGCGAGGGCCAGGCTTTGCGGGGGCGGAACACCGGTCCCGGGGGACCCGGAAGCGATGTCCGCGGGATCGCGCCGGAAGTGATCCGACGCGATCGTCGACGATCAGAAGTCGTAGGACGCGCCGATCTTGTAGCTGCGCGGACGGAACTTGTAGCCGTCACGCAGGTTGACCGGACGCTCGTCGCCCATCAGGTTCAGGATGTTCAGCGACAGACGCAGGTTCTTGATCCCGGTGTACGCCAGGTTGAAGTCGGTGCGCAGGTCCTCGTCGATGAAGCAGGCCAGGTTGCCCGGCTTCAGGCGGGTCTGGCAGGCCGCTTCGCTCCAGTCGGCCAGGTCCGTCTCGTCCCGGTTGAGCGCGGTACGCGAGGTGTAGTTGAAGCGCAGTCCGGTCGACCAGTCGCCCTTGTTCCAGGCGGCCGAGAACACGGCCTTCAGGCGCGGGTTCTCGTACAGGCCGACCTGGTTGGGACGCCACTTGTTCGCGTCGATGTCCCAGGCCTTGTAGGTCAGCGCGTAGGTCGCCGCCAGGCCCAGGTTCAGCGTGCCGAACGAACCGGCCGCGACGCGGCCCTTGATGTCGATGTCCACGCCCGAGGTCTCGGTCTTGCCGAAGTTCTCGTACTGCAGCAGCAGCGAGGTGATCTGGCCGGCCTGCCAGCTCAGGTTGCCGCCCGAGAGCTGGTTGGCGCGGTCGACCCAGGCCTGCTCCTGCGCGGTGACCGGGCCGCGGCTGATCATGTCCTCGTAGCCGGCCTTGCCTTCGCGCTCCAGCACGTAGGACGGATCACGCGAGTTGATCTCGTTCTTGCGCTCGATCTTGAAGTAGTCGACGGCGATCGACGCGTTCTTGGTCGGCTCGAACACGAAGCCCAGCGTGAAGCTCCTGGAGGTCTCCGGCTTCAGGTTGGGATTGGACGAGATCATCGCCGGCAGCGAGGCCAGGCAGCCGCTGTTGTAGGCCAGCGTGGCGTCGGACTTGTCGGCGGCCGTGCCGTTCTTCAGGATGTCGCGCAGCTGGGTCGCGGTCTCGCAGCGGCGCGGGTCGACCGTGTTGTTGAAGAAGCCGGTCACGCCGACCTGGCCCAGCGTCTCGGGAATGTTGGGCGCGCGGAAGCCGCCGGCGACCGTGCCGCGCAGCAGCAGCTGCGGCAGCACTTCATAACGGACGCCGAACTTGGGCGACACGCGGCCGTCGAAGCCCGTGGCCTTGTCGAAGCGCAACGCGCCGTTGAGCTCCAGCTTCTTCAGCACCGGCGCGTTCAGCTCGATGAAGGCGGCGTCGAGGTTGCGCTCGCCGTCGATCAGCACCGAGCCGCGGCCGACGATCTGCGCCTTCAGCACGTTGTCGGTCGACTTGATCGACACGCCTTCCTGGCGATGCTCGGCGCCCAGCGCGAAGGCCAGCGGTCCGCCCGGCAGCTGGAACAGCTCGCCGCTCAGCTTGGCGTCCACCCAGGTCTGGTGGTTCTTGCCTTCGGAGCCGTTGACGGGGAAGAGGCGGTCCAGCAGTTCCTTGCTGTTCGGGCCGCCGATCTTGTACTCGCCCGACGCCACGGCGGTGAACAGGTCGCGCGAACCCCAGCGGCTGAGCTTGTCGGCCTCGGCGGCGTTGCGGCCGACCGAGACTTCCCAGTCCATCTCGCGGAAGCTGCCCTGCACGCCGGTCAGCACGCGGTACTGCTTGCCGGTGCCGTCGTAGTTGAAGATGCTCGGGTCGTCCAGGAAGCGGTAGTCGATGCCGCGGGGCGCGCCGGTCGGATTGGCCGGGTTGGTGGCGGACAGCACCGGATGCGGCACCGACTGGGCGACCTTGTTGTAGCCGTCGTACCAGCGCGAGGTGGCGCCGGCGCCGATGGTCATCGGCAGGTTGCGGTACTCGGTCGTCGTCTTGGAGTACGAGATCTCGGCGAAGGCCTGGATGTCCTCGGTGACCTTGGCGCGGGCAGCGCTGAAGAAGTTCACGCGCCTGGCCGGGTCCGAGACCGGGTTCAGGCCGTTGATGTCGGTCACGCACTGGCCCGCCGAGTTCAGCGTCGTGCAGCCCGCCACCGGCACGCGCTGGGTGCCCACGCGCAGGTTGCCCGGGAAGGAGCTCAGGCTCGGATCGCCGTAGGCCGGGTTGTAGATGGCCTTGTGCCAGGCGGGCACGTCGTCCTTGACGTCGGCGACGGTGTAGCCCTCGCGGCGGTACGCCTCGATGTTGGCGAAGACGTTGAAGCGGTCCTTCTCCAGGTCGCCGAAACCGGCCACGATGCTGGCCTGGCGCTGCGCGCCGACGCTGGGGTTCTCGTTGAAGGTATAGCTGGCCGAGGCGCCCACGCCGTTGTAGCTGCGGCGCGTGATGATGTTGATCACGCCGGCCATGGCGTCGGAGCCGTAGATGGCGGAGGCGCCGTCCTTGAGCACTTCCACGCGCTCGACCGCGTCGGCCGGGATCGAGTCGACGTTGACGAAGGTGTCCTTGGCGCCGTCGGCCAGGCCGAAGTTGGCAACGCGGCGGCCGTTCAGCAGCACCAGCGTGGCGCCCTTGCCCAGGCCGCGCATCGACACGCCCGAGGCGCCGGAGGCGAAGCTGGTGTTGTTGCCGTCGTCGCGGATCTCGGTGCTCGAGGTCGAGGTCAGCGTGTCCAGCACCTGGCGCACGGTGTTGGCGCCGGTGCGGCGGATCTCTTCACGGTTGTAGACCTGCACCGGCGAGGCCGTCTCGGAGGCCAGGCGCTTGATGTTGGAACCGGTCACCTCGACGCGCTGGAGCTGGGTCGTGTCCTGGGCCTGGGCCTGCGCGACCTGCGTGCAGCACAGCAGCGCCGCGGCGGCGCCCAGGGACAGGGAGAGCTGGGTGTTCTTTCTCATACTTCCACTTGCGAATTGATGAAAGGCCGGATGGGTGGCACCGGCCGAGGAGACCGGTCGCCGGGATCGGCGCCGGAGTCGCGGCCCGGGGGATCGCCCATGGGGCGCGAGGGGGCGGATTCTGGGCAGGGCCCTCGTCCATGTCCGTCGTCATCCATTGCAAAACAGCAACAATCGTTCACCACGCAGCATCCACCCTTCGCATAGGTGGGCGCCTATCGCCCGATTGCCACAAGAACGGGCAAAGAGGGTCCCGAATCGGGGCATGGCAGCGGTGCCAGAAAGGGAAAACCCTTGCACCCCAAATCAGCACCATCAAGGTGCGCTGAGCGCCCATTCCTGCGAGTGAACCCTTCCGTGGGCCCCCGAGGGACGGGTTTCCGACTGCCGCGCCCCGTCAAGACCTGACCCCGCACGCTCGAAGGACGGAAGCGCTACGCTTGCGCACCCCCGCCGCATGACCCGACCCCCGCAAGAAGGATCGGGCGCGGCGGATCCGCCCAGGCGCTCCCCCAGGAGGAACCCATGTCCATTTCGATGACCGTGAACGGCAAGGCGGTGACGCTCGATGCCGATCCGCAGATGCCCCTGCTGTGGGCGCTGCGCGAAGACCTGCAACTCACCGGCACCAAGTTCGGTTGCGGCATGGCGCTGTGCGGCGCCTGCACCGTGCACCTGGACGGCCAGCCGGTCCGCTCGTGCCAGACGCCGCTGGAGGCCGCGGCCGGCAAGAAGATCACCACGATCGAAGGCGTCGGCGCCACGCCCGCCGGGCGCGCGGTGCAGCACGCCTGGCTCAAGATCGACGTGCCGCAATGCGGCTACTGCCAGAGCGGCCAGATCATGAGCGCGTGCGCGCTGCTGGCCGGCAAGAAGAAGCCCACCGACGCCGACATCGACGGCGCGATGAGCGGCAACGTCTGCCGCTGCGGCACCTACAACCAGATCCGGGCGGCGATCCACGACGCCTCGGCCACGCTGGCGAAGGGAGGCTGAGATGAGCACGATCTCCCCCGGCCGCCGCGCGCTGCTCAAGGGCGGCGCGGCGCTGACGGTCTCCTTCGCACTGCCGCTGGCCGCGACCCGCGCCGCGCTGGCGCAATCCGGCGCGGCCTCGAGCAACACCTTCGCGCCCAACGCCTGGCTGCGCATCACGCCCGACAACAAGGTCACCGTCGTCTGCGGCTCGGCCGAGATGGGCCAGGGCGTGCTGACGGCCATCCCCATGATGGTGGCCGAGGAGCTGGACGCCGACTGGGCGCTGGTCTCGGTCGAGCAGGCGCCGGCCGACGCGGCCTACAACAACCCGATGTTCGGCATGCAGGCCACCGGCGGCAGCACGACGGTGCGCGCGCACTGGACGCCGGTGCGCCAGGCCGGCGCCGCGGCGCGCCAGATGCTGGTCGCCGCGGCGGCGCAGCAATGGCAGGTCGACGCCGCGTCGCTGCGCACCGAGCGCGGCCAGGTGCTCGGGCCCAACGGCCGCAAGGCCAGCTACGGCTCGCTGGTCGCCGCCGCCGCGAAACAGCCGGTGCCGGACAAGCCCGCGCTGAAGGACCGCAAGCAGTTCCGCATCATGGGCAAGCCCACGCGGCGCCTGGACAGCGCCGCCAAGATCAACGGCACCGCGAAGTTCGGCATCGACGCGCACGTGGACGGCCTGCTGGTCGCGGTGATGGCGCGCGCGCCGATCGCCGGCGCCAAGCCCAAGGCCTTCGACGAGGGCAAGGCCAAGGCGATCAAGGGCGTGCGCAAGGTCATCGCGATCCCGTCGGGCGTGGCCGTGCTGGCCGACGGCTACTGGGCCGCGAAGCAGGGACGCGATGCGCTGGGCATCGAATGGGACCTGGGCGCGCATGCGGATCTGTCGTCGCAGAAGGTGTCGGCCGTGCTGGACGACGGCCTGCAGAACGCCACCGCGATCGCGCGCGAGGCGGGCAACGTCAAGGACGGCAGCGCCAACGCCGCGCGCAGCCTGTCCGCGCAGTACGACGTGCCCTACCTCGCCCATGCCGCGATGGAACCGCTGAACTGCCTGGCCTGGGTCAAGGGCGACGAGGTCACCATCTGGGCCGGCACGCAGAGCCAGGGCCCGGCGCAGGGCATCCTGTCGCAGGTCGCCTCGGTCACGCCGGCGAAGGTCAAGGTCAACACGATGCTGCTGGGCGGCGGCTTCGGACGCCGCTTCGCGCCGGACTTCACCATCGACGCGACGCTGCTGTCCAAGCTCAGCGGCAGCCCGGTCAAGCTGGTCTACGCCCGCGAGGACGACATGGCGGCCGGCTACTACCGGCCGACCTCGCGCGTGCGCTTCGAGGCGGGGCTCGACGACAAGGGCCGGCCGCTGGCGCTGCGCGCGGACGTGGCCACCTCGTCGATCATGGCCGCGTCGGGCTTCATGAAGATCCCGGAGAGCGGCGTCGATTCCTTTGCGGTCGAAGGCCTGGCCGACCATCCCTACGAGATCCCGAACCAGCGCATCGCCTACGGCCGCGCGGAGCCGGGCCCGCAGGTGTGGTTCTGGCGCTCGGTGGGGCATTCGCAGAACGCGTTCTTCGTCGAGAGCTTCATCGACGAACTCGCGCACGCGGCCAAGGCCGATCCGCTGAAGTACCGGCTGTCGCTGCTGGAAAAGCACCCGCGGGCGCGGGGCGTGCTGATGCTGGCGGCGGAGAAAGCCGGCTGGAGCCGGCCGCTGCCCAAGGGCCGGCATCGCGGCATCGCGGTGGCGGAAAGCTTCGGCACCTGGGTAGCCGAGGTGGCGGAAGTCTCCGTGGCGAAAGACGGCGGCATCCGGGTCCACCGGGTGACGGCGGCGGTGGACTGCGGCCAGATCGTCAATCCGCAGACGATCAGCCGGCAGATCGAAGGCGCGATCGTCTACGGCCTGTCCGCGGCGCTGTACGGGCGCATCACGTTCAAGGACGGGAAGGTGGAGCAGAGCAACTTCCACGACTACCCGGTGCTGCGGATGAACGAGATGCCCAAGGTCGACGTGCACATCGTGCAGAGCGACGAGCCGCCCGGCGGCATCGGCGAACCCGGCACGCCGCCGATCGCGCCGGCAGTGGCCAACGCGATCTTCGCCGCCACCGGCAAGCGGCTGCGCGCGCTGCCGTTCGACGGCGAGGCGCTCAAGCAGGCCTGATCAGGCCGGCTTGAACGCGGGAAAGCTGCTCAGGGGGCCGGCGGGTAGCCGGCCTCGCTGAGCACGCCCGCCAGCTGCTCGCGGCTGAGGCCGCTCTCGACCTTCACCGTCTTCTGCGACAGGTCGACGTCCACCGCGGCGTCGGCGTCGGCCTCCTTGACAGCCTCCGTCACCGCGGCGCGGCAGTGGCCGCAGCTCATGTCGGGGAGCTTGAATTCATGCATGTCGGGTTCCTTGGGTCAATCAACAGGCTCAAGGGTAGACCTTGCCATCGTGGGAAGGTCAAGCGCGTCTGCGGGATCCGGGGCATGGCCTTGACCTTCCCATCATGGCAAGCTTGAGACTGTCGCCATGAACATCGCCACCACCCCCTCCTCCGCGGCCACGTCGCCGGCCGGATCCCTTGCCGAGCACCAGCTCGCGGTGTCCGGCATGACCTGCGCCAGCTGCGTCAACCGCGTCGAGCGCGCGCTGCGCAAGGTGCCCGGCGTCGAGGGCGCCGAGGTCAACCTCGCCACCGAGAGCGCCACCGTGCGCCTGCAGCCCGGCGTCGACGCCGCGGCGCTGGTGGCGGCAATCGCCAAGGCCGGCTACGAGGCCCGCGAGATCGTCCGCGAGGACGACACGCCGCCCCCGCCTCCCCCCTGGTCCGCCACCGGCTGGCCGGTGCTGACCGCCGCGCTGCTGACGCTGCCGCTGATCGCGCCGATGATCGCCATGGCCTGGGGCGCCCACTGGATGCTCTCCGGCTGGTGGCAGCTGGCGCTGGCGACACCGGTGCAGTTCTGGCTCGGCGCGCGCTTCTACCGCGCCGGCTGGGCCGCCGTGAAGGACCGCAGCGGCAACATGGACCTGCTCGTCGCGCTGGGCACCAGCGCGGCCTACGGCCTGAGCGTCTACGAACTCCTGCGGCAGGGCCCGGCGAGCCCGGCGCTGTACTTCGAATCGGCCGCCGCCGTCATCACGCTGGTGCTGCTGGGCAAGTGGCTCGAAGGCCGCGCCAAGCGCCAGACCCTCAGTGCCATCGCCGCGCTCAAGCAGCTTCGCCCGGAGTCGGCCCGCGTGCGCCGCAGTCACGCCGCGTCCGCCGGATCCGCCGATGCAACGCCTCCCGCGCTGGACGTCGAGATCCCGCTCGCGCAGTTGCGGCTCAAGGACCTGATGGTCGTGCGTCCCGGCGAGCGCATCCCCGCCGACGGCCGCATCCGCGAGGGCCACAGCCAGGTCGACGAATCGCTGATCAGCGGCGAGAGCCTGCCGGTCGACAAGGCCGAGGGCGACCGCGTCGTCGGCGGCGCCGTCAATGGCGACGGCCTGCTGCTGGTCGAGGTCACCGCGCTGGGCGCGGAGTCGACGCTGTCCCGGATCGTGCGCCTCGTCGAATCCGCGCAGGCGCACAAGGCGCCGATCCAACGCCTGGTGGACCGGGTCAGCGCCGTCTTCGTGCCGGCGGTGCTGGGCATCGCGACGCTCACGCTGCTCGCCTGGGGCCTGTCGACCGGCGACTGGGAACGCGCGCTGATCCATGCCGTGGCCGTGCTGGTGATCGCCTGCCCCTGCGCGCTGGGCCTGGCGACACCGGCCGCGATCATGGTCGGCACCGGCGTCGCCGCGCGGCGCGGGCTGCTGATCAAGGACGCCGAGGCGCTCGAACAGGCGCGCCGCGTCGAGCTGGTCGTGTTCGACAAGACCGGCACGCTGACGGAAGGCAAGCCGCGCCTGACCGACTTCGTGCCCGCGCCCGGACGCCAGGAGGCCGACATGCTGGGCCTGGCCGCGGCGCTGCAGCTGGGCAGCGAACATCCGCTGGCCCGCGCGGTGCGCGACGCTGCATTCGAACGATCGTTGACGACGGCGCCGGCCGCCCAGGTGCGCGCGATCGCGGGGCGCGGCGTCGAAGGACGCGTCCAGGCCCAGGCCTTGATGCTGGGCAGCGAGCGCTGGATGAACGAACTCGGCGTCGACCTGGCGCCGCTGCGGGCGCACGCCGATGCGGCGATGGCGCAGGGCCGGACGCTGTCGTGTCTGGCGGCCCTCGACGGCCCGGGCGTGCCGGTGCTGCTGGCGATGCTGGCCTTCGGCGACCGCGCGAAGGCCGGCTCGGCCCAGGCCATCGCCGGACTGAAGGCGCTGGGCCTGCGCACGCTGATGCTCAGCGGCGACAACACCGCGGCGGCGAAGGCCGTGGGCGCGGCGCTGGGCATCGACGAGGTCCGCGCCGAGCTGCTGCCCGAGGACAAGGCCCGCATCGTGGCCGAGCTGCGCGCGGACGGCACGCCCGTGGCCATGGTCGGCGACGGCATCAACGACGCGCCCGCGCTGGCGGCCGCGGACGTGGGCCTGGCGATGGGTGGCGGCACCGACGTCGCGATGGAGGCGGCCGGCATCACGCTGATGCGCGGCGATCCGCGCCTGGTCGCCGATGCGATCGCGCTGTCGCGGGCGACCGTCGCCAAGATCCGCCAGAACCTGTTCTGGGCCTTCATCTACAACCTGCTGGGCGTGCCGCTCGCGGCGCTGGGCCTGCTCAGCCCGGTGATCGCCGGCGCGGCGATGGCGCTGTCCAGCGTCTCCGTGCTGGCCAACGCGCTGCTGCTCAAGCGTTGGCAAGGAGTCGCGCGATGACCGCGTCCCTCACGATTGGCCAGGCGGCCGAGCGTTCCGGCGTGTCGCCGAAGATGCTGCGCCACTACGAGTCGCTGGGCCTGCTGCCGCCGGTGGCCCGCACAGAGTCCGGCTACCGGCTCTACGGCGAGAAGGAGGTGCACACGCTGCGCTTCATCCGCCGCGCGCGCGACCTCGGCTTCTCGATGGCGGAGATCGCCGAGCTGCTCAAGCTCTGGCAGAACCGCCGCCGCGCCAGCGGCCAGGTCAAGCGCATCGCCGAAACGCACATCGCCGACCTCGACCGCCGTCTGGCCGAGATGCAGGCGATGCGCCGCGCGCTGGCCGAGCTCGCGCACTGCTGCCACGGCGACGACCGCCCCGATTGCCCCATCCTCGACGACCTCGCCCAAGGAGCCACGCCATGAGCGTCCCCCACGATCCCGCCGCCGGCGTCCCGGCCGATCCCGTCCCCGCGCGCTGGGAGCGCATCGCCGCGCACCTGGGCGATGTCGGCGGCCTGACCATCCGGCGCGCGGTCCCGACGCCGAAGCGCCGCATGATCGGCGCCTGGTGTTTCCTCGACCACGCCGGCCCGGCGGACCTCACGCCCGAGTCGGCGATGCGCGTCGGTCCGCATCCGCACACCGGCCTGCAGACCTTCAGCTGGATGATCGAGGGCGAGGTGCTGCACCGCGACAGCCTCGGCTCCGAGCAGATGCTGCGTCCGGGCCAGGTCAACCTGATGACGGCGGGCCGCGGCATCAGCCACACCGAGGAATCGCAGTCGGACCGGATCCAGCTGGCGCAGCTCTGGATCGCCCTGCCCGACGCGGTCCGCCACCGCGAACCGGCCTTCGAGCACTTCCCCGAACTGCCGTCCTTCGCGACCGGCGGCTTCGACACGATGCTGCTGGTCGGCGAGTTCGGCGGCCAACGCTCGCCCGTGCCCAGCCACACGCCGCTGCTGGGCGTGGACCTGAGCGCCACGCGCGGCGCCGAGGCGACGATCCCGCTGCGTCCCGACCACGAGTACGGCCTGATGGTGCTGGAGGGCGAGCTGTCGGCGACGCTGGACGGCGAGTCCACCGGCATGAGCACCCCCGGGGAGTTGCTGTACATCGCGCCGGGCGCGCAGTCGCTGCGCCTGCTGTCGGGCGGCGGCAAGAGCCGCGTGCTGCTGCTGGGCGGTCCGCCCTTCGGCGAGCCGGTCCTGCTGTTCTGGAACTTCGTCGGCCGCACCCGCGAGGAGATGCAGGTCTACGCCGAGGAATGGAACAGCCGCGAGGACGGCGGACGCTTCGGCGCCGTGCGCGGCTTCGACGGTCCGCGGCTGCTCGCGCCGGTCGTGCCGCCGCTCAAGACTCCGCGCTAGCCTGCTGCCGCGGCCCCGCCAACCACGGCTGCAACCAGCGGCGCGCTCGGTCGTCGTCCACCAGGCCATCGCGCACCGCCTCGGCGACGATCGCGACGTAGGCCGTGATCGCGGCTTGCGGACGCGGGCGGTCCGCCAGCGGCGGCGACAACCGCGAGCCCTTGCCGACCGGCCAGCGGCTCCAGCCGCGCAACGCCAGCAGCTTGCGCAGGTCGCGCGGCACCAGGCGACCCTCGCCGCCCAGGCGCAGCAGGCACTGGCCGATCTCCCGCACCGCGCCCGGCCGGTCCGCCAGGAGGGCCGCCGCCATCGGGGACGGGCGGTCGCTGGCCGGCCCCAGCAGGCGCAGCAGATGCGCCGATCCGAGTTCCGCGACGCGGCACGCGTCGACGATCACGGCCAGCAGTTCGGCGAGCGGCGCGCGGTCGAGCGCCAGCGCGGCCATGTCCAGGAGCCGATCGCCACGCACGGCCCGCGCCGCCAGCAGCGCGGTCAGGCCGCGCGGCGTCACCGCGCCGTCCGCCACCGCCGATGCGAGCGTCTGCACACAGACCTTCACCGCGCGGAGGTGGCCGGCGGCGACCGCTTCGTGGAGCACGGGCCTGTCGCGGTGCAGCCCCATGAACGCCGGGAACAGCACGCGCCGCCAGCCTGCCCGATGGAGCTCGACGCCGCGCTCGGTCAGGGCCCTCACCGCGTCCGCCTGACCGTGCCGCAGCGCGGCGCCGAGGGCGGCATGTCCGCCGCGTGCGTGCCAGCGCTGACGCTCGACGCTGTCCACGTTCCAGTCGAACGGCAGGTCCAGCAGCGGCAGTTCGTCGCGCAGATGCTCCTCGATCGCCTTCACATGGCCCGCCTCCGCGGCCAGCGAGAGCGCGTGCGGCGCGTGGGTGCTGCCGCACAGCAGCCGGGCGATCTGCCCCCGATTCAGCAGACGCTCGATCCGTGCCGCGCGCAAGGCCTCGCGATAGTGCCAGGCGGCCTCGGTCGCGCCCGTGCGCATCGCTTCGTGATAGACCCCGGAGCGGTCCTCGCGGCTCACCATCAGCACGTCGTTCAGCTCGTCGCCGCTCAGCACCTCCTGCCGCGCCAGGTGGATCAGCGCCTGCGTCCAGACCCGCACGACATCGCCGTGATTGCGCGCCATCGCGAGTTCGAAGCCCCGCCAATGACCCGGTCCGAGCCCGTCGTCCGGGCCCAGGACCAGGACCCTCACGTCCGGGTCCGCCAGCTTTCCGCCCAGGCGCGCCTGCTCGAGGATGCCGAGATAGACGCTCAGGGTCGACGACCGCCCGTGCGCGAGCGCGACGCCGATGGCTCCCAGGTCGTCGACCGGTCCGCCGGACAGCACGGTCGACGCATCCGGCCACCAGGTCCGGTGCAGCGGTCGACGCCGGTCGTGCATGTCCAGCATCACCTCCAGCAGCTCGCGCACGGCGGCCTCGCCGTCGGCCCGGTCCATGAGGCAGGCCAGCGCGCTTTGCCCGTTGTCGTCGCGCGCCACCAGCGCCTCGCTCCGCTGCCGCGCGTTCATCATCGGCGCGGCGATCCGCAACAGCCCCAGCCAGCGCCGCAGCCGTGCGGTGTCGCCGCACCGGGCGGCGACCGCGACGGCGCGGCTCCCGTCGCAGGCGATCCAGGCACGCGCGGCCTCGGCCTCCTTGCCGGGCAGCAGGCGCGCGAAGGCCCAGGCATGGCCCGCATCGTCGGCGGCGCCCATCAGCCGGAAACGCAGGTCTTCCGCCAGCGTCGGGACCAGATGCTCGGCCAGCCAATCCCGGCAGCGCGCCTCCCCCATGCGCCGCCACCAGACCCGCGCGAGTTCCCCGCTCACCAGCCATCGCGGCGCGACCTGGGGCAGCAGTTCCTCCTTGTCCAGGAAGATCGGCATGCGCGCCAGACCCTCGCGCGCGTCGGGGCCGAGGTCGCGCAGCAGCAGGTACTGGCGCGCATGGCCGAGTTCACGCAGGTGCCGCACACCGGGCGACGTCGACTCGCCGGCCACGAAGGCCCTGTCGCGGCCGACCTGCACCCACCACAGGCCGTCGGTCAGTTGGCGCAGGCAGCGGACCTCGCCCGCCACGGACCAGGTCATGCGCGTGCGGATCGGACTGACGGGCACCGCGCCCGCATCCATGAGATTCAGCAGCACCTGCACGGCCAGCCGGGTCGGGTCGCCGACCAGGCCGGCGTGTCCGGGTTCGGGGCCCTCGTTGAACAGCGTCCAGCGTCCGACGAGTCCCAGCTCGGACTCGATCGCGGCGATCCCTTCGTCGATGGCCTTCTGCTGCACGGGTGTCGCCGGCCAGACCCGTCCCGGGTCCACGCCGATCGCCATCAGGCGAGCGCGCAGTCCTTCAAGGGCGTCTTCCGCGATCGACCGCGCGATCGCCGCCGGCGTCACGCGCCGTCGCAGCTCGTGGCGGGCGCGCTCCACGATACGCGGGGACAGGCGCCCGGCATCGAAATGGAGGTCCTGCGGAAGCGTGGCCGCCGAGGGAAGTCCGAGGCGGCACTCCAGGGCCGAGACGTAGTGCGATTCGAAGTTCCGCAGGGTCCGGGCGCCCTCGCCGGGATCGAGTCCGATCGTGGCGCCCACGACCTCCTTCAGCGTCTGGCGGACGAGATCCGCGCGCCGCCGGGCGGCCGTCCCCGCCACGCCGCCGGTGGCACACCCCAGCGTGTGCACCGCGTCGCGCAGGGCGGCGGCGCAGCCCGGCACGCACAGGTCCATGGCCAACGACACGTCGTGCAGATGCTCCAGCCGCAGCGACGCATCCAGCAGCTCGTTGCCGGCCAATCGCGCCAGGGCCAGCAGCAGGTGCGCGCCGTCGTTCTGGAGGAAGGTCCTGTGGTCGGCGTCGGACAACAGGTCCGCGCCATCCTCGGTCCGTGCCGGCAAGGCGTCGAAGGCCCGCGCCGCCGCGTCGTCGCCCAACGCCCTTGCGCAGGACGACAGCGCGGAGCAGGCGACGGCGAGCGTGAATGAGGCGTCCGCTACCCCGGCGTCGTCGCGCTCACCCGCGGCGGGCGACACCTCGCGGCCGGGCTCGATGCCGGGCTCGATGCCGGGCTTGAAGCCAGGCTGAAAACCGAAGTGTGGATCGAAGGCGGGTGCCGGCTCGCCTCGCAAGGCGGACGATTGGAGGGGCGTGAACAGCGGCATGTGACGCGAAGGGAAGACATCTCCGCTTTGTCGCGCCGGGCGCGGCGACCGCGCGTGCCTGAAATCCGTGCCCGCAGATGACGCGGTCACCGATCCGGGGAGCCCGCCTCCCGTCCTGGGGGGCGGTCCGATCTCAGGCGAACTTGCCGGCCTGGAAGTCCCGCACGGCCTGGAGCAGTTCGCCTTCGGTGTTCATCACGAAGGGGCCGTACTGGGCGATCGGCTCGCCCAGCGGCTGGCCGGCGATCAGGATCGCGCGGGCGCCCTGCTCCGACGCGGTCAGTCGCGCGCCGTCCGCGCCCGGCGTGTTGGCAAGGATGGCCATGCGGCCGCTGGGCACGAGGCAGCCGGTGTCGAAGCGCAGCGCGCCGCGATAGACGTACAGGAATGCGTTGTGCGTCGACGGCAGGGCCTGCTCGAAGCTCGCGCCCGGATCCAGGTGCACGTCGAGATAGACCGGCTGCGTCGCGTCGCGCTGGACTGCGCCGGTCACGCCGTGGCTCTCGCCGGCGATCACGCGGACCGTCGCGCCCGGCAGCGTCAGTTCGGGGATCTCGGCGCTGGGGATGTCGCGGTACCAGGGGTCGCGCATCTTGTCGCGGCCGGGCAGGTTCAGCCACAGCTGGAAGCCTTCCATGCGGCCTTCCTGCTGTTCGGGCAGTTCCGAGTGGATCACGCCGCGGCCGGCGGTCATCCATTGCACGCCGCCGGTGCCGAGCAGGCCTTCGTTGCCGGCCGAATCGCGATGGCGCATCCGACCTTCGAGCATGTAGGTCACGGTCTCGAAGCCGCGATGCGGGTGGTCGGGGAAGCCGGCGATGTAGTCGTCGGCGTTGTCCGTGCCGAAGGCATCCAGCATCAGGAAGGGATCCAGACGCCGCTGCAGGTCCTGCGTCAGCACGCGCGTCAGCTTGACGCCCGCGCCGTCGCTGGTGGCCTTGCCTTGCACCAGGCGCTCGACCTGGCGTGGCGTCCGAAGTGGGGTGGCAGGGATGGCGGCGGTCATGATGGATCCTTCCGAAACTGATGAAAGTTGATTGTCGATGCGCCGCCCCCCGCCCGCCCAGGCCCTCTGGCAGCGAGCGGGTCGTCCCACCAAGGCCCTCTGGCAGCGAGCGGGTCGTCCCACCAAGGCCCTCTGGCAGCGAGCGGGTCGGACCGGCATGGGGCTTGGGGGTCCTGGAGGGATCCCCCATGCCCCGTGGAGGTCGCGCTCGACGATGGCAGTCGAGCGGCCTCCCGAGGGGCCCGCTCGGTCGTTCAGGCCGGCTGGGCTTCGCCGAACAGCGCGGCGATTTCTTCGCGGGCGGTGGACAGGCCCTTGGCGGCGGCTTCCTCGCCCATGTTGAGGCCTTCGGCCAGCACGAACTTCACGTCGGTCATGCCCAGGAAGCCCAGCGTGAGCTTCAGGTAGGGGACGATGTTGTCGGCCGGCTGGTCGCGGTAGACCCCACCGCGGGTGCTGACGACGATGACGCGCTTGCCGGTGACCAGGCCTTCGGGGCCATTGGCGCCGTACTTGAAGGTGGAACCGGCGCGAGCGACCGCGTCGATCCAGTTCTTCAGCTGCGAGGTGACGCCGAAGTTGATCATCGGGGCGGTCAGCACGATGACGTCGGCGGCCTTGAGTTCGGCGATCAATTGGTCGTTGAACGCGACGCGATCGGCCTGGGCCTGCGTGCGGGCATCGGCGGGGGTGAACAGCGCGCCGATGGTGGCTTCGTCCATGGCGGGCAGCGGACGCGCGGCCAGGTCGTGGACGACGGTGGTGGCGCCGGGGTTGCGTTCGATCAGTTGCTGCACGATCTCGTTGGCCAGCAGAGTCGAGACCGAGCCCTGGCCTTCGTGCAGACGGCGGGCGCTGGAGTTGATTTGCAGGATGTTCATGGTGCGTTTCTCCGGGCGTTTCGGCTGGATCAGCCGGGGTGTGATGGGATGGAATGGACTGTATTGATCGCACCCAAGCACCGGAAGACGCTGTACTGGATAAGATTGTTCCATCAATGGAACGATCCTGGGACGCCCGATGAGCCTCGACGCCGACGACCTGCTGGTCTTCGCCCGCGTGATGGAGAGCGGCAGCTTCAGCCGCGCGGCGGAGCGGCTGCAGCTCCCGAAATCGACGGTGTCGCGCCGGATCGCGGCGCTGGAGGAGCGGCTCGGCGAGAAGCTGCTCCAGCGCAGCACCCGCCGACTGACGCTGACCGAGTTCGGCCAGGGCGTGCTGGACCATGCGCGGGTCCTGGCCGGCGAGGTGGACGGCGCGCTGGCGCTGGCGCTGCACCGGCAACAGCGGCCGACGGGGCGGCTGCGGGTATCGATGCCGGCGGACTTCGCGCACCAGATGCTGACGCCGATGCTGAGCCGTTTCGTCGGCGACTATCCGGACGTGCAGCTGGAACTCGATCTCTCGCCGCGGCGGGTGGACCTGATCGCCGAGGGGTTCGACATCGCGGTGCGCATGGGCCAGTTGCCACCGGACAGCCAGTTGGCCGCGCGGCGGCTGGCGATGTTCAGCAGCGGCCTGTATGCGTCGCCCGAGTACCTGGAACGGCACGGCGAGCCGCAGTTGCCCGAAGGGCTGCTCAGCATGCACGGCCTGATGATCCTGAGCCGTGCCGGGGAACCGCTGCCATGGCGGCTGTTCGGCATCGTCGACGGCCAGGCGGACCAGCGCATGGAGTGGGTCGGCGTGCCGGACAGCCGCACGCTGGTGAACGCCCCGGACATGCTGCTGCAGATGGCCCGCGCCGGGCTGGGCATCACCTGGGTCGGCAACCAGTACGCGCAGGCCTTCGTCGACCGGGGCGAGCTGCTGCGCGTGCTGCCCGCCTGGTGCGCGGAGCCCTCGACCTGCTGGGCGGTGTTCCCGCAGCGCCGCCTGATGCCGCTGCGTACCCGGCTCTTCCTGGAAGCGATGGCCGCGACGCTGGAACCGCTGGATCAGGCGGCGATGTACGGGATGTAGCTGGCGTCGCGCCTCAGCGACCTCGCGCACCCTTGCTCAGGGCCGCTTCGACCGCGCCATCGCAGGTCTTCAGCAGTTCCGCCAGACTGGACGACGAGGTGTCGAACAGGCCAGAACTCTCGGCGCCGCTGTCAATGCCGCCGACGATGCCCAGCTGGTTCTTCACGGCCATCGCTTCGTTGTGCAAGAGCCGATCGAGGTCTTCCCGTGGCAGGCCCTCTTGCGCCAGCAGCGCGGCGCCTCTCGATTGGACCGCCCTGTCGACCACGTCGCCTCGAATCCGATCAAGCGTCGCCCACGAAAGACCTAGCACCGCCTTCGCCGACAGTTCGTTGCGGGCAAGCAGGATCGCACCGGCCGGGTCATCGGTTTTTCCCAATGCGTCGATGAGAAAACGCAGCGCGGTTCGCAACGCCGGCCAGGCCTTCCCCGGACCTGCCGCGGCGTCCACCACGGCCTGCAAGGCGTCCAGTCCGAAGAGATGCAGATTGCCGACGGGATCGTTCTGTCCGCCGTGCGGCATCGCTCCCAGGAACCGGGCCAGGAAATGCTCCAGCGATTGCGTGGGCTCCAGGCCGTGCTGGCGGGCCAATCTGGCGAGCCGGTCCGTGCCATCGACCAGCCGTTGATCGGGCGAGTTCCGGGCCCGATCGTCCGTCGCTTCGCTGGACGCAAGCGTGCCGGACATCGGCGCGGACGGGAGAGGCACGGATGAGGTCATCGAGTTGCAGGGCACCCAACGACGCCGAGTCGACGCGGAGGACTCCACCTGCACGCACGAGAGCGTTCCCGCGATCACGCCGGCCGGCGGTACCGGGACGCCGCCGGATCCATCGAATGCCAGACGGAGCTCCCGACAGGCAGCCGCCACGGTGCTCGGCCGCTGATCCTGATGCAGCGCCTCGCACAGCAGCAGCAGATCTCGCTTCCCCTGGCCGTACAGGTCGAACTGCTCCGGCGTCAAGGCACCCGCATGCTCATTCTGCCGACGCGCTTCCGCTTCGATCGCCGCCCGGACGAGGGCGACGTCGCCGTCACCCGGCAGCAGCGCCTTCAACCACAGGAAGGTGCGGAACAACTCCTTGCGCGCCTCGGGAAAGTCGGGGCCTTGTTGAAAGGCTGCCGCGGTCAGCCCCGGCAAGTCGGCGAAGTGTTGTTGGGCTTGGATCAATGCGATCCAGTCGGACTTCGCGTCGGCGACGAAGGCGAGCGCCGGCAAGACATCAATTCGAGAAGCGGACGTGTTCGGCATGGCGACTTTTCACAAGTGGAAGTCGCTTCAGTTCATGTTGCGCCCTTTGAGTTCCGCCGCCTGCGATGGGTCCGGACGGCAGGTCACTCGACCTGGAAGCCGATCTCTACGCTGACCTGGCGCGGCGCCGGGATGGGCCCGAAGCGCCATTGCTTGACCGCGTTCACCGCAGCCGTGCTGAGCTTGCGGTCGGGCGAACGCACCGCCTGGACCGTGTCGACGCTGCCATCCGGACGCACGGTGAACTGCACCAGCACCGAACCGGCGCGCTGCTGGGCCAGCATCGAACGCGGGTACTCGGGATCGACCTTGCGCAGCAGCTTCAGCGGGACGGGTTCGTCGTCGATCTCCGGTTCGGGCGGCGCCTTGCCGGCGGGCGCGGCGGTCGACGGCGCGGCCATCGACACGACCTGCGGCGACGGCGCTTCCGACATCGGTGTCGGCACGGACGACGGCGGCGCGATCGTCTGTGCCGCCGATTGACCGATCGCCGCGGGGGCGGGCGCGGCCGTCGCGACCACCGGCGCCGCGTCCTGCGCGGCATTGCCCGCCGTGCGCGCCGCCAGCGCGCGCTCCGCCGCGGGATCGAGGTCCTGCCGGCGCGCCACGGCGGCCGGTGCCGGCGCGGCCGTCGCCACTGGCTTGGCCACCGGCTTGGGCGCCTCGGCCTTGGCTTCGTGCGCGGCGGGCTTCTTCTCGCCCTTCTCGGCGTGGAACTTGATCCACTGGAAGACCTTGTCGGCGTCGCGCTTGGCGCGCTCGACATCGCTCAACGGAACCGCCTTGGGATCGGCGGCGGCGGCCGATGTGGCCGGCGCGGGCTGCGGGGTCTGGGCCTGCGCGGCCATCGCGATCAGGGACAGGCTCAAGACCTGGCACGCCGCCAGGCCGCGGCGTCGGACGCTCAGGAGACTACGGCTGCTCATCACTCCACCCTCTCGATTGCGCTGGGTTGCTCTCTCTTGGAGACAACGCCGGTCTTGTCTGCTGCTGTTGAAATCGGTTTCTTCGCGCCCCGGCATGAGCGCCGCAGTGTAAGAAGTCACCGTGGTGACGGCCCCTCGGTGTTTCCCCGGAATCAGGATGTAACAACACCTCGGAAGGTCCTTGACATCGGGCTTGCGTCGAGGAATTCACGCACGGCAACGGCCGGCGTGCGTCGCGGCCTATACTGCGCGCCTGCTCCGGGGAGCCCTGGGTCGGTGGCACGTCTTGCGTGCGGCCGGCACGGGCTGAGACATGGCGATGAAGCCGTGGACCCGCTGAACTTGATCCGGTTCGTACCGGCGTAAGAAGAGCCCGCCCTTCCAGGCGCACCACGGCGAATCGCGAGGCCTCCGGCCCGCACCGACGCCCCGCGGTCCCGCACCGCCGCCGTGCGCCCCGTCCAGGAAGGGGCCTGTTCCGAACGCCTCCACGTTCCCATCGGTCCAGCCTCCGGCGCCCAACCGGAGACCCCGATGAACGACCTGACCCCGTCCGCCGACGACTTCCACGCCCGACTGGCCGCCAGCCGCGCGCCGCTGCCCGCCTCGACCAAGACCCACGAGCCCGGCGTGCTGCATCCGCAGCTGCGCGTGCCGCTGCGCGAGATCGCGCTGACCAACGGCGAACGCATCGCCGTGTACGACACCTCGGGACCCTACACCGACCCCGCCGTCGCGACCGACGTGCGGCGCGGCCTGCCGACGCCGCGCGCCGCCTGGATCGAGTCGCGCGGCGACACCGAGCCCTACACCGGCCGGCCGATCCAGCTCTTCGACGACGGCCTGCGCGAGGCCTCCCAGCAGCAGGCGCTGCGGGCGCAGAGCACGGCGCTGACGCGATCGCCGCGCCGCGCGAAGGCCGGCGCCAACGTCTCGCAGATGCACTACGCGCGCCGCGGCATCGTGACCGCCGAGATGGAGTACGTCGCCATCCGCGAGAACGGCCGCCGCGCCTGGATGCACGAGTACCTGTCCGACGCCGAACGCGAACAGCGCCTGCGCGGCCAGGGCCTGGGCGCGCAGATCCCCGGGATCATCACGCCCGAGTTCGTGCGCGACGAGGTCGCCCGCGGCCGCGCCATCATCCCGGCCAACATCAACCATCCGGAAGTCGAGCCGATGGCGATCGGCCGCAACTTCCTGGTCAAGGTCAACGCCAACATCGGCAACTCCGCGGTGAGCTCGGGCATCGAGGAGGAGGTCGAGAAGCTCGTGTGGGCGACGCGCTGGGGCGCGGACACGGTGATGGACCTGTCCACCGGCCGCAACATCCACACGACGCGCGACTGGATCCTGCGCAACAGCCCCGTGCCCATCGGCACCGTGCCGATCTACCAGGCGCTGGAGAAGGTCGGCGGCGTGGCGGAGGAACTCACCTGGGAACTCTTCCGCGACACGCTGATCGAGCAGGCCGAACAGGGCGTCGACTACTTCACCATCCACGCCGGCGTGCGCCTGCCCTTCGTGCCGATGACGGTCAAGCGCCGCACCGGCATCGTGTCGCGCGGCGGCTCGATCCTGGCGAAGTGGTGCATCGCGCACCACCGCGAGAACTTCCTGTACACGCACTTCGAGGAGATCTGCGAGATCATGAAGGCGTACGACGTCAGCTTCTCGCTGGGCGACGGGCTGCGGCCGGGCTCGCTGGCGGACGCCAACGACGAGGCCCAGTTCGCCGAGCTGCGCACGCTGGGCGAGCTGACGAAGATCGCGTGGCAGCACGACGTGCAGACCATGATCGAAGGCCCGGGCCATGTGCCGATGCACATGATCCAGGCCAACATGACCGAGCAGCTCAAGCACTGCGACGAGGCGCCGTTCTACACGCTGGGCCCGCTGACGACGGACATCGCGCCGGGCTATGACCACATCACCAGCGGCATCGGCGCCGCGATGATCGGCTGGTTCGGCTGCGCGATGCTGTGCTACGTGACGCCCAAGGAGCACCTGGGACTGCCCGACCGCGACGACGTCAAGCAGGGGCTGATGGCCTACCGGATCGCGGCCCACGCGGCCGACATCGCCAAGGGACACCCGCAGGCCCGGGCGCGCGACGACGCCTTGTCGAAGGCACGTTTCGAGTTCCGCTGGGAGGACCAGTTCAACCTCGGCCTCGATCCCGAGACCGCGCGCGAGTTCCACGACGAGACGCTGCCCAAGGACAGCGCGAAGGTGGCGCATTTCTGCTCGATGTGCGGACCGAAGTTCTGCTCGATGAAGATCACGCAGGACGTGCGGGAGTACAGCGCGCAGCTGGCGGCGAACGGCGGCGGCGATCCGGCGGACGCCGACGCGCAGGCCGGCATGCGCGAGAAGAGCGCCGAGTTCCTCGCCGGCGGCGGCGAGCTCTACATCCCGATCCGCCAGGCCTGAGCGCGATGGCCACGATCGCCATCGCCGGGGCGGGGCTCGCCGGGCGGCTGCTCGCGTGGACGCTCGCGCGGGCCGGCCATCGCGTCGAGGTCTTCGACGCATCGCCCGGTCCCGGCCCCGCGTTCGACGCGCGGGGCGCGGCCGCGTTCAGCGCGGCCGGCATGCTCAGCCCGCTCGCCGAGCAGGAGCAAGGCGGCGCCGGGATCGCCGCGCTCGGCTGGCGATCGCTGGCGTTGTGGCCCGTCATCGTGTCCGCGCTGCCGCGATCGGGTACGGGATCGCGGCCGGTGCCGCTGCGCATCGACGGCAGCCTGCTGCTCGCGCATCGCGCGGACCTCGGCGCGGCGCAGCGCGCGTTGATGCGCATGCCAGGCGCGGAGCCGCTCGACGCGGACGCGCTGCGGGCGCATGAACCGATGCTCGCGCCCGGGCTGCGCGGCTGGCTGCTGCCGCGCGAGGGCCTGATCGCCCCCGTGCCGGCCATGGCCGCGCTGCACGAGGGCGCGACATCGACGGCATCGGGTGCGCGATGGCACTGGTCGCGGCCGGTCGACCAGGTCCTGCCGGGCGAGCTGCACTTCCCGGACGGCGGCCGCTGGCAAGGCGACTGGGCGATCGATGCGCGCGGGCTCGGCGCGCGGCCGCCGCTGCCGCTGCGCGGCGTGCGCGGCGAGATCGTCACGCTCTCGCTGCCGGGCCATGGCCTGCGAAGGCCCGTGCGGCTGCTGCATCCGCGGCATCGCGTCTACCTCGTGCCGCGATCGGACGAGGAGCTCGTCGTCGGCGCCAGCGAGATCGAGAGCGAGGACCGCAGCCCGATGTCGCTGCGCTCCGCCGTCGAGCTGATGGCGGCCGCGCAGAGCGTGCTGCCGGCGCTGTCGGAGGCGCGCATCGTGCGTCTCGACCGGCATCTCCGGCCCGCACTGCCCGACAACCTGCCCTTCACCCACCACGAGCCCGGCCTGCTGCGGCTCAACGGCCTGTACCGCCACGGCTGGCTGCTCGCGCCGGCGCTGGTCGAGCGTCTGCTCGACGACGCCGGCCTGGCCGCGCCCTTCCTGGAGAACGCCCCATGACCGACCGCCTCCCGATCACCGTGCGGCTCGACGAGCGCGACGTGGCGCTGCCCGCCGGCGCGACGCTGGCGCAGTTGCTCGAACTCGAGCGCCGCGAGGCCGCCGCCGTCGCCACCGCGCTGAACGGCCGCTTCGTGCCCCGCGACGCGCGCGGCTCGACCGCGCTGAGCGACGGCGACGTCGTCCTCTTCTTCCAACCCATCGTCGGAGGCTGAGATGCCCCATCCATCCGATCCGCTGCTGATCGACGGCGTCGCGCTCGACAGCCGATTCTTCCTCGGCACCGCCGGGTACCCCAGTCCCGCCATCCTGTGCGACGCGATCCGCGTGTCGCGCTCGCAGGTGCTGACGGTCGGCCTCAAGCGCACGCTGCAGGCCGGCGACAACGGCGCGCTGGCGCAGGCGATCGCGGCGGGCCGCGGGCAAGGCGCCCGGCTGCTGCCCAACACCGCCGGCTGCCGCAGCGCCCGCGAGGCGGTGCAGCTCGCCCACATGGCGCGCGAGCTCTATGGCACCGCGTGGATCAAGCTCGAGGTCATCGGCGACGAGCACACGTTGCAGCCCGATCCGTTCGAGCTCGTCGCGGCGGCCTCGGAACTCGTGCGCCAGGGCTTCGTCGTCTTCCCGTACTGCACGGAGGACCTGATCCTGGGCCGCCGGCTGCTGGACGCCGGCTGCCCGCTGCTGATGCCGTGGGGCGCGCCGATCGGTTCGGGCCAGGGGCTGCTGAACCTGCACGGGCTGCGCATCTTGCGGGAGCGCCTGCCCGACACGGTGCTGGTGGTCGACGCCGGCCTGGGGGCGCCCTCGCAGGCGGCGCGGGCGATGGAACTGGGCTTCGACGCGGTGCTGCTGAACAGCGCCGTGGCGCAGGCCGGCGATCCGGTCGCGATGGCGGGCGCCTTCGGCGACGCGGTGCGCGCCGGGCGCCAGGCCTTCCGCGCCGGGCTGATGGCGCCGCAGGCGTTCGCGGTCGCGAGCACGCCGGTGAGCGGCCACGCCTTCCTGCTGGGGGACGCATGAGCGGATCGAACGAACGCCTGGCCCGGGCCGAGCGGCGCGAGTCCTCCGCGACGGTCGCGCCCTCGCCGCTGGTGCCGCATCCGAGCCTGCCGGGGCCGTGGACGGCGGCGGTCGATCCGGACCTGCCGACCTTGCTGCCCTGGACCGACGACCCGGTGCCGCCCATCCTCTGGAGCGTGGCCGGCACCGACAGCGGCGGCGGCGCGGGCCTGAGCGCCGACACGCGCGCCGCGGCCGCGATGGGCGTGCACCTGTGCCCGGTCGTCGCCGCGGTCACGGCGCAGCACTCGCTGGGCGTGGACGCCGTCTTCCCGCTGCCGGCGCAGCAGGTGCGCGCCCAGCTGGGCGCGCTGCGGCAGGACCTGCCGGCGCGTGTCGTCAAGACCGGACTGCTGGCGAGCGCGGCGACTGTCGACGCCCTGCTGGCGCAGCTCGGGGACGCGCTGCTGGTCGTCGATCCGGTGCTGGGTGCGACCGCGGGCGGCGCGGCGTTCTGCGATGACGCCCTGCTCGGCGCCTATCGCCATCAGCTGCTGCCGCGGGCCGCGCTGATCACGCCGAACCGGCGCGAGGCGGAGCGGCTGCTCGGCGTCGCCACCGGCCAGGTGCCGGTGCCGGAACTGGCGGCGATGCTGCGCGGGATGGGCGCGCGGGCCGTCTGCATCACCGGCGGCGACGATGGCGCGCAGGTCGACGGCCTCGCGATGGACTGGCTCGACAGTCCGCTGGCGACGGGATGGATCGCCCTGCCGCGGCTGTCGGGGCGCGACGGCGCGACGCCGCCCCATCACGGCAGCGGCTGCACCTTCGCGACCGCGGCGGCGGCGGCGCTGGCGCGCGGATTCGCGGTGCCGGACGCGGTGATCCTGGCGAAGATGCTGACCTGGTGCGCCTTGCGCGACGGCCATGCGGCGGGTGCCGGTGCAGGGCCGTCGAGGCCGGACCGGCGCTTCATCGACGACCCGCGCGCGATGCCGGTGATGGGCTTCGACGACGAGACGACGCCGGACCGCGACACGCTGACGCGCTGGCGCGAAGTGCTGTGGCCGTCCGCGCGGCGCGCGGCGCCGTTCGCGACGGGGCTCTATGCGATCACCGACCGGGCGGAGCGCGTGGCCCCGATGGCGCTCAGCGGGCATTTCCCCCACGTGCAGCTGCGCATCAAGCGCGGCCCCTCGACCGACGACGACGGCCTGCGCGCGGCGATCCGCGAGGCGGTGCGCGACATGGCCGGCCGTTCGGCGACGCTGTGGATCAACGACCATTGGCGGCTCGCGCTCGACGAAGGCGCGCGGGCGCTGCACCTCGGCCAGGAGGACTGGGCCGGCATGACGGCCCAGGACCGCGAGGAGCTGCAGCAGCGCCGGGTCCGTCACGGCGTGCGGCTCGGCCTGTCGAGCCACAGCCTCTGGGAGCTGTGCCGCGCCCGGGGCACGGCGCCGGACTACGTCGCCTGCGGCCCGCTGTGGCCGACGACGACCAAGGACATGCCGTGGCTGCCGCAGGGGCTGGCGCAGCTGCGCTGGTGGGCGCGCATGGCGGGCGCGCCGGTGGTGGGCATCGGCGGCGTGCTGTCGGATCGTCAATGGCGCGCCGGCCTCGCCGCCGGCGCGTCCGCGATGTGCCTGGTGCGGGCGGCCGAGGAGATGGTGGCGCGCGGGCGGGTGGAGTGAGGCGCATCCCTCCTTCGAGGGAGCAAAGGCCCCCCTTCGATTCCTTCTTCCGCGTGATTCTCAAATGCAACCACTGCCTGGAAGATCAGGCTTCGTTCGATGCACGCCGGGCGGCGCTCACTGCCCCCGACTGCGCCTCCCGTGTCGCCCGGCGTTGCAACGGACGTACAAGTCGAGCGGCGCGACTTCGCGCGCCATGCCGGCTTTGCTATCGCTCCGACCGGCACTGGCTGCAATACGCAGGGGATGGCGCTGGTCACCAGGCCACGGTCAGCGCGTCCGCCTTGTCGCCCGGTTCGGCATAGGTGATGAAGCGCTTCTTGCCGGGATTCTGCTCGCGCGTTCGCTGCAGTACGCGCACGACCGCTACGAGGCGAGCTACGCGGCCTACCTCGAGGAGCTCGACGCGCAGCGCAATCTCTTCGCACAGGACAACGACCTGAACCGCATCCGGCAGAGCGAGCTGGAGAACCGGCTAGCGCTGGTGCCGGCGTTGGGTGACGGCTGGAAGCGTTCAGACTGACAGTGCCCCCTCTGCTCCCCGACATCGGAAATGTCCGTTCGGAGAGCGGTAAATCGGTGCCGCGCTGCATGCTCGATGAATACAGCTTCGCAAACGATAGAAGCCCAGTCTTGCGACTGGGCTTCCGAAGGCCACGAGGGCGGTTTTCCAGATGCTTCCCGTTAGGGCTGGAAGAATGAAAGGCCACGAAGGGCAGAACGGATTTTGCTCGTTGTGCTGATCAGCTTCAAGACGTTGATTCAAGTGGACGGATCGCATCGACGAGTAGTGCGTGCTCATCGAGCGGGGCAAGCAACGAACTCGCATTCAACGCATGAACAGCTGCTCGCTGGATTCGCCTCAATAGATCACCATCGATGATCCAGTCGACGGGACGCTTGGCGAGGGTTGGTGCTTGAAGTCGGAGGTTGCTCACCGTGTGGATGCAATCAGCCTTCGCCCATCGGACAGCGGGAGAAAAGTAGTCGAGGGCGCAGACCGCGTTCGCGGCCATCTCAACATGCACGCCAGCCCTCGTTTTTGTCGGGTCGAACGATGTCGACAGCGGCGCCACGATGCAGGACTGGCGACTCAGCCGCCCATTGAGCACAACGACCAATCGGGTCTTGACCATCTCCGGTGGGAGTCGTCGATCGAAATCTGCACAAGCCGGCATCTGCGTCCCGGGCGGCCCAAATCGGCCAAAGTGACACAGAAGCACTTGTCCGGCCTTCGGCGTGAAACCAATCGCCATGATCACCTCGATTCTTCGAAGGCGATGCAGTGTTGCGAAGGTCTGATGGCATGGGAATCCGCGCAAGGAGGGATGTGGTCTTGGGGTCACGCCCACTTTGAGGGGCGATCGCTCCCCAACGATTCCCGTCCTTGGCGTGATCGTCAAGCGCCGTCGTCATGCGCAAGATCTGAGTTCGTCCGATGCACGCCGGGTGGGCCGGCTCTCCTCTCCTTCGTCGCCTCCAACGGTCTGCCCGGCGTCGCAGCGTACGTACAACTTTGTTTTACCCCGAGCACCTCCCGGCTTATATCCAGCCAAGGCTGCAACGAGAGGGAGGTGCACATGGAAGTGGTGTTGAAGAAAATGGGAAACAGTACCGCGTTGATCCTTTCTCCGACCGTGCTCTGCGATCCGGGCCTGGCAGCAAGCCATGTGCTGACGCAGGAGGCCACGTCCGACCGTCGCATCATCCGGACGCCCAAGAGCAGGCACACGTTGGCCGACATGATTGCCCAGTGTGATGTGTCCGCGCCGCCACCGGCGGACATGGCGGACTGGGAATGGATGAAGCCGGAAGGCGGTGAAGCGTGGTGAGGAAGGTCTTCGAGCGGCGCGACTTCGCGCGCCATGCCGGCTTTGCTATCGCTCCGACCGGCACTGGCTGCAATACGCAGGGGATGGCGCTGGTTACCAGTTCGCGGTCAGCGCGTCCGTCTTGTCGCACGGTTCGGCATAGGTGATGGAGCGCTTCTTGCCGGGATTCTTCTCATCCGGCACGCGGCGGTCATACAGCGCCACGACCTGGTCGATCACGAGGTCTTCGCCCTCGTTGGCACGCCAGCCGGAGGGCGACTTTCCCGGATCTTCCGGAGTGAAACCCGGACTGCCAACGAAGATGATCCGTTGACCGTTGTCGTCGAGGATGCGCGAGGTATTGCCGATGAAGTTCTTCTGGGCGAAGAAGGGGGTGTCGCGCTCCCCGCTGTCCGGTGCAACGAAGAAACAGGCGTTCCCGTCCTTCGTCACCGTCATGGCCGCCATGATCTTGCCGTGACTCGCCTGAGGCGTCCGCCAAGACGAGGGCTGTGCCACGACCTCGGAGTCCTGCAGGCGGAAGCCGACCTGCTGCCCGAACTCAAAACCGAAGAAGGCTTCCTTGAGGGGCTGCTGCTTCTTGTAGACCACCTCGTTCTTGAGTTCCGCGATCGTCCGCAGCGCCAGCGACCGTCCCGCAGGCAAGTCGAGTCGCACGAGGAACGCGGGCTCGATCGAGGCATGCCAACCGTTGCCCTTCACATCCTGCCAGGCATTGCCCTGCGCGTCGCGCTCGCCGAAGTCTGCGTCGATCCTGGGCGTGCGGCACCAGTGGCCGGGCACGTCGTAGCTCTCCCGGTCGAACACTCGGCGGTAGTGCGCGCCGCACACGAGCGGATGGATCTCTCCCGCTTCTGGCGGCGCCGTCGCCTCCGCGGTCGCCTCCGTGCAGGTCTTGCCGTCGGTGGAATGGCACATGACGTCGCCGGCCGGCGTCTCGGCCAACCACTTCTTCACCCCGAGCCCGGAATAATTCACCCACGTCGCGAACAGCGTCGCATAGGCGGACCGGCACCAATGGAATAAGCCATGGTCCTTGTTGTCGTCGTTGTAGCCGTTGATGCCCCACTGCCGCTGGTGAGCCGCTCCGCACACCAGCGGATTCAGTGCCGACGTGTCATAGGCGTGTGGGTCCGGGACTTCATCGTTCCAGAGGCAATTCTTCCCGTCGCGACTGAGGCAACTGAGATTGAGGTCATCCTCCAGCCGTACCCATTTACCCCCCCACTTCTGCCATCCAACGAGCGCCGCCGCGCCGCGCGGGGCGAACGGGCCGGACCAGACACGACCGAGCAGAAGTTTACCGGACGGCCTGGCCTCAGCCACTAACTCCGACCCGGCGGTCGACGTCGAGGGAGGGGGCGTCGTCGGGACGACGGACGGCCTGGCCTCAACCACTGACGTCGACCCGGCGGTCGACGCCGCGACGACCGTGCCGGACCAGACACCACCGAGCAGAAGCACGGTGGACAAGACGATGGAACGCATGAGGGCTCCTCATGAAAACTAGGAGCCCGATCAGTGCCATGCGGAACCTCCGCCCGCCAACAGAAAAAGCCGCCGATGACGGCGGCTTTCGCGAGGGACGTCGACGACACGCTGGCAACAGCCCGTCTACCGCTCCGCCAGCCGGTCCAAGGTCTCTTTCGCACGGCCGAAAGCGCGCAGTCGCTCGCCCAGGTAATCCGTCAGGCGCTGGTGCTGGCCGAAGACGACATTGATGCGCAGGTGCGGATCGGTCTCGACGCCGGCGGTGAAGGTGCCGCCGCGCACCAGCAGGATCTTGTGGCGCACGGCGTCCCGGGCCAGCAGCTCGGCATCGACGCCGTCGGGCAAGGTCCCCCACAGGAACAGTCCCCCCTCGCCTGGCCGTTCGAAGCACAGACCGGTGGGCGCGAGCTGACGCAGCGTCACGTTGCGCGCGGTCATCAGCCGCTGTTGCAGGCGCTCCAGGTGCTTGCGCCACCGCCCGGCGGCCAGGATCTCCAGCGCGACGTATTCGTTGAGCGCCGCCGTCGTCATCACCGCCAGGATCTTCTCGCGCAGCAGCCGCTTGAGCAGCGGCGCCTCCGCGGCCAGGTAACCGATGCGCAGCGCCGGGCTCATCGCCTTGCAGAAGCTGGAGTAGTAGATCACGCCCTCCAGCCCCGACAGCGCCGCCAGCCGCGCCGCCGACCCCGGCGGGCCGGGGTGGAAGTGGCCTTGCACGTCGTCCTCGGCGATCAGCACGCCGTACTGCCGGGCCAGCGTCAACACCCGGTGCAGGTTGGCCGGCGTGGCGCTCCAGCCGGTCGGGTTGTGCAGCACTGACTGGATGAACAGCAGCCGTGGCCGATGCTCGCGACAGGCGGCCTCCAGCGCCGCCAGGTCCAGGCCGTCGGGCGTGCGGGTGACCGGCACGATGCGGACGCCCTGCTGCCTCAGCCGCCCGTACATCAGGAAGTAGCCGGGCGTCTCCACCAGCACGGTATCGCCCGGCTGCAGGAAGGCCCGGCAGATCAGGTCGATGGCCTGGGTGCCGCCCCAGCAGGTCATCAGCTGCGAGGGGCCGACCGCCAGTCCCTGACTGCGCATCAGCAGCGCAATCCGCTCGCGCAGTTCGAGCAGCCCCTGCGGCGGGCAGCGCGAGGCCAATCCCGCAGTGGCGCGCGCCAGGCCGCGCTGCACCACCGTCGCGGGCACCGCCTCCTGCAGCCAGGTCGAGGGCAAGGCGCCGCTGCTGGCCAGCAGCACGCCGTCGCGCTGCTCGTGCGCCTGCTGCGCCAGCCAGACGCCGTCCTGCTCCTCGCCGGCCTCCAGCAGGGTCTCGGTATCCAGGGGCTGGCCGTCCGTGTCGGAAACGAAAAAGCCGGTCTTGCCGCGGCAGTCGATCCGTCCCGCCGCGACCAGTTGGTCGTACGCGCCCACCACCGTCTGCGCGCTGACGCCGAGCTGCGTCGACAGCTGACGGATCGACATCAGCCGCGTCCCCGGCGGCAGGCGGCCGCTGACCATCAGCTCGGTCAGGCGGGCCACGATCTGATCGGCCAGCGGGATGCCGGCTTGACGTTCCAGGGAGATCATGGGGCGAGTCTAGGCTGCGCGATGGCCGCGGGCATCGGGACCCGGTCAGGCGCTCTCGATCAGGCGCTCTCGATCGGGGTGCGATCAAGGCGCGGCCAGCAGCTTCACCGCCAGCACGGCCAGGCTTGCCCCCATCAGGAGACCGAAGGCGCGCTGACGGGCCGGCGTATGGAGCACGCCCCGCAAGGCCACACCGAACAAGGCCCAGACCGAGTTGAACGGCAAGCCGATCACGCTGCCGATGAGCGTGACCAGCAGGGCGGCCACCGGCACCGGCAGGTCGACGGGCATGAAGACCGATCCCAGCGTGAGCGCCTTGATCCAGCTCTTGGGATTGACCGCCTGGAAGGTCACTCCTTGCCAGAAGGTCGGCGGCCGGACGCGGGGCGCGGTCTCGGCGATGGCCAACCCGCCGAGCTTCCACGCCAGCCACAGGAGGTAGACGGCGCCGACCACGCGCAGCACGTCGTGGGCCTGGGGCCAGAGCACGAACAACCCGCCCAGTCCGAGGCAGGCCAGCAGCGTCTGGAACGCGACACCGAAGTTGATGCCCAGCATCAACGGCAGCGTGGCGCGATAGCCGTGGCGCGCGCCGGACGCCGTCAGCATCACGTTGTTGGGGCCTGGCGTGACCGACATCAGCAGGCAGTAGCTCATCAGGGGCAGCAGGGCGGACTGGGCAGGCAGTGCGGAGATGGCGGACATGGCGGGCAACACGACAGGGGAATGTGCCGCCAGCGTAGGCCGCCCCCGCCTGCCGGTCCAGGTACAGCGCCCCCGGGGACGACCGATGCTGTGCTGCCGCGCGAGCAGTACAGGATCCCGGGGCCGCCTGCGCGGCGCCCGGCGTGACGCCAGCCTGACAACCGAGAGGGGCCCGGAGGCCCCTCGTCGATGTGCTTGCGAAGAGACGCGGCTCAGCGCTTCGCCACCTTCGCCGGCCGTTTCGCGCCGGTCGCGTCGGCCGGCGCGGTCGCGCCCTTCACCGCCGCCTGCGCCAGCTTGAAGAACACGTCGGTGTTGTCGATCACGCCGGTGAAGGCCAGCGCGCCGGGGCCGAAGGCCGACAGCGGGATGTCCGTCGCCGTGTGCACCGCCTGCTCGCCGGGCACCTGGCCGGTCACCAGGAATTCACCGGTCGCGTCGTCGCGCTCGGCGGCGTTGGCCGGGTACCACTTCAGCGGCTCCGACCTGGCCAGCGGCTGCTGCGGGTCACGCAGCGGCGTCGCATTCGTGCGCCAGTCTTCATAGCGGTCCGCGTTCGCGCCGTAGCCCACCAGCAGGCGGTAGTCGATGTCGGTCGCCTCCGGATAACCGTCGGCCGCGATGCGGTAACGCGGGAAGCCCGCCTTCTCGTACACGCCGACCACCTTGTCGCGCAGGTTGGCCGCGCCCTTCTTCGTCGCCGCGTCCAGCAGCGCCTGGTCCGTCAGCATCGAGCCGCCGATCAGCGCCGCGCCCGAGCACTCGTGGTCCGCCGTCACGATGACCAGCGTGTCGCCCTCTTCACGCGCGAAGTCCTGCGCGACCTGCACCGCCCGGTCGAACTCGATCGTGTCCAGCATCCAGCGCTCGCTGTCCATGTTGTGCGCCTGCTTGTCGATCGAGGCGCCCTCGATCATCAGCACGAAGCCCTTCTGCTGCTTCTTCAGCGTCGCGATCGCGGCCTTGGCCATCTCGTCGAGCATGGGCTGGTCGGGGAAGCCGTAGTCGTCGACGACGCTGCCGCCCGCCAGGCCCTTCTTCGCGCCGCGGCGGCCGTCGATCTTGTCCAGCGCCACGTTCATGTTGGAGAACGCGAACAGGCCCAGCAGCTTGTCGGCGCCCGCGCCCGCCGTGGCGGCCTCGAGTTCCGTCTTCGTCGGCGCGTAGCGGTAGCCGGCGGACTGGAATTCCTGGATCAGGTCGCGGCTCTTGTCCTTCGCGCCCGGCGCGGCGCCCCAGCGCTTGACGATCTCCGCCGTGTGCGGATCGGTCGAGGAGAAGGCGTAGTCGTTGCCGTCGGCGCGTTCCGAGCCGGCCGTGCCCGCGGGCAGGAACCACTTGCGGCCGCCGCCCAGCAGCACCGTCAGGCCGGTGCGCGCGCGGTCGTCGAAGAACTGGTCGACGATGCCGGTGCCCGCGCCGCGGTTGCTGGTGTGCACGGCGTTGCCGGCCGGCGTCGCGTCGAAGACATCGGCCGTCGTCACGATGCCCAGCGCCTTGCCTTGCGTGCGGTGCAGGTATTCGGACAGGTATTCGATGCGCGGGTTGTCGAAGGGCTCGACCGTGTCGTCGGGGAACACGCCTTCTTCATTGTTGTTGTTCTTGTTGCCCGAGACATAGGACGTCATGCCCGGCGACGAGTCCGTCACCACCGAATTCAGCGACGCCGTCTTGACCATGCCCGTGGCCGGGAAGGTGTCCATCGCCAGCGGGTGGATGACCTTGCCCTGCGCGTAGCCGCCCTTGACGATGCGGGCGGCGGTGCGTTGCGCGGCGCCCATGCCGTCGCCCAGCAGGATGATGATGTTCTTGACCTTCGGGCCCATCGCCGCGGTGAAGGGCACGACGTCGAAGTTGCCGGTCGCGGCGACCTTCTGGCCGTCCGACTGCGTGGCCTCGACGCTGAACTCGTGGCGGCCGGCCTTCTCCAGGCTCACCGCGCGCACGGTGGCGATCGCGGTCTCGGCGCTCAGGCCCTTCACGCAGCCGGTGGCACAGTCGCGCAGCGCGACGGTCGCGTCGACCGGCTTGCCGTCGATCACGAAACGCGCGGCGGTGATGCGCTGGCCCGCGTCCGGCTTGACCGTCGCCTGCAGGTCGAAGCGTTGGCCGGGCAGGAAGCGCGCGATCACGGGCTCCGGCTGGCCGGTGGAGAAGCGCTCGCTCGGCGGCGTCAGGCGGGTGACGGTCGGCGCGGCCACGGCCACGCTCGCGGCGCTCAGCGCCAGCAGCGCGCAGGCGCCGGCGACCAGGAAGGGCAGGTGTTTCATCGTTGGGCGTTCGAGTCGGGGGAATCGGAAAGGGCGTCGGGCGGCAGTTGCAGGCGGATCCACGACACGCGGCCGGTCTCGTCCTCGACGCGGCCGATGGACAACGTGCCGGTGAGCGCCACCAGGCCGTTGCGATGCGCGACCAGACGGTCGCGCTGGGCCGGGTCCAGCAGCACGGTGACGGTGCCGGCGGGCAGGTCGTCCGCCTCGCCGTCGGCGTGCTCGCTCATGCGCACGGGGCGCGGCGTCAACCAGAAGCGGCCGGGACGGACCTGCTCCTGCGCGACCATGTAGCCGACCAGACGCACCGGGCGGCCATCCGCGGCGCGCAGCGCGTCGGAGAGTTCGAGACCGGCGGCGCCGATCGGCGACTTGAAGAACTGCGAGAACTTGAGGTCGGTCGGGTGGTTGGACGCCGCATCGCCGGGCCGGTCCGCGGGCGCGGCGACGGCGGGATCGGCGGACGCCGCCAGGGGGATGAGCAGCGCGAGGCCGAGGCTCGCGATCGAGTGGGCGGCGCGGCGGGCAAGCCGCGTACCTGTGGTGAGTTGGACGCACATGGGCGCGATTCTTTCGGCGCTGCATGACGGTTCCGTGACGCGCCGTTTTTCTTGCTTGACATCGCGGGTCGCGCGACGCGAAGCTGCCCCGCGAGCACAAGGGAGTCCATGAACACCTCAGATCCCCGGTCGGGGCTTCGCGCGCTGAACGCGCTGTATGCGCGCCGCGCGCCGGTCTACGACTACGAGCTGATGCCGGTGGCGCCGCTGCGCCGCGAGGCGATCGAGGCGCTCGAGCTGCGGCCCGGGCAAACGGTGCTCGACATCGGCGCGGGCACGGGGCTGAGCCTGCCCGGACTGAGCGCCGCGGTCGGGCGCGAGGGACGGATCGTGGCCGTCGAACCCTGCGAGACGATGATGCGCCAGGCGCGGCAGCGGGCGCGGGTGGATCACCTCGTCTCGAAGATCGATTTCCTGCCCGCGGTCGCGGAAGACGCGGACTACGGGTCGGTGCTGGGCCAGCGGCGGGCGGACGCGGCGATCTTCTTCTTCACGCACGACGTGCTGCAGAGCCTCGAGGGCCTGGCGCGCGCATTCGCGGCGCTGAAGCCGGGCGCGCGCATCGTGGCGGCGGGATTGGCGTGGGCGCCGCCGTGGATGCCGATGAGCAACCTGTTCGTGCTCGGCGCGGCGATGCATTCGATCGTCCGCATGGACGGGCTCGAGTGCCCGTGGCGATTGCTCGAGGCCAGGATGAAGCGCGCGGAAGTCGAGCGGCGGTGGCTGGCTTCCGCTTATCTGTTGAAGGGCACAGCCTGACGGCGCACTGTCATTGCGCCGAGAACAGGTGCTCCGCGCGCATGTCCATGAGGACGTCGCTCAGCCGCACCCTGAGCAGCACGCAGGTGTCCAGGACGACAAGCGTGTCGCTGCGGTTCACGGACGTGGTTTGCGCGAGACCTTGGTGACGACCTTCGCTGGCTTGGCAGCTCCGGCGCTTTCGCGGACGACATTCTTGAAACGTCCTTCCGGCACGTCGTACAAGCCAGCTTCCATGCCGGTCTCACGGGGAGACCTCGCTCCGACAACTTGCGCGGTCCGCGCTTCCATGTAGGCCTGGACCGCCGAGGCACGGATACGACGATGTCCACCCTCTGTCGTCACGACCTCGCCGAGCTTGCCCTGGTCGCACAGCATGGACACGTGAGGTCGACTGACCTTGAGTTCCGCCGCCGCCTGAGCGGTAGTGAGCAACCCATCGGCCTTGACCGGATTCGCCTTCAGGAGAGCGGGCTCGCCCGCCTCTGCGTTTGCTAGCTTGGCGATCAGCGCCATTCGAAGTGCCTTGCCTTCCGCGGTCGGAGCACTCAACGAACAGTCCAGGGCCTTGGCAACAAGTACCGTGATGTAGGCCTCCAGATCGACAGACTTGAGGTCGACAACTCCTGCCGCACCAGTCCTGCCTCCCTTCGGCACGGGCCGGACGAAGCTCCTCACCTCCGCCGCCACCGCCTTCCCCACCTGCACTGCGATGGGATTCAGCGGGTCTGCGAGCAGAGGCACGTACCGAGCGGCGGCCGCAACCTTGGTTGCCGGGTGGTGAGCGCGAGGCATCAGTTCTCTCCGTGGAAATGCCGGATGAGCCTCAATGATAGCAAAATCGAAAAAAACGAAAATATCGCAGACGCCGCGGGCTGACTCAGTCGGGTGATCGGTCGGCTGACGCGGCAGATTCATTGCTCTCAACACCGTTGAGAGTTCTGCTGACCGAGCGCGGCCTGCCCTGAACAGCCCACGCTCGACCCGTTCGGGAATCAATCCTCCAACGGCACGAAGATCCACAGCAGGAAGTACAGCAGCAGGCCGCCGCCGGCGCAGCTCGTGAGCGCGACGAACACGATGCGCCAGAACCAGGCCGCCAGGCCACTCAGCCGCGCCAGGCCGCCGCACACGCCGCCGATCCAGCGGTCGTTGCGGCTGCGCTTGAACGTGTTGATCGCGTTCACCACCGGCGCGCCGCCCGCCGTCGTACCCGCCCCCTGCGGCCCGGCGTAGGCATAGGACGTCGAGGTCGAGGTCCGGGCGCTCGCGTTCAGCACCCGCTCCTTGGCCTTGGCGAACTCCTCGTCGCTGAGGACGCCGCGCTGGTGCAGTTCGGCCAGGCTCTTGAGTTCTTCGCTGTCGGACATGGGGGGCTCCTTTCCCGGAACGTCGTGCATCGGAAGATGCGATGGCCTGAAGGCTACGCATCCGGTTCCCCCTGCGCGATGCGCGTGCGACCGGCTGCATCTGGGCGCGATGCGGAGCGGATGAGGCGCGACAGGGCGTTTCCACCCAGTGCCGCCGCGGCGCGGCGGACTAGGATTCCCGCCCATGAACCTCGAAACCATCGAACTGCAGACGCGCGAGACGCCCCGTTTCAGCCTGCTGGTGCTGCACGGCCTGGGCGCCGACGGCAACGACTTCGTGCCCGTGGTCCAGGCCCTGGACCTGACGCCGGTGCTGGCGCTGGGCGGCCTGCGCGTCGTCCTGCCGAGCGCCCCCCAGATCCCCGTGACGATCAACGGCGGCATGCGCATGCGCGCCTGGTACGACATCCGCCACGGCGACCTCAGCCAGCGCGAGGACGCCGACGGCCTGCGCGTGTCCCAGCAGCTCGTCGAAGACCTGATCGCCCGCGAGGAGCGCGAGTTCGGCATCCCGCCCGAGCGCGTCGTGCTGATGGGCTTCTCCCAGGGCTGCGCGATGACGCTGATGACCGGCCTGCGCTATCCGAAGCGCCTGGCCGGGCTCGTCGGCCTGTCGGGCTACCTGCCGGTGCTCGCCACCACCGAAGCCGAGCGACACGACGCCAACGCGCGGACACCCATTTTCCTCGCCCACGGCAGCAGCGACGGCGTCGTCGTCCCCGCCCGCGCGCAGGCCTCGCTCGAGGAACTCCGCCGGCTCGGCTACGAGGTCGAGTGGCACGAGTACCCGATGGCCCACGAAGTCAGCGCCGACGAGATCCAGGACCTGACGGCCTGGCTCGTGAAGACGCTGACCGCCGCGAACGGCTGATCCCCCGCGGCAGACGCACCGCCCGCCTCCGCCTCCCTCTCCGACTTCCTCATCCGCCCCATGTCCACCCGGTCCCTCCTCTCCTCGCTTCCCGCGCTGTCACTGGCGCTGCTGCCGCTCGCGCCGCTGTCCGCCACCACACCGCCGCAATCGGCCACGCCGGTCGCCGCCGCCGCGGCCGCGGTCGGCCAGCCCATGGCCGCCAAGCTGCCGATCACCCACGACGTCTACGCCACCTGGCGCAGCATCCAGCACACGCAGCTGAGCCGCGACGGCCAATGGATCGCCTACGCGCTGGTCGCGCAGGAGGCCGACGGCGAACTCGTCGTGCGCCATGTCGCCGACGGCCGCGAATACCGCGCCCCACGCGGCACCTCGCCGCAGTTCAGCGCCGACGGCCGCTTCGTCGCCTTCGCCGTGCAGCCGACGCGGGCCGAACTCGACAAGGCCAAGAAGGACAAGAAGAAGGGCGACGACGCGCCCAAGGCCGGCGCCGCCTGGATGGACCTGGCCACCGGCAAGGTCGAGACCGTCGACCGCGTGAAACGCTTCGCCTGGGGCAAGGACGGCGGGCAACACCTGGCGCTGCTGCTGGAGGCGCCGGCGAAAAAGGACACGAAGGCTTCCACCGCGAAGGCCGATGAAGCCGATCGAACCGATGATGTCGGCGATCCCGTCGATCAGGAAGCGCCGGTTGAAGGCGGTGGTCCAACCGCGAAGAAGGCGCCCGGCAACGACCTGCTGCTGATCGACGCGGAGTCGAAGCAACGCAACACGTTCAAGGACGCCTCGGACTTCGCCTGGAACAACGGCGGCACGCTGCTGGCCTATGTCGTGTCGGTCAAGGAACCGGCGAAGAAGGAGGCCGCCAAGCCCGCGGCGCCCGTGGCACCGGTGGCGCCGGCGTCCGGCGCCTCGGACGCGACCGCCGCCGCCGAGCCGAAACCCGCCGCCGACGAGACCGCCCGCGAAGGCGTCTATCTCATCGACCCCGCCGCGCCGACGCAGGCCCGCGCGGTCATGTCGGGCGCCGGCAGCTACAAGCAGCTGCGCTTCGACGAAGCCGGGCGGCGTCTGGCCTTCGTCAGCAACCGCGATCACGTCGCGGAGACCAAGGCGGCAGAACGGGCCGAGAAGGCCGGGAAGGCCGACAAGGCGAGCAAGCCCGCCGACGACAAGAAGGATGAGAAGAAGGACGAGAAAGCCGACAAGCCCGATCCGACGCCGTTCAAGCTCTTCCTCTGGAAGGCCGGGCAGGACCGCGCCTCGGTGCTCGTCAGCGCGCAGACCGCCGGCATGCCCGCCGGCTGGACGCCGAGCGAGCACGCCCCGCTGGCCTTCAGCAAGGACGGCCTGCGCCTGTTCCTCGGCACCGCCGAGCTCCCCGCGCCCGAGCCCAAGGACGCGCCCGAACCGATGAAGGTCGACCTCTGGCACTGGAAGGATCCGGAGCTGCAGTCCGCCCAGAAGGCCAAGGCAGAACGCGAGCGCGTGCGCAGCTACCGCGCGGTCGTGCACCTGGGCACCGACGTCGACGCGGCCCGCTTCGTGCAGCTCGGCAACAAGGACCTGCCGACCATCCAGGTCAACGAGAACGCCTCGGTCGCGCTCGGCCTGAGCGAGCTGCCGTATCGCCCGCTCATGTCCTGGGAAGGCGCCTACATGGATGCCTATGCCGTCGACCTGGACACCGGCGCGGCCAGGCCGCTGGCGCGCAAGCTGCGGCACGCGCCGACGCTGTCGCCCGCCGGCCGCTACGTGCTGGGCTTCGACGCGCCGGCCGTGCGCTGGATGGCCTGGCGCACCGACACCGCGCAGGCGATCGACCTGACCGGCAGGATCAAGTCGCGCTTCGACAACGACGACCGCGACGTCCCCGACCTGCCCTCCCCCTACGGCAGCGCCGGCTGGACCGCCGACGACGACAGCGTCGTGGTCTACGACAAGTTCGACCTCTGGGCCGTGCAGCCGTCCAGCGGCCAGGCCCGCAACCTGACGCAGGGTTGGGGCCGCAAGCAGCAGCTGCAGTTGCGCGTCGTCCCGCTCGATCCCGAGGACGCGGACAAGAAGCCCTTGCCCGCCGACGCGCTGACGCTGGCCGGCACGCACGACATCTCGCGCGCCAGCGGCTATTTCCGCGTCGACGCGACCGGCGGCACGCCCAAGGCGCTGATCCAGGACGACCGGATGATCGGCGGCCTGATCAAGGCCAAGGACGCGGACCGCATCGTCTTCACGCAGCAGAGCTTCACCGAGTTCCCCGACCTCTGGACTTCCACCCTCGCCTTCCAGCAGCCACAGCGGATCAGCGACGCCAACCCGCAGCAGTCGCGCTACGCCTGGGGCACGCAGGAGTTGATCGAATACACCGCCGCCGACGGCAGGAAGCTGCGCGCGCTGCTGGCCAAGCCCGCGGACTTCGACCCGAAGAAGCAGTACCCGATGATGGTCTACATCTACGAGAAGATGACCGACAACCGGTACCGCTACATCCCGCCGGCGCCGTCGCAGAACATCAACGTCACGCGCTACGTCAGCAACGGCTACCTGGTGTTGCGGCCGGACATCGTCTACACGACCGGCCACCCTGGCAAGAGCGCGATGAACACGGTGCTGCCGGCGATCCGCCAGCAGATCGCCAAGGGCTACGTCGACCCGAAGCGGGTTGGCATCCAGGGCCACAGCTGGGGCGCCTACCAGATCAACTACCTGATCACCCGCACGAATCAGTTCCGCGCCGCGGAGGCTGGCGCGTCCATGGCCAACATGGTCAGCGGCTACGGCGGCATCCGCTGGGGCGCGGGCATCAGCCGGGCGTTCCAGTACGAGCACGGCCAGAGCCGCATCGGCGCCACGCCGTGGGAGCGGCCGGACCTGTACCTGGAGAACTCGCCGATCTTCCGTGTCGACAAGGTCACCACGCCCTACCTGACCATCCACAACGACGAGGACGACGCGGTGCCCTGGTACCAGGGCATCGAGTTCTTCACCGCGCTGCGCCGCCTGGGCAAGGAGGCCTACTGGTTCAACTACAACGGCGAGAAGCACGGCCTGCGCGAGCGCGACAACATGAAGCACTACACCGTGCACATGGCCGAGTTCTTCGACCACTACCTGCTCGGCAGTCCGCGGCCCGCCTGGATGGACCAGCCCGTGCCCTACCTCGAGCGCGGCAAGCGCGACGTCATGGGCCAGTTCAGGCCCGCGACGCCGCAGCCCGAGAACGCCGTCGCCAAGGGCCAGGAGTCTGCCGCCACGAGCAGCGCCAGGTAAGCGCCCTTCAGGGCAACGGCTCCGCGTTCTGCGCCGCCCGCCGGGCGCTCTCGATGCGTTCGCCGATGGGCGGATGCATCGAGAACCAGCCCATGCCGCCGTCGACGCGGCCCTCGCGGCGCATTTCCTCCAGCACCTTGCCCCACGCGCCGACCAGTGTCTCGTTGGGCAGGTGCTCGCGCAGGATCAGGCGCTGGGCTTCGGCGTCGGACTCGCGTTCGGCCTCGCGGGAATGACGCACCACCGGCGTCGACGCCAGCAGCCCGGCCGCCACCGACGGGAAGTCCCCCATCACCACGCCCGCCGCCGACAGCAGCCCCGCCTCCTGCACCAGCTGGCGCATCGCATGGCGATGCTTCACGTGTCCGGCTTCATGGCCGAGCACGGCGATCAGTTCGTCGTCGGTGAGCGCCTCCACCAGGCCGTCCTGCACGATGAGCGTGCCGTCCGGCAGCGCCACCGCGCCCAGGCCCGCCCGATCGCCCTGGCGGGCGAAGCGCAAGTTCAGTGGCAGGCCGCGGAAGGCACGATCGGCGACCTCGGCGAAGCGCGCGCGTATCGCGGCCTGACGCTGCGCTGGCAACCGGGACGAGGTCAGTCCCTCGGCCGTGAGCCGGTCCTCGATCCGCCGGCCGACCGCCGCGTCGAGCTGCGTGGGCACCAGCGGCAGCGCGACGCGCGCCAGCAGGCCGACGCCCTGGCGATCGAACCAGACGACGAGCGCGATCAACGCCAGCAGCGTGCAGACGGCCAGGCCCCAGCTGCCGGCGACCTGCGCCCGCAAGGACTGGCCCCCGAGTTCCCGTCCCATCGGGCTGTCCGCGGGCAGCCAGACCGTGCCGCCGTCCGGCAGGCCGATCGGCGTCGGCGCGCCGCGCCACCATTCGCCGACCTGCAGTGCCTGGCGGGCGTAACGCCGCAGGCCGGGCATCGACGGCCGCGACGCGGCCAGCTCGGCCTCCGACGGCGGCATCGACGACGCCGACTGCGGCCGCGGCGGCCACGGCATGAATTCGAAATGGTGGCGGCTCAGGCGCACGCGCACCTCTTCCGGCCGGTTCTCGAAGCCGTCGAACCAGCGGGCGGTGGCGGTGTGGGTCCGGGGTTTCATCGCGTGGGGCTCCCGGTTCACCAGCCGATGTCCAGGCCGAACGGACCGGCGGCGGTGTCGGCGGCGGCCACGCGTCCCAGGCCGCCTCCGCGACCGCGGGGAGGCGGCGTCCGCACGAGGATCCGCTCGATCGGCACATCGGATCGCACGGTCACCCCTTCGACGCGCAGGCGCGCGACGCGCACGGCCAGGAACGGCCAGTACAGGCCCAGGGTCAGCAGCGTCAGCGCGCCACCGGACAACAGCGTCTTGAGCAGGGTCCCGGTCGGGACCTGGCAGGCGAAGTCGACCCCGCCGGCCAGGCGCGTGCTGTTCCAGACCAGCCGCTGCAGCCCGGCGACATAGATCGGCCGGCCGACCGCCCAGCCGATGCCCAGCGCCAGCAGCGGCAGCCAGGTCGCGAGCCGCGCCTCCGTGGGGCCGTTGGCGCCCAGCGCCAGGGCCACGCCCTTGGACACGCCCAGGGCGAGCAGCCCGGCCACCACGCCCGCGCCGATGAGGACCACGCCCAATCGCAGATAGAGGCGGTAGAACGCGTCCAGCGACAGCTGGAAGTCGACCGCGAGCGAGCCGTAGCGTGCCTGACCCTGCAGCAGGCGCGTGAGCCGTCCGTGGGCCAGCGGGAGCAGCAGCGCGACCGTGAGCGCGGCCAGTCCGTCGGCCAGCGGGCCCAGGTTCAGGCCCACGACGGCCGCGACCAGCGTCCAGGCCACCAGCAGCGGCAGGCAGGCGGCATAGACGTCGGCCGCCTCCGCATGGAACCCGAATCGCAGGCCCCGCCAGCTGGTGTTGGTCAGCTCGAAACGCCGGGCGCTGGCGAACAGCAGCGGCCCGATCGCGAAGCAGGCCGCCACCAGGGCCACGCCGGCGCCCAGGCCGGAGCCGCCGCCGAAGGCTTCGACAAGCGCGGCCAGCAGGGCCAGCGCGAACAGGCGGCCGGCCAGCAGGCGACGCGGATCGCCGTGATAGTCGAAGGGCTCGCCGGCCAGCAGCGTGTGCCGGGCGAACCAGCGCGCCTTGCGGCGTTTCGCCCAGGCCGAGTAGACGCCCAGCGTCGCCAGCGTCAGCAAGGTGTTGAGGATCCAGACGCGGAAGTAGTCGCCGCCGGTCCCGGTGAACTCGAGGCGCTGCTCATGGCGCCGAGCGACGGCCTCGCGGCGCACGAGCGGCGCGGCCGCCGACGGGGCGGCGGCCGGCGGCGCCGAGGCCGCCCCGCGCGCAGGCGCAGGCGGCGGCGCGGCCGGCGGTGCCTTGGGCACCAGCGTCAGCTCGGTCGTGTGGTCGCTCAATCCCTCTTCTCCCGGGCTCTTGCGGCCCGGGCGAGAGTCTAAAGAAACCAGCGCGCTTCGCCGATCCCCCACCGCAACGAGCGGAAACCGCCCGGGGACGTGTTAAGGACGCGTGGCCGCGCCTCCCGGACGGCCGCGTTCCAGCGCCTGTTCCCGGGCGTCGGCGGGCTCGAAGCGCGCGATCAGCGCCGCCATCAGCGCCCGCGCCTTGGCCGAATTGTCGCCACCGTAGTTGCAGACGTACACGTCCAGCGTCACCGACGCGAGCTCCGGCCAGGTGTGCAGCGCCACGTGGGACTCGGCCAGCAGCAGCATGCCGGTGATGCCGCCCGGCTGGCCGTCGGCGGCATCGGGGAAACGATGCCAGTGCTCGCCCACGACGCCCAGCCCGGCCGCCTGCGCCGCCGCGCGGGCCATGCGCGCCAGTTCGGGGCCGTCCGTCAGCAATGCGGCGTTGGCGCAGCCGGCCAGGTCGGCGGTGAGGTGCAGGCCGTTCATCGCCCGGATCAGCCGGCCGTCCGCCCGGCTTCGGCCAGCAGCGCGTGGCAGCGCTCCTCGTGTTGGGCGATCTCCTCCAGCGTGACCTCGATATCGCTGAGCTGCTGCTGCAGCTGGCGGCGGTGCTGCTCCAGCACCTCGAGGAAGGCGCGCAGCTGCGGCACCGTGTCCGACTGGCTGTCGTACATGTCCACCAGCTGCTTGATCTCCTGCAGCGACAGGCCCAGCCGCTTGCCGCGCAGCGTCAGCTTCAGCCGCGTCCGGTCGCGCTGCGTGTAGACCCGGTTGCGCCCGGCGCGCGCGGGCGTCAGCAGGCCCATGTCCTCGTAGAAGCGGATCGCACGGGGGGTGATGTCGAACTCGGCGGCCAGTTCGGTGATCGTGAACAGGGGCCCCGCGTTGTCGCCGGCTTCGGGCAGCGCGTCCCCGGACAGCTCATCGGCCAGGGTCGGACGGGGTGAGGGGCTCATGGCTACACTGGCAAATGACGTTGACGTAAACGTAAGTCTAAAGCCATGGCCAATCCTCGCGAATCGGAACTCACCTATCCCCTGGGCGACGCGCTGCCCGGTCCCGGCGAGGCGCTGGACCTGCTGCCCGGCCTGCGCTGGGTGCGCATGGGCCTGCCCTTCGCGCTGGACCACATCAACCTCTGGCTGCTGCGCGACACGCAGGACGGACGCGAGGGCTGGACCATCGTCGACTGCGGCATCCACAACGACGCGACGAAGGCGAACTGGGACCGCGTCTTCGCCGAGCGCCTGGACGGCCTGCCGGTGCTGCGGGTGATCGTCACCCACTTCCACCCGGACCACATGGGCCTGGCGCACTGGCTGACCGAACGCTGGTCCTGCCGCTTGTGGATCAGCGCCACGGACTACCAGCTGGCACGGCTGGCGTCGTCGTCGACGGTCGGCCTGGGCGGCCAGGCGGCCGCGACCTTCTTCGGCAGCCACGGGCTGACCGATCCCGAGGCGCTGGACAAGATCCGGGGCCGCGCCAGCTACTACCCGAGCATGGTGCCGGCCATCCCGGCCGCGTTCCGCCGGCTGCTGGACGGCCTGACGCTGCGCATCGGCGATCACGACTGGCGCTGCCTCGTCGGCTATGGCCATGCGCCCGAGCACATCAGCCTGTACAGCGAAACGCTGGGCGTGATGATCTCCGGCGACATGGTGCTGCCGCGCATCTCGACCAATGTCTCGGTGGTCGACGTGGAGCCCGAGGCCGATCCGCTGCAGCTCTACCTGGATTCGCTCACACGGCTCCTGCCGCTGCCGGCCGACACGCTGGTGCTGCCCGCGCATGGCAAACCCTTCCGCGGACTGCATGCGCGCGTCGACCAGCTGCAGCAGCATCACCAGGAGCGGCTGGCGGAAGTGCTCGAGGCCTGCACCGCGAAGCCCTGCCATGCGGCCGAGCTGCTGCCGATGATGTTCCGCCGGCCGCTGGACCTGCACCAGACGACCTTCGCCATGGGCGAGGCGGTGGCCCACCTGAACCTGCTGTGGCTGGGCGGGCAACTGCGCCGGTCGCTGGACGCGGACGGGATCCATCGCTTCTCCGCCTGAGTCCGCGGGATCGCTGGCAAGACCTGGCGCCGCCTCGGCGTCGGAACGGGCACGGCACCGGAAGAGGCGCCCCAAAAAGACAGTCGCCGCCGCCCCGGTCACGGGACGGCGGCGCTGCGCCTTGTTATGCATCAGCTTGTCGGCTCTGAGCGCGGGTCGACCGGACGCAGTCTCTCGACTGGGGGACCCTGGGCGCCGCCGGGAGCGGAACGCGGGAGGAAGTTCTGACTCAGATGCGGTGATGACAGCAACTCTAAGTGTGCCGCGCCACTCAAATAAGCTACAAGCCCCCCTGAAGGGGGAAGCGCCTCGTCGGACCGCTACGCCTCGTCCATCAGCGGCAGCACGGCCTGCTTCAGGCGGTCGCGCGCGAGTTCGTATTCCGGAAAGACCGACCGCACGACGGCCCAGAACCGCGGGCTGTGGTTCATCTCCTTGAGGTGCGCGAGTTCATGCGCGACCACATAGTCGATGAGCGCTGGCGAGAAGTGGATCAGCCGCCAGTTGAGCCGGATCATCCCGTCCGCGCTCGCGCTGCCCCAACGGGTCTGCGCGGAGGACAGCCGCAAGCCGGTCATCGTGACGCCCAGCGGTCCGGCGAAGTGCCGGCAGCGCTGCTCGAAGCGTTGCCGTGCCTGCCGCTGCAACCAGGCTTGCACCGTGTCGCGGATCTGGTCGGGGGTCGCGTCCTGCGGCAGGCCGAGGTAGAGCATGCGCCGCGGCACCGTGGCCAGCGTCGGCTGCGGATCGGCCTGGCCCTCGTCGAGCCGGGCGCCCGTCAGCGACGGATCCAGCACCACGATCAGCGGCTCGCCCAGGTAGGGCAGGCTGCAGCCGTCGCCCCAGTGCACCCGCGCCGCCTGCGTCCGCCGCGCGCGTTCGCGCTGCTCGACGAGCTTGCGCAGGATCCATTCGGCCTTCTGCTGCAGCGCGTTGTCGATGTCAGCCAGCGGCACCCACTTCGGCGCCGACACGCGCAGGCCGTCCTCGCTCACGGTGAAGCCGATGCTGCGGCGCCGCGCGCGCTTGAGTTCGTAGGGGATCGCCTGCCCCTGCAGCAAGACCTGCCGCGTCGACGCGCCGGCCTCGACGCGCGAGCGCGGCGTCGGGGCGACGGGATCCGGTGCGGGGGTCGGCGGGGCGGGCTGGGGCTCGGTGTCGAACAGCGACAGCTGCGTGAAGTTGTTCAGCAGCGCGCCCAGTCCCCGCAGCTTGGAAGGCAGCATGGGCTGCGAGTGTAATCAGGCGGCGGCCGGCGCGGGCGGCGGCGCGGGCGGTGCCGGCGGTGCCGAAGGGCTGCCGGCGGAGGCGGCCGGCGCATGCGGCGCATCGGGCGGATAGGCGCCGGGGTCCAGCACCCGCATCTCGGCCTCGATCCAGCCCTGCACTTCCTTCATCAGCTCGGCCGGCGCGCGACCGGCGCTGGGGATCATCGGGCCGATGGAGATGTCGACGGTGCCCGGCTTCAGCAGGAAGCTCTTGCGCGGCCAGCAGCTCGCCGAGTTCATCGCGATCGGCACCACCGGCACGCCGGTCTCGACCGCCAGGCGGGTGCCGCCGGTCTTGTACTCGCCGACCTTGCCGCGCGCCACGCGCGTGCCTTCCGGGAACATGATGATCCAGTTGCCCAGCGCCGCGATGCGCTTGCCCTGCGCGGCCACCTTGTTCCAGGCCTCGCTGCGCTTGCTGCGGTCGATGTGGATCATGTCCAGCCGCGCCATCGACCAGCCGAAGAACGGGATGTAGATCAGCTCGCGCTTGAACACGTAGGCCAGCGGCCGCGGCATCAGCATCGGGTAGGCGAAGGTCTCCCAGGTCGACTGGTGCTTGGACAGCAGGATCACCGACTGCTTCGGATCGCTGGGCAGGTTGTCCATGCCGCGCACGCGCCAGCGCACGCCGCAGATGATGCGGGCGCCCCAGATCGCGACGCGCAGCCAGTTGGCGCACATCCAGTACAGCCGCGTGCTGTCCAGGAACAGCGAGCAGAGCACGACCGCGCTGCCCCAGGGCACGACGGTGACGATGAGATAGACGACGAAGAGGAAGGAACGCAGCGCAGTGAGCATCAGCCCAGGTCTCCAGGAGCGGTGTCGGGTTCGGCGGACTCGCCGCGCGACTCGGCGCGGGCGCGGCGTTCCGCGTGGATGAGGGCTTCGGCGAAGGCGGCCAGGTCCTGGTGCACGCGCGAGCCGGGCACCAGCGCGATCTGCTCCTGCAGCTGCGCCTCGTCGACGCCGGCGAGCCGGTCGCCGCGCACCAGGTGCGGCACGCAGCCAGCGTTGTGCGCCGTCTGCAGGTCGCGCACGCTGGCGCCGACCATGTGGACGTTCTTCAGGTCGACGCCGAAACGTTCGCCGATCTGTTCGACCAGGCCCGGCAGCGGCTTGCGGCAGTTGCAGTTGTCTTCCGGCGCGTGCGGGCAGAAGAAGGCGGCGTCGAGCCGGCCGCCCTTCTCCGCCAGCAGCTGGTTGAGCCGCAGGTGCACCGCGTTGAGCGTGGCCATGTCGATCAGTCCCCGGCCGATGCCGGGCTGGTTGGTGGCCATGACCGTGTGCCAGCCCGCGTGGTTCAGCCGCGCGACGGCCTCGAGCGCGCCGGGCAGCGGCTCGAGTTCCTCGGGCGACTTCACGTGGTCGTCGCGGTAGCGGTTGATCGTGCCGTCGCGGCCGAGGATCACCAGCTTCATGCCGTGCGAGTGGTCGGACCGGGTGGGCATCGGCGTCTCCGTTGGGCTGCTGTGACTGCGGCTATGACTGCGGCTGTGACTGCGGCGGGGGCTCGGGCGGCGGCGCCGCTCAGGCGGCCAGGCGCGAGAGGTCGGCCACGCGGTTCATCGCCTCGTGCAGCTGCTTGAGCAGCGCCTGGCGGTTGGCGCGCAGCGCGGGGTCCTCGGCGTTGACCATCACGTCGTCGAAGAACGCGTCGACCGGCGCCTTCAGCGCGGCCAGCGCCTTCAGCGAGCCGGCGTAGTCGTGCTGCTCGAACAGCGCGTCGGCCTGCGGCTTCACGCCGGCCAGCGCGTCGGCGAGCGCCTTCTCGGCGGCCTCGGTCAGCAACGCCGGCTTGACCTCGGTCGGGAGCTCGCCCTCGACCTTCTTGAGGATGTTGCCCACGCGCTTGTTGGCCGCGGCCAGCGAGGCCGATTCCGGCAGCGCCGCGAAGGCGCGCACCGCGCCCAGGCGCTTGGGCACGTCGCCCAGCCGCGCCGGATTCAGCGCCAGCACCGCGTCGACCTCCTGGGCGCTGTAGCCCTGGTCGCGCAGGCTGACCGCGAGGCGGTCGGCGAAGAAGCCCAGCAGCGGTTCCGTCGGATCCTGGATCAGCTCGCCGAAGGCCGGCAGCGCGCCCTGGATCAGCTCGGGCAGCGACAGGTGCATGTGGTTCTCGACCAGGATGCGGATCACGCCCAGCGCATGACGGCGCAGCGCGAAGGGGTCCTTGTCGCCGGTGGGCAGCTGGCCGATGCCGAACAGGCCGATCAGCGTCTCCAGCTTGTCGGCCAGCGCGACGACGGTGCCGGTGTGGTTGCGCGGCAGCGCGTCGCCGGCGAAGCGCGGCTTGTAATGGTCCTCGATCGCCTTGGCGACGCCGTCGCGCAGGCCCTCATGGCGCGCGTAGTACCCGCCCATGATGCCCTGCAGCTCGGGGAACTCGCCGACCATGTCGGTCAGCAGGTCGGCCTTGGCCAGCACCGCGGCCTCCTGCGCCTTGCTGTCGAGCACGTCGAACTCGTCCTTGGCCTCGACCGTGTACGGGTGCTGGGCCATGCGCAGCTGGTTGACGATGGCGTGCGCGATCGCGCGGACGCGCTCGGTGCGTTCGCCCTGGCTGCCCAGCTTGCCGTGGTACACGACCTTGCCCAGGCCCTCGACGCGCGAGGCCAGCGTCTTCTTGCGGTCCTGGTCGAAGAAGAACTTCGCGTCGGCCAGGCGCGGGCGCACGACGCGCTCGTTGCCTTCGACGACCTTGGACGCGTCCTCCGGATGGACGTTGCTCACCACCAGGAAGCGGTGGGTCAGCTTGCCGTGGCCGTCCAGCAGCGGGAAGTACTTCTGGTTGGCCTTCATCGTCAGGATCAGGCACTCCTGCGGCACGGCCAGGAACTCGGGCTCGAACTGGCAGGACAGCACGTTGGGCAGCTCGACCAGCGCGGTCACCTCGTCCAGCAGCTCGGGCGCGTCGATCGGCGACAGGCCCAGCGGCTCGGCCTGGGCCTGCAACTGGCGCACGATCTCGGCGCGGCGCCGGTCGAAGGACGCGATCACGCGGCCTTCCTCGCGCAGCTGCTGCTCGTAGGTGTCGGCGCTCCTGATCGAGATCTCGGCGACCTGGGTCTCGAAGCGGTGGCCGCGCGTGGTGCGACCGGAGGTCAGGCCCAGCGCGCCGACCTCGACGAGCTCGTCACCATGCAGCGCGATCAGGCCGTGGGCCGGGCGGACGAACTTGACGTCGCTCCAGCCGTCGGCCAGCTGGTAGGTCATGACCTTGGGGATGGGCAGCCTCGCGAGCGCCTCGTCCAGCGCCTTCTGCAGGCCGTCCTTCAGCGCGACGCCGGCGACGACGGTGTCGAGGAACAGCGCCTCCGCCTTGCCGTCGGGCGCGCGCTTGAGCGAAGGCACGACTGACGCGTCGGCGCCGACCGAGGCCAGCTTCTTCAGCAGCGCGGGCGTCGCGTGGCCCGCGGCGTCCAGCGCCACCGCCACCGGCATCAGCTTCTGCTGCACGGCGCGGTCGGCGGCCTTGGCACCGACGCCGGTCACGTGGACGGCCAGGCGGCGCGGCGTCGCGAAGGCGGTCACGGCGGCGCCCGCGTCCGCGAGACCCTGCGCCTTCAGCGAATCGGCCAGCACGGACGAGAACGCCTCGCCCAGCTTCTTCAGCGCCTTGGGCGGCAGTTCTTCGACAAACAGTTCGACGAGAAGATTCTTCGTGGTCATGCGCGTGCTTCCCTGCCTCAGGCGGCGGCCTTCTTGTCGGACTTTTCCGCGGCCTTCTCGGACTTCGCGGCGGCGTCGGCGTTCTTCTTCTCGATCTGGGCGACGACCTCGTCGGCCCAGGCCTTCGGGGCCATCGGGAAGCCGAGCCGCGCGCGGCTCTCCAGATAGCTCTGCGCCACGGCGCGCGCCAGGTTGCGGATGCGGCCGATGTAGGCGGCGCGTTCCGTCACGCTGATCGCGCCGCGCGCGTCCAGCAGGTTGAAGGTGTGGGCGGCCTTGAGCAGCTGCTCGTACGCGGGCAGCGCCAGCTGCGTCTCCATCAGCTCCTTGGACTTGCGTTCGTAGGCGCCGAAGGCGCCCAGCAGGAAGTCGACGTCGCTGTGCTCGAAGTTGTAGGTCGACTGCTCGACCTCGTTCTGGTGGAACACGTCGCCGTAGGTCAAGCCGTCGGTGTAGACCAGGTCGTACACCGATTCCTTGCCCTGCAGGTACATCGCCAGGCGTTCCAGGCCGTAGGTGATCTCGCCGGTGATCGGCTTGCAGTCGATGCCGCCGACCTGCTGGAAGTAGGTGAACTGGGTCACCTCCATGCCGTTGAGCCAGACCTCCCAGCCCAGGCCCCAGCAGCCGAGGGTCGGGTTCTCCCAGTCGTCCTCGACGAAGCGGACGTCGTTCTTCTTCAGGTCGAAGCCCAGCGCCTCCAGCGAGCCCAGGTAGAGCTCCAGGATGTTGGCCGGCGCCGGCTTGAGCACGACCTGGAACTGGTAATAGTGCTGCAGCCGGTTCGGGTTCTCGCCGTAGCGGCCGTCCTTGGGGCGGCGGCTGGGCTGGACGTAGGCGGCCTTCCAGGGCTCGGGACCGAGCGCGCGCAGGAAGGTCGCGGTGTGGCTGGTGCCCGCGCCGACTTCCATGTCGTAGGGCTGGAGCAAGGCGCAGCCTTGCTGGGACCAGTACTCCTGCAGGCGGAGGATCAGTTGCTGGAAAGTCAGCATGGGAAGTCGGGCCGTCGACGGGCGTTGGAACAGAGCAGCCGATTCTATGTGCGCCCCGGGCGGCGCAGGACCGGCAGCACGCCCAGCGCCGCGAGGGCCCACAGCGGCCACAACCCGAGCATCGACAGCCAGCGCGCGTACGGCGTGGCGCCGCGGCGGCCGTCGACCTGCACCTCCAGCACGCCGGCCCGCTCCGCCGGCAGGCGCTCGCCCACCCGGCCGAGATGGTCGACCTGCGCGGTGGCGCCGGTGTTGGTCGCGCGCACGATCGGCCGCTGGAACTCCAGCGCCCGCATCTGCGAGAACTGCAGATGCTGGTCCTGCACCATGCGCGGCCCGAACCACGCCAGGTTGCTGATGTTGACGAACACCGTCGCGGCGGCCTCGCCCTCGTCCAGCGCGCTGGCGACGACGTCCTCGCCGAACAGGTCCTCGTAGCAGATCAGCGGCCGCAGGCGTTGGCCCGCGAAGGGCAGCGCGGCCTGGTGCGTGCCGGCCGCCTGGTCGTCCAAAGGGATGTCCATCGCCTTGACGAACCAGTGGAAGCCGGGCGGGATGAACTCGCCGAACGGCAGCAGGTGGCGCTTGCCGTAGTCGTAGCGCTGGGCGAAACCCAGGCCCACCAGCGAGTTCACGAACCCGTCCGTGGTGTTGCCCAGGAAGGTGCCCAGCAGCAGCGGGCGCGTCGCGGCGCCGCGGCGCAGGCGCTCGACATGGACCTCGTCGAGGAAGGCCAGCGGCACCGGCAGCACCGATTCCGGCGTGATCACGACCTGACCCTTCGCGGACTCGACCAGCGCGATCAGTTGATCCAGGTTCTGGTCGAAGCGTGCGCGGTCGAACTTCTGGTCCTGCGGGATGTTGGGCTGGACCAGCGAGACGGCGACGACGCCGGTCGATTGCGTGAAGTCGCGCGGCAGGAACTGCGCGGCAGCGATCGCGAGCGCCAGCGCGCCCAGCAGCCGCCAGCGCCGCAGCGCCAGGGACGCGGCCGCCAGCGCGGCGACCGCCGTGATGCCGTAGACGCCGACGTAGGGCGCGAGCGCCGCCAGCGGCCCCTGCGCATGGGCGTAGCCGCTGGCGATCCAGGGAAAGCCGGTGAAGAAGGTGGCGCGGGCGAGCTCCGCCCCCAGCCACAGGCCGGCGAAGGCCAGCGCGCGCCGCGCCGGCACGGCGCCGGCCGACCAGCGCGCGGCCAGTCCCAGGCCGACGGCGTAGTAGATCGACAGGAACAGCGCCAGCGCCAGCACCGCGAGCGCGGACACGGCCGCGGGCAGGTGCCCGAAGTCGTGCATGCTGATGTAGAGCCACCACAGGCCGGAGGCCAGCCAGCCGACGCCGAACAGCGCGCCGGTCAGCGCGGCGCGCCGGGGCCGGACGCCGTCGCAGGCGAGGAACAGCCAGGCCAGCGCCAGCGGCTGCAGCCACCAGGCCGGACTGGGCGAGAACGAGGCCGTGTGCAACGCCCCGGCGACCAGCGCCAGCGCGGGATGGCCCAGCCAGGAAACCCCGCGGCGCATCAGCCGCTGTGGTCGTCGGCCTCGGCGGCCGGCGCGCGGGTCACCTTGAACCAGCGCACGGCGCCGCCGCGGTTGATCATCACCGAGAAGCGCAGCCCGGCGACCTCGACGGTCTCGCCGCGCCGCGGCACGCGGTTGTGCTCATGGGCGACCAGTCCGCCGATGGTGTCGAAGTCCGCGTCCGACAGCGACAGGCCGAAGGCCGTGTTGACCGCCTCGATCTCGGCGTCGCCCGCGACGCGGTAGCTGCCGTCGGCCAGCGTGTAGATGCCGGCGTCGCCGTCGCCGACGTCGAACTCATCCTCGATCTCGCCGACGATCTCCTCCAGCACGTCCTCGATGGTGACCAGTCCGGCCGTGTTGCCGAATTCGTCGATGACGATGGCCAGGTGATTGCGGTTGGAGCGGAAATCGCGCAGCAGCTCGTTCAGGCCCTTGCTCTCGGGCACGAAAACTGCCGGGCGCAGCAGGGCGCGCAGGTTCAGTTCCGGCGCGCGCTGGAGCTTGAGCAGGTCCTTGGCCAGCAGGATGCCGATGATGTTGTCGCGCTGGCCGTCGTAGACCGGGAAACGCGAGTGGCCGCTGTCGATGACGAAAGCGAGCAGTTCGTCGGCTGGGGACTGGATGTCCAGCAGGTCCATCCGCGGCGCGGCGACCATCACGTCGCCGGCGCTGAGTTCGGCCATGCGCAGGACGCCCTCGAGCATCTGGCGCGATTCGGGCGCGATCAGATCGCGCTCCTCCGCTTCGGCGAAGTTCTCGATCAGCTCGCTGGTCGAGTCGGGGCCGGGGTGCAGGAATTCGAGCACGCGGTCGAGGAGACCACGCTGGTCGTTGCCACGCCCGCCATGCTTGGCGGGCCGACTAGGCTGGGGATCAGACACTGTCGTGTGTGCCGTCGTTGAGGAGGCGCCAGAATAACCGATTGACATTGACATTCGCTTGAAACACAGTCATCCGCCCTCAGTTGCCGGGCGCAAGCCTGGTTCGAAGGCTTCTCCATACAGATTGGTCGTTCCCATGTCGTCCGTTCCCGATACCGTTGCCGCCGGCGCCGCCGCCAGCGCCGCCAGTCCCGCCGCCGGGCTGATCCCCGCCACCATCCTCACGGGCTTCCTGGGCTCGGGCAAGACCACGCTGCTCAAGCGCGTGCTGACCGAGACCCACGGCCAGAAGATCGCCGTCATCGAGAACGAGTTCGGCGAGGAGAACATCGACAACGACATCCTCGTCAGCGAGACCGAGGAGCAGATCATCCAGCTGAGCAACGGCTGCGTCTGCTGCACCATCCGCGAGGACCTGCGCACCACGCTGGCCGATCTCGCCGCGAAACGGCGCAAGGGCGAGCTCGATTTCGAGCGCGTGGTCATCGAGACCACCGGCCTGGCCGATCCGGGCCCGGTCGCGCAGACCTTCTTCATGGACGACGAGATCGCCGAGACCTTCCTGCTGGACTCGATCCTGACGCTGGTCGACGCCAAGCACGCCCAGGACCAGCTCGACACGCGCCAGGAGGCGCGCCGCCAGGTGGGTTTCGCCGACCAGATCTTCCTGAGCAAGACCGACCTGGTCGACGACGCGGCCGTGGAGGCCCTGTCGCACCGGATCAAGCACATGAACCCGCGCGCGCCGCAGTCCCGCGTCCACTTCGGCGAGGTGCCGATCAAGGACGTGTTCGACCTGCGCGGCTTCAACCTGAACGCCAAGCTCGAGATCGACCCGGACTTCCTGGCCGCGGACGATCACGACCATGGGCATTCGCACGATCACGATCACGATCACGGGCATGACCATGGTCACGCCCACGGCCACGAAGGCCACGACCACGCCCCGGGCGAGGCCTGCAACCACCCGCACCACCATCACCACGACGACGACGTCAAGTCCTTCGTCTTCCGCTCGGAACGGCCCTTCAACCCGGCCAAGCTGGAGGACTTCCTGGGCGCGATCGTGCAGGTGTACGGGCCGAAGATGCTGCGCTACAAGGGCGTGCTGAACATGAACGGCACCGACAAGAAGGTGATCTTCCAGGGCGTGCACCAGCTGATGGGTTCGGATCTCGGTCCGAAGTGGATGCCGGATGAAAAGAAGGTCAGCAAGATGGTGTTCATCGGTATCGATTTGCCGAAGGACATCCTCATGCAGGGGCTGGAAGGCTGCCTGGCTTAGTGACACACTGGCCGGCGGTTCGAGGTGATCGCCGGCGTGGCGGCGGAGGTGGCTACAATCCGCCGCGCCCGAACCAGGCCCCTGCGCCACCGGCGGGAAGCCCAGGCTTCTCATGTCGAGCAGGTATAAAGCGCCGATAGGAGAGTGAACGTGAGCAAGACCCCGGCCTCCAAGACCGCCGCGCCCAAGACCGCCTCCAAGGCAGCCAAGGCCGCGGCGGACGCGCCCGACAGCACGGTCTCTCTGCTGGACAGTCCCGTCCGGCCCTCGACCCCGACTTCAACAAACCAGAACAGCCGACCCGCCGTGAAAGCCGATCCCAAACTCTCGTCTGCCTGGAAAACCAAGGCCGGTGCCGAACTGTCCGATGCCGAAGTGCTCGCGATGCCGGACACCGAGTACATGAACGACAAGCAAGTCGAATTCTTCCGCGCCAAGCTGACGCAGCTCAAGGAAGACATCCTGTCCAACGCCGGCGAGACCACCGAGCACCTGCGCGAGGACACGTCCATCGTCCCCGATCCGGCCGACCGCGCCACGATCGAGGAAGAACATGCGCTGGAACTGCGCACCCGCGACCGCGAGCGCAAGCTGCTGAAGAAGATCATGCAGTCGCTGCAGCGCCTGGACAGCGGCGAGTACGGCTACTGCGACGAGACCGGCGAGCCGATCGGCCTGGGCCGTCTGATCGCCCGTCCGACCGCCACGCTGTCGCTCGAGGCGCAGCAGCGCCGCGAGCTCAAGCAGAAGATGTTCGGCGACTGAGCCGCCGCATCGCCCCGCCCACAGCAAGGTCCGAGGTCCGCTTGAGCATGTCCGACCCCAAAGACGGCACCAACAAAGAAGGCGAGAGCTTCTTCCGCAAGGTGGCGCGTTTCGTCGCCAATCCGACGACCGACTGGGCGGAGATCAACTCACGCCAGGACGATCCGGAAGCCGACGCCGCCAAGGCCGAGCTGCGGGCGATGGTGGAGCGCAAGCGCCGCAACGACTTCGTGCGCAAGCGCGAGCTCGACATGCTGCGCAAGATCCGCCGTGAAGGCCTGACCCCCGAGCAGCTCGCCGCGCTGGGCGGCCATGCGACGTCGGGCATCGACGAGCTCGGCCGCATCAGCGAGATCCAGGGCGCGCGCCGCGACGACGGCACCGTCAAGGCCAAGATCGACCAGATCGAGCAGCAGATGGTCGGCGAGGGCTTCGTGCCGACGCAGGTGCAGAGCCAGCATCCGCCCGGTTTCTTCGAGACGAGCACCCGCCCGGTCAACTTCGCCGCCACGCAGCCGGCGGACCAGATCGGCGCGCGCGTCGCCGACTACGCCCCGGCGGCCGAGATCGAGCGGCTGGACCTGTCGCCGGCGCCGGCCGCGGCCTCGATGGGCGGCGGCATCGCGCCGCCGTCGCCGGCCGGCGCGCCGGCAGCCATCCCCGAACTCAAGAAGGAGATCCCGACGCTGAGCTTCCGCGTCGCGGATCCGCAGGTCGAGGTCAGCGAGGTCGTCCACGACGCCGAACTGGACGAGGCCGTCATCGCCTTCGCCAACGCCGACTACGACCACTGCGAACGCAGCCTGGTCGACCTGACCCGCACGGGCGGCGCGCGGCATGAGCACGCCGAGACCTGGCTGGTGCTGTTCGACCTCTACCGGGCGACCGGCCAGCAGGGGAAGTTCGAGCAGCTGGCCAACGACTACGCGCAGCAGTTCGGCCTGTCCTCGCCGCAATGGTTCTCGCTGCCCAAGCTGGTGGCCGAGGCGGTGCAGCAGGAACGCGCGCCGCGCGGCCGCGCCAGCAGCGTCTCGTGGACCGCGCCCGACTACCTGGACACCGAGGCGGTGACCCAGATGCGCACGCGTTGCGAGAACCTGCCGATGCCGTGGGTGATCGACTGGGCGCCGCTCAAGCAGATCGACATCGAGGCCTGCGCCAAGCTGCGCGACCTGTTCCGCGCCTGGGCGCAGCAGGCGCTGGACCTGCGCTGGCTGTCCGGCGACCATTTCTTCAATGTCCTGCGCGAGCAGGCGCCGGTGGGCAGCCGCGACGCGGATCCCATCCTCTGGATGCTGCGCCTGGAGGCGCTGCGCCTGGCCAACCGGCCGGACCAGTTCGACGAGGTGGCGATCGACTACTGCGTGACCTACGAGGTCTCGCCGCCGAGCTGGGAAAAGGCGCTGTGCCATGTCCGCATCAGCGGCAACGCGCTGTCGACCAGTTCTCCCTCCTCCATCCAGCCGGCCGCGATGGACACGGGCATCGCCTTCCTCGAGTCGACGATGACCGACGCGGTCAACACCGCGGCGCTGATGGAGCTGTCCGGCCAGTTGAGCGGCGACATCAGCGAGACGTTGGCGCTGATGACCGAGCAACTGGGCACGGCCTCGCTGGTGACGATCGCCTGCCCCAAGCTGATCCGCCTGGACTTCATGGCCGCCGGCGACCTGCTGAACTGGGTGCTGGCGCGCCGCAGCGAGAACCGCTCGGTGCTGTTCACCGATGCCCACCGTCTGGTGGCGCTGTTCTTCGGCGCGATGGGCATCAACGAGCACGCCCGGGTCAAGGTGCGGCACGTCTGAGCCGCCGCGCCGGTTCACCTTCGCGACGACGGGGCCTCTGGCCCCGTTCTTCATTCGGATGTCCGATCATCGACCTCGTCAACCGGCATTCGCCCATGCGGCGCGGCAGCCTTTTCCTCACCTTGTGATTCCCGTCCGGGAACCCACGTGAGATGGTCATGACACCCCGGCGCCGGGTCGCCCCGGCGCCGCCCACACGACGGATTCCCATGTCCCAAGATCATTCTTCCCCGCTGCCGCCGTACCACGGCACCACCATCGTCAGCGTGCGCCGCGGCAACCAGGTCGCGATCGGCGGCGACGGCCAGGTGACCTTGGGCTCGATCGTCGTGAAGTCGACGGCGCGCAAGGTGCGCAAGCTCCACAAGAACCAGGTGCTGGCCGGCTTCGCCGGCGCGACGGCGGACGCGTTCACGCTGTTCGAGCGTTTCGAGGCCAAGCTGGAGAAGTACGAGGGCAACCTCGTGCGCGCGGCGGTGGACCTGACGCGCGACTGGCGGACCGACCGTGTGCTGCGGCGGCTGGAGGCGATGCTGGCGGTGGCCGATCGCACGTCCTCGCTGATCATCACCGGCAACGGCGACGTGCTGGAGCCCGAGCAGGGCATCGTCGCGATCGGCAGCGGCGGCGCCTATGCGCAGGCGGCGGCCAAGGCGTTGCTGAACCACAGCGAGCTGAGCGCGGTGGACATCGTCAAGCAGTCGCTGGTGATCGCCGGCGAGATCTGCATCTACACCAACGGCAACCACACGATCGAGGTCCTCGAATGACAAGCAGCCACGCAGCGCCGGGCCGCCCCAAGCAAGTGGCCATCCCCTCGGGGGATCGGTCGATGTACCCATCGAACGAGGGGCTCCAATGAGCAGCAGCATGACCCCGCAGGAAATTGTCTCGGAACTGGACCGGCACATCGTCGGCCAGGCCGACGCGAAGCGCGCCGTCGCGATCGCGTTGCGCAACCGCTGGCGGCGCCAGCAGGTGGACGAAAAGCTGCGCGGCGAGATCACGCCGAAGAACATCCTGATGATCGGCCCGACGGGCGTCGGCAAGACCGAGATCGCGCGCCGGCTGGCCAAGCTGGCCGATGCGCCCTTCATCAAGGTCGAGGCGACGAAGTTCACCGAGGTCGGTTACGTCGGCAAGGACGTGGACAGCATCGTGCGGGATCTGGTCGACATCGCGGTCAAGCAGGAGCGCGAGCGGCAGATGCGCTTCCAGCGCGCGCGGGCCGAGGACGCGGCGGAGGAGCGCATCCTGGACGCGCTGGTACCGCCGCCGCGCTCGTCGACCGGCTTCGCGCCGGCGACGGACGCCGGCAACGCGGACAACACCGCGCGCCAGGTCATGCGCAAGCGCCTGCGCGAGGGCACGATGGACGACAAGGAGATCGACATCGAGGTCGCCGAGGCCAAGCCGTCGATGGAGATCCTGGGGCCGCAGGGCATGGAGGAGATGGCGGAGCAGCTCAAGGGGCTGTTCTCGCAGATGGGCCAGGAGCGCAAGAAGTCGCGCAAGCTCAAGATCGCCGAGGCGCGCAAGCTGCTGGTCGAGGAAGAGGCCGGCAAGCTGGTCAACGAGGACGAGATCAAGACCGCGGCGCTGGCGCATGCGCAGGACAACGGCATCGTCTTCATCGACGAGATCGACAAGGTGGCGACGCGCAGCGAGCACGGCGGCGGGGCGGACGTGTCGCGCCAGGGCGTGCAGCGCGACCTGCTGCCGCTGGTCGAGGGCACGACGGTGAACACCAAGTACGGAATGGTGAAGACCGACCACATCCTGTTCATCGCGTCGGGCGCCTTCCACCTGAGCAAGCCCAGCGACCTGATCCCCGAGCTGCAGGGCCGGTTCCCGATCCGGGTGGAGCTGAAGTCGCTGTCGGTGGACGACTTCGAGGCCATCCTGTCGAGCACGCATGCGAGCCTGGTGAAGCAGTACCAGGCCCTGCTGGCGACCGAGGGCCTGACGCTGGAGCTGAGCGCCGACGGCATCCGCCGCCTGGCGAAGATCGCCTACGAGGTCAACGAGCGCACCGAGAACATCGGCGCGCGCCGGCTGGCGACGGTGCTGGAGCGGCTGCTGGACGACATCAGCTTCGACGCGCACAAGCACGCGGGCCAGACGGTGACCATCGACGGCGCGCAGGTCGACGAGAAGCTCGGCGCGCTGGCGAAGGACGAGGACCTGAGCCGGTTCATTCTTTGATGCAGGACGCCCGGGCCAGTACCGGGCGCTTCCGGACCTCGACTCAAGGCCGGCGCATGCCGGCCTTTTTCGCCTTCCCCAACGCCGACGTCGCCGTCACCCGCGCCTTCGCCGGCGCGCGTCGCGCCTCGACCTCCCGGATCACCTCGATGAAGGCCCGCAGCGCCGCGGGCATCAGGCGGCTGCTCGGATAGTAGAGGTGGTGGCCGGGAATCGGCGGCGTCCAGTCGTCGAGCACCGTCACCAGCCGTCCCGCCGCGATCTCCGCGTCGGCCTTGGACGACCAGACGTAGGCCAGCCCCATCCCCTTCGCCGCCGCCTCGACCATCAGTCCGATGTGATCGAGCGTCAGCGAGCCCGGCACCTCCACCTTCAGCGACTGCCGCTGCCGCTCGAACTCCCAGCGGTACATCTTCCCGCTCGGCAGGCGGAAGCGGATGCAACGGTGCTCCGCGAGGGCGTCCGGCGTGCGCGGCGTGCCATGCGCCGCGAGGTAGTCCGGCGAGGCCACCACGATGAAGCGCACGTCGCCGCCGAAGGGCACGGCCACCATGTCCTGCGGCAGCGCCTCGCCGAGCCGCACGCCGGCATCGAAGCCCTCGGCGACGATGTCCACCAGCTTGCCCTCGGTGACCAGGTCCAGCTGCACCTCCGGATGCCGCTCGACGAAGACCGGCACGATCTCCCGCATCAACTCGCCCGCGGCGATCTCCGACACGTTGATCCTCAGCCGCCCCGTCGTGCGGCCGCTCAGCGAGCCCAGGTCGCCCAGCGCGTTGTCCAGCTCCGCCAGGATGGGCCCGACATTGCGTGCCAGCTGCTGCCCGGCGTCGGTGGGCGCGACGCTGCGGGTCGTCCGGTTGAATAGCCGCACGCCCAGGCGCTCTTCCAGCCCCCGCAGCGTGTGACTCAGGCTGGAAGGCGACATCCCCAGCTCGTCCGCCGCCGCGCGGAAGGACTGATGCCGGACGATCGCCAGGAAGGCGGTCAGCTCCGCCAGGCTGGGCCGCTCAGTCATCACGCGCTCCCCTGTCGATGACGCTCATGTCGCTCATTCATGAATATTCCCCACTAGCTCGTTTCAATTCCTGAGCATAGACGCATCAATCGCCGGTTCCTAGAGTTCATCCCAACACGACGCCACCCCTCCCCACCCCACCCCTCCCGTCCGTTCCCACCTTCTTTCCCCCAAGGAGTTCCCCATGAAGACCTGGTTCATCACCGGCGCCTCGCGCGGTTTCGGCACGCTGTTCGTCAAGGAGGCGCTCGAGCGCGGCGACAACGTCGTCGCCACGGCGCGCAACGCCCGCGCCATCGTCGAGAAGTTCGGCGACCACCCCCGCCTGCTCGCGGCCAACCTCGACGTCACCGACGAGGCCCAGGCCCGCGCCGCCGTCGAGCAGGCGGTCAAGCGCTTCGGCCGCATCGACGTGGTCGTCAACAACGCCGGCTTCGGCGTGCTCGGCGCGATCGAGGAAACGAGCGCCTCGGACGTCGAGGCGGTCTACCGCACCAACGTCTTCGGCGTGCTCGCCGTGACCCGCGCGGTGCTGCCGCAACTGCGCAAGCAGCGCGCGGGGCATGTGATCAACATCTCGTCGATCGGCGGCTATCGCAGCGCGGCGGGCTTCGGTGTGTACGCATCGACCAAGTTCGCCGTCGAAGGCATCAGCGAGGCGCTTGCCGACGAGGTGAAGCCGCTGGGCATCCACGTGACGATCGTCGAGCCGGGCTACTTCCGCACCGACTTCCTCGACGGCGGCTCGTTGACGACCACGACGGCCTCGATCGCCGATTACGCCGACACGCCCGCCGGCGCGGTGCGCAAGATCGCGACCGACCTGAACCATCAGCAGCCGGGCGATCCGGCTCGACTGGCGAAGGCGCTGCTGAAGGTCGTCGACGCGGAACAGCCGCCGCTGCGCATGCCCTTCGGGTCGGACACCGTCGCGGCGATCGAGCAGAAGAGCGCGTTCGTGGCAGGCGAACTCGCGCAGTGGCGGGAACTGGCGGTGTCCACCGACTTCCCGAAGTGAACGCGGTGATCGACGGATGAACGCCGCGCGCCGAATGCCTGGCGTGCGTCATCCGGCGACTTCACCCTGAGCTCACACAGGGCTCATGCTGAGTTCGACGGGCATGGCGAGACTGGGGCCTTTTGATCAGGGAAAGGACGCCATCAGCCATGAACCGCTTTCTCATTTCCATCCTGCTGGGGCTGCTGGTCTGGAACGCCTCGACCGCGCTGCTCATCGATGTCTACGTCCCGTCGCCGTGCAACGCCATCGGCCGCTGCGACGGCGACATGGCCTTCACGCTGAAGGTGCTCGGCATCTGGCTCGGCATGTTCTGGGCGACCTCGGTCTCGGTGCTGCTCTACAACATCGTGTCGTGGAAGCGAGACTGGAAGATGCATCGCCAGGGCGCGCGATGACCCCAGGGCGCGCGGGCAGTCGAATTCCGACGGCTTCGTTCGTCGTCCGTCATCTACCCTTGATGAACATCAGGAGCCTGCGATGACTGACGATCCCGTCCATGCCTTCCTTGCCCGCTACGCCACCACGGTGCTTGACCGCGACCTCGAAGGCCACCTGGACCTGTACGCCGACGATGTCCACGTCTTCGACAGCTGGAACCGCTGGGCGTACGCCGGCCGCGCCGACTGGGGCGGCATGATCGCCTGCTGGTTCGACGGCATCCGTGACGTACGGGTCCGGGTCACGGCGACGGACGTCAAGACCTGGAACGACACGAACACGGCCGGCGGCTCAGCGACGCTGGAGTTCGCGGCGCTCGGACCCGACGGCCTGCCGCTGCGTTCGACAGAGAACCGCCTGACCGTCCTCCTGCGCAATGAGGCGGGCACCTGGCGCGTCGTCCACCAGCACACGTCGGTGCCGGTCGACTTCCAGAGCAAGCAGGTCGTGAGCCGCTGAGACCGGCAAGGGCCGCGACAGGCGCCGGCCGTGCCGCTCAGAGCGCCAGCCGATGCGCCTGCAATGCCAGCAGGCCGTCGAAGATCAGCGAGTCGATCAGCTCATGCGGGATGTCCAGCGCCGGCGAGACCTTCCAGCCCGCGCCGCCGGTCATCAGCGTGACCGGCTCCTGTCCGCAGCGCTTGACGATGTGGCGATGCATGCGCTCGATCGCGCCGGTGATCGCGTAGTTGCCGCCGCTGGTGAGCGCGTCCGAGGTGTTGGTCGGGAACTCGCGCACCTCGCCGGTCGGCACGCGCAAGCCGGCGGTACCGCCTTCCAGCGAACGCAGCATGATCCCGTGCCCGGGCAGGATCAGCCCGCCGAGGAACCGGCCATCCGCGTCCAGCGCGTCCACCGTCACCGCCGTGCCCACCATCACCACCAGCGCCGGCCTGGCCGGTTGCCCGCGCATCCGCGACAGCACATGGTGCCGCGCGCCGATCAGCGCGACGAAGCGGTCCGCGCCCAGGCGCCCCGGATGGTCGTAGCCGTTGGTCACCCCGCCGGCCTGCGCCGACGACGCCACCCAGCGCGGTTCGATGTCCCACAGCTCCATCTGCTCCTCGACGCGATGCCGCATCGCGTCGCCGGCCACGTTGCTGCCCAGCATGCTGCCCGGCGTCGCGGGCAGCTTCGCCCAGTCGTGCTCGGCCAGCTTCTCGATGTTCTCCAGGAACTGCGCCCCGTGCGCCAGCATCGGGCTGCCCGGTTGCGGGCCGGCATAAAGCGCCCACTTGAGGCGGGTGTTGCCGATGTCGATGGCCAGGAAACTCATGGGCGTTGCGCGATCACGTGATGGAATGCGTGGAGTTCTTGCGAAATGTCGGTGCCGTGAGGGACAGGGCGGCAGGTTAGCAGTGTTTGTCCTCAAGCCGGTGCACCGGACAGCCGATTTAGGATTGGATCGAGGCTCGTCGCACCACCCCGGGGCGGCGCCCCGGCACAACAACAAGGCTCAGGACCGATGAAGTTCTCCATCGCCACGCGACTGTGGATCCCCGTCGCCGTCATGTCCCTGGTGACCGTCGTCATGACGCTCGGCGCGGCCTCCCGCACCCGCGCCCTGCTGGAAGTCGCCCAGGTGACACAGGAGAAGCAGCAGCAGCGCTTCGAACTCGCGCTGCGCTGGCGCGGCCTGACCGAGGCCAACGCGAGCCGCGTGCAGGCCGGCCTGGCCGCCAACGACAACGCCGTCGCGGACTCGATGAAGGGCGACATCGCCCGCACCACCGAAGCGATCAACGAGATCCAGAAGCAGCTCGAGGCGCTGGCCGACGGCGACGACGACAAGGCCGCGATGGCGAAGATCGCCGAGCAGCGCAAGGCCTACATCGCCGCGCGCAACGACGCCAACAAGCTCAAGGCGGGCGGCGACAACGACGGCTCGCACCAGGCGCTGAAGCAGAAGGTGGTGCCGGCGATCGAGCAGTACCTGGCCGCGCAGCAGGACTTCGTCGCGCTGCAGCAGAAGCGCTCCGCGGCGCTGCGCGAGGCGGCCGGCGCGGAGCGCATGCGCACCGTGTGGGGCGTGTCGGCGCTGATGGCGATGATCGTCGGCATGCTGGCGCTGGCGACGGCCTACTTCGTGCGGACCATCTCCGCGCCGCTGAAATCGCTGATGCAGGAGGCCGAGCGCATCGGCGAGGGCGACCTGTTCCACGTCGAGCGCGACTACCGCAACGACGAGATCGGCGACGTGCAGCGCGCGCTGGCCGCGATGAAGAGCGCGCTGCGCAAGGTCATCCGCGAGGTGCGCGCGAGCGCCGACGGCATGCAGACCGCCAGCCAGGAGATCGCCAGCGGCAACCAGGACCTGAGCCAGCGCACCGAGCAGACGGCGTCCAACCTGCAGCAGGCGGCGTCGTCGCTGTCGCAGCTGACGGTGACGGTGCAGCAGAGCGCCGACAGCGCGCGCACCGCCAACCAGCTGGCCGGCAGCGCGGCGGAAGTCGCCGGGCGCGGCGGCACGGCGGTGGGCGACGTGGTGGGGACGATGGCGCAGATCGACGCCTCGGCCAAGAAGATCAACGACATCATCGGCACGATCGACGGGATCGCGTTCCAGACCAACATCCTGGCGCTGAACGCGGCGGTCGAGGCGGCCCGCGCGGGCGAGCACGGCAAGGGCTTCGCGGTGGTGGCGTCGGAGGTCCGGGCGCTGGCGCAGCGCAGCGCCGGCGCGGCGCGCGAGATCAAGGCGCTGATCGGCGACAGCGTGACCAAGGTGGAAGTCGGCTCGCAGCAGGTGCGCGACGCGGGCGCGACGATGAACGAGATCGTGGCCAGCGTGCAGCGCGTGTCGGACATCATCGGCGAGATCAGCGCGAGCACGGTGGAGCAGAGCCAAGGCATCGGCAACGTGAACGGCTCGGTGGCGCAGCTGGACCAGATGACGCAGCAGAACGCCGCGCTGGTCGAGGAATCGGCCGCGGCGGCCGAGTCGCTCAGCGAGCAGGCGCGCAAGCTCACCGCGCTGGTGGGCCACTTCAAGGTCAGCGATCCCAAACCGAAGCCGGGAGACGCCGCGAATGCGCCGACCTCGCCCGCATCCGCGCCCTCGCCGATCGCGCGCGCGACCGCTCCGGTGACGAAGCCCGCGGCGGCCTCGCGCCTCGCAGCGAAATCGGCGACGACAACCGCGACGACGAAGAGCCCGGCGTTCAAGCCGTCGGCCTCGAAGTCCACGGCAGGCGCGACAGCACCGAAGCCGGTGGCAAGACCTGTCGCCAAGGCGCCCACGCCGAAAGCGCCCACCACGGCGCCTACACCAAAACCGGCGGCGCCCGCACCATCCGGAACGAGCGCCGCCACGGCTCCGGACGGTGATTGGGAGACTTTTTGATCTAGCGCAACGACCTCTTGAATAGAGGTCGTTTTGCTTTGGGATTGCCTTTTGCTCGACCGCGCCGGACGTAGGCTGACTGCCCTCTCAACTTCGAGGGCTCGTCGATGTCCTCTCCTATCGTGAATGGCATGCAGCCAAGTGGCAGGGTGTCCACGCCATCGCCCGAGACAAGCCTGGCTCTTGATGACGTTACTATTGCGTTCCGATACTAATGATCAAGAGCTTTGCGGACAAGCGCACGGCCGCGATCTTCGACGGACGTGAAGTTCGCGGCATGGAGCGCGAACTGCAGCAACTCTGCCGTCAGAAGATGCGTGCCATCGATGCCGCGCTCTCGATCGAGACGTTGAGGTTTCCGCCAGGCAACCGCCTGGAGCTGTTGAGGGGCGACCGAAAGGGGCAATGGAGTCTGCGCGTGAATCGGCAGTGGCGGATCTGCTTCCGTTGGGTGGAAGGGATGGCACTGGACGTCGAGATCGCTGACTACCACTGATGGATACCCGCAATAACGGAACGAAGAGATGAGCATTCCACGCAACCGGCTGAACCAGATCGACTTCGGAGACATCACGACGGGGCGCCGCCTTGATCCGGTCCATCCCGGCGCGATCCTGATGTCGGAGTTCATCGAGCCGCTCGGTCTGACCCGCTACCGTGTCGCCAAGGCGATCGGTGTGCAGCAGCGCCGCATCGACGAGATCTGCGCCGGTGAGCGCTCGATCTCTGCCGACACCGCCGTCCGACTGGGGCTCGCGTTCAGTGTGGATCCGAGGTTCTGGCTCAACCTCCAGGCCCAGTTCGACATCGAAGTGATCCTTCAGACGCACGGCGATCAACTCGTGGAAGAAGTCGACGCACTGGCGGCCTGATTCCGACATGCCCAGCGCCGAATCCCGCCACCCCTGGCAAGTCTCCACCGGCGGCATCGCCGGCCTGATCCTGAGCATCGGCCTGGCGCGCTTCGCCTACACGCCGGTGCTGCCGCTGATGCAGCAACAGGCCGGACTCGGTGACGCGATGGGCGGCACGCTCGCCGCCGTCAACTACGCTGGCTACATGAGCGGCGCCGTGCTGGCCGCGCTCATCGACGATCCGCGCTGGCGCTCGCGCCTGTACTTCTGGGGCATGCTGCTCGGCCTCGTCGCCACCGCGATGATGCCGCTCGCCCCCAACCTCCCGCTGTGGGCCGTCTCCCGCTTCCTCGGCGGACTCAGCGGCGCCGCAGGCATGCTGCTCGGCTCCGGGCTCGTGCTCGGCTTCCTGATGCGCGCCGGCAGAAGACCCGAACTCGGTGTCCACTTCATGGGCCTGGGGCTGGGCATCGTCGTCTCCGCGATCGGCGCGATGGTCATGGACCGCCTCGCGCTCGACTGGGCCGGCCACTGGTGGGGCTTCGTCGTCATCGGCGTGCCGCTGCTCGCGATCACCTGGTGGTGGCGTCCGCCCGTCCCGCCGCCGGTGACCACGACACTCGCCGCCGGCACGCCCAGCACCCGATGGATGCGCTGGATGATCGCCGGCTACTTCTGCGCCGGCTGGGGCTTCGTCATCAGCGCCACCTTCACCGTCACCATCGTCGAGCGCCAGCCCCTGCTGCACGGCCAAGGCCCCTGGGCCTGGCTGCTCGTCGGCCTCGCCGCGACACCGGCCGTGTTCCTGTGGGACCGCGTCGCCCGCCGCTTCGGCGACCTCAACGCGCTGCTCGCCGCCTTCGCGCTGCAGATCCTCTCCGTCGTGCTGCCGATGCTGTCCGGCAGCCTCGCCGCCGCGCTGCTCGGCGCCCTGCTCTACGGCGCCACCTTCATCGGCCTGGTGAGCCTCACGCTCGCGCTCGTGGGCCGGCGCTCGCCAGGCAATCCGGGCAAGGCGATGGCCAGGCTCACACTCAGCTACGGCGTCGCGCAGGTCACCGCGCCCGCGCTGGCCGGCGCGATGGCGCAAGCCAGCGGCAGCTACCGCGCGTCGCTCTGGCTGACCGCCGCCGTGCTCACCCTCGGCATGCTGATCATGCTGCGCCTGCGCGCATTGGAAGCACGGGAGACGCTGGAAGCTCGTGCAACGCCGGGTACTCGCGGTTCAGCGTGAAAAACGGCGACAGCGCCACCACGTCGCCGATCACCAGCAGCGCCGGGCTGTCCAGTCCCTCGCGTTCGATCGCGGCAGGCAGTTCGGCGAGCGTCGTGAAGCATTCGCGCTGACGCGGCGTGTGCGCGGCGCTGACGACCACCGCCGGCGTGCCCGCGGGCAGCCCGCCCTCCTGCAAGGACGTCGAGATCACCGCCGCCCGCGTCAGGCCCATGTAGACGACCAGCGTCAGCCGGCTGCGCGCCAGCGCCGCCCAGTCCGGCGCAATGCCATGTTCGCCGTTGTGGCCGGTCACGAAGGCCACGCCGGGCGTGCAGCGCCGGTCCGTCACCGGCACGCCGACCGCGGCCGGCGCCGCGATCCCGGCGGACAGGCCGTTGATCACCTCGACCTCGATCCCGGCCTCGCGCAGCGCGTCGACTTCCTCGCCGCCACGTCCGAACACGAAGGGATCGCCGCCCTTCAATCGCACGACGCGGGCGCCGGCCTTCGCTTCCCGGATCATCAGCTCGTGGATAAAGCGCTGCTCCGTCGACACGCAACCGCCGCGCTTGCCCACGCGCAGCACCCGGGCGCTCGCCGGCAGGCAGGCCAGCACGCGCGTGTCGACGAGGTCGTCGGTCAGCACGACCTCCGCCTGCTGCAAGCGCTTGAGCGCCTTGACCGTGAGCAGTTCGGGATCGCCCGGCCCCGCGCCGACCAGGGCGACACACGGCGAGCGCGGTGGATCCAATGGACGGTCCGGCTGGCTGGCGTCGAGCGGGCTCATGTGGGTTCCTTCACTTCGTTCGAGACGGGCATCGCGGCGTTCGACACCGGCGTCGCTGCGATCGACGCCGCGGGCTTGCCCGCCTGCACGAGCCGCCGCAACGCCGGCAGGCAGGAGCCGCACTGCGTACCGCAGCGCAATTCGCGCTGCAGCGCGGCCAGTCGCCCTTCCGGTGGACCGTCCGGCTGACGCCGCAGACAGGCGTTGATCGCGTCCTCGCGGACGTTGAAGCAGTTGCAGACCTGCGGACTGGACGGCGCCGCCGGCAGCTCCGCGTCGGGCGCCAGCAGACGGCGTCCGAATGGCGCGACCGGCACACGCTCGCGCCACAGCGTGTCGAGCCAGGCGGCCTCGCCGCCCTCCCCGACACGCATCAACGCCTGCAAGGTCGCCTCGGCGCCTTCACCATCGAGCCGCAGCAGTCGGCTGCGCCCGCGGCGGCCGTCGGCATAACGGAGCACGCCGGTGCCATTCAGCCGCAGCACGGCGGCCAGCGCCTGAACGACGGCAGCCGGCGGCGGCTCCGCGAAGGCCAACTCGAGACTCCAGGCTTCCAACGCCCCCTGCGGCGTCCGCACCCCTTGCACGCCCTGCATTCGTTGAGCGTCCTGATCTGTCGACATCGCGGTCGGCAGGCAGCAGGCGTAGTCGGCTTCCGCCATCAGCGCGCGAAGCTGGCTGCGCAATGCAGCCCCCTCCCCCGGCCCCACCCAGGCCGCGCCGAAGACGCGCCAGGGCAGCCGGACCGACTCGACGGCCACCGCCGTGAACTTCAGTTCCGGCTGCTTCGCATCCGGACAGTAGGTCGACTGCGTGAGTGCATTGATGCCGGTGCCGCCCCGCCCGCCGAGGAACTCGCTGCCCCAGTGCATCGGCAGCCAGGCCTGCCTCGCGCCGACGCCTTCGTCCGCGCGCAGCGGCACGATGAGTTCCCCGCGTCGCGAGCGCACGCGGACCAGCGTCCCGGCCGTCAGCCCGCGACGGTCGATGTCCGACGGATGCATGGACAGCGCCGGCGTGGGTTCCCCGGCGAAGAGCCGCGCGACCGTGCCGCTGCGGCTCATGCCGTGCCATTGGTCGCGCAGCCGGCCGGTGGTCAAAGCCAGCGGGAATGTCGCGTCCTGCACTTCCGCGGTCGGCGCGAAACCTTTCGTGATGAAGCGCGCACGGCCGTCGGCATGGGCGAACTCGCCGTCCTCGTAGAGCCGGGTCGTCGAGGCGCTCGCGCCTTCGGGCCAGGGCCACTGGCGCGGCGCTTCTTCCAACATCGGATAGCTCAGGCCGCCGATGTCGAGGTCGCGGCCACGCGTCGCCTCGCGATGCTCCAGCCAGAGCTGCTCCGGGCGCTCCCAGGCGAAGCGCGACGACGACGCCGCACGATCCGGGAACAACGCGATTTCCAGGCGCTGCGCCACGTCCCGCACGATTCGCCAGTCCGCACGTGACTCGCCCGCCGCCGGCAGCGCCGCGCGCACACGGGTGATCCGCCGCTCGCTGTTGGTGACGGTGCCTTCCTTCTCCGCCCAGGTGGCCGCCGGGAGGACCACGTCGGCGAAGGCCGCCGTCGCCGTGCCCGCGAAGGCCTCCTGCAGGATCACCAGCTCGCAGCGCTCCAGCGCCGTCCGCACCAGGGCCTGGTCCGGCATCGACTGCGCCGGGTTCGTGCAAGCGATCCACAGCGCCTTGAGCTCGCCGCGCGCCGCCGCCTGGAACAGCTCGATCGCCGTCTTCCCCGGCCGGTCCGGCAAGGTGTCCACGTCCCACAGCCTCGCGATCTCCGCACGATGCGCCGCGTTGCCCGGGTCGCGATGTCCGGGCAGCAGCGTCGCCATGCCGCCGCTCTCCCGGCCGCCCATCGCGTTGGGTTGTCCGGTCAGGGAGAACGGCCCCGCGCCCGCGCGCCCGATCTGTCCGGTCGCGAGATGCAGGTTGATCAGCGCCGTGTTCTTCGCCGCACCGCTGCTGCTCTGGTTCAGGCCCATGCAGTACAACGACAGCGTCGACGGCGAACGCGCGAACCACTGCGCCGCCTGCAGGATGTCCGCTTCCTTCAAGCCAGTCAGCCGCGCCGACTCGGCCGGCGTCATCGTGCGCACCAGCGCCTTCAGCGCGTCGAAGCCGCTCGTGTGCGCCTCGATGAAGGCCGAGTCGATCCAGCCCTCCCAGATCGCCGCATGCAGCATCCCGTGGAACAGCGCGATGTCGCTGCCCGGCTTCAGTGCCAGGTGCAGGTCGGCGAACTCGGCCGTCTCGGTGCGGCGCGGATCGACGACGATGATCTTCATCGCCGGCCTCGCGGCGCGCGCGGCCTCGATGCGGCGGAACAGGACCGGATGCGCCCACGCCGTGTTCGCCCCGGCGATGAACAGGCAGTCCGCGAGTTCCAGGTCCTCGTAGCAGGCCGGCGGCGCGTCCGCGCCCAGCGACTGCTTGTAGCCCACCACGGCCGAGCTCATGCACAGCCGCGAATTGCTGTCGATGTTGTTGGTGCCGACCAGGCCCCGCGCCAGCTTGTTGAACGCGTGGTAGTCCTCGGTCAGCAACTGCCCGGAGATGTAGAAGCCGATCGCATCGGGGCCGTGCTCGGCCCGGATCGCGAGCAGCCGGTCGGTGACACCTTGCGTCGCCGTGTCCCAGTCCAGTGCCTGGAGCGGCTCTCCGCGGGCCGGCCGCCAGGCGGGCTGCAGCAGGCGCTGCTGCGCGCGCACCAGCGGCGTCGCCGTCAGGTGCAGCGTGGCGCCCTTCGTGCACAGGCGGCCGAAGTTGGCCGGATGCGCCGGATCGCCGCGCACGCCGACGATCCGCGCCGCCTCGCCCTCGCCCGTCGCGTCGATCAGCACGCCGCAGCCCACGCCGCAGTACGGGCAGGTCGAGCGCGTGGTGCGCGTGGTGCGGACCTCCGGGTTCATCGCCGATCGCGCTCAGCAGGCGACGCGGTTGCAGGGGCCGGCCTTCACCGGCGGCAGGTCGATGCCGACGGTGTCGAGTTCGCCCCGGTCCAGCAGCACGACACCGTCCTCGAGCTTCACCTGGAACACCGGCGTGCGGCCCTCGTCGGGCTCGCGGGCGCAACCGTCCTCCAGCGCGATGGTCCAGTTGTGCAGCGGACAGGCGACCGCGTTGCCGAAGACGATGCCCTGGCTCAACGGCCCGGCCTTGTGGGGGCAGCGGTCGAGCAGCGCGAACACGCGATCGTCGGCGGTGCGGAACAGCGCGACCTGCGGCCCCTTCTCGCGGGCAACGCGGCGGGAGCCGAGCACGGGGATGTCGGCGACGGAACAGACGGCGATCCACTTGGACATGGCGATTCCTTCAGGCTTGGACGATGGCTGGCGCGGCATCGGGCACCACGGCCGGCACGGTGGCGACCGGCTCGAACTGCCGCACGTCGACCTGGGCCTTCGCGAACTCGAACCACGGGTCCGGCTCGCCGTCGAGCGCGAACTGCAGCTCGGCCCACAGCGCCTGGCGGCCCTCGGCGTCGTCGAGGATGCGGCGCTTCACATGGTCCAGGCCCACGCGGTTCACGTAGTGCACGGTGCGCTCGAGGTACCAGCCTTCCTTGCGGTAGAGCTGCATGAAGGCGCCGGTGTATTCCATGACTTCCTCGGCGGTCCGGAGCTTGACGAGGAAGTGCGCCACCTCGGTCTTGATGCCGCCGTTGCCGGCGACATACATCTCCCAGCCCGAATCGACGCCGATGATGCCGACGTCCTTGATGCCGGCCTCGGCGCAGTTGCGCGGGCAGCCGCTGACGGCGAACTTGACCTTGTGCGGCGCGTACATCCGCCACATCGCGCGCTCCAGGTCCTTGCCCATCTGCGTGGAGTCCTGCGTGCCCATGCGGCACCACTCCGAGCCGACGCAGGTCTTCACCGTGCGCAACGCCTTGGCGTAGGCGTGGCCGCTGGGCATGCCGATGTCGCGCCAGACGTCGACCAGATCCTCCTTGCGCACGCCCAGCAGGTCGATCCGCTGGCCGCCGGTCACCTTGACGGTCGGGATCTTGTACTTGTCGACGGCGTCGGCGATCCGGCGCAGCTCATCGGCGGTCGTCTCCCCGCCCCACATCCGCGGGATCACCGAGTAGGTCCCGTCCTTCTGGATATTCGCGTGGCTGCGCTCGTTGATGAAGCGCGACTGCGGATCGTCGACGGCCTCCTTGGGCCACGACGAGATCAGGTAGTAGTTCAGCGCCGGCCGGCAGGTCGCGCAGCCGTCGGGCGACTTCCAGTCCAGCTGCTCGAAGACGTCGGCCATGCGCGTCAGGTGCCGGTCGAAGATGGCATCGCGCACCTCCTGGTGGCTGTGTTCCGTGCAGCCGCAGATCGCCTTCTTCTTCGGCGCCGACGAGTAGTCCCCGCCCGCGGTGAACATCAGCAGCTGCTCGACCAGGCCGGTGCAGGAGCCGCAGCTCGCGCTGGCCTTGGTGTGCTTGCGCACCTCCTCCAGCGTGAACAGGCCCTTCTCCTTGATCGCCTTGCAGACGGCGCCCTTGGTGACGCCGTTGCAGCCGCAGACCTCGTCGGAATCGGCCATCGCGGCCGCCTTGTTGTGGCCCTGGTGGCCGACGTCGCCGATGTTGCTCTCGCCGAACATCAGCTTGTCGCGGATGTCGCCGATCTGGCGGCCCTCGCGCAGCAGCTTGAAGTACCAGCTGCCGTCGACGGTGTCGCCATAGAGGCAGGCGCCGACGAGCCGGTCGTCCTTGATGACCAGCTTCTTGTAGACGCCGGCGAAGGGATCGCTCATCACGATCTCCTCGGTGCCCTCGCCGCCCATGAAGTCGCCGGCCGAGAACAGGTCGATGCCGGTGACCTTGAGCTTGGTGCTGGTCTGGCTGCCGAGGTAGCGGCCGATGCCGAACTGCGCCAGGTGGTTCGCGCAGACCTTGCCCTGCT
>JBCNPQ010000050.1:0-2698 GCA_039593255.1 Roseateles sp.
TGTGCTACGCCGGCGAAGGACTGGACGCGCTGCTGCAGCGCGCCAGCCAGGGCGGTACCCAGGGGATCCTGTGCGACGCGACGGCGCCGTGCTCCACCAACTCCTCGTCCCGCCCCTCCTGCTCATGATCAAGTCGACCCTCACCATCAGCAACAAGCTGGGCCTGCATGCCCGTGCCTCGGCGAAGCTGACCAAGCTGGCGGGAGGATTCAAGGCGGAGGTCTTCATGACCCGCAACGGCCGACGCGTGAACGCCAAGAGCATCATGGGCGTCATGATGCTGGCCGCCGGGATCGGTGCCGAAGTGGAGCTCGAGACCGCGGGCGAGGACGAGCAGGCCGCGCACGAGGCGATCACCGCGCTGGTGAACGACAAGTTCGGCGAAGGCCAGTAAGACAGGCGTGTCGCACGGAAGGCTGCCGAGGCAGCCCTTTTCCGTGCGCGGGCGTCCTCAAAGACCCCCGAGGAAGTGCTTCCGGTAGCGCGCCGGCAGGTCCGCGATGCGCATGATCATCGGGAGGTCGGCGGTGTTGAAGTCGGGATCCCAGGCGGGCCGGCCCAGGATGCGCGCGCCGACGCGCAGGTAACCCTTGATCAGCGGCGGCGGCTCCACGACCAGGTCCTGGCGCAGGTCGTCGACCGGCAGCGGCAGGCGGGGGCGCACCTGCCATTCGATGTCGGCCAGATGGCTGCCTTCGAGCTGGCGCCACAGGCTGGCCGCATAGTGGCCGCCATCGCGCATGCTGATCGAGGCGCAGCCGATCATCGTGTCCAGGTCGTTGCGGACCATGAACTCCGCCAGCGCGCCCCACAGCGCCATGATGGCGCCGCCATGGCGGTGGTCGGGGTGAACGCAGGAGCGACCCAGTTCGACCATGCGCGGACGCAGCGAACGCAGTCGGGTCAGGTCGAACTCGGTCTCGCTGTACAGGCCGCCGGCGCGGCGCGCGGCCTCCGGCGTCAGTACCCGGTAAGTCCCGATCACCTCGGCCGGTTGGCCGTGCTCGTCGAGCGTGCGAACGAGCAAGTGCTCGCAGAACGGGTCGAAGAGGTCGATGTCATGGCCCGCGGGTGCGCCGGCCGGCACGCTCAGCCGCGCGCCCATCTCGTCGACGAAGACCTGGTACCTCAGGCGCTGGGCCTGCCGGACTTCGTCCTCCGTGCGCGCCCAACCCACATGGAAGCGAGCGCGCGCAGCGTCGACAACGACGTCTTGCGAACTGGCTGGAAGTGACCTCCGGGGCGCCTCGGCCGGGCGCAGATCGGAAAAGGGCAGGGTGGGCAGCGGCAGATCCCTCATGGCAAAGCCTCGCTGAAGTGATGCCCGGATGCTGAGCGGCGGCGGTGACGCGTCGGTGACCCTCAAGTGAACGAACCATGACAGTCGTGTCGTCGTCACGCTCACCCGCACGGTCGATTGACGCGGGGCTCACGGGGGTTTTCGCAAGTTCACCATCGGCCCAGGTCGGCGACGACACCCGCTGCTAAAGTCGGCGCATGAGTTTCCAGGTCTTCGGCATTCCCGTTTCCCGCGGCGTGGCGATCGGCCGCGCGGTGCTGGTCGCGTCCAGCCGCGTCGACGTCGCGCATTACTTCATTGGCGCCGCCGACGCGGAGCAGGAATATGCCCGGCTGGTCCGTGGCCGCGACGCGGTGACCCGCGAGTTGCAGGGCCTCAAGGCCGAACTGCCGGAGGACGCGCCGCACGAGCTGGACGCGCTGCTGGATGTCCACCTGCTGCTGCTGAACGACGAGGCGCTCGTCGATGCCGCCCGAGACTGGATTGTCGACCGCCACTACAACGCCGAATGGGCGCTGTCGGCGCAGCTCGAAGTGCTGGCGCGTCAGTTCGACGAAATGGAGGACGACTACCTGCGCGAGCGCAAGGCCGACCTGGAGCAGGTGGTCGAGCGCGTGCTGGCCGCGCTCGCGGCCGAACAGGACGAGTCGCCCAGCGGCGCCTCGGCGGTGGTCGCGCGGGACTTCGCCGGTGAGGATCCGCTGCTTCTGGTGGCGGCCGACATCGCGCCGGCCGACATGATCCAGTTCAAGCGCAGCGTCTTCCAGGGCTTTATCACCGACATCGGGGGAAAGACCTCGCATACGGCCATCGTGGCCCGGAGCATGGCCATCCCTGCGGTGGTGGGAACGCGCGAAGCCTCGCGGCTCATCCGCCAGGACGATTGGGTGATCATCGACGGCGATGCCGGGACGGTCATCGTCAACCCGTCCCCCATCGTGCTGGAGGAGTACCGCTTCAGACAGCGTCAGGCGGAGCTGGAGAATGCGCGGCTGGCCCGGCTGCGCCACACGCCGGCGATCACGATGGATGGGCAGCGCATCGAGCTGCACGCCAACATCGAGTTGCCGGGCGACACCGTGGCGGCGCTGGCCTCGGGTGCAACCGGGGTCGGCCTGTTCCGCAGCGAGTTCCTGTTCATGAATCGCGAGGGCGACCTGCCCAGCGAGGAGGAGCAATTCGCTGCCTACAAGAGCGCCGTCGAGGCCATGGCCGGCCTGCCGGTGACGATCCGCACCGTCGACATCGGCGCGGACAAGCCCTTGGATCGGATGTCGGTCAATGAACTGCGCCACGAACATGTGCTGAACCCGGCGATGGGCCTGCGAGCGATCCGCTGGAGCCTGGCGGAGCCGAGCATGTTCCGGCAGCAGTTGCGTGCCATCTATCGAGCAAGCG
>JBCNPQ010000051.1:0-2535 GCA_039593255.1 Roseateles sp.
AGAACGTGCAAAAGGCGATCGTCACTGGCGACAAGGCCAAGGCCGCCGACCTGTTCAAGACCGCCCAGCCCGTGATCGATTCGGTCGCCGACAAGGGCATCTTCCACAAGAACAAGGCTGCTCGTCATAAGAGCCGCCTGTCCGCCAAGATCAAGGCGCTGGCCGCCTGATAGCCAAGATCCAGCTCTGGTGCATGCAAAAGCCCGCCACCCGGCGGGCTTTTTCATTCCCGCCACTCCGGGCGGCTGCGGGTTGGGCGCATAGCGTCGTTGCGGATCCTCGCCATAGCGCCGCTATGGCTCCGGTCCGCGCCTAGCTCTGCTTCCCAACCCGCAACCGCCCGGAGTGGCGGACCGCGGCAACAGGATCAGAGCGGCATCGGGGTGGTGATCTGACCCACCACCTCGCGCACGTGGAGCCAATCCACGACGTTGCGCGCCACCCAGTCCCCGTCATCCAGCGGCAGATCGTGGCCGGCATGCTTGTGCAGCCGCAGCGGCGCGCCCCATGCGCGGCTGATGGCCTGTGAGCACCGCCAGTCCACCAGCGAATCACCCTGGCTGCAGAGCAGCAGCATCGGCGGCTCGGGCTTGGCGATGCTGGCGCGATAGCGCGCCGCCGCCAGCAGTTGCCTCAGCGCATTGCGGCGGCGCACCGGGTGCCGTCGCTGGATCGACACCCAGTCGTCAATCACCTGGTCGGGCTGCCGCTGCAGCCGGGTCGTCATCTGCAGCACCTTGGCCTCGCGCCGGCGCAAACTTAGCCGCGTCAGGCTCAGCACCAGCAAGGACCAGTAGTTCGACGGCCGCAGCCGCCGGAAGAAGGCGCTGAAGGGTCGCAGGCTGGTGTTGATCAGGACGACACCATCGAGCTCGCCCGGATGCCGCGCCGCCCATTCGCTGGCGACCATCGCACCCAGCGACATCGCCAGCACCTGGTACGGCGGCGGCACGCCACGGCGGCGCAGCTCCGCGCGGCACGCTTCCATCATCGCGTCCACATGCGTCGGGCTGCTCTGCCGGTGCTTGTCGCCGTTGCCGGGCAGATCCAGCAGCTCGAGCCGCGCATCCGGCTGCTGCACCCGCAAGGCACGCTGCAGGCGCGCCGGAAAGTCGCCCCAATGGCCGCTCTCGCGCGTCAGGCCGCGCAGCAGCACCCAGGTGTGCTCGCTCATCGGACCGTCCTCCGATACCAGCGGATCAACGCCTGCTCCCCGTGATCGATTCTTGTGTCCGGCCCCGGCAGCCACCGGAACGCGCTCTGCGTCGCGCGAGTCATGAAGTCCATCCAAGCCATGTGGCGGCGCAAGACCCGCTGCTGTCGATGTTCGATCAGCGGGTTGAACATGCCGTGGCGGGAGAGTAGCTGTCGCGGATTTTTCTTGACCCACAGCCATGACCCCATTTCGAGCGTCATTGGCAGGAAGATCCCTCGATCAAGGGAGAGCGCCTCGTCGTACAGGTGGTCCCACAGGTCGCCGTGGGTCAGGTAATGCCGGCTCTGCGGCTCCATCACATAGGGATGCGGGGACAGGCATTGATCGAGCACCTCGCACAGCGCGTGGATCTCGGCGAGGTGGCGCATCGGTCGCCGCGTGCGCGCATAGGGAAACCAGATGCGGTCGCGCAGGCCGAAGCCGCTGTGGAAGTCGATGGACACCGCGACCGGCCGCCCCAGCAACTCCTCGCGGACGAAGCGGCACAGGGCCTCGCTCTCCACTTCCATCGGCGCGCCGCCCGGACCGCGGAAGTACGGCAGTTGGCGGGTCAGGCGGTGCCCACCGATCAGGAAGGGCACGCCCCGGTCGGCGTCCTGCGGCGCATTGCGCATGAGGTCCACGCCCTGCGGGTTCGCGCGCGTGCCGGCCCGGATACCGCCCGGATTGACGAGGGGCAGGAACACCAGCCGCAGCGACTCGAGCTGCTGATGCAGGCTCAGGTCCCAGCGCAGGCGCCGCACCAGGCTGCCGAGGTAGGCCAGCACCACCTGCGCGCCGATGCGCTCCAGCCCATGGACGCCGCCGATGAACCCGAGCGCGGGCACGGAGGGATCGGGGTTGCCCAGGGTCACGCCGATCACCGGCATCGCTCCAGCGGGGGTGGCGACCGTGGCCAGCTCGCGGGCATGCAGCATCGAGCCCCCCTGATCGATCAGGCGCAGCAACTCCTGCAGTTCCGGCAGGGCGGCCGCGGCCCGCGGGGCCGCGTCGGCGGAGAGGACGGCCATGTCGGGGCGCTCGGTCGAAGGGTCGCGGGGAACCCGTCAGCGTAGGCGAGCGCAGGCGTGCTGGCGATGGCCCGTTCGGACCGGGGGTGCCCCTCCAGCGGGGGAAGGCTCTTGGGCGATGCGGTGAAGCCTCAGGGGACGGGGACCGCCGCGAGCACGGTGGTGGCGCTCAGGCCTTGCCGGCCTCGCGCCCGTCGGGCAGCAGGCAGGCGTCGACGACCTGCAGCTTGTTGTCGCGAGCGAAATTCATGACGAAGTCCCAGGCCATCGGCTCGACGGACTTCAGCGCCTCGTTGACGATCACGCACT
>JBCNPQ010000006.1:0-168460 GCA_039593255.1 Roseateles sp.
TGCGATCGCTGCAGAGCCCGGTGGACACCGAATGGGGCGCGCTGATGGCCGGATCCGCCATCGCGACGCTGCCGCTGATCGTGCTCTTCGTCCTGTGCTCGCGGCAGCTCATCTCGGGCCTGACCGTCGGCGCGGTGAAGTGACGCGCGCCTTCTCCCACATATCAAACACCTGCATCGATGTCATCTTCCACCTCCGCCTCGTCCCCGCTGCCGACGGCCGCCGCCAAGGACTTCCCCGCCGACTTCGTCTGGGGCGTGGCGACCAGCGCCTTCCAGATCGAAGGCGCCCATGACGCCGACGGCAAGGGTCCCTCGATCTGGGACACCTTCTGCCGCCAGCCCGGCGTGATCGCCGACAGCAGCAACGGCGACGTCGCCTGCGAGCACTACGCGCGCTGGGAGGAGGACCTCGACCTGATCAAGCGCCTGGGCGTGGACGCCTACCGCTTCTCGGTCTCCTGGCCGCGCGTGCAGCCGACCGGCCAGGGCGAATGGAACGAGGCCGGCCTCGCGTTCTACGAGCGCCTGGTCGACGGGATGCTCGCCCGCGGCCTCAAGCCCTACCTGACGCTCAACCACTGGGACCTGCCGCAGGCGCTTCAGGACATCGGCGGCTGGGGCAACCGCGCCACCGTGGAGCGCTTCGTCGAATACGCCGTCGGCATCGCGAAGCGGCTGGGCGACAAGGTCGTTTCCATCGCCACGCACAACGAGCCCTGGGTGGTCGCACAGCTGGGTCATGAGTCCGGCGTCTTCGCGCCCGGCATCAAGGACCGCCGCATCGCCGCGCAGGTCTCGCACCACCTGCTGCTCAGCCACGGCCTGGCCATCACCGCGATGCGGGCGCTGAAGCTGAAGGCCTCTCTGGGCATCGTGCTGAACATGGCGCCGATGTACCCGGCGACGGACTCCGACGCCGACCGCACCGCCGCCCGCCTGGAGGACGGCAAGCTGCGCCGCTGGTACATGGACCCGCTGTTCGAGGGCCGTTATCCGCAGGACGTGCTGGACTACCTCGGCCACGACGCGCCCTATGTCGAGGCCGGCGACATGGCGAAGATCAAGGTGCCCATCGACTTCGTCGGCATCAACTACTACTCGCGCGGCATGATCAGCGCCGCCGGTCCGGTGGACAACAAGACCAGCGGCCTGGAGCTGACCGACATGGGCTGGGAGGTCTACCCGCAGGGCCTGACCGACCTGCTGGTGTCGATCAAGCGCGACTACCCGGGCGCGAAGCGCCTGTACGTGACCGAGAATGGCGGCGCCTTCCCCGACCCGGTCGGCGGCGACGGCCGCGTCCACGACGAGGACCGCACCCGCTACCTGGACACGCACATCGCCGCCGTCGGCGACGCGATCGCGCAGGGCGTGCCCATGGGCGGCTACATGGTGTGGAGCCTGCTCGACAATTTCGAATGGGCGTCCGGCTACGCGAAGCGTTTCGGCATCGTGCACGTCGACTACGCCACGCAGCAGCGCACCCCCAAGGACAGCGCGCTCGCGTACCGCGATTTCTTGCTTCAACGTGTATCGCAACGGCGCGACGGGCGCCAAGGCTGATCGGGAGACCGTCATGGGACAAGTCACGCTGCGCGGCATCCGCAAGCGCTACGGCGATCACGAGGTGATCCAGGGCATCGACCTCGACGTGCGGGACGGCGAATTCATGGTCTTCGTCGGCCCGTCGGGCTGCGGCAAGAGCACGACGCTGCGCATGATCGCCGGCCTGGAGGAAATCAGCGGCGGCGACCTGATGATCGACGGCCACCGCGCCAACGACCTGCGCCCGGCCGACCGCGGCGCGGCGATGGTGTTCCAGAGCTACGCGCTCTACCCGCACATGACGGTCGCGGAGAACATGGGCTTCGCGCTCAAGATGGCCGGCGTGAGCCGGTCCGAGCGCGACGAGCAGGTGCGCCGCACCGCGGAGATCCTGCGCATCACCGACCTGCTGCAGCGCACGCCCAGGCAGCTGTCCGGCGGCCAGCGCCAGCGCGTGGCCATCGGCCGCGCGATCGTGCGCAAGCCCAAGGTCTTCCTGTTCGACGAACCGCTGTCCAACCTCGACGCCGCGCTGCGCGTGGACATGCGCATCGAACTGACCCGGCTGCACCAGCAGCTCGGCACGACCATGATCTACGTCACCCACGACCAGGTCGAGGCGATGACCATGGGCGACCGCATCGCCGTGTTCAACAAGGGCCGCATCGAGCAGCTCGGCGCGCCGATGGACCTCTACCGCCGTCCGGCCAACGAGTTCGTCGCCGGCTTCCTCGGCGCGCCGAAGATCAACTTCATCGAGCGCCCGACCGCCAACGCGCCCGGCGCGGCCCGCGGCCTGTGGGACGCGCTCGGCGGCGCCGCGCGGCCCGCGGCCAGGCGCCTGGGCCTGCGCCCCGAGCACCTGCTCCTGGCCGCCGGCCACGACGAGCGCGCGGTGCCCGCGACCGTCGTGCTGGCCGAGCACCTGGGCGACACCTCGATCCTGCACCTGCGCGTCGACGGCATCGCCGACCTGCTCACCGCCAAGCTCCCCGCGGGCGCGGCGTCGCTGCACGATGGCGACACCGTCCGCCTGATCGCCGCCGCCGACCACGCGCTGGCCTTCGACGCCGAGGCGCGCGCACTCGAACCCCGCGCCGCCGCCGGCACCGTCCCCGTCGCGGCCTGAACCGCGACCTCCCCGGCGGTCCTTCCCGGACCGCCCGGCCGGCCTTCGCGCGCGAAGGCAAGGCCTCGATCCCGCAGTACCCCCGCGCCCGCGTGTGGCGCGGATCCCCTCGCTAGGGAAAGTCAGTAGAGGACCCCGGGCTGAAGCAGATAAATTCTGAAAGCGCTTTCAAAGTTACTGCCGAATACACGGATCCAGCTTGCCCTGCAGACAATCGGGCCCGCCGTCGACACGGGGGTCATGGCCAAGACTGAGAGATAACAAGGAGACAAGATGAAGCACGTCCACCCCACCCGACTGCGGCAGGGCCGCCTCCAACGCCAGCCCGTGGCGGCTGCCTGCGCCCTGTTGTTCTTCGCCGCGACGGCGCACGCGCAGCAGGCGCCGGCTGCGCCTGAATCCGCGGCTTCGGAAGCGCAGCGCAAGGCCGACGCGACGATCGACACCGTCGTCGTCACCGGCATCCGCCAGTCGCTGGACACCTCGCTCAACCTCAAGCGGCAGCAACGCGGCGTGGTCGACGGCATCGTGGCCGAGGACATCGGCAAGTTCCCCGACACCAACCTCGCGGAATCGATGCAGCGCATCTCGGGCGTGTCGATCGACCGCTCGATGGGCGAAGGCTCCAAGGTCACCGTGCGCGGCGTCGGCCCCGACTTCAACCTGGTGCTGCTCAACGGCCGCCAGATGCCGGCCTCGACGCTGGCGGACACGGGGCCGTCGAACTCGCGCGCCTTCGACTTCGCCAACCTGGCCACGGAATCGATCGCCGCGCTGGAGGTCTACAAGACCAGCCGCGCCAGCGCTCCCACCGGCGGCATCGGCGCGACGATCAACATCAAGACCGCGCGTCCGCTGGACACCAAGAAGACCATCGCCAGCATCGGCGTGAAGGCGGTGCACGACGGCGGCAACTCGCGCCTGCCGGACAACATCAAGGGCGACAGCGTGACGCCCGAGGTGTCGGGCATCTACAGCACGACCTTCGGCGAAGGCATGTTCGGCGTGTCGGTCTCGGGCAGCTTCCAGAAGCGCGACGCCGGCTACAACAGCGCCGGCGTGCCCAACGGCTGGCTGCCCTTCAAGGGCGACGAGACCGGCAACGGCGCGATCCCGCTGCCGGGCCAGCCGGGCTCGGAACGGATCACCAACCGTCCCGGCCCCAATGACGTCTACTCGCTGCCGCAGAACGTCAACTACAACATGAACGCCATCAGCCGTGAGCGCACGAACGGCCAGCTGACGTTCCAGTTCGCGCCGACCAAGTCGCTGACGACGACGCTGGACTACACGGTCTCGCAGAACAAGGTGCACACGCGCCGCAACGACCTGTCGGCCTGGTTCAGCTTCGGCCCCTCGTCGAGCTCATGGACCTCCGGTCCCGTGTCCGCGCCGCTGAACTACACCGAGCTGCTCGCCAACGGCGACGCCGACCTGTCCATGGGCGGCGCCGACTTCGCGACCAAGAACGACAACAAGTCGCTGGGCTTCAACGCCGACTGGAAGGTCAGCAACAAGCTGCGCTTCGGCTTCGACGCCCACCACTCCACCGCGGAGTCGGGCGCCGACAGCCCCTGGGGCAGCAACAACGTGATCGGCACGGCCAGCTTCAACCGCGGCCAGACCGGCGTGGACTTCAGCCAGGACCTGCCCATCCTGATCATGCCGACGACGACGCGCAACGCGGCGCTGCAGCAGGTGACGGGCTCGTCCTTCCGCAACAGCTACATGAAGGCGCAGGTCGACCAGCAGCAGATCAACGGCAGCTGGGACATCAGCGACGAGTCGAAGCTGGACTTCGGTGTCGGCCTGACCAAGGCGAAGAACCGCTCGGCCTACTCCAACGTCCAGCTGGACAACTGGGGCGGCGTGGCCAACGGTCCGGCCAACTACCCGGACAACGTCTGGATCCCGCAGGACCTGCGCGACTTCTTCGGCAAGATCGGCGGCAGCGGGGATCCGCGGCTGTTCACGCAGTTCTACACCTTCGACTTCGGCACCATCCGCGACCTGGCGGCCAAGGGCAACGGCGACCCGTCCAAGTACCTGGCGTCCAACGTCTTCTCGACGGACCGCCGCACGACGGAGAAGTCCACCAGCGCCTACGCCGAGTACACGCGCGAGTGGGAACTGGGCGTGCCGATGAGCGCCACGGTCGGCATGCGCTACGAGAAGACCAAGGTCACCTCCAGCGCGCTGGTGCCGATCGCCACGGGGATCACCTGGGGCTCCAACAACGAGCTGACGGTGCTCAAGGGCGACCCGGGCTTCACGACGCTGGACGGCAAGTACAGCTACTGGCTGCCCAACATCGACTACCAGGCCGACCTGACCGACAAGCTGAAGCTGCGCGCCAGCTACGGCACGACGATCGGCCGTCCGGGCTGGGACGCGATCCAGGGCGGACAGACGCTGAACGACCTGGCGCGCCTGAGCGGCGGCACCGGCTCGCAGGGCAACCCGGGGCTGAAGCCGCTGAAGTCGAAGAACATCGACTTCTCGCTGGAGTACTACTACGCGCGGTCGAGCTACGTGGCCGCGGGCGTGTTCCGCAAGAACATCAGCAACTACATCGGCTCGACGCTGGAGAACGCCACCCCGTTCAACCTGCACACGCCGATCGGCGGCGCGTACTACAACGAGGCCTCGACCACCGGCGGCTGCGGCAGCGATATCACCTGCATCCGCGACTACATCCTCAACCGCTACAACGGCCAGCCGGGCGTGACCAAGACCGGCGAGAGCAACGGCCATGCACTGGGGACCATCGTCGGACAGCCGGGCGATCCGGTGGCCAACTTCCAGATCACGGTGCCGGCCAACACGCAGTCCAACAGCCTGAAGGGCTTCGAGCTGAACGTGCAGCACGCGTTCGGGAACTCGGGCTTCGGCGTCGCGGCCAACTACACCAAGGTCAAGTCGGGACTGAAGTACGACAACATGAGCTTCGCGCAGCAGTACGCGCTGGTGGGCCTGAGCGACTCCGCCAACCTGGTGGGCTTCTACGAGGACGCGAAGTTCAGCGTGCGCGTGGCCTACAACTGGCGCGACAAGTTCCTGGCCGCGGTCAACGACGGCAACCAGCTGGGTCGCTCGGCGCCGATCTTCACCGAGCCCTACTCGCAGGTGGACATCAGCATGGGCTACAACTTCAGCGAGAAGCTGAGCGTGCAGGCCGAGGTCATCAACGTCGGCGATTCGATCCTGCGCCAGCATGGCCGGACGTCGGAAGAGGTGTACTCGGTCACGCAGACCGGCCGCCGCTATATGCTGGGACTCCGCTACAAGTTCTGAGCCCGCGAGGGCCCCTGCCCGCATGAAGCCGATCCGAGAAATCAAGGACCTGGTCCCGGGTCGGCTTCCTTCGAACCTGCTCGAGGCCGCGCAACCGGTGGTGTTGCGCGGCCTCGTGTCGCATTGGCCCGCGGTGAGGGAAGCACGGCGATCCGACCGCGCGGCCGTCGACTACCTGCACGCTTGCTGGCGCGGCGCGCCGGTGGCCATCATGACCGGGCCGCCGGAGATCGACGGCCGCATCTTCTACAACGACGACTTCACCGGCATGAACTTCGGTCGTGCCGACGCGCCGCTGCCGGCGCTGATGGAGGAGCTGCTGAAGCTGGCGGAGGTCGAGCGTCCCCCCTGCTACTACGTCGGCTCGACGACGGTGGACACCTGCCTGCCGGCCTTTCGCGCCGACAACGACCTGGACCTGTCGCCGCTGGGGACGCCGGGCTCCGGCGGCAACCACGTCGCGCCCGAGGCGCTGGCCAGCGTCTGGCTGGGCAATCGCAGCCGCATCGCACCGCACTACGACCTGCCGGACAACATCGCCTGCATCGCGGCGGGACATCGTCGCTTCACGCTGTTCCCGCCGGACCAGTTGGCCAACCTGTACGTCGGCCCGATCGACTTCACGCCGGCGGGACAGCCGGTGAGCCTGGTCGATCTGAAGCATCCGGATTTCGAGCGCTTCCCGCGTTTCGCGCAGGCGCTCGAGCAGGCGCAGGTCGCGGAGCTCGGACCGGGCGACGCGATCTACATCCCGAGCATGTGGTGGCACCAGGTGGAGGCGCTGGACGCGTTCAACGTGCTGATCAACTACTGGTGGCGACAGTCGCCGGCACACATGGATCCGCCGCTGTTCGCGCTGATGCTGGCGCTGCTGACGATGCGCGACCTGCCCGCGCCGCAGCGCGAGGCCTGGCGCGGCATCTTCGACCATTACGTGTTCAATGCCGGCGCCGACACGGCGGCCCACATCCCCGAACACGCGCGGCATGCGCTGGCACCGCTGACGGCCGAGGGCGCCGGCCATCTGCGCGGACATCTGATCCAGCGGCTCAGGCAACGCTGAGCGACCGACCCGGACACATCCAAGGACATGGAGGAGACGCCATGAGTTTCACCGCACCCGAACCCCAGACGCCGCGACGTCCGGTCAAGCGCGTCGTCATCGCCGGCGGCGGCACCGCGGGCTGGATGATGGCGGCCTGCATCGCCAAGCACCTGGGCAAGCAACTCGAGATCAAGCTGGTCGAGTCCGACGAGATCGGCACGGTCGGTGTCGGCGAGGCCACGATCCCGACGATGATCACCTTCCACCAGTTGCTGGGACTCGACGAGCGCGAGTTCATGGCGGCGACGCAGGCGACGATCAAGCTGGGCATCCAGTTCGAGGGCTGGCGCGACGTGGACACGCGCTACATCCACGCGTTCGGCACGACGGGCATCGACCACTGGACGGCGGGCTTCCAGCATTTCTGGCGCAAGGGCCGCGAGCGCGGGCTGGCTTCGGACTACGGGGACTACTGCCTGGAGCTGCGCGCGGCGCGGGAGAACAAGTTCGCGCATCTGCCCGACGACGGCATCAACTACGCGTACCACCTGGACGCGACGCTGTACGGCCAGTTCCTGCGCCGCTTCAGCGAGGGTTACGGCGTCAAGCGCATCGAGGGGAAGATCGCCGAGGTGCTGATGCAGCCCGATGGCGACATCCGCGCGCTGAAGCTTCAGGACGGCACCGAGATCGCGGGCGATCTCTTCGTCGACTGCACGGGCATGCGTTCGCTGCTGCTGGGGCAGGCGCTGGGCGTGGGCTACGAGGACTGGTCGCACTGGCTGCCGTGCGACAGCGCGATCGCGCTGCAGACGGCCTCGGTGCGGGACGCGGTGCCGTACACCCGCTCGATCGCGCATCCGTGGGGCTGGCAGTGGCAGATCCCGCTGCAGCACCGGGTCGGCAACGGCGTGGTCTTCAGCAGCCGCTACACCGACGACGAGACGGCGCGCGCGGCGCTGCTGGGCAACATCGACGGCGAGGTGCTGACGCCGCACCGGGTGATCCGCTTCAAGCCGGGCCAGCGCGAGGTCGTGTGGAAGCGCAACTGCGTCGGGGCGGGGCTGGCGAGCGGCTTCCTGGAGCCGCTGGAGTCGACCAGCATCCACCTGATCCAGCGCACGGCGATCCGGCTGCTGCAGATGTTCCCCAAGGACGGCATCCGGCAGTCCGACATCGACGAGTACAACGCGCAGATGCGGTATGAGCTGGAGCACATCCGCGACTTCATCGTGCTGCACTACCACCTGCAGCAGCGGACCGATTCGCCGCTGTGGCGCGACATGCGCGAGATGCCGGTGCCGGCGTCGCTGCAGCACCGGCTGGACTTGTTCCGCGAGACGGGGCGCGTGTTCCGCGTGCCCAACGAGCTGTTCACCGAGAACTCCTGGGTGCAGGTGTTGCTCGGCCAGGGCCTGATGCCGGAGCAGCACCATCCGTCGGCGGACCTGATGGGCGACCGGGAGCTGGCCGGGTTCCTCGGCGGGATCACGGCGCGGATCGACCAGATCGTCGGGCAGATGCCGGGGCATCAGCAGTACGTGACGCGGTATGCGCCGGCGGCTGTTGCGCCGAAAGCGGCGGTGCCGGCCTGATCGCGCAAGTCCGGGGGGTGGGTGCGTTCCCACCGTGAAGCGCATTAAGCTTCGCGGTTGGGAGGGTCCATGCCAGAACAGAACGCTCCGACATCCGACGACTACGTCTGCGTCGCCACGCGGACCTCGGCGACCGAGGCGCAACTGCTGCGCGGCGTGCTGGAGGCCGCAGGTCTCACCCCGCACCTGGTGGGCGAGCAGACGGTCCAGACCTACTCGCTGATCGCGCATGCGGTCGGCGGCGTACGCGTGCTGGTCCCCGGCTCGCAGGTGCCCGCGGCGAAGCAGGCCCTCGCCGAGTTCGACGCCGGCGCCTTCGTGCTGGAGGGCGAGGAGCTCACCGAGTCCACGACCACCGCCCCGCCCGCTCCGCTGTTCAGTCCCGACCGGGCAGCGCTGCTGGGCTTCCTGCTGACGCCGGCTTTCGGTGCGGGGATCCAGTTCGCGAATGCCCGAGCCATCGGGGATGGCGGGCAGAGCACCAACGCATTGCTCAGCTTCGTCATGCTGAGCGCCATGTCGCTGGTCGGGATCTACGCGCTGCACGAGAACGCCGAAGGGCCGTTCATCGTCTTCCAGGCCAGCCTGCTGCTCTGCGCGGTCAACGTCATCTGGTACGTCATCGCGGGACAGAAGCAGAGCCGCGCCCTGATCAAGGCCTACGGAAATCACTACCCGAAGAGGCGGCTGCTCGTGCCGGCGGTGATGACCGCCGTCGCCGCGCTGGCGCTCGGGGCTGCGCTCCAGGCCATCCGGTAGCGGCAACATCCTCGGCTGCGGGCCCGCCGTCGCCTTCGACTCGGCGTGGCCGGGGTCTCGCGGACCACTCAGTTCCGACAGTAACCCTCCCCGGCGCGCACGGTCAGGCAAGTCGCCTTGCCGGCCAGCCACTTCATGCCGGTCGCGTCGCCATCGGTGGCGCGGATCGATTCCTGCTTGCCGTCGCGCTCGAACTGCACGGCGCCGTCCTTCGCGGTGCCCTGGAACGTCCGTTCCGCATCCAGGTCCTTGATGCGGATCTCGTACCGGCCGGGACCGGCGGCCGCCAGCTTCAGGTAGGTCCCTTCCGGCCCGTTCCATTGGCCGAGCCACGCCAGAGCGGGGTCAGGGCTTGACGGGGACACGGGGGCGTGCGACGACGAGGGCGTGGGCGAGGAAGCCGTGGGAACCGGCGCCGACGCCGCCGATGCCGAGGGAGCGGAGTCCTCCCGACCGCAGCCCGATAACGCGAGGGTCAACGCGGCCATCGAGGCGGCAATCCACCTGAGGGTCATGTCCATTTCCAGGAAGTTCGATGCGATCGCTTGATCGCGATGTCGACGTCTTCAGCAAGCCAGGTGCCCGCCCAAGTAGGCGCGGTCCGCCCCGCATGTAGGGGAAACCCGCACGCCTTCAAAGGTGGACGACCTCTGCCACGATCCCGTCGATCCAGTGATCATCGAGGGGATGAGCCAAGCCACTGTCGACGTCCCGCCCTCCTCGCCAGGCCTCGCGGAGCCCTATGTGCTCGCCACGGCGTTCCAGCCCGTCTTCAGCCTCACGCACGGCCGCCTGGTCGGGCATGAAGCGCTGCTGCGCGCCAGCGACGCCGAGGGGCGGCCGATCGCCCCCAATCTGCTGTTCGACGCCCAGTCGGACCACCACGCGCGTGCCACGCTCGACCTGCTGGCGGTGCGACAGCACCTGCGCGCCTATGTGGCGATGGGCAAGCGCGATGCGCCCGAGTGGCTGCTGCTGAATCTCCATCCGGCGACGCTGCTGGAATCCACCGGCGCGCTGCAGGAGATCGAGCTCGCCCTGGATGCCAGCGGGATCCGGCCGTCGCGCGTCGTCATCGAGGTGCTGGAGTCGCCGCTGTTCGAGGACGAACGCGTCTTCCCCGCGCTGCAGCACCTCCGGGCCAAGGGCTGCCTGATCGCGCTCGACGACTTCGGCGCGGGTCATTCGAACTTCGAGCGGGTGTTCGACCTCGCGCCCCATCTGGTCAAGCTGGACCGGCGCGTGCTGTTGCGCGCCAAGCAGGATCCGAAGGCCATGCGCATCCTCCAGCGCATGGTCTCGCTCCTGCAGGAGTGCGGCTCGCTGGTGCTCATCGAGGGCATCGAGACGCAGCACGGCGCCCACATCGCGCTGACCTGCGACGCCGATTTCGTCCAGGGCTACTTCTTCGGCCGGCCGCAGGCCGGCACCCTCGCGCCGGAGGACGGCAGCGCGGCCCTGGACGCGGCCTGGAGCAGCTTCGACGAAGCGCAGTCGCGCAAGGACGATCGCTGGCGCGAGTCGATGGCGCTCCAATGCGATCGCCTGCGCATGGCCAGCATCGCGATCGCGGGCGGAAAGCCGCTGGCCGAGGCCTGCGCGGACTTCCTGGCCACCCGCAACGCCTCGATGTGCTACCTGCTCGATCACGAGGGCCGGCAGCTGGAGGACATGGCCTTCAAGGACGAGGCGGCACGCGCGCGGCTGCAGAGCGCCGAGCAGTTCGAACCCCTGCACAACTGCGCCGGCGCCCGATGGTCGCGTCGGCAGTACTTCCGTCGGGCGATCGCGTCCCCGGGCATCGTGCAACTGACGCGCCCCTATCTGACGCTGCAGGGCGGCTGGATGTGCCTGACCGCCTCCATTGCCTTCGAACTGGAGGGTCGCCCCGCGATCCTGTGCGGTGACCTGAGGGTCCACGTGCCCGCGGGAGAAGCGGCGTGATCAGCGCTCCCTACCCCCAGGACGAGACCCTGCGGCTGGATGTGCTCGAGCGCTTCGACCTGCTGCACGAGGCACACGACCCTTTCCTGGATGCGCTCACCGTCACGGTCGCGAGGGCCTTCCGTGCGCCGATCAGCGCCGTCTCGTTCATCGACCGGGACCGGCAGTTCTTCAAGGCCGTGACCGGCCTGCACGTGCGGGAGACACCGCGGAGCTGCTCCTTCTGTACCCACGTGCTGTGGTGGCCCCAGCCGATGGTGGTGCTGGACGCGAGCCGGGATGCGCGGTTCATCGACAACCCGCTCGTACGGGACGATCCCGCCATGCGCTTCTATGCCGGCGCGCCCATCCATCTGCGCAACGTCTGCCTGGGCTCGCTGTGCGTCATCGACCATCGTCCGCGCGACAGCTTCGACATCACGCAGGTCCGGATGCTCCAGGGCGCGGCCATGGCGGTCGAGGAGCGCCTGTTCCAGATGGCGGCGGATCGCCCCGAGGCTTGAGGGGCGATCAGCGCCGCCAGTGGTACGGCGTCGTCGTCGACACCTTCAGCATCCCCGAGGCTTCGAGGATGGGGCGCGAGAAGTCGGTGGAATCGCTGTGGATCAGCGTCTTGCCCAGTGCCAGCGCGGCACGTGCGCGCGCCGCGGTCAGCGCGCGATAAATGCCCCGCCCGCGCCAGGCCGGACGCGTGGCGCCGCCCCAGATGCCCGCGAAAGCCGTGCCGGCGACCGGCTCCAGCCGGCCCGCGGTGATCAGTTCGTCGCCGCGTTCGGCGATCCACAGCGACATGCCGTCGTTGCGCGCCAACCGCTCCAGCAAGGACTGGATCATCGGCGCCGGATCCGGATCGCCGAAGACCTCCGCCTGCATGGCGCACATGCGCGCGACCTCCATCGGCTCGCGGATGCTGCGCAGCGTCACGCCCTCGGGCAAGGGCACCTCGGCGACCAGCAGCCGCGCCTCGCCGATCATGATCGACTCGGGCGCGTCGGGCTCGAATCCATGATCGATGAGTGCCTCATGCAACTCCGGTGCCAGGTCATGCCCGCGTGACTTCCATTCGACATGGGTGATTCCCGGATCGGCCCGATAGTGCCGGAGCGCCTCGCCAACGAGTCGCCGGACCTCCTCCGCGTCCGCACCGCCGAGCTCGCGGTAGGTGATGAAGCCGAGACCGCGCGCGAACGTCACCAGCCGCAACGGTCCGAGCCGCGTGACGGCAATCGCGCCAGGTGTTTCGGCCTCGCCTCGCAGTTGCGAGTCGTAGGCGACGAGTAGGTCCGGTCTGCTTGTCATTCTGAATCGAATCGTCGGTTTGCAGTCTATCCCCCTCTCGTGGGAATGAGCCCCCATTGGGGCGTCACCACGTCCGACTCAGCGGCGTCGGGGCGAAACTGTCGCCCTCTCACGCCGACCGTCGAAACCACCTCTGTGTCATCCTTTGCAAACAAAGCCTTCGATGGGTCGATCTACTCCTTTACCCATCTTGCGCCTCTACAGCTCATGGTGCCCGTCAAGACCGAACTGATCAGCCACGTCCCAGTGAGCGTCGCCTTCGGCTGTCATTGCTTCACGGAGGCATTCAAGCCGGAGCTTCACAGGGACCATCATCGCTACGTCCACAACGGTGAGCTGAGGGCCTTCGATATCGAGCGCTTCCAGTGCTCATTGCAACTTCCCGAGTTGGTTCTCGGCATCGTCGGGGGCCGTGTCTACAAGGCGGACCGGAGCTACACATACGTAGCTCAGATCCAACTTCCTCCGTGCGGGGGCTCGCGCGGCTACTCGATCTTCTTCAGCCTGGACAAGGCTGGCAATCCCGGCGCGCCGGCTGCACGGATGTTCGTCAAGAGCGCCTACATGAAGCCCTTGGCGGTCAACAAGAACGCTCAAAGCTGGAGGTTCGCTGCGCTCGTCGGACAGATCTCAGGGGTCTATCCCCCTGCGGAAAGGACGAAGCAGCGAAAGACGGCTCTGCGGTAGGTGCTCCCTGCATCTGGCCGCTCGCAGTCATGCCTGATATCATTGTCGACACTAAAGACAGTTCGAGAGCGAGTGCGTAAACGGACTAGCTGCCTGGAGAAGTCCAGGTCTTGCACACCAGCAAGGGCAACAGAGACTCGCAAGGTGACCAGCGATGGTTGTCAAGGAAAGGGCCTACGGGCCCTTTTTCTTTTGTCAGACGCGATTGAGCCGCAGCTTCGCCCATCCCTTTTCCAGGACGAGCCGCATCCGACATCGCAGGACACGCCTGCGTGCGTCCACCGCCTGCGCTACGTCTTCCCTTCACGCTCCTGACTTCCTCCGCGAAAAAAATCACGCGCTTCACGACCTCCCCAGGTGAAGCTTCATGAGCACGACATCCCGCCGGTCCTTCCTGACCGCCGCGGTCGCCGGCATGGCCAGCAGCCATTCGTTCGCGCAGACCCTCCGCACGGCGCTCGCCACGCCCGCCAACAACGCCACCGGCACCCTCGCCGACATCGAGCACGTGGTCATCCTGATGCAGGAGAACCGCTCCTTCGATCACTACTTCGGCACGCTGTCCGGCGTGCGCGGCTACAGCGACCCGCGCCCCATCGCCCTCCCCTCCGGCCAGCCCGTCTGGATGCAGCCCGGCACCGCCGTCGGCTCGCAGGTGCTGCCCTACCACTTCGACATCCGCAACACCAACGCGCTGCGCGTCGGCCTGGACCACAGCTGGAAGGGCACCGAGACCGCCTGGAAGGACTGGAACGCCTGGGTGCCCAAGAAGTCGCCCCGCACCATGGGCTACTTCGACCGCAGCGACCTGCCCTTCTATTACGCCCTCGCCGACGCGTTCACCGTCTGCGACGCGTACCACTGCTCGATCTTCGGGCCGACCGACCCCAACCGCTTCTACGCCCTCACCGGCCACAGCAACGCGGTCGTGACCGGCATCTCCGACTCCAGGCTCTACAACGTCACCAACGGCACCTACAACGGCGACATCGCCAACGACAACCCCGCCGCCAAGGGCAACGAGTGGCTGACCTACGCCGAGACGCTGGAAGCCGCCGGCGTGAGCTGGAAGGTCTACCAGGAGTGGGACAACTACGGCGACAACTACCTCCAGTACTTCAAGAACTTCCGCACCGACGCCAACGGCCAGAAGCTGACCAGCGCCTCGCCGCTGTACCGCAAGGGCCGCGCGCTGGCCGCGGGCTCCACCCAGGCCAACGCCTCGGGCACGACCGGCCAGTGGCTGATCGACCAGTTCGCCGCCGACGTGCGCAGCGGCAACCTGCCGCGCGTGTCCTACATCTGCGCGCCCACCGAGTACTGCGAGCATCCCGACGACACGCCCAACGCCGGCGAGAACTTCACCGCGCGCCTGCTGCAGGCGCTGGTGCAGTCGCCCGAGGTCTGGGCCAGGACCGCGCTGATCCTCACCTATGACGAGAACGACGGCTTCTTCGACCACGTGCCCTCGGTGATGGCGCCGCTGAACACGGACCGCGGCCGCACGACGATGGCCAACGCCACCGTCGGTGAGGTCGCCAACGGCCAGCCCATCGGCCTGGGCCCGCGCGTGCCGACGATGGTGATCTCGCCCTGGAGCAAGGGCGGCCGCGTCTGCTCGCAGCTGTTCGACCACACCTCGCTGATCCGCTTCACCGAGGAATGGCTCGTCAGCGCCGGGTACCCGCGCGCCAGCGTGCAGTGCAACGGCATCTCGCCGTGGCGCCGCGCGGTCTGCGGCGACATGACCAGCGCCTTCGACTTCAAGTCCGGCGGTGCCGAGTTCCCGTCCGGCGTGCCGGCCAGCGCCGTGTACTTCAAGGGCTGGGGCACCAAGGACGCGCTGCCGCCCGCCAAGCAGAACCTGCCCCGCCAGGAGAAGGCCGCCAGCGGCATCCCGCGCCGGGCGGCGCCCCTGCCTTACCGCTCGACGGTCGACGGCATCGCCGCCACCAACGCGCGCCAGTTCGCGCTGAGCTTCGCCAACGAAGGCAGCGTCACGGCCGCGTTCATCGTGTACTCGACGCTGCGCACCGACGGGCCGTGGCACTACACGGTGGAGCCGGGCAAGCGCATCGACCAGGAAGTGTGGAACTGGAGCGGCGCCCCGATGCAGCTCGCCGTGCACGGCGACAACGGCTTCCTGCGCGAGTTCCGCATGAGCTTCGACGGCATCGGCCGCCTGGCCGCGACCAGCCTGAAGGAGCAGCCCGCGAGCGCCAGCATCACGCTGACGCTGCGCAACGCGAGCACGCAGACGATGCGCTTCCGCATCGTCGACAACGCCTACGGCGACAAGACCGTCGTGACGATCGACGTGCCGGCCGGCGCGAGCCGCGACCACATCCGCGCGGTGACCCCGAGCTACGGCTGGTACGACCTGCTCGTCACCGTGGACGGCGACGGCGCCTTCCAGCGCCGCCTGGCCGGTCACGTCGAAGGCGCGGGACTCGACTTCACCGACCCGGTGCTGAACGGCCTCGCGCAGGTCACCTGGAACGCGCCGCCGGTGCTGCCGCCGAGCACGCCGACGGCCACCTTCAAGGCCGACGTCGACCGCATCCGCCTCGGCGGCAGCGTGTCGCTGACCTGGTCCGGCCTGCCGTCGAGCACGACGAACTGGATCGGCCTCTACCGCGTCGGCATGACGCCGGGCGGCCCGGGATCGCTGAAGTGGAACTACGTCGCGGGCGCGGCGGGCTCCCAGGTGTTCTCGCTCGCCGGCCAGCCGGAGGGCGACTACTTCCTCGGCCTGTTCCTCAACGACGGCTACAGCGAAGCCGCGCCTCGCCTGCCGGTGCGCGTGCGCAAGAACGGCGACGTGAACGCCGACGGCGCGGTCACCGCCGCCGACCGCGACACGCTGCGCAACGCCATCGGCAGCTGCGCCGGCGACGCGCGCTTCGAGCCGCTCGCCGACATGGACGGCGACAAGTGCGTCACCCAGGCGGACTACCGCGTCTGGTACCAGCTCTTCAGCACCCTGTGAGATTTCCCATGTCCTTCATGAACCTCAAGCACCTCCTGCACCTCCTGCGGCTCAAGCCGCTGGTCGCCGTCGCCGCGCTGGCGTTCTCCTCGCTGTCCGTCCATACCGCGCAGGCCGCCACGGTGTCGCTCACCGCCGCGGGCCCGGCCAAGGCCGGCGAAGGCGTGGACCTGCTGATCAGCCTCGTCGATCCGTTCGGCGGACTGCCGTCGGACGAAGAGCTGCTGTCCTTCGGCTTCCGCCTCAGCTACGACCCCTCGAAGCTGAGCTTCGGCAGCTTCACCGCCGCCGCCGGCTGGGACGACGACAGCCCGTGGCTGGGTGCCGGCACCTTCGGCGGCTCGAGCTTCCCCGGCGTCGCCAACGCGGGCCAGGGCTCGCTGCTGCTGGGCACGTTGCACTTCGACGCGCTGCAGGGCGGCCTCGCGCAGATCAGCCTGATCACCGACGCCGGCAACCTCAACCACGGGTTGAGCTATCTGTGGAGCAACGCGCAGCCGCTCAACAGCTCGCTGGATCTGGCGATCAGCGCCGTGCCGGAACCGGCGTCGGCGCTGCTGGCGGCGCTGGGACTCGGCGCGCTGGGGTTCACGACGCGTCGCCGCCAGGCATCGCATTGAGCGCGCGCTGAACAGGCTCCGAGCGCTGCACGGACGAAAAAAAGGAGCCCGCAAACGCGGGCTCCTTGAAACCGCCTGCTCAGGCGGCCGTCAGTCGGCGCTCAGGCGGGGACATGGCCCTCACCCGGCCACGGCGTCGCGCACCTTGCGCGGCGCCAGCTCATGACGCTCGAACTGCATCGAGAACGACGCGCGACCCGATGAGAGCGCGCGCAGCGAGCCGATGTAGCCGAACATCTCGCTCAGCGGCACCTGCGCGTCGACGACGATCGCCGAGCCGCGCAGTTCCTGACCACGGACCAGGCCGCGACGGCGGTTCAGGTCGCCGATGCAGTCGCCGAGCGATTCGGCCGGCGTGACGACCTCGACGGCCATCACCGGCTCCAGCAGCTGAGGCTCCGCTTTCGCGAAGGCCTCGCGCGCCGCATTCGCCGCCGCCAGCTCGAACGCCATCGCCGACGAGTCGCGCTCGTGGAAGCGGCCGTCCAGCAGCGTGACCTGGAAGTCCACGCACGGGAAACCCGCGATCACGCCGCTCTGCGCCGCACGCCGAACGCCCGCTTCCACCGCGGGAATGAACTCGCGGGGAATCGCGCCGCCGACGATGCGGCTCTCGAAGCGCACGCCCTCGCCGCGCGCCAGCGGCTCGACACGCAGCACGAGCTCGGCGAACTGCCCGGGGCCGCCGCTTTGCTTCTTGTGGACGTGATGCACCTCCACCGCCACGCCGAGCGTCTCGCGATACGCCACCTGCGGCCGGCCCACCTGCACCTCGACGCCGTGACGCGCGCGCAGCTTCTCGATCGAGACCTCCAGCTGCAGCTCGCCCATGCCGGAAAGGATGGTCTGCCCGGTCTCGGCCTCGTGCCGCATCCGCAGGCTGGGGTCCTCGCGCAGCATCGCCTGCAGCGCCTTGGCCAGCGTCGTCACGTCGTCGCGCGACTTCGGCTCGATGGCGACGTCGATCACCGGCTCCGGCACGCTGATCTCCTCCAGGCGCAACGGATGCGCCGGGTCGCTCAGCGTGTGGCCGGTCAACGTCTCCTTCAGGCCGATCACCGCCGCGATGTCGCCGGCGCGCAGTTCGTCGAGCTCGACGCGGTCGTCCGCGTGGATCTCGTAGAGCCGCCCGACCCGCTCCATGCGGCCGGTGTTGACGTCGAGCACCGCGTCGCCGCGGCGCAGCCGTCCGCGATAGACGCGCACGAAGACCATCGTCCCGTGGCCGTCCGCCGCGACCTTGAAGGCGAGCGCGGCGAACGGACCCTCGGCATCGGACGGTACGCGCGCCTCGTCGTCAACGTCGGCGCGGCGGATGTCCTCCGGCGCCGGCAGGTAGTCGACGACCGCGTCCAGCAGCGGCTCCACGCCGCGGTTGCGGAATGCCGAGCCCGCCAGCGCCGGCACGAAGGCGCCCGACAGCACGCCGCGCCGCACGCAGGCGCGCAGCGTCGCGTCATCGATGGTCTGGCCGTCGAGATACGCGGCGAGCACGGCATCGTCCTGCTCGACGACCGTCTCGATCAGGCGCGCACGATGGGCCAGCGCCTGCTCGCGTATCGACGCGGGCACGTCCGACTCGACGAACGGCATCGACGCGTCGTCGCGTTCCCAGACGAGCGACTTCATCGCGATCAGGTCGACGACGCCGCGGAAGCCGCTTTCCGCGCCGATCGGCAACTGCAGGGGCAGCACGGTCGCGCCGAGACGCTCTTCCATCATCGACACCACGCGCAGGAAGTCCGCGCCGACGCGGTCCAGCTTGTTGATGAAGGCGATGCGGGGCACGCGGTACTTGTCCGCGAGGCGCCAGTTGGTCTCGGTCTGCGGCTCCACGCCGGCGACGCCGTCGAACACCACGACCGCGCCGTCGAGCACGCGCAGCGAGCGGTTGACCTCGATGTTGAAGTCGATGTGCCCGGGCGTGTCGATCAGGTTGAGCTGCATGCCCTTCCATTGGACGGACACGGCGGCGCTGTTGATCGTGATGCCGCGGCGGCGCTCCTGCGGATCGAAGTCCATGCGCGTGGTGCCGTCGTTGACGTCGCCGATGCGGTGGCTCTCGCCCGTGTAGAACAGGATGCGTTCGGTGGTGGTGGTCTTGCCCGCGTCGACGTGGGCGATGACGCCGAGGTTGCGAAGGGGCTTGCGGATCGGGTTCATGGTGAATCCTTGTTCGGTATCTGAGGGCAAGACGCTGCCCTCAGGTGGATTCACCTGATGCGGCTAGCGTCGAGAGGGAAACGGCGGAATGCCGGATCGAGAGCCGGGGCGCGGGCGCGCGCGGACGCAAGTCCGGCGGGCGGAAATCGTCGCGATCAGCTTGTCGTAGGTGCGGCGGCGCATGGTGGAAATCAGGGAGGAGACGGCGGAAAACAGAAAACCCCGGAGGGCGCTGGGCCTGCCGGGGTTCTTCGTGAAGACCGGAAGGCGCGCACGCCTTCCGAATGCGATCGGAGGGCGCGTCAGGTGGCGAAAGTCGCCTTGATCACTTGGGAGGTCTTCATGATGGACGGGATTGTGAGCGAGTCGCGGTCGCCGCGCAATGGCCATGGCGGATGACCGCACCGGATTCAGGGTCAGGTGTTGTCCGCCCTCGACAGCCAGTGCCATCTACCCGCATCGCTCATGAGGCCGACTACTCATTCGCGTCGGATAGAACCTGATGAACATCAGAACCAGTCAGTGCCACGCGTCGCCGGGACACCTAGATTTCCCTCTCCGCAATGACTCGCTGAAAGTGAGGTGATCAATGGAAATCGCTGTCTTCCAGGCGCTGAAAGGCGCCGGTGTCTCTGACGTCGACGCTCGATCAGCGGCAGAGGCGATTCGACAAGGCGTACGCGCCGAAGTTCACGACGCCACGAAGGACATGGCCACGAAAACCGATCTGATGGATCTGAAGAACGAGCTCATCCAACGGATTTCCGACCAGCAGCGCTTCGTCGTGACGTCGGTCTTCGGCAGCACGGGCATGCTCGCCGTGATGATCACGGTGTTCAACTACCTGCGCTGACATGACAGCGCAAAGAAGAAAGAAGACCGCCTGCGGGCGGTCTTCTGCATGGCGCGGTTGATCAAGCTTCAGCGACTTCGCTGTTGTTCCTCCAGCCGCTTCAGCACGGCGCCGATCGCCGCGCCCTCGCGGATCTGAGGGTTGGAGTAGCCGTCCTTCTTGCCCGCCTCGACCTCGCGGGTCTCGATCAGCTTGCGCGCCTGCGCATGCGCCTGCTGGAAGGACCAGGTCTCCCTCAACGCATCGACATACATCGCCTGCCCGAAGAAGGTCAGCGGCGACCGCGAACCGCAACCGTAGGACGTGTGCGTCGCATCGGCCGCCGTCATCACCAGCGTGCCGTCGTCGGCCAGCGGCTCGATCCAGCTGCCCGAATAGCACGCCGAGATCGAGATCACCCGCCAGCGGATCCCCGCTTCGTCCAGCCATTGTTTGAGCAGCACCGGCGTCAAGGGCTCGGTCTCCAGCGGATAGGCCTCGGCGGCGAGCAGGCCGTCCCGCCCGCCATGCGAGGTGAGGTGCAGGAACAGCACGTCCTTGTCGCGGTCCATCACCTCGGCCATGCGCGCGATGGTGTGCTGCAGGTTCGGTCGCGTCGCCCAGGGCAAGGTGTCCTGCGACTTGCCGTTCGTGACCAGTTGGACCGTGCGCCCGCCGGCGCCGAAGCGCTCAGCCATGGTCTTGGCGACGACGGCGCTCTCGTGCATGAACACGTCCTCCGACGCATACGGCGCGTAGGTCGCCGCGTAGACGTTCACCACGCCGGGCTGCGAAGGTGGCAGGGCACGAAGCGCATCGGCGATCAGCCGGGGCTGCGTGACGAAGACCTCTTCGTCCAGCGTCAGACCCTTGTAGGCATCGGCGGCTCCGTCGCCCGCGGCCGGCGTCCAGAAGTACATCGGATCGAGCCACCCGCTGATGGCGATGGGCAACGGCGTCAGCACCAGCGCGACCACGCGCGCCATCGGCGACGCGGTGACGCGCCACCACAGGCGCAGGCTCGCGAGCCCTTCCCACACCATCGGGAAAAGCCACGCCGCCCATCGGCCCCACCACGGCCAGGCGTCCGCCGGACCGAAGACCGCGGGCGCGATCTGCGCGATCGCGCCGTCGACGAGGTTCAACAGCAACGTGGCGGCGACAAGCAGCGAGACCAGTGTCCCGACGTCGGCGGGGCCCGGTTCGCGCCGCTGGCCGGAGGCCAGCAGGAGCCAGCAGATCCAGATCGAAACGGCCGTGCCGCTCCAGCTCCTGAAGATGCCTTGCCAGAAGAACTCGGCCGGCCTGTCGAACGCCAGGTATTGCAGCCCGATGCCGGCCGCCAATGCCAGCGCCACCAGGCCGGCAAGCGTCCAGGGACCGCCGCGCAGCCGCTCCCAGCGCGGCGCTTGAAAGCCCAGGACACGCGCGGCCTCGCCGATCCAGGCGGCCCCGGAAGTCATGCCTGTTTGTGAATGACTGATATCCATCGAATAAATTTCATGAATTGAAGTCGAACGCCCATCATTCCCTGGCGACGTCGACATTTCTCTCCCCCAGGAGAGCGACGACCCTCGAATCAGCCCGCGACTCGGGCGCCGCCAAGGAGTTCATCATGACTGTGAAGCATGTCCTTTTCGTTCTGACCAACACCGCCCACATCGGCCCGAAGGATCGCCCGACCGGCTACTTCTTCGCCGAGGTCGCTCATCCGTTCGAGGTATTCGACCACGCCGGCGTGGCGGTCGATTTCGCGTCGCCGCTGGGCGGCACGCCGCCCGCGGACGCCTATGACGAGACCGACCCGGCGCAGCGCGCCTTCCGCGACAGCGCCGCCTTCCGCCGGATGTCGCGCAGCCGCAAGCTGTCGGAGGTCGACGTACTCGACTATGACGCGATCTTCTTCCCGGGCGGCCTGGGCCCGATGGCCGACATCGCCACCGATCCCGACGTGAAGGCCGCGGTGATCCGCGCCTGGAACGGCGGGAAGATCGTCTCGGCGGTCTGTCACGGCCCGGTGGCCTTCGCCGGCGCGAAGCTGGACGACGGCACGCCGTTCCTGAAGGGTCGTCGCGTCACCTCGTTCTCGAATGCCGAGGAAGAGGGCTATGCGATCGCGGACGTGCCCTTCCTGCTGGAGAGCGCGCTGGTCGAGGAAGGCGCGACCTACGAGAAGGCCGACGTGTGGCAGCCCAAGGTCGTCGTCGACGGCCGCCTGATGACGGGCCAGAACCCGGCCTCCGGCGCGCCGCTGGCCAGGGAGATCGTGGCCGCGCTGAACAAGGATGCGCAATGAACGCCGCGGGACCGATCGTCGTCGTCGCCCGCTGGCGCATGGCGCCGGCAAGGGTGCCCGAGGTACTCGCGCTGGTGGCCGGGCTTCGCGAGCAATCGCTGGCCGAACCCGGCTGCCAGGGCTACGAGGTGTTCCAGGGCGTGGGCGAGCCGGGCGAACTCCTCCTGCTGGAGCGCTACGCGGACCACGCGGCGATCGAGGCGCATCGCGCCTCCGAGCACTACCGGTCGCTGGTCGTGCAGCGGATCCTGCCGCTGCTCGACGGTCGGCAGGTGGAGCTTCTGCGGCTGGAAGCCTGAGGCAGAAGGCAAGAGGCCGGATGGCGAGATCCGGCGCTTGAAGCGCGGGCTGAAGGTGTCAGTAGGCAGCGACGCTGATCACCCACGTCACGCCGAACCTGTCGGTGAGCATGCCGTACAACGGCGACCAGGCCGAGGGCGCGAGATCCTGATGGATCGACGCGCCCTCGGCCAATCGCGTCCAGTGCGACCGGATCTCCTCCGCGTCCCCGCTCTGGAGCGACACGAAGAACGAACGGTCGCCGCGATGCCAGCCCAGGTCGGTCGGTACGTCGTAGGCCATGACACGGAAGCCGTTCGGGGCGATGACCTGGCCGAACAGCACGAGCGCCGCATCGGCCTCGTTGCGCGCGGCATGCGCCTGGCCGTAGGTGACCGCCAAGAGTTCACCGCCAAAGACGGATTGATAGAAGGACAGTGCCTCGTGGGCTTGGGCGCGGAAGTTGAGATGAGGAGTGACGGTCAATGCCATGGTCGTTCCTGGAGACGTTGAACAAGGCCGGTCCACGTCGTCGCGTGGCGATCCACGTCTGGACCGGTGGGTTCAATGTAGGAAGGCGCCTGGCAACCGCGTGGCAGCAGGGTCTGCTGCCAGGATTCGACGTCGCGGCGCGTTAGCGGCGATCAAGCCGAACGCCGTGCCCCGATGCCCGCGACCATCGACCCCACCGCCACCATCGCCGCCCCGCCCCAAAAGATCGCCGGCAAGGGAGCGCTCAACAGCAAGGAGGCGAACAGCGCCGACATCAACGGCGTCCCGTTCGCCGCCAACCCGAGCACGTGGATGTTCCCGCGCAGCACGCCGATGTTCCACAGCATGTAGGCCAGCGTCACGGCAGCGCTGGCCAGCGCGACCTGCACGACGACATGCGTCGACCAGTTCATCGGCGGTCGCTCCGCGTTGAACGCGTGCACGATCCAGAAGCCGACCGCGCTCAGCGCCATGAAGAACCAGAGCGCGTTCTTCCCTTCGGCCATGTGTTTCGTGCAGGTGCTGTAGAGGGCCCACACGACGGCGCCGATGAAGGCCAGGCCATAGCTGAGCGGATTCGACACCGCGTTGTGGAAGAAGCGGCTGAACGACAGCCCGTCCGGCGGCGAGGACGCGGTGATCACACCCGCGAAGGCGAGCGCCAGACCGCCGAGCATCAGCGGATTCATGCGCTTGCGGCCGGCGATCGCCGAGCACAGCACCGTGAGGCTGGGCCAGAGGTAGTTGACCATGCCGACCTCGATGGCCTCGTGGCGTGTCCGGGCGAAGCCGAGCGCGAGGACGAAGCAGAGCTCGTACCCGACGAACAACGCGGCGCCGAGCCACAGATACCGGCGGGGCAGCTCCCGCAGCGAGGTGCGCGTCGGGAGCAGCAGCAGCGCGGACACCGTGAACATCACGGCCGGCGCGCCGGTACGGCCGAGGAATTCGATCGTGCTGCGCGTGACGCCGACGGAGGTGCTCCAGAAGAGGATCGCGACCAGGCCCAGCAGCGTGGCGCCCTTCGACAACTCAGACTTCGACATGCATGCTTTCGTTCGCCTCGTCCCGGGCGAAGCGCCCCGGCGGCATGCCCACATGCCGGGTAAAGGCCACGCCGAACGGACCGACCGCGCTGTAGCCGACGCGTTCGGCGATCTCGGCGATCGACAGCTCGCGCTGCCGCAACCAGCGCTTCGCGAGCGCCATGCGCCAGGCCAGCAGGTACTCCATCGGCGCGATGCCGACCGCGCGGTTGAAGCGCTCGAAGAAGGCCGAGCGCGACATCGTCGCTTCCCGCGCGAGCTCGGCGACCGTCCACGGATGCGCGGGCGAGCCATGCATGCGTCGCAAGGCCAGCGCGAGCTTCGGATCCGACAGGCCGCGCACCAGGCCCGGCGTCGTGGCCACGCTGGCCGTCGATCGGAAGGCCTCGATGAGCAGGACCTCCAGCAGACGGGCCATGACGATCTCGCGCGCCGGGCGTTCGGCGCGCGATTCGTCGCCGACGAGCTGCACCAGCGTCGACAGGCGGCTTTCCCCGCGCACATGCACCCATTGCGGCAGCAGCGACACCAGCAGCTCGGCATCAGGTGATCCGAGCACGCAGTTGCCGACCAGCATCCGCATGTCCACCGGCCCGTCCGGATCGCCGATGCGCGCGCCGCCGGGCATCGGGACGATGGGCGTCGTGACGGGCTCGCCTTCGCGCGGCGGCTGGCGATCCAGGCTGGAAGTCGCGAAGTTGCGCGCGGCCGGGAGCAGCACGAAGTCCCCCTGTCGCACCGTGATGGTCTCGGCGCGCGCGGGACCTTCGATCGTCAGATGACAGGCGCCTTCGAGCGCGACGAAGTAGAACGGCCGGCCGGTCTCGCTGCGGCGCACGGCCCAGGGCGCCGACGCCACGACGAGCTTGGAGAACGGCGCCTGAGGCCGGAGCAGCGACACGACTTCCGCCAAGGGATCGACAGTGGGATTCATCTGGACGATCTCGACAAAGGAATGGACTTGGCAGTGTAGTCAGTCCTGGCAGCGATCCCTATCGTGCGGACATCCCCAACGAAGGAGTCTCCGATGTCCCCGACCTCCCCTGTGTCCACCGTCCTCATCACCGGCTGCTCGTCCGGCTTCGGCCTCGAGACAGCCCGCTTCTTCCTCGACAAGGGCTGGCGCGTCGTCGCGACGATGCGTTCGCCGCGAGAGGACCTGCTGCCGCGCTCCGAGGCGCTGCGCGTGCTGCCCCTCGACGTCACCGACGCCGAGAGCATCCGTCAGTGCCTCGGGGACGCCGGCCCCATCGATGCGCTGGTCAACAACGCGGGCGTGGGCCTGCTGGCACCGCTGGAGGCGGTCGACATGGCGAATGCCCGCGCGCTCTACGAGACCAACGTGCTGGGCACGATCGCGATGACGCAGGCGGTGCTGCCGCAGTTCCGCGAGCGTCGCGCGGGCGTGGTGGTGAACGTCACCTCGAGCGTGACACTGAAGTCGCTGCCGCTGCTGTCGGTGTACACCGGCAGCAAGGCGGCGGTGAACGCGTTCACCGAGTCGCTCGCGCTGGAACTCGCGCCCTTCGACGTCCGCGCGCGCCTGGTGCTGCCGGGCCGCTCGCCGAGCACGAGCTTCGGCGACAACGCGCGCAAGCTCATGAGCCCCGATGTGCCGGAGGCCTATGTCGCCTTCCGCGACCAGGTCTTCGCTGCGGTGCGCGACGCGTCGACGCCGGTGACCTACGCGCAGGACGTGGCCGAGGCCGTCTGGCGCGCGGTCACCGACCCGCAGGCGCCGATGCGGATTCCGGCGGGGGCGGATGCGGTGGCGCTGGCAGGTGTCTGAGACCCGCTGATCGGAGGACGGCTCGATCCTGCATCGGGCTGTCCGGCCTCTGCTTCAGCGCTTGTCTTGATACACCCGCACGTAGTCGATCTCATACCCGATCGGAAAGATCCTGTCGTCGACCTCCCCGCCCAGGTCGCCGCCGATCGCGAGGTTGAGGATCAGGAACTGCGGCTTGTCGAAGGGCCATTGCGCCGTGCCCTTGCCGAGGTTCGGATACACCGCATGCGCCTGCCCGTCGATGCCGAAGCGGATCTCCTTGGGCGTCCACAGCATCTGGTAGTTGTGGAACCCGCCGCAGGCGGTCGCCAGCTTGCGGCCGTCGCCGACGCCGTGCCCGCCGTGCCCCGAGGTCGTGTGCACCGTGCTGAACACCCAGTCCGGCTTCTGGCCCATGTGCTCGAGGATGTCGAGCTCGCCCGAGGCCGGCCAGTCGCCCTGGCTGCCCAGCGTCCAGATCGCCGGCCAGGTGCCCTGGCCGCAGGGCAGCTTCGCGCGGATCTCGAAGAAGCCGTAGGTCCACTCGGCCTTGCCCTTCGTGATCAGCCGCGTCGAGGTGTACTGCTGCCCACCCCAGTCCGCCTGCGTCGTCAGCGCCTCCTTGCGGGCGGTGATCACCAGGCGGCCGTCCTTCAACGCGGCGTTCTCCGCACGCGGGCCCGAGTAGTACTGCTTCTCGCGGTTGTGCCAACCCTGCTTGTTCATGCCGGTGTCATAGGCCCACTTCGACTCGTCCGGCAACGCGCCCTTGTCGAATTCATCGGACCACACCAGCGTGTAGCCCGCCGGCATCGCCAGCGGTCCGGACGCCGCCCCGCCCTTGCCGGTCGCGGTCTGGGCCAGCGCGGCGCCGCCGTCGATCGCCAGCGCGGCCATCAGCGGCACGGCGGCCCAATGCCGCGTCAGTCGTTGCTTCATGAACGGAGTCTCCTTCGTGGTGATCGGTCCGCGGCCGGCGCCGGGCGCCGGGCGCCGTCCGTGCGCATGGGATCAGCGCTTCGCGCGCCGCTCCAGCAGCTGCTCGGCATCCGCCAGCGCCGCCTTGATCGTCTTGTGCCCGCGCAGCACCTTGTCGAGCTCGGTCTGCACGACCTCCTCCGCGAACTTGGCCTGCTTGTGCACCGGCAGCGCCGTGATGCGCAGCGCGTCGTCGCGCCACAGCAGCCGCGCGCGCTGCCCGCCGAGGAAGTCCACCGGCTCGCTGAAGAACGGGTCGTCGTGCACGTCCCGCAACGCGGGGAACGCGTCGTAGGACTTGAACGCCTGCAGTTGCCGCTGCGGGTTCAAGGTCATCAGCTGGATGAAGTCCCACGCCAACCGCTTTCGCGCTGGCGCGGACTTGCGCGCGATCGCGTAGAAGGTGCCGCCGTACGGCGCGTGGGAGCCGCCCGGCAAGGACGACACACGCCACAGGCCCTTGGTCTCCGGCGCGATGAAGGCGTTGAGCTGCCCCACCAGCCAGGCGCCGGACAGCTCCGTCGCCAGGCGTCCTTGCTTGAAACCCGCGCCCCAATCGTTGGACCACGCCGGCACCTTCGCATCCAGACCCTTCTGCCGGGCCCGCAGCGACACTTCGAACGCGCGCTCGAAACGCGGCGAGTTCACCAGGACCCGCGACTCCGTGTCGAAGTAGATGCCCTCGCCCGCCTTCAGGCCGTCGGCGATCAGGATGTCCTTGATCTCCTGGACGTTCGCGATGAGGTAGGCCCCGGTGCGCGCCTTGATGCGCTCGCCGGTGGCGACATAGTCGTCCCAGCTGCGCGTCAGCGTCTCCGGCGAAACCTCCGCGCGGTCGAGGATGTCCTTGCGGTACAGCATCGTGCCCGGTCCGATGTCCGCCGGCATCGCGACCACCGCGCCGCTGCGCGCGATCGCCTGGTCGTAGGCATAGGGGACGATCCGCGAGCGGAAGGCCTCGATGCCGAAGGGCGGCTGCCGCAGGTCCTCGAGCCCGCCGCCCTGCGCAAAGCGACCGACGAAGCTCGACTCCAGCGCCATCACGTCCGGCAAGCCCACCGCCGTCGAGAGCGCGGTCGTCATCGCGGTGTGATGGTCCGTGTACTGGCGCATCAGGATGCGCAGCTCCACGTCCGGATGCATCGCCTGCCAGGCGGGAATCGCCGCCTTGGCGATCTCGTCCATCAGCGGGAAGGCGGCGATCGTCAGCACTTCGCGCGTCTGCGCCAGCGCGGGGACCACCAGCACGCCGGACCACGCCGGCACCGTCATCGCCGCCAGCATCCCGCGCCGGGTCAGCCCCCTCGCGCCGCCCCGGCGGCTTCGGTCACCGGCGTTCAAAAGTCGAGCTCCATCGTCATCACGGTGCTGTCGCCGAGCGAGCCGCCCGGCGGAGGTGTCAGGTACACGCCGAAACGTGCCGCTTCGCCGGGCCAGCGCTGCGCGCTGAGCATCGCGATCGCCGCGTCGACGCCGGGCTCGACCTGGCCGGTGTCGGGATCCACGTTCGGCACGATGCAGCGCTCGCAGGCGCCGGCGTGTGTCATCCGACGCCACCAGCCTTCGCCGTCGCGCCAGACCATCTGCAGCAGGTGTTCCTCGACGAACGGCACCAGCGCCTCCTGCAGGCCGCGCAACACGAGGTTGGGACGCAGCCGTCGCACGTCGACGCGCGCGTCGCCCTGCGCGGCGAGATGGTCGTTCAATTCCATCACCGAGCCGGTGGAGACCGCGTGCAGCGCGTGCGGCGCTGTCGCCAGCATCGCGTCCCGGTCGAGCTTCACCAGCCGCAGGTCCTCGCCGGTGACCTCGCGCAGGAACTGCGCGGCCACGGCGCCGGCGTCGCGGCCCGGATGGCTGACCATGCGGCGCTCCTCCGGGTTCCAGATCGAGGCCTGGGTCGCCTCGCCCGAGGCCTCTCGCGCCAGCCGCAGGGGCTGCTGTCCCAGGGCGCGCAACAGCAGCGCGTCATGCAGCAGCGTCGGCTGCAGCAGCGCCAGCTTCGGATGCGAGCCCAGCCAGGCCAGTTCGCCGCGCGCGTCGACGACGATCCACTCCCGGTCGCCGACGATCCGGCCGTCCTCGTCGAAGCGCAGGTCGGAGACCCGCACGCCGGCACAGGACTTCACCGGATACACGTAGAGCGCCTCGACGCAGGCGTAGGCCGTCGACGAGATCGCCGCCCGGGCGCCGGCCATGCCGGTCGAACCGGTCGAGGCGGCAGAGGCGGCCGGCGTGGTCGAGTCGGACATGCCGGCCAAGGGAGCGAAGTGGGCCACGTCGCCCTCAGCGCGGCAGCACGTAGGTCGCGATGCAGCGGGCCGGCAGCGAAGCGACGCCGGCCTGGCCGTCGATGCGCAGGCTGAAGCGGTGCGCCTTCTCGCTGCGGTTCATCACGACGACGGCGATGCTGCCGTCCTCGTTGACGGCGGCGGTGCACTCGAGGTCCTGGCTGCTGGCCGAGCAGAGCACGCGGAACGCGCCCGGCCTGATGAAGCGGCTGAAGTGGCCGAGGTAGTCGTAGGAGCTCTGCGGCATCAGCCGGTTCTGCTCGCGGTCCGCGAGCATCGGCGCGCTGCACAGGTTGCCGACGTGGTTCGGGCCGCCCGTCTCGTCGAGCAGCAGGTTCCAGTCGATCCAGCCGACGGTCCAGCGGTTCAGGTCGTTGAGGATGCTGCGACCGTAGCGCTCGCCGGTGTTCCACGAGCCGATGTGCGGTCCGCCTTCCTGGCAGCCCTCGGTGAACAGCAGTTGCTTGTCCGGATAGGCGTCGTGCAGCAGGCCGACGTGGTCGAAGTGGTCCTCGACATACCAGTGGAAGCCGCAACCCCAGACGTACTTCGAGGCCTCGGGGTCCGAGTACACGACGTCGGCCCGCTGCACCATCTGGTCGCGGTTGTGGTCCCAGATGACGACCTTGATGCGCTGCAGGCCGGCCGCATGCAGCGCCGGTCCGAGGTGGTCGCGGACGAAGTCGCGTTCCTCCTCCGCGCTGTAGACGCAGGAGTCCCAGCGCTGGACGGCGTCGGGCTCGTTCTGCACGGACACGCCCCAGACGGGCACGCCCTCGGCCTCATAGGCCTGGATGAACTTCACGTAGCACTGCGCCCAGGCCTTCGCGTACTGCGGCAGCAGCTTGCCGCCGTTGTTCATCTGGCCGTTGGTCTTCATCCAGGCCGGCGGGCTCCAGGGCGACACCAGCAGCTTCATCGGCCCCGGCGCGACCTTCATCGCGGCCTTGATCATCGGCAGCAGCGCGCGGCGGTCGCGGTCGATGTTGAAGTGGGTCAGCGCCTCGTCGCCCGGCACTTCCGCGTGGGCGTAGTTGCCCAGCGAGAAGTCGCAGCTGTTCATGTGCACGCGGTTGAAGGTGTAGCCGTGGCCCGCGTTGACGTCGAAGTAGGCCTGCAGCAGCGCGTTCGCCTCGGCGGGCGGCAGCTTCTGCCAGGTGGTCGCGGCGGACTCGGTGAAGGCGCCGCCGAAGCCTTCGATGCGTTGGAAGCGCTTCGCGCTGTTGACCACGAGCTTGGGCAGGCCGGCGTTGGCCGCGTCGGCCATCAGTTGCGCCACCGGCAGCAGCGCCAGCTCGGGCTGCGCCGCCAGGCGCGTCGAGCTCGCCAGGTCCGCGCCCTTGGCGGACAGGGTCCATCGCAGGGACGCTCGTGCGCCCGCTGAAGTTGTCTCCGTCATGGAACTACCTTTGTTGTCGTGTCCAGGCCAGCGCATGAAAGCGCTTTCATGGACGGAGCATAGAGGCAGTCGGGGCGACGGTCAATTCAGGGATGGCCCGGAGGACTTCCACGGCCGCTGGCCCTCACCCCCGCCCTCTCCCGCAAGCGGGAGAGGGAGTAACAACGGCGGCGCCATCCGGCGGTCAGCCCGGTGCACTCTCTCTCCCTCTCCCGCAAGCGGGAGAGGGAGCAACAACGGCGGCGCCATCCGACGGTCAGCTCGGTGCACTCTCTCTCCCTCTCCCGCTTGCGGGAGAGGGTGGGGGTGAGGGCCAGCGGCGGTGGAAGTGCAGCCCTCCTTGCCCCCTTTCCCGCATCGGGAGAGAGGGTTGGGGGGAGGGCCTCTGCCAATCACTTCTCCGGATAAGCCTTGCGCAGCGCCTCGTACTGCGCCTTCGTGATCGGCATCATCGAGCCGTGCCGCAGTTGCGCCGGCATCTCGAAGCGATCCCACTCCTTGCGCCGCGAGTTGCCCCAGACCTCCACCCACGGACCTTCGAGCCTCGGCGCCATCGACAGCCCATAGCTGGTCCCCGCGTACTGCTCGTAGTACAGGTACCAGTCGATGCCGTTGGGCGCGCGCACCAGCGTCGGCGCCTCGCGGAACGCGGGGCTGAGCGCCGGACCGGGCTCGGGATACGGCCCGAGCAGTTCCTTTGCGCAGGTCATGCGGATGGTCTTGCCTGTCGTCCAGATGTAGGACGGATAGCGCTCGTCCTTGATCACGGCGCAGTAGCCGCCTTCCGGATTCGCGACCAGGAAGGTGTCGATGGTCGCGATCTCCCAAGGGAACAGCCGCTTGGGCGGCGCGTCGAAGCGCTTCAGGTCCGGCGACAGCGCATAGAGCGTGCGCTGGCTCGACCAGTAGCGCTCGGGATCTTCCGGCACGCCGGGCACCGTGGCCGTGTGCCACAACACGACGAACTGATTCGACGGCTTGTCGAAGTAGAGCTTGGGCGCCCCGATGCGCTGCATCGCATTCGGCAGCCCCGCGACCTTGGACAGGTCCGGCCGGTAGGTGCCGAACACCTGCCACTTGACCAGATCGTCCGACACCCAGAAGCGGATGTCCGGATCGTCATCACTCTTGTTGCCGACCAGGTAGAAGCGACCGTCCGGCCCCTGCGCGATGGACGGGTGGCCGTGGTACTCCTCGTTCACCGCCTTGCCGCCGTTGAGCTTCGTCCAGTGCAGGCCGTCCAGGCTGACCGCGTAGTGCAGCACGCCGTAGCGCGCGTCGGTCATGTGGGCGAAGAGATAGGCCTCGGGGCCGGTGGCCGGGAGCGCCGCCGCGCTGGGCGGACCGGCCGTATGGGCCGGGTTCGCCACGACGGGCGGTCTCCCCGTCGGGGCCTGCGCCACGGCGGTCGACGTCGCGGCCGATGCCACGACCATCGCCAGGATCGCGCCCGCGAGCGCGCGGATTCGTCTCATGTTTCTCTCCTTGTTGGCATTGCTGAATCGATCCCGGCGGATGGCTCTCACTGTGCCGTCACGGCGCCGAGATCGCCCATCGCTGACAGTCGCCGCCCAGCCATTCCCATTGCTGGACCTTGGCGCCGTTGGCCGTCGAACACGCGTCCACGTCGAGCACGCGGCCGCTGTTCTTGTTGATGAAGCGCCAGTAGCCCGAACCGACGTTCTCGATGCCCCAGCGCTGCGTGGCCGCATTGTTGGACGTCCACTGCCGCACCTGCGCGCCCATGCGGAGCGAGGCATCCTGCACCTCGAGCCGCAATCCGCTGTTCACCGAGGTCAACTCGTAGAAGCCGTCGGGCATCGCGGTCACCGTCCAGCGCTGGCAGTTGGCGCCGCTGTAGGGCCACTGCTGCACCACGCCGCCGGCCGCCGTCGAGCAGGCCGCTACGTCGAGCGCCTGCGCGCTGTGTTTCGCGATCACCTTGTAGGTGCCGTTGGCGACGGCGTTCGGGCTGACGCGTTCGAACTTCCAGCGCTGGCAGTCGCCGCCGATCCATCCCCACTGCTGCACCTTGGTCCCCGTCGTGGTCGAGCAGGCGTCCACGTCCAGCACCAGGTTGCTGTTCTTGTTGACGACCCGGAAGTAGCCGTCGCCGACCGGCTCGATGCGCCACTTCTGGCAGTTGTTGTTCACCGCCGTCCAGGTCTGCACCTTGCCGCCGTTGGCCGTGGAGCAACCGTCGACGTCGAGCTGCTGCCCGCTGTGCTGCGCGGTCAAGGTGTAGTCGCCGTTGCCGGTGTTGGTCACGCGCCAGCGCTGGCAGTCGCCGCCGACCCAGCCCCACTGCTGGATCTGCGTGCCGGTCGCCGTCGAGCAGCCGGTCACGTCCAGCACCTGCCCGCTGTGCTTCGCCACCAGCCGGTAGACCCCGTCCGCGACCGGATGGTTCAGCGGCGCGCTCGCGAACTGCACGCGGCAGGCGATGTTGGCCATCTGCAGCACCCGCGTGCCGTCGGTCGAAGGCAGCAGCTGGCTGCTGTAGTTGCTGCAGGGGTCGGTGCCGAAGTTGGGCGTGACCAGCGGCGCGGCCGCCTCGGTCCAGGCGCCCGCCCCACCGTTCGTGTTGAACATGTAGATGCGGCCGTTGACGTCGTCGTTGATCGCGTTGCCGGCGTTGCGGCGCACGATCTGGCCGATCAGCAGCAGGCGGCCCTGCGGGCTGCCGTCGTTCATCCAGGACACCGTCGGCGCATGCGAGAAGTGGTTGCCCGCCGTCGACTCGACGCGCGTGCCCATGTTGCTGGCCGTGCCCCAGTTGCTGCCGTCGGCCGAGGTCCGGAGGTACACGTCGCAGTTGCGCGAGCCGCAGATCTCGTAGCTCATCACGTAGCTGCCGTTGGACAGCCGGCGCACGATGGGCATGCCGGGACGCAGGTCGCCGTTGTCGCTGATGCCGACGTCGATCGTGTCGGCGCTCCAGGTCAGGCCGCCGTCGGTCGACACCTTGTGCGCGATCAGCTGGTTGAAGCCACCGGACTTGTATTCCTCGCTCGAATAGAACATCAGCAGCCGGCCAGCGGCGTCGACCGCGAACTCCGGCTCCCAGGTGCCGACGCTGCCGGTCGCGGCGATCGCGTGCGAGGTCCAGGTGCGGCCGACATCGGTGCTGCGGTAGATGCGGATCGCGTAGGCGCTGCCGTTGCGGGTCGTCGTCGCCCAGAACAGCGTGCCGGGCGCGACCGCGCCGAGCTGCTGCGGCACCACCCACAGGCCGCTGCAACAGTGCCAGGGCTCGGGGACGGTGATGCTGCCGACCTGGGTCCAGGTCGCGCCCTGGTTCGTGCTCTCGTAGATCAGCGACTGCTGGCCGTCCAGGTCGTGCGACGCGATCAGGCGCCCGTTGGTCAGGCCGCCGGTGAGCCGGATCATCCGGGGATAGAAGCTGTCCTGGTTGCTCAGGACCGTCTCCGCGGCGTGTGCCGAGGTGCCGATGACGGCCGTGGCCGCCATCACCATCGCGAGCAGCCAGCGCCACCCACTCCAAGCGAACTTGCTCATGCGTGTCTCCATGGTGTCTCCATGTGCGGCCGCGCGGGCCGCGTTGCTGTCGTCGATCGGCGAGGTAAGCAGCGCCGGTCTTGGAAAAGGCGCGGCTCTGCGGCCGCCGCCGGGTCAGGTCTCGATCGAAGCGCTCATCGGGCGTCGATCAGCGCCATCCATCAGCGCCCGTCGATCAAGGCCTTGTTGGCCTTGGCCACGCGCTCGAAGTCCAGCTTCTTCACGCGGCGGTCATAGGTGAAGAAGCCGTTGAGCTCCTCCTCGACGTCGGTCGTCTCGGTGTAGATGGCGGCGCCCAGGCCCCTGTCGGCGCGGAAGCCGCGCAGCGTGTCGACCTGCTTCACGTAGGCGTCGTTGATCGCCTCGGCGCTGTCGAACAGGTGGTAGCAGCACTTGGACTCCGGCCGGTACATGTGGCCGGGGACCTTCAGGCTGTTGCCGCCGTACTCGCCGAGCACCGCGATGCGCCACGGCTGGTGGTTCGGCGCCGCGGGGCCGGGATAGTCGTGCAGGTCGATCAGGTCGCCGCCGCCCTCGTCGTGCGGTGCGAAGTTGATGCCGGAGTGCGCGTTGATCAGCCGCGTCGGATCCAGGGCGCGGAACTGGGCGGCCATGCGGCGATGTTCGAAGTCGCCCCAGCTCTCGTTGAAGATCACCCAGGTGACGATGGAGGTCTCCGAGCGCAGCTGGTCGACGATCTCGCGCCATTCGACCTCGGTCTTCGCGCGCACGGCCAGGTCGGTCTCGGCGTCCCAGGCCTGCGGCATGTCCTGCCACACCAGCAGGCCAAGTTGGTCCGCGTGGTGGAACCAGCGCGCCGGCTCCACCTTGATGTGCTTGCGGACCATGTTGAAGCCAAGCTTCTTCGTCTCCTCGAGGTCGAAACGCAGCGCCGCGTCGGTCGGCGCCGTGTAGAGACCGTCGGGCCAGAATCCCTGGTCCAGCGGGCCGAACTGGAAGACGAACTGGCCGTTGAGCATCGGACGCGGCACGCCGTCGACCATGCCGACCTCGATGCTGCGCATGCCGAAGTAGCTGTCCACCTGATCGACGACCCGGCCGTCGCGGCGCAGCGTGACCTTCAGGTCGTAGAGGAAGGGATCGTCAGGGGACCACAGCCGCGGTTTCGGCACGGGCAGCGAGAGCGCCTTGTCGGCGGCACCGCGCACGCGGCCGACCACCTGGCCCTCCTTCATCGCGACGGCCTCGACCTGCAGGCCCTTCGCCTCGCCGGCGCGCACGGTGAGCGCGAGGCGCTGCTCATCGATCACCGGCGTCATGTCGAGCCTCGCGATGTGCGCCGGACCGACGGGCTCCAGCCACACCGTCTGCCAGATGCCGGAGCTCGGCGTGTAGAAGATGCCGCCCGGCTTCAGCGACTGCTTGCCCAGCGTGCCGTCGTTCGTGCTCGGATCGAAGGCGGCGACGACCAGCTCGTTGCGGCCGGCCTGGAGCATCGGCGTGATGTCGAAGCTGAAGGCGGTGTAGCCGCCCTCATGCTGGCCGACGCGGGTGCCGTTCACATAGACCGTCGCGAGGCGGTCGACCGCGCCGAAGTTGACGCGCACGCGCCGCCCCTTCCAGGCGGCCGGTACCTCGAACGCACGGCGGTACCAGAGATTCACTTCGCCCAGGCGCTCGATGCCGGACAGCATCGATTCGACCGGGTATGGGACCCGGACGCGCTCCGGCTTCTCCGGGAAACGCGGCGCGGCCGTCGGCGGCACGCGCGCGTCGGGCGCGCCCTGGCCGCCCCAGTAGTCCCACGGACCGTTGAGGTTGAGCCACTCCGCGCGCACCAGCTGCGGCCGCGGGTACTCGGGCAGCGGGACCGGCGCCTTCATGGCCTCCTCGGTCCACGGCGTGGTCAGGCGCACGTGCGGCGCGGGCGCGACGACCGCCTGCGCGTCCTGCGCGGGCTGCGCCAGCGCCGTCCCGTTCAGCGACGCGAGCACTGCGAAGGACGCCGCGATCAGGAAGGAATGCTTCGAAGACATCGCTCTGTTTCCTCGTTGTTCCGATGAAGTGCCGTTGATGTGCCGTTGATGTGCCGGTGAAGTGCCGTTGATGTGCCGGTGAAGTGCCGTTGATGTGCCGGTGAAGGACCTGGGCGATGGACTCAGGCGCGGCGCGAGGCGCGGCCGTGCCACAGCACCATCGCCCGCTGCAGCCCGCAGAAGAGGCCCAGCAGCGCGCCGATGACGATGCGCGTCCACCAGGCGCTGAGGGTCCCGTCGAACAGGATCAGCGTCTGGATCAGCCCGAGCATCAGCACGCCGGTCAGCGCGCCCAGCACGTGGCCGATGCCGCCGCTGAGCAGCGCGCCGCCGATGACGACGGCGGCGATCGCGTCGAGTTCCAGGCCCTGCGCGTGCAGCCCGTAGCCGGACAGCGTGTAGATGCCGAACAGCACGCCGCCGAGCGCGGCGCATCCGCCGCTCAGGGCGTAGACGCCGATGCGCGTGGCGGCGACCGGCAGACCCATCAGCCGCGCCGAGCTCTCCTGCCCGCCGAGCGCGAAGACGGCGCGGCCGAACGGCGTCGCGCGGGAGACGGCGACCGCCAGCGCCAGCACCACGATCGCGCAGGCGGCGCCTGGCGTGATCTCGCCGAGCGGTCCCAGCGACCAGCGGGCCTGGGACCAGGCCGTCAAGGTCGCGTCGGTGATCGGGATCGAGTCGACGCTCAGCAGGTAGCAGAGCCCGCGCGCCAGGAACAGGCCGGCCAGCGTGACGATGAAGGGCGGGATCCCGAACACCTGGATCACCGCGCCCATCAGCGCACCGAAAGCCGCGCCGCCGAGCAGCAGCAGCGGGATCAGCACCAGCGGCGACAGATGCGCCCGCTCGACGCCCAGCGCCAGCAGCATCGTCGTCAGCGCGACGACCGAGCCCACCGACAGGTCGATGCCGCCGGACAGGATGACGAAGCTCATGCCGACGGCGACGACCAGCAGGAAGGCGTTGTCGATCAGCAGGTTCAGCAGCACCTGGCTGGACAGCAGACCCGGGTAGGCCGAGGCGCCGGCCAGCGTGCCGACGACCAGGAGCAGCACGGAGGCCCAGCTCGGCAGGTCGCGGGCGTGCACGAGGGAGCGGACGTTCATGCCTTCGCTCCCGCGCGCCGTTGCCAGCGCTCGCGCCAGGCGCGCCATGCCGGCGCCTGGCTGATCGACACCGCGAAGACCACGGCCGCCTTCACCACCAGCGTGACCTCGGGCGCGATGCCCAGCGCGTAGATGCTGGTCGTCAGCGTCTGGATGATCAAGGCGCCCAGCAGGCTGCCGCGCAGGCTGAAGCGACCGCCCAGCAGCGAGGTGCCGCCCAGCGCCACCGCGAGGATGGCGTCGAGTTCCAGCATCAAGCCGGCGTTGTTGGCGTCGGCGCTCTTGATGTTGGCGCTGATCATCAGCCCGGCCACGCCGGCACAGAGGCCGCAGGCGACGTAGACGGCGAGCAGCAGGCCGGCGGCCTGCACGCCCGCGAGGCGGGCCGCGGCCGGGTTGGCGCCGCAGGCCTGGATGAACAACCCGAGCGCGGTCCGGTGCTTGAGCAGCGCGAACAGCGCGGCGACGGCCAGCGCCATCCACGGCGCGAACGGCAGGCCCAGCAGGAAACCGCTGCCCAGGTAGAAGTAGGGCTCGTGATAGATCGTGATGATCTGGCCGTCGGTGATCAGCTGCGCGATGCCGCGGCCGGCGACCATCAGGATCAAGGTCGCGATGATCGGCTGGATGCCGCCCATGACGACCAGCAGGCCGTTGAAGAGCCCACAGACGGCGGCCGCGGCGAGCGCGCCGAGGATCGCCGTCGTCATCGGCGCCGACGCGCCCTCGCGCGTCACCAGCGAGGCCGCCACCGCGCCCGCGATCGCGACCACCGCGCCGACGGAGATGTCGATGCCGCGCACGGCGATCACCAGCGTCATGCCCATCGCGACGACCATCAGCGGCGCGGCGCGGTTCAGGATGTCGATCAGCGGACCGTAGGCATGTCCGTCCTGCCAGCGCAGGCTCAGGAACTGCGGATTCAGGATCGCGTTCAATGCCCAGAGGGCGAGCAGGACATAGGCGGCGTGCCGCGCGCCGGCGTGATGATCCGCGGCTCGCCTCGGGCGATGGGACGGCGCGCCGGGGGTCGTGTCCGCGTCCGCGGCGCGCCGCCAGCGACGCAGGAAAGTGGGCGCGCTCATGCGTGTGCCTCCGTGGCGCCGGCCATCACGTGCAGCAGGCCGTCCTCGTCCAGGCCGCGCGCGTCGAGATCGGCCACCTGGCGGCGCTCGCGCAGCACGGTGATGCGGTCGCTCGCGCGCAGGACCTCGGGCAATTCCGACGAGATGAAGATCAGGGCCATGCCTTGTCGGCACAGCGACAACACCTGGTCCATGAGGTCCTGCTTCGCGGCGACGTCGATGCCGCGCGTGGGTTCATCGAGGAGCAGGATGCGCGGCTCGATGGCGAGCCAGCGCGCGAGGATCGCCTTCTGCTGGTTGCCGCCCGAGAGCAGGCCGATGGGGGTCTCCGCATCGGCGGTCTTGATGCCGAGCCGGGTGATGAAGCGCTGCGCGAGCTCGCGCTGCGCCCTGCCCGGCAGTGTCCTGAAGATACCGCGCCGGGCCTGCAGCGCGAGCACGATGTTCTCGCGCACGCTGAGCTCCGCGACGATGCCGTCGACCTTGCGCTCCTCCGGGCAGAAGGCCATGCCGGCGCGGATGGCGTCGCGCGGACCGCGCAGCCGGACGGCGGCGCCGTCGACGCGGATCTCGCCCGAGTCGGCGCGGTCGGCGGCGAAGAGCAGGCGCGCGGTCTCGGTCCGGCCCGCGCCGAGCAGGCCCGCCAGGCCCAGCACTTCACCGGCGGCGACGTGGAGGTCGATACCCTCGACCGCGCCGCGGCGCGAGAGGCCACGGGTGGCGAGGAGCGACGGCCGCTGGCCCTCACCCCCACCCTCTCCCGCAAGCGGGAGAGGGGGCAGGAGGCCGTTTGACTGACTGGACCCCGCGCGCTGCGCGCGCCCCTCACCCCCACCCTCTCCCGCAAGCGGGAGAGGGGGCAGGAGGCCGCTTGACTGCCTGGACCCCGCGCGCTGCGCGCGCCCCTCACCCCTGCCCTCTCCCGCAAGCGGGAGAGGGGGTAAGACGGGAGGCGATGCCCGGTCAGCTCGGTGCATTCTCACTCCCTCTCCCGCTTGCGGGAGAGGGTGGGGGTGAGGGCCAGCGGCGGTGGCAGCGCTGAGCGCCCTACCGAGCATCCAGGTCACGAGTTCCATGCGCGGCAACTCCGCCGCGGCACGCTCGCCCACGAACTCGCCGTTGCGCAGCACCGTGAATCGATCCGCGACCGCATAGGCCTGATCGAGGAAGTGCGTGACCAGCAGCACCGCGACGCCTGCCTCGCGCAGCTGCCGGACCATCGCGAGCAGCCGTGCCGTCTCCGCCTCGTCGAGCGAGGAGGTCGGTTCATCGAGGATCAGCACCCTCGCCCGCTGATGCAGCGCGCGGGCGATGGCGATCATCTGCTGGACGGCGACGGGGAAGTCCCCGAGCGGCCGCCACACATCCGCCTGGATGCCGAGCCTCGCCAGCGCCGCGGCCGCCTCGTCGCGCACATGCGGCCAGTCGATGGCGACACCGCCCCAGCGGCGCGGGAACCGCCCCGCCAGCACGTTCTCCGCCACCGACAGGTTCGGACACAGCTGCACCTCCTGATGCACCACCGCGATGCCGGCGCGTTGTGCCTCCAGCGGCGACCTGGCCGCGAAGGGCGCGCCGTCGAGCGTGATCGCCCCCGCGTCGAAGTCCTGCACGCCGGCGAGGATCTTGATCAGCGTGGACTTCCCCGCGCCGTTCTGCCCCATCAGCACCTGCACCTCGCCGGCTCGCAGCGTGAGCGCCGCGTCCACCAACGCGGGCACGCCGCGGAAGGCTTTCGCCACGCCGCGTGCCTCCAGCACGACGCGCATCAGTACTTCCGCTTGGGCAGTTCCTGCGCCGCGACCTCGGCGGGGAACACGCCCTCCTCGGTCACGATGCGGCGCGGCACGGTCTTGCCGGCCTTCAGGTCCTTCACCGTCTGCATCAGCTGCGGCCCGAGCAGCGGGCTGCACTCGACCGTGACGTTGAGCTTGCCCGCCACCATCGCCTGGAACGCGCCCTTCACGCCGTCGATCGAGATGATCAGGATGTCCTTGGCCGGCTTCAGCCCGGCTTCCTCGATCGCCTGGATCGCGCCGATCGCCATGTCGTCGTTATGCGCGTAGAGCACGTCGATGTTGCGCCCCTCGGCCTTCAGGAAGGCCTCCATGACCTCCTTGCCCTTGGCGCGGCTGAAATCGCCGGTCTGGGAGCGCACGATCTTCAGCCGCGGGTCGACCTTGATGCCTTCCTCGAAACCCTTCTTGCGATCCAGCGCGGGCGCGGCACCCACCGTGCCCTGCAGCTCGACGATGCGGATCTCCTTGCCGGCGGGCCGGGTCTTGACCTTGTCCGTCAGCCATTTCGCGGCGCGCCGGCCTTCCTCGACGAAGTCGGACCCCATGAAGGTCGCCCACAGCGTGGTGTCGCTCTCCTGCACCGTGCGGTCGGTCAGGATCACCGGGATGCCGGCGGCCTTGGCCTCGCGCAGCACCGTGCCCCAGCCGGTCTCGACGACCGGCGAGAGCGCGATCACATCCACCTTCTGCGCGATGAAGGCGCGCAGGGCCTTGATCTGGTTCTCCTGCTTCTGCTGGGCGTCGGCGAACTTGAGCTCGATGCCCGCTTCCTTCGCCGCGGCCTTGATCGAGGCGGAGTTGGCGGTACGCCATTCCGACTCGGCACCGATCTGGGAGAAGCCCAGGACGATCTTCTTGTCGGCGGCGAAAGCGGCGGGCACCGCGCCGAGCGCGGCGAGCGCGGCGAGCGCGCCCATCGAGACGGAACCGAGAACGAAACGGCGGCGTGCAGCCGGACGAGCCTGACGCATGGGGACTCCTTGTGTGGCGGTGTGCAACGGTCGCTGGCCCTCACCCCTGCCCTCTCCCGCAAGCGGGAGAGGGAGTTCGACCGGGGCCCTGCTCAGCCGCCCCCGATTGCGGGACAGGGAGCCACCAGGTCAGCTCGGTGCACGCTCACTCCCTCTCCCGCTTGCGGGAGAGGGCGGGGGTGAGGGCCAGCGGCGGGTGAAGGACGGCAGCCTTGGGATCAGTACTTCGCGTTGAAGCTCAAGCCGTAGAACTTGTCATCCGACCGGATGTCGTGCGGGAAGCTCTCGTTCTGGAAGTAGCTGTAGTACTTCGACCCGGTGAGGTTGTTGGCGTTGAAGCTCACGCTGAGCTTTTCGCTGAACGCGTAGCCGATCGCGAAGTCCAGCCGTCCGTAGGCCTTGACCCGGTTGTAGGTCGGCGGCACGTTCGGATCGCAGGCCGCGACGGCCATGCCGTTCTCGGCCGACGGCGCCAGCAGGCAGCCGAAGGAGCTCTCGTTGAACTTGCTGCGCCAGGTGTAGGTCAGCCGGCTGGTGAAGCCGTATTTCTCATACAGCAGCCCCGCGTTGTAGCTGTTCTTCGACACGCCCAGCAGCGGCTTGCCGAACAGCGGATCGGTCTTCGTGTTCACCTCGCTGTCCGCCAGCGTGTAGTTGCCGAAGACGCCCAGCCCGCTGAACGCGCCCGGCAGGAAGTCCATGAAGTACTGGCCGCTCAGCTCCAGCCCCTTCAGCGTGGCCTTGCCCAGGTTGCGCGGGCGGCTGATGTCGTACTCGATGCCGTCGATGACCTCCGGCGCGGTCGAGCGCACGACGCGGTTCTTCAGCACGCGGTGATAGATCGCCGCCTGCAGGTAGCTGCCCTTGCCGAAGTACTTCTCGATCGACAGGTCGTAGGCGGTGCTGGTCTGGTCCTTCAGCTCGGAGTTGCCGCCGCTGCCGCTGGGGCGGATGTTGGCGTTGGTCGGCACCGAGTAGGTCAGCGATGGATTCAGGTCGCCCAGCGCCGGCCGCGACATGGTCTTGCCGGCCGTCGCGCGCACCAGCAGGTTGGGCACGACCTCCAGCTTCGCGCTGAAGTTGGGCAGGAAACGCGAGGCCGTCGACGACGCGGTCTGCGGCGTCACCACGCCGTTGATCCGGCCGGCGCCGCTGATGTCGCGCTCCAGCCGCACGAAGCGGCCGCCGAGGACGCCGTCCAGCGGCATGCCGCCGATCCGCGTCTCGTAGTGCGGCTGCACATAGGCGGCGTAGGTCTTCTCGTCCGAGTCGTAGTTGTTCAGCGGGTCGTAGGCCGGGTCGCCCAGCGCGCCGCCGTACAGCGCGCGCAGCACGTCGGTGTTGTCGCGCAGGTAGTCCGGATTCGGGGTCATCCACGGCGCGCAGTTGTTGATCTGCGGGATGCAGTTGGGCGCCTGGATCAGGAAGTTGCCGGGCAATTGCGTCGCGCTGCTGACCAGCGTCGCGCGGTTGCCGCCGGGCGCGTTCGGACCGCCGGCCGCGTTGGCGCGCCAGTGCGAATCGCGCTTGGTCACGCGCGCGCCGAAGTCCACGTTGGTGATGAAGCCGCCGAGCTCGTAGTTGCCGCTCAGCGCCACCGCGTCCTGCTTGGACTTGGCGCGGTTGATGTCCTGGTACAGCGAGTTGGCGAAGCGGAAGTCCGTCGCCTGGCCGAGCGGATTGCCCGGCATGTTGGTCGTGCCGTAGCCGCCGTTGTTGACCACGATGTCGACCGCGCTGATCTGCTTGCCGATGTCGACGATGATGTTGCGGTTGCTGTTGGCCGACTCCATCCGCGACAGGTCGAGGTTCATCGACAGCGGGCCGGCGTTGTACTTCCAGCCGCCGGCGAGCACGCGCTGGTCGGTCGAGGCGGTCTTGGCCTGCGTGCTGGTCAGGCCCGGCACGTTGTTGAAGGTGGCCGACACGCCGTTGCACAGGCGCTGGACCGGCTGCGACGACGGGCCCAGGAAGCCCGCGCCGTCGACGTGCGCATCGAAGCAGTCGTCGCTCGCCTTCGGATTGGTGATGTTCTGCGCCGCGAAGATGTCCGAGAAGATGAAGAAGGTCGCGAACTTCGCGCGGTAGCCGGCATAGAGGCCGTCCAGGTAGAACTCGTTCTCCTGGTTGGGCCGCCACTGGAAGGACGCGTTGACCTGCGGACGCTGGTAATTGCCGGTGTCGGTCAGACCGCCCACGCAGGTCGGCAGCACGAGGCCCGGGGCACCCGGAGGGCCGTTCGTGCCCGAGCGCGGATCGCAGTTGAACGAGATCGGCCGGTTGAACTTGTGGTCCGCGTAGGAGATGTCGATCAGGCCGCCCATCTCGCCCGCGCCGGTGTTGGTGCGGTAGGAGCCGAGCACGCCCAGCTTGGTGCTGAGCTTGTCGGCATAGTCGCCCTGGCTCGCGCGGCCGTTGACGACCAGCGTCAGGCCCTTGGCGAATTCCATCGGCTTGCGCAGCCGCAGGTCGATCGCGCCAGCGACGCCGCCTTCGATCAGGTTGGCGCCGGCCGACTTGTAGACGTTGGCCCGCGAGATCGCCTCCGCCGGCAGGTCCTGGAAAGCGAAGCCGCGGCCCACGCCGGTGAACATCTCGCGGCCGTCCACGGTCGTGATGATGTCGCCGATGCCGCGGATCAGCGGGTTGACGATCTCGTTGTTGAAGTTGACGACGGTCTGGATGCCCGGCACGCGCTGCAGCGCCTCGGCCACCGTGTTGTCGGGGAACTTGCCGATGTCGTCGGCGACGATGGACTCGACGACCTGGTCGGCGTCGCGCTTGGTCTGCACCGCCGCCGCGCGGCTGGCGCGCTGGCCGACGATGACCACCTGGTCCAGCTTGGTGCCCGCCGCGCCCGACGCGGCAGTCTCGGGAGCGGCGGGGGACTTCGGCGCGTCCTGCGCCAGGACCTGCTGGCCGGCCAGGCACAGCGTCAGGCAGGCGGCCGCCGAGATCGGCGAGCGCCGGACGGAGTGAGGGATTCGCTTCATTGTTGTCTCCAGGGGCCTCGTGACCGGTGCGCGGGGAGGAACGCACGCCAGGTCCGGGCCGGGTTTTAATACAAACAACTTTTCTTGCAGCATTCGACGAGATTCGGCGCCTGCCGGCACATCACTGCGCCGCTCAACGCCCCGGCGCGCGGGATCTCCGCGTGAACCGGGCATTCCGACACGGTCTTTCAGGACCTTAGACTTCGGTTTTTGTGATTATTCACAAATTAATTCGTTATAAACCTAGCGCAAACCATGAGAGACGCCGGCCTGTGCCGTCGGCGCCACGCCGGCCTCGACGGCACTCGCGCCGAGGAAGCGCGACTCCCGCTCCAGGAGCCGGTTGATGCGCTGCTGGCCCTTGGCCAGCGTCTCCTCCAGCGGCTCGCCGGACACGACGATGGCGGCCACCGTGTCGCCGAGCACGCCCATCACGCGCGACTGCCGCGCCACCGTCGTGGGCAGACCGGTGCCGTGCGCGGCGACCGGGCCCAGCGAGGCCCGCATCGGCAGCGCCTTGAACGCGGCGCTGTCGACCGCCGACTGCCGCGCCGGCAACTGGCCGGTGCGGGCCCAGGCCAGGCTCTCGTCGTTGAGGAAGCGCAGGAAGCGCAGCGCGGCGTCACGCTCCTGCGGCGTCTGCCGCGGATTGCGCAGCATCACCCAGACATGGCTGTCGGCCCAGGTCGCGGGCTGCCGGAACAGCGTCGGCTCGGGCACGGCTTCGTACTGGCGGCTGAGCGGATTGCCGGGCTTGGCCGCGCGGGTGGTGAGGTCGCCCAGCAGCCAGGTGCCGTTGGGCATCACGCCGCCGGCGCCGGCCATGAAGGCCTGCAGCGCCGCGCTGTAGTCCATGTTGCGGGTGGACAGGCCCTCCGCGTAGACGGTGCGCATGAACTGCACGGCCTCGCGGACCTGGGGCGTCGTGAGATCGACGGCCCGGTCGCCGCGCGGGAACAGCGAACCGCCCTGCTGCGCGACCAGCCCCAGCACCGACCGCGCGAAGAAGCTCGGATCGTTCAGCGTCAGCCAGACGAAGTAGGGCTTGCCGGTCGCGCGCTTGAAGGCACGCGCCTGCTGGAGCAGTTCGTCGGTCGACGCCGGCAGCCGCGCATAGCCCTTCGCATCGACGAGCCCGGCCTGCTTCATCAGGCCCAGGTTGATGTGCCACAGCGCCGCGTGCGAGTCGTACGGCAGCGCCACCACGTGGCCGCCGAAGCTCACGCCGTGGCGCGCGTGCGGGGTGAAGTCGGCGACGGCGACGCCCTCTCGCGCGAAGCCGTCCTCGAGCGGCTGCAGCAGGTCGCGCTTGGCGAAGTCGCCGAGCACCGAGCTGTGCATGATCGCGATGCTCGGCAGGTCGCCCCCGACGATGCGCGCGCCGAGCTGCTGGTAGTAGGCCGAGTGCTCCACCACCTGCGTGTCGACGCGGATGCGGCCGGCCTCGCGCGCATTGAAGCGGTTGGTGAGCGCGGTGATGATTCCGCATTCGCTGCTGGCCTTGGACGGGTCGGTGACCTGACCGTACTCGGCGTCGCAGCTGCCGAAGAAGCGCGCGAGCGTGATGTGGACTTCGCCTCCCGCCGCGCCGCCCTGCCCTTGCGCGAACGGCGTGGCGCTCATCGCCAGCAAGGCGGCGATTGCCATGTGCTTGAGGACGCGCTTCATGCGGCCTTCCCTCCCGCCACCGCCGCGACGATGTGCCGCTGGAAGAAGGCATAGAGCACCAGCACCGGCAGCGCGGCGAACACCGCCTGCGCCATCAGGAAGCCCAGGCCCTCGGACTGCGCGAAGTTGGTCTGCGTGGCCGCCAGGCCCAGCGTCAGCGTGTACATCTCGGGACGGGTCGCGGAGATCAGCGGCCAGAGGTAGTCGTTCCACGCGGCCAGGAAGCTGAAGATGCCCAGCGTCGCCTGGGCCGGCAGCGTCTGCGGCAGGATCACGCGCCAGAAGATCTTCCAGCGCGAGGCGTTGTCCATCAGCGCCGCCTCCTCGAGTTCGCGCGGGATCGCCTTGAAGAACTGCGTCATCAGGAACACGCCGAACGGCGCCGCCAGCCGCGGCAGGATCAGGCCGGCATAGCTGTTGTGCAGGCCGAGCTCCGCGAAGATCCGGTGCAGCGGGATCACCACGGCCGGCTCGGGCACGGCCAGGCCGGCGAGCGCCAGCGCGAAGGCGATGCGGCGGCCCGGGAACTCGCAGCGCGCGAAGCCGTAGCCGGCCAGCGACGAGATGAACAGCACCAGCGCCGTCTGCGCCAACGCCACCACGCAGCTGTTGAGCACCCAGCGGAACACGGCCGGATTGGCGAGGATGTCCGCGTAGTTGCGCAGCGTGAAGGGCGTGGTGAGGAGGGCGTCGGTGCGCTCCATCAGCACCGCGTTCGACTTCAGCGACAGCGCGAAGACCCAGGCGAGCGGGAGCATCCACAGCAGCGCCAGCACGATCGCGGCGCCCAGGAGCGCGCGGTCCCATGGACCGTTCTGCCAGACGCGGGCGCTCATGACGGCGCTCCTTCGCGGCGCTCGGCCCAGCGCTGCACCGAGACGCCCAGCACCATCAGCACGAACAGGACCTGCGCCGCGGCGGCCGAGTAGCCCAGCGCCCATTGGTCGAAGAGGGCTTCGTAGATGAACATCACCAGCGTCCGCGTGCTGTTGTTGGGGCCGCCGTTGGTCAGCAGCTGCGCCTGGCCGAAGACCTGCAGCTGGCCGATGACCTGGACGATGGCCACCAGGATCAGCGTGCGGCGCAGCGCCGGCAGCGTGATGAAGCGGAAGCTGCGCCAGCGGCTGGCGTTGTCCAGCGCGGCGGCCTCGTAGAGATCCGGCGGGATCTGCTGCAGCGCGGCGAGGATCAGCATCATCGGCAGGCCGATGCCCCACCACAGCGTCACCAGCGCGATGAAGGGCAGCGCCAGCGATTCGTTGCTCAAGGGCGCGAGGTCGGGCAGGCGGAAGACGGACAGGCCCTGGCTCAGCAGCCCGCGGTCGGGCAGCAGCACCAGGCGCCAGATCAGCGTGACCACGGTCACCGACAGCACGTTGGACGCGAAGAAGGTGCCGCGCAGCCAGGCGCCGGTGCGGCCGGGACGGTTGAGCACCAGCGCGAGCGCCAGCCCCAGGCCGACGAAGGCCGGCGTGCAGATCGCGGCGAAGAGCACGCTGTTGACCGCGCAACGGAGGAAGACCTCGTCGCGCGCCAGGTCCATGAAATTGGCCAGTCCCACGAACTGGCCTTTGCCGGTCAGCAGGTCGACGGCGTTGAAGGACAGCCAGAAGCCCTCCAGCACCGGGACCGCGAGCAGGCCCAGGTAGCACAGCGCGAACGGCGCGATGAAGGCCCAGCCGACCCAGGCCGGGCCGTCCATCGCGCTGCGGCCCAGCGCGGCGCCCGGCGGCTCGGCGCCGGCGACGATGTCGGCGGCCACGACGTCGGCGGTGGCGCTCATCGGACCTCCGCCGCGGCGGCGCCGGCCAGCAAGGCTTCGGCCGGCACGCCGTCCGGGGCCGGCTCGGCGTGATGCGCGAGACCGGCACCGTCGAAGAGATGCACCTGGTCGACGTCCGGCCGCAGGCGCACCGTCTCGCCCATCGCGAGCGTGCTGTTCACCGGCACCTCGGCCACGACGACCGTGCCGTCGCCCAGGCCGACGTGCGCGAGGCTGCGCTCGCCCAGGCGCTCCAGCAGCTCGACGCAGCCGGTGACGGGACCGTCGGCGGCCAGGCGCAGGCCCTCGGGGCGCACGCCCAGCTCCAGCTGGCCGGCGATCAGCCGCGCGGCCACCTGCGTGAGCACCACCGCGCCGCCGGGCAGTCGCACCGCGATCCGGCCCTGCTGATCGGCCATGCGCTCGACCGGCAGGAAGTTCATCGCCGGGCTGCCGACAAAGCCCGCCACGAAGCGCGTGCGCGGGCGTTGATAGATGTCCATCGGCGGACCGGCCTGCTCGATGCGGCCGCCGTTGAGGACCACGATGCGGTCGGCGAGCGTCATCGCCTCCACCTGGTCGTGGGTGACGAAGACCATGGTCGCGCCGAGCCGCTTGTGCAGCCGCGCCAGTTCGATGCGGGTGCGGTGGCGCAGCTTGGCGTCGAGGTTGGACAGCGGCTCGTCGAACAGGAAGGCCTTCGGTTCCTTGACGACGGCGCGGCCGATCGCGACGCGCTGGCGCTGTCCGCCGGACAGTTGCGCGGGGCGGCGCTGCAGCAGCGCGTCGAGCTCGAGCATGCGGGCGGCGTCCTCGACGCGGCGCTTCACCTCGGCGTCGGCCAGGCCGATGTTGCGCAGGCCGAAGGCCATGTTGTCGAACACGCTCATGTGCGGATAGAGCGCGTACTGCTGGAAGACCATGGCCAGGCCGCGCCGGCCCGGCGGCAGCGCGGTGACGTCCTGGCCGGCGAGCAGGATGCGGCCGCCGGAGACACTCTCCAGCCCGGCGAGCATGCGCAGCAGCGTGGACTTGCCGCAGCCCGACGGGCCGAGCAGCACGATGAACTCGCCGGCCCCGATGTCGAGCGAGAAGTCGGGAATGATCTCCACGGCACCGTAGCGCTTGGCCACGCCCGCGAATTCGATACTGGCAGTCATACGTCTCCTACCGGGCGCCATCCGTCGCAGCGCCTCTGGTCGAAGGCGGCCGGGGTCTTCGCGCCCCGGCCGCCGTGTCTCAATCAGCGCGGGTCGATCCGCGCTTGCGCGCGCCATATTGCCGCAACAGCTCGGCCTCGCGCGCCCGGTACGGCGTGCCGTCGGTGTGCAGCACGTCGTGGAACCAGACCAGCGGCGGATCGATCGTGTACGGCTTCTTCCACGAGTCCCAGGGCATCTTGGTCTGGCTCTTGCCGTCGACGAAGCCCCAGTTGAGCATGCCCACGTCCTCGCGCCAGGCGATCGGCAGCGTGACGTCGAAGGTCGAGCCCAGGCTGCGCGCCATGTATTCGGTGCAGATCAGCGGGCGGCCGTAGGCCTGGAGCTGACGGATGCGGGCCTCGAATTTCTCGGGCCAGTTGTAGTCGTGGAAGCTGACGACGTCGGAGCCGGCGAGCTGCGCCTGCTGCACCGCGTTCAGCTCCCTGGAGCCGGGGTTCCAGTCGTCGCCCAGCCACAGGCCGCTGGTCAGCGGCTGCGACGGCCGCTGCGCGCGCGCCCAGTCGAAGACCTGCGGGATCAGCTCGGCCACCAGCGCGATCTTGTTCTCGGCCTCGCGCGGCAGGTAGTAGCCCATGCCGCCGCCCTGGTTGTCTGGCTCGTTCCAGACGTCCCAGTAGGTGACGCGTGGATCCTGGCCGAAGGTCCGGACGATGTCCTCGACGTAGGCGCGCAGCGCGGACCAGGTCGAGCGGTCGGCGAGCTGGGTCGCGGACGGACTCTGGACCCAGCCGGAGTTGTGCACGCCGGGGATGGGCTCGCGCTGCGGGCCGAGCTTCGGATGCGGATCCCAGCAGGAGTCGAACAGCACGAACATCGTCTTGATGCCGTGGCGATCGGCGATGTCCAGGTATTGGCCGATGCGCATCTTGAAGCCCTCGGCGTCCTGCGCCCACAGCAGGTCGTGCAGGAACACGCGCATCGTGTTCATGCCCAGGCCGGCGGCCCAGCCGAGCTCCAGGTCGATGCGCTCGGGGTCGAAGCTCCCGGCCTGCCACATGGCGAGCTGGTTGATCGCGGACGCGGGCACGAAGTTCGCGCCCAACGCCCAGGGCTGCGCCTTGAACCAGGCATGGGCCTGCTCGGGCGTCCAGCGGGCGGGGATGGCGGTGGTGTTGCTCATGATCGGGTCTGGGGGATGAAGCGGTAAGTCAGGCGATGGCGATAGACCTCGCCGGGGCGCAGCACGGCGTCGGGCTGCGGCCATTCGGGATGGTGGGGGCTGTCGGGCAGCGCTTCGGGCTCGATCGCCAGGCCGCCGTGCTTGAGATGCGGGCGGCCCTCGCGGTCGGGGGTCTGGGGCAGGTACTCGCCGGCGTAGAACTGCAGCCCCGGCGCGTCGCTGTGCAGCGCCAGCGTCAGCGCCCCGTCGCCCGAGCGCAGCAGCGCGGCGGGCGTGTCGCCGTCCGGCGCGTCGATGAGCCAGCAGTGGTCGTGGCACGCCGGCTGCACGTCGAGCCGCCGCAGCGCCTCCAGCGCATCGCCGATGCGGCGCGGCCGGCGGAAGTCGAAGGGCGTGCCCTCGACGTCGAGCTGCTCGCCGGTCGGGATCAGGTCGGCGCGCACCGGCAGGTAGCGGCTGCCCGCGATCTGCAGCTGCTGATCGAGGATCAGGCAATCCGGCCCGTCGAGGTTGAAGTAGGCATGGCTGCTGAGGTTCACCAGCGTCGGCGCGTCGGTGCGGGCCTCGAAGCTGACGTGCACGGTCAGCGGCGCCTCGACGCGGTAGCTGACGCGGACGTCCAGCCGGCCCGGATAGCCCTGGTCGCCATCCTCGGAGCGCAGCGTGAGATCGAGCGACTGCCCGTCGTGACGCGCGACGTCCCAGACCCGGCGGTGGAAACCCACGGTGCCGCCGTGCAGCTGGTTCGGACCCTCGTTGGCATCGAGCGCGAAGCGCTGGCCGTCGAGCTCGAACGAGGCGCCCGCGATGCGGTTGGCATAACGGCCGACGACGGCCCCGAGGTAGCCCGGCTGGCGCAGGTAGTCCTCGGGCGTCTGGTAGCCGAGCAGCACCTCGCGCGTCTCCACGGGCTCAACGGGCCCCGCTCGCTCCACGGGCTCCGCGGGCTCGGCAGGCCCGGCGTCCGCGACCAGCGGCACGACGCAGGACATCCACGACGCCCCCGCATCGGTGACGGTGATCCGCAGCCCGTCGGGCGATTGCAGCTCGAAGGTCTTGAGCGCGCTCATGCCAGCACTCCCGCGCCGTCGGACGCCGCGCAGACGTGGACCTCCGCCGCGCGGCCGTCCGGCGAGCGGTAGCCGCGTTCGACGGCGGCGCGGATCTCGTCGACCATCGCCCGCGGCGCGAGGGCGATGACGCAGCCGCCGAAGCCGCCGCCGGTCATCCGCGCGCCGCCGTGCTCGCCGATCACGTCCTGCATCAGCGCGGCCAGCGCGTCGATCGCCGGCACGGTGATCTCGAAGTCGTCGCGCATGGACCAGTGGGACTCGCGCATCAGGTGGCCGATGGCGGCGAAGTCGCCGCGCGACAGCGCCTCGGCCAGGCCGGCGCAACGGTGGCTGTCGGAAATGATGTGGCGCGCGCGCCGGCGCACGACCGGATCCAGCTGGCCGCCGAGCCGCGACCACAGGCCGTCGTCGACATCGCGCAGCGCCTTCACGCCCAGGCCCTTCGCGGCCGCTTCGCATTGCTGGCGGCGCAGGTTGTATTCGCTGTCGACGAGGCCGCGCTGGATCTTCGAATCGACCACCAGCACCGCGATGTCCTCGGGCATCGGGATCGGCCGGACCTCGAGGCTGCGGCAGTCCATCAGCAGCGCGTGACCCCGCACGCCCAGCGAGGACGAGAGCTGGTCCAGCACGCCGCAGCGGCAGCCGGCGTAGACGTTCTCGGCGCGCTGGCCGGCGAGCGCCATCGCCGTCGGCGGCAACGTCCAGCCGTTGAGCGCGGAGAAGGCATGACCGATCGCCATCTCCAGCGAAGCCGACGAGCTCAGCCCCGCGCCCTGCGGGACGTTGCCGGCGATGGCCAGCGTCGCACCGCCGACCGCCCGGCCCTGCTCGCGCAGCACGGCGACCATGCCCTGCACGTAGCGCAGCCATTGCGGGCTGGCGGAGACGTCCGCGGCGTCGCCGACGCGGAAGCGCCCCCTGGCACCGCCGGGCGCGCCGCCCTCGTCGGGAAGATCGCAGGCGAGGACTTCCACGACATCGTCGTCGCGGTGCGCCGCGGCTACCACCGTGTCGCGGTCGATCGCGCAGGGCATCGCGAAGCCTTCGTTGTAGTCGGTGTGCTCGCCGATCAGGTTGACGCGCGCCGGCGCGCGGCTGAGGCGCTCCGGCGCTCGGCCGAAGGCGCGTTCGAATCCTTGCACCGCGCGCTCGCGCGGTGTCGCCTCGCGGTCCTGGCTCATGCGCCCTCCGCCCGCGTGGTCTGCCCGGCCGCTCCGGTCCGCGCCGATGGCGCCGATGGCGCCGTGCGCCGCGCCTGACGGTAGTGCTCGGTGTCGCTCACCGCTCGCAGACGTTCGGCGGCCGTTTCGGGGGTCAGGTCCCGCTGGGCCTCCCCCAGCATCTCGAAACCGACCATGAACTTGCGCACCGTGGCCGAACGCAGCAGCGGCGGATAGAAGTGCGCATGCAGCTGCCAGTGGCGGTTCGCGTCGTCGTCCGGTTGCCCCGCGCCATGCGGCGCGCCGTGCCAGCCCATCGAGTACGGGAAGGAGCACTGGAACAGGTTGTCGTAGCGCGTCGTCAGGCGGCGCACGGCGACGGCGAGGTCCTCGGCCTGCGCCGGGCTCATCGCCTCCAGGCGCAGCGTGTGGGCCTTGGGCAGCAGCAGCGTCTCGAACGGCCAGGCTGCCCAGTACGGCACGACGGCGAGCCAATGGTCGGTCTCGACGATCACGCGTTCGCCAGAAGCCAGTTCGTCGCGGACATAGCGGACCAGCAGCGGCTCGCCGTGGCGATCGAGGTACTCGCGCTGATGCGCGTCGGCGAGCAAGGCCTCGTCGGGCAACTGGTCCAGGCCCCAGACCTGGCCGTGCGGATGCGGGTTGGAGCAGCCCATCGCCGCGCCCTTGTTCTCGAAGACCTGCACCCAGCGGTGACGCGCGCCCATGTCGGCGGACTGGTCCATCCAGGCGGTCACGACGGCGCGCAGTTCGGGCAGCTCCAGCTCCGGCAGCGTGCGCGCGTGGTCCGGCGAGAAGCACAACACGCGGCACTCGCCCGCGACCGGCATGGCCTGCAGCAGGTCCGCGCCGTCGATGTCGGGCACGGGGATGCTGCCCTCGTCGCCCTGCGCCGGCTGCAATGCCGCGAAGTCGTTCGTGAAAACGAAGGTGCCCGTGTAGTCCGGGTTGCGCTCGCCGTTGGCGCGGGCGTTGCCGGCGCAGAGGTAGCAGGCCGGGTCGTGGCTGGGCAGCGGCGTGTCGTCGACCTGCTCCTGCGCGCCCTGCCAGGGGCGCTGCGTGCGATGCGGCGAGACCAGCACGTGGCGGCCGGTCAGCGGATTGCGGCGGCGGTGGACGCGGCCGGGGGAATCAGCGGAGGTGGCGGTCTCGGCGCCTCGCCCGTCGTGGTGTGCGGGGTTCATGGCGGCCATTATCACGAACTTGTTTGTTATTAATGATCCGTCTTTACCCTAGGGCCTCAGAGAGACGAGGCGATCCGCATAAACTCGCCAATCCTTCTGGCCCAAAGGGCCGAGGCACAACGATGAACTGCGGCGACGCAGAGAGGGGACGCGCGATGGTGGAGGTCTCGGGCAGCCGGGTCTTGATGGTCGAAGGGGATGCGGCGCTGGCGGTGGCCAAGGCGCTGGCCTCGGACACGCGGCAGGCGATGCTGGGCCTGCTGACCCACCAGGTGCTGAACGTGTCGGAGCTGGCGTCGGCGATGAACCTGCCGCATTCGACGGTGAGCTTCAACATCAACCAGCTGCAGGCCGTGGGCCTGGTCTCGGTCGAGGTGGAGCCCGGCACCCGCGGCCAGCAGAAGCTCTGCTCGAAGCGTTACGACGAGGTCCGCCTGCGCCTGCCGGGCGCGGCCATCGAATCGCGGCCCAACGTGATCTCGATCAGCATGCCGATCGGCAGCTACCGCCACGTCGAGGCCAAGCCCACCTGCGGCCTGGTCAGCGAGAGCAAGATCATCGGCATGCTGGACGACTCGCGCTCCTTCTTCGAGCCGGAGCACGTCTACGCGCAGCTGCTGTGGTTCGGCGGCGCGGGCTACGTGGACTACGCCTTCCCGAACAACCTGCCCTACGGCGCGGTGCCCAGCCACCTCGAGTTGTCGATGGAGATCTGCTCCGAGGCGCCGCAGTTCAACGAGGACTGGCCGTCCGACATCACGCTCTGGATCAACGACAAGGAGATCGGCACCTGGACCAGCCCGGGCGACTACGGCGGCAAGCCCTCGCTGCTGATGCCGAGCTGGTGGCAGGTGGACCGCACGACGCACGGGCTGCTCAAGCAGTGGAGCGTCGGCGAGAAGGGCTCGATGATCGACGGCGTCGCGCTGGGCGCGGTGAAGATCGGCGATCTGGACCTGCCGCAGACGAATCACATCAAGGTGCGGCTGGGCGTCAAGGACGACGCCCGCAACCGCGGCGGCCTGAACCTGTTCGGCCGCAAGTTCGGCAACTATCCGCAGGACATCGTCATGCGGATCGCGTTCGACTTCCCGCGCGGCCACGGGCCCGACGCGGTCGCCGCGGGCGCGTCGATGTCGCCGAGACCGCCCCGCGAGATGCGTTAATAACAAACATACTTGTTATAAACGACCGATCCGGTCTACCATCCGCGCCGATCCCACCCGGGGCGCGGCATGAGGCCGCGCCGATGCGGCGGGACGAGGAGACCTTCCCATGCATCCAGACACGAACGCGGACCTGCCGCGCCGCCGTTGGCTCGTGCTGACCGCCGGGCTCGGACTCGCGGGCGCCGCGATGTCGAGCGGCTGCGCCACTTCTTCCGCGACTTCCGCGACTTCCGCGACTTCGGGGACCGCCATGTCGAATACCTTCACCAACCCCGTGCTGCCGGGCCGCGAGGCCGGCGATCCGTACGTCGTCTTCTACGAGGGCGCGTACTACCTGACCGCCACCTTCGATCCGGACGGCGGCGTGTGGGTCTACCGCTCGGACCGGTTGAGCGACTGGCGCGAGGCCGAGCGCAGGAAGGTCTGGACCGCGGACCCGAGCGGCCCGCGCAGCGCGATGATCTGGGCGCCGGAGCTGCACCACCTCAACGGGCGCTGGTACCTGTACTTCACCGCGTCCGATCACGTCGACGCGAACCATCGGCACTACGTGCTCGAGGCCGATCACCCGATGGGCCCGTACCGCGACCTCGGTCGGGTGCATCTGGCGCATGAGCGTTATTCGATCGACGGCACCGTGCTGCGGCTGGCCGATGGCCGGCTGTACTGGATGTATGCCGACTCGGGGCTGTGGATCGCGCCGATGGCCAGTCCGGCGAAGGCCGTGGGGCCGGGCGTGCGCATCGTCCAGGGGGAACACGATTGGGAGCGGGGCTGGCACAAGGTCGACGGCCAGTGGTCGCCACAGCCGCACGACTACTGGATCGAGGCCCCGCAGCCGCTGCGGCGCAACGGGCGCGACTTCGTCATCTATTCGGCGGGGCACACGGCGGCGGTGTACTACCTCGGCCTGCTGGAGCTGACCGGCCCGGATCCGATGGATCCGAAGAGCTGGACCAAGCATCCGAAGCCCGTGTTCGGTCCCGCCGACGGCCCGACCGGCGTGGCGGGTGTCGACGGCGTCTTCGCGCCGGGGCACAACAGCTTCACCACCTCGCCGGACGGCACGGAGGACTGGCTCGTCTATCACGCCAAGGACAGCGACGGCAACGACGCCCGCGGCCGCACGATGCGGATCCAGCGCTTCGGCTGGACCGCCGACGGCCGGCCGGACTTCGGACGGCCGATCCCGTCCGGCGTGCCGCAACGCAGGCCTTCGGGCGAGACTTGATCGAGGGGAGTCGCGAGATCAGCGCGGTGCATTCTCACTCCCTCTCCCGCTTGCGGGAGAGGGCGGGGGTGAGGGCCAGCGGCGGTGGAAGGACGCCCGCGTTCAGATCGCGATCGCGTCCAGCGCCTTGGCCGTGCGCTCGACGGGCCACAGCGCCAACCCCCCGGCCAGGCTCCACGCTTGGCCGTGCCCGAGCCGCCGCAATGCGCGTGCCGCCTGCGCGCTGCGGTTGCCGCTGCGACAGAAGAAGATCACCGGCGTCTGCGCCGGCAGCGCGCGCCAGCGCGGCAACGCGTTGATCAGCGCTGACAGCGGCACCGGCTCCGGCGCGAGTTCCTCGGTGGGGCTCATGCGCGCCTCGTAGGCCTCGCGGACATCCACGAGGACCGGCTTCGCGCCGAAGCGGTCGCCGAGCATCGCCTGCAATCCGGCGACATCGAGCTCGACGCGCTCCGCCCCTCGCGTGCACGCCACGCGCGCACCGCAAGCCATGGTCTGGTACTCCGTCGGGGCCAGGTCGTGCTCCAGCACGCCCTTGCCGATCGCGAAGGCCTCGGCGCTCAGCCGTCCTTTCAGCACGCCGTCGAGCAACGGCTGCGCCTCGCACTCCACGGCCAGCGTCGTCGCGAAGCGGTCGTCGTAGTCGTGCCCCGGCAGCAGCAGCCCGTGCGCGCCGACATTGCGCTCCAGCGTCTTCAGCGAAGGACCGAAGGCGGCTGGCGCGCTCTGCTCGAAATCGCTGCGGCCGAGCGCGCCCGGCATCACCGTGTCGCCGACGAAGGCCGCGACCAGCTCGCCGCCCTGATGCAGCAGATAGGCTGTTGCATCCGCCGTGTGGCCCGGCGTGGCCAGTCGGGACAGCCGGTGCTCGCCCAACGCGATCACCTCGCTGCCCCGAGGCCAGCCGAGTGCCTCGACGCGGTCGGGCAAGGCTTCCTCGGCCAGCAGGCTGGTCATCGCGTCGCGCAGCGCGGGCGCCGACGACGCGTGATCGCCGTGGCTGTGCGTATCCAGCACCGCGGCCAGCGTCAGGCCGCGACATCGCATCCACTGCGCCAGCGTCCCGGTGAGCTCGGGCAGCGGGTCGACGACCACGCAGCGACGGCTGGGCACGTCGGCAACGACGTAGCAGCAGGCGCCGTCGACGGCGAAGCGGGTCAGCAGGTCGGGCGCCTGCGGGGTCTCGTCGGGTGCCGGCATCTGGCAGGTCGCGCGCAGCGAATCGCCGCAGGCGCGCAGGCGTCTGCAAGCTTCGTCGATCGTCGAGGCGGCGTCGGCCGCCCCGAAGGACAGGCGCACCGCGGAGCCGGCGCGCCAGGCCGGCAGGCCCATCGCCTGCAGCACGTAGCTGGGCGCGGCTTTCGAGGCGCCGCAGGCGGAGCCGCCGCTGACGCGCAGTCCGGCGGCGTCGAACAGGTCCAGCAGCAGCTTCGCGCTCAGGCCGGGGACCGAGACGTTGAGCGTCGTCGGCAGGCTGATGTCGAACGGCGCGTTGAACACGACGCCAGGGAAGGCGTCGCGCAGCGCGTCGGCCAGGCGCTGGCGGCGGTCGAGCAGCTGACTGAGCGACGCGAACACGCCGCCGCCCTCGAGCGCCTCCAGCACCGCGCCGAGCGCGGCGATGCCGGCCATGTTCTCGGTGCCCGAACGCTGCGCGCCTTCCTGCCCGCCGCCGGCCATCAGCGGCGTGAACGGGGCGCCCTCGCGGACGTAGAGCATGCCCACGCCCTTGGGCGCGTAGAGCTTGTGGCCGGAGAACGGCGCGTAGTCGATCGCGCGTTCCTCGAGCTGCAGCGGCAGCTTGCCCAGCGCCTGCACGCCGTCGACCAGCCAGAGCGCGCCGCTGCCGCGCAGTGCGTCGGCGATGCCGTCGAGGTCGCTGATCACGCCGGTCTCGTTGTTGGCGGCCATCGTGCAGACGAGGCCGGCGGCGCCGGCGTTGGCGCGCAACCAGGCCAGGTCGTGGCGGCCATCCAGCCCGACCGGGATCGCGACGACGTCCAGGCCCAGGCCGAGCAACGCGTTCCAGTGGCGCAGCGCTTCGGGCACCGCCTTGTGTTCGGTGGCGCCGTAGAGCAGCCGGGGCGGGAGCGGCTGGCCGGCCTCGCGTCGCTGACGCAGGGCGGTCAGCGCCGACAGCACGGCGGTCTGGATGCCTTCGGTCGCGCCGCTGGTGAACACCAGCCGGCCGCCGGGGGCGCCCAGGACCCGGCGCGCGGTGGCGCGGACCGCGTCGAGACGGGCGCGGGCCTTCAGCCCGCTGCCGTGGATGCTGCTCGGGTTGCCGAAGGCGTCCGCCATCACGGACAGCGCGGCATCGCGGGCCTGCGGCAGGACGGGGGTGGTGGCGTTGGCGTCGAGATAGATTTCCATGGCCATCGATTGTCAGAATTCACGCTTGGAATCCGCATGCAAAATCTGACTTTCCTTGACCGATTACGGCAAACGCATTCCAAGGTTGGCTGACATGACGAAACTGGATTCCATCGATCGCAAGATCCTCGAGGTGCTGCAGCGCGACGCCTCGGTGCAGATGAGCGAGCTGGCGGCGGAGGTGGGCCTGTCGACGACGCCATGCTGGCGCCGGGTGCAGCGGCTGAAGGAATCGGGCGTGATCACCCGGCAGGTGATGCTGGTGGACCCGAGGAAGGTGAACGTCGGGGTGACGGTGTTCGTGTCGGTGCGGACGAACGTGCACTCGCAGGCCTGGTTCGACCAGTTCCGCGCGGCGATGGAGGCGATCCCCGAGGTGGTCGAGTTCTACCGGATGAGCGGCGACGTCGACTACCTGCTGCGGGTGGTGGTGCCCGACATCGCGGCCTACGACCAGGTCTACAAGCGGCTGATCGCGGGGACGCAGCTGTCGGACGTCAGCTCCAGCTTCGCGATGGAGGAACTGAAGTTCACGACGGCGTTGCCGTTGTCGTATATCGAGTGAGGCGCCGACGCGCTCACCACCTCAACCACCGTCTCCCCGCGATCGCGCCGAGCACCGCCGACATGCCCATTCCGAGCACGTACCAGATGGCGACGAACGGGGCCTCCATCTCGGGGCAGTGCAGCGAGTAGACGCACGCGCCCACCGCGCCCGCCAGCCATCCCGCCGCCGCGCCGGTCAGCGCCGGCCGCGTCGGCGCCAGGCCGCGCAGCGCCCACAGCAGGCCCAGGCCGATCGGCACCGACGTCGCGGTGACGTTGAACACGCAGACCTTCCAGGTCGTGCCCAGCATCAGCGGCACGCGCGCGGCCGGCTCGGCCATCCACAGCACCGTCGCCGCCCAGACCCACAGCAAGGACACCGGCAGCCACACGCCGACCCACCAGCCGTTCATCCGCACGCCCGGATGGCCGAGGCGGAACACCACGATCAAGCCGGTCGCCGCCACCGCCAGCGGCATCGCCACCTTGCGCCAGAACGCGCCGGTGCCCATCACCTCGGCCAGGTCGGCGCGGATGCCGAAGGCGCCCTGCACCCAGGCCAGCGCCAGCGCGACGCCCACCACCAGCGCGATGGCGAACCGCCGCTCGCCCGCATGCGCGGGCACCGGGCTGGCGTCCCGCGCCAGCATCCCGATCAGGTCGTCGGTCTTCATGTCATGTCCTTCCATAGCCGTGCCAGCGTCTTCAGACCCCGGTGCACGCCCACCTTCACCGCCGACTCGCTCAGCCCGGTGAGCTGCGCCGTCTCCTGCACCGACAGTCCTTCGACCTTCGTGTGCAGGATCGGCAGACGCTGGTTGGTCGGCAGTCGATCCAGCATCCTGCCCAGGTCCCGGCGTGCGTCGCCGGCCTCGTGGTCGGCGCTCGCGAACACCGCGAGGTCCTCGTCCAGCGGATCGTTCAGCGCCTCCTGCCGCTCGCGCCGGCGCCAGAGATCGACCAGCTTGTAACGCGCCACCGCATGCACCCAGGCGGTCAGCGGCTCGCCGCGGCGGTAGCTCTGGCGTTGCGTGTGCACGGCCATCAGCGTCTCCTGCACCAAGTCCTCGACCTCGTCCGGCAGTTGCTGCAGACGGCGCCGGAAATAGCCGCGCAGCAGCCCGCCCAGGCGCTGGAGGAAGCGGTGGTAAGCCACCGAATCCCCGTCCAGCCCGGCCAGGAAGAGGTCGTGCAACTCGTGCTCCGTCGCGATCACGGGATCTATTCGCGTCATGGGGCCGGAAGGTTACAGCGTGCCCGAAAAAAGATTCCAAGGATTTTTTGTGCGGCGCTGTAACCCCGAGGCGCTTCGCAGCGAACTAGCCCTCGATCGCCAATGACATATCGCCGCGATCACATCGCAGATTCAAGTCAACCCCCACCGCACAAGGAGTGCCCCATGAAGTCGACCACCCTCAGCCTCGCCCTCGTCACCCTGACCGCCCTGTCCGCTTCCGCGATGGCGCAGGACAAGCCCGCCGCCGCCGAGAAGGAACGCTGCTACGGCGTCTCCTTGGCCGGCAAGAACGACTGCGCCGCCGGTCCCGGCACCTCGTGCGCCGGCACCTCCAAGACCGACTACCAGGCCAACGCGTGGAAGTACGTCAAGGCGGGCACCTGCACGACGATCAAGACGCCCAAGGGCATGGGCTCGCTGACCCCGATCAAGTCCTGACCCCTCCGAGGCCAGTCATGACGCACACGCTGGGCGCCGGCCTGGGCTTCAAGCCCGAGTTCGCGGAAGACGCGCTGGACGCGCGCGATCCGGGACTCTGGTTCGAGGTCCATCCCGAGAACTACCTCGTCGCGGGCGGCCCGCGCCTGGCGCTGCTCGAGTCCGTGCGCGCGACGCATCCGCTGTCGCTGCACGGGATCTCGATGTCGCTGGGCGGTGCGTCGGCGCCGGACCCCGACCACCTGCGCAGATTCGCCGCGCTGGCGGACCGGCTGCAGCCGGCGCTGGTGTCGGAGCACCTGGCCTGGAGCCGCTTCGGCGGCGTCTACGCGCCCGACCTGCTGCCGGTGCCGCGCACGACCGAGGCGCTGCATCGGGTCGCGGCCAACATCCTGCGCATGCAGGATGCGCTGCGCCGGCGCGTCGCCATCGAGAACCCCTCGCATTACCTGACCCTCGCCCATGATTGGAGCGAGGTCGATTTCCTCCATGAACTGGTCCGCCGGACCGGCTGCGGCCTGCTGGTCGACGTGAACAACGTGTTCGTGTCGGCGGGCAATGTCGGCGTCGATGCCGACGCCTGGGTCGACGCGATAGCCGGCGACGCGGTGATGGAGATCCATGTTGCCGGCCACCGCGCCGACGCGGATGCCGCGACCGGCCTGCTGATCGACAGCCACGATGCCCCCGTCGCGGCGCCGGTGTGGGCGCTGCTGGAGAGACTGACGGCGCGCATCGGCCCGAGACCCACGCTGGTCGAACGCGACGGCAACCTGCCGCCATTCGCGGAGCTGAGCGCCGAGCGGCGGCATGCCCAGTCCGTCCTGGACACCGGGGCGGACGCCCGGGCCGCGGCGCGCGCCCGGCCGGCGATGCCCGCCCTGCCGGAGGTGGCCGCATGACGCTCGTCGAATTCCAGGACGGCTTCTGGCGGGACCTCTGGGCCGAGCCGGACACCCTCCCCGCCTCGGGCGCCGCGGCGCAACCCGGCTTCGCCGTCTATCGCAACACCGTGCTGAAAGGCTGCGCGGACGCGTTGATCTCGCTGTATCCCGCCGTGCATCGCCTCACCGGCGACGTCTGGATGCGGGCCGCCGCGATCGACGCGGTGCGCGCCCATCCGCCTTCCAGCGGCGAGCTTCAGCACTACGGCGCGTTCTTCCCGGCCTTCCTCGACACGGCGCTCGCCGACAGCGAGCTGCCCTGGCTGGGCGAGGTCGCCCGGCTGGACAGGCTCTGGAGCGAGAGCCACGTCGCCGCCGACGCGCCGGTGGTGGACGTCGCGACACTGGCCCTGTTCGATCTCGAGCGGCTGGCGGCCTCCCACCTGGTCCCGCACCCGGCCGCGCGCTGGCGCTGGAGCGCCGACTGGCCGGCCTACAGCCTGTGGCACGCCGCGCGCACCGCGGCCGAGGATCCGAATCCGCCGCACTGGTCCGGCGAAGGCGCGCTGCTGACACGGCCGGACGGCGCGGTCATCTCGATCGACCTCGGCGCCGCCGAGTGCGCCCTGCTCGACGCCTGCGCGCAGGGCACGCCGCTGGGCGCCGCCCTGGACGAGGTCCAGGCCCGTTTCCCCTCCTTCGATCCCGGCGCCGCGCTGGGCCGTCTGCTCAACCAAGGCGCGTTCGCCGCGCTCACGGAGATCTCCGCATGAACACCATGACCTCGACTTCCCGCTCCGGATCCGGTTCGCCGTGGTCCCTGGCCTCGCTGCGGCAGCGCCTGGAGGCGTGGATCTCCGACGACCTGATCGCGCTCGCCGCCCGCTTCAGCATCGCGGGCGTCTTCTGGCTGTCCGGCCGCACCAAGGTCGAAGGCTGGTTCACGTTGACCGACACCACCTTCCTGCTGTTCCGCCAGGACTACGCGCTGCCGCTGATCCCGCCGGAGATGGCCGCCTACATGGCCACCACCGCGGAACACGTGCTGCCCATCCTGCTGGTGCTGGGCTTGTTCACCCGCTTCGCGGCGCTGGGCGTGCTGGGCATGACGGCGGTGATCCAGCTCTTCGTCTACCCCTCGGGCTGGCCGACCCACCTGAGCTGGGCGGCGCCAATGCTGTACCTCGTCGGGCGCGGGCCGGGACGGTGGTCGCTGGACCATCTGCTCGCCGCGAAGGCAATCGGCCCGTGGCGGCACTGATCCCGCGCCCTCATGAGATGTTCTTCAACGTCCCGGCGGCGAAGGCCGATGCCGCGGCCTCGGCCATGTAGACCGACGGTCCGTGGTAGCGCAACGACTTGCGCACGCGTGACATGACGCCGTCTGCCCACTTGCAGAAGACCGGGTCCTTGGCGACCCACTTGCCGTCGATGAGGGCTCGGTGATGGACATAGAGCCTTCCCCACCGCATCTCCGACCCGGTGTAGTAAGGGCGGATCAATTCGATCAAATGTGAATTCTCAAGATCGACGTGCACCTTCACCGGGCTCAGACGCCTCAAGACGACGCGGCGAGGCAGCGATGTCGGCGCCAGATAACTGGTCAACGACACCTGGCCAGCGGCCGGCACCGGGATGGCAAGGCTCGCCAATGGCAACAGGTCCGCCAGATCCTCCGTTGCAGTGTCTGAAAGGATATCGACGTCCCCTGGAGCGATCAGGACATCCTGAATCGCGGTCATGTCCTTGTCCGTCGCGAAATAACTGAACTGCTTTCCCATGCAAGTCTCAAGGTCCACGGTTGTAAGGGCGGAAGGATACGTTCGAGTTGGGCTTGGCTTCCGCAATATCGTTCAACGCGCGCTGCTCTCTCGCCACGGCATTCCCTGCCTTTGTCTCGCGGCCCACCTGCACACCTTCGACAACGTCACCCGTTCTCTTGTCTACAGCGGCGACGTCGATGAACCGCTTTGACTTGTCACCTTCGGGCGTTCTCACCATGACTTCCGTGCGAACCTCGATGTTAGGGTCTCTGGCGTACCTCTCGATCAGTTCGCTCTCTGCCTTTCGAACTTCTTCCTGGTGTGCCTCGCCACCATTGCGCCCGTTCGGATTGGGGACGTTCTTGTTTTCCTCCTCCGGCTTTGCCTTGGGCTTTGATTCCGCCTCCTTCACCGGCTCCGCCAGCACGGCGATGTCCGTAGGCAGTTGCATCTGCATCGCTGGCGTGCTCATAGTCACGGCCAACAGGAAGGTCTTCATCGAGGGGTTATTGGCGACCATCCGCCACGGCGCCATCTTGGCGTCGACCTGCCACGCGACCTTCGAACCCGCCAGGGTCACCGCACGGTAAAGCGCCTCCATCTGGGCGCGACATGGTTGACACACGCCTTCAATGACGACGACGTCCATCCGTTCGTCATATCTCGCCCCCGCGTAGCCCGACGGGTCGGTATAGGCGTGCGGATTGTTCAACACATAGGCATAACGATTCAGATGCTGCGGATCGCCGGCATCGGGAACCGTCGGATCCGGACTCATCATCCGGCCGGTCACCGGGTCGTAGATGCGCCCGTTCATGTGCACCAGTCCAACCTCGTCCAAAGACTCCTGCCCGGTGTAGCCCGTGCGGTCCAGTTGGTTCTTCAGCGTCGCAAGAGCGCCATTCGATTCCTCCGTCCCGTCCGCCCCCCGACGACGACCCCAAGGGTCGTATTGGAGGCGCTGCAACACTGCGCCACTTTGATCCAGCACCGCCACGGCGCTTCCCAGTCGGTCGTTCAGGAAGAAGCGGGGAAGTCGCGTTCCGGAAGAAGACGGGTCAATCGCAGTGCCGCTGAACCGTTCCTCTAGGTAACCCAGGCCCGAGCCAATATAGGTACGGATCGTGGTCGTGGCAGCGAGATAGTCGATCTCCCGTTCGATGTTTCCACCATAGATCAACGAGCGACTCAACGTCGCCGCGCCGGCGGAAAAATTGAACGAGTCCTGGCGTCCTCTCAGGTTGTCGGTTCCGAAGATGAAGTTTGAGCGCTGTGTTGGCACACCGCCCTCATTACGGTCGACGCGAACTGCCTGATTGGCGGAGTTCCATTCAACATGACGCCCTAGACCGTCCGTCATATTGCCGTTGGCGTCATATAGAAACCCCGGGTTCGACGCTCCCGCCAATTGCTGAGACGTGGAAATGCTACTGACTGCATGAGGTCGGACACTGCCCGGACCGGAGTTCGGGTACACATAGTTGCCGACCTCTGTCCGCGACACGATGTTGCCGATAGCGTCATAGACGAATGTCTTACCAGGCTGTCCGATCACCTGCGCAGCAGCCATCCGGTTGAGCACGTCGTAGCTGAAGACTTCTGATACGCGGTCACCTGCAGCAGTCAAGAACGAGCGCAGGGTGAGATTGCCTTCGCCGTCGTAGTCGTATTGATCATACTGAAGCGGCGGAGCGCCGTCGGCTCCGGCTTGAATATTTTCGAGCTCACCCGTGTATCGATTGAAGGCGGCACGCACCTTGACGCCGTTGCCGAGCAGGACTTCGGTTGCCCTCCCCTGCGCATCGCGGCTTAGGATGGTCCGCAACGGGCCACCCGCCCCGCCTTCGGTGACGTATTGGACGCCCGACTCGTATCCGAAAGCGTTGTAGGTGCGAACCACCTTGTTGTATGGGCCTTGCGTACCCCTTGGAAACAACACGTTCTTGCGACGATGAACCGTTTCACTGTTACGTCCATACGCGTCGAAGTTGCGATCAATGGCATATATCCATCCCGCCATCACGATCTCTTCGCGGATCGTTCGCCCCTTGGTGTCATACACGAACATCCGCTGGTGATCAGTGCCTCCGGAGCCCGTACGCGAAGAGGCCGACGTGACACGTCCAAGCCCCGCGTTGAGGACGTTGTTGTCATAACCCCAGAAGTGGTCGAAGTCGGTCGACCACCGACGAGTAAGCCGTCCAAGCACGTCGAAGGTCGAAGTGGTCGTCTGGTTTTTCGCATCGGTCTTGGCATACACCTGACCGAGCGGATTTACCTGATATGTCCAGGTCCCCAGGTCTGGATCCTGCGACTGGCTACGGCGTCCAAGCACGTCATACAGTTGTCGGACCTGATTGCCGCGGGCGTCCACGACTTGCAGCGTGTTGCCGAAGCCATCGTATGAGTAGCTGGTGCGAAAACCATCCGCATCGACCACGCTACGCAGCTTGCCCAGCCCGTTGACGGTTTCAATGCGTCGTTGGTTGCGGCTATCAGTCCGGACCGTCCGAGTGCCGTCATAGGCGACGAACTCGATGTCCGTCCCTCCCGTTGACGACGGTCGCCGTACTTCCGTGGGCCGCCCCAGATCGTCATACAAAGTCGCGATCCAGATGGGACTGTCCGTCGAAAATCTGGCGGCACTGCTGTAAGCAAGGTTACCGCGCTGATCGAATTCCTTGTCCGCTTGGACGATCCTGCCGTCGAAGCCCCAATGCTTCGAACGCACGGAACGCTGAAGCACGTCCAGCGCCTCTTCTTCGGGGCTTCGGATCTGGACACCCGCCGCCCAGTGCTGGCGAATGCGTACCGTTGGAGCCCCTGGTACACAATCCTGTACGCAGCCGCGATACGCAGTCGTCACCGATGTGCCGTCTACGGAAGTCTCACGCGTCACCCGCCCCCAGGCGTCGTACTCCCACGTGCTCAACTCACCATTCGGTCCCGTCAAGCTGCGTGGCAGGCCCGAGCCCTCATCATATTCAGACCGTCGAATATGCCCCTTCGCATTGGTTGACGTCACGGCGAAACGCTTACGCGCGTCATAGCCGAGTGTCAGCACGTCGATCGACACGTCCTGCCCTGTCTGCGGGTCGCGATACTGGACCCGTTGCACAGTTTCCAAGCCGGTATCCGGGTCACGAATCTGCGTCGTCAGTTTCCTAAGCCGATTGATATCGCCGTCCGGCTCCACGGTTTCCGTGGCTAGCTGGCCGAACGCGTCATAGCTCCACGACGTCGTCCGCGTGATCGTGTCGGCAAGGACGTGCGCGGGCCAGCAGCCGACGATTCCGAGCATCAGTGATCCGACCACGGCGGCGGACAGTCGAGTCTTCGCTCTCATTCCCCGTCCTTCGCTCATGGCGATCCCTCTCTTGATACTCGTACGGTTGGGCATGTCCGTCGCTTTCATGGGCACATCCCTCCCTTGGGCGGGCTGGTGGACCGCATCGTCAGGACGAGATCCGTCGACGCTGCGCGGCCCACCGCGTCCGTCACAGCGAGTCTGAACACCGTGTAGCTCGTCTCACAGGCGACGGTCTGGCGGGTCAGCAAGGTCGCCGTGGGCGAAGTCGCGTTCGTGATCGTGGTCGAACTGTTGTCCGAACGCAGCGCACTCCACTGGTAAGTGAAAGGCGCCAGTCCATTGGTGACGATTGCCGTGACGTCGGCGCTGTACGACCCGAGGCCCGAGATCGTCCGCGATTGTGGGAATGCAGGGTTGGTCGTCAGGGTGGGAGGCGGTGGGTACACCGTTAGATTGACGGCGACCGCCCCTGAGGTACCGCCCGCTGGCGTGGCCACCATCGTCCCCGCGTAAGTGCCAGGAGAGGCGGCAGTGGTAACCGTCACCGTGCCACAGATCGAACCGGCTCCGCATGCACCGGTCGGGCCGGTCACGCTCGTGCCGCTCACGCCCGCGAAGGAGATCCCCGAGGTCCCCGTTTGACCGTCGTTCGTGAGTGTGCAGCTCATCGAAGCGGCAGTTGGCATTGTGGTAGGAGTGGTCGCCGAGCAGCTCCCGAAGACAAGGCGCGGCGGCGTCAGTACCGACAGGTCGACGCCCACGCTTGAGCCGCCCTGTCCGCCGCTCGGCGTGGCGGCGAGCGTGCCCGCATATCGGCCCGCCGTGCTCGCTGTCGTCACCGTCACTGTTCCGCAGGACGCGCCGGCTGCGCAGACTCCCGCAGGCCCGCCGACCGACGTTCCCGCCGGTCCAGTGAAAGTGACCGGTCCGATGGGTGTCTGCCCGCTGTTGGACAGTGAGCAAGTCAGCGAAGCCGGGTTGGGTGCGGTAGTGGGCGAATTCGCGATGCAACCTGCAAGCACGAGCTGCCCCGGCGTCAACACGCTCAGGCTGTATCCGGCACTCGACTGGCTGCCGTTGTCCGCAGTCGCCAGCAGCGTGCCGCTCACTGCCGTCGCTGCGGCGCCGGTCGACACCGTCACCGTGCCGCAGAGCCCCCCGCTGGCACACGCGCCAGTTGGGCCGGTAACCGAGGTGCCCGCCCCGCTGGCAAAGGCAATCGATTGGAATGCGGACTGACCCATGTTGCGCACGGCGCACCGGAAGGTCGCCGCGGTCGGTGCCGTGGTCGGGGAGTTGGTCGCGCAGTCCGTCAAGACCAGCACACCAGGTCCGGGCTGCACCGTGAGCGACACTTCCAGCAAGGCCGCTGTTCCGACAGTGGGGGTGGCCCGCACAGCACCGGCGTAGTTGGCGGGCACCGTTTCTGTACGGATGGACACCGGCCCGCAGTCCGACGTACCGGCGGGACAGGCGGCAGGACCACTCACGGCCACACCGCTCGGTGCCGTGTAGACGATGGCCCCGGCGTCCGACTGCCCGACGTTGCGAAGCCGGCAGTTCAGCGTCGCGGGCGTCGGCGCAATCGTGGTCACGCCGCCTGCGCAGGCCGTCAGTGCCAGCACTGCCGGAGCCGTCGAGGCGCCAATCGAAGGTGAGCTCTTAGAGATAGTCTCCCGAACCTTTAGTCCGAGAAGCCAGTCCGCGACTCGATTCTCGTACTGACTGACTGTGACGGTTTCGAAAATTTCTCCCCCCGGATCGACCGTGCTCGTCACTCTTCGGGTGACATTGCCATAGCTGTCGATCCCGTCCGCTCCGTCGACCCGAGTCGTTCGCGTCGGCAAGTCCGCACCGTTGAGATCCCGCTGGACCGTGACGCTGGCGCTGGGATAGACCCAGCGCGCTCCGCCAACGCTCGACCTGGCAATGTATTCGTGGGTCGTCCGGCTCAACTCGACGCCGTTTGCATGCGTCGAGATCGCCGTCTTTACCAAGCCTGTGAACGGGAAGTCCTGCCGAAGTTCTAGCGCCGTCGAGATGTGCGTCGCCGAGTCGGTGCTGGTGATCTTCGAGAATCCCAGCGAGCCGCGCCCCAGCAAATCAATGCGTGCCCCCTCATAGCGGTAGTCGGTGGTCGACCACCCGCCGACGCCGTCCGACACCGATCGACGTTTGACGACCGGAATGCCGTTGGTCAGGTTGCGATACGGATACCTTGTTCCCTGCCCCCTGGTATACACATTGGAATCTTCAACACCGGCGTACTCGAATCGAAGTTCGCGCCCGGCACCTTCCAAAACTGACGACAACAGATCCTGATAGCCCCCATGGCCCATCAAGCGCACGGTCCAGCGCAAGGTACTTCGGTCGTAGTATGCGAAGTCGGCGATACCGTCACCATTGAAATCCCCGGACATGACCGTCTCGTAGAACCCGAGCGGGCTGCCTGTGAACGGCGAACACGGCGTGATGTTGGCGTCTCCGAACTGACAGATGCCGCTTCTGGTCCAGCCGTCGATGCGCCCATCCAGGTCGAAATCGCCCAGCGCCTCGAATGGCATTTGGGTTGCGGAGTCATAGGGACGCGCCGCGCAGTTCAGCGCAATGCCGGTCGACTGGCAGACCTCGAAGACAACGCCGCCCTGGACGGTCCCGGCAAGAATCGCCGTATCGGCGTAAGGGCCGTAAGCGTCGCCGTTGTAGTCCGCCATCAACGTCGCGCCGGGGATGGGCAGAGCAATGCCGTTACCGGCGGAAGTTCCGCTGGGCCCTTCGACGAATCCGGTGGCCGTCGACAGATAGCTTTTCCACCAGCCGATCGACGGGCCTGTTCCAGTCGTGTTGTGGGTGACGTATTTCAGGATATCCGGGCGCCCGTCGCCGTTGATGTCACCTGTGCGCTGATACACGCGAACGCGGAGTTCCGGATCGTCGCTCTCCAGAAGAGGCGCGCCCACGTTGCCGTAGAGGCCACACACGAACGTCGTTCCGGTGGAACGGCACAGATACCCGTTGTAGTAGTCCACCACGAGCAAGTCGTCCCGTCCGTCTCCGTCCATGTCAACGACCATGTATCGCTGCGGACCATTCTTCGCGGTTCGCATGGACCACGGGCCGCATGAGAAGCTGGTCCCCGTGGACAGGCACATGGTGCCTGTCCCCAGCGTATTGAACTCCACCGGAAGAACCAGGATGTCCGTTTTTCCGTCTCCGTCGAAGTCGCCCGAAACAGCCTCTTCGGATCGAGCCCGCACCGCAGGCCAACTTTGGCAGTCAAAGCTACTTCGCGTGGAGAGGCAGACTCGCCATGAATTGCTAGCTCCATCCGCGTACAGCATGTCCGTCACACCATCGCCATTGAAGTCGCCCAGGACGGTCTTTGAAGCAATTTGGACCGATGGCATACCCGGCTGATTGGCCGTTGTTTCGTAGACGACCGGCGGACCGCCCCATACACCGCTTCCGGGCGCGGTCGTCGTATTGCCAGCTTCGCTGCGCCTAGTCCAATCGAAACGGGTCGCAGGCAGACATTCGCCCTGGGGTCCGCAGTCCGTCATCGACTGAAGCAGGCTTCGTCCACTCGACGCATTCTGGGTATAAGTAAGCCGGAAGTCGCGCACCAGCGTGCCGCCGTCCCCGGCCGCATCAGTGTTGCTATAGCTGCGAACGGCAACGAGACGTCTCTTCCGTTGCATGACCGAGCCGACGACATATCCACGCCATGGATCCGGCCGAGTTTCGTAAACGAAGCGGACAGCGTTGAAAGTCGCCGTCCCACTGCGCAGGTTTCCGGTGTACCGCACCTTCGTCGGGTAATGCTCACCCTCCGCATTGTTCTCGTCGTAATCGAACTCGTAGTAGTTGCCGCGGCGGTCCTCGACGCGACTCAGCGACCAGGAAAGCACCACGGACTTCGACGACGCCTCGACCCGGCTCGCAGCAGTCCCTCCATAGGTGTAGATTCGCCCATCCCGACTTTTCACGGTCCATTGCATAGGGCCGTTGGCAAGGTTGTCGCCAGCACTTGTCACCAGGCCAAAGCCGTCGATTTCGGCGCGGTACTCGGCCACAGCACCATGACTGCCGCTGACCAGCAACAGCTTCTGCCCATCGAGGCAGAACGCATCTGCTGCAGTCAACTGCACGCCGGCTCGCTCACCGTCCTGTGCGAGCGTTCGTGCACAGCGCGTGATGCTGGAGAGACCCGCAATCGACCACCCCCTTCCGAGAAGCCCGTCCTCCTGCTGGCTCATGTAGGAAAGCGCCAGCGGCGGGACCATGCCGGCGGAACCTGGAGGTAGCGGAAGCGCGATCGAATAGCCGGCGCCGCCGCTGGGCGTCACTGCGTCAATACCTGCGATGCCGCCCGCCAATGGCCCCGCGAGGTTCGCAGGCGTGATGTCGACCGCTTGCGCCGCGGCGTTGCCTATCGCGGCGAGCAAGGCCGCTTGGGCCACCATGTGGCCGAGCAGGTACCAGCGCCAGTGACCGGCGGCAGATCCACGCTTCGAGCACTGATCTCTCTTGGGCACGGACTTCTCCGCGCCACTTCGCATGTCAGTTCGCATGCGCCCTCCCTAGGCCATGTCTTGTACGTTTTGCGGCGCATTGGACCGCAAGTCGCACGGGCTGCTTCCTCTGTGTTTCCCGTACGGACATGCCCGAAGGGCTGGCCGCCCCCGTGAGACCCGCGCTACGGTGTGCAAGAGCCTGCCCCCTTGAAACGTCAAGTCCGGTCCATATAATCTCCCTGCTAGCACTCGCGATGGTCGAGTGCTAACAAAGCCCCGCGGCATCGTTGGCGGGGCTTACTTCTTGTGAGGGGCCGGCCGGTGCGATGAGCGCACGGCGGGTCCTTGAAGCAAGTCAGCACAGTCAAGGAGATCTGATGAAACTGCGTCCTCTGCACGATCGCGTGATCGTTAAGCGCCTGGAAAACGAAACCAAGACGGCCTCCGGCATCGTCATCCCCGACAACGCCGCCGAGAAGCCCGATCAGGGCGAGGTGCTGGCTGTCGGCCCGGGCAAGCGCAACGACAAGGGTGAGTTCATCGCCCTGAACGTCGCCGTCGGCGACCGTGTCCTGTTCGGCAAGTACAGCGGCCAGACCGTCAAGGTCGACGGCGACGAACTGCTCGTCATGCGCGAGGAAGACCTCTTCGCCGTCATCGCCAAGTAAAGCTACTGCGCGGCACGCTGGCGTCGTCGGGCGGTGCTCGGGATCCTCACGTACTCAAGTACGTTCCGGTCCCTCCGCTCCTGCCTCCTAGCCAGCGCACCGCTCGCTACGCTTTCCTCGGCAATGACCCGAGCATCGGCGTGGCAGTCAATTCATAAGTCAGATTTCGGAGAATTCTCATGGCAGCAAAAGACGTTGTCTTCGGCGGCGAGGCCCGTGCCCGCATGGTCGAAGGCGTGAACATCCTGGCCAACGCGGTCAAGGTCACGCTCGGACCCAAGGGCCGTAACGTGGTGCTGGAACGCTCGTTCGGCGCCCCCACCGTCACCAAGGACGGTGTCTCGGTCGCCAAGGAGATCGAGCTCAAGGACAAGCTCCAGAACATGGGCGCCCAGATGGTCAAGGAAGTCGCTTCCAAGACCTCGGACAACGCCGGCGACGGCACCACCACCGCCACCGTGCTGGCCCAGGCCATCGTCCGCGAAGGCATGAAGTACGTGGCCGCCGGCATGAACCCGATGGACCTGAAGCGCGGCATCGACAAGGCCGTCGCCGCCCTGGTCGAGCAGCTGAAGAAGGCCTCCAAGGCCACCACGACCTCCAAGGAAATCGCCCAGGTCGGCACCATCTCCGCCAACTCCGACGCGGACGTCGGCGAGATCATCGCCAAGGCGATGGACAAGGTCGGCAAGGAAGGCGTCATCACCGTCGAAGACGGCAAGAGCCTGGACAACGAGCTCGACATCGTCGAGGGCATGCAGTTCGACCGCGGCTACCTGTCGCCGTACTTCATCAACAACCCGGAAAAGCAGTCGGCGATCCTGGAGAACCCCTTCGTCCTGCTCTACGACAAGAAGATCTCCAACATCCGCGACCTGCTGCCGACGCTGGAAGCCGTCGCGAAGTCGGGCCGTCCGCTGCTGATCATCGCCGAGGAAGTCGACGGCGAAGCGCTGGCCACCCTGGTCGTCAACACGATCCGCGGCATCCTGAAGGTCGTCGCCGTGAAGGCCCCGGGCTTCGGCGACCGCCGCAAGGCCATGCTGGAAGACATCGCCATCCTGACCGGCGGCAAGGTGATCGCCGAGGAAGTCGGCATGTCGCTCGAGAAGGTCACGCTGGCTGACCTGGGCCAGGCCAAGCGCGTCGAAGTGGGCAAGGAAAACACCACCGTCATCGACGGCAACGGTTCCGCCGGCGACATCGAGGCGCGCGTCAAGCAGATCCGCGTCCAGATCGAGGAAGCCACCAGCGACTACGACCGCGAGAAGCTGCAAGAGCGCGTGGCCAAGCTGGCCGGCGGCGTCGCCGTCATCAAGGTCGGTGCCGCCACCGAAGTCGAGATGAAGGAAAAGAAGGCCCGTGTCGAAGACGCGCTGCACGCCACCCGTGCCGCCGTTGAAGAAGGCATCGTGGCCGGCGGCGGCGTCGCGCTGCTGCGCGCCCGTCAGGCCGCTGGCACCATCAAGGGCGACAACGCCGACCAGGACGCCGGCATCAAGCTGATCCTGAAGGCCATCGAAGCCCCGCTGCGCGAGATCGTCTACAACGCCGGCGAAGAGTCGTCGGTCGTCGTCAACAACGTGCTGGCCGGTTCGGGCAACCACGGCTACAACGCCGCCAACGGCACCTACGGCGACATGATCGAGATGGGCATCCTGGACCCGACCAAGGTGACCCGCACCGCGCTGCAGAACGCCGCTTCCGTGGCCTCGCTGATGCTGACGACCGAGTGCATGGTCGCCGAAGCGCCGAAGGAAGAGTCCGCCGGCCCGGCCATGCCCGGCGGCATGGGCGGCATGGGCATGGACATGTGATGTCCGCCTGAGCCCGGTCCGCGGCGCTCGCGCCTCGGACCATCGCTCTGCAAAGGGGTCGCTTCGGCGACCCCTTTTTTTCGTTTCCGGTCCGAGCGCGCACGTCGTCTCGACGTCATGCGAACCAGGAGGTCGCACCCACGTACTCAGGCTGTCATCGCCCTCGCGGCGGGCAAGCAGCAAAGCATGATGGTCCCAGCCTCTCCGCCTTCCCTCCGGTTCCTGATCGACCAGACCCTGGCCGAGGTCCCCGCGCTGGCGACTGCGGTCTCCAACGACCTGCAGGACGAGCTCAAGAGTCGCCTCGAGCATCAGCACCTGCTGGACGGATGGAACAGGCAACGGCTCCGCTTCGCCGCCGATCTCGACAGCGCGCTGACGCAATCGCTCATGGCCGCGCTCGACGACGCCGCAACGCCGCGACGCGCGCACAGTCCGCATCCGGGCAGTGAACTCTCCCTGAGTCTTGTCGATGACGCCCAAGCCTTGAGGGACGTCGCGATCGCCCATGTGAGCAGTTCGATCGAGGACCTGTCCCGGGCCGAACTGCACCTGCTGGACAACTACTTCTCCGCACTGCGCGGCATCGCCCGTCCGCTGAAGAGCGACAACCCCCTGCGAGCCGCGACGTTCGCCCAGGCGCTGGCGCAGGCGATCGAGGACGTGCCGCTCGACGCCGACGGCCGCTACGCCTTGACGCGCATTGCCGCGCCATCGCTGGCGGGGGCATTGCAGCGCTTGTACGCCTCGCTCTGCCAAAGCCTGAGAGCCGCTCAGTTGAGCGAAATGCTGATCCACCACCACTCGACGAGCGGGCAGTCGGAACGACACCAGCGTCAGTGGGGCCACGTGCCCGACAGGCCGATGCCGCAGGGGTCGCCCAGCTCGCTGACAGCGCCGCCGCGCTCGACGCTCACACCAGGGGCGGCCGCCGAATCCGCGTCACGCGCGGCAGTCTCCCCGGGGCCCGGCGCCACCGGCGCGATGCCCACGTCATGCACCTCGCGGTCCACCGATGGCACGCAAACGCTTGAACGGCGCCGCCAGGCATGGCTGCGGGAGCTGAGAAGCCAACTGCGGCACCGGATCGAAGACGCGCAGGCCGGCAAAGTGATACGGGATTTCCTGCTCGGTCCCTGGATCGAGGTCGTCGACAGGGTCGTGGCCCGGCACGGGGCGCAGGCGTCGGAGACACGGGCCTGCCTGGGTGTGGTGAGCACGCTACTGCACAGCCTGTCGCCGCAGCCCGACGCCGCCGCCCGCGAGCGGCTGCGCGCCCAATTGCCCGACCTGATCGACGCGCTGAACCGCGGCATGGATGTCATCGCGCTGCCGCCGGCGGACCGCCAGAACTTCCTTGAGGCGCTGATGCGTCGGCACGGTCGCGCACTCCAGTTGCCCGGGTGCGTGACGCCCCGCTGAGTCGAAGCCGGGAACCCGCCGCACCATACCTCTCGCGGCTCGCAGGTCGCAGGCCGCAGGCCGCAGGCATGTTTCGCTTTGATACGAAGTCGGCATGACGCCGCCGATGGCCGAGACAGCGTTCCCACAGAATCGTTGGGCCTGTCGAATCGTGAGGCCCCACAACCGTCGGGCTTTCCCCAGGCCGCACGGCCCCGTGCCCCAGGGGATGTCACCTGAATGTGGGGCGTCCATAATTCGGCTGACAACTTGTCACAAATGATGGTCCAAGCGTCTTCGCCCTCCCTGCAGTCCCTGATCGACGACACGCTCGCGCATGTGCCGGCGCTTGCGCACGCGCTCTACAACGGCCTGCAGGACGAGCTCAAGAGCCGGCTCGAATACCACCAGTTGCTGGCCGGCTGGTCGAAGCGGCGCGCGAGCTTCGCCTCCGATTTCGAAGGCTCGCTGAACCACCTGCTGCGCGTGGCCCGCGACGGCGGCGATCCGCTGCAGCGCGAACGGTCGCCCCAGCGCGGCGGCGAGCTGTCCCTGAGCCTGGTCGACGAAGGCCAGGCGCTGAAGGACGTCGCGCTGGCGCATGTGATCACCGCGATCGAGGACCAGTCCCGCGCCGAGCTCCACCAGCTGGGCAACTTCTTCGCCGCGCTGCGCGGCATCGCCCGCCCGCTCAAGAACGACAACCCGCTGCGGGCCGCGCTGTTCGCGCAGGCGCTCGCGCGCGCCGTCGAGGGCGTGGACCTCGATGCCGAAGGCCGCTACGCGCTGATGCGCATGGCCGCCCTTCCGCTCGCCACCAAGTTGCAGCCGATCTACACGCTGCTCTGCCAGAGCCTCAGACAGGCGCATCTGAGCGGCATGCTGACCAGCCACGGCTCCGCGATCAAGGAAGCGGACCTGCGCCTGCGCCAGTTCAAGGCCCTCACCGACACACCCACGCAGAACGCGACCCTGGACCAGGTCGCGATGAAGCTGGACCTGATGAACACCCGGGCCGCCGAACTGGCGCCGTCGCGCATGGCCGCGCCGTCGTCCGCCGCGTCCGGGCCGGCGCCCCGGCTGGGGCCGGGCATCGGCGCGCCGGGCTCGGACCTGCTGTCCCGCTTGTACGACCAGATCCTGGCCGACGACAGCCTGCAACCGCCGCTGAAGGTCCTGATGGGCCGGCTGCAGGTCGCGATCGTGCGCCTGTCCAAGACCGATCCCACGCTGCTGCGCCGCCAGGACCATCCCACCTGGATGCTGCTGAACCGGATCGCCGCGCACGGCGCGGGTTTCCAGCGCACCGACGACACGGAGCTGAAGGCCTTCCTCCAGTTCCTGGAACGCGTGATCCAGCCGCTGCTGGACAGCGCCAATCCGTCGGGACTGCAGTTCCAGCAGGCGCTGACCGAGGTCGACCAGCACATCCGGTCCCAGGCCGAGGCGCGCGGCCAGCGCAGCGCCGTGGCCCTCGAACGCCTGGACCGCGAGCAGCGCCGCCAGGAGTGGCAGCGCATGCTGCGCGACCAGCTGCAGCACCAGCTCGACGATGCCCAGGCGGGCAAGTTGATGCGGCGCTTCCTGCTCGGCCCCTGGGTCGAGGTCATCGCGCAGGCGATGGTGCAGCACGGCCGCGACGCGTCGGAACCGCAGACCTACATCGAGCTCGTCGACGCGCTGCTGCACAGCGTGTCGCCGCAGCCGGACGAGGCGGCCCGGCTGCGCCTGCGCAGCCAGCTGCCGGACCTGATCCGCGCGCTGGAGCGCGGCATGGACTCGATCGCGCTGCCGCCGATGCAGCGCCAGGCCTTCTTCGACGAGCTGATGCGCCAGCACGGCCGCGTGCTGCGCGGACAGCCGGCGGTCGTGGAAGCGCCGTCGGCGCCCGCGCTCCGGCGGCCGGCGCTCACGCCCGAGGAACTGCTGCAGCAGCTGCTCGACGAACGCGAATCGCAACTGCCTTCCCGCTGGGCCTATGAGCGCGTCGACCGGGGCGAGCTGCCAACCGTGCCGGTGGAGCTCTACAACGCGGAGCATTCGCCGCATGCGCAGGCCGCGCTGCAGGACTGGATCGCCGGCGTGCAGATCGGCGGCTGGTACCACCTCTTCCACCGCAGCGAGTGGATCACCGCGCAGATCGCCTGGATCAGCGACAGCCGCCAGATGTTCCTGTTCATCGGCCAGGTGGCGGACGACCGCCACTCGGTCACGCGGGGCGCGCTGGAACAGCTGGTCGCCAACGGCCTGATCACCCAGCTCGAGGACGAACCGCTGCTGCAGCGCGCGATCGGCACGCTGATGCTGGACCTGGACCGCGCGCCGGCCAACGGCAACGATCGCTGAGCGCCGGCCACTCAGGCACGCCACGCCCGGGCCGGATCGCCGGTCCGGTTCGGGTCACAATGCGCCCGCCTCGCCCCTTCCCGCGAGGCTGTGCCGCAGCCCGATGTCCGCCGTGTCCCGAGATTCCCGCGCCCTTCTCCGTCTTTCCGGCCTGAGCGGCCCCCGCCGCCTTGCCCCGATGGGCCTGCGCCTCTTCCTGGCGCTCGTCCTGGCCGGCACGGCCGCGCCGGCCGCCCTGCTCGCGCAGACGGTTCCGCCCAACCCGCCGCCCGGCCCGGTGGCGACGCCGGCCGCCGATCAGGCGCAGCGGCCCAAGCTCGGCCTGGTGCTGTCCGGCGGCGGCGCGCGCAGCCTGGCGCACGTCGGCGTCCTCAAGGTGCTCGAGCGCGAACGCATCCCCGTGGACATCGTCACCGGCACCTCGATGGGCGCCATCATCGGCGGGCTCTTCGCGAGCGGCATGACCGCCGAGGACCTCGACCGCGAGCTCTCCCGGATCGCCTGGGACCGGCTGTTCGCCAGCCGCGTGGACCGCCAGGACCTGTCGCAGCGCCGCAAGGAGGAGGACTTCGAGTTCTCCGCCACCATCGAGTTCGGCCTGCGCGACGGCGAGGTCCGCGTCCCCACCGGCACCTTGTCCAGCCGCGGCCTGGAGGCGCTGCTGCGCCGCCTGACGCTGCCGGTGCGCGAGCTCCGGCAGTTCGACCGCCTGCCCACGCCCTTCCGCGCCGTCGCCACCGACATGGAGAACGGCCACGAGCGCATCCTCGCCGAGGGCGACCTGGCCTTGGCGCTGCGCTCCAGCATGAGCGTGCCCGGCGTGTTCGCGCCGGTCGAGTGGGAAGACCGCATCCTGGGCGACGGCGGCCTGGTCAACAACCTGCCGGTCGACGTCGCGCGCGACATGGGCGCGACGCGGCTGATCGCGGTGAACGTCGGCACGCCGGTGGGCGGACGCGAGACGCTGAACTCGCTGATCGGCCTGACGGCGCAGATGATCAACATCCTCACCGAGCAGAACGTGCAACGCTCGATCGCCAGCATGTCCGCCGGCGAGGACCTGCTGATCACGCCCCAGCTCGGCAAGCTGAGCTCGGGCGACTTCGACAAGGTCAGGGAACTGATCCAGGCCGGCGAAGCCGCGGCCGAGGCGCTGCTGCCGCAGCTGCGGGCCTACGCCGTCGACGAGCGCACCTATGCCGACTGGCAGATCGCGCGCATCGGCGTGAAGGCGCCGGGCGTGTTCATCGCCGCGGTGAAGCTGGAGGGCTCCGACAACACCAACCCGGAGCGCTTCCGCAGCCAGCTCGAGTCCAGGCCCGGCCAGCCCTTCAACAACGAGACCGCCGAGCGCGACATGCGTTTCCTGTCGTCCAGCGGCGACTACAACCGCGTGGACTACCACGTCGAGCAGCGCGAGGAAGGCGAGACGCTGGTCTTCAACATGGAAGACAAGCCCTGGGGGCCGAACTACTTCCGCGTCGGGATGGACCTGTCGACCGACTCCGGCGGCGACAGCTTCTTCAACCTGCGCCTGAGCCACAACCGCCACTGGCTGACCGACAAGGGCACCGAGTGGCGCAACCAGATCACGATCGGCGAGACGCCGCGGCTCTACACCGAGCTCTACCACCCGCTGGGGCTGAAGCTGGGCGTGGCCGACGACTGGTTCGTCAGCGCCTGGGGCGAGGCCAACCAGCGCAAGCAGATCGTCTATGACGACAACGACCCGGACAACGCCAGCCTCGGTCAGGCCCGGCTGGTGCGGCGCGACGGCTCGCTGGGGCTGGACATCGGCCAGCCCTGGGGCCGCTGGGGCGAGGTGCGGCTGGGCGTCATCAGCCAGGTCCGCCATGCCAAGCCCGACCTGATCACGCTCGCGACGCCGGAGATGGGCAAGCTGCGCTGGACCAGCTACGAACGCGGCTACCGCATCAGGACCGTCGTCGACCAGCTGGACTACGCCAACTTCCCGCAGCACGGCTACCGCTTCACCGTCGAGGCCCAGGGCGGCCGCCAGGACAACCGCAACCTCAGCAGCGGCCGCTTCCTGCGCCTGAACACGGACGGCACGGTGGTGCGCAGCTTCGGCGGCCACACGGTCAGCCTGTACGCGCGGGCCGTCGCCTCGCAGCAACCCGACGACACCGGCCTGGGCGGCTACACGCTGGGGGGCTTCCACCAGCTGTCGGGCTACAACCCGAACCAGCTCAGCGGCAACTCGCTGCTGTTCACCCGCGCAACCTACTACCGGCGGCTCAACGACAACCCGTTCCTGTCGCGCGGCTTCTTCATCGGCGGCACGCTGGAGGCCGGCAACACCTGGCTCTCGCGCCGCGACATCAGCGTCAAGGACATGCGCTACGCGAGCAGCGTGTTCCTCGGCTCGGACACGGGGCTGGGACCGCTGTATGTCGGCGTCGGGTACGCGCCGCGCGGCGGCACCGCCTTCTACGTGTTCATCGGCCGGCCCTGAGCGGGCTCACGCAGGCGCATGCGGGCGCACCGGCCCGCGTCCCGGCGGATCAGGCCTGGCCGCCCCCGGCGGCATCGTCCGAGGCAGCGGCGTCCTCGTCGTCTTCCTCGTCCGGATCCTCGACCGGATCCTCGACGTACGGCGCGCGCGGCTCCGCGTGCGCCCAGTCGTAGAGCACCTCTGCCACGTCTTCCAGGCCCTGCTTGCTCAGCGCCGAGAACAACGTGATGGCGATGTCGGAGTCTTCCGTCGCCAGCACGGCCAGGTCCTTCTGGACCTGCGCCAGCACCGCGGTGCCTTCCTTGCGGTTGAGCTTGTCGGCCTTGGTCAGCACGACCAGCAGGCTGACCTCGCCCGCGGTGACGCGGTCGGAGACGAATTCGAGCAGCTGCTTGTCGAGGTCGGTCAGCCCGAGCCGCGAGTCCACCATCAGCACCACGCCCGACAGCGACTCGCGCTGGCCGAGGTAGTCGGCCATGACGCGCTGCCAGCGCAGCTTGGCGTCGCGGGCGACAGCCGCGTAGCCATAGCCGGGCAGGTCGGCGAACAGCGCGTCGGGCGCATCGCGCGGGCCCACCGCGAACAGGTTGATGTGCTGCGTGCGGCCCGGCGTCTTCGACGCGAAGGCCAGGCGCTTCTGCTGCGCCAGCGTGTTGACCGCGGTCGACTTGCCGGCGTTGGAGCGGCCGACGAAGGCAATCTCCGGCAACTGGCGCGGGGCCAGGTCTTGCGCCAGCGCCTCGCCCTCGCCCGCCGCGGCGGAACCGGCGTCGCCCTCGGGCGCGCCGACGTCCGCGTCGTCGAGGAATTCGTCGTCGAGCTCATCCGGCAACTCCGCCGACCGCGCCGCGGCCTCGGCCGGCAGCACGCCGTTGACCGGCAGGTGCTTCAGCTGGCTGGCCGTGGTCAGGAAGCGCGCGGTGTGCGTCCAGGCCAGCGCGCGCTTGCCCGGCGTCAGGGGCTCGGTGCTGACGGGCTTGACCGGCGGGGGCAGGCCTTGCGCCTTGGCCTTCTCGTTGGCTTTTGCCTTCGCCTTGGCGGCGGCGCGCATCCCCGTTTTCCCGGGGCCCTGCTTCTTCTTCGACGCTCCAGCGCGTCCCGCGCCACGGCCTGCGGGTTTCCCTGGGGCCGCCGGGGCGGGTTTCTTGTTGGAATCGGTCATCGGGCTGCGGGGCTCTAAAGAGGTGCATTGTAAGATCCCGTGGTTGCGCTCACCCAACCCTCAACATTCATGAAGACTGCCGCTTTCTTGTTGTCGAGTCTGGTTTTGATGTCCGGCGCCGCCAACGCCAACGAACCCACAGCCGCCGCCAAGCCGGACCTGACCAAGGGCCAGGCCATCAGTTCGCAAGTCTGCGCCGCCTGCCACACGGCCGACGGCTCGCGGGGCAGCCCCGCCAATCCCATCATCGCCGGCCAGCACGCCGACTACCTCGCCAAGCAGCTGCACGAGTTCAAGTCGGGCAAGCGCAAGAACGCGGTGATGTCGGGCATGGCCGCGCCGCTGACGGACGACGACATCCGCAACGTCTCCGCCTTCTACGCCAGCAAGGGCGCCAAGCCCGGCTTCGCGAAGAACAAGGAGCTGATCGCGCTGGGCGAGAAGATCTACCGCGGCGGCATCGCCGACAAGCAGGTGCCCGCCTGCGCCGGCTGTCACAGCCCCAACGGCGCCGGCATCCCGGCCCAGTACCCGCGCCTGGGCGGCCAGCACGGCGACTACACCGAGGCCCAGTTGACCGCCTTCCGCGCCGGCGGCCGTCCCAACAGCCCGCAGATGCTGGCCATCGCCGCCAAGATGAGCGACCGCGAGATCAAGGCGGTCTCCGACTACATCGCCGGCCTGCGCTGAGCGATTCCCCGGGGCCGCACCTTTCGGGGAGGGTTCCGACGAACGAGGCCGGTGATCCGATCACCGGCCTTCGCTTTTGCCGGCCTTCGCCCGTTTCGTCGCCCGGGGCAACGAGAATGCCGGCCATGACCCCGCCGTCCCCCGAGATGTCTCCCGAGAGTTCCCCCAGGCCGCCCGCCCGGCCGGCCCAGGCCGCCGTGCGCGTCGCGCTCGACGACGCGATGGAGCTGCTGGCGTCGATGCGCTTCGCGATCGCGCTGCTGACGGTGCTGTGCATCGCCTCCGTGATCGGCACCGTGGTGCGCCAGCGCGAGCCGATGCCCAACTACGTCAACCAGTTCGGACCGTTCTGGTCGGAGCTGTTCGGCAAGTTCGACCTGTACACCGTCTACAGCGCCTGGTGGTTCCTGTTGATGCTGGGCTTCCTGGTGGTGTCGACCAGCCTGTGCATCGCGCGACATACGCCCAAGATCCTGCGCGACCTGAAGACCTACAAGGAGACGATGCGGGAGCAATCGATCCAGGCCTTCAAGCACAAGGCGCTGGGCTACCTGCACATGAATCCGGAGGCCGCGCTGGCCCAGATCAATGCGTGGCTGAGCGCCGAGGGCTGGAAGGCCCGGGCGCAGGTGCGCAACGGCGGCGTGATGATCGGCGCGCGCAAGGGCTCGGCGCACAAGATCGGCTACCTGGCGGCGCACTCGGCCATCGTGCTGATCTGCCTGGGCGGGCTGTTCGACGGCGACCTGGTGGTGCGCGTGATGATGTGGGCGCAGGGCAAGCACATCTACCAGGGCGACGACCTCACCAAGGTCACCGACGTCAACCGCCTGACGCCGGCCAATCCGAGCTTCCGCGGCAACCTGTACGTGCCCGAGGGCAGCCGCTCGTCCACGGCGCTGATCTCGATGCCCAATGGCGTCGTCGTGCAGGACCTGCCCTTCGACGTCGAGCTCAAGAAGTTCATCGTCGAGTACTACTCGACCGGCATGCCCAAGCTGTTCGCCAGCGACATCGTCCTGCACGACCGCCGCGACGGCACCTCCACCCAGGCCACGGTCAAGGTCAACGAGCCGGTGACCTTCCGCGGCGTGACGCTGTACCAGAGCAGCTTCGAGGACGGCGGCTCCTCGCTGAAGCTGAAGCTGCGCGCGCTGCAGGCCGCGAACGACACGCGGCTGGACGGCGCGGTCAACGGCACGACGACGCTGACGGCGGACGGCGAGAAGTACGGGCTCGAGTTCACCGGGCTGCGCGTCATCAACGTCGAGAACTTCGCCAACGACGGCCAGGACAAGGCCGGCACCGACGTGCGCAAGGTCGACCTGGTGGGCCGGCTGGAGCAGCACCTGGGCTCGGGCGCCAACCTCGACGGCAAGAAGACGCTGCGCAACGTCGGCCCGTCGTTCAGCTACAAGCTGCGCGACGCCAGCGGCCAGGCGCGCGAGTACAACAACTACATGCTGCCGCTGGAGCTGGACGGGCACCGGGTCTACCTGCTCGGCGTGCGCGACACGCTGTCGGACAGCTTCCGCTACCTGCGCATCCCGGTGGACGCCAAGGACAGCATGGAGGGCTGGCTGGCGATGCGGCGCGCGCTGGCCGATCCGGCGCAGCGGCTGATGGCGGCGCGGCAGTACGCGCTGGGCGCCAGCCCGCCGGACAAGCCGGGCATGCAGGCGCAGCTGGAGGCGACGGCGCTGCGGACGCTGACGCTGTTCGCCGGCGCCGAGGGGCTGAAGGCGGACGCGCCGGCCCAGGACGCGGCGGTGGGCGGCCTGCCGGCGCTGTCGCAGTTCGTCGAGCGCGAGGTGCCGCAGGCGGAACGCTCCCGCGTGTCCGAGGTGCTGCTGCGCATCCTCAACGGCAGCCTCTTCGAGCTCCACAAGCAGGCCGAGGAACAGGCCGGCCGGCCGCGGCCCGAGCCGGGCGAGGCGACGCAGACCTTCATGGCGCAGTCGGTGCTGTCGCTGTCGGACGCGATGTTCTATCCGGCGCCGGTCCTGATCCAGCTGGACGACTTCCAGCAGGTGCAGGCCAGCGTCTTCCAGGTGACGCGCGCCCCGGGGCAGACCCTGGTCTACCTCGGAGCGGTATTGCTGATCGTCGGCGTGTTTGCGATGCTCTACATCAAGGAACGCCGCCTGTGGCTGTGGCTGGAGGCCGCGCCCGGCCGGACCGAGCAGACGCGGGTCCGCATGGCGCTGTCCAGCAACCGAGACACCCCCGACCTGCCCGTTGAATTCCAAGCGCTCAAGCAGCGGCTGCTGCATGAGGAGGCCTGACATGAACACCACCACCGCGGATTCGTCCCACCTGCCGTCGCAACTGCCGCCGCACGCGCCGTCGCAGTTCCCGGGGTCCTCCGAGGGCACGCCGACGCGTTCGCTCGTGATCGGCAAGCGCGGCTACTTCCAGGGACGCAATACCTTCGACTGGATCTTCGCGGCGCTGGTGCTGATCGGCGCCGGCTTCGCGTTCAGCCGCTACGCCGCGTCGATGGACGTCTACGAGAAGGGCATCCTGGCCGGCGCGACGCCCGCGCTGATCGCGCTGGGCTGGTTCTGGCGGCCGCTGAAATTGCTGTGCCTGGTCGTGGGCGCGGCGAGCCTGTTCGCGATCCAGCTCTACCTGCGCCAGACCGACGGTTTCGGCGCCGACCTGGCGGCCGGCGAGAAGACCTTCTTCCTGAAGTACATGCTGTCCAGCCAGAGCGCGATCCTGTGGATGAGCGTGCTGGTGTGGATGAGCACGCTGTTCTACTGGCTGGGTTTCCTGAAGAAGGACGGCGAGAGCGCGGCCGAGGCGATCGGCACGCGGCTGGCCTGGGGCGCGGTGGGCATGGCGCTGATCGGCACGATGGTGCGCTGGTTCGAGAGCCACCAGATCGCGCCCGACATCGGTCACATCCCGGTCAGCAACCTGTACGAGGTCTTCGTCCTCTTCACCTGGCTGACGACGCTGATGTACCTGTACTACGAGCAGCGTTTCGCGACGCGTGCGCTGGGTGCGTACGTGATGCTGGTGGTCAGCGCGGCGGTGGGTTTCCTGCTCTGGTACACGATGGCGCGCGAGGCGCACGAGATCCAGCCGCTGGTGCCGGCGCTGCAGAGCTGGTGGATGAAGATCCACGTGCCGGCGAACTTCATCGGCTACGGCAGTTTCGCGATGGCCGCGATGGTGGCGTTGGCGACGCTGTTGAAGACGGCGACGCCACGGGCACTGGTGATCGGCCTGATCGGCGTGCCGGTGGGCCTGGTGCTGGTGCTGGTGGGCTTCCGCTTCGGCGCGAACGTGTCGCCCGAGATCGCGGCCGGCCTGAACGGCTGGGCCGGCAAGATGGCCGGCGTGGCGGTGTTCCTGGCGGCAAGCGTGGCGCTGCGCGGTCCGCTGACGGCGCGGCTGCCGGCGCTGCCGACGCTGGACGACCTGACCTACAAGGCGATCGCGCTGGGCTTCGCCTTCTTCACGATCGCGACCATCCTGGGCGCGTTCTGGGCGGCGGAGGCCTGGGGCGGCTACTGGAGCTGGGACCCCAAGGAGACCTGGGCGCTGATCGTCTGGCTGAACTACGCGGCCTGGCTGCACATGCGGCTGATGAAGGGCCTGCGCGGCGTGGTCGGCGCCTGGTGGGCGCTGATCGGGCTGCTGGTCACGACCTTCGCGTTCCTGGGCGTCAACATGTTCCTGTCGGGGCTGCATTCGTACGGGACGCTGTAAGCGCAGTTAAGCAGCCTGCAAGGCGGCGTCGGGCGAGAAGCCCGACGCCGCTTTTTCATTTGGAACAGCCTTTTCCTGTAGCGCTTCTCCGAACGGCGCATCCCACCGCATCGCGACGCCTCAACCATCCACTGGCGACAGGCAGCATCAACTGAGTTGTCGGGGAGGCAAGGTGCTCCCGTTCGGATCGAGGAGATGCCCTCTCTCGTCGAATAATCGTGCCAATCGATCTGCTTCGGATTCGAGCATCTCTTTCAGGTTCGGCCACGAACGTAGCAGCGGTCCGGGTTGATATCGAGCCAGCCAGTGAATACGGCCACTTTCCCGATCGATCACCAGTGTCGATCCATCGTCGAAATAGTTACCGATGAACAAGTAGCTCGCTGGACATCCTGCGGGGCGCTCAATATTGTTCCCGGTCTCCAGTGCAAACGGCAAGCTGCCTGCTTCCGGCCCGCGCGAGTAATCTTTCCGTAAGCCTGATATCGTCAGGCTGCGATCAAACATCGAGAGGCCATTGCTTTCCATCAAGAACTGCCGAAAATCATGCGGAAATGGCACGCCGACCCTGCCTTCCAATTCTTCGACCTGCTGCAGCGTCAACCCCTGGTAGAACCTATGAAACCACGCCTGCTCGGCGACATGCGGAAGATGCCCGTAAAGTCGCGCACCCCACTGGGTCTCTTCATATCCAAAGCTCTCAGCGGACTCGAATCGTTGACGCAGCCCTTCCAAAATTGACATTGAACACCCCGCCTCACGCGCCATCATTCACCGAGATAATTCCGCATGAGGTCACGATCAAGCATCCTTGAATCTCCGAGATTCGAAGCGAGTTCTCGCAACTCCTTCACAAAGTGAAGGTCATCCCCGGGCTCCTTCAATCCTTCCAAATAGTGAAGGAGTTCGGTCCCGGTGATTTTTCGGCCAGCTTCAATTCGATAGGCTTCCCGTGTCCTGCGAAAGAGGAGCTTATCCGTCAACCGATTGCGCACGATTCCGGTCGAAGTGAGTTGATGGAAACAACCATCCGCATCGATCAACCAGTGATAGCCGCCTTCACCGGACTTGGCTAGATTCGTCTCGACGCTTTTCGAGATGAGATCCAATTTTCCGAACTTCGAGAAGTAGTCCTTATCCGCAACCACTAAGGTTTGCATATAGCGGAAAATAATAGGGAACCGCATGGCTTCAGCCCAGCTCACCGCTTGATCCAAATGTGATCCACGGCCATCACCTCAATTTGAGATCACCTTCCATAGCGCGACGAAGCTGCACCCTCCAAGTCGGCCATGAAAGTTCTTCATCGCTGGTTGGCACACCGACCCAACGTGTGGCGCTTGCCACGTTCAGCAAGGCGTCAAACCTGTCGCGACCGATGATCTGAAAAGAAACGAAGCCATAAACCTTGCACCCCTGACCTTCGAACACCAAGGTAGCGGAACGCGGCCCTTTCGGTGAAAAAGCGCGATCCTCAAAATAGGCTGGAGGCATGAAGTACAACGTCAACGCCTCCTTTGCGAGCGCTTCACGACTCCAAGCTCCTGATTTGCCTTGGAACTCGAAATCGACCGTCGCGGGTCCAATTGCCACCACCGCCATGCCTCTCGGCCCTGCATATTCGCTCGCCTGACCCCAATAGTGCCCTTTAGGCACTACCTGACTGGTGACAGAGTGAATTTTCCATTCGATCGGAAGGATCTTTTCAACGGATGCAGGACCGCAAGCTGTCAGAGACGTGCCACCATGCGCCAAGTGGCAAATCGCAAAACAAAGCATGAAGGCAAAGATCCCCCGCCAAGAAGTAATTGAATATTTACTATTCATCGGTGCGGCGCGTTGGCCCCAGGGCTCGGTGGAAGAATTCGTGGTTGAGGTCTCGGATGGATGTCATCAAATCTACCTCCGGGCACTCCCGGGCTGGTCAAGCCATTAGCCGAGAGGACTCTATCGACGGCATTCTGACAGTCATCCACATACGGCATCCACAATCCCCAGTTACCCCATGTCTTCATGTCTGCCATGATCTTGGCCTCCTTCCCCTCGCTTCCATCCACAGGGCGGCAGGAGTCTCCTGAAGGCCCGGCCTCATCATCACCTCTTCCTGGCATTATGGACATTCCAAAAATCGCCCGCCGGCCTGCCGCCGTTGAGGTTGTCGTGTCCCATAGATACGCATGATTGCCGGGCATCCCCCTCGCCTTTCTTGCGCACACCAACACCTGAAGGCCACGCGGGTCGATATCCTGAGCGGGATTTCCACCGACATAGGCGTAGGTATTGACACCGCCATCCAGCCCAATCGGGTCGCTCTGCACATATCTCCCCGTCGTCCCGTCATAGTCTCGGAAGTAGTTGTAGCGGAGCCCAGACTCCTTGTCGAAGTACTGCCCTGGGAAGCGCAGGTTGACGATCAGGTTCTCCAGCGAGTTGGGGATCGTTTCCGCAGCGGTGGTCCCGAAGGGTTCGGCAATCCAGCGCCACCGTGCGTCGCCCGCTGCGTTCACGATCACGCGCGGTGTGTTCAGGTGGTCCGAGTACGCGTAATAGACCCGTGGCTCCGTCGTGGTCGAGTTGGTCAGCACCGCGATCAGCGTGTTGCCTAGCCAAACGAGTTCCTGGAGGGCGCCGCCGGAGCTGTTGTACTCGCCGAGCAGTTGGCCGTTCTGGTCATACGCATAGTGCGGGCGTGACGTTCCCGTCACCTTGCGCACCCGCTGTCCGGCCGCGTCGTAGCTGTAGGTCGTCGTGACGCCCGCAGCCGTGAGCGTCGCGAGCCGATTGTCCAGCCCGTAGGTCGTCGTGTAGCCCAGCCCCGTGTCGCTCAGCGTGTTGCCTGCGGCGTCGTAGCCGAAGCCCCGCGTCGGGTTGTCGATGCCGCTGAGCCGGTTGCTCGTGGCCTCCGTCGTGTAGTTCCGCGTCGCGCCGTTGAGCGTCACGCCTGTCCGGTTGTCATTGGCGTCGTAGCCGATGGTCCAGGAGTTAGCCGGCGTGGAGATGCTGGTCAGGCGTCCGACCTCGTCGTAGCCGAAGCTCTGGTTCATCGCCTGCGCTTCAGCCGTAACCTGACCTGTCGTCGCATCGAGATGCGTGTAGCTGACGATCCGGTCCGCTGCGTCGTAGGTGATGTCTCGCACGACGCCATTCAGCGGATAACGGACGAGGCGGCCGTACTGGTCGTAGACCCGCTCCACGGTCTTCGTTCCCGCGTTGAGCTGGATGTCCCAACTGGTCATCGGTCCGAAGGGCTGCCACTTCACGTTGCCGATCAGCGGCTTGGGCGTGCTCGTGGCGTCCTTCGCCAGGGTCATGCCGATGACGAGCTCAGCGTCGTATTGCAACCGCAGCACGCGGCCCGACGGGTAGGTGATGCTCGTGATGTTGCCTGCGTCGTTGTAGCCGTAGCGTGTGGTCAGCGTCACCCCGCCGATGCTCTGGATCACCGTGATGACCCGGCCTCGGATGTCGTAGCCGTACTTGGTGGTCGTCGAGGGGCTGGTCGCCGTGGTGAGCCGCCCAATGCCGGCACCGAAGTCCCCGCCGGTCTGGTCGTAGGTCCAGGCGTAGTTCTGCGTCGTCTGGCCGCTTTTCGTATAGATCGCCGAGGTGATCCGGTTGAGCGGGTCGTACGTGTAGGTTCCCTGCACACCTCGACTGTCGACGCGGGTCAGCAGGTTGCCGTTCGGGTCGAACGTGCTGTTGGCCGTGCCGGTGTCCGGGCTCACGAGCTGGGTCATGTCGCCCAGTCCGTTGCGCTGGTAGGTAGTCACCAGGTTGCGCGGGTCGGTCACCTGCTTGAGTTGATCGATGCCGTCATAGCCGAGCTGGGTCACGCCGTTGCGAGCGTCGGTGCTCGTCTTGACCCGGTCCAGCGCGTCGTACGCGCTCTTCGTCTCGAAGCCAAAGCCCGGTACGCCCTTGGCCTTGATGACCTTGGTCGGGTTGCCCTTGGCGTCGTACTCATAGTCGGTGACCGGGGCGGGCGAGACCCGAGGAGGCGGCAATGTCTGCGCGTGCGCGGCCCTGCCGAGCAGTCCGCTCACGGCGGCGACCGCGGTCAATGCGGTCAGCACCGCAGCGCGTTTGCCGCGGCTGTCGAAACGCAGATTCATACCCCTGCCCTCATGATCTTTCTTGTCCTGTTTGTGATTCATGGCTCATTCCCTCCCCGTCGTCTGCTGCGCGCGATTCAGCGCGTCGAACACCCGGCTCATCGTCCGCTTGAGCGTTCCCTGCGGATCCTTGACGGACTCGCCGGTCCGGTTGCCGCTCTGGTCGAGCACGTAATCGATGCGATTGCCCCGCGTGTCGGAGGCGGCGACCAGCCGGTGCGCGTCGTCGTACTCGTAGTTCACCGCGCTGCCATCCGGCTGCGAGGACTTCTTGAGCAGCCCGGTCGGGAAGTACTCGTAGCTCGTGGTCACGCCGCCGGACGTCACCGAGGTCAGGCGCTCGCGCAAGTCGTAGACATAGGTCGTCGTCAGCGCATTCGCATCGACCATCTCCAACGGCTTGCCGTAGGCGTTGTAGCGAAGGAAGCTCGTCTTCTGATTGAGCGCGTTGGTCGTCGACTTCAAGTCACCGTTGGTGTAGTCGGCCGTCGTGTCGGTGTAGTACTCGTTGGTGACGACCACCCGGTTGAGCGCATCGGTCTCGGTCAAGACCTGGCCCGTGGCGTTGTAGGTCCAGCTTGTCGCACGAGCCGGCACGCCCGACTGCAGTGCCGCGTTGAAGCCGAGCGCTCCCGATTCATCAGTGCTTGCCTGCTCGACGCGCTTGCACAGCACGACGATCGGCTTGCCGTCCGGCAGCTTCGCGTCGGTCGGGGCGCAGCTCGCCACCGCGCCTCCGTTGAAGGGGTCCGGTTGGCCGTTGTAGACCAGCGTCGTGATGCGGCGAGGCTCCGCCGTCTTCGTGGCGATGCGCCAGTCCGGGTGCCAGCGTGAACTCACCATGCGCGATCCCGTGGGGAGCGCAGAAGGCGTGACCGACGCGCAGGCACGGGTCGTCGGTAGCCCTTCGATACGCGTCGACTCCAGGTTGCGCGTCGTGTCGTACGCCATGCAACTGCGATTGCCGTTGAAGTCGTCGCTCTGGGTGACATTGCCGGCGGCATCGAACTGCGAGTTCGACGTCGCCGCGCCGCATCCCGAGCCGGCTGGCTGACTCCGCGAGCCCACTAGCGCGGAGCGGCCGATGACCGTGCCATCCCAGACCACCTCCTGGCCGTCGGGAGATGTCACATACGCTTTCGTGGGCGGGTTCTGCACATGCTCTCGCACGACCACGTCGCGTGTCGGGTCGTAGTACTCGTTTGGCAATGCCACTCTCGGCGGCGTATCCCATCGCACCTTCCAGCCATTCAAGGAGCCAGACTGGGACTCGATCGCCCGCCCCGTCTCGTCATAGCGGTAGGTGCCGATGCGTCCGTTCGCTTCGTCCAGCCGACCGGTCAGCAGGTGCGACTGCCCAGGCAGCTCGTAGAGGAACTGCTTCGACGATCCGTCCGCGAAACCGATGGACGTCAGATTGCCCGACGCGTCGTATGTGAAGGGCAGCACCACGCCGGCCGGGTCGGTGATGCTTTGGATACCGGCGTACTTGTCATCCAACGCCCGGTATTGAAAGGAGATCTGCCGCCCCGCCTCATCACGGATCGAGGAGACCAGGTACTTGCCTTGCATGAACCCTTGCGCCGCCGGATTCAGCACGACGGTGTAGTCGAGCCGGCGACCATCGATGTACACGACCCTGGCGAGCGTGCCGTCGGCGCGATAGACCTCGATCGCCCGCGCAGATTCATCGCGATAGTGCCAGTCGTCGCTGTACGGATCCTTCTTCGGCGCGGGATCGCGCTCGCTCACGTCGGACACGCCGCCGTTTCGCGGGAAGGACTTCCACAGGCCCAAGCCGCGGTCGAAGAGGTTCAGCGCAGGGGAACTCCATTCGGTCACCATGTGCCGGTGCAGATTGCTGAACCAGTAGCGGCCGAAGGAGTTCGTCGAGGCTTCGGGCAGCGTGCCGCGTGGCAACTGCGGGTTGCTCCAGTAGGTGGCGCTCAGGGCGTGGCCGCGACCCCAACTGAAGAGAGCCTCCGGCTGGCGCTTCAAGCCGCTGAGCGGCTCGACCGGGTTGCCGAAGCCACAACTCGGCGGAGATGGCAGCACCTTGTCCACGATCGGCTTGCAGGTGGACTCCGTCCGGCCGATGGGCGTGGTGTGGAACTTCTCGCCGCAGGTCATCATGACCTCGAAGAAGGCACTCCCGTCGCTGAAAGTCACCTGGTTGGGAGGCGCCTTGCGCACATATCGATGACGGTAGGTGTAGTTGCACTTGGCGGTCGGCCACTTCAGGGGCCCGTACTCACCGGTCGACACGCACGACTGGGGAAATATCTCCGTCGTCTCCGTGTACTCGGAATAGTCCTTCACCTTCGCCGCGATGGGCGCGACCGCGGCGTAGGTGGCTGCGGCCACTTCACCGTAGGAATCGCGGCAGTCATGGGACACCGCTGCGCCTTCCGCCCCCGCTCCGGCGAGGAAGTACGACACGGGGCCTCCCGGCGACCACATCGTCCAGCAGTCCTTGGCGGCCATTACCGGCAATGAGAAGAGCCCCAGTCCAAGCACCAGCATCAGCCGGCGGGCCGCCTTGGCGGCGAAAAGGAACGATGGTGTCGTTTCGCTCAATCGAGCACTCCCTGAAGTGGCAAGTTCTGCCAACAGGAAGCCGTGCGGGCGCGACGCGCCGCACTGTCGGATCCGGCAGGCGTCTGCGCGCCCGATACCCCGGCTCCCTCTCCCTGGAATGGCCGCAGGATTCTGCCAGCCGTCGCCCCGCCGGCTTTGTGACACTTCGTGCGAGGCAAAACTCCGTCGTCGCCGCCAGACGCCCCGGACCCGGGGGGCCTTAAGCGGCACTTCATGAAAACCTGACGCCGAGAGCGTAAGGTTCGAACTTCCCCGATCCCCAAGGTCTCCGCCATGCATTTCCACAAGCCGCGCCACGGTCAGCGCATCCTGTCGTCCGAGATCACCTCGCGCGAGGTCTATGCCGCGCGCCGCGACTGGCTCAAGGGCGCCGGCGCGCTCGGCCTGACCGGCCTGGGCTTGAGCGGGCTGTCCGACGCGTCGCTCGCGCAGACGGCCGGTCCCGGCAAGCTCGCCAAGCTGCCCGGCGCGAAGAGCACCATTGCCGGCGCGACCGTGATGGAGAAGCTGACGGCCTACAAGGACGTCACCTCGTACAACAACTTCTACGAGTTCGGCACCGACAAGTCGGACCCCGCCGAGAACGCGCACACGCTAAAGCCGCGGCCCTGGTCGGTGCTGATCGAGGGCGAATGCGTCAAGCCCGGCCGCTTCGGCCTGGACGACCTGCTGAAGGTCGCACCGATGGAAGAGCGCGTCTACCGGCTGCGCTGCGTGGAAGGCTGGTCGATGGTGATCCCGTGGGTGGGTTACTCGCTGGCGGAGCTGCTGAAGAAGGCCGAGCCGACGTCCAAGGCGAAGTACGTCGAGTTCACCACGCTGGCCGACAAGGCCCAGATGCCGGGCGTGCGTTCGGGCGTGCTGGACTGGCCGTATGTGGAAGGCCTGCGCATCGACGAGGCGATGCACCCGCTGGCGCTGATGGCCTTCGGCCTGTACGGCGAGGTGCTGCCCAACCAGAACGGTGCGCCGCTGCGGCTGGTGGTGCCCTGGAAGTACGGCTTCAAGTCGGCCAAGTCCATCGTGAAGATCCGCTTCGTCGAGAAGCAGCCGGTGAGCAGCTGGACCAAGGCGGCGCAGCAGGAGTACGGCTTCTATTCCAACGTGAATCCCAACGTCGACCATCCGCGCTGGAGCCAGGCGACGGAGCGCCGCATCGGCGAGGACGGCCTCTTCGCCAAGCGCCGGCAGACGCTCATGTTCAACGGCTACGAGGCCCAGGTCGGTCAGCTGTACGCCGGCATGGACCTGAAGCGGAACTTCTGAGACCGCCACGGATCCGACGATGAGTGCCACGCCCGCCGCGCCGACACGGTCGCAGCCAGCCCCGCCCGCGCCCCGCCGCGCGCCCGCGAAGCGCCATCCGCTGCTGCATCCGGCGGCCAAGGTGGTGCTCTTCGTGCTGTGCCTGCTGCCGCTGGGCTGGTACGTCTACGGCGCGGTCGCGAACCCGGACCTGCTCGGCGCGAATCCGGCGGAGACCTTGATCCGCGGCCTGGGCGACTGGGCGCTGCGTTTCCTGTGGATCACGCTGGCGGTGACGCCGCTGCGCACCTGGTTCAACCAGCCGACGCTGGCGCGTTTCCGCCGGATGCTGGGGTTGTTCGTGTTCTTCTACGCGAGCCTGCACCTGCTGGCCTACGGCTGGCTCGACAAGTCGCTGGACCTGGCCGAGATCCTGCGTGACATCGCCAAGCGGCCCTTCATCCTGATGGGCTTCGTCGCGTGGCTGCTGCTGGTGCCGCTGGCGGCGACCTCGTTCAACCGCGCGATCAAGGCGTTGGGCGCGGCGCGCTGGCAAATGCTGCACAAGCTGGTCTACGCGATCTCGATCGTCGGGCTGATGCACTTCATCTGGATGCGCGCCGGGAAGAACAACTTCGCCGAGCCCATCGTCTATGGGTCGATCCTGGCGGTGCTGCTGGGATGGCGGGCGTGGAAGCGCCTGCGGCGCTGAGCCCAGCCCGGAGGCCCGGCTCCGCCGGACGCGGAGGCGCAGGGAAGGACACCGCTATGCTCGGCGCCCATGCTGAGCCTTCACCCTGTCTCCGAGCGCGATCTCGCTGATCTGCGTCGCTTCGAATTCGACAATCGCGCCTTTTTCGAAGCCCGCATCAATGCGCGGCCCGCCGCCTACTACGACGCAGGCGGCATCGAGGCCGCCATCGCGACCGCGCGCCGCGAGGCCGACACGGACGCCGGTCATCAGTTCCTGATCCGCGGACTCGCCGGTGAACTGATCGGCCGCATCAACCTGAGCCAGATCAAGCGCAAGCACTACCACTCGTGCGAACTCGGATACCGCATCGGGGCATCGGAGAACGGCAAGGGTTATGCGAAGGAGGCGGTGCGGCTCGTGCTCGCGAAGGCCTTCGGCGAACTGGGCCTGATCCGCGTCGAGGCCAAGGCGCGCGCCGGGAACGCCGGCTCGATCAAGGTCCTCGAACGCAACGGGTTCTCCCAGTTCGGACGCTCGACGCGAAGCTTCCAGCTCAACGGCGAGTGGGAGGACATGCTGTATTTCGAGTGCCGGGCGCCGGGACACTGACCCCGTCGCGTCTACCAACGCCCCGCCGAGCGGAGCATGTCCGCGAGATTCTCAGGCCACACCGTGTCCGTCGTCGCAGCCAACTCGGCAGCCGACCACCAGCGATGGTCGGCCATGACCTCACGCTCCAGCATCGTCCAGTCGTCCCGCGTCAGCGCTTGATCGCCAACGCTGACGATGAAGAACTGCTCATGCGCCCATACGCGCTCGCCGTCGGGCAGTTGAAGCTCGAAGGCCTGCGTCGCGACCGGCTCGCCCACATCGTTGGCGAGGATGCCGGTCTCCTCACGAAGCTCGCGGATCGCGGCATCAGCGAAGGATTCGCCAGGCTCGACCCCGCCGCCGGGCGTCGCCCAGAAATCCGCACCCGCCATCGGCCCGCGCTTGTGGACGAAGCGGAACAGCAACAGCTTCGCATCGGGATCGAGGACCAGCAATCGAGCCGATGGTCTGTGGCGCAGGGAAACGGATGCATGCGTCATGAGCGGCGATTGTCGACGGCCGATACTCGCTCTGTCCTGCGACGTCCATTTCTTCATCGCGCCCCATGACCGATCAAGACGAGATCAACACCCCGCGAGAAATCGCCGTCGTCGCCCCCGCGCTGCCATCGGCACTGGCGACTCGACTCACAGGCTTCGCCTGGCATCGCAACCTCGTCGGCGAAGCCGGCGCGATCGTGTATCGGCTGCATCAGCCGCATCGGGTCGATGCGCCGGCGCTCTATCTCAAGCACGGCGACGGAGCTGCCGCGATCGCCATCGCCGAGGAGTTCGCGAGGCTGCAGTGGCTTGCGGGACAGTGGACCGTGCCTCGCGTCGAGCACTTCGAATGGAGCGACCGCGGCGCCTGGCTGCTGACCCACGCGCTGTCGGGTCGCACCGCCTACGAGTGGCTGACGGACGCGCCCGAGCACGCATCCGGCATCGTCGAATCGCTCGGGCGCTTCCTGCGTCGTCTGCACGCGCTCCCGGTGGAGACCTGCCCCTTCAACGCGAATCACCTGCTCCAGCTCGGCCACGCCCGGCAGCGACTCGCCGCCGGTCTCATCGACGCCGAGGACTTCGACGAGGCGCGTCTCGGCTGGACGCCACGGCAAGTGCTGGACGCCATCGATACGATGCTCCCGTTCGAGGAGGACGCCGTCGTCAGCCATGGCGACTTCTCGCTCGACAACATCCTCATGCGGGCGGACGGCGAGGTGGTCGGCGTGATCGACGTCGGCCGCGCCGGCATCGCGGACCGCTACCGCGACCTTGCGATCCTCGCGAACTGCCTCGACGAATTCGATCCGGCGCTGCGCGACACGTTCTTCAGCGCCTACGGCCTCGCAGCGCCGGACACTCGCAAGATCGACTTCCACCTGCTGCTGGACGAGTGCTTCTGAAGCGTTCGTCCGATGCGTCCGGATCGCCCGCGCGATGGCAGGCGATCGGGCTCACAGGTGAATGCCGCCCGACACCTCGATCCGCTGGCCGGTGACGAAGCGGTTGCCTTCGCTCACCAGCGCGGAGATCGCGCCGGCGACGTCTTCCGCCTCGCCGTAGCGGCCCAGCGGCGTCAGCGACGCGATGTGCTTCTGCAACTGCTCGTTCGAGCGCAGCAGACCGCCGCTGAAGTCGGTCGCCACCGCGCCGGGCGCGATGACGTTCACCGTGATGCCGCGCGGTCCCAGTTCCGTCGCCAGGTAGCGCGACAGCACTTCCACCGCGCCCTTCACCGCGCTGTAGATCGCGCGTTCCGGCACGTAGAAACGCGCCGTGCCGCTCGAGACATTGACGATCGCGCCCGGGTTCGCGATCAGCGGCACGAGCTGCTGCGTCAGGAAGAACACGCCCTTGAAGTGCACGTCGACCAGTTGGTCGAAGGCCTCCGTCGTGACCTGGAGCGTCGGCTGCGCGACCTGCACGCCGCCGTTGTTCACCAGGACGTCGAAGCGCTCCCGCTGCCAGGTCTCGCTCAGCGCATCGCGCACGCCGTCGACGAAGGCCCCGAAACCTTCGGTGCGCGACACGTCCAGCGGCAGGGCCACCGCAAGACGTCCGAGTTCGCCGATCTCGCGGACCACCGCCTCCGCCTCCTCGCGATGCGAGCGGAAGGTGAGGATCACATCGAGGCCGTCTCGGGCAAGCCGCAAGGCCGTGGCGCGGCCGATGCCGCGATTGCCGCCGGTGATCAGGGCAATGCGGCGCGAGGGGGTCGTCGAGCTCGTGTTCGAAGTCGCGGTGCTCATGGTCGGGTTCCTTGAATGCGGTGAGGAAGAGGCCCGAATGCTGAGCGCTTCGACTCGACAGATAAATCGCTCAATATCGACATCACTGTCCAGTTGAATTGCACAATCAGAGGCCATCAGCCTGGAGCACCCATGGACCGCATCGACGCCATGCACCTGTTCACGCGGATCGTGGACCTCGGCAGCTTCACCGCCGCCGCCGAGGAGTTGGACCTGCCGCGCTCCAACGTGACCTACGCCGTCCAGGCCCTGGAGAAGCGACTCGGCGCGCGGCTGCTGACGCGCTCGACGCGCCACGTCAGTCCGACGCCCGAGGGCCACCTGTACTACGAGCGCTGCCGCCGGGTGCTGGAGGAGGTCGAGCAGGCGGAATCCGTGCTCGGCGAGGCTGCCCAGCAGCCGCGCGGGCGCCTGCGCGTCGACCTGCAGGCCGGGCTCGCGGCGGCCTTCGTGTTCCCGCACCTGGGCGACTTCTGTCGGCGCTACCCCGGCATCGAGCTCATCGTCGGCACCGGCGACCGGCTGGTCGACCTGGTCCGCGAAGGCGTCGACTGCGTGCTGCGCGGCGGCACGCCGCAGGAGTCGGGACTGGTGGCGCGCCGCGTCGCGGAGCTCCCGTCCGTCACCTGCGCCAGCCGAGAGTACCTCGATGCCCACGGCGTCCCGGCCACCATCGAGGCCCTGCGCCAGCACCAGGCCGTGAACTTCCAGTCCAGCGCCACCGGCCGGGTCGCGCCCTTCGAATTCATCGTCGGCGGCAAGCTGCAGACGCTGACGATGCGCGGCCCGGTCTGCGTCACCTCGGCGCCCGCCTACCGCGCCTGCTGCCTGCAGGGGCTGGGCCTCATCCAGTGCCCGCGCTTTGGCGTCGCGTCGCTGCTCGCGACCGGCGAACTGGTCGAGCTGCTACCGGACACCCCGCCGCCGCCGATGCCGGTCTCGGTGATGTTCCCCAAGCAGCGCCAGATGATGCCCCGCGTGCGGGTGTTCATCGACTGGGTGGTCGAGCGCGTCCAGCAGGGGCTGGCCGCCGAGGCGGCCGACGCGCCGCAGGTGGCGACGCCGCGCGGCTGAGCCCTTCTTCCACCTGACCCGGTACTGCTTCACCCCCTGACCGCCACGAAGAGCCCCCGGGGTCGGGTGTCCGGCGAGCATCCGGGATAATCCGGGGTTTGCTCCGGCGCGGCTCTCGCGCCGTCACCCCCGCCACCCCATGTCCCAGCCCACGCCAGACCCAGTGCCCGCCAGCCTGCCCGCGCTCGTCGACGCCGCCATCATCGGCGGCGGACCCGCCGGCTGCAGCGCCGCGAGCTGGCTGACCCAGCTGGGCCTCAGCGTCGCACTGATCGAGCGCGCGCCCCGCCTGTGCGACAGCCTGCGGCCGCTCGATTACCGGCAGGACTGGCTGCTCGGCGCCCCCGGAGAATCGCTCGCGGAACTCGGCGAGCGTTACGCCCGCCACACCGGCTCGCTCGTCGGCGCGCACACGCTGCTGGGCCAGACGGTCCGCGGCCTCGACTGGCAGGCCGAGCAGGGCTGGACGCTGTACCTCGACGGCGGCCCCGCCTTCGCCGCGAACGCCGACGACACCACCACCGCGACCGTCGCCGACGCCTCGGGGCTGCGCCCGCTGCGGGCCCGTTCGCTGCTGCTGGCCACCGGCCTGACGCCGCGCCATCCGTCGCCGCTGTATCCGGAACGGGACCGCCACGACCGCGTGCTCGACGCCATCGAGCTGACCGCCGTCCGCGACCGGCTGCCGCCGGGCAAGGTGCTGCTGCTGGGCGGCGGCGACAACGCCATCGAGAACGCCCTGTACCTGGCTGGCCGCGGCCATGCGGTGACGTTGTGGTCGCGCTCCGAATGGCGCGCGCAGAGCCACCTGATCCAGCAGCTCGACGGCGCGCCGGGACTGCGCCGCCGGCAGGCCCAGACCTTGCCGACCGCGGTGGGCGCCTCGCCGGATGGCGTGCGCGTCAGCTCCAAGGCCTACGGCGAGGAGCGCTTCGACCACGTCGCCGTGCTGCTCGGCTACGAGCCTGCGCCGGCCGCCTGGCTGCAGGTCGCCGACGCGCTGCAGCGCGCCGGCGTCACCGCGCCGTCGCAGCCCTTCCGCGACGAGCCGCGCTTCGGCGTGCTGGGCCTGTTCGTCGCCGGCGACGCCAGCGGCCGCCAGCATCCCTGCGTGCAGACGGCGCTGGGCGACGGCGTCATCGCGGCCAAGCAGATCGAGGCCTTCCTGCGCCCGCTGCGCGAATCGCAGCCGCCGCCGGCGCTGCGCCGCAACAACCGCCAGGTCATCCACATCAACGGACTGCGCTTCGGCGCCAACCTCGGCGTGCTCGACTTCGAGCGCGAAGGCCCGCAGCCCATCCTCGTCGACGCCGAGATCAACCTCGGCGCCCAGACCATCGTCTCGCGCGACGCCGACATCGGCCACGTGCTGGACTACCGCCGCGTGCGCACCATCATCATCGACGAGTGCACCGCGGAACACACCGACCTGCTCGAGGCCCTGCTGGGCAAGCTCTGCGTCCGGCTGATGAAGCTGCCCGGCGTGGTGGGCGTGCGCATCAAGGTGACCAAGCTCGAGATCTTCCCCGACTGCCAAGTCGCAATCAGCGCCGAATGCGGCCAGTGGTGACCCCCATGACGACTGAAACCCTCTCCTCCGCCGCCGTCGGCGCCCCCGACGCCGCCACCGATGCCATGAAGGCCGCCGCCGAGGCCGCCAAGAAGCACGCGCATGAGATGAACAAGCTCTCCAAGCGCCTGCACCGCCAGGTCGGCCAGGCGATCGGCGACTTCAACATGATCGAGGACGGCGACAAGGTCATGGTCTGCGTGTCCGGCGGCAAGGACAGCTACTCGCTGCTGGACATCCTGATCAACCTGCGCGACCGCGCGCCGATCAAGTTCGACATCGTCGCGGTGAACCTGGACCAGAAGCAGCCCGGGTTCCCCGAGGACGTGCTGCCCGCCTACCTGAAGTCGCGCGGCGTGGACTTCCACATCGAGGAGCAGGACACCTATTCCATCGTCAAGCGCCTCGTCCCGGAGGGCAAGACGACCTGCTCACTGTGCTCGCGCCTGCGCCGCGGCATCCTGTACCGCGTGGCGGGCGAACTCGGCGCGACCAAGATCGCGCTGGGCCACCACCGCGACGACATCGTCACCACGCTGATGCTGAACATGTTCTTCGGCAGCCGCATGAAGGGCATGCCGCCCAAGCTGGTCAGCGACGACGGCAGGAACGTCGTGATCCGGCCGCTCGCGTACGTGAAGGAATCGGACCTCGAGCGCTGGGCCGAGCACCGCGAGTTCCCCATCATCCCGTGCAACCTCTGCGGCAGCCAGCCCAACCTGCAGCGCGCCACCGTCAAGGCCATGCTGCAGGACTGGGACAAGCGCTTCCCGGGCCGGGTCGACAACATGTTCACCGCGATGGGGAACATCGTCACCTCGCACATGCTGGACCGCAACCTGTTCCCGTTCGAGACGATCAAGGCCACCGGCGCGCCGGTCGCCGACGGCGACATCGCCTTCGACGAGGACGAGCAGTGCGGCACCCCGGCGCCGGCCACCGGCGTCGTGAACTTCATCCGCCCGGGGCAAGTCCCGGCCCCCGTCGATGACGCGGGCGAGGCCTACTCGGCCAGCGACGACTGAGCAACCTCCACGCTTGGCAGTAGCCTCGTGCGTGAGGCCGCTGGCCCTCACCTCTGCCCTCTCCCGCAAGCGGGAGAGGGGGTAAGAGGAGCGCCGGTCGGACTCCCTCTCCCGCTTGCGGGAGAGGGTGGGGGTGAGGGCCAGCGGCCGAGGCAGTACTGGGGGCTTCGCGCTTTCCAACGAAGAGAAACCTGCTGCTTACCGCACCGTCACGCCGTCCCGACGCGCGGGTCAACCGGCTCGGGCCACAATCGTTGCACTGTCATGCCGCGACGCGGCGTTCACCGGGAGCGGCACCTGCCCCCGGTCGACGGCACCGAGCGGATTCCGACCTGGAGGTTTCCATGTTCACCTTGAATCGTCGACTGGCCCTGATCAGCCTGGGCGCGGCGGCCGCGCTGTCGCTCGCCGGCTGCGCCTCGCTCAACAGCGTCACGGCCGACGCGCAGAGCTTCGGTTCCTGGCCCGCCGCGCGGCAGGCCGGCAGCTTCGCCTTCGAACGCCTGCCCTCGCAGCAACGCGACCCCGACGGACAGGCCTCGCTCGAGGGCGCCGCCCGCGCCGCGCTGCTCAAGGCCGGCTTCACCGAGGCCGCCGATCCGAAATCGGCCGACGTGCTGGTGTCGCTGGGCGCCCGGATCACCCGTACCGCCACCGCGGCCTGGGACGACCCGCTGTGGTGGCGCTGGAACGGCAGCTACTGGGGCTGGCGCTACGGTCCGGCCTGGCGTCCGTACTACAGCCGCTGGGGCTATTCGTATCCGATGGACCCGATGATGGAGCGCCGCTACGACCGCGAGGTCGCGATGCTGCTGCGCGACCGCAAGAGCAACGAGCCGCTGTACGAGGCGCGCGCCTCCAGCGACGGCTTCACCGAAGGCGGCAAGGAGCTCTTCGGCGCCCTGTTCGAGGCCTCGATGTCCGACTTCCCGGCCACCCGCCCCGAGCCGCACCGCGTGACGGTGCAGCTGGCACCGTCGAAGTGACGGCACCGCGCCCTCGTGCAGCGAGGGCGCCCGACCGGCACCGACAAACGGCGACAACCGTCACCGCGACGCGATGAATCGTGTCACCGGCGGCCCCGATAATCGCGGTCTCTCCAACAGGGAACCGCGATTTTTCTTATGTCGCTGAACATCGTCGTCATGGCCGCGGGCAAAGGCACCCGCATGAAGTCCAGCCTGCCCAAGGTGCTGCACAAGCTCGCCGGCCGCGCGCTGCTCCAGCATGTGCTCGGCAACACCGCCGCGCTGCACGCCGACGCCCGCATCGTCATCACCGGCCATGGCGCCGAGCAGGTCGAGGCCGCCGTCGGCGGCGAGGGCCTGCGCTTCGTGCGCCAGGAACCGCAGCTCGGCACCGGCCACGCGATCCAGCAGGCGGTCCCCGCGCTGGCCGCCGGCGGCAGCACGCTGATCCTCAGCGGCGACACCCCGCTGATCAGCACCACGACCACCCGCGCGCTGGTCGAGGCCTGCGGCGGCGACAAGCTCGTGCTGCTGACCATCGAGTACGCCGATCCGACCGGCTACGGCCGCATCGTGCGCGACGGCGAGCAGGTGAAGGCCATCGTCGAGCACAAGGACGCCAGCGACGAGCAGCGCCGCCTGCGCGAGTGCTACACCGGCATCATGGCCGCGCCGACCGAGGCGTTGAAGCGCTGGGTCGGCCAGCTCGACAACAGGAATGCGCAGGGCGAGTACTACCTGACCGACATCGTCGCGATGGCCGTGGCCGAGGGCGTGTCCGTCGTCGGCGTGAAGACCTCGGACGAGACCGAGGTGCTGGGCGTCAACAGCCCGTCGCAGCTGGCGCAGCTGGAGCGGCGCTTCCAACTGGCCCAGGCCGAGACGCTGATGACGGCCGGCGTGCGCCTGGCCGATCCGTCGCGCTTCGACCAGCGCGGTTCGCTGAGCTGCGGCAAGGACGTCGAGATCGACGTCAACTGCGTGTTCGAAGGCGAGGTGACCCTCGGGGACGGCGTGCGCATCGGCGCGAACTGCGTGATCCGCAATGCGACGATCGGCGCCAACGCCCGCATCCATGAGTTCACTCACATCGACGGCGAAGCCGCGGGCGCCAGCGTCGGCGAAGGCGCGCTGATCGGGCCGTTCGCGCGACTGCGCCCGGGCGCGCGGCTGGGCGCCGAGGTCCACATCGGCAACTTCGTCGAGGTGAAGAACTCGACGCTGGCCAAGGGCGCCAAGGCCAACCACCTGGCCTACCTGGGCGACGCGACGGTCGGCGAGCGCGTCAACTACGGCGCCGGCAGCATCACCGCCAACTACGACGGCGCCAACAAGCACCGCACGACGATCGGCGCGGACGTGCACGTCGGCTCCAACTGCGTGCTGGTCGCGCCCGTCACGCTGGGCGACGGCGCCACCGTCGGCGGCGGTTCGACGATCACCAAGGATGTCGAACCCGGCGCCCTGGCTGTGGCGCGGGGCCGACAAACCGTGATTTCAGGCTGGAGCCGCCCCAAGAAGGCGAAGTGATTCACCCAAACCGGCGGGAAAGCCCGTAAGCTCAGACAGTTCGTGTCACGAAGTGTGACAAGTTCCCGCGAACGGTCGCTACGGCCCCGAACTGGCGGACATTCCCCCCGATCCCTGGGAGGCGCGTTTGCCAGAGCTTGCCTAGCATCCATTCCGTTGACCGGCTGACCCGCTGTTCCCCAGCTGAATCCTTATGGCGAACTCCAAGACCGCTTCCCCGCTGCTGCCCCAGGACGACGAGCTGATCGCCGTCCCCCCGGCGTCCGCCGCGCTGGACGCCTTGGCGGATCGTTCGGAGGAGCCGGCCGCCCAGGCGGCCCGGGCCGAGGCGCTGGAACAGCTTGCGCTGTCGCATGCGATGTGCGACCAGGCGGCGGATGCCTGCTTCTACCTGTGCCGCAGCCTGGGGCTGGCCCGCCAGCAACAGTCGGCGGATGCGGCGCCCGACCTCGAACTGCTGTTCCAGCTGCTGGGCGCCCTGGCGGACCTCCCTGCCGAGGTGTCGGCGCTGCCGATGCCGGAAGGCGAAGCGGACGGCCTGGGCGTCGCCGAACTCTGCCACCAGCTCAGCGCCGCCCGCGAAATGACAACGGCCGCCTGGAACGAGGCGGCCGAGATCGATGCCACGGTGGCAGCCTGCCCCGCCGCTCCCGCGCGGGCGCTGCACTGATCCTCAGCGCTGTCGCTCATGCCCGGCAATCAGCCGGCTGACCCGCGAGACTGACAACCCCAGCTCCCGAGCGAGTTCGGTCATCGACTGACCACCTTCGGTATGGGCGCGGTACAGCGCCTCTTCCCGGCTGCCGCTGGACTTGAGCCAATCGCCCCAGCGCCGCGGCCGCGGCGCGCGCGGCGGATGCTCGCTCAACCGCACGGTGCGCTGCACGAAGGCGGCGTCGCCCAGGAAGATCTGGTGCCGCAACTGCCCCCAGATGTCGAGGTCGGGCTCCGACTCCACGATCGCCTGATACCGCTGCGCCGCCTTGCGGCGGTCCGCCGCGTTCTGCGGCACGCGTCCCAGGACGTTCGTCCACAGGCCGTCGATCTCCAGCCAGTCCGGCGCGGCCACCAGGCCGGCGTGCGCCTGCAGACTGCTCCAGCGCCAGGCCGTCGGCGAGGACGCCAGTCCGGAACGCCGCCCGATCAATTCCACGTAGCGGCAGGCATCCAGCAGCAGGTGTTCCCGATCCACCAGCACGGCCTTGAAGCGCCCCTGGAAGACATGTCCGAACTGGCCGTGGCGCCGGTTGTGCGCCTGGGTGTAGACGCCGTTCAGATGGCGCATCAGGCGCGAGAGGTTCGCCTGGCGCGTGAACAGCAGCAGCTCGTAATGGTCTCGACCCAGCCCGTAGGCGAGCACCTGGGCGTCGAAGCGCTCCGCCGCCTGCTCGATGAGTCCGAGCATGGTCTGACGATCGTCGTCGTCGGTGAAGACAGGCCCGTCGCCACGTGTCGCCACGTGGTAGACGGCGCCGGGGAACTCGATGCGAAGGGGCCTGGCCATGCCCAATAAGTAGGCGATGAGCGCACAAAAGACAAGCGCCCGGACCGCTTATCCGGCCTCGGGCGCAAGACTTGACCCCTGATCGCGGGGCCGGGGATTCCCGACCGGGTTCAGGTCTTGCCCAGCGACTCCAGCACCTTCATGACGGCCTCCTCGCCCATGTTGCGGGCGTCGGCGAGTTCGCCGCCCCTGGTCGTGCCCAGCACCTGGCCGTCCGCGCCCAGCACGGCGACGGTTGGAATCCCCTTCTTCAGGGTCACGCCCATCTGGTTGGCGACATCGACATTCTTGTCGAAGCGGCCGACATTGACCTTGACCGTCACGAAGCGCTTGTCGACAGCGGTGCCCAGGTGCCCGGCGCCGAAGCCCTTGTTCAGCGCGAGACAGTCCTTGCACCAGTTGGCGCCGTAGACCACCAGCACCTGCTTGCCGTCCTTGGCGGCGCGGGCGACGGCGGTGTTGATGTCGGCACGGGCGTCGGCCTGTTCGTCGTAGGGACCGGGTCCCGAGGCGGCGTCGGCGGCGTGGACCGAGGTGACGGACACCGCGGCGAGCGCGGCGGCGAACAGCAGGGTGGCGGTGCGGCGTTTCATGACGGCTGAGTGTGCCACCGACGTCATTCCCGTGACGAGGGTCGGGGCGGGTGGCGTCCGCGGTCCCGGCGGCGCGATTCCTGCACGACGGCGTTCGCCGCGGCCCCGGCTTCGGGTACAAAGGCGGGTTTCGCACAAATCATCACCTTCAGGGAACGGGACTCCTCCGCCATGGCCTCCAGCCTGCTCGCACTGCTCGACGACATCACCACGGTCCTGGACGACGTGGCCCTGCTTTCCAAGATGGCGGCCAAGAAGACGTCCGGGGTACTCGGCGACGACCTGGCGCTGAACGCGCAGCAGGTCACCGGCGTCAGCGCCGACCGGGAACTGCCGGTGGTCTGGGGCGTCTTCAAGGGCTCCCTGCTCAACAAGGCCATCCTGGTCCCGGCCGCGCTGGCGATCAGCGCCTGGGCGCCCTGGCTGGTCACGCCGCTGCTGATGATCGGCGGCGCCTACCTGTGCTTCGAGGGTGTCGAGAAGCTCGCCCACAAGTGGCTGCACAGCGCCGACGACGACGCCCACGAGGCGGCCCTGCTGGCGGCAGTGAAGGATCCGGCCGTCGACCTCGCCGCGCTGGAGCGCGACAAGGTCAAGGGCGCGATCCGGACCGACTTCATCCTCTCCGCCGAGATCATCGCGATCACGCTGGGCACGGTCGCCGATGCGTCGTTCACGACGCGGCTGCTGGTGCTGTCCGGCATCGCCATCGTGATGACCATCGGCGTGTACGGGCTGGTCGCGGGCATCGTGAAGCTGGACGACGCCGGCCTGTGGCTGAGCCGCAAGGCCGCCGCCTGGCAGCAGGCGCTGGGCCGCGGGCTGCTGTGGCTGGCGCCGTGGCTGATGAAGGCGTTGTCGGTGGCGGGCACGGCGGCGATGTTCCTGGTCGGCGGCGGCATCCTGACGCACGGCGCGCCCTTCCTGCACCACGCGATCCAGCATGTCGTCGAAGCGCTGGGCGTGGCCGGCTTCGTCCGCACGATCGTCGAGGTGCTGGCCGACGCCATCGTCGGCATCCTGGCCGGCGCCGTCGTCGTGGCCGTGGTCACCGGTTTCCAGCGTCTGCGTCATCGCCGAGAATGACGCCCCATGAAGACGCAACACATTGAAGTCCAGAAGTTCAAGGCCGCCTCGAACTCGAGCACCAGCGGCCTAGTGACCTTCAAGCTGGACGCCCTCGTGAAGGACCGCGAGCCGGTCGAGGGCATCGAACCCAGCACGCTGCTGGTCATGACCGAGGCGAACGCCCGCGTGCTGATGGCGCTGCTCAAGACGCAGCTGACCGAGATGGACGGCCGCAAGCCCAAGAGCCGCCACGGCCGCCACGGCTGAACCCTCCGATACCGGCGATCGACCGCCCTCGCCCGACTCCTCCAGGATCCGACATGGACTTTCCGCAGTACCAACCCGACAAGGCCACCTACCACCCGCTGACCGACGACGAGCTCTCGGACCTGGACGACTTCCTGTCCGAACTGGACAGCGACGCCGCGATGAACATCGAGGCGATCGACGGCTACCTGAGCGCGCAGCTGCTGAGCCCGCTGCCGCTGAGCGACAAGCCCGGCGCCGAGTGGATGAGCCCGGTGTGGGGCGGCGGCGATCCGTTCGCCAGCGGCAAGCAGCGCAAGAAGATCGCCCTGCTGCTGCTGCGTCATGTGCACAGCCTGGCGGTGCAGTGGTCGACCAAGCAGGACGAATGGGAGCCGATCTTCAGCGTCGCCGAGGAAGGCGAACAGCAGCTGGTGGACGCGGAGGACTGGTGCACCGGCTTCATGATCGGCGTGGACCAGGACGGCGACGCCTGGACGCCGCTGTTCGACCACGTCAAGACGGCGGCGGCGCTGGCGCCGATCGCGCTGCTGGGGGGCGACGAGAGCCAGCTCAGCGCCGAGGACCAGGCCAGGCTCACCGACCTGCACTGGCGCGACGCGCTCAGCCGCGAGGTGCCCGAAGGCGTGCTGACGCTGTGGACGCTGCGCCAGCAGTCCGAGTGAACCCTGAACCCTGAACCCTGAACCGATGAACGGCTGAACCGATGAAGCGATTCCCGCTCGCGGCACTGAGCGCCGCCGTCCTGCTGAGCGTCGCCGGCTGCGGCACGAACGTCGTCAATCCGGTCACCGGACGCACCGAACGCAGCGCGATGAGCCTGCAGCAGGAAGTCGCGACCGGCCAGAAGGCGCACCAGGACGTGCTCAAGGAGTACTCGGTCGTCGACGATCCCAAGCTCCAGGCCTATGTCACCGCGTTGGGCAACAAGCTCGCGGCGCAGTCGCACCGGGCGGAGCTCGAGTGGCACTTCACCGTGCTCGACAGCCCGGAGGTCAACGCCTTCGCGCTGCCGGGCGGCTACGTCTACGTGACGCGGGGGATCCTCGCGTACATGGAGAACGAGGCCGACCTCGCCGGCGTGATGGGCCACGAGATCGGCCACGTCACCGCGCGGCACGGCGCGCAGCGCGCGACGCGGCAGCAGAACGCCGGCTTCGGCGTGCTGGCGGCGACGGTGCTGGGCGCGGTGCTGGAGTCGCGCGGCGTCAGCGGCGCGACGGACATCGCGGGCCAGGTCTCGCAGAACGCCGCGGCGGGCTACATCGCCTCCTACAGCCGCGACCAGGAACTGCAGGCCGACCAGCTCGGCGCGGAGTACCTCTCGCGCAACCACTACGACCCGAAACACATGGTCGACGTGATCCAGGTGCTGAAGGACCAGGAGCAGTTCGCGGCGGACCAGGCCCGGGCGCAGGGCCGGCAGCCGCAGACTGGCAACAGCTGGCTGGCCTCGCATCCGAGCAACGAGCAGCGCCTGGCGCGCATCCGCGACGAGGCCGCGCAACTGACGGCCGGCCAGGCGGTCGACGAGAACCGCGCGGCCTTCCTCGCGGCGATCGACGGCATGGTGTTCGGCGACAGCCCCTCGCAAGGGTTGGTGCGGGGGCAGCAGTTCCTGCATCCGACGCTGGACATCGCGCTGACCGCGCCGACGGGCTGGTCGCTGCAGAACGGCAGCGAGTCGCTGACGGTGATGAGTCCGCAACGCGACGCGGCGCTGATCCTGCAGCCGGTGCCGGAGAAGGCGGGCACGGTGCACGACGACATCCTGAGGCGCTGGGGCGCGGAGCAGGGCCGCACCGATGCGAAGACGATCAACGGCTTGAAGGCCACGCACTTCAGCGGCGTGCGCAAGAACGCGCAGGGCCAGCGCGGCAATGCCGAGATCACGCTGGTCACGAGCGCCAAGGGCGCGGTGTACGCGCTGGTCTATGCGGCCAAGGATGGGCAGACGCTGCAGGCGCGGCGGGCCTCGCTGACGCAGGCGGAAGAGAGCTTCCGCGCGCTGACCGGCGACGACAGGAAGCTGGCCAAGCCGTGGAAGGTCGCGTTGCGTCCCTACCCGGCCGGCGGTTTCGCCGAGATGGCGAAGACCTCGGTGATCACCGAGGCGCAGTTGAAGCTGCTCAATGGCCGCTATGGTGGCGAGGCGCTGCCTAAGGTGGGCGAGCGCGTAAAGACGGTCGTCGCGGCGCCCTGACGAGCGTCGCATGCACGGGCTGCAGGGGCCCGGACAGCGAGCGGCCCCTGCCTCATCAGGCAACCTCAGCCAGATGGTCCGGCGACTGAGCGATGGACTGGCCTTCACCGCGTCGCACGGGCACGAACCTGCCGCCTTCCAGGCGCAGCACCCGGTCTGCGATCGCGATCGTCTGCGGACGATGGGCGATCATGATCCGCGTGATGTCCAGCCCGGCAAGCGCCTCCGCAATGGCGCGCTCGTTCTCCAGGTCCAGATGGCTCGTCGCCTCGTCGAGGAACAGGATCCTGGGGCGCTTGTACAGCGCTCGTGCGAGCAGGATCCGCTGCTTCTGTCCCCCGGACAAGGCCGTCCCCATGTCCCCCACCAGCGTCTGGTACGACATCGGCATCGTGCGGATCTCGTCGTCGATCCGGGCCACCCGGGCGCATGCCATTGCGAACTCGACGTCCGGCTTCGCATCATGGAAGCAGATGTTGTCGAGCAAGGTTCCGGCAAACAAGTGGTCATCCTGGAGCACGGTCGCCATGATGTCGCGATAGCCCCGGACGGACAGGCGATCAAGCGGCCTGCCGCCGATGAGCACCTGCCCGCTGGCAGGACTGAGCATCCCCAGCATCAATTTCAGGCAGGTCGTCTTGCCGGCGCCGGAAGCCCCGGTCAGCGCCACGCATTCGCCGGGCGCCACCCGCAGCGACGCCTGCGACAACACCGGGGTCTCATCCGCGCCATACTTGAAGGTCACGCGTTCCAGGGCGACGGAGGTATCCGCGGGCGGATCCGATTCGAACGGCTGGCACTCCTCCGGAGTGGCCAGAACGATGTCGGCCAGGCGCTCGGTCTGAACGACCGTCAGCTTCAACTCGGCTACGCGATCGATGAGTTGGTTGGCCCGCGACGTGAACTGTTCTGCGAAGGAGATGAACGCCAACAGCATGCCCAGCGACATGCGATGGCTCAGGACCAGTCCGGCGCCCAGCCAAAGCAGGCCGACCCGCTCGGCGGTCTGCAGCGCCGACCAGCCCGAGCCGAACCAGAGATTGAGTCGCAGCATCTTCACATGCGCGTTGGTGGCCGCCATCCACAGTCTCATCCAGGCACCACGCCGCTCATTCTCACGGTTGAAGAGCTTGATCGTGCGCACGCCGCGGATGGTCTCGAAGAAGTACGACTGTTCCTTGGCCTGCTTCGCATAGAAGCTGGCGGACCAGAGCCGCATCGACGCGTAGCGGCTCCACCGGACGATGCCGTACAGCAAGGCCGTGCCCGCGGGCACCAGCGCCAACGCGGGGGAGTACAGCAGCATCATGGCCAGGCTGCCGCCCACCATCACGAGATCCAATGCCAGTTCCACGGCGGAGCGGGTCACGGTCTCAGCCAGGGGCGCCACCGTGCCGAACCGGGACACCACATCGCCGAGATGGCGTCGCTCGAAGAAGGCCACAGGCAGGCGCAGCAGACGCGTCATGACCTGCCCCATCCATTGCGCGGTGAAAGACGTGGTGACATACAAGCCCATCCACGATCGCATCGCCGAGATCGCGACCGAGACCAAGCCGACGAGCAGGGCCGACAGCGCCAGCACGTTGAGCAGACTGACATCGCCGGCAAGGATCGCCTCGTCGGTGATCCACTGCGTGAGAACGGGCGTCAACAGCGCGAATGCTTCCAGCACCAATGCCAGCAGGAACATTTGGACCAGCGAACGCACCACGCCGCGCGTCCTGCCCACCACCTGCGCGAGGGCGACCGGCGGCGGAGGCGGTTTGCGATTGAAGTCCAGGCCCGGACTGACTTCCATGGCCACGCCGGTGAAGTGACGCGAGGCCTGCTCGAGGGTGAGGCTCACGGCACCGGCGCCCGGGTCATGGATGTGCAGCACTTCGCCACGGACTTCGCGCAGGACGACGAAATGCTGGAGATCCCAATGCAGGATGGCCGGCGCCTGAAGGGCCGTCAGTTCGTGCATCTCGAGCCGGAGGGCGCGAGGCACCAGGCCGGTCGCCTCGGCGATGTGCGCCAGTGTTTCCAGCGTCGTGCCCTTGAGCGAGGCGGGAAAGCGCGTGCGGAGCTCCGCGAGGCCGGCGTGGTGTCCATGCGCGGACAGCAACATCGCCATGCAGGCCAGCCCGCATTCCGAAGCCTCCGCTTGAAGGACGACGGGCAAGCGGGTTCGGGCGCCGAAGCCGAGCAGGCCCATGTCCATGTCAGATCCCGAAGTGTCCGTGCTTGCGCAGCGGTTCGATCACCCATTCGTACAGGCGCCGCTCATCCAAGGTGACCGTGGATCGTCGCGAGTCCGCGCTGCTCGCCCAGGCTCTTCTCGGCGTTGTCGATGTCGTCGCGCTGTGCCTGACGCGTCGCCGCGAGCTCCGCTTCAAGCGTCGTCACCTTCGCCGCCGCCGATCGATCCAGCCGATCCTCGACCGCGCCGCCATCGCGCGCCAGGTGCTCGGTGCTGAAGACCAGCAGGACATCGCCGCGGCGGACCTCCGTGCCGACCGGCGCCAGCACCTCGACCAGCACGCCGCTCTGCGGCGCGTAGATCTTCGCCACGCCGGACTCGGGCTTCCTCCACTGGGTTTGCTTGAAACGGCCGGCGGTGCCGGCCCGTAGCCGTGGTCGTCCACGGCATCGGCGACTCATTGCACGGGGGTGATCTCCATGCCCATGCGCCGCAGATCCTGGAGCAGCCCGTCGCAACGACGAGATACACCTTCATAGGGAAACAGATGGGAAGCCCCGATCGCCTCGAAATGGATCTTCCCGTCGTTGAGCGCCGTCAGGCGCGGCAGCCAACGTTCATTTCTCGGACAGATCAACATGTCGCCGAGCAGATCAGGATCCGTATGCCGATCGACAAACAAGGCCCGAGCCGTCTGCTCCATTTGCTCCAGCGCGGCACCACGGGTTGCCTGCTCCGGTTCCTTGTCGGGATCGAAGTGGTCGACATGCCATTTCAATATCCCCGCGCGCGCATTGCTGGAGCAATAGGCAGATACCAGATCCCCAGGCTCATCCAGCGAACGAACATCCAGCGTTGGACGAAGCAGTCGCAGCATATTCAAGACTGGAGCCGCCCCCGATTCATTACTCGTCGGCGGTACACGGCGCGACAGGAAACGATACTGTGTGCGCAAGGTAACGACCAAGCCGAACTCAGATAATCCACGCGCATAACGCTCTGCATTGGCCTGCAGGATGGCTGGCCCGGGTGCGCCACCGGGCAGGTCGGCCAGGATCGTCCGGAAATAATCCACCGCACCTCGCCGCACCACCCGCCGCGCTTCCTCGACAACCGCCGCGTCGCGTCCATTCAAGGGCTTGGCACAAGGCGGTTGCAGATTCGTCGGGGTGGACCCGCCGTCTTCGAAATGAAGCACATCGGCACTCTCAAAAACCGGCAATACACGATCGCGGAAATAGTCATCATTCTCAAGACGGCTGCCGAAATGCGTGATGCCCAGGATGAAAACCGTCGTACCTGGATGCGGCGAAAATTTCCAAAGCCGCGCTGGCGTCAATTCGGCGGCGGACGCGTTGGCCAACATCAGCAGGAATGCCGCCAGACCGATGAAAGAATTCATCGCCATCCTCTTGACCTGCACACTCAATTCATTCATCGAACATTCCCGCTGACAAATCGTCGCATCGGATGAAAGTCATTCTTTTCGAGCAGAAACCGCTTGCCAATACCCCCCATTGGTAGGAGACCACTAGAAAAAGACACCATTTGTCAAGCCGGCGTTGAGAAAACATTGGGCCAATGTGAATATCTATTGCAAATAAGGTGGTGTTAATTTCCCGTTCGTATTTCATGAAACTCTGGAAGACGCCAGCGTGACCCTTGGCAGAACCTCAATGCAAAAGGCCCGCTGCCGGAGGGCGAGCGGGCCTTGCCAGGGTCGGGAAGCGCGGCGGCGACATCGCCTCGCGCCCGATTCAACCGGTCATCACTTCTGCTGCGCCGGTCCCAGGTTCCGCAACCAGAACGCCTCGTACTTCCGGTGCCAGCCCACGGCCTTCACCGCGCCGCCGAGGCCGTGCTCGCCGTCCGGATCCAGGAACAGCTCGACCAGCCCTTCCTTGCCCGATTCCAGCAGCGCCCGGTACACGTTGACGGTGTCCTGGTACAGCACGTTGGGGTCCTGCATGCCGTGCACCAGCATCAGCGGCTTCTTGAGGTTCTTCGCCATCGGCAGCAGCGAGTACTTGCGCAGCACGGGCTTGGTCCGGTCGACCTTGCCGATGGTGCGGCCGCTGTACCAGCTGTTGTAGTTCTCCCATTCCGTCGGGCCCGCGCCCGCGATGCCGGCCGCGAACAGGTCGGGCTTCGTGTACATCGTGTACTGGGTCTGGAAGCCGCCGAAGCTCCAGCCGTTCAGGCCGATGCGCGCCCCGTCCACGCCGAGGTTGGCCTTCATGTAGGCGGCCAGGTCCTCGAGGTCCTCGGTCTGCGGCGCACCCGGCTTCTCCCAGTTGGCGTCGGCGAACTTCTCGCCGTAGTTGGAGTGGCCGCGCGGGTCCACCGTCACCGTGACGTAGCCATGCTTGGCCGCCATGTACATCGCGAAGACGTAGCCGGTCGGCTGGAAGCTGTCGGTCTCGACCGAGTGGCGGTCGTTCAGCGGTCCGCCGTAGGTGTAGACGATCGCGGCGCGCCTGTCCGACGGCGCCCAGCCCAGCGGCTTGAAGACATAGGCCGGGATCATGTCGCCGTGGCGGTTCCTGAAGCTGAAGCGCTCCGGGCGCAGCACGTCGACCTGGGCCCAGGCCGGGTCGTGGCTCTGCGTGAGCAGCTTGCCCGCCTCCGCGCCGGCCGAGGGTGCCTGGCCCTTGAACAGCTTGAGCTCGGGACGCTCCGCCCAGCTGCCGGCCACCGCCGCGGCCCACTGGCCGTTGCGCGACACGACCGCGTTGCGGTGGTAGTCCGGTGAGCGGCCCAGCGCCGTCATGTGGCCGTCCTTCAGGTCCACGCGCCAGACGTTCATGGCCGCGTAGTCGTCCTTGTTGGCCACGACGAACATCGTCTTCGCGTCCGGCGTGAAGCCCAGCACCTGGAAGGCCTCGAACTCGCCGCTCACCAGCGGCTTCACCGAGCGGTCCGCGCCGGCCGCCAGGCTCATCGCATAGGGCTGGCGCCAGCCGTTGTCGGCCAGGATCAGGACCAGCTGCTTCGAGTCCGGCGTGAAGCTCGGCGTCATCACGTTGACCAGCTCATGATGGATGGGCGCGCGGCGCTCCAGCACCATCTCCGGCCTCGCGTCGCCCGGCTTGCCGAGGTAGACGCGGAACTGGTCCTTCTCGCGCTCGAAAGTCGTGAACGCGTACTGGCTGCCGTCGCGCGCCCACACGACCGGCGAGATCTCGAACCAGCTGTCACCGCCCGGGTGCGTGAACACCGGCTGCGGCTGGCGCTCCGGCGCGGCGCCAGGCGCCGGCACCTTGCGGATGTAGATCGCCATCGACGGCACGCCGCGCTTGTCGTCGGAGACCTCGCGGTCGACCTTCTTGGCGGTCGCCCAGCGGTCGTTGTAGTTCATGATCTCGACCTGCCGGCCCGGCTTGGGCAGCGGCTTGCCGTCGGCGCCGACCAGCGGCGCGTTGGCGACCAGCGCCATCCAGCGGCCGTCCTCGCTCATCGCCGTCTGCGCGATCTTGAACTTGCGGTCCTCGTCGTCCGGATTGAAGAGCTCGCGGTTGATCACCTCGATGCCGGCCGTGGCCAGGCGCACGCGCAGCACGCGGGTCTCGTCCTGCACGATCAGGAACTGGTCGTCCGGCGCATAGGCCACCGGCTTGAGCGTGCGGCCCGTGGCGAGCAGCGGCTCGGCCCGCTCGCCGCCGGCCTTCCAGCGCAGCAGCTGGCCGCGATAGGCCAGCACGAGTTCTTCGCCCTTGGACGCCCAGACGAACTGCGACACGCCAGGGTAAAGGTCCTCCGGCTTGAGCTTCTCGCGCTCGCGCTTCTTCTTCAGCTCGTCGCGCAGCTCCCAGAGCGCCATGTCCTTGGGATCCTTGGACGGCTTCTTCGCCTCGGGCGCCGAAGCGCCGGACGCGGGCGCCGCGGCGGCGGCCGGCGCCTCGCCCCAGGCCGCCTTCTCGGCCGCCTTGCGGGCCTCCTCGCGGGCCTTGCGCTCGGTCAGCTCGACCTTCAGTTCCTCGATGGCCTTGCGTTCCCACTGGTCGAGGTCGACCGCCTCGCCGCGCAGGTAGGCGGCCTGCGCCTCCTCGCGCGCCTGGCGCTCGGCCAGCTCATCGCGCTTCTGCTTGAGCTTCTTCGCGTAGCGTTCCAGGTTCTCGGGCGTCTCCACCGCGGCCATCAAGGTCGGCGAGCTCAAGCGCAGCGTCTTGCCCGTCTGCGTGTCGTGCACGTACAGGTCGCTGCCCGGTTCGCCGAACGGATTCCACAGGTAGGCGACGTAACGCCCGCTCGCGCTGAACTTGACGTCCTTCGCGGCCTCACCGCGATAGGGCTCCGCGCGGAACAGCTGCTCCAAGGTCAGCGGCCGGTTGGCCACGGCGACGGGCGAGGCCGCGGAGGTCGTTTGCGCCAGCGAACCTTCGCTCGCGCCCAGTCCCGTCGCCAGGGTCGCCAGCGCCAGGGAAGTCAGGATCCATTGCTTCAATCGTTGCTCCACGCCCCGCAGGGTCGGCGGGGACGCGGGATTCTAGGGACGGGCTCAACATCTGCTTACCCATCGGCTGTGCACCGGATTCGTCAAGCGCGCGTTAACTGTCCATACTTTCCCTAGGCAAGCCAGTTCCGAACGCTTCAACCATGACCTCCGGCAGGGGGCGGGTCGCAGGACGAACGGAATGCACCAGAAAGAGGACCTCGCATGAAGCAGCTGATCCAACGCATTCTTGGCGCCGCGGCGCTGACGGTCGGCGCCCTGGCGGCGCCGGCGGCTTTCGCCGGCGACGTGGGCGTGTCCATCAGCGTCGGCCAGCCGGGCTTCTACGGCCGCATCGACGTGGGCAATGTCCGTCCGGACGTGGTGTACGCGCAGCCGATGGTGATCGAGCGCGTCTACGCCCCGGAGCCGCCGCTGTATCTGCGCGTGCCACCGGCGCATTACCACGCCTGGGGTCGCCACTGCGGCTACTACCGGGCCTGCGGCAGACCGGTGTATTTCGTTCGCGAGGACTGGTACTCGCGGACCTATGCGCCGGTCTACTACGGACGCCCCCATGTGCATCCGATGCCGGTGTACGCGCCGCCGCCCCCGCCGCGCTGGGATCCGCCGCGCCGCGACCATTGGGACGGCCGACGCGACTGGCATGACCATCGCGACGACCGCCGCGGCTGGGAAGGCCGCCGTTGGGACGAGCGCCGCGACGACCACCGAGGCGGCTGGGATCGCGGCGGCGACCGGGGTGATCGCGGCGATCGTGGCGGCGACCGCGGCCATGGTCACGGTCACCATCGCGACTGAGCGTCGATCCGCCCTTCGGCCGGTTGATCGTCCGTTCGGTGGAACGGGCGATCGGCTGACAGACGGGTCCTGGCGGCTCGCGTATAGTGGTCGGCTTACACACCAGCAAGGTGTGATTCACCGCGCCGACGTATGTTCGCCAAAGTCCTCGCCGCCCTCGGTCTGCTGACCTGCGTGTTCCTCGCGATCGACATGGCCTTGCCGCGCCGGGTCCAGCAGGCCTGGCGCGCCCGGTTGAAGCGGCCGAGCTGGTTCACCCACGGCTTCAGCTGGAGCGGCCGCTTCAGCTCCCGGGAACGCCGCCGCGCCGCGCACGATGCGGCACTCGATGCGATCGCCCGCGCGAAGCACCGGTCCGGCACCTGGGACGGCAACGTTTATCACGGCGACGACTTCGAGCAGCGGCAGCGGCGTAAGCCGCATTGAGAACAGCGCTGCGGTATCGCCGACGAAAACGGCCTCTCGCGAGGCCGTTTTCCATGGCGCGTCGCGAAGGTCCCGCTCACCGCCGCGCCAGCACCGGCTGCAACGCCTTCCCCGTGTGCGTCCCCTGCTCGACCAGCGTTTCCGGCCGGCCCTGCGCGACGACGTGCCCGCCCGCCGATCCGCCTTCCGGCCCGAGGTCCAGCACCCAGTCCGCTTCCGCGATCACGTCGAGGTCGTGCTCGATCACGACCACGCTGTGCCCGCCGTCCACCAGGCGGTGCAGCACGCGGATCAGCTTCTCGACGTCCGCCATGTGCAGCCCCACCGTCGGTTCGTCCAGCACGTACAGCGTGTGCGGCGCCTTCTGGCCGCGGCGCGTGACGTCGTCGCGGACCTTCACCAGCTCCGACACCAGCTTGATCCGCTGCGCCTCGCCGCCCGACAAGGTCGGGCTCGGCTGCCCCAGCGTGAGGTAACCCAGGCCGACGTCCTGCAGCAGCTTCAGCGGGTGCGAGATCGAGGTCATCGCGGCGAAGAACTCCACCGCCTCGTCGACCTCCATCTGCAGCACCTCGCCGATGCTCTTGCCGCGCCAGCTCACCGCCAGCGTCTCGGGATTGAAGCGCTGCCCGTGGCACTGGTCGCAGAGCACCTTCACGTCCGGCAGGAAGCTCATCGCGATCGTGCGCATGCCCTGGCCCTCGCAGCCGGGGCAGCGGCCTTCGCCGGTGTTGAAGCTGAAACGGCCCGGCCCGTAGCCGCGCGCCTTCGCCTCCAGCGTCTCGGCGAACAGCTTGCGGATCGCATCCCAGAAGCCGATGTAGGTCGCCGGGCAGCTGCGCGGCGTCTTGCCGATGGGCGTCTGGTCCACCTCGAGCACGCGGTCCACCTGCGCATGCCCCTCGATCGCGTCGCAGCCGATCCAGGTCGACGGCGCCCGGCGCAGCGGCACCGCCGCGGCCATGTTGGCCAGCAGCACGTCGCGCGCCAGCGTCGACTTGCCCGACCCCGACACCCCCGTGATCGCCACCAGCCGGTGCAGCGGCACGTCCACCGTCACGCCGCGCAGGTTGTGCAGCGTCGCGTCGAGCACCGTCAGCTTCGGCGCTTCCACGGCCATTTCGCGGCGCTCCTTCAACGGGTGCACCAGCGGTCTCGACAGGAAGCGGCCGGTGAGCGAATCCGGGTTCTTCGCGATCTCCGCCGCCGTGCCTTCCGCGATCACGCGGCCGCCACGCTTGCCCGCGCTCGGACCGATGTCGATGATGTGGTCGGCGCGCCGGATCGTGTCCTCGTCGTGCTCGACGACCACCAGCGTGTTGCCCTTGTCGCCCAGCGTCGACAGCGCCTTCAGCAGGATCTGGTTGTCGCGCGGATGCAGGCCGATGGTCGGTTCATCCAGCACGTAGCAGACGCCCTGCAGGTTGCTGCCCAGCTGCGCCGCGAGCCGGATCCGCTGCGCTTCACCGCCCGACAAGGTCGGCGCCGCGCGATCCAGCGTCAGGTAGCCCAGCCCCACCTCCTCCAGGAACTCCAGCCGCCCCTTGATCTCGCTGACCACGTCGCGCGCGATCTCCGCGTCGCGCCCGGTCAGCGTCAGGCCGGCGATCCACTCGCGCGCCTCGGTCACGCTCCAGGACGCGACCGTGCCGATCGTCTCGTGCTCGAAGCTCACCGCGCGGGCCACCGGATTCAGTCGCGCGCCGTGGCAATCGGGACACGGCGCGTCGCTCAGGTCCTCGATCTCGGCTTCCTCGGCCGGGAAGCTCTGCTCCCGGCCGCGGTTGTCCTTGTCCTGCAGCGTGTCGTCGAGCGCCTTGCGCTGCTCGCGCGTCAGCGCCAGGCCGGTACCGACGCAGGTCGTGCACCAGCCATGCTTGGAGTTGTAGCTGAACAGCCGCGGGTCGAGTTCCGGATAGCTGGTGCCGCACTGCGGGCACGCGCGCTTGGTCGAGAAGACGCGCAGTTCGCCGATGCCGCGCGTCGGCTGGCCGGCGCGCAGCGCCTCGTGCAGCCCCGCCAGCGGCGACAGCACGTGCACCACGCCCTTGCCATGATCCAGCGCCTTGGCCAGCAGCTCGCGCAGCTCCGCCTCGGTTTCCGCGGTCACCGTCATGTCGCCGACCGGCAGCTCGATGCTGTGCTCCTTGAAACGGTCCAGGCGCGGCCACGGGCTGGTCGGCAGGAACTCCCCGTCCACGCGCAGGTGGGTATGCCCGCGCTGCTTCGCCCACTTCGCCAGGTCGGTGTACACGCCCTTGCGGTTGACCACCAGCGGCGCCAGCAGGCCGATGTGCGTGCCCTTGTAGTCCCGCAGCAGTTGCGCGGCGATCGCCTCCACGCTCTGCGGCTTCACCGGCGTGCCGTCATTGGCGCAGTGCTGCACGCCGAGCTTCACGTAGAGCAGGCGCAGGAAGTGCCAGACCTCGGTCGTCGTCGCCACCGTGCTCTTGCGGCCGCCGCGCGACAGGCGCTGCTCGATCGCGACCGTCGGCGGGATGCCCCACACCGCGTCGACCTCGGGCCGCCCCGCCGGCTGCACGATCGAACGCGCATAGGCGTTCAGCGATTCCAGATAACGGCGCTGCCCCTCGTTGAACAGGATGTCGAAGGCCAGCGTGCTCTTGCCGGAGCCCGACACGCCGGTCACCACGTTGAACTTGCCGCGCGGGATGCTGACGTCGACCGACTTGAGGTTGTGCTCGCGCGCGTTGACGATGCGGATCGCCTCGTCGGCCTTCCTGCGCTGGCGCAGCAGCGACTGCAGCGGCTTGCCTTCGGCGACCTTGACCGGCGCGCGGTCCATCTCCGACGCGTACTCGCGCAGCGCCTGCGCGGTGTGCGAGGTCGGATGGTCCTTGAGCTGCTCCGGCGTGCCGGTGGCGACGACCAGGCCGCCTTCCTCCCCGCCTTCCGGGCCGAGGTCGATGACCCAGTCCGACGCCCGGATCACGTCCAGGTTGTGCTCGATCAGGATCAGCGAGTGCCCCGCGCCCAGCAGCTTGCGCATCGCGCGCATCAGCTTGGCGATGTCGTCGAAGTGCAGGCCCGTCGTCGGTTCGTCGAACAGGAACAGCGTGCCCTTGGTCGCCGTCGCCTGGCGCGGCTTGGAGGCCGCCTCGGCCAGGTAGCCGGCGAGCTTGAGCCGCTGCGCCTCGCCCCCCGACAGCGTCGGCACCGGCTGGCCCAGCGTGAGGTAGTCCAGGCCCACGTCCGACAGCGGCTGCAGCTTGTTGATCACCTCCCGGTCGTCCTTGAAGACGACCAGCGCCTCGGCCACCGTCAGGTCCAGCACGTCCGACACGCTGAGCTGTCGCCCCCCGCGCTCGAGCTTGACCTCGAGCAGCTCGGCGCGGAAGCGCTTGCCGTCGCAATCGGGGCAGCGCAGGTAGACGTCGGACAGGAACTGCATCTCCACATGCTCGAAGCCCGAGCCGCCGCAGGTCGGGCAGCGGCCGTCGCCGGCGTTGAAGCTGAACATGCCGGCGCCGTAGCTGCGCTCCTTCGCCATGGGTGTGTCGGCGAAGCGCTTGCGGATCTCGTCGAAGACGCCGACATAACTCGCCGGGTTCGAACGCGCCGTCTTGCCGATCGGCGACTGGTCGACGAACACCGCGTCCGCCAGCCAGTCCGCGCCCAGCAGCCGGTCGTGCGCGCCGGGCGCCTCGGTGGCCTGGCCGAACCAGCGCGCCAGCGCCGGATACAGCACGTCCTGCATCAGCGTGCTCTTGCCCGAGCCCGACACGCCCGTCACCGCGACCATGCGCTGCAGCGGGAACTCGACGCTGACGTTCTTGAGGTTGTGCTCGCGCGCGCCTTCGAGGATCAGCCGCGGCGTGCCCTGCTCGACGACGCGTTTCAGGCCCATGCCGACGTGCTTGCGCGCGCCCAGGTAGGCGCCGGTCAGCGTGTCGGCGGCGCGGATCTGTTCCGGCGTGCCGTCGAAGACGATCTGTCCGCCCTGCTGGCCCGGCCCCGGGCCCATGTCGATGAGGCGGTCCGCGGCCAGCATCACCGCCGGGTCGTGCTCGACGACCACCAGCGTGTTGCCCGCGTCGCGCAGCCGCTGCATCGCCTCGACGATGCGGTTCATGTCGCGCGGGTGCAGGCCGATGCTCGGCTCGTCCAGCACGAACAGCGTGTTGACCAGCGAGGTCCCCAGCGCCGTCGTCAGGTTGATCCGTTGCACCTCGCCGCCGGACAGGGTGCGGCTCTGGCGATCCAGGGTCAGGTAGCCGATGCCGACATCGACGAGGTACTTGAGCCGGTTGCGGATCTCGTCGAGCAGCAGCTTCAGCGCCTCGTCGAGCAGCGAACCCGGCAGCTGCAGCTCGTCCATGAAGCGCCGCAGCCGGTGGATCGGCAGCTGCATCAGGTCATGGACGGACAGGCCCGGCAGCGCCTCCAGCTGCGCGCGCGTCCAGGTCACGCCCTCCGGCATGAAGCGCTGCGCGGCGGGGAGCGCCGCGTCCGCCAGCGCCTTCGAGCCGACGCGCCACAGCAGCGCCTCGGTCTTGAGCCGCGCGCCGCGGCAGGCCGGGCACTCGGTGTAGCTGCGGTACTTCGACAGCAGCACCCGGATGTGCATCTTGTAGGCCTTGCTCTCCAGGTAGTCGAAGAAGCGGCGCACGCCGTACCACTGCTTGTTCCAGTTGCCGTTCCAGTTCGGGCTGCCCTCGATGACCCAGTCACGCTGGGCGGGCGTCATCTGGTTCCAGGCGGTGTCGCGCGGGATGCCGGCGTCGCCGGCGTACTTCAGCAGGTCGTCCTGGCACTCCTTCCAGGCCGGCGTCTGCATCGGCTTGATCGCGCCGGTGCGCAGCGTCTTGCGCTCGTCGGGGATGACCAGGCCCAGGTCCACGCCGATCACGCGGCCGAAGCCGCGGCAGGTCTCGCAGGCGCCCATCGCCGAGTTGAAGGAGAACAGCGCCGGCTGCGGATCGGCGTAGCGGATGTCGCTCTCCGGGCAGTGCAGGCCGGTGGAGTAGCGCCACAGGGTGGGTTCGACGCCCTCCTCCGGGCTGAGCACGTGGACGGTCAGGCGGCCGCTGCCGCGCTTGAGCGCCAGTTCGATCGCCTCCATCGCGCGCGCCTGCTCGACGCCCTGCATGCGGAAGCGGTCGGCCACGACGTCCAGCACCTTGCGCCCGTTGACGATCCGCTCCGACTGCACCCGGGTGAAGCCCGACGCGGACAGCCACTGCTCGACCTCGCCCGCGCTGACCGACTCGGGCAGCTCGACCGGGAAGGTCAGCACCAGGCGCGGGTCCCCGTCCACCGTCCTGGCGAGCAGCTCGGCGTAGATCGTCTGCGGCGTGTCGTGGCGGACCGGCAGCGCGGTCTCGCGGTCGAAGAGCTCGGCGCCGCGCGCGAACAGCAGCTTCAGGTGGTCGTTGAGCTCCGTCATCGTGCCGACGGTGGAGCGGCTGGTGCGGACCGGGTTGCTCTGGTCGATCGCGATGGCGGGCGGCACGCCCTCGACCTTGTCGACCGCCGGCCGGTCCATGCGGTCCAGGAACTGGCGCGCGTAGGCGGAGAAGGTCTCCACGTAGCGGCGCTGGCCCTCGGCATACAGGGTGTCGAAGACCAGGCTGGACTTGCCCGATCCGCTGGGCCCGGTCACCACCGTCAGCTCGCCGGTGCGCAGGTCCAGGTCGAGGTTCTTGAGGTTGTGCTGGCGGGCGCCCCGGATGCGGATATCGGAATCGGACATGTGGTGTGGGCTCTGGAGCCTCGGAAAAGGCAGTGGGCGATGATTCTAGGGAGCGCCGGCGCCAGGGATTGGCAGCAGCGGGAAGACCGCGCGCGTGGCGGCCACGACGACACGGACGTAAGCAAATGCAAGCGAGCGACCGCTCAGGAAGCCGGCACCTACCTCTTGTCAAGGCCTCCGACCGATGACTTCCGCACACTTGCTAGTCTTCGTGCGCTGCGGCAACAATGGACCCCGTCGCCGTCGAGCAACACCGGCTCCCGGTCCACCCGGACGGCGGGCGACGTTATCAGGGAATACCCGCATCCCGATCGGATCGGGGACGACAAGCGACATGGACAGACACGACGGCCATCCCCATTCCGAGACCACGCTGGTCTTGATGACCTCGGACGCGCCCGCGAAGCCCACGCCCCCGTCGTCGATGACCGATCCCTCGGTGTCCGGTCAGCGCCCGGCGCCCGGCGAACCCTTCGTGCTGCTGGTCGAGGACAACCCGATCAACCAGGTGGTGGCGCTGGAGTTCCTGGCGCTGATGGGCCTGAAGACGCAACTGGCGCGCAATGGCCAGGAAGCGCTGGACCTGTGCGAACTGGCCGCGCCCAGCCTGGTGCTGATGGACATCCAGATGCCGGGCATGGACGGCCTCGAATGCGCGCGCCGGCTGCGGGAGCAGCAGGCGCAAGGACGGCTGCCCCGTTTCCCGATCCTGGCGCTGACGGCGCATGCGCTGGACAGCGACGTCGCGGACAGCCTGAAGGCCGGCATGGACGAGCACCTGACCAAGCCGCTGGACTTCCTGACGCTGCGCCGCCGCCTGGCGCGCTGGCTGGATCTGCCGCAGCTCAACGACTGACCCTCCGTCGAGTCACCCCGAAGAGGGACGAGGCCCGCCACAAGGGGTGATGGATCGCGATTTCGAGGGGTTTTGATCTCGCGCAAGGCTTGTGCGAATCCCCCTTCGCGGCGCTGGCACCAAGCGTGACGTGCGTGCTCCACTTTGGATCCGCATCCGATGTCCGGATACGCTGGTCTGAAAGGATTTCTGCATGCCCGTTCCACTGACCGCCACGCTGACCGACGAGGCCTATGACGACATTCGTTGGGCCGCAAGGGAAGACCGTCATTCCGAGATGGAAGTCATCAGCCGCGCGCTTTACACCTACTTCAAGCTGCGACGCGAGGTCCGGTACGGCCGGATCCTCGGATTCGTCGAGGAAGGTCACGAGCATCACCTGAAAACCCAGGTCAACTGGATCTGAAATGAGCAGCGAAGAAGCCACCACCAAGGCTGCCCAGTTGCTCGATGCCAAGGTGGGCATCCCGGAATCAAGGGCAGATGGCCGGGTCCGCCGCATCAAGGATCTCGGTCTCTTCTTCGCCAGCATCTTCATCCTTGTCGTGCTGGTGGGCTTCAGCCTTTTCACGCTCAAGGATCAATGCGTGCTGGACGAGAACCGCCAGTGGGCACTGTCCACCCTGACCGCCGTCTTCGGCGGCGTGCTGGGCTGGCTGATCAAGCGATGAGGTCGGCCATGAAACCCATCGTTCAGGCGTCGTCCAGGAACTTCTCCACGATGTCGAAATGCTCCAGCACATTCAGCGCTGGCGCGTGGCCGCAGCCCGGCACGGTGACGACCTCGGCCCGCGGCCCCCTCACCCGCATCGCCTCGGCCGTTTCCGGCAGCAGAAGATCCGAACGCTCCCCCCGCAGGCACAACACGGGGAGGCTCAACGAGTCCCATTCGGTCCATCGCCTGTAGTCGTCCGGATGGACGTAGAACTGGCGCACCATCGCCGGGTCGTAGTGCGGCGTCACGCGGCCGTCCGGCAGGCGCCGCATCGAGGTCTCCGTCAGCCGGCGCCATTGCGCGTCGCTCATCCAGCCGTAGGGCTCGTAGATCTGGCGGAAGTACTGTTCCAGCTCGGACACCGTGCCGAATGCCGCCGGCGACCCCGCATAGCTGCGGATGCGCTGGACGGCCGGCTCCGCGAGCTCGGGGCCGATGTCGTTGAGCACCAGCCGTCGGATGCGCCCGCGCAGCGAGGTCGCCGCGGCCAACAGGCCGATCGCGCCGCCCATCGAGGTGCCGACCCAGTGGAAGTCCTCCAACCCCAGTTGATCGACCAGCGCCACCGCCAGCTTCACGTAGAACGCCAGGCAGTACTCCCGGTCCGGATCGGGACTCCACTGCGACAACCCCCTGCCGAGGGTGTCCGGACACACCACGAAGTAGCGCCCCGTCCCCGCGAGGTGGGCCGCCAGGTCATCCATGTCGCGTCCGGTGCGCGCCAGCCCGTGCCAGGCGATCACCGGCTCGGCCCGCGGGTCGCCCCAGGCCTGGAAGTGGATCTCGCGGCCTTCGCAGCGCAGATAGTGGGACGTCGACTTCAAGTTTCCCTCCTCGCCTGCCGCAGGCGCCCGACCAGCCCGTTCGGGAAGTGGTACACGGCCAGCACGAACAGCACGCCCAGCCACAGCAGCCAGCGCTCGGGCGCGATCAGTTGCGACAGCACCGGCACCCCGTCGACCGCCGAGGCCCCCACCCGCATCAGGTCCTGCAGGTAGCTCTGCGCCAGCACGAACAGCGCGCTGCCGATCACCGCGCCGTAGATCGTGCCCATGCCGCCGATCACGACGATGAGGAGGATATCCAGCATGATCTCGAAGGACAGGGACGTGTCCGGTCCGTTGTAGCGCAGCCAGATCGCGAGCAACGCGCCGGCGAGCGTGGCGAACACCGAGGCGATCAGCGTGGACAGGGTGCGGTAGGTCACCAGCCGGTAGCCGATCGCCTCGGCCCGGAAGTCGTTGTCGCGGATCGCCTGCAGCACGCGTCCGAACGGCGAATTGACGATGCGCAGCAGCGCGAGCAGCAGCACCAGCGCGACGACGAAGAGCAGGTAGTAGCTCAGCAGCCGGCCGTCGACCGACACGCCGAGCACCGGTTCCTCCAGGAAGCCGGTCGATGGCGACAACAGCGCGGGCAGCCGGAAGTTGAGGCCGTCCTCGCCGCCGGTCAGGTCCGACATCTGCGAGGCCAGGCCCTGGAAGGCCGCGGCGACGGCCAGCGTGATCATCGCGAAGAAGATCGCCTTCACGCGCAGCGAGAACAGACCGATCACCAGCGCGAGGAGCAGCGACAGCGCCAGGGCGCCGCCGATGCCGACGGCCAGGGCGGCGAAGCCGGGTTCCATCCGCGAGCTCGCGATGGCGACGCCGTAGGCACCGATGCCGAAGAACATCGTGTGCGCGAAGCTGACGATGCCGGTGTAGCCCAGCAGCAAGTCGTAGCTGCCCACGAGCACGATGAACACGAGGATCTTGGCCGCGACGTTGAGCGCCTTGGTGCCCGGGAACACGAAGGGCGCCAAGGCCAGGCCCAGCACGGTGAGCAGGAGCAGCGCGGCCAGCACGCGGCTGCGCGGCAGGTCGTGCGACAGCAGGGATCGGATCAAGGTCATGGGAAGTCCGCTCCGCTCAACGCCGGCCGACCGGATACAGGCCCTGCGGCCGCCACAGCAGCACGGCGACCATCAGTCCGATGTTGGAGAACAGGGCCGCCTTGGGCGCGAGGAAGCCGCAGTAGTTGGCCATCAGTCCGACCAGCAGCGCGCCCACGAAGCACCCCAGGGTCGAGCCGAGCCCGCCGATGATGATCACGATGAAGATCAGCGTGTTGACCTGCGCGCCGATCTGGGGAGTCACGCTCTGCTGGTAGAGCCCCCACAGCACGCCGCCCAGGCCCGCCAGGCCGGAACCGGCGACGAACACCGCGACGAAGAGGCGGCCGATGCGGTACCCCAGGCTCTCGACCATCTCGCGGTCCTGGACGCCGGCGCGTATCAACAGGCCGAGCTTCGTGCGGTTGAGCATCCACAGCAGGCCGGCGAACACGACCAGTCCGACCGCGACGGCGAGCAGCCGGAACTTCTCGACCGCCACGTCGCCGAGCACCAGCGCGCCGCGCAGCGACTCGGGAGGCTGCAGCGGGATCATCTGCGGTCCCCAGACGAGCTTGATCAGTTCCTCGCCGATGATCATCCCGCCCATCGTGATCAGGATCTGCTTGAGGTGCATGCCGTAGACCGGCCGCACCAGCACGCGCTCGAAGACCAGACCCAACGCGGCCGCGCTGACGATGCCGGCCAGCGACGCGATGCCGACCGCGACGAGGTGCTGCGCCAGCGACGACCCCGCCGCGAGACCGCCGGCCGCACCCATCGCGCCCATCACCGTCGTCGCGACGAAGGCGCCCAGCGCGATGAACACGCCGTGGCCGAAGTTCAGCACGTCCATCAGGCCGAAGACGAGTGTCAGGCCGGAGGCGATCACGAAGACGATCAGCCCCATCGCGAGGCCGGCGATCGTCAAGGTCGCCCAGCTGGAGGTGGAGCCGATCATCGGCAGCGCCGCGAGCGCCAGCCCGAAAACCAGCAACAGCGGGATCGCGTCGAACCGCGCCTGCGGCACGGGTCCGGCGGCAGTCGCGGACGTGGACGTGGACGTGGACGTGGACGTGTTCATTGATGCGCTCCGAGCGACAGGCCCAGCAGCCGCTGCTGCAGCGCCTCGTCGGCGGCCAGCGCATCCATGCGCCCCGCGTGGACGACCCGGCCGTCGTCCATGACGGCGACGCCGTCCCCGAGCGCGCGGGCGACCATGAAGTTCTGCTCGACCAGCAGCACGGTGGTGCGGGTGCCGTCCCGGCCGCGCTTGATCTCGGTGAGCGCGTCGATGAGGTTGCGGATGATCGCCGGCGCCAGTCCCTTGGTCGGCTCGTCGATCAGCAGCAGCCGGCGCGGCTCGACCATCGCGCGCGCGATCGCCAGCATCTGCTTCTGGCCGCCGCTGAGCTTGCCGGCCGGATACAGCCAGAACTTGCGCAGGGCCGGAAAGAGGTCGAACAGCCAGTCCAGCCGCGCGGTGTCGAGCTCGTCGAGCGAACGCGCCCGGCGCGCCGCCAGCAGCAGGTTCTCCCGCACCGTCAGCTCACCGAAGATGCCCATGTTCTCCGGCACGTAGGCGATGTCCAGGCGCGCGATCTCGGGCGTCGGCAATGCCTCGATCGCCCGCCCGTCCCACACCACGCGACCCGCGCTCGCGCGCCACAGTCCCATCACCGTGCGCAGCGTCGTCGTCTTGCCGGCGCCGTTGCGGCCCAGCAGCATCGTGACTTCGCCTTCCGCCACGGCCAGGTTCACGCCGTGCAGGATGTGATACGCACCGATGTGCGTGTGCACGCCCTCGAGGCGAAGGAGCGCCGTTGCCGTGCTCATGCGGCCTCCGGCATCGCCAGCCCGAGATAGGCGTTGTGGACCACCGGCGAAGCGATCACCGCCGCGGGTTCACCGTCCGCGACGAGCTGCCCGTGGTGCAGCACGACGATCCGGTCCGCGAGCTCGCGCACCACGTCCATCTTGTGCTCGACCAGCAGGATCGTGTGCGTCCCCTCCGCCTTCAGCGCCCGGATCAGGTCGAGGATCACCGGCACCTCGTCGACGCTCATGCCGGCGGTCGGCTCGTCGAACAGATAGACCTTGGGCCGCAGCGCCATCAGCATCGCGACCTCCAGCTTGCGTTGGTCGCCATGCGACAGGCTGGCGGCCGGCGCGTCGACACGGGCCGCCAGCCTCACCCGCTCGACGATCGCGCGCGCCTCCTCCAGCGACTCCCGGAACGACAGCCACACCGCGAGCATCCGCAGGCCCTCCCCGCGCCGCGCCTGCACGGCGAGACGCACGTTCTCGAGCACGCTCAGCGTCGGGAACAGCTGCGTCAGCTGGAAGGCCCGGCCCAGGCCGCGCCGTGTCCGCAAGGGCGCGGCCAGGCGCGTGAGGTCCTCGCCGTCGAGCAGCACGCGACCGGCGCTCGCGAGGAGCTGGCCGGAGATCAGGTTGAAATAGGTCGTCTTGCCGGCGCCGTTGGGCCCGACGATGGCGGTCAGCGTGCCCGGGTGGAAGCTGCAGCTGACGCGGTCCACCGCCGTGTGGCCGCCGAATCGGATGGTGAGGTCGCGGGTCTCGAGCATGCGTGCGGATGGGGTTCGGGGCGCGTGGCCGCCCTCAGGGACAGGTGCCGACCACGTAATAGTTGGGCGCCGTCTGCTTCAGCGTCGTGGTCACGAAGATGTTCCATAGGCCCATCGCCTGGTTGGAACCATTCGCATAGGTCAGGCCGTACAGCGCGTAGGCGCGGCCGGACACCGAATGCGTGTAGTTCGACGCGGTGAAGCACGCGGGCGGCGGCGTGCCGGGGTCGCCCGGATCGCCGGGGTCGCCGGGATTGCCCGTCGATCCGCCCGAGACCTGGTCGACCATCGCCTTGATCGCGGCGATCTGCGTGCCGGCCTTCTGCGCGAAGTTCGAGCCGTACCAGCCGACCCAGTCCCAGCAGCCGTTCGGATTGGGCAGCAGGCCGCTGGCCGCGGTCGTGCGCGAGGTGTTGTCGACCTTGGTCTGCGGGAACAGCACGACGATGCTGTTGGTGTCGGCCCAGCGCGAGAAGCCGGTGTTCTTCACGAACCTGTCGCCGATCGTCGCGTAGTTCTGCTGGCAGCCGTGCAGCGCCACGTGCAGCTTGCAGACCTGGCCGGCGGCGCAATTGGCCGGCACATAGGCCCAGCCGGTGGAGGCCAGGCCAGGGTTGGTGCCGAAGGCGGTCTGGTCGAACTCGATGTAGTTGGCCGCGGCGGGGCTGTTGTTGCGCGCGGAGAGCGTGCCGTAGAGCTTGGTCAGGACGGCCTTGGCCCCGTCGTAGCCGCAGTTGGCGATGTAGGGCGAGGCGCTGGTGCCGCAGCTGTTGTTGCCGGTCGCATCGAAGTCGGTCGGGAGCACATGCGCGGTACCGCTGCGCTGGACGTACTCGAGGTTGGCGGACGTGACGCCGTTGTTGAGGTACTGCGTCTGCACCGCGTTCATCGGATTGGGGCCGACGGTCGTGTCGCTGGTGCCGACGAACAGGTAGATCTTCTGCGAGGCGACGTTGCTCTTGGCGTCGATCGCGGAGCCGCTCCAGTTGTTGATGTCGGCCTGCATCGTGTTCAGCGCCGACGAGGAGATCGTCGCGTTGTACATGCAGGCCGTGTAGTTGCTGTGGCCGGCGCAGTTGTAGGGCCCCGCGGCAAAGACGCCGACGCCCTTGAACGTCGACGAATGCGCGTACCCCAGCTGGTTGGCCATGAAGCCGCCGGACGACAGGCCCGAGACGGTGATCTGGGTCTTGTCGATGTTGAGCGAGGGCAGCGGCACGGCGGCCTGCGCGGCGCCCGCCAGCGCGACGGCTGCGGGCACGAGGAATCGCATGACAGAAGACTTCATCGAGAACCTCCTTTGTCCTTTGGATGTGCGCCCCGTCCCAGGGTCGTGGCGCCCCTGGGTTCAGCGCTTGTTGCGGATTGGGATAGCCATTTCCTCGGGTCTGATCTCGCGCACCAGCTCGGGCACGCCCCAGGCGAAGGCCGGGTCCACCTTGATCTTGAAGTGGTACATCGACTGCATCGCCTGGTGGTCCTCGGGCCGGAAGGTCATGCGGCCCTTGGGCGTCTCGAAGCTCATGCCTTCCATGGCCTTGATGAGCTTGTCGGTGGCCGTGTCCCCGCCCGTTTTCTTGAGCGCCTCGACGACGGCGATGGCCGCGCTCATGCCGCCGGCGGTGAAGAAGTCCGGCGGCGCCCTGAACTGCTTGTAGTGGTTGGCGACCAGCCACTCGTTGACCGGGTTCTTCGGGATGCCGAAGTAGTAGTAGGTCGCGCCTTCCATGCCGGGCAAGGCCTTGTACGCGGCCATCGCCGGCAGGATGTTGCCGCCGGTGGCGATCTCGATGCCGTAGCGCTTGAGGTCGAGGTCGGCGATCTTGAACGGGTTGCCCGCGCCGGCCCAGATGATGAAGATCACCTTGCGGCCGGGCTGGTCCTTGAGCTTGTCGATGAGCCGCTGGGCGCCGGCGGTGAAGTCGGTCGTCGTGGTCGGCAGATACTCCTCGTGCACGACCTTCGCCTTCTTGACCGCATCCTTGAACGCCTTCACGCCGTCGCGACCGAAGGCATAGTCCTGTGCCAAGGTCGCGATGACGGTGCCCGGCTTGTCCAACGCGACCGCGTTGGAGATCGCGTCCTGCGAGCTGTTGCGGCCGGTCCGGAAAACGTACTTGTTCCACTTGTCGCCGGTGATCGAATCGGCGACGGCCGGCTCGACCAGCAGGATCTTCCTGTACTCCTCGGCCACGGGGAGCAAGGCCAGCGCCACCCCCGATGAGGAGGGGCCGACGGCGATGTCGGCCTTGTCGTCGCCGTAGGCGGCGGCCAGCAGGCTCTTGCCGACGTCGGGCTTGCCCTGGTCGTCCTTCTCGAGGACCACGAGCTTGCGGCCCGCCACCGTCATCGTGCCGCCGGTGGCGTAGTCCAGGCCCATCAGGAATCCGGTCTGCGTCTGCTTGCCATAGGCCTCGAGCGGGCCGGTGCGGCTGTAGACGTGGGCGATGCGGATCTCCTTGCCTTGAGCGAAGGCCGGAACGCTCGCGCCGACGGCGGCGGACAACGCCAGCGCCGCGCCGGCGACGGCGCGGATGAGGCCATGGGTCATGGGACTTGTCTCCTGTTGGATGGACCGGTCGTGCGCCGGTCTCGGCGTTCCTCCATCGCAAGGACCGTGCCGACATCGGCGGCCCGGAAACGACGACGCCGCTGTCCGGGTTCCAGACAGCGGCGTGCGGTGGGAAACGGAGGGGTGTCTGGAATCCGGTCAATGTCCGGACATCGGACGATGCGCCCTCAGGTGCGGAAGGTGGCGACGTGCTCGTTGAGCAGGCGGGCCTGCTGCTGCAGCGATTCGGCCGCGGCGGCCGTCTCCTCGACCAGCGCGGCATTCTGCTGCGTCATGTCGTCCAGGTGCTTCACGGCCTGGTTGATCTGCGCGAGGCCGTCGGACTGGCCCGCGCTGGACTGGCTGATCTCGGCCACCGTGCCGCTCACCTGCTGCACCGACTGCAGGATCTGGCCCATCGCCTCGCCGGCGCGCCCGACCTGGGCGCCGCCCGCGTCGACACGCGAGACCGAATCGTTGATCAAGGCCTTGATCTCCTTGGCCGCGTTGGCGCTGCGCTGCGCCAGCGCGCGCACTTCCGACGCCACCACCGCGAAGCCGCGCCCCTGCTCGCCCGCGCGAGCCGCCTCGACCGCGGCGTTCAGCGCCAGGATGTTGGTCTGGAAGGCCACGCCGTCGATGACCGAAATGATGTCGGCGATCTTGCGGCTCGCGCCGGCGATGCCGTCCATGGTCTGAACCACCTCGCCCATCACGTCCGCGCCCAGCTTGGCACGATCCGCCGCGCCGATGGCCAACTGGTTGGTCTGGTGCGCGGCCTGCGCGGAGTGCGTGACCTGCTGCGTCAGCTCATGCATCGACGCGGCCGTCTGCTGCAGGCTGGACGCCGCCTGCTCGCTGCGCTGCGACAGGTCCTGGCTGCCCATGGCGACCTCGCGCGACGCATGCTGGATCGAGTCCGTCGCGTCCCGGATCGCGCGGACCAGGTCGCTGAGCCGCACCTGCATGGCCGCCACCTGGGTCAGCACTTCGCCGATCTCGTCGTTGCCCAGGGACTGGCCGCCGATCACATGCGCCCGCAGATCGCCGTTGGCCACCGCCTCGACGACCTCGCGCATCTGCCCGAGGCGCCGCTTCAGCCCGCGCGCGAACCATTCGACCGCCACCAGGGCCGCGATGCCGACTGCAATCACCAAGGTCAACGCCACCGCGGCATCCCGGCGGGCGATGCCGGACACGTCGTCGATGTAGACCCCCGATCCGATCACCCAGCCCCAGGGCTTGAAGCCGGCGACGTAGGACCGCTTGGGCTCCGGATCCTTGGCGCCCGGCTTGGGCCACAGGTAGTCGACGAAGCCGCTGCCCTGCGCCTTGACGGTGTCGACGAACGCCACGAACAACTTCAATCCGTTCGGATCCTTGTTGCCCGACAGGTCCTTGTCGTTGAGCTCCGGCCTGATCGGATGCATGACCATCTTCGGGCTCATGTCGTTGATCCAGATGTACTCGTTGCCGGAGTACCTGATCTTGCCGATCTCAGCCGCCGCCGCCTTCCGCGCCTCGGCGTCGGTGACGCCACCACTGCCGATGCGGTCGAAATGACGCTTGGCAATCTGCTCGGCATTCTTCACCTGCTCGACCGTCGTGATCATCTTGACGTCGAGCAGACTCATCGCGGAGCGATGGCTGAGCCACATCACCAGCACGACAAAACCTACCACCGCGGCAAGCACCGCAACACGAAGCTTGCTGGCCAAGGTCCAGGCCTTGCCAGTGGATCCCTTGGCACCATCGGGACGGGCAGCAGACTGGCCAGCGGAAAAATCAGCGCCGGCGGTCGTGGTGAGCGTGTTCATGAAGTCTCCTGGACGGGCCGGTCCATCCGGTCCTCGTGTTCCCTGACCACGAATATGCGCATGCCGCACATCGTCCGGCAAGCCCCTCGAACCCTGGATCAAGCCCATGAACACAGGCCAATCGTGACGATGTGACGTGCACCCCGTCACGCAGGCGACGCCATCTCCACTACCGTACGCGTCAGCCCGCCAGCTCCGGATACTTCGCCAGCTTCTCGTAGAGCGTCGCACGGGAAATCGCCAGCATCCTCGCGGCAGCCATCCGGTTGCCGTTGGTGCTCCTCAGCGCCTGCGCGATCGCGGCACGCTCCAGTTCCGCCTTTCTCGCAGGGAGGGTGCCTTGACTGCCCTCACCGAGCACACGCCACGGCGGCCGGGGCCCCTCCTCGCTCCCACTCCTCCGCACGCTCGGAAGGTCGCTCGGAGGGGCCCCGGCCGCCGTGGCGTCCGCAGCACTCGGGGTGGTCGCGTCGGCACCGAAATGGCGTGGCGCAAGCTCGCCCTCGTCGCTCATCAGGAAGGCCTGCTCCAGCACGTTGCGCAGCTCACGGACATTGCCCGGCCAGTCCCTGGCCTCAAGCAGCCGCAGCGCACCGTCGCCCAAGGTCTTCGGCGCAAGTCCGCCCCGTCTCGCAATGTCCTCGAGCAGCACCTCGGACAGGGCCTCGATGTCCTCGCGACGCTCGCGCAACGCCGGCAGACGCACGGGCAGGACGTTGAGCCGGTAGAACAGGTCCGCCCGGAACTCGCCACGCGCCACCAGCGCCGCCAGGTCACGACTGGTCGCCGCAATCACGCGAACATCCACCTTCACGACCTCATTGCTGCCCAAAGGCTCGAGCTCCTGCTCCTGCAGCACGCGCAGCAGCTTGGCCTGCAAGGCCGGCGGCATGTCGCCGATCTCGTCGAGGAACAAGGTGCCGCCGTCAGCCAACCTGAACTTGCCGTCGCGCCCCTTGCGCTCGGCACCCGTGTACGCCCCCGGCGCGACGCCGAAGAACTCAGCCTCGAGCAAGGTCTCCGGGACGGCGGCGATGTTCACCGACACGAGCGGCCTCGACGCCCGCCGCGAAGCCGCATGGATCGCATGCGCGAGCAGCTCCTTGCCGGTGCCGGTCTCGCCGAGCAGCAGCACCGTGGCGTCGGACTGCGCAACGCGCCTCGCCTGACGCTTGACCTCGACCGCCGCCTGGCTCGCCCCGACGAAGTCGATGATCCGGAACTTCGGGCGACGGTTGCGCGACACCTCCGCCGCCAGCTGACGGCGTGTCTCGTCCAACTCCGCCTGCAGGCAGGCGAACTTGTTCATCAACGGCTGCATCGTCGTCTCGGGATGATCCAGCAGGACCATGCCCATCGCGCCGATCACATCGCCGCCGGGCCCGCGCAGGGGCAGCCGGCTGACGAGGAAGGTCCCCGCCTTGTTGGTCAGCAGGTCCACGAGGATGGGCTGCCCGGTGTCGATGACCTGCGCCATCAGCGTGTTGGGCACGACCTCCTCGACACGGCGGCCGACGAACTCGGTCTCGTCCCGGCAACCCAGCGCGGGCAGGAAGCGCTTGTAACCCTCGCTGATCCAGACGACGCGGTGCTCGCGGTTCACCACCATCGCGCCCTGCGCGGTGCTGGCCAGCACGTCGAACATCGACTGCGCCGCCAGGCGCAGCACCGCCTCGGCATCCTGCGGAATGTCGTTCATGGCTTGTCTCCTGGACTTCGTCCCGGGCATTGGCCCCGGGCCGACGTCGCGGGGCCGGGGTGTCCGGGTCGGTCGGCCGCCGCGCGGCGCCGCCTCGGATCTGATGCGGACCAATGTAGCAGCCGGCCCGCCGGTGCGAGCGCCGTGCACGGGACCGTTTCCCTGGGGAATCCCCGGGGAGCGCATCGAGCCGCGCGCGGGGCGATCCGGCTATAAACCGCCCTCATGGCCATCGTGGATTCCTGGACTTCGGCGCGTGCGGCAAGGCGGGTGCTGTCGCTGGCGCACAAACTGCTGTCGGAACGCGGACAGGCGAACAGCCTGGGCCTGGCCCATGAGCTGATCGGCAGGATGGGCGCGCTGTCGCCGGAGGCGTGGCCGACGGTGTTCGACAAGCTCGCCGCCGATTTCAATCCCGCCCCGGACGAGGTGCTGCGCGCGGCGCAGGCCTATGCCGACACACCAGGCACCGAGACGCTGCGCCAGTTGACCGAGGTCAGCGAGCCGCCGCGGCAGGAACTGTTCCGCCGCCTGAACCGCGCGACCGGCGGCACCGGCACGCTGGTGCGGATGCGCCGCCGGCTGCTGGACGGACTGTCGTCGCATCCGGACTGGCGCATGGTGGACGCCGACCTGCTGCACCTGCTGTCCTCCTGGTTCAACCCGGGATTCCTGGAGATGCGGCAGGTCGACTGGCATTCGCCGGCGCACCTGCTGGAGCAGATCATCCGCCACGAGGCGGTGCATGCGATCGACGGCTGGGACGACCTGCGGCGCCGGCTGCTGCCGGACCGGCGCCTGTTCGCCTTCTTCCATCCGCAGCTGCCCGACGAGCCGCTGATCTTCGTGGAGATCGCGCTGCTGGCCGACATGCCGGACGCGATCGCGCCGCTGATCGGCAAGCGCGGCGAGCCGATGCCGCCGAGCAGTTTCAAGACCGCCGTCTTCTATTCCATCAGCAACTGCGAGCCGGGGTTGCGCGGCGTGTCGCTGGGCAACTTCCTGATCAAGCGCGTGGCCGAACACCTGCGGCGCGAGCTGCCACGGCTGAAGCTGTTCTGCACGCTGTCGCCGATGCCGGGCTTCGCCGCCTGGCTGCAGGCGATGCGGACACTGGACGATGCCGCCGGCGACGCCGGCTTCTCCGCCCTCCCCGGATTGAAGCCGGCGCAGCGCACGCGCGCGGCGGAGGCGCTCGAACACCTGAAGCACCACACGCCGGCCGAACTCGCGAGTCCGGCCGCACTCGACGACGACGCGTTGCAGGCCGACCTGCGCCGCCTCGCCGCCGTGTACCTGATCGGCCAGACGCCGCTGCCCGGCGGCGATCCGGTCGCGCGTTTCCATCTCGACAACGGCGCCCGGCTGGAACGGCTGAATCCGGGCGGCGACCGCTCGGCCAAGGGGCTGAAACAGTCGCACGGAATGATGGTCAACTACCTCTACGACCTCGACCGCATCGAGGAGCACCACGAATCCTTCACTCAGGGAGAAATCGCGACCGCGCGCGCCGTCGGCAGCCTGCTCTGATCGTTCCCTTATCCGCTTCCGTTCCCTCGTTCCCTCAGCCCCCATTTCCTCAACCTTGCCCAAGACACCGGCCCGCAGAGGCCCACAGGAGACCCGCATGACCCAGAGTTCCACGACCCGCCGCCGCCTGCTGGGCGCAGCCGCCCTGGCTTCCCTGACCGCCGCGGGCGCGGGGATCGCGCCGTCGGCGTTCGCGCAGGCCGCCTGGCCGAGCCGGCCGGTGGTGATCGTCGTGCCCTTCCCGGCCGGCGGCGGCACCGACGCCTTCGCGCGCCCGCTGACGGCGGTGCTGACCAAGCAGACCGGCAAGCAGTTCATCATCGACAACAAGGGCGGCGCCGGCGGCACCGTCGGTGCGACGCTGGCCTCGAAGGCGCAGCCGGACGGCTACACCTTCTTCATGGGCGCGGTGCACCACACGATCGCGCCGGCGATGTATCCCAAGCTCGAGTACAAGCTCGAGGAGGACTTCATCCCCGTCGCCCTGGTCTCCAGCGTGCCGCAGGTGATCGTGATCAACCCGCAGAAGGTGCAGGCCACCGACGTCAAGGGCCTGCTGGACTTCCTGAAGAAGAACCCCGGCAAGCTGAACTACGGCTCGGCGGGCAACGGCACCTCGCACCACCTGGCGGGCGAGCTCTTCAAGCTGCAGACGCAGACCTTCATCACCCACATCCCCTACCGCGGCGCCGGGCCGGCGCTGCAGGACCTGATGGCGGGCCAGGTGGACCTGATGTTCGACGGCCTGGGCTCGTCGGCGGCCCACATCCGCGGCGGCCGGATCAAGGCGCTGGCGGTGGCTTCGTCCAAGCGCGCGCCCGGTTTCCCGGACATCCCGAGCGCGGTGGAAGCCGGCATCCCGCAGTACCAGGTCGCCACCTGGTATGGCCTGTGGGCGCCCAAGGGCACGCCCAAGGAAGTGATCGCCGCGATGCAGGCCGAACTCCGCAAGGCCTACGCGACCGAGGAACTGAAGACCATCTGGACCGGCCTGGGCACCGAGATGCCCACGCTGTACGGGGACGCGTTCGGCAAGTTCGTGCACGGCGAGGTCGTGCGCTGGGCCGATGTGGTCAAGCGCAGCGGTGCGAAACTGGATTGATGAACACCGCCAACGCCAACCTGTTCGCCGCGCTGCGCGCGAACTTCCCCGACGACCTGGACACCTGCGCGATCGAGCTGGCCGACGGCCCCGACGCCGGCCAGCGCTACAGCTGGCGCGACATCGACCGCGCCACGGCGATGATCGCCAACCTGCTGGATTCGCTGGACCTGCCCGCGGGCAGCCGCGTCGCGGTGCAGACGGAGAAGAGCGTCGAGGCGCTGCTGCTGTACCTCGCCGTGCTGCGCGCCGGCTACGTGTACCTGCCGCTGAACACGGCCTACCAGGCCGCCGAGCTCGAGTACTTCATCGGCAACGCGGAACCCGCGGTGGTCGTCTGCGCGGGCAAGCACTTCGGCTGGGTGAGCAAGCTCGCCTTCCAGGCCAAGGTGCCATGGGTGTTCACGCTCAACGAGGACCGCAGCGGCACGCTGCTGGACCGCGCGGTGCAGATGCCCGACACGCACCAGGCAGCGCGCAAGTCCGCCGACGAACTCGCCGCGATCCTGTACACGAGCGGCACGACCGGTCGCAGCAAGGGCGCGATGCTGAGCCACGGCAACCTGCTGTCCAACGCCGAGGTGCTGCGGCACGCCTGGGGCTGGACGGCGGACGACGTGCTGATCCACGCGCTGCCGATCTTCCATGTGCACGGGCTCTTCGTCGCGTCGCACGGCGCGTTGCTGGCCGGGGCGAAGATGCTGTGGTTCAACCGCTTCGAGCCGCGCGGCGTGATCGCGCGGCTGCCCGACGCGACGCTGTTCATGGGTGTGCCGACCCTGTACGTGCGGCTGCTCGAGCAGGCCACGCTCACGAAGGAGCAGTGCGCGCGGATGCGGCTGTTCATCAGCGGTTCCGCGCCGCTGCTGATCGAGACCTTCCACGAGTGGCAGCGCCGCACCGGGTTCACGATCCTGGAACGCTACGGCATGAGCGAGACGGTCATGCTGACCTCCAACCCGTACCGCGCCGAGGACGGCGAGCGCCGCGGCGGCACCGTCGGGTTCCCGCTGCCGGGCGTGGGCCTGCGCGTGGTCGACGACGCGGGCGCGCCCTGCCCCACCAGCGGCGACGGCGAGATCGGCCACATCCAGGTTCGCGGTCCCGGCGTGTTCTCGGGCTACTGGCGCATGCCGGAAAAGACGAAGGAGGAGTTCACCGCCGACGGCTGGTTCAGGACCGGCGACGTGGGCCGGCGCGACGACCGGGGTTACGTGACGATCGTGGGCCGCAGCAAGGACCTGATCATCACCGGCGGCTACAACGTGTACCCGGCGGAGATCGAGGGCTGGCTCAACGAGTTGCCCGGCGTGGCGGAATCGGCGGTGATCGGCGTGCCGCATCCGGACTTCGGCGAGGGCGTGATCGCCGTGGTGGTGCCGCGAGCCGGCGCCGCGCTGGAGGGGGCGACGCTGGTCGCGGCGCTGAAGGACCGCATCGCCGGCTTCAAGGTGCCCAAGCGGGTCTTCGTCGAGACCGAGCTGCCGCGCAACGCGATGGGCAAGGTGCAGAAGAACCTGCTGCGCGAGCGGCACCGGACCTTGTTCGGCTGATTCGGCATCAGCAGAGGATCAGGAACACGAGCGGCCAGTACATGGCGCCTCCAGCAGTGGTGGAGGCGATCAGTGCGGCCGCCGTGTCCCCGGTTCCGGCGGCCGCGCGGGCGGTCCCTCCACAAGCTTGAGGACCGGTTGCCTTGACGCTCGCGGGCGCGAGTGGGACGGTGCCGCCGGGAGGTGGTCGCCATGTCCGACAAATCCGGTGGATTCCCGTGGGGAAGCCTGGCCGTGCTGTTGGCATTCGCCGCCAGCACGCAGCTGGTGCCAGGCGCGTTCGATCAGCTGAGGCCGACGGAGAAGGAGCGGTCCCAACCCGTCTTCGAAGTCGAGCTGGAGGTCGAGGCCCGGCTGTGGGAGGACCCCTTCAACGCGGTCCGGCGGCACGAGGCGGAGCGCTTCGAACGATGCGACAAGCTGCATCGCGAGGCGGACAAGGCCACGGCGTGCAAACGGGCCGCGCCGTCCACGCGCCGGCCCGCGGTCCTGGGGCGCTACATCTTCGAGGACTATCTCCGGCAACTGCCGAATGAATCGGGCGCCAAGGCGGCCGCCACGCCCGCACCGCCCGCTTCACCCGCCTCGGCGGCGAGCGCCTCCTCTGACGCCGCGCCCATCGAATCGCTGAGAAGCGGTTTCCTCGTGATGGTGGTCATGGTGCCCGGCAATGCCTTCGTCGGCGCGGAAGAGAGCCGGCGACGAACGCGTTACGCGTTGCTGTCGGGCTTGCAGAGCCAGGGGTATCTGCCGGAGAACGCGGAACGCCTCGGCCTGCTCGCGCTGCCGCTCGTCCCGGGCGCTGCAGGCGACCCGCTCGACGGCACGGGCGGGACCTTGCTGGTGCCCTTGGAGGTCCTGTCGAGCGACCGGCTCAGCGCCCGACGGAAGGAGCAACTGGACCAGCGCCCCAAGAACGAACTCTACGACCGCGTCGTCGTGGTCTGGATCAACGAGACGGAACTTCCCAGCCCGAAGCTCGACGGACTGGCCCGGGCGCTCGATGCGCTCTTCGTCGGACCGGACGGTCCCGGCAAGGACGACCGCGCGGCGCTGACCATCATCGGCCCGTCCACCACCGATGCCCTGAGGACAGGCCTGCTCGATCTGAGGGATGCCAGTCGCCGGGCGGCCGCCCTGCCGACCCGCGCCCACGACCCGAACCAGCCGCTGCCCAAGGGCGGTGCCCGCAACAAGCCGATCCCCGACTACTGCAAGGGCAGGACCCAAGACCCGCCCGAGCCACGACTGCATCGCGATTGGACGCGGCGGGAGACGAACGGCAGGGAAGTCTCCGACAACCCGTTGGAACGCGGCTATTGGCTGATGGCCCATGCCCAGTTCATGAACCCGTTCTCGACAGCACCCTTGGGCATGCTGAACGTGCTGAGGAACAAGGACCCCGGCCACCTGCCGACGCACCAGGAGCTGGACGGGTTCCTGAACCGCCAGTTCTGCCGGATGTTCGGCGGTCCTTTCAAGCCGTCGCTGACGATGACGCGGACGATCGCCACGGACGACGTCCTGCTCGCCACACTGGTGGAGGAGCTGAAGCGCCGGCTGCCCGAGCGCGATCGACGTGTCGTCGTCATCACCGAGCGGGATTCGCTGTACACGCAGTCCTTGCAAGGTGAACTGGAACGGCAACTGACCTTGCCTGAGGATTTCTTCAGCGGAGACATATCGAGCAGTGTGGTCGGTAATAGCTGGCCCAACCACCTCGTCCCTGAAGCAGCCTACTTCTTTCGGGGCCTCGACGGCGTCACGACGCGCGACACCAAGCGCGAGGACGGCAAGCCGGCGCAGGCGCGACCGGGCGGCCCGGATCGGGCGGCGCCGATCGAGTGGCCCGAAAGCCGCGACCAGCTCGACTACCTGCGAGGGATCGCCCGGGAACTGAAGTCCAGCGAGACGCCGCCGGGGATGCCACCTCGTCCGATCGGCGCGATCGGCCTGCTGGCCAGCGACGTCCACGACAAGCTGCTGATCCTGCAGGCGCTGCGCGACACCTTCCCCGACCGCGTCTTCTTCACCACCGACATGGACTCGCGGCTGGCCCATCCGCGCACCCAGGCCTTCACCCGCAACCTGCTGGTGGCGTCCAGCCTGCCCCTGACCTTCCCCCGGGACGCCGGATGCAAGACCATCGAGGCGGAGCCGCCGCCACCCACCAGGCCGGCACGGCAGACGTCCGGCACCACGACGCTGGACGGCGGCAATCCGCCGTGGCGGGACGTCTACCAGTCCTCCACCTACCTGGCGGCCCGGTTGGCGAGTTGCCGCTCGGAAGATTGCCGCGCCGCCGAGCGATGTGCCCTGCAGCAGGCGCTGTCGGCGCCGTCGCTGTACGAGATCGGCCGCGAGGATGCCGTCGTGCTCAGCGGCTACGCGAAGGAGCGCGGCCTGGGCAGCGATTCCCGGGGCTGGGGTCTGGCCTCGCTCACGCTGCTGATCGTCGTGGCGACGGGCCTGTGGATCTGGCCGGGCTCGGCCGCCGTGCGCGCGGCGTCGACGACCTGGAGCCTCCCGCCCGGCGCCCGCGGCGTCCTGGGCCTCGGCGCTTCCAGCCTGCTGATCCTCTACGCGCTGGTGGGCGGCCTCACGCTCGGATCCCTGATCGAGCTCCTCTGGCCCGGCACGCTCGATCCGCGGGTCATCGTCCTGGCGAGCCTGGTCTCCGCCGTGGCGGTCCATCTGACGACGATGCACGCGCCACCGTTCCACGGCCCCTGCATCGACCACCAGGAAGACCGCCGCGCCAGACAGTTCCGACGGATCGGTCTGTACGTGCCGGCCCTGTGGGCCGCGCTGGCCTTCCTGGCCTGGCTGCAGCCCGACGACTGCATGGACTGCGAGCCCAAATACTGGGCCGAGGGCATCAGTGCCTGGCCGCCTCACCTGTTCCATCTGCTGGCACTGTTCTGCGTCGTCTGGACGCTGGACCGGACGTGGTCCGTCGCCAAGGAAGGGCTGCTGAGCGACACCCGCTGGCTCGCGCTTCCTCCGCCCAACCTGCGGGCCGGTCGCGCGCTGCCGCTGCGGCGTCTGTCCGCCTCCTGGTGGGAGAGCTTCGGCATCTTCGGATGGACGGCGGCGGAAGCCCACGACCGGTCGGGCGGCCTCGATGCCCGTGTGCTCTGGCATCAATATGTCCGCCGGGCCAGTCCGCTGCCGCGCGCGCTCCGGGTCGCGCTGTCCTACGTCGTGGTCATCGGCGCGATCGGATTGATCTACGTGGCCTGGTCGGACGGCGACGTCCTCGAACTCCCGGTGCGAGGGGCGTCCCATCGCCTGCTGATCGGCGGCACGCTGGCCCTGTGCCTCGCCGGCCTGCCGCTGGTCGTGGTGACCGTGGGCGACGCCACTTGGCTGGCCAGCCGGTTCATCCGGCTGCTCGGCCGACGTCGCAGCAGTTATCCCAAGGACTCGGTGAACAAGTTCGCCCGCGAACTGGGTCCGTCTCACGCCGCCCTGTGGGAGACACCACTGGCCCGCCTGCCGGAAGACCGCGCCCTGCCGCCGACCGCCACATCCCCGCATCGCCACACCCTGCTGGACGATTGGATCGACGTGCAACTGGTCGCGCGTCGCACGCAGCTCGTCACGCCGCTGGTGATCGCGCCCTTCGTCGTGCTGGCGCTGCTCGTTGTCGGACACAGCCGCCTGTTCGACGCCTGGTCCGTCAATCTGCCGATCTGCATGGCGGCGGCGGCCTACCTGCTCGGCGCGCTGGTGCTCGCGCTCCAGCTGAAACGGGCCGCCGAACATGCGCGCGAACGCGCGCTGGACCGGATGGCCGAAGACCTGCGTTGGCTGCAAGGCGGTCCGGTGGCGCTCGCTCCGCTGGCTGGGCCGTTCAAGGACCTGATCGCCGCGGTCCAGCAAGAGCGTCGCGGCGCCTTCGCGCCCCTGTTCGAACAACCGCTGGTCAAGGCCCTGCTGATCCCGCTCGGCGGCGCCGGCGGCGCCCAGTTGCTGGAGTACTTCCTCCTGGCGAAATGACGGCGCGGCGCGCGGCGACTACAGTGACCTCTTTGCCGCCGCGCCGATGTCCGTCCCCGACCGCCCCACCGCTCGCCTCGACACCACCTGCCCCCGCTGCGGCGGCGGTTTCCATTGCGGCGTCGACGAGGGCTGGTGCGCCTGCTTCGGCACGCGGCTCGGCGAGAGCCTCAAGCGGGAACTCGCCGAACGCTGGCCCGACCGCTGCCTGTGCATGCGCTGCCTGAGCGAACTCGCACGCGACGATCCCGACAGCCACGTGCCGGACGCGCCGAATAAACCGCCCGGGCCCCCGCTGTTGGGCGTTTGAAGGCGTACGCGGCACGGCCACAATCCGTCCGATGCCCGCCTCCCCCTTCAGCCAGTCCGTCGCGGAGCGCCTCCAGGTGAGGCGCCTGCTGGTCTTCGGCCCGTTCCTGGCGCTGGGACTCGTGCTGGTGGTGCTGTGGGCGCTGGTGCTGTGGTTCGCGCTGCTCTACCCGCGATCCCTCGTCGAGGAACTCCAGGACGACCTGCACAGCATCGCCCTCAACGCGACGCAGGACACCGAGCAGTTGCTGCGCGAGACCGAAGGCAGCCTGCGCACCCTGGACCTGCTGCTGCTCACCCGGCGCAACGAACGGCAGGACCTCGACGCCACCGTGTCGCTGCTGGCCGATTCGCTGCGCGACAACTCGCGCGGGCTGACCGACGTGATGCTCGCCAGCCCCGACGGCCGGCTGTGGCGCATTCCCTCGGTCACCGGCGAACCCTACGTCGACCTCGGTCCGAAGAGCTTCCTGTCCGAACTGGGCCGCCCCGGCGGACCGAGCATCGTCATCGGCGCGCCGATACGGCTGCGCCCCGGCGCCCACTTCGTGCTGCCGATGGCCACGCGGCTGAGCGCGCCGGCCGGGCCGTTCACCGCGACCGTCGGGTTCATCGATCTCGACACGCTGCTGCGGGTCTACCGCACCCGCTCGATGCGTTCGGGCATGGCGGTGCTGCTGGAACGCGACGACGGCGTCGCGATGGCGCGTTGGCCCGAGGTGCCGGGCCTGGTCGGCAAGAACATGCGGCAGGTGCCGGGCGGCGAGGTGCTGCCGCCCAGCCCGCCCGCCAGCGGCCAGTTCATCGTGACGCAGAGCCCCGCGGACGGCCTCGAGCGCATCGTCTCCTACCGCGTGCTGCAGGACTACCCGCTGCGCCTGTTCGTCTCCTTCGAGCGCGACCGCATCCTCGCCGGCTACCTGCAGCAGCGCCGCGCCGTCCTGGGCTTTTCAGTGGTGGTGACGGTGATCGCCGTCGGGCTGATGGCCTGGTTCACGCGGCTGCAGCACCGCGCCCGGCTGCGCGAGGCCGAGCGGGAAGCCACCGCCGACGCATCGCCGATGGGACTGTTCCGCTGCGACCTCCAGGGCCGCACCGTCTACGCCAACGAGACCTACCTGCGGCTGCTGGAAGTCGACCGCAAGGACCTGGCCTGGGGATGGCTCGAGCGCCTGCCGGCGTCGGAGCGGGAACTGACACGCGAGCAGTGGGCCGCGCTGGTGGCCCAGGGCGAACCCGTCGACCGCGTGCGGCAGCTCGCGCGCCGCGACGGCTCGGAGCTGCTGGTGCGCCTGCGCATGCGCCCGATGCGGCTGGGCGGGCGCATCGTCGCGCACGCCGGCACCATCGCCGACATCAGCGCCGAACTCGCCGCCCGCCGCGAGCGCGAACGCAGCCAGGCCGTGATGAGCGCGATGGCCCAGAGCGTCAACGTGATGATGCTCGCCGTCGACACCGACGAGCGCGTGCTGTTCTGCAACAAGGCCTTCGAACGCCGCTTCGACATCCCGGAACGCTCCTGGCAAGGCCGCCACGCCGCGGACGTCCTCGACGACCTGTACCCCGCCGTGCAGCCGTTGATCCGGCGCGCCTTCGCGGGCGAGACCAGCGTCGTCGAGATGCGCGACGACGACGGCATCAGCCGCCCGATGCCGCTGGACGGCGACGACCGCGGCGAAACCCGCTACGTCGAACTCACCTATGCGCCGCTGCTCAACGACGAGGGCAGCATCATCGGCGCCTACGGCGTCGCCCGCGACGTCACCGACGTCAAGCAGGAACAGATGCGGCTGCTGCGCGCGTCGAACACGGACCCGCTGACCGAACTGCTCAACCGCGCCGGCTTCGCGTCGCAGATCAACGCGGCACTCGGCCGCGCCACCGACCGCGACGAGCTGGTGGCCCTGCTGTACCTCGACCTCGACCGCTTCAAACCCGTCAACGACGAGTACGGACATCCCGTCGGCGACGCGCTGCTCAAAGCCGTCGCCGGACGGCTGCGCCACGCACTGCGACCCCAGGACCTGGTCGCACGCATCGGCGGCGACGAGTTCGCCGTGTTCCTCACCCACGTCGCAAAACCCGTCGACGCCCAGGTCGTCGCCGACAAGCTGGTGCACGCCCTCACCATGCCGTTCCGCATCGGTGCGCTCGAACTCCACATCGGCACCAGCATCGGGTTCTGCGTCCAATGGGCCAGGCAGGCCGACATCGACAATCTCGTCACACAGGCGGATGAGCAGCTTTATCGCGCGAAACGCGCGGGGCGAGGACGGTCGAGCGGGAGCCTCTGCGCGGAGCGCAAGCCTGCAGCGGCGCAGGTGCAGGTGCAGGCGCAGATGCAGGCACCGTCCGACGCCGGGTCGCCAAGCGCGGGCTCTCCACGGGGCATGGGGGATCCCTCCAGGACCCCCAAGCCCCATTCCGGCCCCACCGAGGTCAGCTGACTTCGACGCAGGCGCACGGCGTTCGTCGGTGCGTCCCCGATGGGTTGACGGCCTCAGCCGCAGTTGCCGAAGTCGCCCGGGTCGCGGCCGTTCAGACCCGCGGTCGGCGTGCCGGCGCCGTGCTTCAGGCGCATCAAGGTCATCTGCAGGACCTTGGCGTCGGCACTGGCGCGGTGACGCCTCAGTTGCGCCTCGGCACGGACCTCCTGCTGGACCGCGTTCCAGCGCTGGGCCTCGTCCTCGCTCAGGAGTCGGCGCAGATCCTCGAGCCGGAAACGCGGCAGGCGGCCAGCACTCTCAAAGAGCTTGCTCATCCAGGGATAGTCATGTCCCCAGCTGTCGGAATAGACGGTCTGGCCGGCCAGGCGCCTGTTGAGCTCGTCAGCGACCCACTCGCAGGGACGCCCATGCCTGAGCAGCAGTTCGCGCGAGATACCGTGCAGCGCCTCGGCCTGCTCGTCCCAGTGCGCCCAGTCCGGCGCGGGCCGGATCAACGAACAGAACGGCAGGCCGCCCGCCTCGACGAATCCGATCTCGATCGGATAACTGCCCCGCCCGAACCCCGACGCCTCCAGGTCGAGGATGGTCGGCGCGACGACCGGGGAAGCAGCAGGCAGGACGGCAACGGTCATGAGGGCCCAGTATGCAATCGCCGGGCCAGCCGTGGGGTCCGCCCCTCCTCAGATCAGGGGACGGCGGGCGTGGCCGGATGCGCCGCCGGACGAGCCGGCGGGGCCAGGTCCGGCGCCGGGCTGGCGGCCATCGGCGCCAACGGCTGTCCGGTCGCGTCGCCATCACCGTCGCCACGATCCCGGCTCTGCCGGCGCTGCAACTCATGCCAGCCGTCCAGGCCGCCGTCCAGCGCCAGCACGCGGGCATGGCCGCGTTGCATCAGCTCGTGCGCGCCCTGGATCGCGGACACCTCGTTGGGGCAGTTGCAATAAAGCACCAGCAGGCGATCGTCGGGCAGCTCCTGGGCGTACTCGGGCAGGCGCGTCAACGGAATGTTGAGCGCGCCAGGCAAGGTCCGGGGATCGGCGGCGCGGCCCGGATCGCTGCGGACATCGATGAACAGCGGCGCCATGTCCTGCTCGACCAGCGCGGCGGCATCCTCCACGCTGATGCGCTCGACCTCGCCCTGCAGCCGCGCCATCTGGCGCCGACGGCGCCAGCGGTTGCCGACCAGGAGCAGCAGGACCGCGCCGATGGCACCCACCGCCAGCAGGCCGGCATTGGAGAGCGCGTCCAGCACGTCCTGGATCTGGTCGCTGAAGATCAGGCCGAGGCCCAGGAAACACGCGGTCCACACCAGTCCGGCGACGGCGTCGTAGGCGACGAAGCGCCGCCACCCCATGCCGAGCGCGCCGGCCATCGGCGCGGCCACGACGGAGATGCCGGGCAGGAACTTCGCCGCCAGCAGCGAGCTGCCGCCCCAGCGCGCGATCAGGCTCTCGCTCTGGCGGACGCAGACGTCGGGCGACAGGGAGACGCGGCACAGCAGGCGCAGGACGCGGTGACCGTAGTTGCGGCCGGCGATGAACCAGATCGCGTCGCCCAGGACGTTGGCGAGCACCGCCGCCACGACCAGCGACAGGGCCGAGAGCCGCCCCGCGGCGGCAAGGCCGCCCGCCACCACCAGCAGCGGTGCCGCGGGCACGGGCGCGCCGACGCGCGCGGCCAGCGTCACGAGGAAGACGAGCAGGAAATCGTGCTGGATCAGCAGGTCGATCAGGGCGCGCATGCGACGCATTGTCGCGTGTGCCGATGACACCCGTGGGCGGTGGGGCGATTCAGGACACCAGGCGGGGCGCCTTGGGCCGGGCGACGAAGGCGAACTGCACCCACTTGGTCTCCTCGAGCTGCCGCTTGAAGAGGCGGAAGGCCAGCCGCCGCTTGATCGAGGAGGAGTACCACTGCTCGTTGATGCCCTGGACGCTGAGCACCTCGTAGCCGCATTCGTCGAACATGCGCAGGGCGCTGGTGCGGGTGAAGAAGCGCAGGTGCGTCCGGTCGCGGACACCGCAGGGTTCGTAGCGGAAGTCGCGGTCGTGGACCAGCGGCCAGATCGTGTCCAGGTGCAGCAGGTTGGGCAGCGAGGCCAGCACGACGCCGCCCGGTGCGAGCAGCGGCGCGGCATGGTTCAGCGCGGCCCAGGGATCGGGCATGTGCTCGAGGACGTCGTTGAAGGAGATGGCGTCGAAATGCGATTCGGGCAGCGGCAGCGACGGACCGAAGAAACCCACCATCACCCGGTCCAGGTGCGCCGTGGCGCGCTCCGCGGCCCCGGCGTCGGGCTCGATGCCCCAGACCTCGGTGCCCGGACGGGCCAGCTTGACGGCCTCGCCGAAGGCCCCGGTGTTGCAGCCGACATCGAGCACACGCCGGGAGTCCTTCGGCAGGAAGGCCAGCATCTCCTTACGCGCGGCATGCGGATAGTCGAATCGGGTCAGCGGGCTGACAGGAACAAGTGACGGCATGGCGTCCTCCTCGGCGGCCCGCCGGGGCTCACGGGCACCGCGGCGGTGCGCGAAGCATAGTCAGCAGCGTCCTGGCTCGACATCCTTCTCTTTCGGGACAGGGTAGTCCCGGGCGGGCGGCTTCAGAACGAGGTCCACTCGTCGTCGCCGGCCAGCACCGGCTCGGCGGCCGGCTTGACGGAGGCGGGCTTGGGGGCAGCGCGCCGGACCACCTGCAGCTCCGGGGACGGGGCGGCACGACGTACCGGCGCCGGGGTAGCGGCGACGACGCGGACGTTCGGGCGGATGGCGGCGCCATTGGCCGGCGCCGATTCGCGACGCGCCGGCATCGCCCGCACGGCGGGGGTCGGCGTGGCACGGACGGCCGGCGCGGTCCGCGCGGCGGCGGCCGGCGCCTCTTCGCCGATGCGGAAGACGGCGACGGCGCCGACCATGTCGGCGGCCTGCTGCTTCATGCTGTCGGCGGCTGCGGCGCTCTCCTCGACCAGCGCGGCGTTCTGCTGCGTGGCCCGGTCCATCTGCGTGATGGCCTCGCCGACCTGGGTGACGCCGGCGCTCTGCTCGACACTGGCGGCGCTGATCTCGCCGACGATGTCGGACACGCGGCGGATGGCACCGACGACCTCGGTCATCGTCGCGCCGGCCTGGTCGACCAGCCCGGTGCCCTGCTCGACGCGGGCGACGCTGTCGTTGATGAGCTGCTTGATCTCCTTGGCGGCGCCGGCGGACCGGCTGGCCAGGCTGCGCACCTCGGAGGCGACCACGGCAAAGCCGCGGCCCTGCTCGCCGGCGCGGGCGGCCTCGACCGCTGCGTTCAGCGCCAGGATGTTGGTCTGGAAGGCGATGCCGTCGATGACGCCGATGATGTCGGCGATGCGCTGGCTGCTGTCGTTGATGCCGCGCATGGTCTCGACGACCTGCCCGACCACCTCGCCGCCGCGCATGGCGACCTCGCTGGCGTTGCGCGCCAGCTGGTTGGCCTGCTGGGCGTTGTCGGCGTTCTGGCGCACGGTGGCGCTGAGTTCTTCCATGGAGGCGGCGGTCTCCTCGATCGCGGACGCCTGCTCCTCGGTGCGGGCCGAGAGGTCGTTGTTGCCCTGCGCGATCTGGGCGCTGGCCATCGCGATCTGGTCGGCCGAACCGCGCACCTGGCCGATCAACGAGACCAGTTGCGACTGCATCGTGCCCATCGAGGCCAGCACGCTGTTGGCAGGCGCCATCCCGGCGCCCTCGACCGGCCGCAGGTCGCCCCCGGCGATGCGGTGGGCGGCGTCGGCCAACTGCGCCGGCTCGGTCCCCAGCGCCGTCATCAGGCGGCGCGTGATCAGCCAGCCCATCGCGGCGGCGACGGCGACCGCGGCCAGGCAGACCAGGATCATCCACCAGCGCTGCACGTTGTACTGCGCGGTGGCGTCAGCAGCGATGTCGTCGCCGGCCTTGGTGGCGTAGTCCATGTAATCGCGCGACGCCTTCAGCAACGCGGCCAGCAGGGGCCGGCAATCCCTGGTCATGGAGGCCATGGCCTCGTCGCGCTTGCCGGAGGCGGCCAGGTCGACGATGTTTGCCGCGACCGGGCCGTACTTCGCCTCGACCTCGACGATGCGGGCCAGCAACTCCCGTTCCTTCGGCGTGGCATCCGGCGCGGCGGCGACCGCCTCTCTCAGTTGCTTGAGATGCTCGCCGATGGCCGCATGAGCCTCGAGGGCCATCTTCTTCGCGGACTCGACGTCGGCCGGTTCCTTCACGACCACCATGTCGCGCACCCCGATCGCCCGGCGATTGGCATCGATGCGGACGTCCACCGCCATCGATTGCCGTTCGTCGATGCCGTGGACGAAGCCACGAAAGCGTGCGTCGGCGCTGGCCAGGTTGCGCAAGGCGACAACGCTGACCAGGACCAGCGCCGCGACCAGCACGGCAAAGGCGCACACCAGCTGCTTCTTGATCGAAAGACCGTTCATGTCCTGTCCCCTGAGGTGTCTAAACGGTCGAAATGCTACTTTTGAAACTTGTGTTTCGAATGTATCAGTCTGCCCTGGCCGTGACGCAGTGAGGGAACCGTTCCGAGGCCCCCCGCAGTCGAGGGGAAAGGCGCCGTGACGGCCATCACGGATCGTGTGTTTGCCCGATGGATTCGAGGGTCTTGGGTCGACACGGGTTGATCAACGCCTTCTCGCCGCTGGGCGGCGGGCTGGCGTTCAATCTGAGGCCGCCAGTCTTGCTCCCTCTCCCGCGCTGCGGGAGAGGGTTGGGGTGAGGGCCAGCGGCCGCGGCAGTCCGCCGCTCAGCGCATCGCCACCGGCGACCAGAAGATGTAGTCCGCCTGGTACTCGACGATCTGCTTCTGGCCGACGCCCGCGGCGTCGCAGGGCGTCTGCGGCGCGACGCCGCCCTTTGTCGCCACGCGCTGGATGTGGCTGACGCCCTGCATGGCGCCCGTGCCCACGGCCGGATTGGCCTTGACCAGCTGCAGCGGGATGCTGCCGGGCGAGGCCGGCGCCACCGCGACCTGGGTGCCCGTCACCTTGGAGCCATCGCGGGCTTCCCAGGTCGCGGGCGGTCCGTAGTACTTGCCGACGGCCATGTTGCGCCGGTCGTTCAGGACCGCATCCGGGCCGACGAACACCCACTCGAACTGCCCCGCCATGTCCTTCTTCGCGCGGCATTCATAGGTGATCCTGCCCACGCCGACGGTTTCCATCGACACCTTGTGCCCGTCGGGCACCTGCACGGCGGCCGGCAGGCCGGCCTGGGAAAAGACCGGAGCGTTCGAGCCCGAAGGGCCGGACATGGCGCAGGCGCCCAGCAGCGCCATGGGCGCCAGCAGGGCGAGAACGGACTTCGCGCGGGGGGACATCGTGGTCATCGCAGCTCCTCGGAGGTTGGCGGCGAGGCGGAAGCGCCTCGCCAGGAACGCTGTACGCAAACGCCGCCTTAACGGATTCGTTTCGCATGAAAAAGGCGGGCGCCCGGGTCTGCGCTACGATCAGCCGATAGACCGTGAGCCTGTCATCCCGAAGTCTTCGCTTCGTCTCTCCTGTCGGAAGCCGTGCAAGTCCTCGCCTTGATTGCCTGGCGAATCTGTTCGCGCCGCATGTCGCGGCGCGATCTCGGAGGAGGAGCACCATGCCTGTCCCACAAACCCTCGACGAGCTACGCGCGTCGTTGCGGCAGAGTGTCGACGCGCTCCAGCGCCGTCAGGCCAACGAGATTCCGGAGAAGCTGATCGACCGCCTGGTCGACCTGGACTGGCTGGAATGGCATGGAGGCGGACTGCGACTGACCACCACCGGGACCAACATCCACCGCCAGGAGCTGGCCCGGATCCGTGCTCTGGCGGACGCCTCAGGCTCATCGATCACCCCCAACCCATCGGAGGCCGACATCGCTACCCCCAACTACCAATACGAGAAACGCCAACGCGAGCTGGCCAAGAAAAAGAAGAAGGAAGAGAAGGCCCAGCGCAAGGCCGCCGGACATCCCGAGCCTGCCGACGCCGGCGATCAGGACCAGGCGCCGGCGCCCGACGCTCAGAAGCAGCCGGAAGCCGGCCAGAACTGAGCATCCGGCGCCTCCCCGGCGCTTCCCCGGCGGTTACCGCGCGCGGCACGCCCGGGCGTGCCGGACCCGGAGCGCCCGCCGCGCTACCCGCACTGCCCCACGAACCCGCACGCGGTGCAGAACTCGCACCCGTCGCGGTGGATGAGCGTGGCGTTGCCGCACTCGGGGCACTTCTTGCCGGCCATCGCGACGATGCCGCCGGCTTCCGACGCGGTCCGGGCCGCCACCGCGCCCTGGGCCGACGTCGTCGGTGCCCGCTGCAGCAGACCCATGTCGACGAGCGGATACCCCTGCTCGTCCAGCACGCCCAGCATCGCGTAGCGATGGATCACCAGCCGCGCCACGTAGGCGACCGTCGACGGCCAGACCTGCTGCCGTCTCTCCCCTGACAGCGTCGGCACCGGCGCCATGAAGTGGCCCAGCGGCTCGCCGACATTGAGCAGCTTGCGCAGCTTCATGCCGATCCAGCCCGGGTCGAGCACGCGCATGTCCAGAGAGAGCAGTCGCGCCAGCCCGTCCAGCGCCTTCGGATAGTTGCCCGAGAACCCCATCGCGCAAGGCCGCGTGACGCTGCCGCCGTCGGGCGTGGGCAGGCTCACCTCCTTGAGCGTCAGCGTGAACAGCTCGCCAGTCCCGGGGTTGTCGACGTCGACCGCCCAGGCGAGCGTCCCGGCCGTGCCGGTGCGCGGCTCCTCGCGCGAGAACATCGCGTCCAGCACCGGCGTCGGTCCGCCCTCCTGCAAGGCGCCGAGCTGCTCGCAGCGCCATCGGATCACCGCCGCGGTCGCCGCGACGACGCCGGGAAACAGCCGCGGTTCGCCCAGCGGCGGCATCGGCATCTCGAAGGCGCGCTCCTCGGCGACGGTCGCCAGCGCGTCGAGCTTCAGGCGCAGCCAGGCCGCGTCATTGGCGCGCAGGTCCATCGACAGCGTCTTGGCCAGCGCGCCCAGGCCGCGCGGCTGCTCCGCGCCGTTGACCCAGACTTCGAAGGGCAGCGTGCGGCCGAACAGGCCGGCGTCCGGCCCTTCCGCCGGCAGCTCGCCGACGAAGAGCGCGAAGTCCCCATGCGGGTGGCGGATCATCGTGGACCAGGCCGGATTGCCGCCGGGCATCTCGGGGCGGCTCGGCCAGCGCAGCGACGCGAGCACCGGCTTGGGCAGGCGCTCGACGCGCAGCCGCTGGTTGGGCCCGACATCGGCCTTGAGCGGCTCCGGCTGGGCGATCGGCTCGACGCTGAGCACCGCGCCGAGCACGCTGTTGGGCCGGTAGGTCGCCAGGCCCTTCAGCCCGCTCTTCCAGGCGAGGCGATAGAGGTCCTGGAAGTCGGCGTACGGATAGTCCGCCGGCACGTTGACGGTCTTGGAGATCGAGGTGTCGATGAAGGGCGCGACCGCCGCGACCATGGCCTCGTGATCGGAGGCCTGCATCTCCAGCGCGGTGACGAAGGCCTCGGTCAGCGGGGCGTCGGCGCCGAACAGGTGGCGGTAGAGCCGCCAGGCATGGTCCTCGACGGCGTATTCCTTGAACGAGTTGTCGGGCATCCGCTTCTTGCGGGTGTAGCTCCAGGAAAACGCCGGCTCGATGCCGTTGCTGGCGTTGTCGGCGAAGGCCAGCGAGATGGTGCCGGTCGGCGCGATCGACAGCAGGTGCGAGTTGCGCAGGCCCTGCGCGCGGATCTTGTCCTTGAGCCACGGCGGCAGCCGCGAGGCGAAGTTGCCGCCCGAGAGATAGAGGTCGGCGTTGAAGAGCGGGAAGGGCCCGCGCTCCAGCGCCATGTCGGCGGAGGCCTCGTAGGCGGCGTCGCGCATGAGCTCGCTGATGCGCCGCGCCATCGCGCGCGCCGGCTCGCCGTCGTAGCGCAGGCCGAGCATCACCAGCGTGTCGCCCAGCCCGGTGAAGCCCAGTCCCACGCGCCGCTTGTTGGTCGCCTCGCGCGCCTGCTGCGGCAGCGGCCACGGCGTCACGTCCAGCACGTTGTCGAGCATGCGGGTGGCGGTCTTGCAAACCTCGATGAAACCCTGCTCATCGAAGCTGGCTTTCGGACTGAATGGATGACTCACAAACGCAGTCAGATTGACAGATCCAAGGCAGCAACACCCATAAGAAGGTAGTGGCTGTTCGGCGCAAGGATTACTTGCATTGATGGTTTCGCAGTAATGGAGGTTGTTGTCGACGTTGATCCGATCCAGGAACAGCACCCCCGGCTCCGCGTGGTCGTAGGTCGAGCGCATGACCTGGTCCCAGAGCTTGCGGGCCCGCATCCGGCGGTAGACCCACAGTCCGTCCGCGCGCTGCGTCGCGCCCGCCGCGCGCTGCTTGGCGCCAGGTGTTGCCCTGTGCACGAGCTCGATGTCGGCATCCGCCTCCACCGCCTCCATGAACGCGTCCGTCACGCCCACCGAGATGTTGAAGTTCTTCAGGTCGCCCTGGTCCTTGGCGTGGATGAAGGCCTCGATGTCCGGGTGGTCGCATCTCAGCACGCCCATCTGCGCGCCGCGCCGCGAGCCGGCCGACTCCACCGTCTCGCAGCTGCGGTCGAACACCCGCATGTAGCTGACCGGTCCCGACGCGCTCGACTGCGTCGACTTCACATACGCGCCCTTGGGCCGGATCCGGGAGAAGTCGTAGCCGACCCCGCCCCCCCGCCGCATCGTCTCCGCCGCCTCGGTCAGCGCGGTGTAGATGCCGGGATGCCCGTCCTCCTCCTCGGCGATGGCGTCGCCCACCGGCTGGACGAAACAGTTGATCAGCGTCGCCGACAGCGAGGTCCCGGCCGCCGACGCGATCCGCCCCGCCGGCACGAAACCGCGCCGCTGCGCCTCCAGGAACTTCGCCTCCCAGTGCGCGCGCTGCTCCGGCGACTCCGCCGCGGCCAGTGCCCGCGCCACCCGCGCCCGCACCTCCTCGAGGCTGCGCTCCCCGTCCTTCGCGTATTTCTCCAGCAGCACCTCGGCGCTGATGTCCTGCGGCGGCAAGCTCTCGGCGGTCGCCTGCACGGGCAGGGACGCGGCGCCCGAAGGCACCGGCCGGGTCGGGGGCACGGTCTGCTGGGTCATGCGGGGGTCTCCTTCGGACAACTCGAACCACGCGACTCGAACCTCGCGATGGCGCGGACCATCCTAGTCCCGCCCCCTCCCCCGCCTTGTCCCCCCAATCCACGAAAGCGTCATGGGAGCGGCAACCCGCCGTCGCCGATCGCTCATCGACCCGTCACCAATCCGTCGTCCAGGTGTCGTTCGGTAAGCACGCACTTGCGGGCAACACACCATTTGATGCGTGTGCAACGGCGTTTCCACGGGTTGGCCCCATGGATTGGTCGTATAGCGGACGCTATTCTTCCCGCCCATGACGCCCGACAAGGTCCTGCGATCCAGCCCCAACACCCTGGGTGACCTGGAACAAGGCTGCGCCGATGCCCGTCGTCTGATCCAGGACGGCCAGCTCGACGCGGCCCGCAACCGTCTGGACGAATTGCGCAAGATCCACGGCGACGATCATGCGCCGATGCAGGAAGCCTTCAGCGCCCTGGCCGAGGCCCACGGCGACTACAACGTCGCCCTCGCGCACTTCAAGCGCTTCCACGCGCTGGCGATCGAGGCCGGCGCCTCCTCGCCGCTGGCGTCGCGGGACCAGTTGCTCGCGCGGCTGGTCGAGCGCCAGCAGCAGAACTCCCCGGACATGGCCTGGTGCCTGGTCGCGCTGGGCGCGGCACGGGCCCCCGCCGGCGCGCTGCCGCACATGCTGCGCCAGCAGTGCCGCGCCCAGGACGTGCTCGCGCTCGGACAGGGCGAGGCGATGCTCATGCTGCTGCATGACGTGGACCTGCCCACCGGCCGCAAGGTCTGCGAACGCTTCCGCGCCGTGTGGATGCAGCAGCAGCCCACCGCCGGTCCGCTCAGCATGGGCCTCACGGCCTGGCGCGGTCCCGGCGACACCGGCAGCGGCCTGCTCGGCCGCGCCGAACACGCGTTGGCGCGCAGCCAGCGCGAAGGCGCGCCGCTGCGCACCGGCTGAACCGCCGGTCGCGCGGCCGGCGCCGGACCGGTCCCGTGGCGCCCCGCGCCGCCTGCCGTCAGAACGGATTGATCGACTTCTCGCGCCGGTAGTGGATGTAGCCGACGCTCGCCCCCGCGCGCAGGCCCACGCCCAGGCGGATCGGCGCCAGCGTGATGCCGTTGGCCCGCTGGTAGTTCACGCCCGCGCCGCCGATGTAGTACAGGCTGCCGTCCACCCCGGGGAAGCGGCGGTAGATGGCGCTCGCCTTGGGCAGCTTGTAGACCAGCGTGAACACCTTCGACGCGTTCCCGCCGACGTCGAATCCCACCGACGGCCCCGCCCAGTACACCTTGCCGCCGCCGCCGCGCTTCATGATCAGTTCGCCGTCGCCGTAGCGCAGGCCCACCGTCAGGGCACCGCTGGCCTCTTGGCCCTTGATGTAGGCGTTCGGGCGGCCTTGGTCCTTGAACGCCTTCTCGATCACCTTGGCCAGCCCTTCGGTGGTCTCGCCGAAGAAGTCGGTCGCCTCCTTCAGCACGGAATCCTGGTCGTAGGTGTCGTCCTCGTTGTCGGCGGCCAGCGCCGGCAGCGCGGCCAGGCCCGGCGGCAGCACCAGCCCCGCGGCGGCGTAGCGGCCCAGCCGCCCCAGCGCGTCGCGACGCGCGCGCAGCGACGGCGCCTCGCTCAGATCGATCAGCCCCTCGGTCGCGTGGTCTTGACGGTCCATGTGAAGTCTCCGGGTAAGTCAGGATGGCGTCGGGCACGCCTCGCGCCCGACCCGGACCTCGTCCGGCAGGCAAGCGGAGTGCCCGCCCTCCGAACAGATGGATGCTACCCGGCGACGTGACAAACGGCGTGCGCAGTGCGGCGGCACGCCGATACACTCGGTCCCACGCCGTCGAGAGGGAACCGGCTTCCGGAGCGGGAAGCGGCGATGCCTGCCAACAGCGGCCGTGACAAGAATGCATCAAGGAGGACTTGCAGTGAGCAGTGACCTGCCCCGTCTGGCGCGAGCGCTGGAGTACCTGGACATGGCGTCCGCGCTTTACCTGGCCGGCGGCGCGGACCATTCCGCGCAACTGCTCGCCGCGGCGGGCGAACGCCTGCTCGGCGACCTCGCCCGGTTGATCCAGTCCCCCGAACACGGCCATGAGGTCCAGCAGCTGCTGGCGCGGTTCACCCAGCAGCACGTGCCGGCGCAGGTGCCCGAGGTGCCCAGCCACCAGCAGTCGCGCCAGCTCCAGGCGATGCTGTCGCGTCAGGAATCGCCGGAATCGACCGAGCTCCGCCAGGCCACCTCCGCGCTGCTGCGTGCCTCGTGGTACCTGCTGGAGACCATGGGCCTGGAACCGCTGGCGCCGTCGCGCCTGCACCAGGCGATCGAGAAGAGCACCATCTACGCCGAGCTCTGAACGCCCGGCCCACCGCGAACCCACCATGAGCGACGAACGCCGTCATTTCTCCCGCATCGCCTTCGCCGGGCCGGCGCAGCTGGTGACGGTGGAGCACCGCCTGCCGGTGCAGGTGCTGGACCTGTCGCTCAAGGGCGCGCTGCTGCTGTTGCCGGCGGATGCGCAGGTCGAGGCCGGCGCGCTGTGCCTGCTGGACCTGCCGCTGGCGCCGCACGACGGCCACATCACGATGGCCGCCCAGATCGCCCATGTGCAGGGCGACCGCGCCGGGCTGCTCTGTCTGGGCATCGACATCGAGAGCATCACCCACCTGCGCCGCGTCATCGAGCTCAACCTCGGCGACGCCACGCTGGCCGAACGCGACCTCAAGGCGCTGGCCGCGTTCTGACGGACAGCCTCTGGGCCGGCCGTACTTCACCGGCCGCTGGCCCTCACCCCCGCCCTCTCCCGCAAGCGGGAGAGGGAGTAAGACCGATCAGCCGGCGATGAACTGCCGCAGCACCGCGAAGGCCGCGACCGGGTCGTCGCGCCACGCGCCGTGGCCGACACCGGGGAAGCGCGCCAGCTGACGCCACTGCGCCGGCAGCGCGTCGTGGATCTCCAGCGCATCCTCGAGGGGGCAGACCGGGTCGTCCTCGCCCACCATCACGAGCACCGGGCATTGCGCCTTCTCCAGCCCCTTCAGCAGCCCCAGGTCCTGCTTCTCGCCGCTGACGAAGTGCAGCAGGATGTCCAGGTTCACCAAGGTGCGGCCGCTCGCCTCCGGGTCCGCCGCCGGACGCGTGTTGTAGAGGTGGCGCACGCCCTCCCAGTAGGCCTCGAAGGTCTCGCGCGTCGGCCGGCTCCAGAAGGCCTCCGCCAGCGCGCGCGCCGCGGGACCGCCGCGCCGCTCGAAGGCGTCGAGCTTGCGCGCCAGCCCCATGTGGTGCGAGGTGCTGGACAGGATCACCTTGGACGCATGCCCCGGATGCCGCGCGATGTAGCGCTGCGCGACGAACCCGCCGAAGGACTGGCCGAGCACGATCGGCTTCTCGATGCCCAGCGCGTCGCTGAGCCGGACGATGTCGTCGGCCCACATGTCCAGCGTCCACTCGGACGACGGTCGCGGATCGCTGCGGCCATGGCCCCGGTGGTCGTAGTAGACGATCTGCGCCAGGTCGGCCAGCTGGCTGAACGCCGGCTTGAAGGCCGCGTGGTCGAACCCCGGTCCGCCGTGCATGCAGATCAGCGTGGGCTTCTCGCGCATGCGCGCGCCGTCCGGCACCAGGCCGGGGCCTTCGACGTCCACGAACAGGCGGGCGCCGTTTCCGATAGAGATCTTCATGGGCGGGGAGTATGCCTGCGCGGGCCTTCGGTCCGGCGGGAGCCGGACTCGTCCGGTCAGGCGGGGCTTCGTCGCACCGCGTGGCGGGCGGTCCGGGAGGCGGACAGAATGCCGGCCATGTCCGATGCGTCCCCGACTCCTTCCGGCGCCCCGCTCGCCGGGGAAGCGCCCGTGCCCCGCCGCTCGGCGCGGGACGCCGCGCTGCAGCTGTTCAACCTGCGCATGATCGCGGCCTGCTTCTACTTCTGCCTCGCGATGGCCGGCGCGCGCTCGCTGACCTGGCTGACGCAGGACACCAGCGTCTTCGGCTGGCTGATGGACTGGCTGCGCTTCACGCGCCAGACGCTGCTGACCGCGCTGAGCGTGCTGGCCGCGCTGGCGCTGGCCGAGGCGCTGCTCGCACGCGTGTCGCTGCGCTGGCCGCTGGCCGTGCGCGCCGTCGCCGTGGCCGCCGGGGCCACCGTCGGCACGCTGCTGCGCTACAAGGTCGCGAACCTGGGCGATCCCGAAGCGCCGCTGCACTGGGACTGGCTGGCCTCGACGACGGCGCTCTGGCTGCTGCTGGGCGGTTTCTTCGCCGCGCTGCTGCACGGCGTGCGCGAGGAACGCAGCGCCCAGGCCCGCCTGGCCGAACTGGCCCGCCAGCACGACCGCCTGCAGGCGCAGCAGATGGAGGCGCAGTTCTCCGCGCTGAACGCGCAGATCGAGCCTCACTTCCTGTTCAACACGCTGGCCAACGTCAAGCGCCTCTACGAGACCGCGCCCGAGCGCGGCCGCGACATGATGGCCAGCCTGGTCGCCTACCTGCGGGCGGCGCTGCCGAGCATGCGCCAGGGCATGTCCACGCTGGGCCAGGAGCTCGAGCTGGCGCGCAGCTACCTCACCATCCTGCAGATGCGCATGGGCGACCGGCTGCGCTTCGAGATCGAGGCCGACGCCGCGCTGTTCGCCACGCCGCTGCCACCGATGGTGCTGCCGACGCTGGTCGAGAACGCGATCAAGCACGGCCTGTCCCCGCTGCCCGAAGGCGGTCGCATCGACATCAGCGCGCGGCGCGAGGACATCGGCGCGACGGCCGGCGCGAACGGGAGCCCCGGCCTGCTGCTGGAGGTGCGCGACACTGGCCAGGGCTTCGCGGCCAGCGGCGGCAGCGGCGTCGGCCTGGCCAACACGCGTGCGCGGCTGATGGCGATGTTCGGGCGCCAGGCCTGGCTCGAGCTGGAGGCCGCCGAACCCCGCGGCGTCGTCGCGAGGGTGCGCGTGCCGCTGGCCGGCGCGGCGCGCAACGCCGCCGCCGCGCTGCCGGACACCGCCGCCGCCGGGGCCGCGCCGTGAACGGGCCGACGCTGAGGTCGCCGCTGGCGCACCTGTGGCATTCGTGGCGCTCGCTGCGCCGCGAGGAACTCGCCTGGTTCCTGCTGATCGGGGTGTTCTACGGGCTGGTGGATGCCTCGTCGATCTTCTACGTGATGGAGGACGCGCGCTGGCCGGCGGCCCTCGCCAACCAGATGCTGACGCCGCTGCTGGTGGCGACGGTCATCCTGCTGACCTGGCTGCCGGCGTCCCGCAGCACGCTGGAGAACCGCTGGCGCACCGTGCGACTGGGCATGGCGGTGCTGATCGGCGCCGTGCTGGCCAAGCTGCTCTACGACCAGCTGATGCCGCTGCTGCACCTGCCCTCGATCGCCGACCTGGCGCGCGAACGCAAGTGCGACGCGCCGTGCCAGCCGGTGGGCTGGCTCAACTTCATCGGCGAAAGCCTGTCCATCTGCGTGACCGCCAGCCTGTCGGTGGCCTGGTACGAGATGGCCATGCGCCGCCGCCGCACCCGGGCGAAGCTCGAGGCGCTGCTGCGCGAGCAGAGCGCGATGCAACGCGACGCCGTCGCCGCGCGGCTGGCCGCATTGCAGGCGCAGGTGGAGCCGCAGTTCCTGTTCGACACGCTGGTCGACATCGAGCGCGCCTACGGCCGCGCCGACCGCGAGGCCCCGGAGCAGATGGAGCGCCTGATCCGCCATCTGCGCGTGGCCCTGCCGCGCCTGCGCGACCGCGGCGTGACGTTGGAGTCCGAGGCGGCGCTGTTGGACAGCTATCTCGCCGTGGTCGCGGGACGCCAGCGCCGGACGCTGGCCCTGTCGACCGAGTGGTCCGCCTGGCTGGCCTCCCGGCCCGTGCCGCCGATGCTGCTGCTGCCGCTGGCGCAGCTGATGCTGCGCGACGCCGCCCGGCTGCCGACGCAGGCCCGGTTGAGCGCGCAGGAGTCGGCCGGCGGCGGACTGCGGCTGCGGCTGTCCTTCGACCGCGGCGGCCTGGGCGGCGAGGAGGCGGCGCTGCACGCGCTGGGCGAACGGCTGGAGCGCATCGACCGCGCCCCGGGCACGCCGCCGCCGCGCCTGCACTGCCGCAGCAATGCCGAGGACACCGAATTCACGCTGGAGTTGCCCGCATGAGCTTCCACACCGCCGCGGCCACCGCCGTCATCGCCGAGGACGAGGAAACGCTGCGCCACGAATTGATCGAGCGCCTGGAGCAGCTCTGGCCCGAGCTGACGATCGTCGGCGAGGCCGCGGACGGCGTGCAGGCGCTGCGCCTGCTGCACGAGCACCGGCCCGACGTGCTGTTCCTCGACATCCAGATGCCCGGCGCCACCGGGCTGGATGTGGCGCGGCAGGTGCAGGGGCGGTCGCACGTCGTGTTCGTCACGGCCTACGACCAGTACGCGGTGTCGGCCTTCGACGAAGGCGCTGTCGACTACCTGCTCAAGCCGCTGGAGGCGGCGCGGCTCTTCACCGCGATCCAGCGCGTCAAGCAGCGCATGGCGGGGCCGCCGGCCGACCTCAGCGCCGTGCTGAGCCAGCTCGGCGCGCAGGCCGCTACGGCGCCCAGGCGCCAATACCTGCGCTGGATCAATGCGTCGGTGGGACAGACGCTGAAGCTGATCACCGTCGACGAGGTGCTGTACTTCCAGTCCGACAGCAAGTACACGCGCGTCGCCACCCGGCAGGGCGAGGCGCTGATCCGCAAGCCGCTCAAGGAATTGGTCGAGGAGCTGGACCCGCAGCAGTTCTGGCAGATCCACCGCTCCACGCTGGTCAACGCGGCGGCCGTCGCCGGCGTGTCGCGCGACTTCCGCGGCCGCATGCAGGTCAAGCTCAAGGAGAGCGAGGACGCGCTGATCGTCGCGGAGAGCTACACCCACCTGTTCCGGCAGATGTAGCCGGCACCGGCCGCTGGCCCTCACCCCGGCCCTCTCCCGCAAGCGGGAGAGGGAGAAAGAAGGCTTCAGCACTCCCTCGGCTGCAGGCCCTCACCCCGGCCCTCTCCCGCAAGCGGGAGAGGGGGTAAGAGGAGCGCTGCCCTGCCGTCTCCAGGTCCGCTCGGTGCATTCTCACTCCCTCTCCCGCTTGCGGGAGAGGGTGGGGGTGAGGGCCAGCAGCGGCGGCAGTACCGAAGCCCTCGCGCCTGTCGCCTACATGACCTGACGGGCACCGGTCCACTCCCACAATCGTCGCCAAACGACGGGAGACAGCCATGGCCATCGACGCCGCCGCCACCGAACAGACGCACACCCGGATCTGCCCGCTCTGCGAGGCCTGCTGCGGGCTCGAGATCCGCACCCGCACGACCGCCGAAGGCACGGCCGTCGTCTCGATCCGCGGCGATGACGCGGACCCCTTCAGCAACGGCTACCTCTGCCCCAAGGGCGTGGCGTTGAAGGACCTGCACGAGGACCCGGACCGCCTGCGCCAGCCGATGCGCCGCCGCGCGGACCGCTCCGGCTTCGACCCGGTCGGCTGGGACGAGGCCTTCGAGGAGATCGCGCGCCGCCTGCCGCCGCTGCGCGCGCAGTACGGCGCCGACGCGGTCGCGCTGACGATCGGCAATCCGGCCTCGCACAAGATCGGCCTGTTCAGCTACTTCCCGCACCTGGCGCGCGCGCTGGGCACGCGCAACCTGTTCTCGGCCTCGACGCTGGACCAGATGCCCAAGCAGCTGGCCTGCGGGCTGATGTACGGCCACTGGCTCAGCGTGCCGGTGCCGGACCTGCCGCGCACCGACCTGTTCATCTGCCTGGGCGCCAACCCGATGGTCAGCAACGGCAGCCTGTGGACCAGCCCCGACTACCGCGGCAAGGCCAAGGCGATGCGCGCGCGCGGCGGCCGCATCGTCGTCATCGACCCGCGCCGCACCGAGACCGCGCAGGCCGCCGACGAGCACCTCGCGATCCGCCCGGGCGGCGATGTCTTCCTGCTGCTGGGCCTGCTGCACACGATCTTCGACGAAGGCCTGGAACGGCTCGGCCGCATGGGCGCGCACGTCGAGGGCCTGGACGCCTTGCGCGCCGCGGTCGCCGCCTTCCCCCCCGAACGCGGGGCCGCGCACTGCGGCATTCCCGCCGAGGCGCAACGGCGTCTCGCGCGCGAGTTCGCGACGACGCCCAAGGCCGTGCTCTATGGCCGCTTCGGCACCTGCACGCAACGCTTCGGCTCGCTGAACAGCTGGCTGATCGATGCGCTGAACATCGTCACCGGCCACTTCGACGTCGAGGGCGGCCTGATGTTCCCGAAGGCCGCGGCCTTCGCGGCCAACACGATGGGCCGGCCCGGCCAGGGCAAGGGCGTGTCGACCGGACGCCGCCACAGCCGCGTCGGCAAGGCGCCGGAGGTGATGGGCGAGTTCCCGATCAGTTGCCTCGCCGAGGAGATCGAGACACCCGGCGACGGCCAGGTCCACGCACTGATCACCATCGCCTGCAATCCGGTGCTGTCGTCGCCGAACGGGGCCCGGCTCGCCCGCGCGCTCGACGGCCTGGACTTCATGGTCAGCCTGGACCCGTACATCAACGAGACCAGCCGCCACGCGGACCTGATCCTGCCGCCGCCCTCGCCGCTGGAGGACTGGCACTACGACATGGTGTTCGCGCAGCTCTCCTGGCGGAATCACGCGCGCTGGTCCGGACCGGTGCTGCCGGTCGACGACTCGCCCGACGCCCCGCGCGCCGAATGGCAGACGCTGCTGCGCCTGGCCGCGATCGCCGCCGGCCAGCCCGCCGACGCCGACCTGCAGGCGTTCGACGACGCCGCGCTGCGCGCCGAACTCAAGCGCCACGCCGGCGATCACGCGGACGCGGTCTTCGCGATGCTCGACGGCGGCGCCGGTCCGGCGCGCTGGCTCGACCTGGGCCTGCGCTCGGGCCCGTACGGCGACGGCTTCGGCGCGACACCGGACGGACTCACGCTCGCGAAGGTGAAGGCCGCGCCGCACGGCGTCGATCTCGGCGAACTGCAGCCGCGCATCCCGGAGGTCCTGCGCACCGCCTCGGGCCGCGTGGATCTGGCGCCGGACTCGCTGCTCGCCGACCTCGCCCACGCGGACGACGCGCTGCGCCATCCGACCGGCGACGAACTGCTGCTGATCGGTCGCCGCGAGACCCGCAGCAACAACAGCTGGATGCACAACCTGCCGGTGCTGGCCAAGGGGCGCGAACGCTGCACGCTGCTGGTCCATCCGGACGACGCCGCGCGCGCCGGCCTGAGCGACGGCCAGTCCGCCCGCCTGAGCAACGCGCGCGGCAGCCTGATCGCACCGATCAGCATCAGCCCGGACATGCGCCCGGGCGTGGTGAGCCTGCCGCACGGCTGGGGCCACGATCTCGCCGGCAGCCAGCTCGCCGTGGCCGCCCGACACCCGGGCGTCAACATGAACCTGCTCCTGGATGAGGAGGCCCGGGACCCGATCTCGGGGACCTCCGTGCTCAGCGGCATTCCAGTACGCCTGAGCGCGGCGCCGACGTGAGCAGGCCCTGGGGCCCGTCGGCCGCCGAGCGCGGCGGGAAACGCCCCGCCAGCATCCCGCTGACCAGCTCGAGGTGGTGCATCAGCTCCCATTGCTTGCTCAGCGCCCGCGTCGGGAGGCTGCCCTCGATCAGGCTGCAGAGGTAGAGCCGGACCGCCTCGGTGGGACCGAAGCAGAGATCGCCGCGCTCGATCGCCGTGCGCAGGGCCTGGAGCGCCAGATGGAAGCGGGCGTCGGCGCTGCTTTCCGCCGGACCCGGTCGCGCACCGATGAAGTGTTCGGTCCAGATCTCTCCCAGCGGCGAGGCCACCCGCAGGCCACTGAGCCTGAAGGAGGCGATCCGCGACGCGAGCTCAGGCGCCTCCGGCCGCGACGGCAGCGTCGTGTAGTCCGAGAACCCCGCCAGGCCGGCGGCGCGGAAGCTCAGCGCGCTGTCGGTGAACAGATGCCGTTCGCTCAGGCGCAGGTCGTGGTTTTCCGGCAGCCGCGGGTCCTCGACCCGGACGCATCCGGCGCCGGCGGCGGCGATCGCGGCGCGCATCGCCGGCGACAGCTCGCCCCCCTTGAGGAAGACCATGCGCACCTGCGCGCCCCCGAGCAGCGCCAGCACCTCGACCAAGGGCGGCGCCCCGGGACCGACGACCAGGCCCAGCGGCCTCGCGGCGAACAGCTGGACGAAGCGCCGCAGCGTCTCCGGCGTCAGGTCGGGCCCGAGCAGCAGCGTCGGATGGATCCATTGCCGCTTCGGCAACGAGGTGAAGAGCTGACGCCCCCACTCCAGCGCCTGTGCCGCCGGCAGCAGGTCGAAGTCCTGACGCACCGGATTGACCACCAACCAGGCCTGGAGCCGCTGGGCTTCGCAGGCTTCCAGCGTGTGGCGCAGCGAGGTCGCCACCTGGCGCACCGGCTCCAGCACCGGTTGCAGGCAGCCCTCCGCGCCGAGCAGCGGCGCCAGGTGCCGGAGCGCCAGCACCTCCTTCTGTTTGCCATGGAGATAGGGGAAATACATGAGAGGCGTCCTCCGCTCTTGCATATGGATGGAGGCGCGATGATGAGGAGCGCCCGCCGATCCGTCAGCAGCGACTGCCTTGATGTGTGAGCCAAGTCAAAGGACAGGCAAAAATGCCTGAAACCGACCGGCGCGCATGGCACCGCCGCGCCGGTTCTCCACACTGACGCGCCCTTGTTCGAGATGCGGCAAGCACGCGTCGAGCGGCCACGAAAAAGCCACGAAAAAGGGACCGCCATGCGGTCCCTGCGAAGGTGGGCGGCCGGCCTCGCGCCGGCCGGGTCCGGGGTCAGGGGTTGCCGGCGGGCTTGGCCTGCTGTTGCGCCTGGCCCATCGCGGCCAGCTCGGCCTCGCTGATGATCTCCATCGCGCGCACGACCTTCTGGACGCCGCGCACGCCGCGCGCGATGTCGGTGGCGCGATTGGCTTCGCGTTCGGTCACACGGCCCATGATGTAGACGTTGCCGCGTTCGACAACCACGTAGAACGCGTTCGAGATCAGGTCCTTGGCATCGACCAGGCTGGCCTTGACCTTGGCCGCGATGGCCACGTCGTTGGCGCGGCTCGACAGCGAGCTCAGCATGCCGACGCCGACCTCGTTGAGCACGCTGCTGACGTTCTCCACGCCCTGGGCGATGCGTTCGACGGCGGCCTTGTCCTCGTCGTTGCGGGTCTCGCCGGTCAGCAGCACCATGCGGTTGTAGCTGTTGACGCTGATGTGCACGCGATCGCCGAGCTGCTCGCGGATGCGGTTGGAGGTCTTGAGCTCGATGCCCTGGTCCTCGAGCTGCGTGCCCGAGGTGCGGCGGTCGGTGGCCACGAACGCGCCGCCCACCGCCGCGCCGCCGACGATCAGCGGCACGCAGGCGGTCTGCAGCAGGGCGCCGCCGAGCACGGCGGCGAGGATCAGGCGGCGGTTCCAACGGGTCTGGGTCGTCATGCGGAGGTCCTTGGGAGTCGGGGAGGAAGTCGTCGGCATCGCCGTCGGGGTGGGGAGCGAGGGGCGGGACGTGCGCGCGCGGCGGTCGTGCTCGCGCCTGCTCATTCCCCCGCGCCGAGGAGCTGTAGGTCGATCGCGTCGCTGAGGCAGTGCGAGAGCAGCCGGTGCGCCTCGGCCACGCGGGCGAAGCGGCTGTGCGGCACGCGCAGCTGCACGTCGGTGTCGAGCAGCGTGCCGCGCCAGTCGTCGTCCTGGGTGCCGCTGAGCACGATCACGCTCATCTCCTGGCCGTGGGCCACCTGCAGCAGCGCGGCCGCGGCGCCGCTGGCCTGGGCCTCGAACAGCAGCAGCAGGTCGCCCGGATGGCCGAAGGTCTGGATCTGGCGCATCAGCGCCGACGCCGGATCGGCGTAGCCCTGCGCCTGCGCGTCCAGGGCGATCGCGGCGAGGCCGGGACGCTCCTGCTCGAAGCGGCCGGACAGCAGCGAGGCCATGTAGGTCGCGTCCGCCGCCGAGATGCCCAGGCCGGCGCTCAGCACGCGCCCGCCGCCGGTGAGGGCGTCCACCATCATCTGCGCCGCGACCGCGAGCGGGCGCGACAGACCTTCGGCGACCTGGTAGAGCAGATCGGCGCTTTCGAAGAATTGTTGTTGTATGCGTTGTTCCAACATAGGTGCGGGGATGATAAAGGCTCGCTCCCGTATTGCTCCCTCTCCCGCTTGCGGGAGAGGGCGGGGGTGAGGGCCGGCGGCCTGCGCATGCCACGCCTTCAATCGTGCCGCCACGGATCCCTCGACCACGGCGACGCCGCGTCGAACGCTCCCTGCAGCCACTCGATGCGATCCCCATCGATCGCCACGACATCGAAGCGGCAAGGCGGCGTCACGCACTGCGTCCGCAGGAAACATTCCGCCGCGAAGATCACCTTCCGTTGCTTGGCCCGCGTCACGCTGGCCGCCGCGCCGCCGTGGGCGTCGTCCTCGCGCGAGCGGACCTCGACGAACACCAGCGTGCCGTCGGGTTCGCGCAGGATCAGGTCGACCTCGCCGCCGCGCGCGGACGGTCCGCGGGCCACCCGATAATTGCGCGCCACCAGCCGCAGGCCTTGCCGCCTCAGGTGATCGAGCGCGCGCTGCTCGGCCTCGGCCCCGCGCGCCTGCCGGTCCACGGCGCCGGCCGCACGGTCCCCCGTGTCGCCGGTCGTGCTGCCCGCGTTTCCCCTGGAGAACTTCTTGACCATGTCCGCCACCCCGTCCGCCGCGCTGATCGCCGCCGCCTCCGCCGCGGCCGGACATCAGCAGTTCCCGGGCGGCACGCTCTACGTCGTCGCGACCCCGATCGGCAACCTCGCCGACCTCAGCCTGCGCGCGATCCACGTGCTGGGCCTGGTCGACGCCGTCGCCTGCGAGGACACGCGCGTCAGCGCTCAGTTGCTGCGCTGGCTGGGATTGCACAAGCCGCTGCTGGCGCTGCATCAGCACAACGAGCAGCAGGCGGCGCAAGGACTGGTGGCACGCCTGCTCGCGGGCGAGCGCATCGCCTATGTCAGCGACGCGGGCACGCCGGCGATCTCGGATCCCGGCGCGGTGCTGGTCGCGGCCGCGGCCGCGGCCGGCATCCGCGTGATGCCGCTGCCCGGCGCCAGCAGCGCGGCGGCGGCGCTCAGCGTCGCCGGGGACGCGCGCGCCCAAGGTTTCCGCTTCGTCGGTTTCCTGCCGACCAAGGCGGCCGAGCGCCGTGCCGCGCTGCAGGCGCTGACCGGCGCGCCGCACAGCCAGGTGCTGTTCGAGGCGCCGCATCGGATCGAGGAGTTGTTCGCGCTGCTGGCCGAGCTCGCGCCCGAGCAGACCCTGACAGTCTGTCGCGAGGTCACGAAGCAGTTCGAGACGATCCATACGGCTCCCTGCGCATCCCTGCCCGCGTGGCTGGCCGAGGACAAGCAGCGCGAGCGCGGCGAATTCGTGCTGGTGCTGCATGCGGCGGCGGCGGTCTCCGACGGCGGCGGCCTGCCCGACGAGGCGCTGCGCACGCTGCGCGTGCTCGTGCGCGACCTGCCGCTGAAACAGGCGGCGGCGCTGGCGGCCGAACTGACCGGCGAGTCGCGCAAGGCGCTGTATCAGCAGGCGCTGGAATGGAAGCAGGACGCCCAGGGCGAGGATGACGAGGACGCCGACGAGGCGTCCTGAATTCATCTTCCTGCGCAGACCCCGGCCCTCACCCCCACCCTCTCCCGCAAGCGGGAGAGGGAGTGAGAATGCACCGAGCTGACCGAGCTGCTCCCTCTCCCGCTTGCGGGAGAGGGCTGGGGTGAGGGTCAGCAACCTCGGCAGTATGAGGACCGGACGCCGGTGATCTCCCGCGATGCGGGAGAGGGAGTCAGGCCTGGCTCAGTTCCCCGCGGTCTTGTTGTTGTGCTTGGCGCGGCGGATGTCGGCGCTGGCGACGTCCTGCTTGCGCTGCAGCTGGCGGCGTTCCTTCGCGGTGACGACGCCGTCGGACTTGGCCTTCGCCTCGGCGTTGTCGACGCGGGCCTGCTGCTTCTCCAGATGCTGCGTCTCCTTGGCGGTCAGCCGCCCGGAGGCGGCGCCGTTGGCGATGCGCTGCTGCTGGTTCGCTTCGCGCTGGTCGACGCGCGGCGTCGCGGTCGAGGCAGGCGCGGTCTGGGCGAACGCCGATGCGGCGATCAGGCTGGACACGAGGGCGATCGACAGGGAAATGCGCTTCATCGAGGTGCTCCTTGGGAGGGTTGGCTGCGGTTTTCGTTGCCGCTGGGGAGACAACGAAGGCCGCCGCGCGCCGGGTGACCGGGTCGCCGTAAAGATCGGTGAAGCGATTGCTACCAGCCGATACCGCCCGCCCGCGTGTGCCCAGCCCTCCGGCGTGTCGACCTCGCTGGCGGCGGTCCCCCTCTCCCCGGCAGGGTCGGTGCGCCACGCCCGCGAGCGGGCGTCATGGGCGATGCCTACAATCGGCCGATGATTTCGCGCGAACCCACCCTCGCCCGCCTGGTCACCGCCCGTGCCCAGCTGCTCGAACCCTTCGGCCTGACCGACGCGTCGCTGTCGCAGGCGCTGCGGCTGATCACCGAGCATCGCGTCGACGACGCCGACCTCTACTTCCAGACCACCCGCGCGGAGGGCTGGAGCCT
>JBCNPQ010000007.1:0-164154 GCA_039593255.1 Roseateles sp.
GGCTTCAGTACTTCCACCGCCGCTGGCCCTCACCCCCACCCTCTCCCGCAAGCGGGAGAGGGAGCAAGAAGGCTTCAGTACTTCCACCGCCGCTGGCCCTCACCCCCCCTCTCCCGCAAGCGGGAGAGGGGGCAAGACGTGGCACGTTCTAGGGAGTTCGCAGGCTATATAAGTTTTCCGGAGTCGACGCAGCGTGCCATCCGATTGGCTCGGTGCATTCTCACTCCCTCTCCCGCTTGCGGGAGAGGGTGGGGGTGAGGGCCAGCGGCCTCGGCAGTCAACGAACTCCCCCATGCTGGCGAGGTTCAACAAGACCGAGTTTCCGCACACTCGTCCGCCATGGACGACGCGGAGTATTCCCACCCAGGCCGCAAGCGTGCTTCCCGTTCGCTCAGGCGCGCCAGCACCGAAGCCGAGCGCGTGTTATGGAATCGCTTGCGCGATCGCCGGCTCGCGGGCTGCAAGTTCAGGCGCCAACATCCCGTCGGCACGTACTTTGCGGACTTCGCTTGTGTTGAAGCGGGGCTCGTCATCGAACTCGATGGCGGGCAACACTTCGATCCTGGCAACGCAGCCTACGATGCTCGACGCACGGCGGTCATGCTTGCTCATGGATTCCACGTCCTGCGCTTCACTAACCGCGAGGCGCTGCAGCAGATCGACGATGTCATGGCGCTCATACTTCGAGTGCTATCTGTTCCTTCGTGAGGCTGCTGGCCCTCACCCCTGCCCTCTCCCGCAAGCGGGAGAGGGGGCAAGAGAGCGTTGCAGCACTTCGGAGACCCCGCGCGCTGCGCGCGCCCCTCACCCCTGCCCTCTCCCGCAAGCGGGAGAGGGAGCAAGAGGGCGTTGCAGCACTTCGGAGACCCCGCGCGCTGCGCGCGCCCCTCACCCCCGCCCTCTCCCGCAAGCGGGAGAGGGAGCAAGAGGGCGTTGCAGCACTTCGGAGACCCCGCGCGCTGCGCGCGCCCCTCACCCCAGCCCTCTCCCGCAAGCGGGAGAGGGAGCAAGTCGGTCAGCTCCGTGCATTCTCGCTCCCTCTCCCGCTTGCGGGAGAGGGCGGGGGTGAGGGCCAGCGGAGATGGCACTGCCAGACGCCCGCCGAAGGCCCCCTCTTCCTCCGTCAACCTCGGCCAGCGCCGGTGTGAAGACGGCACCGCAGATGGCAACGGCGAGGGTCGAGGACGCCCGCAGCGCGCCAGGCGAATGGAACGGACACGCCAGAGCGTTCATGCAGGTCCTCCAGATGACGTCGGGATGGTGAAGCTCAGACCATTCGTCAGCGCAGATGACGCACCAGGAACTCCGCCGTGCGATCAAGCGCGAGACGGGCGCTCGCGAGTTCCTGCGTGTTGAGCTGGAACACGTGGTGCATGCCTTGCCAGACCTGCAGCTCGACCTCGGTGCCGGCTGCCGCGGCGGCGCGGGCCATCCGGATCGCGTCGTCGCGCAGCACCTCGTCGGTGCCGACCTGGATCAGCGTCGGTGGCAGGCGCAGGTCGGGCTCGAACAACGGCGAAGCGCGCGGATCGTCCGCAGGCGTCGTGCCGAGATAGGCCGCCGCCGAAGCGCGCAGGTAGTCGACCGACAGCAGCGGATCGACCACCGCCGGATCCCGCGCGCTGTCACCGCTGAGGCTCAGGTCGGTCCACGGCGAGAAGGTCGCGACCGCCGCGACAGGAATGCCGCGACGCCGCGCTTCCAGCACCGTCGCGAAACTCAGGCCACCGCCGGCGGAGTCGCCGACGACCGCGACCGACTCGAAGCGCTCCACCAACGCGGCCAGCACCGTCACCGCGAGGTCCCGGGCCGTCGGCCATTGCGCCTCGGGCGCCAGCGGGTACTCCAGCGCGAAGGCCGGAATGCCCGAGCGCGACACGATCTGGCTGACGAAGCCGGCATACGGGCCCGCGTGACCGAGGCCGTAGCCGCCGCCGTGCAGGAAGAGGATCGCCCGCCGGGCGGATGGCTTCGCCGCGTCCTGGACCTCCGGCTCGCACCACCATCCGGTGGCGGGATCGTCGTGGACCTCGCGCGTCGTCACGCCCGGCGCCGTCGGCGTCGCGGCGATGAAGCGGTCGTAGACCTCGCGGGGCGTGCCCTGGGCGGTGGACCAGAAACGGCCGAACTGCGCGCGCAGCTCGATCGAGGCGGCCGCGTCGGCCGGCAGCAAGGGGATGGTGCTCATGCTTGTGCTCCCAGGGTCCGGCCGGCGAGGTGCCAGGCCATCATCATCGTGGTGATGTTGGGCGGTGCGCTGGGGACCAGCGGCATGATCGACGCGTCGATCACGAACAGCCCGTCGATGCCGAACACCCGGCCGCCGCCGTCGACGACGCCGTCGCCCGGCCTGCCCATGCGGCAGGTGGAGGTCGGATGCGCGTAGCCATCGAGGTTGCGCGCGACCACCGGTCCGAGGTCATCGCCGTCCGAGACGCCCGGCCCCGGCGTCATCTCGGCATGAACCAGGTCCGCGAACGGTGCCTGGCGGCCGATGGCCCGCGAGATCCGCACCGCCTCCAGCATCCGCGTGCGATCGCGTTCCGTGCCGAGGAAGTTGTAGCGGATGCGGGGCGCCGAGCGCGGGTCGCGGTCGACGATCTCCAGACTGCCCCGCGCCTCCGGCTGCGTCAGCGCCACCGCCAGGACGATCGCGCCGCCGGTCGGGCTCAGCGCCGGATCGAACAGATGCGTCGCGGACACATGGAGATCGAGATCCCCCGGCGTCGACTCCGAGGTCGCGGCCCACAGGATCGCGCCCGCGGCGGGATGCATGCCGGCGGCCTCTGGCGTCAGCGCGTAGACGTTGTAATAGAACGGATGTTCCTGCAGGCCTTCGCCGACCGGCAGGTCCGCCACCAGCGGCACGCCGAGCCGCGACAGCAGCGCCGCCGGCCCCACGCCCGAGCGCATCAGGATCGCCGGGCTCCCGAAGGCGCCGGCGCTGAGGATCACCTCGTTCGCGCGCCAGGTCTTGCCGTCCGCGTCGACGACGCCGACCGCGCTGCCGCCTTCGATCAGCACGCGGTCGATCTCGACGCCGCCGTGGATCGTCAGGTTGGGCCGCGCGCGCACCGCCTCGTCGAGGAAGGCGATCCCCGTGTTGATGCGACGGCCCGAGATCACGTTGAGCGGATACGGCGAGACACCGTCCTGCGCGCCGCCGTTGAAGTCGGCCACGCGGGCGAAGCCGAGATGGGCGCTCGCATCGACGAAGGCGTTCAGCGCCGGCGTCAGCTCATCGGCACGGCGATGCCGGATCGGCAGCGGTCCGTGACGGCCGCGGAACGCGTCGTCGCCGTCCGGCGTGTTCTCGATGGCCTTGAAGGCGGCGAGCACCTCGTCCCATTCCCAGCCCTCGATGCCGAGCGCGCGCCACTTCGCGAAGTCCTCGGGCCGCGAGCGCATCGCCACCGCCGCGTTGACCGCGGAGCAGCCGCCGATCGTCTTGCCGCGCGGCGCGCGGATGCTGCGGCCGTCGATGCCGGTCTCGGCCGTGTAGCCCCAGTCGTGGCCATCGGGACCGCCAGCGGTGTCCGCGTCGGCAAGGTCGCGCGGGAAGACGTTGGGCCGGTAGGCCTGGCCGGCCTCCAGCAGCACGACGCGCCGCGACGGGTCGGCGCTCAACCGGTGGGCGAGCACCGCGCCGGCCGATCCCCCGCCGACGATGAGGGTGTCGACGGCGTTCATGCCTTCAACGCTCCGGCCACCTGGCCCATCAGCACGGCGAAGGGCATGTCCAGCGCGGCGTAGACCTCCAGCGCCTTCGGATCGGCGTTGTCGGCCATGATCTCCACCATCAGCGTCGCGTAGTCGGACACCTCGATGCCCAGCGTGCCCAGACGCGCGATGCCGGCCTCGCGCTTGGCCGGCGTGAAGGTGCCGCAGGCGTCGATCGCGACGATGGGCTGGAAGCCCTCCTCCTGCGCGGAGATCGCCGGCAGCGAGGCGCAGACCTCGAAGGACAGGCCCGCGATGATCAGGTGGTCGCGGCCGGTGGCCTTGACCGCGTCGACGAAGGGCGCGAAGTCCCAGGCGTTGACCGTGGAGCGGTCCATGATCTCGCCGCCGCCCAGCGCTTCCTGGAGCTCCGGCGTCGTCGGACCCCACATGCTGTCGCGGGCGGTGGTGATCGCCACCACCGGCAGGCCCAGCACCTTGGCCGCCTTGGCCAGGCCGACCACGTTGTGCTTCAGTTCGCCGACGGGCATGTCGCGCACGCCGGTCAGCAGGCCGACCTGGTGGTCGATCAACAGCACGGCGGTGTTGTCGCGGGTCATGCGGGTGCGCTTGGTCTTCATGTCGATTCCTTGGGGGTTGAGGGGCTCCGGCACGGCGGTTTCGGGAGGAGCGCCGCGAGGGATTCGCGGTCGGTCGGTGGTGTCGCCGGAGTGAATTCATTCGATCCGATGGGCCGGACCGGATCAACGAGGTCGGTTTGAATCGAGCTTCCAACCGTTCGGAAGACCTGGCACCGCCGGTCACGGATCGCGTCGTCGAACGGCGCCACAATCCGCTCGCCCGGCGCCTGCATGCCTCGAGAGGACACCGATGCTCGACCTGAACGATTTCCGCTACTTCGTCGAAGTCGCCGACCGCGGCGGTCTGTCCGCGGCGGCGCGCGCGCTGGAGCGGCCGGTGTCGACGGTCAGCTACCGCATCCAGCAGCTCGAGCGCGAGCTCGGCCTGACCCTGTTCGCGCGGACCTCGCGCCAGGTGACGCTCACCGAGGGCGGCATGGAGTTCTACAGTCACGCGGTGGCCACGTTGGCCCGCGCGGACGAGGCGGAGCTGGCGATGCGCAGCCTCTCCAAGGAGCCCGCCGGCACGGTGCGCTACACGGTGGCCACCGCGACGGCGCAGTTCGCGATGGCGCGCATGGTGGCGAGCTTCCTGGAGAAGCATCCCAAGGTGGAGATCGTCCAGCACGCGGGCGACAACAACGTGGATATCGTGGCGGACCGCTTCGACTTCGCGATCCGCGCCTACTCGGGATCCCTGCCGGATTCGACGATGGTGCAGCGTCCGCTGGCCGAAGCGCCGTGGCACCTGTTCGCGTCGCCGGGGTACCTGGAGTCGGTGGGCACGCCGCAGACGCCGGACGATCTCGGCGGCTGCGCCAGCCTGTTCATGAAGCGCGACAGCGTCACGCCGTCGTGGCGCCTGCGCCGCACGGACGATCCCGAGCAGGTGGTGCAAGTGGGCATCCGGCCGAGGATCCTGGGCTCGTGCATGGTGACGCTGAAGCAGTCGGCGGCCGCCGGCCTCGGCATCGTGGCCCTGCCGGCCTATGTCTGCCGGGACGAGGTGCGCGCGGGCACCTTGCGCCGCGTGCTGCCCGACTGGATCGCCGCGGACGCGACGATCACCGTGCTGATGCCCAGCCGCCGCGGCATGACCGCCGCGACGCGCGCCTTCATCGAGCACATCGCCGCGGCCTTCCCGGACGCCGTGCGGCTGGACTGACGCGCCATCGTCCAACGGGTTGGAGGCAGCCTCCAGCGCCGACGGCTTCTCACCGGGCCCGCCGGTCTCCAGAATTTCCGCAAGGACGCGACGTCAGCGTCCTCTGGAGCACGACCCCATGACCCCCACCCACACGCTCGCCGCCGCCGAGGTCGACACCGACCGCATCGGCGCGATCACCGCCGGCGCTCCCCACGCGATCGGGCGCGACTTCACCGCGCGGCATTTCTCGGAAGAGATGTTCTTCGGCCGCATGGACCCGCTGCTGATGGTCGATCACTTCGTGATGACCGGACCGACCTTCGCGCCGCATCCGCATGCGGGGATGTCGGCGGTGACCCTGATGTTCGAGGACGCCCAAGGCGGCTTCTTCAACCGGGACACGCTCGGCAAGCAGTTCACGCTGCGCGCCGGCGACCTGTACTGGCTGGCCGCGGCGGGCGGCGCGGCGCATGAGGAGGTGCCCGAGCCCGGCGCCCGCACGCATGCGCTGCAGATCTTCGTCAACCTGCCCTCGCGCCTGAAGCACGGACCGGCGCATTCGCTGCTGGTGCGCGCCGACGACATTCCGGTGATCGAGAACGACGCGCATCGCGTGCGCGTGGTGCTCGGCCGCAGCGGCGAGATCGCCGGCGCGACGGGAACGCCGGAGCCGTTCACGCTGCTCGATGTCACGCTGAAGCCGGGCGGCTCGTTCGCGCACCCGCTGTCCGCCGATGAAGGGGCGTGGCTCTATGTGGTGTCGGGCACGGTGACGCTGCGTTCGCGCGACGACGCGCAGGCCATCGGGGAAGGCCGGGCCACGACGGTTCGCGCTGGCGAGGAGGGCCTTCTTCACCTGGAGGCGGAGGCGGACACCCCCGCGCACGCCGTGCTGATGGCGGCGACGCCGATCCGCGAGACTTTCGTGAAGCACGGGCCGGTGGTCATGTCGACGATGGCCGACGTACGGCGCGCGCTGATCGATTACGCGGACGGGCGCTTCGGCGAATTGCCGGTCGCCTTGCCTTCCGTGAACACCGCCCGATAGGCCGCACCGCGGAAGCGGTGCTTCGCCGCGGCCTGGTAGGCCGGGCTGTAGTACCAGGCACGCGCCTGGACCAGCGACGGGAAGCGCAGCAGGACGATGCCCTCGACGGGTTCGCCCTCGACCACCTCATGCGCGCCGTAGGCCGCGAGCACTTCGGCGTCGTGGCCCTCGAAGGTCGCGCCGACGACGGCGCCGTACTCCGACAGCGCCTCCTCGTCGAGGGTCGCCTCCTTGATGAAGATGATGTAGCCGGGGTTCGTCGGGTGATCGGACATGGAGACTGCCTGTGGGAGTTGAACGGGATCGAGCCACCGCGGCTCGCTCTCCGAGGCAATGTAGGGAGCCCTGTCCGCGCTGATAAGACGTCCCGGCACGGTTCTGTTTCAAACGGCGATTGAAGATCCGGCCGGCGATGCGAGGACGCGGGTCGGCGCTCAGGGCTTGGTGAGCAACTGCTGCACGCTCGAGAAGTCGAGCCCGCCCCGCCCGGCCCGGCTGTTGAGCGCGTAGAGGTTGCGCGCGAGCTCGCCCAGCGGCACCGCGGCGCCGACCTGCAACGCGGCCTCGACGGCCAGGCCGAGGTCCTTGAGCATCAGGTCGTTGCCGAAACCGCCGGCGTAGCCGCGCGACGCGGGCGCCTCCGGCTTGACGCCGGGCCAGGGATTGCAGACCTCGGTGGCCCAGCTGCGGCCGGTGCTGACCGCCATCATCGCGGACAGCGCCTGCGGGTCCAGGCCGTGGGACACACCGAGCGCCAGCGCCTCGCCGGTCACCGCCATGATCACGCCCAGCGCCATGTTGTTGCAGAGCTTGGCGACCTGGCCGGCGCCCGAGGCGCCCATGTGGAAGATGTTCTCCCCCATCGCGGCCAGCACCGGCCGCGCGCGCTCCAGCGCCGACGCCTCGCCGCCGACGATGAAGGTCAGCGTGCCCGCGGCCGCGCCCGCGGTGCCGCCGGAGACCGGCGCGTCGAGCATCGCCAGCCCTCGCGACCGCGCCGCCTCGGCGACGCGCTGCGCGCTCGCCGGCGCGATGGTGCTGCAGTCGATCACCAGCGCGCCGGGCGCGATCCGGCCGATCAGGCCGCCCTCACCGTCCCGGCCCTCGCCACCGGCCTCGCCGCCGCGGCCGAGGAACAGCGCCTCGACATGCCGGCTCGCCGGCAGCATCGAGATCACCACCGAGGCGCCCTCCACCGCCGCCGCCGCGGACGGCGCGACCGTGATGCCGGTCGAGCGCGCGGCAGTCAAGGCCGCCTCGTTCAGGTCGAAGGCCGTCACCGCATAGCCGCCCTTCACCAGGTTCACCGCCATCGGCCCGCCCATGTGGCCCAGGCCGATGAAGGCGATGCGTTCCGCCGCCGCTGCATGTCCGGTCGTCGTGTTGCTCATGGTCTTGTCTCCGTGTTCCGTGTTCCGTGTTCCGTGTTCCGTGCTCCGTGCTCTGGCTCTCAACGCAGATCGGCCAGCGGATGCGCACCGGTGAAGCGCGGCGCGAGCAGCGCGTCGATCTGCGCCTCGCCACCGTCTTCCTGCGCGGCGCCCGACCAGCGCGGGGTCTTGTCCTTGTCGATCAGCAGCGCGCGCACGCCCTCGGCGAAGTCGGGGAACACGCAGCAGCCGACGGCGGCCTGGTACTCCATGCGGAACACCTCGGCGAGCGAGGCGTGGCGCAGACGGCGCTGCAGCGCGATCGCCAGCGCCGCCGACGTGGGCGATCCCTTCTGGAACGTCGCGCCCGCCGCGGCCAGCCAGGGGTCGGCCTCGCAGGCCAGCGAGCGCAGCCGCGGCGCGATCGTCGCCAGGGTGTCGTGCGGGCCGATCAGCGCATCGATGCGATCGCGATGCGGCGCGAGCTGCGGCGCGGGCAGCTCCGCCGACGGCAACGCGCGCAGCAGGTCGTCGAGCCGCTCGGCATCGGCCGCGCGGTCGCCCTGCCAGCGCGCTTGGGCAATGCCTTCGAGCAACGGGCCCAGGTCCCCGGCGCGGGCGGCGCGGTCGGCGAGGCCGGCCCACAGCGCGTCCGCCGCGTTGAGCGGCGCCCCGGTGAGCGCGAGGAAGAGCCCGGTGCGCCCCGGCAGGCGCGACAGGAACCAGCTCCCGCCGACATCCGGGTAGAGGCCCAGGGTGATCTCCGGCATCGCGAGCCGGCTGCGCGGCGTCACGACGCGGTGCGAGGCGCCGACCATCAGGCCGATGCCGCCGCCCATGACGATGCCGTGGCCCCAGACGAGCAGCGGCTTCGGATAACGATGGATCGCGTGATCGAGGCGGTACTCCCGCTCGAAGAAGTCGGCGGCGTCCTTCGGCACCTTGCCGGCGCCGGCGGCGCGCATCGCGGCGTGCAGGCCGACGACGTCGCCGCCGGCGCAGAAGGCCTTCTCGCTGTTGCCGTCGAGGATCACGCCGGCGACCTGGGGATCCTCGGCCCATGCGCTCAACTGCGCCTGGAGCAGGTCGACCATGGCCAGCGTCAGCGCGTTCAGGCTGGCCGGTGCGTTCAGCGTCGCGTGACCGAAGCGATGCCCGGAGGCCGTCACCACGCTACGGAACAGCACCGGCGCTTCCGTCGGAACCTGCTTGGAGTCCGTCATCGCTGCTCCTCAGCCGTTGCGCCACTGCGGGCTGCGTTTGCCGAGGAAGGCCTGGACGCCTTCGCGCTGGTCCTCGGTGTCGAACAGGCCGATGAAGGCCTCGCGCTCGGCGACGAGCTGCGAGTGCGGCGACGCGTGCCGGGCGCCCTGGATCAGGCGCTTGCAGGCGGTGACGCTGGTGGGGCTCTGCGCCTGGACGCGCTCGGCCCATTGCAGGGCCTTCGCCAGTGCGCCGCCCTTCGGCGCCAGGTCGTCGGCGAGGCCGATGCGCAGCGCCGTCTCGGCATCGACGCGCTCGCCCAGCAGCACCATGCGCTTGGCCCAGCTCTCGCCGACCGTCCAGCTCAGCCATTGCGTCCCGCCGGCGCAGGGCAGCAGGCCGACGGTGGCCTCGGGCAAGGCCATCACCGCGTGGGATTCGACGATGCGCAGGTCGCAGGCCAGCGCGCATTCCAGGCCGCCGCCCATCGCGTACCCGTTGATCGCCGCGATGCTGATGCCGCGGAATCCGGACAGCGCCTCGAAGGCCTCGCCGAAACGGCGAGCCATCGTCGCGGCCACGCCCTTGTCGCCGTCGGCGAACAGCTTCAGGTCGGCGCCGGCGCTGAAGAACTTCTCGCCGTCGCCGGTGATCACGAGCGCGTAGATCTCGCGGTCACGGTTCAGGTCGCCGACCAGCCGCGTCAAGGCGGCGAGGCTGTCGGCGGTCCAGGTATGGGCGGGGGGATTCGTCAGCGTGACGATGGCCGTGTGGCCGCGGCGCTCGAGGCGCAGGCCGGTGTAGGCGGAGCCGGCATCGATGTCTGTGTTGGTGGTGTCGGTCATGAGGTCATGGAAGTGAAGGTGTGGAGGACGAGGGCAGGCTGCAGGTCATCTGACTTCGACAGGCCGCTGGCCCTCACCCCTGCCCTCTCCCGCAAGCGGGAGAGGGAGTAAGAAGAGCGCCGTTGTTCTTGCTCCTCCGCAAGCGCGAAAGAGGGAGAAGGGCACGGTGTGACTCCCTCTCCCGCTTGCGGGAGAGGGTGGGGGTGAGGGCCAGAGGCCACACGGAGTTCTCAGTGCACTCATCACCGGATCGCCTCCGGCGCGTGGTCCTGCAGCATTCGCCGCGCGACGATGACGCGCATGATTTCGTTGGTGCCTTCGAGGATCTGGTGCACGCGCGCGTCGCGCAGGTAGCGCTCGAGCGGGTATTCGCGGATGTAGCCGTAGCCGCCGTGGATCTGCAGCGCCTCGTTGCAGACGGTGAAGCCGATGTCGGTGGCCAGGCGCTTGGCCATCGCGCAGTACACCTGCGCGTCGGGCGACTTCGCATCGAGCTTGGACGCCGCGAGGCGCACCATCTGCCGCGCCGCCACCAGCTCCGTCGTCATGTCGGCGAGCTTGAACTGCAGCGCCTGCATGTCCGCCAGCGCGCGGCCGAACTGCCGGCGCTCGTGCATGTAGCGCTGCGCCGCCGCCAGCGCGCCCTGCGCCGCGCCGACCGAGCAGGTCGCGATGTTGATGCGGCCGCCATCCAGCCCCTGCATCGCGATGCGAAAGCCCTGCCCTTCCTCGCCCAGCCGATGCGCCACCGGCACGCGCACGCCGTCGAAGGCGATCGCGCGCGTGGGCTGGCTGTTCCAGCCCATCTTGTCTTCCTTGCGGCCGTACTGGAGGCCGGGCGCATCCCCCTCCACGAGGAAGGCGGAGATCCCGTCCGCGCCCGGCCCGCCGGTGCGCGCCATCACGACCAGCACGTCGGTCGACCCCGCGCCGGAGATGAAGGCCTTGTTGCCGTCGATCACGTAGGCGTCGCCGTCGCGGCGCGCGGTGGTGCGCAGCGACGCCGCATCGGAGCCCGCGCCCGGTTCGGTCAGGCAATACGACGCCAGCATCGCGCCGCCGCACAGCGCCGGACCGAAGCGCCTCGCGACCTCCTCGGACGCATGGGCGCTGACCATCCACGCCGCCATGTTGTGGATGCTGAGGAAGGCGGTCGTCGACGGACAAGCCGCGGCGAGTTCCTCCAGCACGATGGTGGCGTCCAGCCGCGACAGCCCGATCCCACCGGATTCCGCCGGCGCATACAGCCCGCAGAAGCCCAGCTCGCCGGCATGCCGCAGCGTGTCGCGCGGGAAGATCGCCTCCGCGTCCCAGCCGGCCGCATGCGGCGCCATCTCGTCGCGGGCGAAGTCGCGCGCCGCCTGCTGGAAGGCGCGCTGCTGCTCGTCGAGCTCGAAGTCCATCGCGCGCTCACCCGCTCACTTGAGGCTGATCGTCGTGTTGACGCCGCCGGTGGAGGCGTCGTCGAACCAGCGCGCGGTGACGGTCTTGGTCTGCGTGTAGAAGAGCACCACCTGCTTGCCGTAGGGCCCGAGGTCGCCGAGCTTGGACGCGCGCGATCCGGTGAACGAGAACATCGGCACCGGCACCGGGATGGGCACGTTGATGCCGACCTGGCCGACGTCGATCTCGTCCTCGAAGCGGCGCGCGGCCGCGCCGGACTGCGTGAACACGGCGGTGCCGTTGCCGTTCGGGTTGGCGTTGATCATCGCGATCGCGTCGTCGAGCGTGTCGGCCTCGGCCACGCAGAGCACGGGGCCGAAGACCTCCTGCTCGTAGATCGTCATGCCGGGCTTCACGCCGCTGAAGATCGTCGGGCCGACGAAGTTGCCTTCCTTGAGCACGCCGCTCAGCGGCGGCAGCCGGCCGTCGAGCGCCAGCGTCGCGCCGTCCTCGATGCCGCGGGCGATCAGGCTCTCGACGCGGTCGCGCGCCGCGCAGGAGATCAGCGGACCGACGTCGGTGGTCGCCGAATCGCCGGCGCCGACGCTCAGTCCCTTCGCCTTGGCGACCAGGTCCGGCAGCCACTCGCGCGCCGCGCCGACGAGCACCGCCACCGACACCGCCATGCAACGCTGCCCGGCCGCGCCGAAGGCGGCGCCCGCGAGCGCGTTGAGCGTCTGCTCCTTGTGCGCGTCGGGCAGCACGACGGCGTGGTTCTTCGCGCCCATCATGCATTGCACGCGCTTGCCGGCCTTGGTCGCGCGATCGTGGACCAGCGTGCCGACGCGCGTCGATCCGACGAAGGACACGGCGCGGATGTCGGCGTGGTCGCACAGCGCGTTGACGACGTCCTCGCCACCGTGCACGACGTTGAGCACGCCCTTGGGGATGCCGGCCTCGATCGCGAGTTCGACCAGCCGCATCGTCACCATCGGGTCCTGCTCGGACGGCTTCAGCACGAAGGTGTTGCCGCAGGCGATGGCCATCGGGAACATCCACAGCGGGATCATCGCGGGGAAGTTGAACGGCGTGATGCCGGCGCAGATGCCCAGCGGCTGCAGCAGGGTGTAGGTGTCGACGCCGCCGGCGACGTTGTGGGCGCGTTCCCCCATCTGCAGCGAGCCGATGTTGGCGGCGTGCTCGACCACCTCCAGGCCGCGGAACACGTCGCCTTCCGCGTCGGCCAGCGTCTTGCCCTGCTCCGCCGTCAACGTCGCGGCCAGCGACTTGATGTTGTCGCGGATCAGTTGCTGGTACTTGAGGAAGATGCGCGCGCGCTGGCCGATGGGCACCTTGCGCCAGGTCTTGAACGCTTCGCGCGCGGCGGCGATCGCGGCCTCCACTTCATCGGGCGTCGCCATCGGCACGCGGGCCAGGCGCTGCTGGGTGGCGGGGTTGATGACGTCGCGCCAGTCGGTGCTGCGCGACTGGACGAATTCGCCGTTGATCAGCAACGGGATGCGGGGCAGGTCTTCGCGGCTCATGCGGGGTCTCCAGGATCTCGAGGCCATCGGTCGAAGCCGGTGTGCGACGCACTCGACGGTCGGTTGAATTTCACAGAGAATCTATCCACAAGATTTGCAAAGCGCCACTTGCTCCTCGTGTGAAGCGGTGCCGCGGCGAATCACTCCACATGAATTCTGTGAAATCGGCGAATCCTGTGAAACGCACCGACGGCCCCCACGGCTCCGCGCCGAGCACGTCCCGCAAGCTGTTCATCGGCCCGCGGATCCGGCGCCTGCGCGAGCAGCTGCAGTGGAACCAGGCCGAGCTCGCGAGCCGGCTGGCGCTGTCGCTGAGCTACGTGTCGCAGATCGAGACCAACCAGCGGCCGGTGACGGCGAGCGTGCTGATCAAGCTCGCGGAGGTGTTCGGCGGCGGCATCGGGCAGTTCTCGGAGGAGCAGGACCAGCAGCTGCTGGCGGACCTGGACGCGGCGTTGCGCGACCGCTCGCTGACGAGCACGGTGATGGCGCCGGCTCAAGTCGCGCGGCTGGTGGAGCAGGCGCCGGAGCTGGCGGAGTCCTACGTCGCGCTGCATCAGCGTTACCTGCGGCTGCAGGACGAGCACTCGCAGATGATCGACCGCTTCTACGGCGAGCAGGGCCGCGAGGCGGCCGGCGCGCCAGCATCCTTCCGCGGTGAGCCGCTGCCGCACGAGGCGGTGCGCGATCACCTCAACCGCCGCAACAACCACCTGGACGAACTCGACCTGCGCGGCGAGGAGCTGGCGCGGACGCTCGGTCTGGCGCCGGGACGACGCGCCCAGCCGCTGCGGGACCTGCTGCAGCAGCGCTACGGGGTCAGGACTGAAGTGGACGGCGAGGTCGGGGCGCGGGAGGAATCGTCCGATTCATTCCTGCGCCAGTACGACGCGCGCCGCAAGCTGCTGCGCTTGCCGCGATTCCTGAGCGACGCGCAACAGGCGTTCCAGCTGGCGACGCAGTACGCGCTGATCGCGGAGGCAGACGCCATCGAGGCGGAACTCGGCGCGGGCGCCTTCGTCGACGAGGCGACGCGGGCGTTGGCGCGACAAGGATTCGCGCACTACTTCGCCGGCGCGACGCTGCTGCCGTACGGCGACTTCCTGACCGCGGCGCGGCATGCGCGCTACGACATCGAGCTGCTGCAGCAGCGCTTCCAGGTGAGCGTGGAGACGATCTGCCACCGCCTGTCGACGCTGCAGCGCAACGGCAATCGTGGCGTGCCGTTCTACTTCGTGCGCGTGGACCAGGCGGGGAACATCTCGAAGCGGCAGAGCGCGACGAGTTTCCACTTCGCGCGGCACGGCGGCGCGTGTCCGCTGTGGCACGTGCACGAGGCCTTCGCGCAGCCGGGGCGTTTCCTCACGCAGATCGCCGAGATGCCCGATGGCAGCCGTTTCTTCGGCATCGCGCGGACGATCGAGCGCCACGGCGGCGGCGGGTACCTCGCGCGGCGCAAGCTGTTCGCGATCGGGCTGGGCTGCGACATCTCGCATGCGCGGGAGCTCGTGTACGCCGAGGGGTTGAGCTTCGACGAGAACACGGTGTCCAAGCAGGCGATCCCGATCGGCCCGGGTTGCCGCGTGTGCCCACGCGAGCACTGCGTGCAGCGGGCCTTCCCGCCAGCCGGCAAGGCGCTGGTGACGGACAGCGACAGCGAGTCGCTGGTGTCGTATCGGTTCACGGGCTGAGGTCGATCTCATGAGAACCCACGCGGTTCGACTTCCGGAGGCTGGTGGCAACGCTGTTGGAAGTCGCGGTAGCGCTGATCAAGCAGGCTGCGGGTGCGCCTCCGGGATTTGGAGTCCCGTCCTGAGAGGCAACGCCCGGAACTCCGCCAGCCGCTCCGCATACGGATCCAAGGCATCTTCCGCCCGGCCGAGCGGCAGGCCGACGACCACCGCGAAACGCTCGGGCGTCACCAGGCCTCGCGCCATCAACTCGTCCACCAGCGCCAGCAGCGCGTCGCGATGCGAGACGATCAACGCCGTGGCACGCTCGTGCTCGGTCCGCAACAGTGCCTCGATCGGCGCGTTGCTCGCTTCGACGTCGGTGCAGATGTTGTCGTCGCTGTCGGCACTGACGTCGCAGCGGCCGATGCGTTCGCCGTGGCCGAGATGACGCAGCATCCGTGCTGCCGTGCCCGTGGCCTTGCGCAGGTCGCTTTCCGCGCCGCTGGAACTCATCGCCGATCCGAAGACCAGCAGCTCCGCCGCGCGGCCCGCCAGGCTGACGCAGATCGAATCGAGCAGATTCCGCCGCGACCACACCTTGCGCGAGGTGTACGCGTTGTAGCCGCCCTCGAAGCTGGCCACGTGGATCTTGATTTCCTGCGGCGCGCGGCCGAACAGCAGGGCATGGACGAGTCCATGCCCCGCCTCGTGCACCGCCAGCAGCGCGCGGAAGTCCTCGTTGTTGCGCTGGCGCAGCCGGTTGATCTCGAACGGCGCGGCGATCGCGTGCGACCGGTCCTGCCAATGCGCGACCAGGCTTCTGCCGTCGGCGCTCAGCCTCACCTCGTCGCCCGCCGCGGCGCCCTGCTCGATCGCCCACAGCGCCGCCTTCGTCAGGCTGGCGCCGACGATCGCATGCAGCGACGAGAACAAGGGCCGCGTGCCCTGCGCGGGGAACACGGCGTTGGCGTAGATCTGCTCGCGCACGCTGTCCTCGATCTCGAAGCGCACGCCGCAACCCGCCTCGGTCTCGCGGGCGTAACGATCGCAGCCCTGCGCGATGAGTTGCTGGTACGCACGGCGCGACAGCGACGGATAGATCACATGTTCGTTGCCCAGCCGCGCCACCTGCTCCGGCTTGAAGCGCTTGTTCAGCGCCTGCTTGACGTCGATGAGGCTCAGCTTGCCGGTCAGCGCGTGGAAGATGTCGGCGTCGCTGTCGCAGTCGTCGACGCTGGTGGCGAGGTCCTCGTACATCTCGTCGAGGTTGCCGCAGACGAAGATGAGCAGCTTGCTGTAGTCGGTCTCCCAGCGCTGCTGGCCGCTGTCGCGAAAGGCGCGCAGGCGCTCCTGGATCTCGTCCGGCGTCCAGCTCATGATCTCCAGCAGCGGCACGTCGAGCTTGAGATTGCGCTGCAGCTCCTGCGCCTCCCAGCTGCGCAGCTTGAAGCGCCGTTTGACCTCGTCGGCATCGGCGCGTTCGGCGTCGAAGGCGGCCTCGGCGATGGACGACTCGATGTCGCCCAGCAGCGAGAGCGCTGGCGGCAGGCGTCCGTCGGACAGCAGCGCCCACACGTCCTGGTAGCGTTCGACGCGGACCTCGTTGCGCTTGGCGTCGATCGTGCGGAAGCGCTGGAACTCGTCGAGCGCGAGCACGCCGGGCTCGCCCTCGCGCACGCCGGACTGCGTCAGCATGCCGGAGATGCTCTGCGCGCCGCGCCAGCCGGCACCGTTGGAGAAGCCGTCCATCTGGACTTCCACGAAGCGGTCGTAGAAGCCCAGCAGCTGGGTCAGGCGGCGCACGAGCTGCGTCTTGCCGGTGCCGGTCAGGCCCCAGAGGCAGACGATGACGGGCCGCGTGACGAGCTCGGGCAGCACGTACCAGGCGCGCACCGCGTCGACGACGCGGTCGATGGTGGCGTCGATGCCGAACAGCTCGGTCTTGAGCTGGGCGGCGATCTCCTGCAGCTGCTTGTTCTTCTGCGCCAGCTGGTCGCGCAGGATCGGGGACTCATTCATCCCATTCCTCTCTTCGCAGCAGCGCCTGCAGCGCCATGCGATCGGCGCGGCGTTGCGCGCCGCGGCTCTGGATGTGTTGGCCGGCGCCTCGCAGGCCGCGCTGGGCCAGCGCGCGCGCCACGGGGTCGCGCGCGCCGGGGCTCGTCTCGAGCACCAGCGTCATCGGCTGTTTCATGCGGCGCAAGGCCTTGACCCGCCCCTCCTGGAGGGCGCGGGAACGGAGTTGTGCACTCATTGCGGTTTCCGAAAAGCAAAAGCCCCGGCTCAATGGCGGCGGGGCTTTGCATGCCGCGCGGTCTGAGGCCGTATCTGGGAACAGACACGGTTCAGCCGGGGCTCGGGAACCGTGTTCAGTCGATGGTCGAGATGAACAGGGAGGACATAGGGGGATTCTCCGTCATGCGGGCGCTGTCGTCGGCGCCTTCAGCAATGGACGCGGATGATGGGGGCGAGGCCGCACGCGTGCAAGTCGTCATGGTGCGTGGCGTTGCGGCGCGCCAACGCGCAGGGGCCCGCTCGAGGGCCTGCTCGCGTGCCGACGAGGTGCCGCCCAAGCACCGCGAGAGGGTCGGGCCTTGCGTCGTGCATGACCTTCCGCGAACGGTCGCGTTCGGAGGAAGATGTCCCGACGATTCGCTCCTCGCCTGCGCGCTTCCGAATGACTTCACCCACCTCGGATCCATCGGGATCCTTCGGCCTCGACGCCTTCAATCCTGCGGATGCAGCACGGGCCTGGGCATGCGGATGGGCGATCTCGCGCGGCACGCCGGCGCCGGTCGAAGGCCCCGGCTTGTTCCGGATCCTGGTCGGAAAGCCCGATCAGGTCACGCGCTACGTCCTGCCGCGCCTGGATTACGAGGTGCTTCGGAAGCTCGTGTCCATCGATGTGGCGCCTGGCACGTGGCTCAAGGTGTGTGCGGCGCCGGAGGATGTCGCTCGGCTTCTCTCCAGCGACTGGACGGTGTATGCGCCGGAGTTCCTGATGGCGGCCGCCCTCGCCGGCAAGACGGACGCGACGGCCGTCGCGGGCTACCGTGTCCAGTCGGAGCGGGCTGGGGCGATCGTGTCGGTCAGGCTGGTCACTGAATCGGGAGAGGTCGCGGCGAGCGGCCAGGCCGCGGTCGACGGCGCGTTCGCGACCTTCGATCAGATCGTGACATCCGAGGCACACCGCAGGAAGGGGCTCGGACGCTGCGTGATGGCCGCGCTGTCCGAGGCGGCCATCGGCCTGGGCGCCACGCACGGCGTGCTGGTGGCCACCGAGGCCGGCGCCGCGCTGTACACGGTGCTCGGCTGGTCGGTGGTGTCGCCGGTCACGGCGGCGTCGAATTCCGCCGGCGCTCCCGGAGCATGAAGAGGTAGAGCCCCTCGACCTTCTCGCGCGCCCACGGCGTCTTGCGCAGGAACTTCAGGCTGGACTTGATGCTCGGCTCGAAGGCGAAGCAGCGCAGGGGGATGCGGTCGTCGAGGCCCTCCCAGCCGTACTCGTCGACCAGCGCGGTGACGATGGCTTCGAGCGTCATGCCGTGCAGGGGATTGCGGGGCTGGGCGGGCGGCGGCGGGACGGCGGAGGTCATGCGGGGATTGTCGTTGACTGCCTAGGCCGCTGGCCCTCACCCCTGCCCTCTCCCGCAAGCGGGAGAGGGGGTAAGAAGAGCGTTGCCGTCTACAGGTCCGTTCGGTGCAGTCTCACTCCCTCTTCCGCAAGCGGGAGAGGGGGCAAGAGGAGCGATGCCGTCTCCAGGTCCGTTCGGTGCAGTCTCACTCCCTCTTCCGCAAGCGGGAGAGGGGGCAAGAGGAGCGATGCCGTCTCCAGGTCCGTTCGGTGCAGTCTCACTCCCTCTTCCGCAAGCGGGAGAGGGGGTAAGAGGAGCGCTGCCGTCTCCAGGTCCGTTCGGTGCAGTCTCACTCCCTCTCCGCAAGCGGGAGAGGGGGTAAGAGGAGCGCTGCCGTCTCCAGGTCCGCTCGGTGCAGTCTCACTCCCTCTTCCGCAAGCGGGAGAGGGGGTAAGAGGAGCGATGCCGTCTCCAGGTCCGTTCGGTGCAGTCTCACTCCCTCTTCCGCAAGCGGGAGAGGGGGTAAGAGGAGCGTTGCCGTCTCCAGGTCCGCGCGGTGCATTCTCACTCCCTCTCCCGCTTGCGGGAGAGGGTGGGGGTGAGGGCCAGCGGCCGTCGGAGTCCTCAGGTGTACTTCTTCTCCAGCGCGTCCCACTCCGGCTTGTTCACCAGGCGCTGGCGCTCGGCGAACGGGATCACCAGGTTAGGGTCCTCGTCGATGCGACGCTGCGCCTTGAGCGTCCCCAGCGCCTTCTGCATGCCCGCGACCGCGCCCTGCAGCGCCGCGTTGGCATACAGCACCACGCCATAGCCCATCTGCTGCAGCTCCCCCGCATCGGTGATCGGCGTCTTCCCGCCGATGACCATGTTCATCAACTGCGGCGTCGCCAGCCGCTGCGGCAGCGCGCGGATCTCTTCCATCTTCGTCACGGCCTCGACGAACAGGATGTCCGCGCCCGCCTCGGCGAAACGCTGCGCCCGCTCGATCGCCGCCTCGAAGCCCTGCGTGGCGCACGCATCGGTGCGGGCCATGATCAGGAAGTCCGGATCGCGCCGCGCATCCACCGCCGCCTTGATCTTGCTCACGGCCTCCTCGGTCGAGATGACCTCCTTGCCGGTGAAGTGGCCGCAGCGCTTGGGCGCCACCTGGTCCTCGAGCTGGATGCAGTCCGCGCCGGCGCGTTCGAGCACGCGCACCGTGTGGCGCACGTTCAGCGCGTTGCCGAAGCCGGTGTCGGCGTCGACGATCAGCGGCAGCTCCACCGCGTCGCGGATGCGCGCGGTGTGGTCGGCGATCTCGGACAGGCCCATGAAGCCCTGGTCCGGCAGGCCGAACCACATGTTGGTCACGCCGGCGCCGGTCACGTAGATCGCCTCGAAGCCGAGGTCCTCGATCACCTTGGCCGACAGCGCGTTGAACGCGCCCGGCACCAGCACGCCACGGCGTTCGTTCACCAGCGCGCGCAGCTTCTTGCGGGTCGATGTCATGTCAGTTCTCTTTGAATGTCTGAAGTCGAATTCGAAACGGATGTCGGTGGCGAGATCAGCCGGAGCCGATCACAGCGCCTCGGCGGGCACGCGCACGGTGCCTTCCATCAGGATGCGGGCGCTGCGGCTCATCACCGCCTGCGTCACGCGCCAGGCGCCGTTCTCCTGCACGGCCTCCGCGCCGACGCGCAGCGTGCCCGACGGATGGCCGAAGCGCACCGCCGGCAGCGCCCTGCCGCCCGCGGCCTCGCACACCAGCGTGCCGGGGATCGCGGCCGCGGTGCCGATGGCCACCGCCGCCGTGCCCATCATCGCGTGGTGCAGCTTGCCCATGGACATCGCGCGCACCAGCACGTCGATGCCGCCGGCGTCGACGGTCTTGCCGCTCGACGCGCGGTAGGTCGCCGGCGGCGCGACGAAGGCCAGCTTCGGCGTGTGCTGCCGGGTCTTCGCCTCGTCCAGCGTCTTGATCAGGCCCATGTGCAGCGCCGCGTGCGCGCGGATGGCCTCGAGGCGCTTGAGCGCCGCGGCGTCGCCGTTGATCGCGTCCTGCAGCTCGGTGCCCGAGTAGCCCAGGTCCTTCGCATCGACGAAGACCGCCGGGATGCCCGCGTTGATCAGCGTCGCGCGCAGCCTGCCGCCGGCCACGAGCTCCTCGGGCAGCGTCAGCACGTCCACGACGTTCCCGGTCGGGAACAGCGCGCCGCCGGCGTCGTCGCCGTCCGCGTCGTCATTGCCCGGATCGAGGAAGGCCAGCTCGACTTCCGCGGCGGGGAAGGTGACGCCGTCGAGCTCGAAGTCGCCGCTCTCCTGCACCATGCCGTCGCGCATCGGCACCTTGGCCACGATGGTCTTGCCGATGTTGGCCTGCCAGATGCGCACGGTGGCGATGCCGTCGCGCGGCAGCTTCGAGGCGTCGATGAAGCCCGCCTGGATCGCGAACGGGCCGACCGCCGCGGATAGGTTGCCGCAGTTGCCGGACCAGTCCACCAGCGCGGTGTCGATGGCGACCTGGCCGAACAGGTAGTCGACGTCGTGCCCCGGCTGCGTGCTGCGCGAGATGATCACCGTCTTGCTGGTGCTGGAGGTCGCGCCGCCCATGCCGTCGATCTGCTTGCCGTAGGGGTCGGGGCTGCCGATGACGCGCATCAGCAGCCGGTCGCGCGCGGCGCCGGGCACGCGCGCCGCTTCGGGCAGGTCGTCCAGGCGGAAGAACACGCCCTTGCTGGTACCGCCCCGCAGGTAGGTCGCGGGGATCTTCACTTGAGGGAGAAAGCTCATGACTGCATCCGTTGTCGTTGCGCTCGGCGCTCAGGCCGCTTCGGCCGCGGCCAGGAAGTCCTGGGCGAAGCGCTGCAGCACGCCGCCGGCCTGGTAGACCTCGACCTCCTCGGCGGTGTCGAGGCGGCAGCGCACCGGCACCTCAACGCGTTCGCCGTTCCGGCGATGCACGATCAGCGTCAGCGTCGCGCGCGGCGACAGCGCGCCCTGCACGTCGTAGGTCTCCGAGCCGTCCAGGCCGAGCGTCAGGCGCGTCGTCCCGGCGAGGAACTCCAGCGGCAGCACGCCCATGCCGATCAGGTTGGTGCGGTGGATGCGCTCGAAGCCTTCGGCGACGATCGCTTCCACGCCGGCCAGGCGCACGCCCTTGGCGGCCCAGTCGCGCGACGAGCCCTGCCCGTAATCGGCGCCGGCGATGATGATCAGAGGCTGGCGGCGCTCCATGTAGGTCTCGATGGCTTCCCACATGCGCATGACCTGGCCCTCGGGCTCCAGCCGCGCGAACGAGCCGGCCAGCACCTCGCCGTCGGCGCCGCGGACCATCTCGTTCTTCAGCGTCGGATTGGCGAAGGTGGCGCGCTGCGCGGTCAGGTGGTCGCCGCGGTGGGTGGCGTAGGAGTTGAAGTCCTCCTCGGGCAGGCCCATCTTGAAGAGGTACTCGCCGGCGGCCGAGTCCATCATGATCGCGTTGGACGGCGACAGGTGGTCGGTGGTGATGTTGTCCGGCAGCACGGCCAGCGCGCGCATGCCGCGCAGCGTGCGTTCGCCGGCCAGCGCGCCTTCCCAGTAGGGCGGGCGGCGGATGTAGGTCGATTGCGCGCGCCAGTCATACAGCGGCTCGGTCTTGCTGGCCGAGGCCGCGGTGATCGCGAACATCGGCTCGTAGACCTTGCGGAACTGCTCGGGCTTGACGCTCGCGCGGACCAGCGCGTCGATCTCCTCGTCCTCGGGCCAGAGGTCCTTGAGGCGGATCTCGCGGCCCTCGACGACGCCGAGCACGTCGCGTTCGATGTCGAAGCGGATGGTGCCGGCGATCGCGTAGGCGACCACCAGCGGCGGCGAGGCCAGGAAGGCCTGCTTGGCGCGCGGGTGGATGCGGCCGTCGAAGTTGCGGTTGCCGGAGAGCACGGCGGTGGCGTAGAGGTCGCGCTCGACGATCTCGCGGTCGATGGCGGGATCCAGCGCGCCGGACATGCCGTTGCACGAGGTGCAGGCGTAGGCGACGACGCCGAAGCCCAGCGCCTCCAGGTCGCCGAGCAGGCCGGCTTCCTCGAGGTACAGCGTGACCGCGCGCGAGCCGGGCGCAAGCGAGGTCTTGACCCAGGGCTTGCGCGTCAGGCCGAGGCGGCGCGCGTTGCGCGCGAGCAGCGCGGCGGCGATGACGTTGCGCGGGTTGCTCGTGTTGGTGCAGCTGGTGATGGCCGCGATGATCACGGCGCCATCGGGCATGCGGCCGGGTTCCTCGGTCCACGGGCCGGCGATGCCGCGCTCGGCCAGCGCGGAGGTCGGCAGGCGGCGATGCGGGTTCGACGGACCGGCCATGTTGCGCACGACGCTGGCCAGGTCGAACTTCAGCACGCGCGGGTAGACGACGCCGGACAGCGTGTTGCCGTCGCCGGACCACAGGCCGGCGGCCTTCGCGTAGGTCTCGACCAGTTGGACCTGCGCTTCCTCGCGGCCGGTCAAGCGCAGGTACGTGAGGGTCTGCTCGTCGATCGAGAACAGCGCGGCGGTGGCGCCGTATTCGGGCGCCATGTTGGAGATGGTGGCGCGGTCGCCGAGGGTGAGGCCGGCGACGCCGTCGCCGTAGAACTCCAGGTAGGCGCCGACGACCTTTTCCTTGCGCAGGAATTCGGTCAGCGCGAGGACCAGGTCGGTGGCGGTGATGCCGGGCTGGCGGCGGCCGGTGAGTTCGACGCCGACGATGTCGGGCAGGCGCATCCACGAGGCGCGGCCGAGCATCACGTTCTCCGCTTCCAGTCCGCCGACGCCGACGGCGATCACGCCGAGCGCGTCGACATGGGGCGTGTGGCTGTCGGTGCCGACGCAGGTATCGGGATAGGCGACGCCGCGGTCCACGTGCACGACCGGCGACATCCGCTCCAGGTTGATCTGATGCATGATCCCGTTGCCCGGCGGGATCACGTCGACGTTGCGGAACGCGGTGCGGCACCACTCGATGAAGTGGAAGCGGTCCTCGTTGCGGCGATCCTCGATCGCGCGGTTCTTCTCGAAGGCCTGCGGGTCGTAGCCGCCGCACTCGACGGCCAGCGAGTGGTCGACGATCAGCTGCACCGGCACGACCGGGTTCACCTTCGCGGGATCGCCGCCCTGGTCGGCGATCGCGTCGCGCAGGCCGGCCAGGTCCACGAGCGCGGTCTGGCCGAGGATGTCGTGGCAGACGACGCGGGCGGGGTACCAGGGGAAGTCGCGATCGGCCTTGCCGTCGGCGAGCTGCAGCAGGCACTCGTCGAGGGCGGCGGGCTCGCAGCGGCGCACCAGGTTCTCGGCGTGGACGCGGGCGGTGTAGGACATGCGTTCCCACGCGCCGGGGCGCAGCGCCTCGACGGCGGCGCGCGCGTCGAACCAGTCGAGGGCGGTGCCGGCCAGCGGCTTGCGCCATTGCTCGTTGAGCGGGATCGCCGAGGCGATGGTGGATGCGGGCGTCGTGGCTGGCATTGCTGAAACTTCTCTCATGCGGTCATCGCGTTCATCGCGGTCAGGGCGGGCGACGTGGCGACCCGGTGTGTCCGGGTCGCGGCGTCGAGGCCGCTGACTCAGGGTCGTGGCTTCAGGGGCGTTGGGCCAGGGGGACGAAGACCTGGTCTTCCGGGCCGGTGTAGACGGCGCTGGGGCGGATGATCTTGTTGTCCTGGCGTTGTTCGACGACGTGGGCGGCCCAGCCGCTGGTGCGGGCGATGACGAACAGCGGGGTGAACATGGCGGTGGGGACGCCCATCATGTGATAGCTCACCGCGCTGAACCAGTCCAGGTTGGGGAACATCTTCTTGGCGTCCCACATGGTCTTCTCGAGGCGTTCGGCGATGTCGAACATCTTGGTCGAGCCGGCTTCCTGGGAGAGGGAGCGGGCGACCTTCTTGATGACCTCGTTGCGGGGGTCGGAGACGGTGTAGACGGGGTGGCCGAAGCCGATGACGACTTCCTTGGCCTCGACGCGGCGGCGGATGTCGGCTTCGGCCTCGTCGGGGGAGTCGTAGCGTTTCTGGACTTCGAAGGCGACCTCGTTGGCGCCGCCGTGCTTGGGACCGCGCAGGGCGCCGATGGCGCCGGCGATGGCCGAGTGCATGTCGGAGCCGGTGCCGGCGATGACGCGGGCGGTGAAGGTGGAGGCGTTGAACTCGTGCTCCGCGTAGAGGATCAGCGAGGTGTGCATGGCGCGTTCCCAGCTTTCCGACGGCGGTTCGCCGTGGAGCAGGTGCAGGAAGTGGGCGCCGATGGAGTCGTCGTCGGTTTCGACCTCGATGGAGCGGCCGTTATGGCTGTAGTGGTACCAGTACAGCAGCATGGAGCCGAGGCAGGCCATGAGCTTGTCGGCGATGTCGCGGGCGCCGGGGAGGTTGTGGTCGTCCTTCTCGGGGAGCGAGCAGCCGAGGGCGGAGACGCCGGTGCGCATCACGTCCATGGGATGGGCGGCGGCCGGGAGGGTTTCGAGCGCGTCCATGACGGCGGCGGGCAGGCCGCGGAGGGACTTCAGCTTGGCCTTGTAGCCGCGGAGTTCGGCGACGTTGGGAAGCTTGCCGTGGACGAGCAGGTGGGCGATTTCTTCGAACTCGCAGCGTTCGGCGAGTTCGAGGATGTCGTAGCCGCGGTAGTGCAGGTCGTTGCCGGTGCGGCCGACGGTGCACAGGGCGGTGGTGCCGGCGGCGACGCCGGACAGGGCGACGGATTTCTTGGGCTTGAAGGCGGGGGCGGCTGCCGCGTTCGCGGTCGTGGTGTCGCTCATGGGGATGTCTCCTGGAAGTGGAATCTTGGGGGGAAGCTGGCGGGGCAGGCTCAGGCCTGGCCCGATGGGATCGAGGGTAGCGGCTGTCCGGCGGGGGACGTGCGAGGGGTGATCCGGCAGGGTTTGCCGCCGTCGACGGCGACCATCTCGAAGGTGGCGCGGAGGACGTCGGAAGGGGCCGCATTGTCGATGCGGGCGTGGACCTCGACGGTCATCGAGGTGCCGCCGACGCGAGCGACGCGGGAATGGAGGTGGAGGACTGAGCCGACGGGGACGGGGGCGAGGAACTGGACGTCCTTGACGGCGACCATGACGATGTCCTGGTGGCAGTAGCGGGCGGCGACCATGTGGGCGTTCTGGCCGAGCCAGGAGAGCGCCTCAGGGCCGAAGAGGGTCCCGTAGTGGTTCGCGTGCCGAGGGAGCACCAGCTCGCTGCGAAGCATCTCGGTCAAGGAAGCGCTCGACAGCGCCGTAGGCCAGTCCATTGCAAGTTGTGAAATGGGGAAGTTCACAATGTTCGCAGCGGACGGGCTGGGGGGCAACGATGAAGTTGTGGGGAGTTGCGAAGGGATGGCGCTGGCTTTGCGAAGGTTGCGAAGTCACGGCGGCATCGCAACTTTCGCGGCGGCTCGGCGCTCAAATTGCGTGTAGGCAGGTTCTCATGGGTCTGTCGCGATTCAGCGAGAGGCAGATTCGCCCCCGGCGTTATTTAATCGCGGCGCCTCGCCACGAATGGAATGTACGAACGATTGTTGACAGTGACGCCCGACGTCTCACAGCGACTCGATCGCCGAATCCGCCGCGTTCAATCTCCAGGGAAGTCGGCTTAGAGCTTTGCTTTCTGGCAGCAAGGGGCGAGCACGACGCGGCATGAGACGAGCCGCGCGAGCATTTGCACGCTGGATTCCATTACTCTCCACGTAGCAGCCCCCAAGCGCGGGGGTCTGTCCCTTTCTCATGAGCATGGCTTAGCACCCCTACTTGAGCGGTCCACTTCCAACTGTACGGCCCTTGCTTGTAGGATGTATCTAAACGTTAGGTTGATCGTGGAACTTACCAAACTGCTGCTGGCCGCTTCATCAAGTGTCCCCGAGGTCGCCATTCGCCGGCACCTAGAAGGTTTCGAAGGATTCGCCGGCATTGTGGGCTTTGTCGACGGAAACCGGGCGTTGAAACGCTTCGTCCAAGAGTTCCGCCCCGATGCAGAAACGGTCAAGGCGCAAACTCCGCTGTCGGCACGAAAAGCGATGGCGGCTTTCGACCATTTGATCCTGCTCTGGGACGGCGACGACTTAGCTAGTTTATTGTTTGAGGCTCGCTTCCAAAAGAAGAAGACAAAACTCATCACAATACAAGTTACACGGGTAGTCAACAAGAAGAAGACAAACGATTATGACGTGTACATCGGGCGAGGATCACCTTGGGGCAACCCATATGCCATTGGAAATGGCGAGGGTCCGGATCGCGCAGAAGTCATTGAACGTTATAAGACTTATTTTGAAGAAAAGATTGCCTCTGACGAGGGCTTCAAAAAAGGTGTACTTGCAATGCGTGGGCTGCGACTTGCATGTTTCTGTAAGCCAGAAGCATGTCACGGCGACGTCATTGCCGGATACCTGGATCGACTCCCCGACGAGCCCGAGGGGACCGATGCCAGCCAATAATTGAGGGCCACACAGGGAGGGAAATGCTTACAAAAACAATCGTACTGCTGGCGAATTCGCGCAAGCACAGTGAACGCTGCCTAGCAGGTCGCGAACTAATTAATAACAATGCGATGGGATGGATTCGACCCGTCAGCGCGCGAGAAGGCGAAGGGTTGAATTCGATGGAGCGAATGCTCTTCGACCGCTCTGAGCCAAAACCGCTCGACGTGATTAGGGTGCCACTACATCACGCTAATCCTCATTCCTGCCAGACTGAGAACTGGCTAGTCGCCGATTCACATTGGTGGGTGAAACAGGGCACTTTGACGTGGGACGAAGCGGCAGCTATTGCAGAACATCCCGCGGTACTATGGGTGAACGGATTTAGAACCTATAACGGACTGAACGACGAAATCCCTTTGGAGCGCGCACAGGGCCTAACGTCATCCATTTGCATGATTCGGGTTCCGCTGGTAGAGGTGAAAGTGATCACCTCCTTCGACAAAAAAAAGGTACGCATCGAGTTCGAACATCGAGGAGTTCGCTATAACTTCTCCCTAACTGACTCGGAATGGGAGCCATACTTTAAAGCCCAGGCGAACGGAAACTATGCTTATCAGGATTGCCTGCTGACTGTGAGCCTCAGCGAACCTTTTACTAAGAACGACGGAAGCGTCTGCCAGTACAAGCTTGTCGCCGCGATGATTCCTCACCCTGGAGTCTAGGAATGAATCTCTACACGATTGGCTTCACCAAAAAAAGTGCGAAGAAGTTTTTCGAACTTCTTCGCCACTCCGGAGCCCGTAAGGTTGTCGATGTTCGGCTTAACAACGTATCTCAACTAGCGGGTTTTGCCAAACGTGACGATCTGGCTTATTTCCTCGAGCAAATCTGCGGGATCGAATACATTCACATGCCGCTCCTCGCCCCCACACAAGAAATGCTGGACGAATATAAAAAGAACGGCGGAGACTGGAGCACATATGAGGCCCGCTTCTTGGACCTAATGGCACAAAGACGAATTGAACGAGAGATTCCGAAGGAGGCTATTCAAGATGGATGCCTTCTCTGCAGTGAAGACAAGCCACATCATTGCCACCGCCGGATCGTCGCCGAGTACTTCCGACAGCATTGGGGACCCGAAGTGAATATTTCACACCTCACCTAGACCATCGATATGAGTTAGTCTACTGATCGGAAGGACTAAATTAGCAATGTAGCGAAATGAAAAAAGCCGGCTTGCTCAGATCGCAAGCCGGCTTTTAAGTTTGTGAAGCTAAACCACCCTCAACTTCGGTGGCTCAGATTTCGAGCTGGACTCACCGCTTCCCAACAGAACCGAGAGTGTTGTAAGGTTGAAAGTCAAAGCGTTTATCTCGTCAACGCTGATCGACAGCGCCTCTGCAATTTGACCTCGACCAAACTTCTTTTCCTTCAAGAAAGCTAAAACTTTCGAAATGAGCTGCGAGGTTTCTCGTTCCATCGCCTCCGGCTCATTGGTGCGGTAACCATTCCTAGCAATTTCAATGCAAAGATTTCGGTACGTCCATTCCGTCATTTGGCCAAGCGCGTTATAGCGATAGGCGAGCGCCGCGAGTGATACGCCCCAGTACTTTTTGTACTCAATCAGATATTTAAGGGTGAAGACGGGAGGCTTTCGCGCAACCATGCTTTGCCGCGGCATTAGGAAAGCCGATGCGAAAGCATCAGCATCGCGTTCCATTTCTGGTCCGCGAGCGATCCCGTGCTTCATACTATAAACATCCCGCACCAAGTGACCCAATTCATGGGCCGCATCAAATCGGCTTCGTTCCGCAGACTTCTTAGTGTTCAAGAAAACAAACGGTTTTCCTTCGTGCCATACGCAGAAAGCATCGACCTCGCGAGCTTCCTCTGCCAGCGAGAAGACTCGTATGCCTTTTGACTCCAGCAGGTGAACAACATTTCCGATCGGAGCATTTCCAAGCTCCCACATCCTTCTAAGAGTTGCAGCTGCGTCCTCTGGCGTTAAGTCACTGAGGTCCGGCAAGTCCGCTTCGGGCAAATTGAACTTGTCCTCAATCCAAGCGTTGATTCGGAAAGCGATCGCACCGGCGCTGAGCGCACAGTTCTTCATCGCGTCCGTCATTTTGCTCAAAGACCGGAAGCTTGCAGAATGCTCTCCAATCGAGGGCATTGGTTCATCAAAGAAAAAGAACTGCTGAGGGAAGTTCAGCAGTTCTGCGATCTTTGCCAGGGTTTCGGCTTCTGGAGAGGAAGCGCCCGATTCGTAGTTTTGAATACTTCGACTCGTGACGCCAAGCTCCTTAGCTAGCTGAGCTTTACTCCATCGCCTTCTAACCCTCGCAAATGTGATCTGCGAAGGATTAACTACAGCCATCTCTTTACTCAAAGGTTCCGGTCTTTGGCTCTACTTCGACGTTCGCGGGAGCGATTGGTTTCGGAGCAATATCAACTTGATCATGCGGGCTATTAGGCACACTACCGAAAATCAAACGTTCGCCCCATTTTGTGATCTGCTTGCCATTGAACGCAATTGGGCACGAGAGTTCAAAGCGAACCTCGTTGAGTTTGCGATCGTAATGGTACAGAAACGCTAAAACTTGGGTACCTTTGCTATTTCGTTCCGCGAATCGAACAGCAGCTTCGTTGAAAAGCTCAAGTTGCATGTTGACATTAACGTAGCCCTCCGCCACCGACCCCTTTTCGGCCGCGTTTGTTGGATCGGACACGCCAATCCTCCCTGTTTCACTATCGCCGGTCATTACGACAATGGAAACAGCTCTATCCTGCGACGTAATAAAGGGGCAGTTCTTTCTGTTGTGGATTTTCCAGCCATGAGTGCTCAATTCTCGGCGGATAACCTCAACTGTCTCGAGCCATTGCTTCAACCCACCGGCCGTCGGCGCCGAAGCCTGCGTCGTTTCGTTGCGAGCACCAAGTCCACCCATGATCGCGCCAAGCAGCAAGTCCGCCGTTAAGTCTGGAGATAACTCTTGAAGTCGCCGCTCAACGCGCACAGGATCCGAAATAGTGCGCTCGCTCGGAGCGAACTCATCGAATGCGGTCAAATCAAAGTCGTCCACGGCATGGCTCCATGAGGATTTCCGCAAAGCATACCTCATGTTGAGGTGGAAAAAGCGGAAATTCATGTGGCCCATCTTGCACGTGTGCCGCTCGGGATGTTGTCGTTGGGGCGGAGCGCCCCAGCCTCGGCACTACAAAAGTCCGTTCGGCCAAGACTCATCGTGTGAGGTACTGGCGTCAGTGCAGCAAGAGCCGAAGGCGACTGAGATCTCAGGCCGGCGCATTGACTTACTCCCCTTCAGTGCGGAGTCGCCACCGCCCCCATCACCAAATCCGGCAACCCCGTCGCGATCCCCGGGAAGATGCAGATCAACAGCACCGCCAGCAGCATCAGGACGACGAACGGCAGCACCCCCCAGATGATGTCCCTCAGATCGATATCCGGCGCAATGTTCTTGATCACAAAGATGTTCAACCCCACCGGCGGGTGAATCAGCCCCGTCTCCATCACGATCGTCATCAGGATCCCGAACCAGATCAGGTCGAACCCCGCTGCCTTCAGCGGCGGCAGGATGATCGGCGCCGTCATCAGGATGATGCTCACCGGCGGCAGGAAGAACCCCAGCAGGATCACCATCAGCAGCACTGCCGCCAGCAGCACCCACTTCGACAGGTGCATCCCGACGATCCACTCCGCCACGGCCTGGCTGATGTGCAGGTAGCTCATCACATACGAGAACAGCAGCGACATGCCGATGATGAACATCAGCATGGTCGACTCCTTCAGCGTCGACGTGAGGATCGGCGCCACGTCCCGCGGCCGCCATACGCCATAGATCCCGGCGATCAACGCCAACGCCAGCAGCGCCCCCAGCCCCGCCGTCTCCGACGGCGTCGCAAACCCGCCATACAGCGCCACCATCACGCCGATCAGCAGCAGCACGAACGGGACCACTCGCGGCAGCATCTCGAACTTCTGACGCGTGGTGAAGGTCTCCTGCGCCAGCAGCGCTGAAGCCGTCCCCGAGCGCTTGTACTCCGCCTCCGCCAGCGCGTGCTCCTTGCGATAGCGCAGCCCCGCGTACACCGCGAACAGCACCACCAGCAGGATCCCCGGCGCGATGCCCGCCAGGAACAACCGTCCCAGCGACTGCTCCGCCGCCACCGCGTACAGGATCATCGTGATCGACGGTGGCAACAGGATGCCCAGCGTTCCACCCGCCGCGATGATCCCGGCCGCGAACCCGGGCGAGTACCCCCGCTTGCGCATCTCCGGAATGCCCGCGCTGCCGATCGCCGAGCACGTCGCCGGGCTCGAGCCCGCCATCGCCGCGAACAGCGCGCAGGCAAACACGTTGGCTATCCCCAGCCCGCCGGGAATGCGCCCCATCCACACGTGCATCGCCGCGTACAAGTCCTGCCCCGCTCTCGACTTCCCGATCGCCGCCCCCTTCAGGATGAAGAGCGGGATGGAGAGCAGCGTGATGCTGGCCATCTCCTCGTAGACGTTCTGCGTGACCGTATCCAGCGCGGACGCCGGCATGAAGAAGGCCATGAACAGCACCGCCACGCTGCCGAGCGCGAACGCGATCGGCGCGCCCGAGAACATGAACAGCAGCGTGACGATGCCAAACAGTGAACCGAGGACGAGCATGCTCACGCCGCCACTCCCGAGTTGTTTTTCTTGAAGAGCCCGTTGATGCGAGCCACCAGCTGAACCAGCAGCTGCAGACTCAGCAGCGTCATGCCCAGCGCCATCAGCCCGTACGGGATCCACAGCGGCGGCGCCCAGGACGACGAGGTCGTCTGCCCCTCGACCCAGGCCTCGTGGAACAGCGTCCACGACTTCCACGCGAAGAAGGCGCAGAACACCGTGCACATCAGGTCCACCAGCGCCAGGCGCAGCCGGTTCACCGCACGCGGCAGCAGGCCCGCCATCGCCTCGATGCCCACATGCCCGCGCAAGGACTGCACGAACGCCCCGCACAGGAACGTCGCCCCGACCAGGCAGAACACCGCCGCCTCGTCCTGCCAGTCCGTGGACGCCTTCATCACGTAGCGCGAGACCACGCTGTACGTCAGCACGCACGAGGCCACCAGCAGCGCCAGCATCCCCAGCACCACCACGCCCTGGTTGATCAGGTGCAGCAGCCGCGCCAGCGGCATCAGCACGGCCGGCGTGTCGGGGTCGATGCCGGCCACCGCCGGCTTCAGTTCAAAGCCGTGGCTCATCCGGGCCTCACAGCAGCTTCTGGGCGGCCTTCAGGATCGCCGCGCAGGACTCGTTCTTCTCGGAGAAGTCCTTCCACGCGGTGTCGCGCGCGATCGCCTGCCACTTCTTCAGCGTCGCCTCGTCCATGTCGTAGACCTTGGCGCCGGCCTTCGCATAGATCGCCGCCGCCGCCTTGTCGTCCGCCTTGGCCGCCTCGCGCGCGAAGACCTCCATCTCCGCCCCCACGCCCATCACGATGTCCTGCTGCGCCTTGGGGAGCTTGTTGAAGACCTCCTTCGAGATCATCAGCGGCTCCAGCATGAACCAGTAGGTGCGCTCCCGGCCCGAGGTCAGGTGCTTGGCGATCTCCTCCAGCTTGAAGGAGATGAAACTGGTCGACGAGGTCATCGCCGCATCCATCGCCCCGGTCTGCATCGCCGCGTAGATCTCGTTGGACGGCAGCGTGATCACCGACGCGCCGGCCTGCTTCAGCATCATGTCCATCTCGCGGCTGCCACCGCGCACCTTCAGGCCCTTGGCATCGTCCGGCGTCACCAGCGGCCGCGCCCGGCTGGCCACGCCGCCCGCCTGCCAGACCCAACTCACGATCATCACGCCCTTGTCGTCCAGCACCTTGGACAGCAGCTTGCCAACCTCCGCCGTCTTCCACGCCGCGCCCTGCTCGTAGCTGGGTACCAGCGCCGGCATCAGGCCCGCATTGGTCTCCGCCACCTCGCCGCCGGCATAGGACAGCGGCACCAGGCTCATGTCCAGCGCGCCCTTGCGCATCGCCGAGAACTGGGCATTCGTCTTCATCAGCGACGAGCCCGGATAGACCGCCGCCTTGAGCGCCCCACCGGAGCGCTTCTCCACCTCGGCGGCGAAACGCCGGCACAGGCGGTCGCGGAAGTCGCCTTCGGTCAGCGTGCCGCTGGGGAACTGGTGCGAAATCTTCAGCGCGCTCGCTTGAGCGCGGGCGGCGGGCAACCAGGCGGCCGCGGCAGTGCCGGCGGCTGCGCCCATCCATTGGCGTCGGGTGAGGGTCATGCTTGTCTCCAGGTCCGCCATCGGTGGCGGTATGCGAGCGGAGTGTCAAAGCGCCCCCCCACCCGATCAATCAACCTGTCGCTGCGACCTTTACTGCCGACGGAAGGATCGGGGGCTAACCCTGATGCCGCCATCCGCCCACCTCGACATGACGATTCGCCCGCTGCTCGCCCACAAGGTCGAGGTCGAGGTCGAGGTCGAGGTCGAGGTCGAGGTCGAAGTGGAGATCGAGGTCGAGGCGCAAGCCGCTTGACCTTGCCACAGTGGCAAGGTCCAGCATCCTCCCCGCCCCTGCACGAACACGCACTCACGGGGCCTTCACCGCCTTTGAAGGAGCGCATCTTGAAGAGAACCCGTCTGCTGGCACTGGCCGCGTTGATCGCCGCCGCATCCGCCGCCCCCACCGCGTTCGCCCACGGCGACGAGGACCACGCCGCCCCTCGCCAGTTCGACCCCGCCCAGGTCGAGGTCACCGACTTCGGCCAGGAAGGCAACCCGAAGAAGGTCACGCGCACCATCCAGGTCGAGATGGCCGACACCATGCGCTTCACGCCGGGCAATGTCGTCGTCAAACGCGGCGAAACCGTCCGGTTCGTGGTCCGCAACGGGGGTCAGGCGTTGCACGAGATGGTGCTCGGCACGAAACAGGCCTTGGCCGAGCACGCCGCGCTGATGCGGAAGTTCCCCGGCATGGAGCACGCCGACGCGAACATGGCCCACGTCAAGCCCGGCACGAGCGGCGAGATCGTCTGGCAGTTCACCAAGGCCGGCGAGTTCCAGTTCGCCTGCCTCCTCCCGGGTCACTTCGAGGCCGGGATGGTCGGCCAGCTGGTCGTGAAATGAGGTGACCTGGTGCTGAACTGAACTGAATTGAACTGAGGTGAGCCGCCCCGGCTCAGCGGACGAGGAGTTCCTCGTCCACCCAGCGGCGGAGCAACGCGCCCATCTCGGCGGGGACGTTCAGTTCAGGCTGCGTCTCCGCCAGGTCCGCGCAGGTTTCGGCGAAGCTGCGGCCCGAGGCCAGCGCGTCCAGCGCCTGGGCCTCGAGCGGCCCCAGGCTTCTGAAATGCGGGGAATGGCCGCGCCGCCAGACCAGCAGGTCCAGCTGCGTCGCCAGCGGCTGCGCGGCCGGCGGCGTCTCGTCGCTGTCGAGCGACTGCCACAGCGCCAGCGTGTTGAAGGACTGCTTCAGGCGCGCGTAGCTCGGCGGCAACTTGAGCCGCAGTTCGGCCCAGTCTTCCGGCGACAGCGCCGCCAGGTCGGCCATCGTGAGTACCGGCGCATCGGCGGCATCGAAGGCGCTTCGCAGCGCCCAGTCCAGCGCGGCCAGCTCGGCGATCTCGCCGTCGTCCGGCCAGCGCAGGGCCAGCCACTCGGCGAATTCGGCGCCATACCAGCGCAGGCTGAAGTGATGCGAGCCATGGCCCTCGACGAAGGCCAGCGCATCGCGCTCGAACCAGTCGGCGCCAAGGTATCTCAGCGTGTGCCCGTAGCTGTCCGCCAGCGTGTCCTGCAACCGCGCGCGATAGGCATGGTGGTAAATGGACAGGCGTCGTTCCACGGCGATGCCGGGACCACGACGCAGCTTCGTGTCGATCAGGCTCTCCTGCCCAATCAGGTAGGCCTGCAGCGACTGCTGCAGGTCCAGGAGTTGGGGGGCCTGCTCGACGGCGCTCATGCGGCCTTCCTTCCGGCATCGCTCGGCCAGATGGCCTCGGTGATCGCGCGCGCCTGGTCGAGTTCTGCCAGCAGTTCCGGCAACGGCGGAATGTGGTCGTCCCGTTCGATCATCGTCGCCACCGGGCCGAATCGCCGGAGCGCCTCGGCATAGAGCTGCCAGACCGGCTCGGCCACCGGCTGGTCGTGCGTGTCGATCAGATGGTCGCCGTGGTCGCTGTGACCCGCGACATGGATCTGCTGCACGCGATCGACCGGCAACGCGTCGAGGTAGGCGAGCGCATCGAATCCATGGTTCACCGCGCTCACGTGGATGTTGTTCACATCCACCAGCAGCAGGCAGTCGGCCCGCCGCGCGACCTCGGCCAGGAACTGCGCCTCGGTGAGGCTGGAGGCCTCGTAGTCGAGGTAGCTGGAGACGTTCTCCACCACCAGCCGCCGGCCCAGCGCGTCCTGCGCCTGGCCGATGTTGCGCACCACCACCCGCAGCGCCTCTTCCGTATAGGGCAAGGGCAGGAGGTCGTGCAGATTCCGGCCATGGGCCCCGGTCCAGCACAGGTGATCGGACACCCACAGCGGCTCGATGCGACGCGCCAGCGACGCCAGCCGCTGCAGGTAGTCCGCATCCAGTCCCGCCACGGCGCCGAGGTTCATCGACACGCCGTGCATCACCATCGGGTGCTTCGCCCGGATGCCGTCCAGCATTGCCAGGGGCTTGCCGCCGGGCACCAGGTAGTTCTCCGAGATCACCTCCAGCCAGTCGACCGGCTGTGGCTCATCCAGGAAGGCTCGATAGTGCGTGCTGCGCAGCCCCAGGCCGAAGCCCGGGCTCGGCTGCGCGACGCGCGATGCGGGACCGGGCCTCATGGACTTACTTCTTCGCGACCAGGTCGCCGATCGTGCCGCCCGCCTTCAGGCACGCATCCGCGCCCATGCCCTTGAAGCTGTGGCCCTTGCAGGCGTTCTGGCCCTTGCACGCGTTCTCGGTGGTCTTGCAGTCCGCGTTGCCCTTGCACTCGTGCACGCCGTAGCAGTGCACCTTGTCGCTGGCGGCCACGGCCAGGCCGCTGCTGCCCGCCGGCGCGGGCGCGGCCTGGACGGACAGGGCGAACATGGCGGCAGCGGCGGCCAGGGCGGCGGATTGGGTCTTGCTGATCATGGGGTGCACTCCAAAAGAAGGTTCAGGTTGATGAAGCGGTGCGCTCCTGCGCGTCCGCACCCTGCTATTCGAGGCCGCACGCCAGGAGGTTACAGCCCATCCGAAAAAAACTTCGACGCCTCGCCGCCACTCCCTCGAACGAGGGAGCCGCGCGCGCCATCGAAAGAAATCGCTTGACCTTCCCACCGTGGGAAGCTGAACAATCCTGGTTCCTGCGATCCCATGTCCACCATGCCCCTGACCCGAACCCTGAACCAGCTGATCTGCCGCGTGCTGATCGGCCTGGTGCTGTTCGCGCAGTTCGCGGTGGCGAGCTACGCCTGCCCCCGCGGCATGGGCATGGGCATGGACCTCGGCATGACGATGGAGACGGGCGTCGCGCCACCGGCCGCGGAGGCGACTGACTCGTCGCCAGCCGTCAGCGGGTCGGGTGACCTGGATCAGGACGCGCCGAACCTGTGCGCGGAGCACTGCAAGACCGGTCATCAGTCCCACGACACGGCGCCCGTGCCCGTGCTCTTCGTGCCGCTGCTCGCGCTCCGCTACGTGCTGACGCCGGCCGACGCCATCGCGGCGGCCGACCAGCCGGCCACGGTGCCCGATCCCCTGCTGGCCGTTCCACCGCCGCCGCACGCGATCCTCCACTGCGTCCTGCGAACTTGACCCCCTGAGCTCCCGCGCTTCGGCGCACGCCCGCGCGTGCCCCGTCGCCCCTTGAGCGCGCCTGCCCGTCGCCGACGAGCGACCCGGCGCCGATCCTTCGGGACCATCAGGAGTCTTCATGTCCTCCCCTCTTCCACGTGCCGCGCTCGCGCTCGGGCTGGCCGTCTTCGCCTGGTCGACGCAGGCGGAGCCCCTCTCGCTCCAGGATGCGCTGCGCCTGGCCGAACAACGCTCCCGCCAACTGCCGGCCCAGGACGCCGCCGCGGACGCGGCCCGCCAGATGGCCGTGGCCGCGGGCCAGCGCCCGGATCCGGTCCTCAAGGCCGGCATCGACAACCTCCCCGTCAACGGTCCGGACCGCTTCAGCACCACACGGGACTTCATGACGATGCGCACCGTAGGCGTGTCGCAGGAGTGGACGCGCGCCGACAAGCTCCGGCTGCGGGCGGCCCGCTTCGAACGCGAGGCCGAGACCGCCGAGGCCACCCGGCAACTCGCCCTCGCGAATCTGCAGCGGGACACCGCCGTCGCCTGGCTGGAGCTCTACTTCCAGCAGCGTCTGCGCGGCCTGCTCGCGCAGCAGAAGGTCGAGGCGGCGCTGCCCGTGCAGGCGGCCGACGCCGCCTACCGCGGCGGCCGCGGCACGCAGGCCGACCTCTTCGCCGCCCGCGCCGCCGTGGCGCAGCTCGACGACCGGATCGCGGCGACCGCTCGGGACGAACTCGGCGCACGCACGCTGCTGGCGCGCTGGACCGGCGTGACGTCCGGCGAAGCGCTGGATGCGCCGCCGCCGATGGACACCCTCCGATGGCGCGAGGGGTCCACCGACCAGCGCATCGACCAGCGCATCGACCAGGACATCGATCGCGACATCGAGCGGGACATCGAGCGGGACATCGAACGCCACCCCGAGGTCTCGGTGCTGGTCAGGAAGGAAGCAGCCGCGCGAGCGGAAGCGGAGGTCGCGCGGGCCGACAGGCGGCCGGACGTCAGCGTGGAACTCTCATACAGCCAGCGCGGCCCGGCCTATTCCAACATGGTGTCCTTCGGCGTCTCGATCCCCTGGCAGTGGGACCAGAAGAACCGCCAGGGCCGTGAGCTCGCGGCCAGGCTGGCCGTGGTCGAGCAACTGCGCGCGGAACGCGAGGAACAGACCCGCCAGCTCGCGGCCGAAGCGCGGCTCCTGCTGCAGCAATGGCGCGGCGATCGCGAGCGCCTGGTCCGCTACGACACGGAGCTGCTGCCCCTGGCCGCCGAACGCACTCGCGCGGCCCTCGCGGCCTATCGCGGCGGCACCGCCCCGCTCAGCGCCGTGCTGGACGCCCGTCGCGGCGAGATCGACACCCGCATGGAACGCCTGCGCCTGGAGATGGGCGTCGCCCGCCTGTGGGCCCAACTGAACTACCTGATCCCCTCGCACCGCGACGACACGAAGGAGTCCGCATCGTGAAGCAGAAGCCACTCATGTCCGCCATCGGCGCGCTGGCCCTGGCGCTGGGCGGCGTCGGCCTCTACCAGTTCGGCAAGTCGCAGGGCGCGGCGCAGACCTCGATGGAGGAGCCTGCCGGCACCGCGCCCTCGGCCAGCGGCGCTCCCGCCGGCGCGATTCCCCAGAGCATCGCCGAAGGCGAGGAAGCCACCCGGCGCCACGTCCGCTCCGGCCTCAAGGCCGGCGACGTCGACCCGGTCACGGGCCAGAAGATCCTCTATTACCACGACCCCATGGTGCCGGCGAACAAGTTCGACGCGCCGGCCAAGTCGCCGTTCATGGACATGATGCTGGTGCCGGTCTATGCCGGCGGCGGCGACGACGCGGGCAAGGTGACGGTCAGTCCCCGGGTGCAGCAGAACCTCGGCGTGCGCACGGCCGAGGTCGTCGAGGGCACCCTGTCGCCGCAGATCGCCAGCGTCGGCAGCATCGCCTTCAACGAGCGCGACCAGGCCGTCGTGCAGGCGCGCGCCACGGGCTACGTGGAGCGCCTGCATGTGCGCGCCACGCTGGACCCCGTGCGCGCGGGCCAGCCCCTGGCCGAGCTCTACGTGCCGGACTGGATCGCCGCGCAGGAGGAGTTCCTGTCGCTGCGCCGCATGCAGGGCACCGACCTGTCGTCGCTGGTCAACGGCGCGCGCCAGCGCATGCGCCAGGTGGGCATGAGCGAGACCCTGATCCGCCAGGTCGAGGAGACCGGCAGGACCCAGCCGCGCTTCACGCTCACGGCGCCCATCGGCGGCGTGGTCGTGGAGCTGATGGCGCGCGAGGGCATGACGGTGTCGCCCGGCGCGACCCTGTTCCGCATCAACGGCCTGGGCACGGTGTGGGCCAATGCCGAAGTCCCCGAGAGCCAGGCCGCGTTGCTGCGCGCCGGCGCCAAGGTCGAGGCGCAATCCCCCGCCGCGCCCGGCATGAGCTTCAGCGGCCGCGTCCAGGCGCTCCTGCCCGAGGTCGACCCGGCCACGCGCACCTTGAAGGCCCGCCTGGAGCTGGCCAACCCCGGCGGGCGTCTCGCGCCGGGCATGTCCGTGTCCATGCGCTTCATGGACGAGCGCGCCGGCAAGGCGCTGCTGGTGCCCGCCGAGGCGGTCATCCAGACCGGCCGGCGCACCGTCGTCATGCTCGCCGAGGACAATGGCCACTTCCGTCCCGTCGAGGTCCGCGCCGGCATCGAGTCCGGCGGCAGGACCGAGATCCTGCAAGGACTGAAGGCCGGGCAGCGGGTGGTGTCCTCGTCCCAGTTCCTCATCGACTCGGAAGCCAGCCTGCGCGGGCTCGAGGCCCGGCTCAACAGCGATCCGGAAAAGCCGTCCGAAGCCGCCGGGCCTCGATACGAGGGCCTGGGGACCGTGGTCGCCATCGCCCGCGATGCGATCACCATCGCCCACGAGCCCATCCCCGCGCTGAAGTGGAACGCCATGACCATGGACTTCAAACGACCGCCCAAGGGCTTGCCGCGCGGCCTGACCCCAGGCGATCGCATCTCCTTCGACTTCAGCATCGACCCGGAGGGCCTGCCGGCGCTGGCATGGGTGACGCTCGAAGCGCCAGCCCCGGCGCCGCGCGCGGCCTCCGCCGCCTCGACGGCCTCGACCCCCGGGAGCCGCCCATGATCGCGCGCCTGATCCGCTGGTCGATCGCGAACCGGTTCCTCGTGCTGCTGGCCACGCTCCTGCTCAGCGCCTGGGGCGTGTACTCGGTCAGCCGCACGCCGCTGGACGCGCTGCCCGACCTCAGCGACGTGCAGGTCATCATCCGCACGACCTATCCCGGCCAGGCGCCGCGCATCGTCGAGAACCAGATCACCTATCCGCTCACGACGACGATGCTGTCCGTGCCGGGCGCGAAGACGGTGCGCGGCTACTCGTTCTTCGGCGACTCCTTCGTCTACGTGCTCTTCGAGGACGGCACCGACCTCTACTGGGCGCGCTCCCGCGTGCTCGAGTACCTCAACCAGGTGCAGGCCAAGCTGCCGCCCACGGCCAAGGCTTCGCTCGGTCCGGACGCGACCGGCGTGGGCTGGATCTTCCAGTACGCCCTCGTCGACCACGGCGGCACGCAGGACCCGTCGCAGCTGCGCGCGCTGCAGGACTGGTTCCTGAAATACGAGCTCAAGACCGTGCCCAACGTCGCCGAGGTGGCCACCATCGGCGGCATGGTGCGCCAGTACCAGGTCCAACTCGACCCCGACCGGCTCGCCGCTTACCAGCTGCCCCACACCCGCATCCTCGAGGCCATCCGCAAGGCCAACCAGGAAGCGGGCGGCTCCGTGCTGGAACTGGGCGAGGCGGAATACGTGGTGCGGGCCTCCGGCTACCTGCAGTCGCTCGACGACTTCCGCCAGATCCCGCTGATGACCACGCCGGCCGGCGTGTCGGTCAAGCTCGGCGACGTGGCGCGCATCCAGCTCGGCCCGGAGATGCGCCGCGGCATCGGCGAGATGGACGGCGTGGGCGAGGCCGTCGGCGGCGTCGTCGTCATGCGCTCCGGCAAGAACGCGCTGGAGACCATCGCCGCGGTCAAGGACAAGCTCAGGACGCTGCAGGCCAGCCTGCCGCGCGGCGTCGAGATCGTGCCGACCTACGACCGCTCCGGCCTCATCGAACGCGCGGTCGAGAACCTCACCCACAAGCTGCTCGAGGAATTCATCGTCGTCGCGGTGGTGTGCCTGGTCTTCCTGGTCCACCTGCGATCGGCCTTCGTGGCCATCGTCTCGCTGCCGCTGGGCATCCTGTCGGCCTTCATCGTGATGCACCTCCAGGGCGTGAACGCCAACATCATGTCGCTGGGCGGCATCGCCATCGCCATCGGCGCGATGGTGGACGCGGCGGTGGTGATGATCGAGAACGCGCACAAGCACCTGGAGCAGTGGGCGCACGCGCATCCAGGCGAGACCCTGCAACGCGCCGGGCGCTGGCAGGTCATCGGCGAATCGGCCGCCGAGGTCGGACCGGCCCTGTTCTTCTCGCTGCTGATCATCACGCTGAGCTTCATCCCGGTCTTCACGCTGGAGGCCCAGGAGGGCCGGCTGTTCGCGCCGCTGGCCTTCACCAAGACCTACGCGATGGCGGCGGCCGCGGGCCTGTCGGTCACGCTGATCCCGGTCCTGATGGGCTACCTGATCCGCGGACGTATTCCGGACGAGAAGAGCAACCCGCTGAACCGCCTGCTGATCGCGCTGTACCGGCCGCTGCTCGACCGCGTGCTGAAGGCGCCGCGGCTGACGATCGCCGTCGCGGCCCTGCTGCTGGTGGGCAGCCTCTGGCCGCTGCAGCACATCGGCGGCGAGTTCCTGCCCCGCCTCGACGAGGGTGACCTGCTTTACATGCCGTCGGCGCTGCCGGGGCTGTCGGCGGGCAAGGCGGCCGAGCTGCTGCAGCAGACGGACCGGCTGATCAAGACGGTGCCGGAGGTGGCCAGCGTCTACGGCAAGGCGGGCCGCGCCGAATCGGCCACCGACCCCGCGCCGCTGGAGATGTTCGAGACCACCATCCAGTTCAAGCCGCGCGATCAATGGCGTCCGGGGTTGACCACCGACCAGCTCATCGACGAGTTGGACCGCATCGTCAAGGTGCCGGGTCTTGCCAACATCTGGGTGCCGCCGATCCGCAACCGCATCGACATGCTGGCCACCGGCATCAAGAGCCCGGTGGGCGTGAAGGTGGCGGGCAGCGACCTCGCGACGATCGACCGGCTCACCGGCGAGGTCGAGCAGGTGCTCAAGGGCGTTCCCGGCGTGACCAGCGCGCTGGCCGAGCGGCTGACGGGCGGACGCTACGTCGACGTGAACATCCGCCGGGTCGATGCGGCGCGCTTCGGCATGAACATCGCCGACGTGCAGTCGCTGATCTCGTCCGCCGTGGGCGGAGAGAACGTCGGCGAGACGGTGGAGGGCCTGCAGCGCTTCCCGATCAGCGTCCGCTACCCGCGCGAGATCCGCGACTCGGTGGAGAAGCTGCGCCGCCTGCCCATCGTCAGCGAGAGCGGCCAGCGCCTGGTGCTGCAGGATGTCGCGGACATCCGCATCACCGACGGACCGCCGATGCTGCGCAGCGAGAACGCGCGCCTGTCGGGCTGGGTCTACGTCGACCTGCGCGGCCGCGACCTGCGCGGCGCGGTGCAGGACATGCAGCAGGCCGTCTCGCGCCAGGTCAAGCTGCCGCCGGGCTATTCGATCTCGTGGTCCGGCCAGTTCGAGTTCCTGGAGCGCGCCACGGCCCGGCTCCAGGTCGTCGTGCCCTTCACGCTGCTGATCATCTTCGTGCTGCTGTACCTGACCTTCGGCAGCCTGGGCGAGGCGCTGCTGATCATGGCGACCCTGCCCTTCGCGCTGGTCGGCGGCATCTGGCTGCTCTGGCTGCTGGGCTACAACCTCTCGATCGCGGGCGCCGTCGGCTTCATCGCGCTGGCCGGCGTGGCGGCCGAGTTCGGCGTGATCATGCTGCTGTACCTGAAGAAAGCCTGGCAGGAGCGGCTGGCCGCCGGCCAGGACGCCGACGAGGACCTGCTGGACGCGATCCGCGATGGCGCGGTGCTGCGGGTGCGGCCCAAGGCGATGACGGTGGCGGTGATCCTGGCGGGGCTCTTCCCCGTCCTGTGGAGCACGGGCACCGGCTCCGAGGTCATGCAGCGCATCGCCGCGCCCATGGTGGGCGGGATGATCACCGCGCCGCTGCTGTCGATGTTCGTCGTGCCGGCGGCGTACCTGCTGATGCGGCGGCCGACGGGGAAGACGGCGGCACCGCCGGCGTCACCGCCCTCCCGGCATCCCGACCACGATCCGACGTACGGATGATCGGTCCTGATGCCCGCATGGAGTCCCCGGCGTCTCGGGCGCGCCGGCCTGGCATGTCGGTTGCCGGATCAAGGCCCGCCGAGATTGGACCAGGAGCCTGTGATGACCGAAGCCAACAAGACCGTGTTGACGGCCGCCAATGCGGCCATCGCCACCGGCGATATCGAGGGCTTCCTGGCCCATTGCAGCGAGGACATCGCTTGGGTGGCAGTGGGCGAGAAGCCGATCCACGGCAAGGCCGCGCTCAGGGCGTGGATGCAGACGGCCTACGCCGAAGCGCCGAGGTTTTCGGTCGAACGGCTGGTGGCGGAAGATGACTGGGTGGTGGCCCTTGGAACGATCGAGGTCAAGGACGAGGACGGTCGATCCAGTGTTCATGCCTACAGCGATGCCTGGCGCTGCCAGGACGGGAAGCTGGCGGAGCTCCGGGCGTTCGTGATCAAGCCGGCAGAGTGAGGTATCCGCTCGGGCCCACCTCCCTCACTCCACCGTCACACTCTTCGCCAAGTTCCGCGGCTTGTCCACGTCCGTCCCGCGCGCGCAGGCCGTGTGATACGCCAGCAACTGCAGCGGCACGGTGTGCAGGATCGGGCTCAGCGCGCCGTAGTGCTCCGGCATGCGGATGACATGCAGCCCCGGCTCGCTGTCGATCTTCGTATCGCCGTCCGCGAACACGAACAGCTCGCCGCCGCGCGCGCGCACTTCCTGCATGTTGCTCTTCAGCTTCTCCAGCAGCGTGTCGTTCGGCGCCACCGTCACCACCGGCATCTGCGCCGTCACCAGCGCCAGCGGACCGTGCTTCAGCTCACCCGCCGGGTACGCCTCCGCGTGGATGTAGCTGATCTCCTTGAGCTTCAACGCGCCTTCCAGCGCGATCGGGTAATGCAGCCCGCGGCCGAGGAACAGCGCGTTCTCCTTGCGCGCGAACTCCTCGCTCCACGCGATCACCTGCGGCTCCAGCGCCAGCACCGCCTGCACCGCCACCGGCAGGTGACGCAGCGCCTTCAGGTGCTCCTGCTCCTGTTCCTCCGTCAGGTACCCGCGCGTCTGCGCCAGCGCCAGCGTCAGCAGGAACAAGCCCACCAGCTGCGTCGTGAACGCCTTCGTCGAGGCCACGCCGATCTCCGCGCCCGCGCGCGTGATGTAGGCCAGCGCGCATTCCCGCACCATCGCGCTCGTCGACACGTTGCACACCGTCAGCGTGTGCACCATCCCCAGCGAGCGCGCATGCTTCAACGCCGCCAGCGTGTCCGCCGTCTCGCCGCTCTGGCTGATCGTCACCACCAGCGTGCGCGGATTGGGCACGCTGTCGCGGTAGCGGTACTCGCTCGCGATCTCCACGCTGGTCGGGATCTTCGCGATGCTCTCCAGCCAGTACTTCGCCGTCGAGCCCGCGTAGTAGCTGGTCCCGCAGGCCAGGATCAGCACCGAGTCGATCTCCTTGAACACCCGGTACGCGCCGTCGCCGAACAGCTCCGGGCTGATGCCCGTCACCGCGTCCAGCGTGTTGGCGATCGCCACCGGCTGCTCGAAGATCTCCTTCTGCATGTAGTGCCGGTACGGACCCAGCTCCGCCGCGCCGCTGTGCGCCTGCACCGTCTTCACCTGGCGCTCGACGTTCACGAAACGGCCGGTGCCCGCATCCTTGTTGCTGATCCAGTAGCGGCCCAGCTGCAGGTCGACGACGTCGCCCTCTTCCAGGTAGACGATCTGGTCCGTCACGCCCGCCAGCGCCATCGCGTCCGACGCCAGGAAGTTCGCGCCCGCGTACTCGTCCTTGCCCACGCCCAGCACCAGCGGCGAGCCCTCGCGCGCACCGATCACGCGGTGCGGCTCGTCCTTGTGGAACACCGCGATCGCGTACGCGCCGCGCAGTTGCGCCACCGCCGTCTGCACCGCCTCCAGCAGGTCGCCGTGGTAGTGGAAGTCGACCAGGTGCGCGATGACCTCGGTGTCAGTCTGGCTGTGGAAGACGTAGCCGCGCGACTTCAGCTCGGCGCGCAGTTCATCGTGGTTCTCGATGATGCCGTTGTGGACCAGCGCGATGCGGCCCGGCTGCCGGTGCGCCTCGGCGCCCGGGCCGTGCGAGAAATGCGGATGCGCGTTGTGCACCGCCGGCGCGCCGTGCGTCGCCCAGCGCGTGTGCGCGATGCCGGTGCCCGCCGCCACGCCGTCCTGCGCCGCCAGCTCCTGCAGCTCCGCCACCCGCGAGGTGCTGCGCGCCCGGCGCAGTTGACCGTCCTGGTGCACCGCCACGCCGCATGAGTCGTAGCCACGGTACTCGAGGCGCTTCAGGCCCTCGATCAGGATGGGAACGATGTCTTTCTGGCTGACCGCGCCGACGATGCCGCACATGATGGTGTCTCCCCGGCTGAGGCCGGAATTTGCGAATGGCGGAATCCTAGGCATCTCATGACGGCGGTTGCTTTCAACATTCGGCGAACAGTGAAAGAATCCGTCATGAGATTCACCGTTTGGTGAATCCTTTCAACGAACGACGATTGATGGAATCTTCTGTCACCTTGGACGCCATCGACTTGCGGGTGCTGGACCTGCTCCAGCAGGACGCCTCGCTGTCCAACCAAGCCTTGGCCGAGCGCGCCCATGTGTCGCCCGCGACCTGCCTGCGCCGCGTGCGCCGGCTCGTCGAGACCGGCGTGATCGAGAAGCAGGTCGCCATCCTGTCGCCGGACAAGCTGGGCGCGGGGCTGTCGGCGCTGGTCGAGATCACGCTCGACCGCCAGGGTGCGGAGCACCTCGATGCCTTCGAAGCGATCGCCGTCGCGGCGCCCGAGGTCCAGCAATGCTGGCGCGTCGCGCCGGGACCGGACTTCGTGCTCGTGCTGCAGGTGCCCGACATGCCGGCGTATCACGCGCTCGTGCAGCGGCTGTTCACGCAGCAGGCCAACGTCCGCAACGTGAAGGCGTTCTTCAGCGTCAAGCGCGCGAAGTTCGAGCCGCGCCTGGCCCTGCCGGCGGCAAGGGGCTGAGACGCTCGAAGCGCCCTCTCCGTCCTGCCACCTCCCTTGGCCCTCACCCCAGCCCTCTCCCGCAAGCGGGAGAGGGAGTAAGAAGGGCGCCGCCCCGATCGACAGAAGCGGGAACCGACAGGTCACCTCGGTGCATTCTCACTCCCTCTCCCGCTTGCGGGAGAGGGTGGGGGTGAGGGCCAGCGGCCTCGGCAGGCCAGCGGCTTCAGCGCTTGAGGATCAGCAAGCCCTTGAGGTACTCGCCCTCGGGGAAGTAGATCGTCTGCGGATGGTCCGGCGTCGCGCCGACGCGGTCGAGGATCAGGCCGTCCGCGCCAGCGTCGATGCCCGCGCCCGCGACGATCTTGTGGAACAGCTCCGGCCCCACCCCGCCCGAGCACGAGAAGCTGAACAGCAGGCCGCCCGGCTTCAGCAGCATCAGGCCGAGCCGGTTGATGTCCTTGTACGCCCGCGCCGCGCGCTCCGCATGCGCCGCCGTCGGCGCGAACTTCGGCGGGTCCAGCACGATCGCATCGAAGCTGCGGCCTTGCCGGAGCATGTCGCGCAGCGTGTGGTTGACGTCCGCGTCCAGCGCCGTGTGATGCGCCGGATCGAAGCCGTTGAGCGTCACGTGCGCGTTCGCACGCGCCAGCGCCGGACCGGATGAATCGACGCTGATGACCTCCGTCGCGCCGCCCGCGAGCGCCGCGACCGAGAACCCGCCGGTGTAGCTGAAGCAGTTCAGCACCGACCGGCAGCCGTAGTGCTTCACCACCTCGGCGAACTTGCGGCGGTTGTCGCGCTGGTCGAGGTAGTAGCCGGTCTTGTGGCCTTCCGCGACGTCGAGGCTCAGCTTCCAGCTGTTCTCGGAGATCACCAGCTCCGTCGGCCCGTCGCCGCGCAGCCAGCCGGTGACGGCCTCCATGCCTTCGAGCGTGCGCACGTTCGCGTCGGAGCGCTCGTAGATCCGCGTCAAGCCGGTCTGCGCCAGCAGCAGGTCGGCGATGGTCTGCTTCCAGCGCTCCGTGCCGGCGGACAGGAACTGCGCGCTCAGCGTGTCGCCGTAGCGGTCGACGATCAGCCCCGGCAGGCCGTCGGCCTCGCCGTGGATCAGCCGCACCGCGTCCGAATCGATCGGCATGCGCGCCCGCAGCGCCAGCGCCGCGGCGATGCGCCGTTCGAAGAAGGCCGCGTCGATGCGCTCCTTCTCGTCGAAGCTCCAAGCGCGCACGCGGATCAACGACTCCGGGCTGAACGAGGCCCAGCAAAGGAAACTGCCGTCGGCGGCCTCCACGCGCACGGTCTCGCCGGCGTCGGCCTTGCCCTTCGCGATCGAGCCTTCGAACACCCAGGGATGGCGGCGCAGCAGCGAGCGGTCCTTGCCCTCGCGGAGACGGATGGATTTCATGGGGGCGGATTGTCTCAGCGCTTCGCCGCCGGCCCCAGCGTCCCGAACGCCCAGCCTACGTTCAGGCTGACCATCGGGGTGCTCTGCTTCTCGCCGCCCAGCGCCTTCCACTGGCCGACGCCGACCTTGACGCGCAGCCGGTCCCGGCCGGTGCCTTCCCACTGCGCCCACAGCTCGCCCTGCGACACCGCGCCGCCGCCCACGGCCACGCCACCACCGCCGGCCGCGCCGACCAGCGCCTCCGCGCCGACGCGCACGCCGCCCCACTTCGGCGACTGCGCGCCCAGGCCGAACATGCCGTACGAGAACGCGCCCGCCTTGCCCAGCGCCGCGCTCCCCGCGTGCGCCACGCCGTACCACGGCCCGCCGAAGTCCCGCGTCATGCCGATGCCCAGGCCCGTCACGTTGTCCTTGGAGCCGTCCTTGAACTTGAACTCCTTGAAGTAGGGCATGCTCAGGTACAGCGCCTGCGCGCGCACCGTGCCCGACTCCAGCGGCGGGCTGTCCAGGATGCGCGACACCTTCTCCAGCGGCAGCGCCAGCGACCCGCGCAGCTGCACGGAGTCGTAATGCCCCCACGGCGCCTTCATGTAGGCCGCGTCCAGCCGCAGGGTCGGCCCCCACGGCGTGATCCAGCGCAGCGTCGGACCGGCGCGGAACAGCCAGCCGTTGCCCGTGTCCATGTCGCCGCCGCCGCCCAGGCCGAACGAGACCTGCCCCCCGACCCGCAGCCGCGGGCTGCCGATGCCCCAGTCCTGGCCCGCGTTGGCCAGGATTTCCATGTAGCCGTCATGCCCGCCCGAGGCCGCGCCCGACGCCTCCAGGCCCCACCACGACGAGCCGTCGCCGAAGTACTGCCGCAGGTCGCCGCCGGCCTTGCCCTTGCGGTTGGTCAGCGGCACGCCGCCGCGGGTGCGGCTCGCGCCGCGCGGCTTTTCGACGCCCGCGCTCAGCGCGATCTCGTCGAAGCCCATGCCGGTGCGGTCGCCGGTGCGGCCCGGCGAACCCGAATCGCTCGGGTTGAAGCTCAGGAACCGGTCCATCCGCCCCAGCGTGAAGGCGATGCCGGTGTCCTTGATGTTGCCGTTGCCGTTCGGGAAGGTGATGTGCGACACGCCGACCCCGGCGTACCAGTTGCCGAACTCGCCGCGCAGCGACAGCTCCGGCCGCAGCATCAGGCCGCCGCCGGGTCGCACCTTGTCGGAACTCACCCCGCCGCCCGCGCCCGCATACAGGCTGGCCGCCAGATGCACGTTCTGCGCGACGCGGAAGCGCCGCTGCACGTTGAAGCCCACCGTGAACAGGCCGCCGAACTCGCCCTGCGCCGCGCCGTACGCCGCCGGACCCAGGCCCCAGTCCTCGTTGACCGCCACCATGTAGTGCGCGCCCAGGAAGGCCGTCTTCTGCCCCGTGGGCATCTTGACCGGCGACCAGTTCAGCTCGAACGCCGCCGGACGGCTGTCGGTGGCGGTGACCACCGGCTGCGTCGAGGCATCGGTCGACACGGCAGTCGTCACCGCGTTCGACACCGCGTTCGACGCGATGCTCGACTGCGCGTTCGCATGCACCTGCGCGGCCATCAGGGCCGAGCACAGCAGCAGGGGGCGGGAGGGGAATTTCGAGGAAGTCGGTTCGGTGCGGCGCATCGGGGGCAGTCGTTTATTTCTTGCGGGCGCGAGGGTGCGCCGCGTCGTAGACCTTGGCCAGGTGCTGGAAGTCCAGCCGGGTGTAGATCTGGGTGGTGCTGATGTTGGCGTGGCCCAGCAGTTCCTGGACCGCGCGCAGGTCGCCGCTGCTCTGCAGCAGGTGCGACGCGAACGAATGGCGCAGCATGTGCGGATGGACATGCGTGGGCATGCCCGCCGCCAGCGCCCGCTGCTTCAGGCGCTTGCGGATCTGGTCGGCGCTGAGCCGGCCACCGCGCGGGCCGACCAGCAGCGCCGGTTCGTCCGCCGCGGCCCATTGGCCGCGCACCGCCGCCCAGTCGCGCAGCGCTGCCAGAGACGGCCCGCCCAGCGGCACCGCGCGGCGCTTGGCGCCCTTGCCGAGCACCTGCGCCTCGGCCGCCTCCGGCACGATCCAGCCGGCCGAGGATGCGTGGTGGCGCAGGTCCAGGCCCGCCAACTCGGAGACCCGCAGCCCGCTGCCGTAGAGCAGCTCGACGATGCAGCGCTCCAGCGCCTCGACGACCGGATCGGCCGACGCCGGATGGTGGTCGGCGAGCCGCACCGCGTCGTCGACGCCCAGCGCCTTGGGCAGCGGCCGGCCCTGCTTGGGCGCATGCAGGTCGGCGATGGGGTTCGCGTCGACCAGGCCGTTCTGGCCCAGCCAGCGGTACCAGCCGCGCCAGGCCGACAGGATCAGCGCCAGCGTGCGCGGCTTGAGCTTCTCGCCGTGCAGCTTCGCCAGGAAACGCCGCGCCTGGTGCGCGGACAGGCGCAGCAGGTCCAGCCCTTCCTTGGCGGCCAGGCCGGACAGCCGCCGCAGCGCATCGGTGTAGAGCGTCAGCGTGCGCTCCGCCAGGCGGCGTTGCACCCGCAGGTGCTCGAGGTAGCGGCGCTGCGCCTCGGTCAGCCCATCCGTCCCGCCATCAATCGGGCTGGACGGCGACATGGGACTCGGCATGCGGATCGGCGTCCAGCAGGCGCGAGAGCGCGGCGCTCGCGATCTCGCCGACGCGGGCCAGGAACTCGGTGCCCATCTCCGCCGTGTAGCGCGTCGGATCGGGCGAGCCCAGCACCAGCAGGCCGAAAGGCTGCGCCGGCGACCCCGCCGTCAGCGGCACCAGCGCCAGCGAGGCCACGTCGTCCTCCAGCCAGCGCGCCGCCTCGAAGCCCGAATTGATGCCGCAGTACGGCTGGTTCAGGCTGCCGACGAAGGTCTTCACGTCCGGATTCACCTCGGCCGCGAACGGCGCCAGCGCGTGGCCGGCGTTCACGTTCCACAGGCGCAGGCCGGCCTGAGGAATCAGGAACTGGTGGCGCAGCTCGCGCAGCAGCACTTCCGGCAGCTGGCTGTCGTCGCGCGTCAGCATCAGCGCGAGCGTCCAGCGGTGCAGCCGGTCGGCGATGGCGACGTTCTCCTGCCCGTTGCGGATCATCTCGATGATCTTGTGCTCCAGGCCGCGGATCTTGTCGCGCAGCAGCTCCGCCTGGCGCTCCTGCAGCGACACCGCGCGCTGCCCGTGCGGATGCGAGATCCGGACGTTGGCCAGCAATTCGGCATGACGTTCGAAGAACGCCGGGTCGTTCGCCAGGTAGTCGGCGATGTCTTGTTCGGTGATGCCTTCGATGCCGCTCACAGTTCGATTTCTCCTTCAAAGACCGTCTGTGCCGGCCCCGTCATGTAGACCGGGGCCGAGAGCCCCGGGCCGCCCGGCGTCATGCCGGCCCATTCGATGCGCAGGTCGCCGCCGCGCGTGTGCACCTCGACCGCCGCGTCCAGCCAACCGAGCCGGATGCCGGCCACCACCGCCGCGCAGGCGCCGGTGCCGCAGGCCAGCGTCTCGCCGGCGCCGCGTTCGAAGACGCGCAGCTTCACCTCGCCGCGGTTGACGATCTGCAGGAAACCGGCGTTGACGCGGCGCGGAAAGGACTCATGGTGCTCGACCAGCGGCCCGACCAGGCCCACCGGCGCCTGGTCGACGTCGTCGACCCGCTGCACCGCATGCGGGTTGCCCATCGACAGCACCGCCACGTCCGCCGTGATGCCGTCGCCCAGGACCAGCGGCCAGCGCTCGAAGCCGTTCTCGCGGCGCGGCTCGGATTCCTTGGGATCGAACGGGATGCGCGGCAGGTCGAAGACCGGCGCGCCCATGTCGACCGTGACGCGGCCGTCGTCCTGCAGCCGCAGTTCGAGCAGCGCGTTGATCGTCTGCACGCGGATGGTCCGCTTGTCGGTGAGGCCCTTGTCGACGACGTAGCGCACGAAGCAGCGCGCGCCGTTGCCGCACTGCTCCACCTCGGAGCCGTCCGAGTTGAAGATGCGGTAGCCGAAGTCGACGTCGGGCGACTTCGAGGCCTCGATCACCAGGATCTGGTCGCAGCCCACGCCGAAGCGGCGGTCGCCGACGCGCCGCAGCTGCTCGGCCGTCAGCGGCATCGGGTGGCGCGTGGCGTCCAGCACGACGAAGTCGTTGCCGGCGCCCTGCATCTTGGTGAAGCGCAGTTTCATGGGCACGGATTATCGGGAATACAGCGAGGGCTCGCCGGGCGGCCGGGTCTTGAAGCGCTTGTGGACCCAGAGGTACTGGGCCGGATTCTCGCGGATGCGTTCCTCCAGCCAGCGATGGAAATACAACGCGTCGGCCTCGAGATCGCCGGTCGGGTAACCGGGCAGCGGCTCGTGCGCGCGGATCACGATGCCCTCGCCCCTGGGCAGCATCGTGACGACCACCGGCTGCACCACCATCTGCATGGCCTGCGCGATCTTGGCCGGCGCCAGCAGCGTGTTGGCCGGCACGCCGAAGAACGGGACGAAGGCCGAATCCTTCGGGCCGAAGTCCATGTCGGGCAGGTTCAGGAACGAATAGCCGTCGCGGATCGCGCGCAGCACGCTGCGCACGCCCTCATGCCGGTCCACCAGCTTGGTCGTGCCGAAACGCGAGCGCGCCCGGCGCAGCGCGTCGTCGAACAGCGCGTTGCTCTGGCGCTGGTAGATGCTGGCGCCGGGCCGCGACTGGTTGAGCATCAGCGCCGGGCCGCTCCAGTCCAGGCCCACGAAATGCGGCATCAGCCACATCACCGGCCGGTCGACCTGCTCGGCGAGCTGGATGTTGCCCTCGATGCGCATCAGGCGCTTCAGCCGTTCGGCGGACGCGAACCAGAGCAGGCCGCGTTCGAGCAGGCTGCGGCCGAGCCAGCCGAAGTGCTCGCGCACCAGGGCCTCGCGCTCGGCGAGCGGTTTCTCCGGGAAGCAGAGCTCGACGTTGCGCAGCGCGACGCGCCGGCGCGAGCCGGCCACGCGGTGCAACAGCCCGCCGAGCCCCCATCCGAGGGCCGCCAGCCAGCGCAAGGGCAGCCAGTGCAGCAGCCACAGCAGCGCGATCAGCGCATAGGTACCGAGTTTTCCCATCCACCCATCCGTGGGCCCTCGCGGGCCTTTGCTCTTTCCTATAATGCCGCCCAGTCGCCGAGTTAATCTGGACAACTTGCGGGGCGACTCATAAATCCCGCTAAAGCGTTCGCCGCCTGACTCCCGTCTCGGCAACGCCAGAAGGCCGTGCCCGAAGACTGAATCACAGGAGTTTAAATTGGCGAGCGATTTCCTCTTCACCTCGGAATCCGTATCTGAAGGCCACCCGGACAAGGTGGCGGACCAGATCTCCGATGCGATCCTCGACGCGATCCTGGCGCAGGACCCGCGCTCGCGCGTCGCCGCCGAGACGCTGTGCAACACCGGCCTGGTGGTGCTCGCCGGCGAGATCACGACCAACGCCCACGTCGACTACATCCAGGTCGCCCGCGACACGATCAAGCGCATCGGCTACGACAACACCGAGTACGGCATCGACTACAAGGGTTGCGCCGTGCTGGTCGCCTACGACAAGCAGAGCAACGACATCGCGCAGGGCGTGGACCAGGCCTCGGACGACCACCTGAACACCGGCGCCGGCGACCAGGGCCTGATGTTCGGCTACGCCTGCGACGAGACGCCGGAGCTGATGCCCGCGCCGATCTACTACGCGCACCGTCTGGTCGAGCGCCAGGCCCAGTTGCGCAAGGACGGCCGCCTGCCCTTCCTGCGTCCGGACGCCAAGAGCCAGGTGACGATGCGCTACGTCGACGGCAAGCCGCACAGCATCGACACCGTCGTGCTGTCGACGCAGCATGCGCCGGAGATGTCGCTGGGCGACAAGATGAAGCCCGAGTTCTACGAGGCGGTCATCGAGGAGATCATCAAGCCGGTGCTGCCCAAGGAGTGGCTGCAGGACACGAAGTACCTGGTCAACCCGACCGGCCGCTTCGTCATCGGCGGCCCGCAGGGCGACTGCGGCCTGACCGGCCGCAAGATCATCGTCGACACCTACGGCGGCGCCTGCCCGCACGGCGGCGGTGCGTTCTCGGGCAAGGACCCGACGAAGGTGGACCGCTCGGCGGCCTACGCGGCGCGCTACGTGGCCAAGAACATCGTGGCCGCCGGCCTGGCCAAGCAGTGCCAGATCCAGGTCGCCTACGCGATCGGCGTCGCGCGCCCGATGAACGTCACGGTCTACACCGAAGGCACCGGCGTCATCTCCGACGAGCAGATCGCCGCGCTGGTCAACGAGCACTTCGACCTCCGCCCCAAGGGCATCATCCAGATGCTGGACCTGCTGCGCCCGATCTACGGCAAGACGGCGGCCTACGGCCACTTCGGCCGCGAGGAGCCGGAGTTCTCGTGGGAGCGCACGGACAAGGCGAAGGCGCTGCGAGCAGCGGCGGGGCTGTAATCCCCCCGATCCCAAACCGGTCATTTGCCGCACACGCGGAAACTTGATCCCCCGACTCAGGGCCGCCTCGCGCGGCCCTTGTCGTTTCAGGAAAGCGCCCGTCGCGGCAGAATCGCCGAATGCCTGCCATCCCGACCGCGCCCACCCCGCTGACCATCCTGATCGTCGACGACCAGAGCGCCACGCGCGTGGCCTTGACGGCGGAGCTGGACCGCGCCGGCCACCGGGTGCTGGAGGCCGACAGCGCCGAATGGGCGCTGGAGCTGTTCCGCCGCTACCGGCCCGACCTGGTCCTGCTGGACGTCGAGATGCCGGGCCGCGACGGCTACTGGACCTGCCGCGAGATGCGCGCGGCCGAGCCCGGCGGCTGGACGCCGATCATCTTCCTGTCCCAGTTCAACCAGGATGAGGACGTCTGGAAGGGCATCGAATCCGGCGGCGACGATTACCTCGTCAAGCCGGCCTCCGCGATGATCCTGCACGCCAAGCTGCGCGCGATGCAGCGTCTGGCGCAGATGCGCTCGCGGCTGGTGCAGATGTCCGAGGAGCTGCGCGCGGCCAATGCGCAGCTCGAGGAGCTCTCCAGCGTGGACGCGCTGACCGGCCTGATGAACCGCCGCGCGCTGGACGCCCGGCTGCAGCAGGAACTGGACCTGGCCCGCCGCGAGGGCAAGCCGCTGACGCTGATGCTGTGCGACGTCGACCACTTCAAGCGCTACAACGACGCGGCCGGCCACGTCGCCGGCGACGCCTGCCTGCGCCGCATCGGCCAGTTGCTGAAGGAGACCTGCCGCCGCCCCAGCGACTGCGCCGGTCGCTACGGCGGCGAGGAGTTCGCGCTGATCCTGCCCAACACGCCGCGCTCCGGCGCGATGACCTATGCCCGCGCGCTGATGCGCACGGTCGAGCTCGCCGCGATCCCGCATCCCGATTCACCGACCGGCGCGGCGATCACGCTCTCGGGCGGCATCACCACCTGCCTGCCCGACGACAGCACCAGCGCCGAGGGCCTGATCATCCGGGCCGACGACGCGCTCTACAACGCCAAGTCCACCGGCCGGAACCGCTTCTTCAGCTACGAGATGCAGATGGACACCGCCGAGCAGCGCCGCCAGGCCGCCCCGGCAGCCGCCGCTCCCGCGCCCCCGCCCGCGGGGTCGCCGCCGTCCCCGACTTGAGGCATACCCGAACTGCCGTGCGCGAAGACGGCCCCGCATAATCGGCTTCGGCACATCTGGTTGCCGCCCGTCGACGTTGCCCGGCCATGGACGCTTCCGCTTCTCTGCCGCCTCTTCGGATCCTGGTCGTGGACGACCAGGCCAGCACGCGCGGCTTCCTGTGCAGCCAGCTGCGGGCGATCGGGCATCACACGCTGGAAGCCGACGGCGGCGACAGCGCGCTGGCCCGATTCGACGGCGACCGTCCCGACCTGGTGCTGCTGGACGTCGAGATGCCGGACCACGACGGCTACTGGGTCGCCAGCCAGATGCGGGCGCACGAGAACGGCGGCTGGACGCCGATCATCTTCCTGTCCAGCCGCGACCGCGACCAGGATCTCTGGCAGGGCATCGAGTCCGGCGGCGACGACTACCTGGTCAAGCCCGTCTCCAACACCGTGCTGCAGGCCAAGCTGCGTGCGATGCAGCGCCTGCGGCGGATGCAGACGCGGCTGCAGGAGGTCTCGGACGACCTGCGCCACAGCAACGAGCGGCTGGAGAAGCTGTCCGGCGAGGACCCGCTGACGCGGCTGATGAACCGGCGCGCCTTCGACGCGCGGCTCGCGCAGGAGATCGCCTGCGCGCGGCGCGACCAGCAGCCGCTGACGCTGGTGCTGTGCGACATCGACCACTTCAAGCGCTACAACGACAGCTACGGCCATCTGGCGGGCGACGCCTGCCTGCAGCGCGTGGCGCGGCTGCTGCAGGAGACCTGCCGGCGCCCGCGCGACTGCGCCGCCCGCTACGGCGGCGAGGAGTTCGCACTGATCCTGCCGGGCACGCCGCGCTCCGGCGCGATGACCTTCGCGCGCGCGGTGATGCGCACGCTGCGCAACTGCAACATGGCGCATCCGGATTCGGTCGAGCCCTACGTGACGCTGTCCGGCGGCATCACCACCTGCGTGCCGGACGCGGACACCAGCGTCGAGGGCCTGCTGCGACGCTCCGACGATGCGCTCTACACGGCGAAGTCGCGCGGCCGCAACCGCTTCTTCAGCTTCGAGATGCAGATGGACACCGTCGAGCAGGCGCCGAGCGGCTTCGCGCCGTTGTGAGGCGCAAGGACTCCCTTACTTCCGCCGCCGCTGGCCCTCACCCCCGCCCTCTCCCGCGGTGCGGGAGAGGGAGTGAGAATGCACCGAGCCATTCGTAGCAGGAGCACTGGGGTGGCCCCCTCTCCCGCACTGCGGGAGAGGGTGGGGGTGAGGGCCAGCGGCCTCGCTGAGTCAGATGTCCTGCTGACATATCCGGTGGCACGACAAGGTAGCGTCACGGCTTTCGACGACCCCTGCATTCCGAATGCCCGTGATCGACCATGACGCGCTGCGGCGTCACGCCATCGCCCGCACCTTCTTCAAGCCGACGACGCTGCTGCGCGCGATCCAGCGCCTGGGTTTCGTGCAGGCCGACCCGATCCGCGCGCCGGCGCGGGCGCAGGACCTGATCCTGATGCACCGGGTGAAGGACTACCGCGCCGGCCAGCTCGAGGCGCGCTACGCGAGGCTGGCCGTCGAGGAGGACTGCCTCGTCAACTACGGCTTCCTGGCGCGTGAGACGCTGGCCCTGCTGCACCCGCGCACCGCGAAGCGCCCCTGGGACGATGCGATGAACGCCCGCGCCGCCGAGGTGCTCGCCTTCATCCGCGCGCGCGGCCGCACCCATCCGCAGCAGGTGCAGCAGGCCTTCAGCCACGGACGCGTCGAGGGCTACTGGGGCGGCGAGCTCAATGCGAGCACCCACCTGCTCGACGGCATGCACTACCGCGGCCTGCTGCGCGTCGCGCGGCGCGATTCCGGCACGCGTGTCTACGAGGCCATCGACCACCTGCGCCAGGACGACAGTCCCGAGGCGCGCCACGCGCGCGCGGCGACGCTGCTCGACATGATCGTGGCGCTGTACGCGCCGCTGCCCTCGGCGAGCCTGGGCTACCTCACCTCGCTGCTGGGCTACGGCGCGCCGCACCTGCGCGTCGAGGCCCGCAACGTGCTGAAGGGGGCGAAGTCGCGCTGGGCGCACGCCAAGGTCGACGGCGAGGTCTGGTACTGGCCGGCCGACGAGAACCCCGCCTCGCGCGCCCACAAGGTCGAGCCGGAGCGGCTGCGCTTCCTGGCCCCCTTCGATCCGCTGGTCTGGGACCGTCGCCGCTTCGAGCGGCTGTGGGGCTGGGCCTACCGCTTCGAGGCCTACACGCCGGCCGCGAAACGGACGATGGGTCACTACGCGCTGCCGATGCTCTGGGGCGACCGGATGATCGGCTGGGCCAACCTGAAGGTCGAGGGCGGGACGCTGGTCCCCGACCTCGGCTTCATCGGGAAACGGCCCCGCGACGCGGCCTTCCGCACCGCGCTGGACGAGGCGTACCACGACATGACCGTGTTCCTCGGCCTCGCGGAATGAAGAAGGCCCGGGCGGCGTCTCCATCCGGGCCTTGTTGACCGCCCTGTCGAGGTCCCGCCCCGATCCATCAGGCGTCAGGCGTCAGGCGTCAGGCGTCACGCATTCACCAGCGCCATCGACACCTCGGGGTAGCGTGCCCCGGCGACCGGGAACTCGTCGAGCAGGTCCCGCAGGTCCTCGCGCAGCACGTCGTTGAGGCGCAGGCGCGCGGCCATCGCGTTCTCCTCCAGCCGCGCGATCGAGCGGGTGCCGGGGATCGGCACGATGTCCGGACCGCGGTCCAGCAGCCAGGCCAGCGCGAGCTGCGCCGGCGTCAGGCCGTGGTCGCGGGCCAGCGCGACGATCGCATCGGCCAGCGCGAGGTTCTGCGCCATGTGATCGCCCTGGAAGCGCGGATTGACGCGGCGCCAGTCGTTGGCCGCCAGCTGGTCGGCGCTGCGGATCGCGCCGGTCAGGAAGCCGCGGCCCAGCGGGCTGTACGGCACCAGCGCGATGCCGAGCTCGCGGCAGGTCGGCAGCACCTCGGCCTCGACGTCGCGGGTCCACAGCGAGTACTCCGACTGCACCGCCGCGACCGGGTGCACCCGGTGGGCGCGCCGGATCGTCTCCGCCGAGGCTTCCGACAGGCCGATGTGGCGCACCTTGCCCGAGCGCACCAGCTCGGCCATCGCGCCGACGGTTTCCTCGATCGGCACCGACTTGTCGACGCGATGCAGGTAGTACAGGTCGATGTGGTTGACGCCCAGCCGGCGCAGGCTGGCATCGCAGGACGCGTGGACGTGGGCGGGCTGGCCGTTCACGCCGGCGGACAAACCATCGGCGTTGCGGACGATGCCGAACTTGGTGGCCAGCACCACCTCGCGGCGACGGTTGGCGAGCAGTCCGGACAGCAGGCGCTCGTTGGCGCCGTTGCCGTAGACGTCGGACGTGTCGAGGAAGTTCATCCCGAGGTCCAGCGCGCGATGCAGGACGGCCATCGACGTGGCCTCGTCGGCGGGGCCGTAGAAATCGGACATCCCCATGCAGCCGAGCCCCAGCGCGGAGACCTCCGGGCCGTGCGCGCCGAGACGGCGGCGCGGCAGCTGAGGCAGGTTGTTCAGCGGTTCCCTGGACATGATGGTCATGGCGGCACTCCTTCAGAAAGACGAACGCGACGACCGCCCGGTCGCCGCGATGAGCATCACTGTAGAAATCCGCCCCCCTGCGGAACCAGCGCAATGCTCGCCCGTCCTTGCCCAATCCTCCGGAACCCCGTCCGCCACGCGCGCGGGCGCTGGCGGCGCGCGCGACGGCCTTGCACAATCCCCCACATGGTCGCCCCCACCCCCCTTCCTCTCGCCGATGGTTTCCCCGACGCGCTGCAGGCCCTGCGCGCGCAGATGGTGGACCTGACGCTCCGGCACATCGATGCGGAGGGCTCCCGCCCGACCGCCATTCCCTGCCTGCACCTGATCAAGGCGAGCTGCAGCATGCCCAAGACCGCGCCGGCGTTCTACGAGCCGGGCCTGGCCATCGTGCTGCAAGGGCGCAAGAAGGTGGAGCTGGGCACCGAGACGCTGTACTACGACCCGCTGCATTTCCTGCTGATCTCGATGCCGATGCTGCCCAAGGGCGGCGTCATCGAGGCCACGCCGGACAAGCCCTACCTGTGCGTGCGCATCGACTGCTCGACGGCGACGCTGGCGGAGCTGATGCTCGAGGTCGGCCCGGCGAGCACCGACGCGTCGCCGTCGGCGCAATCGGGGCTGAACGTGGCGCCGGTGTCGGAGGCGCTGCTGAGCGCCGCGCTGCGGCTGATGCAACTGCTGGACAACCCGTCGGACCAGCGCGTGATGGCGCCGCTGCTGCAGCGGGAGATCTTCTATCGCGTGCTGACCGGCCCGCTCGGGCCGCGGCTGCGCGCGCTGGCGCAGCAGGACAGCGCGACGCGCCGCCTGTCCCGGGCGATCGACGAGTTGACCCGCCGCTTCAGCGAACCGATCAGCATCGACGAACTGGCCGCGGTCGCGCACATGAGCGCGTCGACGCTGCATCAGCGCTTCAAGCAACTGACCAGCATGTCGCCGATGCAATACCAGAAGCAGCTGCGCCTGCAGCACGCGCGGCGGCTGATGCTGGGCGAAGGCCTGGATGCCGCGGCGGCGGCGCACCAGGTGGGCTACGAAAGCGCGTCGCAGTTCAGCCGCGAGTACCGCCGGCTGTTCGGCACGCCGCCGCGGGCGGACATCGACCAGCTGCTGCGCGCGGGATGAGGCCCCCAGGCCCCTGCAATCACGGGGAGGTGCGCAGATCCGCCGCTTGGGCTACAATCGCCGCTTGACTCGCACAAGACCACCCTCTTCAGGTCTTCTTCTGCAGCCCCTCCGGTCCGTCTCACGGACACTTCTGCGAGCGGCTCGCACCAGCATCACCCCCCGGTTCGTGCGCTTGAGCGTTTCTGGCTTCGGCTTGCCTGTTCGCCATTCGGCTAATCGGCATCTGACGCCACTTTCCGTGCCCCTGTTGTTCGTATCGTCGAATTGCAGTGGTACACCTTCCCAAACCGCGCCAAGACGGTTGCTAATAGCGATTGCCTGTCAAGGCGCACACCTCATGAGAACTATGCGAATCAAAAGCATTGAGGTGGGGCGATTCCTTGTCTCACCGATGACCAAACCCCATGCCGACGGCGGCTTTGCCGCGGCAGTCTCGATCCGGTCGGGACGCGGCATGGCCAGCATTGATCGTGTCATGCGATTCGTGCCCGCCTTCGAGACCCGCCGTGCCGCCCTGCGGTACGCGGAGACCGAAGGCACCGCCTGGGCGCGTTGCCACTGAGCAGCGCGCCGTTGATTCCCGAGGCGAAGGCCTGCGGCAGACCGCGGCTGGCGCCCTTTTCATTTTCAAGAATGGAGCATGCCGAATGGCCAAGGAAGAACTGATCGAAATGCAGGGCGTCGTCAACGAAATCCTGCCGGACTCGCGCTTCCGCGTGACGCTGGAAAACGGTCACCAGGTCATCGCCTACACGGGCGGCAAGATGCGCAAGCATCACATCCGCATCCTGGCAGGCGATGCCGTGTCTCTGGAAATGTCGCCGTACGACCTGACCAAGGGCCGGATCACCTTCCGTCACCTGCAGCGCTCGAACCACTCGGGCCCGCCGCCGGTCCGTCGCTGATGCCGACGTCCCGCGGGCGGCTCCGGCCGGCTCCGGGATGACCGCGGGATCCGCCTTGACTGTCGCGCCGCCACCCGACGCCTCGGCCCCGGTGCCACCGGAGGCCGGCGACCCGATGCCCCTGCCGCCCATGCGGCCGGACATCGATGCCTGCTGCGGCAACGGCTGCGATCCGTGCATCTTCGACCTGCACGACCTGGCGATGGACGACTACCGCCAGGCGCTGCGCGCCTGGAAGACCCGTCATCCGGAAGCAGGCTGACTGCCTCGGGAGCACCGCTCCAACGACCTCACCCTGAAGGGCCGCCTCGCGCGGCCCTTCTTCTTTTCGGGGACATCCCGGGGTTCAGAACCGCGGCGGGACCGCCGACATTGAGAACAGGCGCCGCGATTGCCGAGCGGACGCACCCCGTCTTGCGGAGGTCTCGATGTTCATGACCGGCCAGAACCGCTTCCATGTCGCCCACTCGGACGCCCAGGCCAACCTGCGCTTCGCGCTGGCGCGGCTGAGCACCGATTGGCGCAGCCTCGATCCGTTCGGGCTGGAGATCCTGCTGCGGCACCTGCTGATGGCCGAACACCGCTGCATGCCGCATCCCAGCGTGCTGCGCGAGCGCCCCACCAACCGCTGGCTGCTGCCGCGGCTGCGCCGCCGGCGGATCGAGGTCGCGGAGCGCCTGGTCGCGATCGGCGGACGCGTCAGCCATGCGGCGCTGGCGCGGGTGCTGCCCCGGGGTCACGACTGGCCGGGCCTCTCGGCGCTGGTCGGCCGGCATGCCTGGGACGCGGTGGAGGGCCGCCAGCCCCGGCCTCACGGCGCGGCCGTCGAGGCGGCGCCCAAGCGGCGCGCGTCGAGCAGCGCCCGGGCCACCTCCGCGAAACCGTCGCCGCGCTCGGTCGCGGTGACGTAGGCCGGCAGGTGGGCGAGCATCGGCAGGAAACGCACGATGTTGGCCACCCCCACCGACAGCGGCATCCGTTCGAACATCAGCTGATCGTTCGTCGAGTCGCCGACGTAGACCCACCCGGCCGGATCGAAGTCCAGGCCCGTCAGCCGCTTCACCGCCCAGGACGCGGCGGTCCACTTGCTGTGCTCGCCGATCCAGCCGTTGACGTGGATGGAGCTGACCGTCGCCACCAATCCGTGCGCGCGCATCCGGTCGCAGACGGCGGCGATGGCGTCGTCGCCCAGCGTCGTGAACTCGCTGTGGTCGATCGCGATGTCGGTCAGCCGGCCGGCGCTGTCGCGCGCCAGCGTCGCGCCGGGGATGGTCGCCACGATCTCCCGCGCGCAGGCCTGAAGGCGCTCGAAGTTCGCGAACCGCGTCGCGTCGTCCTGCGCGAATTCGGTCGACAGCGTCTCGCCCTCGCGATGCAGCAGCACCCCGCCGTTCTCCGCGACGATCCCCCGGACGGGCCAGGCCCTCGCGAACGGCTCGCTCCAGCCGGCGGGACGCCCCGTGATCGCGATGACGGGCACCCCGGCCGCTTGCAGCCGGTGCAGCGCGTCCAGCGCCGCAGGGGCGATGGCGCCATCCGAAGTCAGCGTGTCGTCGATGTCCGTCAGCACGCCGCGCAGGGGGAGCCAGGCGGCGCGCGGGCAATCGCCGAGCGGAGGGATCGTTCGCATGGGGGGCGATTGTGGCCCCGTCCCCGACGCTGTCATGGCGGCCTCCCATCGAACATGACTACAATCGCGCCCTGTTCCGAGGAGCGTTGCGACCTCCCATCCCATCGAGGCCAGGCTCGGAACCGCCGCGCGGCGACGTGCCCGCGGCCATGGCAACCGCGCTCACCCGTCGACCCGTCATGGGCCGGGTGAGGTCCGAGCGGCAGATGCCTGCTCCACTTCCCCGCCCCCGATCGCTGGCGTCGACGGCCCTTCCTCGCAGGAGTCCGCATGAACGCCCAACTGAAGCCGCTGGCCCAAGACCAGTACCTGATCAAAGACCTGTCGCTGGCCGACTGGGGCCGCAAGGAGATCAAGATCGCCGAGAGCGAGATGCCCGCGCTGATGGCCATCCGCGAGGAATACGCCGCCGCGCAGCCGCTCAAGGGCGCGCGCATCACCGGCTCGCTGCACATGACGATCCAGACCGCCGTGCTGGTCGAGACGCTGCAGGCGCTGGGCGCCGAGGTCCGCTGGGCCTCGTGCAACATCTTCTCGACGCAGGACCACGCCGCCGCCGCGCTGGTCGCCGTCGGCACGCCGGTGTTCGCCTACAAGGGCGAGACGCTGGAGGATTACTGGGACTACACCCACCGCATCTTCGACTTCGGCGCCAAGGGCACGCCGGGCGAAGGCCCGAACATGATCCTGGACGACGGCGGCGACGCGACGCTGCTGATGCACCTGGGCCAGAAGGCCGAGAAGGACCTGTCGGTCCTGGCCAACCCGGGCAGCGAGGAAGAGCGCATCCTCTTCGCCGCGATCAAGAAGAAGATCTCGGAAGACGCGACCTGGTACACCCGCAAGAGCGCCGAGATCATCGGCGTGACCGAGGAGACCACCACCGGCGTGCACCGCCTGAAGGAAATGTCGGCGAAGGGCTCGCTGCTGTTCCGCGCGATCAACGTCAACGACTCGGTCACGAAGAGCAAGTTCGACAACCTGTACGGCTGCCGCGAGTCGCTGGTGGACGGCATCAAGCGCGCCACCGACGTGATGATCGCCGGCAAGATCGCCGTGATCGCCGGCTACGGCGACGTGGGCAAGGGTTCGGCGCAGGCGATGCGCGCGCTGTCGGCCCAGGTCTGGGTCACCGAGATCGACCCGATCTGCGCGCTGCAGGCCGCGATGGAGGGCTTCCGCGTCGTGACGATGGAATACGCCGCCGACAAGGCCGACATCTTCGTCACCACGACCGGCAACAAGGGCGTGATCCGCCATGAGCACATGGCCGCGATGAAGCACAACGCCATCGTCTGCAACATCGGCCACTTCGACAACGAGATCGACATCGCCTCGATCGAGAAGTACGAGTGGGAAGAGATCAAGCCGCAGGTCGACCACGTCATCTTCCCGGACGGCAAGCGCATCATCCTGCTGGCCAAGGGCCGCCTGGTCAACCTGGGCTGCGGCACGGGCCATCCGAGCTACGTGATGTCCTCGAGCTTCGCCAACCAGACGATCGCCCAGATCGAGCTGTTCGCGCACAAGGACGCCTACGCCGTCGGCCAGGTCTACGTGCTGCCCAAGCACCTGGACGAGCACGTCGCCCGCCTGCAGCTGAAGACGCTGAACGCGCAGCTGAGCGAGCTGACGGACGAGCAGGCCGCCTACATCGGCGTCAGCAAGGCCGGTCCCTACAAGCCCGACACCTACCGTTATTGATCGACTGACCGTCGACTGAACCGAGACCCGACCATGCGTGCTGATCAGCGGCTTCTTTCCCTCGGCCTGGCGCCCACGCGCTCGTCCGCCCAGCGGCTGATCGACGCGCGCGCGGTCGAGTGGGAAGGCCCCAAGGGCTGGACCGTCGTGCGCAAGTGCGGCGAGGACCTGCCCGAGACCGCCGCCATGCGCGTGACGGACGACGCCGAGCTGCGTTACGTCTCGCGCGGCGGGCTCAAGCTCGAGGGCGCGCTGGCCAAGGTCGGCGTGTCGGTCGCCGGGTTCTCGGCCCTGGACATGGGCCAGAGCGCGGGCGGCTTCACCGACGTGCTGCTCAAGGCGGGCGCGGCGCACGTGACCGGCATCGACGTCGGCCACGGCCAGTTGCACGAGGCCCTGAAGGCCGACCCGCGCGTGACGGCCCATGAGGGCATGCACGTGAAGGACTACGTGCCCGCCGCGCCCTTCGACCTCGTCGTGGGCGACCTGAGCTTCATCTCGATGATCGGCACGATCAAGCACGTGGCCGGCTGGCTCAAGCCGCAAGGCCAGGCGCTGCTGCTGATCAAGCCGCAGTTCGAGCTCGGCCCCAAGGCCTTGAACAAGAACGGCATCGTCAAGGACAAGTCGCAATACGCCGTGGTCAAGGAGCAGGCCGCGACGGCCGCCGAGAAGCGCGATCTCGTCGTCAAGGGCTGGTTCGAAAGCCCGGTCACCGGCGGCGACGGCAACACCGAGTTCTTCATCTGGGTTCAGAAACCATGACGACCCCTGTCAGCATCGAATTCTTCCCGCCCAACACGCCCGTCGGCACCGAGAAGCTGAAGACCGTCGTGCAGGAGCTGCGCGCGGTCAATCCGCAGTACTTCAGCGTCACCTACGGCGCGGGCGGCTCGACGCGCGAGAAGACGCTCTCGACGGTCGCCGAGATCGCCGCGCAGGGCTTCGACGCGGCGCCGCACCTGTCCTGCGTCGGTTCGACGCGGGAGAACATCGCCGGGATCCTGGCGACCTATCGCGAGCAGAACATCCGGCGCGTCGTCGCGCTGCGCGGCGACCTGCCCAGCGGCACGGCGACGGCGGGCGAGTTCCGCTATGCGGCCGAACTGGTGCGCTTCATCCGCGAGACGCAGGGCGCCGACTGGGACATCGAGGTCGCCGCCTATCCCGAGTACCACCCGCAGCAGCGCTACGCGGCGCGCGACCTGCAGTTCTTCGCGGACAAGGTGCGCGCCGGCGCCAGCGGCGCGATCACGCAGTTCTTCTACAACCCCGACGCCTACTTCCACTTCGTCGACGCGACGCGCGCCATGGGCGTGGACGTGCCGATCGTGCCGGGCATCATGCCGATCAACAACTTCGCGCGCATCGCGCAGTTCGCGCAGCGCGACGGCATCGAGATCCCGCGCTGGGTCTCGCTGAAGATGGAAGGCTACATGGACGACGCCGCCTCGGTGCGCGCGTTCGGCCTGGACGTCGTCACGCGGCTGTGCGAGCGCCTGATCGCCGGCGGCGTGCCGGGACTTCACTTCTATACGCTCAACCAGAGCGCGCTCACGCTCGCGTTGTGCGAACGCCTCGGCCTCGCGGCCAAAGCTTGATAACGCGCAAGCGCTCGGCGCCGTCGGCGGGAACCTTCGCGGTTCCCTGCCGTTCCTTGTGAACGGTCAACATCGACATCGGGAGGCAAGCGTTCAATGCCGGTCATCCATTGACCAGGAGTGAACGCATGTCCCGCACCCCCACCTTCTTCCGCCCTTCGATCGCCACGGCCGTCGCGCTGGCCGCGCTGGCCACCGTCGTCGCCCCGACGGCGAACGCGCAGGACAGCCCGTGGGTGTTCCGCGCCCGCGCGGTGAACATCGACCCGGCGGACAAGGACAAGACCGGCCTGGGCCTGTCGCTGAGCCGCAAGACGATCCCGGAAGTCGACCTCAGCTACTTCCTGGCGCCGAACTGGGCGGCCGAGCTGGTCCTCACCGTGCCGCAGCGTCACACGCTCTACAGCAACGGCGCGCGCATCGGCTCGGTGAAGCACCTGCCGCCGACGCTGACCGCGCAGTACCACTTCAACCCCGAGGGCAGCTTCCGGCCCTACGTCGGCGCGGGCGTCAACTACACGCGCTTCTCGAGCGCCCACTTCGAGCCCGCCGTGCAGACCGCGCTGCAGCCGAGCATCAGGAACAACAGCGTCGGCCTGGCGCTGCAGGCCGGCTTCGACGTGATGCTCGACAAGCAATGGTCGATCAACGTCGACGTCAAGAAGCTGCAGATGGACACCGAGGTCCGCTCCCGCGGCGCTGCGGTCGGCAAGTTCAAGATCGATCCGCTGCTGGTGGGCGCCGGCGTCGGTTATCGCTTCTGAGCCCTGGAGGGCAGGCGCCAGCGTCGGGATTCTTGACATTCCCACGCTGGCTCGCCAAACGGCCGGCGGTAATTGTTCACAAAAACAGGCCCAAGTGCTTGCCACAGCAGGCACTGGAGCACCATCCCTAACTTGTTGGCACGAGCCCTGCTTACAGGAGGTCACAAGCCACCTCCTTTTGTTTCAGAGCTTCCATGACCTTCAAGCGCCTGCTGGCCGTCTGCGCCGCCTCCCTGACCACCGCCTTCGCCGCGCAAGCCGCCGTGGTGACCGCCAACTCGTCGGGCAACACCGCGATCTGCGACCTGTGCACGGTCGAGTCGACGATCAACGTGTCCTCGCACGGCACGCTGAGCGACGTGAACGTGACGATCGCCAACCTGCGTCACACCTGGGACGGCGACCTGTCGATCTGGCTGGTCTCGCCGGTGGGCACCACCGTGCTGCTCAGCGACATGCGCGGCGGTTCGGGCGACAACTACGTCAACACGACCTTCGACGATTCCGCGTCCGCGCTGATCAGCAGCGCGGCGGCGCCGTTCACCGGCACCTTCCGCGCCGAGCAGTTCCTGTCGGCCTTCAACGGCCAGGACAGCTTCGGCACCTGGACGCTGCGCATCGCCGACCGGCAGCAGCTCGACACCGGCACGCTCAATGCCTGGCGCCTGCAGCTGACCACCGTGCCGGAACCGGGCTCGCTGGCCCTGGCCGGCCTGGCCCTGGTGGGCCTGGGTCTGGCGCGCCGCCGCAAGGCCTGAGGTCGCGCGGGCTTCGGCCCGCCCGCCGCCAGAAGCACGACAGGGTCCGCGAGGACCCTTTTTTCATGAGCGCCGCCTGCCGGCGAGGATCACTCCAGCGCCGCGAACGCGTCCCGCGTCAGGTTCTCCGGCGCGCCGTCGGCGCGGCAGGCCACGTCGTCCTCGATGCGGACGCCGCCGAACGCGCTCAGGTGCCGCACCAGCGACCAGTCCACGCTGGCCGAGGCGGGCGTGGCACGCAGCTTGTCCAGCAGCATCGGGATGAAGTACAGCCCTGGCTCGATCGTCACCACCATGCCGGGCTGGAGCACCCGCGTCAGCCGCAGGTACGGATGGCCCTCCGGCTTGGCGATCGTGCCGCCGTCCTCGCCGGCCATGAAGCCGCCGATGTCATGGACCTGCAGGCCCAGCAGATGGCCGATGCCGTGCGGCAGGAAGGTCGAGGTCACGCCCGACGCCACCATCGCGTCCTCGTCCATCGCCACGATGCCGAGCTGGCGCAGCACGCCGGCGATCTCGCGGTGCGACGCCAGGTGGATGTCGCGGTAGTCGACACCCGCGCGCACGCGGTCGACCAGCCGCAGCTGCGCCGCTTCCATCGCGTCGATCAGCGCCTGGAACGTCGTGTCGCCGTTGCCGGTCGTGCGGGTGATGTCGGAGGCGTAGCCGCAGCTGTGCGCGCCGGCGTCCACCAGCAGCGACAGTGATTGCGCCGGCGCCCGCTGGTCCCGGTACTGGTAATGCAGCACCGCCGCGTGCTCGTTGAGCGCCACGATGTTGCCGTAGGGCAGGTCGCGCTCGGCGAGGCCGCAGGCGTCGAGGTAGGCGTTGTGGATCGCCGCCTCGGAGCCGCCCTCGCGGAACGCGCGTTGCGCGGCCAGGTGCGCCTGGGCGCCCAGGGCCGAGGCCTCGCGCAGGCGCAGCAGCTCGTAGCCGGTCTTCGCCGCGCGGGCGTAGTGCAGCGGGTTCAGGACCTCGGGCGGGTTGTTCGGGACGATGTCGCCCAGTGCCGCGTCGGCCTCGCCGACGATCGCCAGCGTGCCCGGCACCTGCAGGTAGGGCAGCGCCTCCTCGGGCTTGCGCACGACGATCAGCTCGAAGTGCTCGACCCAGAAGCCGCTGGGCGCCTCGGGCGGCACATGCCAGTAGTCCTCGGGCTGGACATAGACCAGGCGGGGACGATGGCCCGGCCGGATCACCAGCCAGCTGTCGGGATGGCGGACCAGCGGCACCCACAGCTTGAAGTGGGGATTGGGCTGGAAGACGTAGGGCCGGTCGTCGAGGAAGGCGAACTTCTCGATGCCCGACGCGATCAGCAGCGCGTCGAAGCCGCCACGCCGCAGGGCGTGTTCGGTGCGGCGTTGCTGCTCGGCGAGGTGGGCCGCGTAGAGGCGGTTCAGCGCGTCCGGCGCGCGGGGATCATCGGAACGGAGGGCGGCAGTCATGCGCGGGAATTCTCCCAGACGACCCCCATCTCGGTCAGCATCGCGTCCAGCCGCACGTCGTTCGGCTGGGCGGTCAGCGTCGGTTGGAAGCCGTGGCTGAAGCCGACGCCCACGACCACCGGCCGCGGCTGGATCTGCGCGATGGTGCGCAGCATGAAGCCGCCGCCGTAGCCCATGCGGATACCGCCCGGGCCGTAGCCCAGGCAGGGCAGCAGCAGCAGTTCCGGCTCGAAGGCCTCGGTGTCCTTGGGCTTGGTGATGCCGGTGGCGTCCTCTTCCATCGGACAGCCGGGGTACCAGACGTGGAAGCGCAGCCGGCCCTCCTCGCGATCGACGACGGGCAGGCCGATGCGGCGGTCGCCGTCCACCTCGCTCCAGCGATACAGCGCCGGCAGCGGGTCGAACTCACCCTTGATCGGCCAGTAGGCCGCGATGCGTCTTTCCTTGCGCCCGACCAGCCAGACGCGCAGCACGCCCTGCACGAGGTCGGCCAGTTCCAGTCGGCCCGGCAGGTCCAGGCGTTCGCGGATCAGGCGCTCGCGCAGCGCCTGGCGGTCTTCGGAGATCGGCAGCTTGTCGTTCGGATCCATCCAGCCCATTCGCCTTTCCTTGCGGACCCGGGGGGTCCCGGAGCAGGTCATTGTGGCCGCCCCGCGTACCCGACGCCAGAGGTGATCTAGAGTGGCCGCCATGGCACGAGGCACCACCACCAAAGGCACCGTCCGCCGCGTCACCGGCGCCGGCGCGGACTTCGCGAACCACTGCATGGAGCTGCTGGCGCCGCTCGGGCCGGTGCTGGCGCGGCGGATGTTCGGCGGCTTCGGGCTGTATGTGGATGGCCTGTTCCTGGCCATCATCAGCCGGGATGAGCTCTACCTGAAGGCCGACGCCGTCAGCCAGGCCCGCTACGCCGAGGCGGGCTGCGAGCCGTTCCGGTACTCGAAGACCGGCAAGGACGGGCAGGAGGAAGTCGCCAGCCTGAATTACTTCCGGCCGCCGGAGGAGACCTTGGAGTCACCGGCGCTGATGCTGCCCTGGGGGCGGCTGGCGATGGAATCGGCCTTGCGCTCCGCCAATGCGAAGCCGAAGGCCAGGACGCCGAAGAAGAGCGCCGGCAGCAGCGCCGAGCCCAGGACCGACAGGAAGGAGAAGCCGGTCAAGGCGCTGAAGGCGGTCACGGCCAAGGCTCCCGGGGTCAGGCGTTCGCCAGGCGCTGGCCGAGCTGCAGCTGCCCGAAAGAAGGCAGGCGGCTGACGCGGCGGACCGGCTTGGCCGGGCAGGCTTGCGGCGGCACCAGCAGCTGGAAGCGGGCGGTGGGCCAGGCTTCGACGACGAGCTCGGCGCCGTCGGCGACTTCCAGCGTCTCGCCGGCCGACAGCCAGAAATCCTGGGCCGGCAGGTTCAGGTCGCCGCGCTGCGTCACCCAGACGCGGCCGTCGAGCACATGCAGCTCGCGGCGGCCCGGGCCGATGGGCAGGCTCATCGCCTCGCCCTGGGACAACGCCCACGCCGCGTCGTCGCGGCTGAGCTGGATTGATGACTTTTGCATGACGTTCATGATCGGCTCCCCGTCCAGCGGGCGGTCCGCGCACCGGCGGCATTCCTCGTGGACATGGTGAGATAGTAGGGTTGACCCGCATGCCGGTCCAATGAGTCCTGCGACGTCGATTGATACCATTCACGCATGAATCCGCCCCGCCACCGTCCGCTCGCCGTCGGTCCGTTGCGCGCCTTCGAGGCGGTGGCGCGGCGCCTGAGCTTCAGCGCCGCCGCCGAGGAACTGTTCCTGACCCAGTCCGCCATCAGCCGCCAGATCCGGGCGCTGGAGGAGGAACTCGGCGCGACGCTGTTCCTGCGCGGCACCCGCCATGTCGAGCTGGCGCCGGACGGCAAGCTGCTGCTGACCGCGGTGGAGCCGATGCTGGAGCGGCTGGACGGCACGGTGCGGCAGATCCGCTCCACGCGGGGCCGGCGCGTCGTCAACGTGACGACCTTCGCGTCCTTCGCGTCCTTGTGGCTGATCCCGCGGCTGGAGGCCTTCCAGCGCGAGCACCCGGACATGGACATCCGCGTCTCGGCGCTGGATCAGCTGGTGGAGATCGACGACAGCGAGTTCGACGTCGCCTTGCGTTATGCCGCGCCCAACCGCGTGGCGCCGTCGGCGCAGCGGATGTTCGGCGAGATGCTGACGCCGGTGGTGAATCCCTGGGTCGCGAAACAGGCGCAGGAAGGCCAGGGGCCGCCGTTGAGCCAGGCCGCGGACCTGCGGCAGTACACGCTGGCGGAAGAGGACGACCAGCGTCCCAGCGGCATGTTCCTGAGCTGGCGGCGCTGGCTGGCGCTGCATGGCGCGCCGGACCTGCAGCCGCGGCGCTGGATGTACCTGAACTTCACCTACCAGCAGATCCAGGCGGCGGTGTCGGGACAGGCGGTCGCGCTGGCGCGGCTGCCGCTGATCTATGAGGCGCTGGAACGCGGCGAGCTGGTCGAGCCCTTCGGCGAGGCGGGTCGCCTGGACTGCCCGACGGTCTACTGGCTCATGATGTCGGCGCACGGGCGCGCGCGGCCCGAGGTGGTCGAATTCGCGCAGTGGATCAGCGCGCAGGCGGCGATCACCCGCCGCGCGATCGGGGAGCCGGATCCACCGGTCGACGAGAACTCGAGCTGAGCAGCAGGCATCAGTACTTCAGCCGCTGCTGGCCCTCACCCCTGCCCTCTCCCGCAAGCGGGAGAGGGTGTCTCCAGGTCAGCTCGGTGCATTCTCACTCCCTCTCCCGCTTGCGGGAGAGGGTGGGGGTGAGGGCCAGCGGCAGTCCGGTCCGCTCAAGGCGCGATCAGCTCGCGCTCGGTCAGCACCACGGTCATGGCCTGGTCGTGCGGCTGCACTTCGAAGGCCGCCTCACAGCAGCTCCAGCCCAGCCCGATCGTCGTGACGCCGGGATGCGCCTCGATCCAGCGGTCGAAGTAGCCGCCGCCGTAACCCAGCCGGAAGCCTTCGCGCGTGTAGCCCAGGCAGGGCACCAGCAGCACCTCCGGCACCAGCACCGGTCCGGTCGAGCTCGGGATGCCACACTCGTCCTTGACCGTCGGCTCCTTGCCGTCCCAGCGATGGAAGCTCATCGAAGCCGGCCCGCGATCGCCCGCCCTGCGCGCGAACGGCAGCGCCAATTGCATCTCCCCCCCGAGCTTGTGGGCCGAGGCCCAGGCCGCTGCGTTAAATTCCCCTTCCAGGGGCCAATAGAGGCCGAGGGTCAGCGGCTCGAGCTGGCGCAGCAGCGGCAGCAGCTGCTCGCCCAGCTTGTCGGCGGCGAGACGCGCCTCGACACCGGCCCACCATTCGCGGCGGCGCGCCAGCAAGGCGCGGCGCAATTCGCTTCGCTCATGGGGCCAGGTCTTGCCGGACGTGCCGGCGGCATCGGGAGCCGTGGGGGAGTCACTCATCGCAGTTCGGCATGAAGTTCGCTCGGATCACTGTAACCGCCCTCGCCTCCGCTCCTCGTGCCGCGACCGCCGCCGCCGGAGCCCTCTGCGTGCTCGGGGCGCTCGTCGCGCTGGGGGCCGCCACGGCCGCGCCCGCCGCCGCGCAATCGGCGACGAGCTTCAACGTCGTCCCCAACCCGCTGCCGCCGCTGCCGGACCTGGTCACCGACGCCCGCGAGGCCTGGCGCGTCCGGGACCGTTCGCGGCTGGCCGCGATGCGCCAGGCCGCCTTCGACCAGCAGCATCCGCTCGCGCCCTGGTTCGATTACTGGGAACTGAACGCGCGGCTGTCCGAAGCGCAGCAGCCCGAGCTGAACGCGTTCTACGCGCGCTGGCCGGGCGCCTACGTCGAGGACCGCTTGCGCAACGACTGGCTGCTGGAGCTGGGCCATCGCCGCGACTGGGCCAACTTCCGCCGCGACCACGCCGCCTACAAGATGCAGGACGACCGCGAGGTGGCCTGCTACGCGCTGCTGGCCGACCCGCCGGTGGGACGCGAGCTGCGCGACGCCGCGCGCGCGGCCTGGCTGGCCCAGCGCGACGCCGACGAGGGCTGCAACATGCTCGCGGCCACGCTGCATGAGAACGGCCAGTTCAAGGATTCCGACGTCTGGCGCAAGCTGCGGCTGGTGGTGGAGACCATCAAGCCGCGCGCGGTGAAGCAGACCGGCGCGCTGCTGCCCAAGGCGGACCAGGACGCGCTGGCCGAGCTGATGGACAGGCCGGACCGCTACCTGAAGCGCAAGGCGGCGGCCTCGCCGCGTGCCAAGGCGGAGTTGACGACGCTGGCGCTGATGCGCCTGCTGTCGACCGACTATGACAAGGCCGACGACGAGGTGCGCCGCTGGGCGCCCAAGCTGCCCAACGACCTGTCCGCGTGGCTCTGGGCCCAGTACGGCCGCCAGGCCGCGCTGCGGCTGAAGGACGAGGCGAATGAGCATTTCGATCGCGCGCTGAAGCTGCAGGCCAGGATCGGTCCGATCGAGTGGAGCGACGACACCATCACCTGGATCGCCCGCGCCGCGCTGCGCGGCGACGCCGGCGCGACCCGACCGGAACAGCTGACGGCCGCGATCGCGCTGATGAAGCCGTCGGACCAGAAGGACATCACCTGGCAGTACTGGCGCGCCAAGGCGCAGCAGCAGCTGGCGCCGGCGGGGGCCGCGGGCGAGGCGCAGCGCCGTGAGTCGCTGGACACCTTGCGCGCGATCGCGTCGCCGTTGAGCTTCTACGGCAAGCTGGCCGCGGACGAGCTGAAGCTGCGCCTGCCGCTGCCGCCCGCGCCGGCGGAGCTGACGGCCGCGGAACGCGCGCAGGCGCAGGCCAATCCCGGCATCCAGCGCGCGCTGATGCTGCTGGCCGTGGGCTTGCGCAGCGAAGGCCAGCGCGAGTGGAACTACAGCCTGCGCGGCCTGTCCGATCGCGAGCTGCTCGCCATCGCGCAGACTGCGTGCGAGCGCGAACTCTGGGAGCGCTGCATCCAGACCAGCGAGCGCACGAAGACCGAGATCGACCTGGCCCAGCGTTTCCCGATGCCGTACCGCGCGGACGTCTTCAAGCAGTCGGCGGCGGCGGGCCTGGATCCGGCCTATGTCTACGGACTGATCCGGCAGGAGTCCCGCTTCATGATGGACGCGCGCTCGCACGTCGGCGCCGGCGGCCTGATGCAGGTGATGCCGGCGACGGCCAGATGGACGGCGAAGAAGCTGGGGGTCGACTTCAGACCCGACATGCTGCACGACCGCGACACCAACCTGCGCCTGGGCACCGGCTACCTGAAGCTGGTGATGGACAGCTTCGAGGGTTCGCAGGCGATGGCCGCGGCGGCCTACAACGCTGGCCCGAACCGGCCGCGCCGCTGGCGCGACGGCCCGCAGCTGGATGCCGCGATCTGGACCGAGAACATCCCCATCTGGGAGACCCGCGACTACGTGCGCAAGGTGCTGTCCAACGCGACGATCTACGCGCAGCTGATGGGCCGCGAAGGCGGTACGGTGCTGCGCGACCGGCTGGGCCGCGTCATCGGGCCCGCGGCCGCCTCGGCGCCGGACATCCCCGCCAACGGCACGAACTGACCCTCGCGCCCGGCCGGCGCCGCCCCCTTCCCTCACATGGAAAGATTCCCCATGCAGTTGATCATCGGCAACAAGAACTACTCCTCCTGGTCGATGCGCCCCTGGGTGCTGATGAAGGCCCTGGGCATCGATTTCCAGGAGCGCAAGGTCCGCTTCGACTTCACGCCCGACTCGGCCTTCTACCGCGAGATCGGCGCGGTCACGCCGGCCGGCAAGGTGCCGGTGCTGGTCGACGACGGCTTCGCGGTCTGGGATTCGCTGGCGATCGTCGAGTACCTCGCCGACCGTTTCCCCGACAAGGCGGTCTGGCCCCGCGATGCCCGCCTGCGCGCCCGTGCGCGCAGCCTCTGCGCGGAGATGCACAGCGGGTTCGGCCAACTGCGCACGCATTGCATGATGAACATTGACGCCGACCTGGCGCCTGTCGGCGCCCGGCTGCTGCAGGCCGAGGCCGGCCTGCGCAAGGACCTGGCCCGCGTGGTGGAGCTGTGGACGGAGGCGCTCGCGCAGAGCGGCGGCCCGTTCCTGTTCGGCGCCTTCAGCGCCGCGGACGCCTTCTACGCGCCGGTCGTGATGCGGGTGACGCGTTACGGCCTGCCGCTGCCGGAGCCGCTGAAGGCCTACGTCGAGGCCGTGCAGGCGGCGCCGGGCGTGCGGGAGTGGATTGCCGACGCGATCGCGGAGAAGGACTTCCTGGACTTCGAGGAGCCTTACCGCGACCTCAGCGGCCCGGTGCCGGTGCTGAAGCCCTGAAATGAAAATGCCGCTTCCGATGCCTGTGCGGGCAGGCAACGGAAAGCGGCGAGGTGGGCCAGCAGGATCTCAGTGGTCGCGGCGACGGCGCACCAAGAAGCCAGCGGCGAGCAGGCCGCCCAGCATCATGGCCTGGTTCTGGGACTCGGCGACGAAGGACGGGACCACGGTGTCCGCGCCTTCCTGCTCATTGACATCCGCCAATTGCGCGGGGGCGGGCTGGCTCTGCTGGGTGAAACTGGTTTCAGCGGCGACGTGCACGGGGTTCGTGTCCGGCGCTTGCTGCTCCTGGGCCTGGGCGGCGAGACCAATTCCGCCCAGCAGGAGGATGAAAACGGACTTCATTCAAGATACTCCCTACTGCTTCGCCGACCTGCCTGACTACGTGTCTCTCTCGGTAGCTGGCCTGTTCGGACAGGCACTGGTGTGCAGGTGGCATTGGTGAATATACGGATAGAGAGCCTAAAGGAGGTATCCCCTTAATCAGGGATGCTGCGCCGCAACATGAGTGATCAGATGTTTCTCGTTGGCGGGGCCGTCCGGGACGCGCTCCTCGGGCTGCCCGTGCAGGACCGTGACTGGGTGATGGTCGGAGCCACGCCCAAGTCGTTGATTGACAAGGGATTTATGCCAGTCGGCAAGGATTTTCCGGTGTTCCTGGATCCCGTGTCCCATGAGGAGGTGGCACTGGCCCGGACCGAGCGGAAAACCGGCGCCGGATACCACGGCTTCCAGTTCCACACGTCCCCGGATGTCACGCTCGAGCAAGACCTGGCCCGGCGGGACCTGACCATCAACGCGATGGCCCAGGCCGAGGACGGCGTCATCGTCGATCCGTACGGCGGTCGCCGCGACCTGGAGGCCAGGGTGCTGCGGCATGTGTCGGAGGCCTTCGCGGAAGACCCGGTGCGCATCCTGCGGCTGGCGCGCTTCGCCGCGCGCTTCGGCGATTTCTCGGTGGCGCCGGAGACGATGGCGCTGATGCGCGGCATGGTCGCCGCCGGCGAGGCCGATGCACTGGTCGCGGAACGGGTCTGGCAGGAGATCTCGCGCGGCCTGATGGAGAAGCACCCGGCGCGGATGATCGAGATCCTGCGCGACTGCGGCGCGTTGGCGCGCATCGCGCCGGAGCTGGACCGGCTGTTCGGCGTGCCGCAGCCCGAGGCGCACCATCCCGAGATCGACACCGGCGCCCACCTGCTGCTGGTGCTGGAGGAGTGCGCGCGCGTCGAGGCGCCGCTGCCGGTGCGATACGCCTCGCTCTGTCACGACCTGGGCAAGGGGATGACGCCGGAAGAGGAATGGCCGCGTCACCTGAAGCACGAGACGCGCAGCGTCGAGCTGGCGACGGCGCTGTCCCAGCGCTGGCGCGTGCCGTCGGACTGCAAGGAGCTGGCGGAGCTCGTCGCGCGCGAGCACACGCATGTGCATCAGAGCCTGGACTTCAGCGTCGAGGCACGGCTGCGGCTGCTCGAACGCAGCGATGCGCTGCGGCGGCCTGAGCGTTTCGCCCAGATGCTGCTGGCCTGCGAGTGCGACGCCCGCGGCCGCGCGGGCCTGCGCGACCGGCCGTATCCGCAACGCCCGGCGCTGCTGCATGACCTGCGCGCGGTGCAGGCCGTCGATCAGGCGGCGATCTCGTCGGCCGCGCTGGCGGCTGGCAAGAAGGGCCCGGCCATCGGCCAGGCGATCCACGAGGCCCGCAAGGCGGCGCTCAAGGCGTGTGAGAGCGATCGCCCGCGCTGAGGCGCGAAGACTCGCCTACGCCTCAAACGCCGAAGGGTTCGACTTCGAAGATGCCGAGGCAACATCGATCTCCGGCGGGTGCGGCTCGGTATCGAGGACCCCCTCCAGAAAATCTGCGTAGCGCTCATGCAGATGCTTGAGTGCCGCCCGCTTGTCAGCCTGATATTCCAGCCGCTCTTGGAAGAACTGCATGCGGGCGCGGTTGTCGTCCAGTACCTGGGCCCACGTCTTGATGTAGACCGACGCATTGGCCCTCTTGTGAATGAGCCCGGTCGCGAAGTTGTCGCCGATCGTGTATTTCGCGAGATCATCGACGTCATCGCTGACCACCCAGAACTCCCAGCGGGTGTCGACGTTCCGGAAACGCTCATCAGCGGTCACCGAGGCTGCATAGCCCATGATCTGGGTGATCTCGTCACCGCCGATCTTGACGTTGGGCGCCTTGAGTTCTACGACCAAGTGGGTCAGATCATTGACGCGATGCCGCCGGATCTGCCTCGACAACATCAGGTCGACGATGCCACGCGTCTTCGAGACGTGCTTGACGGGGGCGTCGATCACGATGTCGTGACCCAACCGCGCCTGGTGCTTACGAAGCACCTCCGTGAGTGACATGTCGTCCACCGAGAGGTGGAACTCCTCCCCGAAGATCCAGGGATTCCTGGCCAGGATCCGATGGAGTTGCGCCCGCTCCTTCAAGCGCTGTTTGGGCCCTTGATCGAAGAGGATCGCTTCAAGGCCGTTCAGGAACTTGAGCCGTTCAGAAACGACTTTCGTCCCATTGATGATCGAAGACAGCGTCCCCTCCCGCAGCAGCGCCGCGAGCTCCTCCTGCTGACGTACGGGAAGATTCAAGACCTCCGTCAGGATCAGTTGCAGATCTTCCGGGCCCCTTTCAATGGCCTGGCGCAGCATCCGAAGTTGGAAGGCCTTGCTTCGCGGCGCCGCTGCATCGAAACCTGGAAGGTGCCGAGCCACATTGAAGGCGACGATGTCAAAGACCCGCCGCTCAACCAGCTCAAGCGGTGTGGCGGGACCATCGTCGGAGAACGGGTAGATCTTCTCCGCCTTCCATTCAGCCACGACGCTGCGGGCTTCCTGGGCCGCGGTCGCGCGGAAGTGGCTCCTGTTCAGGTCGGAAGCCTTGTGCGCGGCAATCCTCGATTGCACCTCGACCTGGAATTCTTCTGGCTGCATGGCACCTCGCTTCATCCGCCGAATCGCGCCGCCGCGGCGCATGCGAATGGAGAGGTGATTGAACACCTGTCGTTCAGCCCTGTTCGCACTCCAGCCTCGCGACTGACCGAAGGCGGTCATGCGCTTTCCAAATCCCACCAACTTGAGTCAGGCTGGGTGTCGCACGGGGCTCACAACGTATGCGATCGATCGCCCGCGCTGAACCCCAGCGCATCGAAACCCTCGCCCGGCGCGAAGCCGACGACCTTGAACAACTCGCCCATCTCGTGCTCGGCGATCAGCCGGTGGGCCATGCCGCGCTGCGCGAGGTCCGCGTCGCCCATCAGTTCGACCAGCCCGCAGTTGATCAGGAAGTTGGCCTGGCTCGTGTAGCCCAGCACCATCAGCCCCGCGTCCTGGCCCGCCAGCGCGATGCCGGTGAAGTTCACGTGCGCGGTGATGTCCTTCTGCCCCGGCAGCGCCAACGCGTCGGGATCGGCCCGGTGCAGGTGGTGGCACATCAGCGTGCCGCCGGTCCGCTGCGGGTGGTAGTACTCCGACTCCGGGAATCCGTAGTCGATGAAGAAGGCCGCGCCGCGCTTCAGGCGCTCCGCCAGCGTGCGCACGAAAGCCTCGGCCTGCGGATGGATCTCGGTCACCGTGCCGGGGACGAATCCGACGTCATGCGCCGACGGCACCGGCGGCCGCGCGTCGCCCGGACGGTCCTCGTAATGCAATGCGCCCTGCGCGTCGATCACGACGCCGCGCTGCAGCCAGTGCTGCCCGTCCCACCGCAGCAGCTCGACCGGGATCGCGTCCAGCAGCTCGTTGGCGACCAGCACGCCGTGGATCTCGTCGGGCCAGCGGTCCAGCCATTCGACACGCGGCGCGAAACGCGCCAGCCGCTCGGCCTGCCGCTCACGCAAGGTGCCGGACAGGTCGACGATGAAGTACTTCGCCACCGGCGTCCCCGCCGCATCGAGCGTCTCCAGCAGTTGCGCCGCCAGCGCGCCGCTGCCGGCGCCGAACTCGATCACCGTGTCGGTGCCGCTGAGCGCCAGCGCCTGCCCGACCTGCCGGGCCAGCGCGCGACCGAACAGCGGCGACAGCTCCGGCGCCGTCACGAAGTCCGAGCCCTGCTGCGGCATCGTGCCGAACTTGCGCCGCGCATTGGCGTAGTACCCCACGCCCGGCGCATACAGCGCCAGGCTCATGTAGCGGTCGAAGGGCAGCCAGCCGCCGGCCGCGGCGATCTCGTCGCGCAGCAGCGCCACCATCGCCGGATCGGTGGCGTGGACCGGTGCGCCGCCCGGTCCGCCGGCCGCGGCCGCACGGGCCGCCGAGGCCGAAGGGATCGAAGAGGCGGCGCCATGCGCCGCGGACGCCGCGCCGTTCAGGCGGGCGGAATCGGGAGTCTTGGAAGTCATGTGTCGATCCTGGGAAGCCTCGGCTCGCCGCGCGCGGCCAGCCAGGCTTCGAATTCCGCGGCGGGCATCGCCGGCGCGATCACCTCGCCCTGCAGCTCGTCGCAGCCCCACTCGGCCAGCAGGTGCCATTGCCGCGCGTTGCGCACGCCTTCCGCGCCCACGCGCATGCCCAGGCCCTTGGCCATCTGCACCACCGCGCGCGTGATCGCTGCCGCGCCGCGATCATCCGGCAGCACCGCGACGAAGCTCTGGTCGATCTTGAGCTTGTCCAGCGGCAGCCGCGTCAGCTGGTTCAGCGCCGTGTAGCCGGTGCCGAAGTCGTCGATCGAGATCGCCAGCCCCTGCGCGCGCAGGGTCTGCAGCAGCTCGGGCAGGCGATCGATCTCGTCGGTGAGCATGCGCTCGGTCAGCTCCAGCTCCAGCCATTCGCCGGGCACGCCCGCCGTCTTCAGCACATGGGCCACCGACTTCGAGAAACTGGCCAGCCGGAACTGCATGCTCGACAGGTTCACCGCGACAGGCACCGACGCGACGCCGCGCTCATGCCACGCGCGCGTCTGCCGCGCCGCCTCGTACATCACCCACTCGCCCAGCGGCAGCATCAGCCGGTGGCGCTCGGCCACGACGATGAAGGCGTCCGGCGTCAGCAGGCCGCGCTCCGGATGCCGCCAGCGCAGCAGCGCCTCGGCCCCCACCAGCTCACCGGTGCGCGCGTCGACCTGCGGCTGGTAGAAGAGGACGAACTCGTCCGCCGTCAGCGCTTGCGCCAGCTCGCTCTCGAGCACCAGGTCCGCATAGGCGTTCTCCGCCATCGCGTGCTCGAAGAAGCGGTAGGTGGCGCGGCCCGCGGTCTTGGCCAGGTACATCGCGGTGTCGGCGTGCTGCAGCAGCTCCTCGGGCGATTCGCCGTGCTCCGGGTACATCGCCACGCCGATCGACGGCGTCACCGACAGGTCGCGGCCGTCCGCCTGCACCGGCACCTCGACCACGCTCAGCAACGCGTTGAGCACCGTCTGCACGTCCTTGCGCTGGTGCACGTCCTCCAGCAGCACGACGAACTCGTCGCCGCCGAAGCGGGCCACCAGGTCGCTGCCACGCAGGCCGCCGCGCAGCCGCTCGGAGACGGTCCGCAGCACGCGGTCGCCTTCGAGGTGACCCAGCGAATCGTTGACCCGCTTGAAGTTGTCGAGGTCGATGAAGAGCAGCGCCGCGCGCCGCGCCGTGCCTTGCGACAGGCGCTCGCGCAGCCGCTCCATGAAGGTGGAGCGGTTGAGCAGGCCGGTCAGCGGGTCGTGCTGCGCGAGGTGCTGGATGCGCGCCAGCGCTTCCAGGTGCGGCCGCAGGTCGCGCACGATGGTCATGCGCAGCCGCTCGCCGTTGCGCCACAGCGTCCGCACGATGAATTCGACCTCGATGCGCTCGCCGTTGCGATGCAGGATCGCCGTCGGGTAGCGCGTCTCGTGGCCGGCCTCCATCACCGCGCGCACGGTGTCGATCTGGTCCGGCGCGATCATCGACAGCGCCGGCCGTCCGATCATCTCGTCGAGCGAGTAGCCCACCAGCTCGCAGATCGGCGGATTCACGTCGGTCATGACGCCGTCGCGATGGAAGACGATGCCCTCCATCGACGCCTGCATGAACTTGGCCAAGCGCTCCTCGGAGTCGCGCACCGCCATCTCGGCCTCGCGGAAGCGGGTGATGTCGGAGATCAGCACGAAGCTCGACTGGACCGCGTCCGCGCCCGGCGGCAAGTAGGGGATCAGGTTGACCTCGATCCAGCGCGGGCTGCCGTCGCGGCGCTCCAGGCGGCGCTCGTAGCTGACGCTGACACGCTCCTGCAACACGCGCTGCACGTGCGGCTCGATCTCCTGCGCGGCCTCCTCGCCGATGATCTGCGCGAAGGTGCGGCCCAGCACGCTGACTTCGTCCAGGCCGAAACCGCGCGCGTACTGGCGGTTGGCGAAACGGCAGGTGCGCGTCGCCGCGTCGAAGACCGCGATCAGCACCGGCACGTTGTCGGCGAGCAGCCGGAACTGCGCCGTCTGGTCCTCGGCGGTGAGCGCCGGTACGGCCGGCGGCACGGGCGGCACCGGCTTGTCCATTCAGTCCGTCCCGGGAATCGCGCCGGCGGGGTCGAGGGCTGCCGCGGCGCGCGCGGGCTGTTCGTCCAGCGTCTTCAGCGCCAGGCAGAGGTCCTCCCATGCCCGTGCCTTGTCCGGCAGGTTGCGCAGCAGGTAGGCCGGGTGATAGGTGACGACCAGCGGCACGCCCTGGTAGCGATGGACGCGGCCGCGCAGGCGGCCGATCGGCTCCTGGCTGCGCAACAGCTGCTGCACCGCGAAGCGCCCCATCGCCAGGATGATGCGCGGCTGGATCAATTCGATCTGGCGCTGCAGGAAGGGCTCGCATTGGGCGAGCTCCGACGGGTCCGGATTGCGGTTGCGCGGCGGCCGGCACTTCAGCGTGTTGGCGATGTAGACCTGCCGCTCGGGCGGACCCTCGGCGCGGCTCAGCCCGACGGCGCGCAGCATGCTGTCCAGCAGCTTGCCGGCCGCGCCGACGAAGGGCTCGCCCTGCAGGTCCTCCTGCTCGCCCGGCGCCTCGCCGACGACCATCCAGTGCGCGCGTTCATTGCCGACGCCGAACACGGTGTTCTTGCGCGACTCGCACAGGCCGCAGGCGCGGCAGGATGCGACCTCGTCGCGCAGGCCGGGCCAGTCCAGCCGGGCGATCGCCTCGCGGGCGACGCCGCGCGCCTGCGCGAGCGCGGCATCGACCGCCACGGCCGCGGAGACCGGCGCGGCCACCGGCGCGCCCACGCCGGGCACGGCGGCACGCGATCTCGCCGGCGGCTCGGCCGCGCGGCGCGGGGCGGGCGGCTCGGCGACGACGACGTCCGGTTCGTCCATGGGCGCGCGCATCGCGGGCGCGACCTCTGCCGCGGCAGCGGCAGCCGGAACGGCGGGACGCGCGGCCGGCGCGGCGCTCCGCCCCGCCGGTGCCGGACCGGCGGCAGGCACGGACGCGCCGTCGCCGCCTTCAGGCGGCGTCCACAGCTTGAGACCCATCGCCTCCAGCATGCCGCGTTGACGATCGGTCCAGCTCATGCCGAGGGCTCCGTCAGGCGCAGGGTCATGAGGACCGCGTCCTCGCGGCCGTCCGCGCCGGGGTAGTAGCCGCGGCGCAGGCCGCTCTGCACGAAGCCGTAGCGCTCGTACAGGCGCCGCGCGCGGACGTTGCTCTCGCGCACCTCCAGCCATACGTGGTGGCATCCGCGCGCACGCGCCAGCAGCCCCAGCGCGTCCAGCATCCGGCGCGCCAGGCCCTGGCCCTGCCGTTCCTGGGCGACCGTGATGTTGAGCAGGTGCATCTCGTCGATCACCTGCATCGCAAGGAAGTAGCCGCAGAGCCGGGCCTGCTCGTCACGCATGACGAAGCCGGCATACCCCGCCGCCATCGAATCGATGAAGTTGCCGCGCGTCCACGGGTGGGTGTAGGAGACCGCCTCGATGGCCATCACCTCGTCGAGGTCCAGCGCGCGCAAGGGCTGCAGCGACTGCAGCGAGGCCGGCCAGACCAGGTCCTTCGGTTGCGCGCTCATCTCGCGGCCGCTCCCTGGGCATCGGCCTGGGGCGCTTCCGCGGCCTTGGCGGCCTCGCGCTCGGCGGTGGTCAGCGCGACCTTGTCGCGCACGTACAGCGGCAAGGCGTTCGCGGCGTCCTCGGCCAGGCCGGCGTCGAAAGCCTGTTGCGCCAGCGCCCCCAGCGCGCGGGCGCGCGAGACGGTGACGGGAAAACGCCGCGCCGCGCCGGTGTCCAAGTCGAAGGCGCCTAGTGCCGACCCCGCGACCATCGCCGGCGGTTGGTCGCGCCACAGCGCGCGCAGCGGCTCCAGATCGGTCAGCACCGGTTCGACGAGCGTCGACCAGCGCGTGCCGTGCCAGCAATAACGCCCCAGGTAGACCTGGTTCATGCGGGCGTCCATCGCGACCCAGACATCGAGCGATGCGGCGTCCGTACCGCTCGCACCGCCCGTGGGGCCCGTGGAGCCCGTGGAGCCGGTATGTCCCGCATCGCCCGCCGCGGCATCGCCTTCGGCGACGAGCTGCCGCCGGGCGTCCTCCGCGACCAGCATCAGGCTGTCCAGCGCCAGGACCGGCTTGCCGGCGCCGAAGGCCAGGCCCTGCGCCACCGAGCACGCGGTGCGCAGCCCGGTGAACGCGCCGGGCCCGCGGCCGAAGCCGACCGCGTCCACGGCGGACAGCGGCAGGCCGGCCTGCTTCAGCAGCGCCATCACGTCGGGAACCAGCCGCTGCGAGGCCAGCGCCCCGCCGTCGGCGTCCACAAAAGCAGCATGGCCCTGGCCCACGAGGGCCAGAGCCATGTGTTCGGTCGAGCTATCCAGGGCCAGCAACACGCTCATGTCTGAAGTGTAGTGGCCCGGGACCGCGCGGGACGGGGAGATCCCCCGATCCCGCGGGACTCGCGCGCGGTCGTGCGCCCGATCGGAAGCCCGATCAGAACGAGTAGCCCAGCGACAGCGTGTACACCACCGGACGGAAGTTGATGTCCGTGTGCAGCTCTTCCACGCCGTCCTTGGTCGTCGTGTACGAGCGCATCTTGCTGCGCACGTCCGCGTAGGCGACCGTCGCGTTCAGCGACCACTGCTTGGTGTAGGCCACCGTGAAGCCCGCGTGGGCCGCCAGGCCCCACGAGTTCTCCAGCGTGATGCGGGTCGGGCCGCCGCTGATCGCGTCGCCGGTGGGCGTGCTGCGCTTCTTCTCGAAGTAGGTGTAGTTCACGCCCGCGCCGACGAAGGGGTGGAACTTCGGCAGCCATTCGCCGAGGTGGTAGTTCACGAACACCGTCGGGGGCATCTGGCGCACGACCGCGATCTGGCCGGCGTTGTCGATCACGCCGTTGCCGTAGATCTTGTGCGACGGCGGGATGCCCAGCGCGATCTCGCCGCTCCAGCGCGGCGCGAAGCGGTAGGTGTAGCCGAAGCCGGTGGTGGTCGCGTCGCCGACGCGGATCTGCGCGCCCGGGGCCGGGAACTGGCGGCTGCCGCCTTCCAGCGGACCGGCCTTGCTGTTCACGTCGATGTGGGCCAGGCCCAGGTACACGCTGTGCGTGCCGACCGCCGGCTCTTCGGCGCGCGCGGCGCCCGCCAGGGCCATCAGCGAGGCGGCCAGGATCAGGGTGATGTTCTTTTTCATGGGGGGTGTCTCCGTCTCTGGTCGTGGTCGATTACGGCTGAGTGGCCAGGACCGATTGGAAGAAGCCGCGCGCCAGCGCGTTGCAGAACGGCGGGACCAGGGTGCCGTGGTAGGCGCCCTGCACCGCGGCGGCGCCGGCCGCGCCACCGCCCGCCGCGGCGGACGTGGCCGCCTTGGCCTGCGCGAAACCGCCGGCGATCGTGGCGGCCGTCACCTGACCCGCCCAGGCCATCGACGCCGAGCTCTCCAGGTTGGAGGCCGGGACCTGCTTGCCGCGGGAGGCGAAGTCGGCCTGCGCCTGCACGGTGTTGGTGAAGAACACCGTCGGGTCGCCCGAGCCGCCGCACAGCGCGACCGGCGCCTTCGGCGTCCAGCCCAGCAGCGTGTTGGTCTGCAGGGCCTTGCGGAAGTTGGAGGTCGGATAGGCCGTCTTGAATGCCGGGTTCAGCAGGCCGCCGGTCCCGAACAGGTTGGTGAAGGTCGGGTCGGCGGGCAGCTTGCCTTCCTGGATCAGCGTCGTGATCGACTTCTTCGACGGGAACAGCGTTTCCGCGGTCGCGGCGAACTGCGACGCGTACACGTCGGTCGGCGCCGAGTAGATGTTGCCGTAGGCCTTCTGGTAGCTGGTCAGCATCAGCGGCAGGAACAGCGTCGCGCCGGCGTTGACCGGGCCGGTCGTCACGATCGTGTCGCTGAAGCCCACCAGGTTGTACGGGCCGGACATCGGCGCGGCGGCGGTGACGGGGAACTCCGTCGCGTAGTCGCGCTCCATGACCTTCTGCGTGGCCATCGCCACATGGCCGCCCTGCGAGTAGCCGGCCAGCAGCAGCTTGGCCGACGGCTTGACCGGGCTCTCGGCGGCCAGGTGGGTCTTGGCGGCGCGCATCGCGTCGACCATCTCGATCGCCGACTGCTCGGCGTTCAGGTAGGACGTGTACTGGACGCCGGACCGGTCGTAGCCGATGTAGTTCGGGGCGACCACGATGAAGCCCTGCGCGGCGTAGAACGCGGCGACCAGCGAGCCTTCGGCGTTGGAATCGATCTGGGCCATGTTGAAGGCCTGGTCCGTCGTCGTGCCGTGGGCATAGAGCACCACCGGGCGGTTGCCCGTACAGGCGGCAGCGGTGCCGGCGGGCACCAGCACGGCGGCGGAGGCGGTGGCCGGCTGGCCCTGGGGATCGCGCGTCCAGTAGTAGACGTAGCGCACGTCCACGTCGCAGGCGGCCTTGCCGCTGATGGCCTGCACGCCCTTGGCCAGCGTGCCGGCGTCGATCTGCGCGGCGGTGGCCGCACCGACCTTCGCGCCGTATTCCAGCGTGCCGCGCGCCGGCGGCGGATCGTCGCTCGACGCCTCGCTACCGCCGCCGCAGGCGCTCAGCATGGCCACGGCAGCCAGGGTCAGGCTGGCCAGTTTGAATTGGCTGTTCATTCGGACTTCTCCAGGGGTTGTCTCCGTCGTCTGCACCGTCCCGGCGAATGCGGTCGGCACTAAATCGAACGGTCGTTCGTTTTTCTCAGGGATCACTTTAAGCGCACGCCGCGCGACGCTTACAAAAGGAAAACCCTGACACGCCGCAGCATGCCAGGGTCCTGGGGGTGGAGCGCGCACAACCTGACCCCTTCGAGGCGTGGCTGCAACACTCCTGTCATCGAATCGCGCGCGGAGCGCGCGCGGTGACCGATATCAGAACGGGTTGTTCGTGGCCCGGCTCACGGCCTGGGAGGCCATGTTGTTGTGCATCACCGGGCCGACCAGCGTGTCGCTGGCCCACATGTGGGTGGCCGCTGTGGCGTTGGCGACCAGCGTCTTGTCGGTGCACACCGGCGGCAGCGAACTGGCCAGGCAGGCCGCGTCGGTCGAGTTGGACGCGCCGTAGATCGTCGGGAAGCGGCTCATCGTGCCCATCAGCTCATCGGTCAGGATGAGGCCGATGTAGTGGCCGTCGTTGCGGATCTTCAGCCGCATGCCGGCGTTGAAGCGGCTGGACAGCTCGGTCAGCAGCGCGGCGCGGTCGGTGTCGGCGTGGGCGGCCTTTTCCTTGAGCGCGAACGGCGACAGGCCCATGTCCTGCACGGTGGACAGGATGATGCGGCCGTTGGCGTCGACGATGCGGTTGACCTGGGCGGCGAGCGCCTCGCCCCGCGCCTGCGCCGCGGCGGCCAGCGTGCCGGCGTCCTGCGCCGGGTATTGCGCGTACAGCTCGAGCACGTCGTTGGCGCCGGCCAGGATGGTGACCAGGTCCTTCGGGTTGAAGCCGTCGAGCGCGAACTGGCGGTCGATCTGCGCGGTCACCTGGGCGACCTTGGCGCCGGCCGCGGCGTACATGCGGGCGGTGGGTGTGGCCAGCTTGTCCGGATTGCATTCGGTGAACACGAGGCCGAACCGGGCCGCGACCTGCTGCGTCCAGACCTGGTTCAACGAGCAGGTCACGACCGCGGTGGTCGCGTCGGTGCCGTTGATCGAGTACTTGGTACCGTCGCTGCGGATGGCGCTCGTCTCGTCGCCGAAGGCGATGACGCGCGTCGGACGGAAGGGATCGATCTGCTCGCCGCCGCCGCCGCAGGCCGCCAGCATCGCGGTCGCACCCAGCAGCACGGCCAGGTGGCGCTTCACACTCTTCATGAACTCTCCAAATCTCGAAAACTCAGCGGGGCGCGAAAGCCGCCGCCGCGCGGGACAAGCGGTCCCGCACCCCATCCCAGGCGGCCTCTTGCGGAGGCGCCTCGATCCAGATCTCCGTCGCGCCCGCCGCATCCAGCTCACGCAGGACGGCGAACAGCTGACGCGCCGCCGCGCGCGCCTGGGCCGGCATGGCCCGGTGCGTCACCGGCGCGGCCGTCCCGGCGAAGGACGTGCGGGAATATACCGCCAGCCCCGCCGGAACCTCGCCCGACAGCGCCGCGCGCAACGCTTCCGAGCCCATCAGCCGGACCGTGGCCCGCGGCGCGTAATGGGCAGCGAGTGTGCCCGAGGCGCGCGGCGCGCGCGCGTCGGGCGCTTGTAAAGGCTGGCCCGCGGCGGCTTCCAGCTGCTCCGGCGTCAGCACGCCGGGCCGCAGCAGCACCAGACCGCCGCGGCTGACGTCGACGATGGTCGACTCGATGCCGACCTCGCAGGGCCCGCCGTCCAGGACCGTCAGCCCGGGCTCGAACTCGCCGGCGACGTGCGCGGCGGTGGTCGGGCTGACGCGGCCGAAGCGGTTGGCGCTCGGCGCGGCCAGGCCCTCGACGCCCAGGGCGCGGCATTCCGCCATCAAGGCGCGGAAGACCGGATGCGACGGGCAGCGCAGCCCGACCGAGTCCTGCCCGCCGGCGGCGGCGGCGGCGATGCCGGGCACGCGCCGCACGATCAGCGTCAGCGGTCCGGGCCAGAAGGCCTCGATCAGGCGGTGGGCGACCGGGGTCAGGTCCTGCCCGAAGGCGCGGGCGCCCTGCTCGTCCAGCACGTGCACGATCAGCGGATGGTCGCTGGGGCGGCCCTTGGCGGCGAAGATCTTCGCGACGGCCTCGTCCCGGTCGGCGCGCGCGGCCAGGCCGTACACGGTCTCGGTCGGCACGCCCGCCAGCTCGCCGGCGGCGAGCACGCGCGCGGCCTCGCGGACCGCCTCCGGCGATCCGCCGTCGAGCACCCGCGCTCCGGAATCGGTCATCACGCCCTCGCCTTGCCTCATCACGCCATCGACTTCACGAGTCCACCCGTCCGACGACGCATCACCACGCGTCCGGCAGGCCGAGCAACGCGCAGGCGCGGCGCGCGTTGACACGGGCCTCCTCGACGGTGGCGCCGATCACGTTCAGGTGGCCCATCTTGCGGCCGCGGCGCGCCTGCGCCTTGCCGTAGAGATGCAGTTCGGCGCCGGGCAGCGCCAGCACGCCGGCCCAGTCGGGCGCGCGCTCCTGGCCGTCCGTGTCGAACCACAGGTCGCCCAGCAGGTTCAGCATCACCACCGGCGAATGCAGCCGCGGCTCGCGCAGCGGCAGGCCGGTCATCGCACGGACCTGCATCTCGAACTGGGACAGGTCGCAGGCGTTCATCGTGTAGTGGCCCGAGTTGTGCGGACGCGGCGCCATCTCGTTGACGACCAGGCGGCCGTCCTTCAGCACGAAAAACTCGACGCACAGCACGCCGACGTAGCCCATGCCGGTCGCGATCGCGGCGGCCGAGCGGCGCGCCTGCGCCTGCAGCGCCTCGTCCACGTCGGGCGCGGGCACCTCGGTGACGGCGAGGATGCCGTCGCGGTGCAGGTTCTGCTGGACCGGGAAGCTCACCACCTGGCCGTCGGCGCCGCGCACCACCAGCACGCTCAGCTCCAGCGCCAGCGGCAGCATCTGCTCGAGCACGCAGTCCACGCGGCCCAGCTCGTCGAAGGCGGCCGCGAGCTGGGCGCGATCGGCGACGCGGCGCTGGCCCTTGCCGTCATAACCCAGCCGGGCGGTCTTGAGGATGCCCGGCAGCAGCGCGTCCGGCACGCCGGCCAGGTCGGCCTCGGCGCGCAGCACGGCATACGGCGCGCAGGGCACGCCGCTCGCATCGAAATGGGCCTTCTCGCGGGCGCGGTCCTGGCAGACGGCCACGGCCGAGGCGCCCGGCGCCACGACACGGGCCCGGGCCAGGTGCTCCAGCGCGCGGGCGGGCACGTTCTCGAATTCGGTGGTGATCGCGTCGCAGCGGCGCGCGAGGTCGTCCAGGGCCGCGGGGTCCAGGTAGTCCGCCTTCAGGTGTTCCTGGGCCACGGCGCCGGCCGGGCTGGACGCGTCCGGGTCCAGCACCACGCAGCGGTAGCCCAGCGCCTGGGCGGCGTGGACGAACATGCGGCCGAGCTGGCCGCCTCCCAGCACGCCCAGCGTCGCTTCACCCGGCAGCAGCGGCATCAGCGCAGCTCCTCGGTCATCGCGGTCGCGGCGGCGGTCTGGCGCTGGCGGAAGGCGTCGAGCTTCGCGCGCAGGTCCGGGTTGTCGCGGGCCAGCACGGCCACGGCGAACAGCGCCGCGTTGCCCGCGCCGGCGGTGCCGATGGCGAAGGTCGCGACGGGGATGCCCTTGGGCATCTGCACGATCGAATGCAGCGAATCCACGCCCTGCAGGTGGCGGCTGGCGACCGGCACGCCCAGCACCGGCACCAGCGTCTTGGCGGCCAGCATGCCGGGCAGGTGGGCGGCGCCGCCGGCGCCGGCGATGATCGCCCGCAGCCCGCGGCCTTCGGCCTGCTCGGCGTAGGCGAACATCTCGTCGGGCATGCGGTGGGCGGAAACGACCCGCGCCTCGAACGGCACGCCGAACTCGGTGAGAATGTCGGCGGCGTGTTTCATGGTCTCCCAGTCACTGCTGGAGCCCATCACCACGCCGATGACGGGAGCGATGTCGGGAGTGGTGGCTCTGCTCACGGGTCGGTCCTCGATCTGTCAAATCGTGAAACCTTGAATTGTAGGCGGCCAGCCTCAGGTGCCGTTCTTGCCGCGTGGCAAAACTCACCGGCCTGCCCGACCGCTCCCCCACCATGACCGACATCACCCTCCAAAACTTCGAAGCCGACCTCCTGCAGGCCTCCATGCAGCAACCGGTGCTGCTGGACATCTGGGCGCCGTGGTGCGGCCCCTGCCGCACGCTGGGGCCGATGCTGGAGAAGCTGGAGGTGGCCTATGCGGGCCGCTGGAAGCTCACCAAGCTCAACAGCGACGACCAGCCGGAGATCGCCACGCAGCTGAGCCAGGCCTTCGGCGTGCGTTCGATCCCGTTCTGCGTGATGTTCGTCGGCGGGCAGCCGGTGGACGGTTTCGTCGGTGCGATCCCCGAGGCGCAGATCCGCGAGTTCCTGGACCGCCACGTGCCCACCGGCGAGGCGCTCGAGGCCGAGGAGGACCTGGCCGAGGCGCAGGCGCTGATGGAGGAAGGCGATGCCGACGGCGCGTTGGAGAAGCTGCAGGCGGCGGTGCAGGCGGATCCGTCCAACGAGGTGGCGAGATTCGACCTGATCCGGGCGCTGCTGGAGGACGACCAGCTGGCGCATGCCAAGGCCGCCTTCGCGCCCGTGGCGCACCTGGCCGCCGACACGATCACGCCGCATGCGCGCTTCCAGGCGCTGGCCGCGTGGATCGCCGCTGCGGAGCGGGCGGAGCAGGGCCTGGACCCGGCCGGCCTGCAGGCCGCGATCGCGAGCAACAAGCGGGATTTCGATGCGCGCTTCGCGCTGGCGCAGGGCCTGTTCGCGGGTCGCGACTTCACCGGCGCGATGGATGAGCTGCTGGAGATCATCATGCGCGACAAGACCTGGAACGACCAGCTCGCGCGCAAGACCTACGTGGCGATCCTGGAGATCATGACCAAGCCGGCCCAGCCGGCGCACGGCCACGGCGCGGGCGCGCCGCAGGCCGGCGGCCTGCAGCTGTCGGGCCCGAGCACCGTGGCCCCGGCCGATCCGCTGATCGACCAGTACCGCCGCAAGCTCAGCATGGCGCTGTTCTGACCTGACCCCAGGTCCTTTGCCTGCCTGGACCCAGCGCGCTTCGCGCGCCCCTCACCCCCGCCCTCTCCCGCAAGCGGGAGAGGGAGTGAGAATGCACCGAGCCATTCGTAGCAGGATCACTGGGGTGGCCCCCTCTCCCGCAAGCGGGGGAGGGAGTGAGAATGCACCGAGCCATTCGTAGCAGGATCACTGGGGTGGCCCCCTCTCCCGCTTGCGGGGGAGGGAGTGAGAATGCACCGAGCCCTTCGTAGCAGGATCACTGGGGTGGCCCCCTCTCCCGCAAGCGGGGGAGGGAGTGAGAATGCACCGAGCCCTTCGTAGCAGGATCACTGGGGTGGCCCCCTCTCCCGCTTGCGGGAGAGGGCAGGGGTGAGGGCCAGCGGCGGTGGAAGTACTGAACCTTTCAGAACATCACCTGCGCCACCCCGGCGCGGGTGAGCCGATCCAGTTCTTGAGGATCCGCCTCGTTGTCAGTGACCAGCACATCGATATCCGCGCAAGCGCAGACCTGCATCCGGCTCCCCTGCCCCAGCTTGCTGGCATCCGCCAGCAGCACCCGCTGCCGGGCCCGTGCCAGCATCGCCTGCGCCACCGCCACTTCCGCCCACAGATAACTCGACGCCCCCTGCCGTGCGTCCAGCGCCGTGGGTGAGATCAACGCGACATCCACGCGATGCCGCGCGATCTCCGCGACAGTGAATTCCCCGAAGGTCCCCGAGGTCTCCGGCACATACGCCCCGCCGAGCATCAGCAGCTCGTGCCCCTGGCGCCCGGCCATCGCGTCGCACACCGCGACTGAATTCGTGATCACCCGCAGCGCCTGCGCCTGGGCCAAGGCCTGCGCCAGCGCATGCGTCGTCGATCCGGCATCGATGAACAGGCTCATCCCCGGCTTCACCAGCGACAGCGCCCGACGCGCGATCGCCTGCTTCTGCCGACGGCGCGACTGGGCCCGCTCGGCATAACTCGCCTCGGCCGGCACCTCCGACTGCACCGCGCCGCCGTGCACGCGGGCGAGCTTGCCGCCCTGCTCCAGCTCGATCAGGTCGCGGCGCACCGTCTCGCGCGACACGCCGAGCTCGCGCGCCGCTTCATCGGTGGTGAGGCGATGCCGCTCCCGCAGCAGCAAGAGGATTTTGTCGTGTCGTTCCTGGGACCACATGGATCGCTTGTTCTCCCTGCATCGGACCCTGCATTCCCCCAGACCCGTGCAGCGCCTTCATGACAGTTTGAGGATTTTTCTGTGATGTTGTGGATATCCAGCATCCGCTGCGAAGCCCGCTGTGGTTTTTCGTGTTTGTCGTTGTCTTGTCGTGGACGGTGGTGACAGTGCGAGGCGTTCGATACCCAAACCGACGTTCCTCCGACACCCAACGCACCGAGTTCCACCATGAAGCACCCGATGCCCACCGCCCTGGTCCTGGCCCTGAGCCTGGCCTACGTGTTCCCCGCCGCCGCCCAGTCCGCCGACGCGCCCAAGTCGAGCGACAGCGCGTCGGCCTCGTCGTCCGAGCGCTCCGAACTCGAGCGCGTGACGGTCTCCGTCGGCCGCGGCCAACTGCGCTCCGTCCAGAGCCTGAGCCAGGCCGAATTCGACAACGCGCTGGCCGGCAGCAGCCCGCTGGCCACCGTCGCCCGCCTGCCCGGCGTGAACTTCCAGTCCGCCGACGGCCTGGGCAACTACGAGTGGTCGACCCGCTTCACCGTGCGCGGCTTCTCGCAGAACCAGCTCGGCTTCACCCTCGACGACGTGCCGCTGGGCGACATGTCCTACGGCAACTTCAACGGCCTGCACATCAGCCGCGCGATCTCCAGCGAGAACGTCGGCCGCGCCTCGCTGTCGCAAGGCGCCGGCGCGCTGGAGGCGGCGTCGTCCAGCAACCTGGGCGGCACGCTGCAGTTCTACTCGAGCGACCCGCTGCAGCAGTTCGGCTTCCGCGCCTCGCAGACCATCGGCAGCGACTCCGCCGCCCGCACCTTCGTGCGCGTGGACAGCGGCCGCTCGGTGCTGGGCGAGTTCTACGTCAGCTACACCAACCAGGACGCCGACAAGTGGAAGGGCGACGGCAAGCAGAAGCAGGAACAGTGGAACCTGAAGTGGACCAAGGCCCTCGGTGACAGCCGCCTGTCGGCCTTCATCAACACCTCGCGCCGCAAGGAGGTGGACTACCAGGATCTGTCGCTGGACCTGATCAAGCGCAAGGGCGACACGCTGGACAACTTCTATCCGGACTTTGCCGCCGCGGTGAACGCGTCCAACACGCTGTGCGGCAACAACGGCAGCACCTACGTGGCTGCCTGCGACGACCAGTACTACGCCGGCGCCGGCCTGCGCAACGACGAGCTGTACGGCGTGTCCGCCGACCTGCGCCTGGCGCAGGACTTCACCTGGAAGACCACCGCCTACTACCACCACAACAAGGGCATGGGCCTGTGGTTCACGCCTTACCAGGCGTCGCCGGACGGCACGCCGATCTCGGTGCGCACGACCGAATACGGCATCAAGCGCGGCGGCGTGGTCTCCAACGCCGAACTCGAGCTGGGCGACCACCTGCTCAAGGCCGGCGTCTGGTTCGAGGACAACGATTTCGACCAGGCCCGCCGCTTCTACGCCGCCTCGGCCAGCACCAGCGTCTACCAGTTCCCGAGCAATCCGTTCCTGACGCAGTGGCAGTACGCGTTCAACACGAAGACCTCGCAGTTCTCGCTGTCCGACACCTGGTCGGTGGCCAAGGACCTGACCGTCGGCGCCGGCTTCAAGGCGCTGAAGGTCAAGATCGACGGCCAGCTGGAAGCCGGCACCGGCATGCCGTCGGGCTCGATCAGCGCGGAGAAGGGCTTCCTGCCGCAACTGGGCATCAACTACCGCCTGTCGGCCAACAACGAGCTCTACGGCACGCTGGCCCGCAACATGCGCGCCTACCAGGGCGCGGCGACCGGCACCTCGCCGTTCGCGACGACCACCGCCGGCTTCGATGCGATCAAGGGCAGCCTCAAGCCTGAAACCTCCGACACGGTGGAAGCCGGCTGGCGCACCAGCGGCCGCGGCTACGAAGGCTCGGTCAGCGCCTACCTGGTCAACTTCAAGGACCGCCTGCTGAGCGTGCAGCAAGGCTCCGGCATCCAGGGCAACCCGGTGGTGCTGTCCAACGTCGGCGACGTGCGCGCCACCGGCGTGGAAGCGGCCCTGTCCTTCCGCCTGGCCTCGGCGCTCACCTGGTACAACAGCGTGAGCCTGTCGAAGTCGACCTACCGCGACGACGTCGTCAGCGGCACCACCACGGTCGCCATCCGCGGCAAGCGCGTGGCCGACGCGCCGGACACGATGATCAAGTCGCAGCTCGGCTACGACGACGGCGCGCTGTTCGGCAACGTCGGCGTGGACTACATGTCCAAGCGCTACTACTCGTACACCAACGACGCCTCGGTCCCGGACCGCACGCTGGTGAACGTCAGCGCCGGCTACAGGCTGAAGAACGTGTCGATGCTGCGCGAGCTGAGCCTGCAGGGCAGCGTGACCAACCTGTTCGACAAGCACTACATCTCGACGATCGGCTCGAACGGCTTCACCAACAGCGACCCGACCGGCACCTACGCCACGCTGCTGCCGGGCGCGCCCCGCCAGTTCTTCGTGACGCTGACCGGCAAGTTCTGAAGCCATGGCGGATCCGGTCGATGACCTGAACGGCCGCCGGCCCGCCCCGGCGGGCCTGACGCGCCGCCGGCTGCTGGCGAGCTCGCTGGCGGCGCCGATCGCGGCGCCGCTGGTCGCCCCGCTCGCAGGCTGCGCGACGGACGGTTCGCCGGAGCCGTCCGCGGCGCCGGCGGGCACGGCGACGCCGGCCGGCGGCGAGGCGCCACGGCGCTTCCGCATCGCCTTCGGTTCCTGCGCGAAGCAGTCCAAGCCGCAGCCGATCTGGCGCGCGATCGGAGCGGCGAAGCCGGACCTGTTCGTCTTCCTCGGCGACAACCTGTACGCCGACGCCCGCGACGAGGCCACGCTGCGCCAGCGTTATGCCGAGTTCATGGCGGTCGAGCCGCTGCAGGCCTTCCGGCGCTCGACGCGCCACGTCGCGATCTGGGACGACCACGACTTCGGCGACGACGACGAAGGCGCGGACTACCCGCTCAAGCAGCTGTCGCAACAGCTGTTCTGCGACGCGTGGAACGAGCCGGCGGACTCGCCGCGCCGGCGCGCCGACGGCATCTACCAGAGCTATGTCTTCGAGGCGCTGGGCAAGCGCATCCAGGTGATCCTGCCCGACCTGCGCTTCAACCGGACGATGCTGACGACGGACCCGGCGCTGAAGTCGAGCTACGCGGCGATGGTGCTGCGGGCCAAGCTCAGCGGCCAGCCGATGACGGGCTGGTACGTGCCCGACCACCGGCCCGAGGCGACGCTGCTGGGCGAGGCGCAATGGACCTGGCTGGAAGAGCAGCTGCGCGTGCCGGCGGACGTGCGGCTGATCGGCTCCAGCGTGCAGTTCGCGGCCGACGGCAGCGGCTGGGAATGCTGGGCCAACTTCCCGCGCGAGCGGGCGCGGCTGGTCGAGCTCATCCGCAGGACGCGCGCGGAAGGCGTCGTCTTCCTCAGCGGCGACATGCACTACGCGGAGCTGTCCAGCGTGGAGGTCGACGGCGGTTACACGCTGTGGGACGCGACCTCGAGCGGCCTGACCGAGGTCTGGGACATCCCCACGCCCAATCGCAACCGGCGCTCGCCGGTGATCGCGGAGCTCAACTTCGGCGTGCTGGATATCGAGCCTGTCACCGAAGGGGAGGATGATCTGCGACTTCGCCTCGCGCTGTGCGACGTGAATGGAAAGGCCAGGGTGACCAAGGAGCTGACGCTGTCCAGCCTGCGTTTCGGCCCCGGTGCCCCGGCCAAGGAGAAGACCGCATGACCCTGTCCCGACGCGCCCTGCTCCGGGCGCTGCCCGCCCTCGGCGGGCTCTTTGCGTGGGACGTCCGCGCGCAGGGCGGCCAGCCCGCTTCGCCCGCCTTGGACGCGCTGATGAGCGCCGCCCGCAAGGAAGGCCGCGTGAACAGCCTGGGCATGCCCGACGACTGGGCCAACTGGCGGGCGACCTGGGCGGACCTGCAGCGGCTCTACGGCCTGGCGCACGTCGACACCGACATGAGCAGCGCCGAGGAGATCGCCAAGATCGAGGCCGAGAAGTCCAACGCGAGCGCCGACATCGGCGACGTGGGTTTCGAGTTCGGCGCGATCGCGAAGGCGCGCGGCATCACGCAGCCCTACAAGCCGACGACCTGGTCGCAGGTGCCCGACTGGGCCAAGGACGCCGACGGTCATTGGGCGCTGGCCTACACCGGCACGATCGCGTTCGCGGTCAACCGCAAGCGGCTGAAGGACGTGCCGCGCAGCTGGCAGGCGCTGTTCGCGTCGAAGGCCCGCGTGATGATCGGCGAGGCCGGCCGCGCGGCGCAGTCCAACGCGGCGGTGCTGGCGGCGGCGGTGGCGCTGGGCGGGGACGAGACGAAGCTGCAGCCGGCACTGGCCGCGTTCGCGCAGGTGGCCAAGGACAGGCGCCTGATCGGCACCAACGCGACGCCCGCGCTCATGGAGCGCGCCGAGGCGGACGTCTTCCTGCTGTGGGACTTCAATGCCCTCTCCTACCGCGCCAAGCTGCCGAACGCGGCGGACTACGAGGTGCTGATCCCGTCCGACGGCTCGGTGACCAGCGGCTACACGACGATCATCAACCGGTGGTCGCCGCGACCCAACGCGGCGATGCTGGCGCGCGAGTACATCTTCAGCGATACCGGCCAGATGAACCTGGCGCGCGGTCATGCCCGGCCGATCCGCATCGCGCAGCTGCCGCTGCCGGCCGACCTGAAGGCGCAGCTGGTGCCCGAGGCGCAGTACGCGAAGGCGCGCGCGCTGAAGCCGGCGGTGTGGACCGAGGAGGTCAAGAAGCTGCCGCGCGCCTGGCAGCACGAGGTGCTGGGGGCTGCGCGATGAGCGCGGCGATCCCCGGCGCGACCGTGTCGTCGATCGACGCCGCGGCCGAGGCGGCGGCCGCGATCGCCCAGGCGGCCGATCCGGCGCGCAAGCTCGTCGTGCTGCTGGCCGACGGCCTGCGCGCCGACACCGCGCGCGACTACATGGGCTACCTGCAGGCGCTCAACGAGGCCGGCCGCGCGCAGTGGCGCGCGCTGCGTTGCGAACTGCCCAGCCTGTCGAGGCCGCTGTACGCGACGGTGATCAACGGCGAACCACCTCTGAAGCACGGCATCCTCGGAAACGGGCAAGCCGGTGAACGGCTGACCCATCACCTGTTCCAGCAGCTCGAGACGACAGGCATTCCCGCGGCCGTGGCCGCGTACCACTGGTTCTACGAGCTGCTCGCTGGCGAAGTCTTCGATCCGCTGCGGCATCGCGACGCCGTGCCGGCTGGCTGCGGCATCGTCGCCGCGCGCTGGTACTGGGAAGACGACTACCCCGACAGCCACCTGCTCGCCGATGCGGAGTCGCTGCGCCGCGCGCACCTTCCGGCGCAAGGCCCCTCGCTGCTCTTCATCCATCCCATGGGCCCGGACCTCGCGGGACATGTGCATGGCGGCGAGTCGACCCAGTACGCCATGAGCGCCCGCAAGCTGGACATGGGGCTCGCGCAGCTGCTGCCGCGCTGGCACGCGGAGGGCTTCGACCTGCTGCTGACCAGCGACCACGGCATGAACGCCGATCGCATGCACGGCGGGCCGCTGGCGGTCGAGCGCGAGGTCCCGCTGGTCTGGGTGCCGCACGACGGCACGGTCGGCCTGATGCTGCCGGAGCGGCAGACGGACATCGCGGGCTGGATCCTGTCGCGCCTGGACATCGGCGGCACCGGTGGCGGCGGCACGGGCGGCGTCGAGGACGTGGACGCATGCCGCTGAACGCGAGCAACGCCTGGAAGCAGGCGCGACCGCTGCTCCTGCTGACCGCCGCGGCGCTGGTGCTGCCCTTCGGTTGGCGCGCGGTGTCGGTCCTGGGGGCCTGCGCCGGACAGGGCGGCGACTGCGCGCTCGGCGAGTTGACGGCCGACGGCTACTACCTCGAAGCCGCCTGGAACACCCTATGGCTGAGCGCGCTGTCGGGACTGATCGGCCTGATGATCGGTCTCGGCGCCGCGATCGCGCTGCTGCGGTTGCCCCGGCTGGCGCAGCCGGTGACGCTGCTGGCCAGCCTCGGCGCGAACTTCTCCGGCGTGCCGCTGGCGATGGCGCTGCTGCTGCTCTTCGGCGCGCAGGGCGTCGCGACGCTGGGCCTGCAGTCGATGGGAGTGCCGGCGCTGGTGGACCTGCAAGGGCTGGGCGGACTGCTGCTCGCCTACGTGTGCTTCCAGGCGCCACTGGCGACCCTGCTGCTGATCGCGCCGGCGAGGATGCTGGACGGCTCGCTGCAGGACGCCGCGGCGACGCTGGGCGCGGGACCGGTGCTGTACTGGCGGCGCGTCGGCCTGCCGCTGATGCTGCCCAGCCTGGTGGAGGTCTTCGGCCTGCTCTTCGCGAATGCCGCGTCGGCATTCGCGACTCCTTTCGCATTGAGTGGCACGGCGGCGCACGTGCTGGCCGTGCGCATCGCCGCGCTGGTCAGCGGCGACATCTTTGCCCAGCCCGAGCTCTCCGCGCTGCTGGCGCTGGTGCTCTTCGCGATGCTGGCCGGCGTCATCGGACTGACGCGCTGGCTGGCGGCACGACTGCGGCAGGGGCAGGCATGAGCCCGACGATCGCCACCGCGGCCGCTTCCTCGTCCGCGGCCTCATCCCCGCGCTCGATCACGAACCGGCCGACCTTTTCCGCGCTCGCGCTGGCGGCGCTGCTGCTCGTCGTGCTGGTGCCGATGCTCGCGCTGCTGCTGTACGGGCTCACCGAGCGCTGGGACCGCCACTGGTGGCCGGAAGGACCGACGCTGCGCTGGATGGCCGAGGCGGTGCTGGATCCACGCATCCAGGCGGCGGTGCTGCGCACCACGGGGCTGGCCCTGGCCAGCGCGACGCTCGCCCTGGTCTGCGGCGCGATGGCGACGATCCCCGCCGCCATCGCCGTGCAGCTCGATACCCACCCGCTCGCGCCGATGCTGCGCCGCACGCTGGACCTGGTGGCGCTGCTGCCCTTCGCCATCGCGCCGGTGGTGATCGCGATCAGCGCGCTGGAGCTCTTCGTCGGCAGTTGGGGCGCGTGGCTGCCGCTGCCGCTGGTCTATGTCGCGGTGGTCGCACCGACGCTGTTCCCGCTGATCCACAAGACGCTGCAGTCGGCGTTGGCGCAGTTGAACGCCGCCTCGCTGATCGAGGCCGGGCGCACGCTCGGCGCCAGCGACGGACACACGCTGCGCCGCGTGCTGCTGCCGATGCTGGCGCCGGCGCTGCTCGCCGCCTTCCTGCTCGCGTGGGTCACGGCGGCGATGGAGTTCGCGATCGCCAACCTGCTGCTCGGCGGACAGCTCGAACTGCTGCAGCCCTTGATGAACAGCCTGCGCAACGCCAACGGCCATCAGGCCGCGGCGCTGATGGTGCTGTCCTTCGCCGGCGTCGGGGCGGTCGTCGTCGCGGTCGCCGCGCTGACCCGGCGCTGGACATCCGCGTCGCCGCCATGACCGCGCGTTCCGCCATGACACCGCGTTGCCGCCCCACTTCAACGACCCTCGCGCGATGACATCGACCGCTCCTTCGACTCCCCACGAGGCCGACCTGCCGGCCCAACTCGCGGTGCGCGGCGCCGAGCTCGCGCTGGGCGGCCGGCCGGTGCTGCGCGGCGTCGACCTGACGCTGGCGCGCGGCGAGGTGGTCGCGCTGCTCGGCGCATCGGGCTGCGGCAAGACGACGCTGCTGCGCTCGATCGCGGGGCTGCAGCGGCTGGACCGCGGCAGCATCGCCATGTCGGGCCAGTACGTGCAGTCGCTGCGGCCGCAGCAGCGGGACATCGGCATGATGTTCCAGCACTACGCGCTGTTCCCCAACCTGTCGGTGCGCGAGAACATCCGCTTCGGCCCGCTGGCGCGCGGCGAGGAGCCCGCGCTCGCGGACACGCGGGCGGACGAGCTGCTCGATCTCATCGACCTGCGCGCGCTCGCGGACCGGCTGCCGCAGGCCTTGTCGGGCGGGCAGCGCCAGCGCGTGGCGCTGGCACGCGCGCTGGCGACGCATCCGATGCTGCTGCTGATGGACGAGCCCTTCTCCGCGCTCGACGAGCACTTCCGGCTGCCGCTGCGGCGGCAGTTCCGCCAGCTGCAGCGCGGGCTTGGCCAGAGCTGCGTGATCGTCACGCACGACCGCGAAGAGGCGTTCGAGATCGCCGACCGGGTCGCGGTGATGTTCGACGGCGTCATCGCGCAGTGCGCGTCGCCGCGCGAGCTGCGGCGCGCGCCGGCGAATCGCCGGGTCGCGGACTTCCTCGGCATCTTCAACCGGCTGGAGGCGAAGACGCTCGACGGTCCCTGGCGGCGCGAGAGCGGGCATTGGATCGCGCCCGTGGAGGCCTTGGTCCTGGACGACGGACGGCGTGAGGGCGAGGCTGGCTGCGACGGCCTGCGGTTCACGGCCACGCTCCGCGCGAGCTACCCCGGCCAGCAGCGCGTGGCGTGCGAGCTCGAAGGTCCGGGCGGGCAGACGCTGACGCTGTGGCGCCGCCATGAGGACACGGAGATCGCGCCGGGCAGCGCGGTGTCGGTGGCGATCGCGGAGCCGGCGATGCGGTGGATCGAGGACTGACTCGCCTTTCTCCGGAGGACAGACAAGGCCCGCATCTGGCCGCCGCGCGATCGAACAGTCCTCGGACAAGCGCCACCACCTGCCGGATCTTCACTCCACCGCAGCCAACCACGGCTCGATCTCCGCATAGGCCTTGTGCTTCTCTCTGAACGCCCGCTCCCCGCCTCCCAGGCGGCGGAGCGGGCTGTCGTCCCGGATCGCCTGGCAGGCGCCGCGGGGACGAATGATCAGGTCCACGGTGACGTGCGACTGCGCGCCGGCCGCCAGCACGTGCCGTCCCAAGGCGACGAGCAGCTTGAAGGCGTCCGCATCCAGTTCCATCGCCACGCGCCTGGGCTTCCCAAACACGGGCTTCACCACGGCGAAGAGGTCGTCGCTCAAGGCCATGCCGCCTGGGGAGTCCCGCATCTCGCAGTTGAGGAAGATGCATTTCGTGCCAGAGGGCATTTGGCGCACCAGCCGCTCCATCGCGGCCGACTTCAGCCGCTCTCCTTCGTCGTCAAGTCTCAGTTCCGTCACCATTTGTTTTCCGATCGCGTCGCCGGCATCCAGTCGCCCCCATTCAACCCGTTCAGTCATCGGGAAGACATCAGGTCTCTGAAGCAGATTACGTTGACTTCGGCTACGCAAAGGCACTGACTGCGGACGGACGTCTTGCGCTGATGGAGCAGATCTACTGTGACTTCACGGTTGCCGGACAGAGTTGATTGAGAGCGGCGACTGAAAAGATCCCGCCGCCCGTCTGGTTCAGCCCAGCTGTGGCCGGTACTCCGCCGGCAACGCCTCGCGATACGGATAGAACTTGAAGAAGGGTCGCGCCTCGTCGAGCGTACGCGCGACCGACGGCCGCTGCATCAGGCGACCGAAGTAGGCGGCGAGTCGCTGCTGCGATGCGTCGAAGGGCACCAGCGTCGTCGCGTAGAACAGCGACGGCGCGGCCGCGCAGTCCGCCATGCTGAAGTGATCGCCCGCGGCCCACTCACGGTCGGCGAGACGCGTCTCCAACATCCCATACGCCATCGCGAGCGTCTCGCGCGCCTTGTCCACCGACATCGGATCGCGATCCGCTTCCTGGCGCAACCGATCCCCGACGATCGCCTGCATCGGCAGCATCACGTAGAGATCGAACAGCCGGTCCATGAGCCGGACCTCCAGCGCCGCGTCCTCGTCGGACGGCACGAGCTGCTGGTCCGGCCGCGCATGCCGCCGCGCCAGGTACTCGATGATCACGCTGGTCTCGGGCACCACCCGCTCGCCGTCGACGAGCAGCGGCATCTTGCCGGTCGGCCACCGCGCGAGGAACGCCGCCCGCTCCCCGGGGTCGCCGAGATTGAGCAGGCGCCGCTCGACCTCGATGTCGAGCTCGTTCAACGCGATCAGCGCCTTGTGGCAGAAGGACGAGAGCGGATGGAAGTACAGGCTGAGCGCCATGACATTCACCTGGTGAAGCGATGGACGCCGAGTATCCGTCTCTCAGGCCAGGTCCTGCATCGACCAGGACCTCGCCGAGGCGCTCGCCCGCGAAGCGGATGCGATCTGCCCCTACTCCAAGGCGGTGCACGGCAACATCGACGTGGCGTTGACGGTGACGACGGCCTGAGTCTTCTTCTGTCGCCATTCATGTCGCATGCGATATTCATGCATGCGACCAACATGGAAATCAAAGGCGCGATAGAGTCGCATGCGATGGACGCCCGGCGTCCACGCATCCGACCCGAGGACCGCCGATGACCGCCGCCAAGAAGTCGCCCGCCGACCCCTTCCCGCTCGCCGAGTACCTGTGTTTTGCCGTGTACTCCGCCAACCTGGCGTTCGGCCGGGCCTACAAGCCGATGCTGGACCAGCTCGGCCTGACCTACACGCAGTACATCGCGGTGGTGGCCCTGGCCGAGGAGGACGACCAGACCGTCGGCAGCCTCGGCGCGAAGCTCTTCCTGGAATCCAACACCCTGACCCCGATGCTCAAGAAGCTGGAGGCCATGGGGTACGTCGAACGCCAGCGCGACGCGGCGGACGAGCGCATCGTGCGCGTGCGCCTGACCCGCAGCGGCCGCAAGCTGCGAGACAAGGCGGTGGAGCTGAACTCGCCGCTGCTGGCGGCCACCGGCCTGTCGCCCGACGAATTCGCCCGCGTGCAGAAAAGCATCGCCGCGCTGCGTGACAGCCTGATCACGTCCACCACAGAGCCCGGAGACGCCGACGCCTGATTCCGGGCGGTTCACACGCTGTTGCCATCGCCCCTCGCCCGCGTCGCGGCCCGTCACCCCTTTCCGGGAACGGCCTTTGCCTTGAGCGCAGGTCCTGGCCTGAGCAACATCGCAAGAACGACGAAGAAGGAGGACCCGATGGATGCAGCCTCTCTGAAACTGGGCCTCGTCGGCAACTGCGCCGTCAGCGCACTGATCGACGACCGCGCCCGCGTCGTCTGGTGCTGCGCGCCGCGCTTCGACGGCGACCCGGTCTTCCACGCCCTCATCGACTCGCCCGACGGCATCGGCCCCGACGGCACGTTCCAGGTCTTGCTGGAAGATTTTTCCCGCAGCGAGCAGTTCTACGACCACGGCACCGCCGTGCTCCGCACCCGCCTGTACGACACGCAGGGCAATGCGATCGAGATCACCGATTTCATGCCGCGTTTCTTCCTCAACGACCGGCCCTACCGGCCGATGATGCTGGTGCGCCGCATGCGCCCGATCCAGGGGCATCCCCGCATCCGCGTCATCCTGCGGCCGGTCATCCAGTGGGGCTCGGCCCACCCGGCCCGCACCCGCGGCAGCAACCACCTGCGTTTCGTCGGCCCGGAGGGCACCATCCGGCTGACCACCAACGCGCCGCTGACCTACGTGCAGGAGGAGACCGCCTTCGCGCTGGACATGCCGATGAGCTTCATCTTCGGCCCCGACGAGACGCTGGACCGCGCCGTCGAGGACACCGCGCGGCTGCTCGAGGAGAAGACCATCGCCTATTGGCGCGACTGGACGCGCCGGCTCGCGATCCCGCTGGAGTGGCAGGAAGCGGTGATCCGCGCCGCGATCACGCTGAAGATGTGCCTCTTCGAGGAGACCGGCGCCATCGTCGCCGCGATGACCACCAGCGTGCCCGAGGCGCCGCACACGCAGCGCAACTGGGACTACCGCTACTGCTGGCTGCGCGACGCCTTCTTCGTGGTGCGCGCGCTCAACAGCCTGTCCGAGACCGGCACGATGGAGGACTACCTGCGCTGGATGCGCAACATCATCGGCCAGTCCAAGGACGGCCACGTGCAGCCGCTCTACGGCATCGGGCTGGAGGCGAAGCTGACCGAGTACATGGTGCCCCACCTGCGCGGCTACCGCGGCATGGGACCGGTGCGCGCGGGCAACCAGGCCTACGAGCACTTCCAGCACGACGTCTACGGCAACATCGTGCTGGGCTCCGCGCAGGCCTTCTTCGACCACCGGCTGCATCAGCGCGCCGGCGTCGACGAGTTCGCCGCGCTGGAGCGCGCCGGCGAACAGGCCTTCGCCATCCACGACAAGCCCGACGCGAGCATGTGGGAGCTGCGCACTCGGGCGCGCGTACACACCTCTTCCGTGCTGATGAACTGGGCCGCCTGCGACCGCCTCGCCAAGATCGCGCGCGAGCTGCGCCTGCCGCAACGCGCAGCGCTCTGGCAGGAACGCGCCGACCTGATCCGACGCAAGATCCTCGACAACGCCTGGAGCGAGCACCGCCAGGCCTTCGTCGAGAGCTTCGGCGGCAAGGACCTCGACGCCAGCGTGCTGCTGATGACCGAGGTCGGCTTCATCGATCCGCGCGATCCGCGCTTCGTGAAGACCGTCGACGCGCTGGAGGCCTCGCTCTGCGACGGGCCCTACATGCGCCGCTACGAGGCGCCCGACGACTTCGGCAAGCCCGAGACCTCGTTCAACATCTGCGCGTTCTGGCGCATCGATGCGCTCGCGCGCATCGGCCGTTATGACCAGGCGCGCGAGCTGTTCGAGGCGCTGCTCTCCCATCGCAACCACCTCGGCCTGCTGTCCGAGGACACGCACCCGGTGACCGGCGAGCTCTGGGGCAACTTCCCCCAGACCTACTCGATGGTGGGCATCATCAACGGCGCGATGCGGCTGTCGCGGCCGTGGGACTCGGAGATCTGATCAGGCCTGCACCATGCCGCCGTCGACGAACAGCTCGATGCCGGTGACGAAGGCCGAGGCGTCCGACGCCAGGTACACCGCCGCCTTGGCGATGTCCTCCGGCTGGCCGATGCGACCGATCGGCAGTTGCGAGGTCAGGTAGTCCAGCAGGCCCTGCTGGTTGGCCGGATCGGGGCCGGCCAGCTCCACCAGGCCCGGCGTGTGGATCGGGCCGGGCGACAGCGTGTTGACGCGGATCGCGCGGCCCTTCAGGTCGAGGATCCAGCTGCGCGCCAGGTTGCGCACCGCCGCCTTGGTCGCGCTGTAGATGCTGAAGTTGGCCGTGCCCATGGAACTCGTCGTCGAGCCCGCCAGGATCACCGAGGCGCCGTGGGCCGACTTGTCCAGCAGCGGCAGCGCCTTCTGCACGGTGAAGATCACGCCCTTGACGTTGCGGTCGAAGGTCTCGTCGACATGTTGCTCGGTCAGCTCGCCCAGCGGGGCCATGGTGCCGCCGCCGGCATTGGCGTAGAGCACGTCGAGGCGGCCGTGACGCTCGGCCACTTCGGCGTACAGCCGGTCGAGATCGGCCAGCTTCGTCGAGTCCGCCTGGACGCCCGCGGCGTTCGGGCCGATCGCGGCGACGGCGGCATCGAGTTCCGGCTTGCGACGGCCGGTGATGTAGACGAAGGCGCCCTCCGCGGCGAAGGCCTTCGCCGCCGCCAGGCCGATGCCGGTGGTGCCGCCAGTGACGACCGCGACCTTGCCGTCGAGTTGCTTGCTCATGATTCGCTCCATTCAGGAAGTGGTGAAGAGGTGAGCGAAGCTTAGAAATTCATCCGATTCGAATAAAGCTGTCCATCTCGATATCTTCTTTCCCAATCCTGAATAATCAGAGGCGACACCCGCAGTCACGCCAAGTTGCCAACGAGAAGGAGATCGATCGATGGACCAGTTGCTCGCCCTGCGCGTGTTCGTGCGCATCGCCGAATCGGGCGCGTTCTCGAAGGCCGCGGATGCGATGAACATCCCGCGTCCGACGGTGACGAAGCTGGTGCAGGACCTGGAGCGGCATCTCGGCACGCGGCTGCTGCAGCGGACGACGCGGCGCGTCAGCGTGACGCCCGAAGGCGCGGCGTATTACGAGCGCGCCCGGCGCCTGATCGAGGACCTCGCCGAGATGGACGAGCTGGCCGCGCAGTCGCGCGCGCAGGCCCGGGGGCGCCTGCGCATCGACATCGGCTCGGTGCTCGCGAACATGATCCTGATTCCGGCGCTGCCCGATTTCCGCGCGCGCCATCCCGAGCTGCACATCGACGTGGGCGTCAGCGACCGGCCGGTCGATCTGATCGGCGAAGGCGTGGACTGCGTGATCCGCGGCGGCGAGCTGGCGGACACGACGCTGGTCGCGCGCCGCATCGCCGACCTGGACTGGGTCACCTGCGCGAGCCCGGTCTACCTGAAGGCGCGCGGCGTGCCGAAGCACCCCTCCGAGCTGGTCGCTCGTTCGCATGGACCGGAGGACCGCGCGCGCGTGCCGGGACATGCGATCGCGGGTTATTTCTCGTCGCTGACCGGGCGGGCGTTTCCGCTGGAGTTCCATCGCGGCGACGAGCACCTGCTGATCGCGGGCGAGACGGTGATGGCTGTCAATGAAAGCACCGCGCACCTCAGCGCGCTGCTGTCGGGCACGGGACTGGGGCAGACCTTCCGCTTCGCGGCGGGGCCGCACCTGGCGTCGGGCGCGTTGTGCACGGTGCTCGACGACTGGACCCGGCCGCGCCATCCGCTGCACGTGGTCTACCCGGCGTCCAGGCACCTGAGCGCGAAGCTGCGCTTGTTCGTCGACTGGGTGGCGGAGGTGTTCGCGCCGTTCGACGATCGGGGCTGAGTTCAACCCGCCGTCGGCGCGGACGGCACGGGTGCGGCCGGCGCGGGCGCAGGCGCGGTCGCCGGCTTCGCGCGCAGCGCCCACAGCACCGACGCGATCGACAACCCGGCGATGACCACGTTGCTCATCGCGAAGAGCACCGGCGCGAGCGTCGTGAACACCGGATCGTCGCCGCGCTCGGCGAAGCGCATCGTGCCGGTGGAGATTGCCGTCGCGCCGAAGGTGAAGGCCCAGTACGACAGCGTGAACGGCTGGCGGATCCACGGCATCAGCCGCAGCACCATCAGCGCCTGCACGATCGCGTAGCCCAGCAGCATGCGGGCGACGATGTCCGGCGGGCCGACGGTGACGGCCGCGTAGGCCAGCAGGGACACCGCCGGCGGCGCCATCTGGATGCCGACCGTCGGGCGCAGCGCCAGCGGAAGCGGCTCGACGGTCAGGAAGCGGCCCAGGATGATGGACTCCTGGACGATCCAGGCCAGCACGCCCGCGCCGAAGAACAGCTGGCCCCAGGTCGGCCAGCCGAGCGCCGAGAGCGCGATCGCGGACACCAGGTTGGCACCGACCGTGGGCAGGTAGAGCACGGTCGTCGTGGTCCTCTCGTCACGACCACCGCGCCACTGGCCGCCGTGGCGCCACAAGCCGAAGAGCAGCGACGCCGTCGCACCGGCAAGGATGATCGCCGTCCCCACGCTGTGCGCATGCGGCAGCACGCCGATGCCGGCGAGCATCGTGGCCACGGGCACCAGGGCGATGAAGCAGCACAGGATCGGATGGGCGGCTTCGGCCTTGGCCGCCTCGCGATCGGCGATCCACTTGATCGCGAAGCGGACCAGGAGCACCGCCCACACCGTCACGGCCACCGCCATGACGGCCTCGCCGATCCAGGCGGGGCATCCCCACAGGCGCGACGCCACGCGCCAGCCGTTGCCCAGGCCGGTCAGGCCCAGCACCATGCTGAAGTAGGAGGCGGGGACCGCCCATCGGGATGCGTTCATCGGGTGCTCCTCGGCGCGCGGCGTTCGGTGGACGCCGTCGGACGAGCGCACTGTAGGAGCGGACCTCCCAGGGATCAATCGGGGTCTGTTGGAAGCCCCCTCCAAAGACACCGCGGCACGGGCCGCCCGTGCGATCTGCGGCCCGGATCAGAGGTCGAGCGTCAGCGCGTCGCCGTCCGTCCTCGACACGCAGACGCACATCAGCCGCTGCGCCGACTTCTGCGCATCGGTCAGCACCTCGTCGCGATGCGCGGGGCTGCCCTCGATCACCCGCGTGGCGCAGGTGCCGCAGTTGCCGATGCGGCACGAGGCCGGCACCCGCACCCCCTGCGCCTCGGCGGCCTCGAGGATCGACCGGTCCTTCGGCACGACGATGTCCTTGCCGCTGCGGACCAGGTGGACGACGAACTCGCGGTCCCCGGGCCTCGCGGTGTCGGCGCTGAACTTCTCGGCATGCACGCGCGCGGGCATCACGGCGGCGTCCCGGGCCGCTGCCGTCACGGCGTCGATCAGGCGCGACGGGCCGCAGACGTAGACGTGATCGGTCTCGCCGAGGTCGAGCAGCAGCGCCTCGACATCGAGACGACGTCCCTCGTCCTTCGCATGCACCGTCACGCGGTCGCCGAAGGCGTCGATCAGCTCGCCCAGGAACGGCGCCTGCGCCCGCGAGCGCACGGCGTAGTGCAGCGCGAAGTCCAGGCCCCGCGCGGCGAGCGCGTGCGCCATCGCCTTGATCGGCGTGATGCCGATCCCGCCGGCGATCAACACCGCCCGGTGCGGCTCCTCGGCGAGCGAGAAGAGGTGCCTCGGCATCGAGGCGTTGAGCCGCAGGCCGAGCGTGAAGTCCTCGTGCACCGCGACGGAACCGCCCTTCCCGTCAGGCTCGCGCTGCACGGCGATCTCGTAGGCATCGGTGCGATGCGGACTCGACGAGATCGAGTAGCTGCGCGTGGACGCGGTGCCATCGGTCAGCCGCACCGGCACGTCGAGGTGGGCGCCTGCGATCACCGCCGGCAGCGGTGAACCGTCGGCGGACCGCAGCTCGAATGCACGCACCGATGGCGTGAGCTGGCGCACGCCCGAGATCGTCAGGGCGAGGGGTCCGTCGCCCAGCGCTTGCGACGCACCGGACGCACTCGGTGCACTCCGTGCACTCGGCGCGCTCGATGCCGTCGATGCGTTCGATGCGTTCGATGCCTCCGACGCGGCGAGCGCGGCCTTGGCTTCGCTCAACTGCGCCTTCAGCTTCTGCACCTGCGCGCGCAGCGGCGAGGTGAGCGAGGCGACCTCGGCCTCGGTGAAGCGCGGCGTGATGTGCTGCGGGCAGTTCCAGTCCCAACCCTCGATGCGGATCAGGAAGGCGCGTTCGACGGTGGCGCCGTAGGCCGAGTCGCTCACCGCGGCGATGGCCGCGTCGCCCTGCGCGCTGGTGCCGGCCTCCACCAGCTCCACACGGCCGAGCAGCTTCAGCCGGCGCCGGTTCGGGTAGTCGACGACGATCATCGAGATGCGATCGTCCTTGCGCAGGTTCCCCACGCTCAGGTACTGCACGTTGCCGCGGAAGTCCGCGAAGCCGATCGTGCGCGCGTCCAGCACCTTGAGGAAGCCCTTGGGGCCACCGCGGTGCTGCACGTAGGGCCAGCCGGTCTCGCTGACCGTGGCCTGGAAGAAGTGGTCGGCCTCGGCCAGGAACTGCGCCTCGCGCGGCGTCAGCGCGTCGCCCCGGTCGCTCATCGTGTCGAGGAAGGCGTACTGCTCGCGGCTGCCCATCTCCGACTGGACCTCGCGGACCGTCGGCGTGAAGGTGATGTCGGAATAGGCGCGTCCCATGATGAGCTCCCGGTGGTGAGGTGGACGATCAGGCGGCGGCCGGCAGCTCGAGCTTGACGCTCGGGAAGTCGATCTCGACCAGGCTGGCCTTGCCCAGGATGTTGGTCAGGAAGTTCATGCCGACGTGGGTGATGATCTCGACGATCTGCGCCTCGTCGACGCCGGCGTTGCGGACTTCGGTCAGTTCCAGCGCGGAGACCTCGCCGCGCTTGGCCATCAGGCTCTGCGCGAACTTCAGGATCGCGGCGGAGGTGTCGTCGTCGCTGGTGCCGGCACGCGCCGCGGCGATCTCGTCCGCCGACAGGCCGGTCTTGCGCCCGATCGCCGTGTGCGCCGAGACGCAGTACTGGCAGCCGTTCTGCTGCGCCAGCGCCAGGGCGATGCGCTCGCGATCCAGCGGATCCAGGCTGCCGCCGTTGGCGACGCCGTACAGGCCCAGGAAGGCCTGCAGCGCGGTGGTCGAATTGGCGAAGACCTTCAGGAAGTTGGGGACCATGCCGAGCTGGCCCTGGATCGCGTCCAGCAGCACCTTCTGCTCGGGCGTGGCGGTGGACGGTTCGACGACGTGGATGCGGCTCATGGAAGTTCTCCGGTGGGTTGAGGGTGAACGGATGGTGGCCCTCGCGGTCCCCGGAGAGAATCGGCGCGCCTGGGAATTGACTCTTTCTGGATCAGAAAAGATATGGACAAGCTCGATGCCATGGCCATCTTCGTGGCCGTCGTTCAGGAGGGCGGCTTCTCCGCCGCGGCGCGGCGGCTCGGCGTGTCCGCGCCGGTCGTCACCCGCGCGGTGAGCGAGCTCGAGGCCGCGATGAACGTGCGCCTGCTGCTGCGCACCACCCGCGTGGTCAAGGTCACCGAAGTCGGCGAACGCTACGCGCAGGACTGCCGGCGCGTGCTCGGCGAGCTGCAGGAGATCGAGCAGGCGGCCAGCGGTTCGCACGGCGCGGTGAAAGGCCGGCTCGTCGTCAGCGCGTCGGTGATGTACGGCCGGCTCAAGCTCAACGAGATCGTGCTCGCCTACCTGGCCCGTTATCCGGAGACCGAGGTCGAGTGCCGCTTCCTCGATCGCAACGTCAACCTGCTCAACGAGGACGTCGACGTCGCCGTCCGCATCGGCGAGCTGCCCGACGCCTCCTTCCACGCCACCCCGCTGACCACCGTGCGACGCCTGGTGTGCGCGTCGCCGGCGTATCTCGCGCGGCACGGGACGCCGAAGCAGCTGAAGGACCTGTCGGCGCACACCGTGATCGCCGCCCACGGCGTGGAGCCGGGCGCGGAATGGAAGTTCCGCGAAGGCGTCGGCGCCGATGCGTCGACCGTGACCGTCCCCATCCATCCCCGGCTGGCCACCAACAGCAACGACCACGCGATCGCCGCCGCCCGCGAGGGATTCGGCCTCACGCGGGTGCTGTCGTACATGGTCGAGGACCAGATCGCTGCCGGTTCGCTCGTGGAGGTGCTCGCGAAGTTCGCGCCGCCGGCCGTGCCCGTGCAGGCGCTGCAGCACCAGGGGTTGAGGGCCTCACGCAAGGTGCGCGCGTTCATCGACCTCGCGGTGGAGCACCTGCGGCGCTGAGGCTCAGGTCAGCAGCACGCGGCGGCCGATGGCGGCCAGCGGGCGTTCGACGACCCGCTGCACGCCTGGCCGCAGCAGCAGGGGCTTCAAGGTCATGCGCACGGCCAGCCCCATCGGGAGATGCGAGCTGACGAGCTGGATCGCGTCCTTCGCCAGCCGTTCGGCGTCGGCAATGGGGGCGGGCCCGCCGTCGGCGGCCCCGCTGCGCAGGCGCCAGTTCACCGCATGCCTCAACGCGATCGACGCGTCTTCCTTGCGCAGCTCCAGCGCGCGGCGCACCAGCGCGGCCAGGACCTGGCCCCGGTGCAGGCCTTCGATCTCGCGGTACTTGCGGAAGAAGGCGAAGAAATGCTTGTAGTGCTGCACCTCGTCGCAGCGGATGCGCCAGAACAGGTCGCGCAGCACCGGCTCGTCACAGGCTTGGTGCAGGGCCTGGTAGTAGGTCGTCGTGCCCATCTCGACGATGCAGCGCGCCACCATCTCCTGGCCGCGGGTGGGCTCGAGCTCGTCCATCGTGCACAGCCGCGCGTACTCGTCGAAGAAGTCGGCGTAGGCCGATTCCCAGTCGAATCCCGGCCACACATGGCGCACGTAGGCCTTCAAGGCCGCGCCGTGCTGCAGCTCCTCCGGCTCCCAGTGGTCGCGCAGCCAGGCGGCGACCTCGGCATCGTCGGCGAAATGCTCGATCAGGTTGCGCGTGTAGGTGTCGCTGCCGCTCTCGATGAAGGAGGCGCTGCAGACCAGCAGGAAAAGCGCATCGTGCTCGCGCACGCGCTCCGGCTCGATGCGGGAGAGGTCCAGGTCCGCGATGGACCAGCGCAGGGGGGGCTCGGGAACGACGGTCATGAGGCGGGGCCCGGCAATCCGTGTGCGTGTCATTCCAACAGGACTCGGGTCCATGCGGCGTTAAAGCCCCGCATCGTTGTGTCAAAGGGTAGGAATCCGCGCATCGACATGATCAGGCCTCAGAATGGGGCGGTCCAACGATGTCCTCCATGGTCAGACGCTCCTCCACCGCCGCCCTGCGCAAGGCCTGGAACAAGGGCCTGCGCGCCGTCACGGGTCAGGTCATGCGGGCCGCGAGCCAGGCGGCGACGCAGGCCGGCCGGTCAGCCGTCCGCGCGGCCGGGCCCGATGCAGTGCCCGGGCTGCGCAAGACACCGCCGCATCCGTCTGCCGGTCTGGGCGAGTGGCTGGCCGGGCTGGCCACCGGGCGCGCGGGCATGCGCCGCTTCCGGCTCTTTCGGCCTGCGGGACTGACAGCGGGCGAGCGACCACCGTTGATCGTGATGCTGCATGGCTGCGGGCAGGATCCCGCCAGCTTCGCGCGCAGCACGCGGATGAACCGGCTCGCGGCGCGAGAGCGTTTCCTGGTGCTCTATCCGGAGCAGAGCCGCCTGGCCAATCCGCAGCGCTGCTGGAACTGGTTCGAGACGGAGTCCGGCCGTGCGCAGGGCGAGGCCGCGCTGATCCTGGCGGCGATCGATCAGGTCTGCCTGCTCCACGGCGCCGATCGCGAGCGCGTGGCGGTCGCGGGGCTGTCCGCCGGGGCAGGCATGGCGGCGCTGGTCGCGACGCTGCATCCGGAGCGCTTCCGGGCCGTGGCGATGCACTCGGGCGTGCCGCCGGGATTGGCGGGTTCCGCGACGACGGCGCTACGCGCGATGCGCGGGAGGTCCGAGGCGGCGTCCGTCGAGGGCGGAGCGACATGGCCGCCGCTGCTCGTGATCCAAGGGACGGACGACCGCGTCGTCGCAGCGTCCAACGCCTTCGAGGCCGCGCGCCAATGGGCGCTCGCCGCCGGCGCGGCCACGGTGAAGGCGCGAGCGGTGCAGCGCGGAAAGCGGCTGCCGATGAAGATCGTCGACTTCAGGCGCGGCAGTTCGGTCGCCGCAACGCTCGTCGAGATCGAGGGGTTGGCGCACGCCTGGAGCGGAGGGCCCGCCAGGGAAGCATTCAGCGATCCGAACGGGCCGGATGCGACGGCAATGATCTGGCGATTCGTCGCCAAGCGCTTCGTGCCGAAGCGCTGATAGCCGCTGACTGCCGAGGCCGCTGGCCCTCACCCCTGCCCTCTCCCGCAAGCGGGAGAGGGAGCCACCCCGTTACTCCTGCCCCGAATGGCTCGGTGCATTCTCACTCCCTCTCCCGCAAGCGGGAGAGGGAGCCACCCCGGTACTCCTGCCCCGAATGGCTCGGTGCATTCTCACTCCCTCTCCCGCAAGCGGGAGAGGGAGCCACCCCAGTACTCCTGCCCCGAATGGCTCGGTGCATTCTCACTCCCTCTCCCGCAAGCGGGAGAGGGTGCCACCCCAGTACTCCTGCCCCGAATGGCTCGGTGCATTCTCACTCCCTCTCCCGCAAGCGGGAGAGGGAGCCACCCCAGTACTCCTGCCCCGAATGGCTCGGTGCATTCTCACTCCCTCTCCCGCTTGCGGGAGAGGGTGGGGGTGAGGGCCAGCGGCGGCGGCAGTACGACGGCGCGGACCAGCGTCAGGCCTGCAGCGCGCTGCCCGCCAGCAGGTCGCGCCATTGCTGCTGCTGTTCGGCGAACTGGCGCCAAGCCTCGTCAGCCAGCGCCTGATGACGGTCCGCGTCGGCCGTTTCGCCGAGCAACCGGAAGGTCTGCGCCAGCCGGCTGTGGGTGATGGCGCGGTCGTCGAGCTCGCAATCGGGATCGAGTTCGATCTCGGCCTCGCGCGCCTGGTGCAGCGCATGCTCGTGCTGGCCAAGGTTGGCCCGGCACCAGGCCAGGTCCGACAACAGGCTGCTGCCCAGGCGCTCCAGCCCGAGCGACATCGCCTGCGGCAGGTGCTCCTCGTACAGGCGCCGCGCCTCGTCGTAGCCGCCCTGCATCGTCAGCACCTGCGCGCGCAGCACCGGCGTCAGGTCCGCCATCATCTGCGCGCCGACGGCCTCGTCGAAATGGTGCATCGAGTCCACCGTCAACAGCAGCTCCGGACCGCGCGGCGCCTGGCCCGACAGGCTCTCGCGCCGCAGCTGCGACGCCCGCATGCCGGCCATGTTGAACATCAGCGCCGACAGCGACGCATCGTCGCCCTCGACCGCCGCGTGGCGGCGCGCGCGGATGTACCAGCGCTGCGCGGCCTCGATGTCGCCGGCGTAGTGCCAGCCCACGCCCATCGCCATCGAGACCCGCGCCATCGCCACGTTGTGCGCGGGCAGCGCCTCGTCGAGGCAGCGCTTCGCGTGTTCCACCAGCGCCGCCGGGTCGTGCCGGATGAAGGCCAGCTGCGCCAGCCAGGCCGACGCCAGCACGCGCACCTCGACCAGCGCGGGCGAGGTCGCGGCGATCGCATGCGCGCGCTGGATGCGGTCCCAGGCCTGCTGCGCGACGAAGCCGTTGTAGTAGCTCATCAGCCCTTCGGCCATGTGCAGCCAGGCACCGATCTCCGGATGCGGATGCTGGAAGGAGAGCTGGTGCAACGCCGTCAGCGCCTCGCGCGCCTCGGTCACCGCGCCATGGCGCGCCAGCAGCATCGCGCGCTTGGCCCGCGCGGCGGCCCCCGCCATCGGCGAGGTCGCCGCGGCGATGTCCTTCTCCAGCTGCTTCAGCAGCCGCGACTTGATCACCTGCGGCTGGGCCGCGGGCGTGGCGGCGGACGCCGCCGCGGCGGCGGTCGATGTGGAGGCGGTGGCGTCCTGCATGCCGGCCTCAGCGTGTCAGCCGGTCCAGCGCTTCCTGGTACTTCGCGGACGTGTTGGCGATCACCTCCCGCGGCAGCGCCGGCGGCGGCGCGACCTTGCCCCAGGGCCGGCCGTCCACCGTCGCCTGCTCCAGCCAGTCGCGCAGGAACTGCTTGTCGTAGCTCGGCGGATTGCTGCCCACCGCGTAGCTCTCCGCCGGCCAGTAGCGCGAGGAGTCGGGCGTCAGCACCTCGTCCATCAGCGTCAGCGTGCCGTCGGCGTCCAGGCCGAACTCGAACTTGGTGTCCGCGATGATGATGCCCTTGGCCAGCGCGATGTCCGCGGCGCGCTGGTACAGCTGGATGGCGATGTCGCGCACGCGCTCGGCCATCTCGCGGCCGATGATCTGCGCGCAGCGCTCGAAGTCGATGTTCTCGTCGTGGTCGCCCATCTCGGCCTTGGTGGCGGGCGTGAAGATGGGCTGCGGCAGCTTGCTCGCGTTCTGCAGCCCGGCGGGCAGCTCGACGCCGCAGACCTTGCCGCTGGCCTTGTACTCGGACCAGCCGCTGCCGGCCAGGTAGCCGCGCACCACCGCCTCGATCGGCAGCGGCTTCAGGCGCTTGACCAGCATCGCGCGATCGCGGACCTGGTCCTTCTCGGCGTCGGTCACCACCGACAGCGGATCGTCGCCGGTCAGGTGGTTGGGGACGATGCCGTCCAGCTTGTCGAACCAGAACAGCGCCATCTTCGTCAGCAGCGCGCCCTTGCCCGGGATCGGCTCGCTCATGATGACGTCGAAGGCCGAGATGCGGTCCGACGCGATCATCAGGATGCGGTCCTCGCCGACCGCGTAGTTCTCGCGCACCTTGCCGCGCGCGATGAGGGGAAGGGAGGTGATCGACGAGGTGTGCAGGGCGGCGGTCATGGGCATGCGGTCGGACGGAACAGCAAAGCCGGGATTCTAGGCTCGGCACACGAGACCCCTCTGAGGAGTCCCCCCGTTCGAACGCCGCCGTCCGCCCCCTGCAGAAGGGTCAGAGCGCGTCGAAGCCGACGTAGCGCGACACGAAGCGCGCCTTCCCTTCGCGCTCGAAGCGCGCCTCGTCCCAATCGCCCGCATCCAGGCGCGCGGCGAGGTCCGCGCGGAAAAGGTAGGTCCAGGCCCGCCGCCAGCTGCCGTCGGATAGCGTGACCAGCACCTCGTGGCGCTCGTACTCGTCGCCCTCGAAGCGGTCCAGCCGGGGCCAGGCCGCCTCGGGCACGTCGAGGTAGAGCCGGCCCACGACCTGGTGGCCCATCGCCGGCACCATCGCCGGGTAGTCGTGACCGCGCACCGGATGGCGTGCGTGATCGGCCAGCGTCGCCGCGACCGGTGGCGTGAACGGCTCGGCGTCGGCGCCGCAGACGCGGGCCATGATGTCCGCCCACATCAGCGTGCCGTAGGTGAATGCGTGCGCCATCCAGGCCCCGATATGAAAGGACCGGCGCGAGGCCGGTCCGGTTCCGATTACTGGACGACTTGCGCCAGTTCGCCGCGTTCGTACGCGGCCGCGACCTCGACCAGCGAGCGCGGCTTGATCTTCGCCGCCTGGCCTTCGCAGCCGAACTCCAGGTAACGCGCCTTGCAGACCAGCTTGGCGGCTTCGCGCGCCGGCTTCAGCCATTCGCGGGCGTCGAACTTGTCCGGGTTCTCGAACAGGAACTTGCGCACCGCGCCGGTCATCGCCAGACGGATGTCGGTATCGATGTTGATCTTGCGCACGCCGTGCTTGATCGCTTCCTGGATCTCCTCGACCGGCACGCCGAAGGTCTCCTTCATCTTGCCGCCGTACTGGTTGATGATCGCCAGCAGTTCCTGCGGCACGCTCGACGAGCCGTGCATCACCAGATGGGTGTTGGGGATGCGCTTGTGGATCTCCTTGACCCGCGAGATCGCCAGGATGTCGCCGGTGGGCTTGCGCGAGAACTTGTAGGCGCCGTGGCTGGTGCCGATGGCGATGGCCAGCGCGTCCAGCTGCGTGGCCTTGACGAAGGTCGCGGCCTCTTCCGGATCGGTCAGCATCTGGCTGTGGTCCAGCTTGACGTCGGCGCCGATGCCGTCTTCCTCGCCCGCGTCGCCGGTCTCCAGGTTGCCCAGGCAGCCCAGTTCGCCCTCGACCGTCACGCCGACCTTGTGCGCCATCTGCACGACACGGCGGGTCACGTCCACGTTGTAGTCGAAGCTGGCCGGCGTCTTGCCGTCATCCATCAGCGAGCCGTCCATCATCACCGAGCCGAAGCCCAGGTTGATCGCGCCCTCGCAGACCTTGGGGCTGGTGCCGTGGTCCTGGTGCATCACCAGCGGGATGTGCGGGTAGGCCTCGACCGCGGCCTGGATCAGGTGCTTGATGAAGGGCTCGCCGGCGTACTTCCGGGCGCCGGCGCTGGCCTGCAGGATCACCGGCGCGCCGACCTCGTCGGCCGCGGCCATCACGGCCTGCACCTGCTCCAGGTTGTTGACGTTGAACGCTGGAATGCCGTAGCCCTGTTCGGCCGCGTGATCCAGCAGCTGGCGCATCGAGACGAGTGCCATGAGAGTTCTCCGAGATAGTGAAAAATTCCTGGCCGCGGGCGGGCGCCGAACCTCTTTGTCCACCTCGCCGTAACCGCGCCGTAACTGTTCGGGATTCTAGCGAGCCCCCATGACCGGCTCTGTAACGATCCTCGGGCTCCCCCCGAACTGGTGCCATACCAGCAGGCCGGGCGCCAGCCGGACGCCGTGTGCCGACGCTCCCCCCGGACAGGGGTCTGTGCGCTTGCGCGTCGGCGGAGGCGGCCGGTAGGCTGTGACCCGGGCGTCCCGGCTCCGTCGGAGCAAGTGCCGTGCCTTGCCCCGCCGCCCGGCGGCGAGGACCGCCCGCGCGACCGCTCCCTTCAGGAATTTCATGACCCGTCTCGCGATCGATCAGCTGACGCTCTGGATCACCGCCGCCGCCAACGAGCATTCGCTGGACCTGCCCGCCTTCGTCGAGGAACGCACCGGCGCCAGCCACCGGGCCACGCTGGCCGCGCTGCGCCGGCTGGTCGACGCGCAATGGCTGACCCGCTCGGGCACGGCGCGCCGCCCGGTCTTCGGGCCCGGCGCGCTGCGCCAGGTGGCGCGCAGCTACACGCTGCACGGGTTGATGGAGGACGTGGTCTGGCAACGCGACTTCGCGCCCCATTTCGCCCTGCCCCGCCATGTGGCGCGGATGGTCCAGCACGGCTTCACCGAGCTGGTGAACAACGCCATCGACCACAGCGGCGGCACCAGCGTCACCGTGTCGCTGCGCCAGACGCCGACCCATGCGCAGCTGCTGGTGTCGGACGACGGCTGCGGCGTCTTCGACAAGATCCGCGACACCTACGAGCTGACCGACGCCCGTCACGCGATGCTGGAGCTCAGCAAGGGCCGGCTGACGACGCAGCCGCAGGCGCACACCGGGCGCGGGCTGTTCTTCAGCTCGCAGCTGGCGGACGTGTTCGACATCCACGCCAATGGCAAGGCCTTCCAGCGCCGCGCCTGGGAGGGCAACGCGTGGAAGGACGGCAAGGGCCTGCCGCGCCAGGGCAGCTCGATCTACATGGCGATGTCGCTGGAGAGCACCCGCACGCTGGAGCAGGTGCTCGAGCAGTGGAGCGTCGACGGCACCGGCATCGCCTTCGACCAGACCCGGGTGATGCTGAACCTGGTGGTCGTCGCGGGGCAGATGCTGGACTCGCGCGCGCAGGCGCGGCGGGTCGCGGCGCGGCTGCCGCAGTTCAAGCGGGCCGAGGTGGACTTCGCCGGCGTCACCGATGTCGGGCACGCATTCGCGGATGAGCTCTTCCGCGTCTTCGCGCGCGCGCACCAGGACGTGGAACTGGTGCCCCTGAACATGACGCCGCGCATCGCCGCGTTGGTGCAGGCCGCGCGAAGCGCCTGACCGTCCGCCTCAGAGATCGCTGTCGATCAAGGCCTGGGTCGCCGCGCGGCTGCGCTGGATGGCGTCGTCCAGGCGCGGCAGCAGGGCCGCCGGCTCGCTGCCCTTGGCCGCGCCGAAGACGATGCCCTCCTCCACCAGCGGCTTGGGCAGCACCTGGAACTGCGTGCCGTTGCGCAGTCCGCGCAGCCGGCGCTCCATCGCGGCGGCGCTGCCGCGATGGGTCGCCAGCATCGCATCGCAGCGGCCCGCCGCCAGCATGCGCGCGCGGCCGCTCAGGTCGTTGCCGCCGTTCTCGACGCGGAACAGCTGCGCACGCCGGGCCTCCTCGAACGCGGCGCCATAGGTCGCGCCGCGCGTCACGCAAAGGGCGCGCCCGCGCAGGTCCTCGAGCCGTTCGAACTGGATGGGTCGCGTCTTGGGCACGACCAGCCAGCCGCGGCTGACGAAGGCCGGCTGGCTGTAGGCGAAGAGCTTGTCGCGCGCCGGATTGCGCGACAGCCCGAAGACCAGGTGTTGGCCGAGTTCGGCGCCCAGCAGCGCGCGCGGCCAGGGCAGGAACAGCAGTTCCCACTGCAGGTCGGCCGCGTCGGCGATCTGCTTGAGCAGCGGCAGCACGAAGGGCTTGTGGGTCTGTTCGCTGACGGCGAGCCGGACCGGCGCCCGGCCATCCGCGACGGGCCAGGGCGCGGCATCCGCCCCCTCGCCTTGCGCGAGCGCCGGTCGGGACGTCAGCGCCGCGCCCGCTCCGGCGCCGACGATCAGCAGATCGCGGCGGCGCAGCGATGTCATGCGATCGCTCCGGAGCGTCGACGACGCGTCAGGCGACGCGGCAGACCTTCAGCATGTTGGTGCCGCCCGGATAACCCATCGGCTCGCCGCAGGTGATCGCGTAGGTGTCGCCCGGCATCAGCACGCCGCGTTCGATGAGCAGGTCCTCGGCGGCCTTGAGCGCCTCGTCGCGATCGTTGAAGTTGGGCATCAGCAGCGGCGTGACGTTGCGGTACAGCGCCATCTTGCGCTGCGTCAGCACCTGCGAGGTCAGCGCGAAGATCGGCACGTGGATGCGGTGGCGGCTCATCCACAGCGCGGTGGAGCCGGACTCCGTCAGCGCCACGATCGCCTTGCAGCCCAGGTGATGCGCGGTGAACAGCGCGCCCATCGCGATCGACTGGTCGATGCGGCCGAACTGGCGGTTCGCGAAGTCGGTGTCCAGCGTCACGAACTCGGCGTTCTCGGCCTCCAGCGCGATCGCGGCCATCTGCTGGATGGTCTCGACCGGGAAGCGGCCGGCGGCCGTCTCGGCGCTCAGCATCACGGCGTCGGTGCCGTCCAGCACCGCGTTGGCGACGTCGGAGACCTCGGCGCGCGTCGGCACCGGATTGACGATCATCGACTCCATCATCTGCGTCGCGGTGATGCAGACCTTGTCGAGCTCCAGCGCCATCTTGATCATGCGCTTCTGCAGCGCGGGCACGGCGGCGTTGCCGACTTCCACCGCCAGGTCGCCACGGGCGACCATGATGCCGTCGGAAGCCTTCAGGATCGCCTCCAGGTGCGGGATCGCCTCATAGCGCTCGATCTTGGCGATCATCCCGGGCTTGTGGCGGTACGGCTCGCCGGCGACGTTGGCCAGCTGGCGCGCCATCTCCATGTCGGTGGCGTTCTTGGGGAAGCTCACCGCCAGGTACTCGCACTGGAAGGACATCGCGGTCTTGATGTCCTCCATGTCCTTGCCGGTCAGCGCCGGCGCGGTCAGGCCGCCGCCCTGCTTGTTGATGCCCTTGTTGTTGGACAGCTCGCCGCCCTGCTTCACGATCGTGTGCACCTGCGAGCCGCGCACCGACTCGACCGTCAGCACCAGCAGGCCGTCGTTGAGCAGCAGCGTGTCGCCCGGCTTCACGTCGCGCGGCAGCTCCTTGTAGTCCAGGCCCACGACCATCTCGTTGCCCGGCTCGGTGCGGTCGGCATCGAGCACGAAGGGCGTGCCGTTGATCAGCTCGATCTTGCCGTTCTCGAACTTGCCGACACGGATCTTCGGACCCTGCAGGTCGGCCATGATGGCCACCTGCTTGCCGGCACGGGCGGCCGCCTCGCGAACCATGCGGGCCCGGTCGATGTGATCCTGCGCCTTGCCGTGCGAGAAGTTCAGCCGCACCACGTCGACGCCGGCCTGGATCATCCGCTCCAGCACCTCCGGCGAAGAAGACGCGGGACCGAGGGTGGCGACGATCTTGGTGGCACGGGACATGTCTTGTCTCTGTCTGAAATTTAGTTACAGCGGTCGATTATGAGCCGCCAGAACGACATCGGAAGAGTTTCCACGAGTTACGACGCAGTTTCCAACGTCGCAAAACCCGGCTGGACCGAGCGGAGGTGGCCATGCCACCTCCCGCACGTCTCAGCCTTTCGCCGCCTTGACGTCCGCCACGGCCAGCGCCGTCATGTTGACGATGCGGCGCACCGTCGCGGACGGGGTCAGGATGTGCACCGGACGCTTGGCGCCGAGCAGGATCGGGCCGACCGTCACCCCCTGACCGCCAACGACCTTCAGCACGTTGAACAGGATGTTCGCGGCATCCAGCGTCGGCAGCACCAGCAGGTTGGCCGAACCCGACAGCGTCGACTCCGGCAGGAAATTGTTGCGGACGTCCTCCGACAAGGCCGCGTCGCCATGCATCTCGCCATCGCATTCGATGTTCGGATAGGCGGCGGCGAACAGGTCGCGCGCCTTGCGCATCTTGACCGCCGAGGCCCGCTTGCTGCTGCCGAACATCGAGTGAGACAGGAACGCCACCTTCGGCGGCAGGCCGAAACGCTGCAGCTCCTCGGCGGCCTGCCAGGCGATGTCGGCGAGCTGCTCGGCCGTCGGGTCCTCGTTGACGAAGGTGTCGGCGATGAACAGCGTGCGCTGCTCCAGCATCAGCGCGTTCATCGTCGCGAAGTTGGAGACCTCGGGCTTCAGGCCGATCAGGTTCTGCACATGCTCCAGGTGCGAGTCGAAACGGCCGACCATGCCGCAGATCATCGCGTCGGCATCGCCGAGCTGGATCGCCAGCGCGCCGATCGTCGTGTTGGAGCGGCGCACCGCCGACTTGGCCATCTCCGGCGTGAAGCCGTTGCGGCCCATGGCCTGGTGGTAGGCCTCCCAGTACTGGCGGAAGCGGTGGTCGTTCTCGGGGTCGATGACGGCCACGTCCTCGCCCAGCTTCAGGCGCAGCCCGGCGCGCTTCAGGCGCATCGCGATGACCTCGGGGCGGCCGATCAGCGTCGGCTTGGCCAGGCCTTCGTCCAGCGCGACCTGCACGGCGCGCAGCACGCGCTCATCCTCGCCCTCGGCGTAGATGACGCGCGCCGGATGGGCCTTGGCCTCGGCGAAGACCGGCCGCATGAACATGCCGGTCTGGTAGACGAAGCGCGACAGCTGCTCGCGGTAGGCGGCCATGTCCTGGATCGGACGCGTGGCGACGCCGGACTCCTCGGCCGCCTTGGCCACCGCCGGCGCGATGCGCAGGATCAGCCGGCTGTCGAAGGGCTTGGGGATGATGTAGTCGGGACCGAAGGCCAGGTCCTGCCCAGGGTAGGCAGCGGCGACTTCCGGCGGCGTCTCGGCCTTGGCCAGCGCGGCGATCTCGCGCACGCAGGCGAGCTTCATCGCCTCGGTGATCTTGGTCGCGCCGCAGTCCAGCGCGCCGCGGAAGATGTAGGGGAAGCACAGGACGTTGTTGACCTGGTTCGGATAGTCCGAGCGGCCGGTCGCGACGATGCAATCGGGGCGTGCTTCCTTCGCCAGCTCGGGACGGATCTCCGGCTCCGGGTTGGCCAGCGCCAGGATGATGGGCTGGCGCGCCATGGTCTTGACCATCTCGCCGGTCAGCACGCCGGCGGCCGAGCAGCCCAGGAACACGTCCGCGTCCTTGACGACGTCGGCCAGCGTGCGCGCCGGGGTGATCTGGCAATAGCGGCGCTTGGATTCGTCGAGCTTGCCGGCGTCGGCGCGCTCACTCTGGATCACGCCCTTGGAGTCGACGACGAACACGTTCTCGCGCTTCACGCCCAGGCCGACCATCACGTCCAGGCAGGCGATGGCGGCGGCACCAGCGCCCGAGACCGCCACCTTCACCGCGCCGATGTCCTTGCCCACGAGCTCCAGGCCGTTGAGCAGCGCCGAGCTCGAGATGATCGCGGTGCCATGCTGGTCGTCGTGGAAGACGGGGATGTTCATCCTCGCGCTGAGCTGCTTCTCGATGTAGAAGCACTCGGGCGCCTTGATGTCCTCGAGGTTGATGCCGCCCAGCGTGGGCTCCATGGCCGCGATGATCTCGACGAGCTTGTCGGGATCGCGCTCGGCGAGCTCGATGTCGAAGACGTCGATGCCGGCGAATTTCTTGAACAGGCAGCCCTTGCCTTCCATCACCGGCTTGGCGGCCAACGGGCCGATGTCGCCCAGGCCGAGCACCGCGGTGCCGTTGGTGATCACGCCGACGAGGTTGCCGCGCGAGGTGAAGTCCGCCGCCAGGCTCGGATCCTTCTCGATGTCGAGGCAGGGATAGGCGACGCCCGGCGAATAGGCCAGCGACAGGTCGCGCTGGTTGGCCAGGGGCTTGGTCGGGGTGACGGCGATCTTGCCGCGCGTCGGGAAGCGGTGGTAGTCCCGCGCCGCGTCGCGCAGTGCGGCCTCGGCCGGGCTCAGGTCGAGGCCGTCGTTCTTGTCGGTCATGCAAATCTCCGTCGCGATGAATGAGGCCCGGCGTCCTTCCGGCGGCGATCTTCGCGGCGCGTCATGGCGCCTCCGTAATCGTCCGGTAACGAGGCCCGGGGGGCGCAAAGCTTAATCCTCCGGCTCCGGCGATGCGATGAATTCAGCTTTAACTCCCATGCAAAGATGGCAATCGCCGATGCTGCCGATGAAACGCGCCTCGGGATTTGCCCTCAAGTTGGAGCATCCGACCTGGATCCGCCCGCAAGTGCCGCCAGCCGGCCACACCCCGCGGCGTGCGAGGAACGCGCTCCTTAGCATGCGCGCCGCTGTCGACCAGGTGCATTCTCACTCCCTCTCCCGCTTGCGGGAGAGGGCGGGGGTGAGGGCCAGCGGCCGACGCAGTACGCCATTCAACCCTTCAACCGCGGCGTTGCATCGACGCGTGCCTGCAATTCAGGCGGCAGCCCCTCGGTCATGTAGCTGAGCCTGGCGCCCCATTCGCGTCCGGCGGGCCACAGCAGATCCGCCGTCGCCTGCACCTGATCCAACACATCGTCTTCGGTCAGTTGCCGGGCTCGCAGCCCTTCCGGGTCGATCCGCATCACCAAGCACAACATCGTGCCGCCGCCTTCGGCCTCCGGCAGCGGGGCTTCGAAAGCCCAGGCCTGGCCGATGAGCGGATTCGCCGCCAATGCGTGCCGCAGGGCATCCTGCTGCCACGGGGTCAGGGCGTGCGATTGCACCCGCCCCTTCTGCAGCGCCTCGCCCGCCTCCCACAGCCGGCGCTGGCGCAAGCGGCGCGCCGCCGCGTCGCGTCGCGTCGCTTCGACCGAGAGAATCGGCCATTGCGCCCGGTCGGTGCCTGCCAAGGCGGCATGCCCCATCGTCCATCGCAGACGCTGCGACTCGCCCGCCCAGGGCGAATGCTCCCGGCACTGCGCCTCCCAGGACGCGCCCAACCAGCGCGCGCCGGCGCTCTCTTGCGCACCGGCCGGCGTCAGGTCCAGGTCCGACGGATCGCAGCCCAGCGCCTCCAACCGCGCTGCATGGGTCGGATGACTGCCGCGCGGCTGCCGGTGTTGCAGCAGCTCCGCGACTTCAGCCGCCGTCGCCGGTTCGCGCATCAGCGCTCGAGGCGCCCATTCCACCCAATCGACCGGGGGCTCGACATCAAGCGCCAAACGCTCGCGCACCATGTCTTCGAAGGTTCGCGCCTGGCGGACGGAGGCGCGCTCGATCAGCAGCAGCGCCCGGCCCAGCGCCTGCGGCGAGACCAGCCGCGCGGCGAGCGCATCGGCCTCGAACTCGCAGCGGCGGGAATGCGCCTCGCTGGCGCGGCGGAACCAGGGCAGGAACATCGCCGCGAAGTTGCGACCCGCGCGCTCCCAGGGGCTCGACGACTCGACGTCGTCGTCCATTGACAGGTTTTCGGTCCGGGCCCAGCTCGACCACGCGGCGCGCGTGCGGTAGACCCAATGCCCGAGCCGGCCGTGGCGGCGCGAGAAGTGCCCGAGTTCATGGGCAATCACGGCCTCCGCGGCCGCTTCGTCCAGCAGGCGCAGCAGCGGCAACCCGAGCACCAGCACCCGCCGGGTCGGTCGCAGCGACAGTCCGCGATGACGTTCCAGCGCGCCGGCGTTGATCGAGTCGTCGAGCGCGATCTCATGGACCCGCGGCGCCTGCAGCGCATCCGTCAAGGCGTCCACCTTGGCATACAGCGCCGGCGCCTGATCCCGGCGCAGCGTCTGCAGCGACAGCCGCCAGTCAGGCTGCACCAGCCAGGCCAACAGCACGAAGCCCAGCCCCCCCCAGATCAGGACGGTGTTGTTGGCACCGTAGAACATGATCGGGATCGCCATCGCCACGGCGCAGGGCAGCAGCAACAGCAACTGGAAAAATGCGGACGCGGCCACGGCGGCGCCGGCCACGATCCAGGTCGGCGGAGACGGGTCCGCCACGGTCTGTTCGTTCATCAGTTCCTCCCAGACCGGCGGCGCCTCGCGCGCACCGGCGATTCCTCGTCACGGTCGACCGCGTCACAGGCGATCGCTCTCATGAAAAGCGAAAGGGCGCCGAAGCGCCCTTTCCTTGTCGTCGGGCCCGGCCCGCCGCCTCAACCCTGCGCGCGCTTGGCCAGGATCTCGAACGCCGGCAGGGTCTTGCCTTCCAGCACTTCGAGGAAGGCGCCGCCGCCGGTGGAGATGTAGCCGACGTCCTTCTCGATGCCGTACTTGGCGATGGCCGCCAGGGTGTCGCCGCCGCCAGCGATCGAAAAGGCGTCGGAGGCCGCGATCGCGCGCGCGATCGTCTCGGTGCCGTTGGCGAAGGCGTCGAACTCGAACACGCCGACCGGACCGTTCCACACGATCGTGCCAGCCGCCTTGAGCTGCTCGGCGAGCAAGGCTGCCGTCTTCGGGCCAATGTCGAGGATCAGGTCGTCGTCGGCGACATCGGTCGCGTCCTTCACCGTGGCCGGCGCATCGGCGGCAAAGGCCTTGGCCGTCACCACGTCCACCGGGACCGGCACCGCGGCGCCGCGCGCCTTCATCGACTCGATCACGGCCTTGGCCTCGCCGACCAGGTCCGGCTCGGCCAGCGACTTGCCGATCTTCAGACCCGCGGCCAGCAGGAAGGTGTTGGCGATGCCGCCGCCGACGATCAGGCCGTCGACGTTCTTCGACAGCGATTGCAGGATGGTGAGCTTGGTCGAGACCTTCGACCCCGCCACGATCGCCACCAGCGGACGCTTCGGATTGGCCAGCGCCTTGCCGATGGCATCGATCTCGGCAGCCAGCAGCGGGCCGGCGCAGGCGATCTTGGCGAACTGCGCGATGCCGTAGGTCGAAGCCTCCGCGCGATGCGCGGTGCCGAAGGCGTCGTGCACGAAGATGTCGCACAGCGCGGCCATCTTCTTCGACAGCTCCTCGCTGTTCTTCTTCTCGCCCTTGTTCACGCGGCAGTTCTCGAGCAGCACGACCTGGCCCGGCTTGACGTCGACACCATCGACCCAGTTCGCGACCAGCGGCACCTCTCGGCCCAGCAGCTCGCCCATGCGCTTGGCGACGGGCGCCAGCGAATCCTCGGGCTTGAACTCGCCCTCGGTCGGACGGCCCAGGTGCGAGGTGACCATCACCGCGGCGCCGGCCTTCAGGGCCATCTCGATCGCGGGGATCGAGGCGCGGACGCGGGTGTCCTCGGTGATCTGGCCGGCGTCGTTGAGCGGCACGTTCAGGTCGGCGCGGATGAAGACGCGCTGGTCGGCCACCTTGCCGGCGGCGATCAGATCGGCAAAACGCAGGACGTTCATGGAGTGAGGTTCGAGTAGTTGGAAAGCGGTGCGCCGGACAGCCGGCAAATCGGCCCGCAGCTTACCAGCCGAGCCCGATGCGCAGCGCCAGCATCACCGCGGTGCCGCTGACGATGGTCCCGAGGATGCCGCGCTTCCAGAAGAAGTAGGCCGTGCCGACCGCCGCCGCATACAGTCGCGCGTCCTTCCAGGTGTGGATCAGCTCGCCCTGCGTCATCACGATCTCGGGCACGATCACCGCCGCGAGCGCCGCCAGCGGCGCGTAGCGCAAGCCGTCGCGCACCCACTGCGGCAGCGGGATCTCGCGCTCCGGGATCATGAAGAAGCTGCGCGTGATCATCGTGATCACCGCCATGCCGAGGATGCCGAGCACCGCCTCCCAAACGCTCATGCGGACCTCCCCGAGCTGGAGCCGGTCGGCGACGACGGCGGCAGCCACTTCTCCATCAGGAGCCCGACGGCCACCGCCGCCGCGATCGCGACCAGGATGTTGAGCCGCAGCGGCAGCGCGTAGGCCGCGACCGCCGCGCAACTGGCCACCGCCGCCGAGACCCAGGTGTTGCGGTCCTTGAGCAGCGAGTAGCTCAGGCCCAGCAGGGCCAGCACGCCGGCGAAGCCCAGGCCCCAGTTCGTCGGGATGCGGTCGGCGAGCAGGATGCCGGCGATGGCCGGGATCTGCCACGCGAACCAGTTGGTGGCGACGCCGCCCCAGAAGTACGGGAGCTGGTTTTCCGGATCGGGCTTCAGGTCGGGGAAGCGCTTGAGGAAGGCGACGTAGTTGAGGTCGGCCGCGAAGTAGCCGATCAGCAGGCGCTGGGCGCGCGGCAGCGGCTCGAAGTACAGCCGCCATTGGGCGCTGAAGATCACGAAGCGCAGGTTGACGCAGAAGGCCGTCGCCCACAGGACCCACAGCGGCGCGCCGCTGGCCAGCAGCGGCAGCGAGGCCAGCTGTGAGCTGCCGGCGAAGACCGCCAGGCTCATCAGCAGCGACAGCCCGACGCCCAGGCCGCTCTTGACCATGGCCACGCCGGTCACCAGCCCCCAGGCCGAGATGCCCAGCGTGATGCCGAGCATCTCCCGCGCGCCGCGCTTGAATTCGGGGTGGCGCACCAGCGCCGAGAGTCCTTCCGCCATGGCGGCGATTGTCGTCTGCGGCTCCGCCAAACGAAGCGCCCCTCGCACGCGGTCGCGTCGAGGGGCGTTCACAGTGCGCCCGCTCCCTGAGCGGACGGGAAGGTGGATCAACGATCCTTCAACTTGCGCACGGAACCGGAGCCAGCGTTGGACATGCTGATTTCCGGGCTGCCGACATAGCCGACATCGCCGGAGCCGGCGATGCGCACGTCCAGCTTGCGGGTCGGCGCCACGGTGACATCGCCGCTGCCGGAGATGCTGACCTTGGCCTCGTCGACGACCAGGTCGCGGGTCTTGACGTCGCCGCTGCCGGCCACCGTCACCGACAACGCGTTGGCCTTGCCGTTGAACAGCATGTCGCCGCTGCCGGCGACACGCAGCGTCACGTGATCGGCCTCCAGGCCCTGCACGCGCAGGTCGCCGCTGCCGGCGATGCTGGCGTCCAGGTTGGTGATCTTCATCGGCTCGACACGGATGTCGCCCGAGCCGGAGATCGACAGGCCGCGCAGCTGGCGCACGTCCAGCGTGACGACCGGCGAGCCCTTGGCGTTCAGGCTGAAACCGCGCTTGGGCGAGATTTCCAGCGTGCGGCCCTTGCTGCCGTCCACCACCTTGGTCTCGATGTAGGTCAGCAGGTTGCGGTCGGTCTTGACCTCGACCTTGTCGCTCGAGCCCTGGCGCACGAAGACCTTGAAGTCGCCCGACAGCGCCACGGCGTCGAAGGCGCCGACGTCGCGGGTCTCGGCGGCGACGTCGCCGTTGCCCTCGATGCGTTGCGAGCTGCCGAAGCTCAGGGACCAGGCGTGGGCGGTGCTGACGGCGGCCACGCTCGCCAGGCTCAGCGCGGCGATGGCGAACACCCGGCGGGGGGCACGGAAGGACGTTGTGGTCATGAGCGATCTCCTGATCTGTCGGATGATCGCATCTTCGCCGCGCCAGCCCCGTGGCGCGACTGGTCGATGACGAACTGCATCCCGCGCGGGATCAACTGCGCGACAGCCGGACGCTCCGGACGCTCCCGCGCCTAGCACGCGTCCGACGGCTCAGCGGCCGCCCTTCTCCTCGACCTTGCCCTTGGCCGAGCGCGTCGGCTCCTCCTCTTCCTCGGAGGCGGCGGCGCCGGGGCGGCTGGCCTGCGGGTTCGCGACCAGCGGACGGGTGCCCTCGAGCTTGTTCTCGCGCATGTACTCGTCCATCTCCCGCCAGCCGTCGTAGACCGCCGCCTTCTGGGCCTTGGGATTGAGCGCGTAGCAGTCCTCGATGGCGCGCAGCGCGTTGCGGCACGCCCCCCCGATGGCCTTGCCCTCGGCCTGCTTGGCCGCGGCGACCTTGGCGGGATCCTCGATGCCGAGCTGATCGCAGCCGGCCAGCAGCGCGGCGGCGCCGAGCAGCGCCGCCGAAACGGTCAGGGTACGGAAAGAGGCCTTCATGCTGTCCTTTTCGGCCGCCGGGGACGAGCGCTTGAACAGGGGCGCTCCGGCGGTACCGGGCCATTGTGCCGTCGACCCGCCCCCCGCCGATCCAATGAAAAACACCGCCCGGAGGCGGTGTTTCAAGGCGCCGGAGCCCGGGAGCCGGGCAACTGGGCGCGTGCAAGGGTCAAGCCCCGGCCGGGGCGCGAGGGTTCAGCGGCGGGCCATCGCCATGAGGCGCTCGATGCGTTCCTCGGTCGACGGGTGGGTGCTGAACAGCCCCCGGAGACCGCCGCCCGACAGCGGGTTCATGATCATCATCTGCGCCGTCTCCGGGTGGCGTTCCGCCGTCTCCAGCGGGATGCCCTGCGCATAGCGATGGATCTTGTCCAGCGCCGAGGCCAGCGCCTGCGGATCGCCGGAGATCTCGGCGCCGCCGCGGTCGGCCTCGAACTCGCGGGCGCGGCTGATCGCCATCTGGATCAGCGAGGCCGCGATCGGCGCCAGGATCGCCACCAGCAGGCCGACGATCGGGTTGGCCGGCCGGCCTTCGCTGTCGCGCGGGCTGAAGAACATCGCGAAGTTCGCCAGCATCGAGATCGCACCGGCCATCGTCGCGCTGATCGTCGAGATCAGGATGTCGCGGTGCTTCACGTGGGCCAGTTCGTGCGCCATCACGCCGCGCAGTTCGCGCTCGGACAGCACGCGCACGATGCCGGTGGTCGCCGCGACGGCAGCGTTCTCCGGATTGCGACCGGTGGCGAAGGCGTTGGGCGCGTCTTCCTGGATCAGGTAGACCTTCGGCATCGGCAGCTGGGCGCGCTCCGCCAGTTCCTTGACCATGTTGTAGAACTGCGGTGCGCTCCGGGCATCGACTTCCTGGGCGTTGTACATCTTCAGCACCAGCTTGTCGGAGAACCAGTAGCTGAAGAAGTTCATGCCCACCGCCACCACCAGTGCGATCAGCATGCCCGTCTGGCCACCCAGCAGGGAGCCGATCGCCATGAACAGCGCGGTGATGGCGGCCATCAGGATGGCGGTCTTCATCAGGTTGAACATGCAATCACTCCTCGAAAACTGCGGCCGGAGCCGCGAACGGAAACCTACCCGGACGGTACACCGTCCCGATGTCCCACGTGACGGCGAGGTGGCCCGGTTCAAGCCGGCGCGGGGCCGGTTTGGCCGAAGATTCAGTCAGGGTTAAGCGAAGCGGGCGCCCAGGCCCCGGGGGGCCCGACCTCAGGCGAGTCGTTCGCCGACCTGCAACGGCCGAGCCTGCAGGAAGGCCGCCGCGGGAAGGCGTTTGCCGCCGGCGCGCTGGAGTTCGGTCAGGCGGACGCTGCCCGCGCCGCAAGCGACGACCGGCCCATCGGAGGACACCGACATTACCTGGCCGGGCTCGCCTGGAGCGCCCGAGGACTCGACGACCTCGGCGCGCCACACCTTCAGCGCTTCGCCGTCCAGTTGCGCGACACCGCCCGGGAAGGGATCGAACGCGCGCAGCCGCCGCGCGATCTGCGCGGCGTCATCGGTCCAGCGGATCTGGCTTTCCGCCTTCTCGATCTTGTGGGCGTAGGTGACGCCGTCCTCGGGCTGCTTCACCGGATGGAAGCCGCCGCAGGCGGCGAGTTCCAGCGCCTCGACGATCAGCCGGCCGCCGAGCGCCGCCAGCTTGTCGTGCAGCGAAGCGGTCGTGTCGGCCGGCGCGATCGGCAGCCGCTCGAGCAGCAGCATGTCGCCGGTGTCCAGGCCCTCGTCCATCTGCATGATGGTGATGCCGGTCTCGGCGTCCCCGGCCTCGATGGCGCGATGGATGGGCGCGGCGCCACGCCAGCGCGGCAGGATCGAGCCGTGGATGTTCAGGCAGCCCAGGCGCGGCAGGTCCAGCACCCACTTGGGCAGGATGAGCCCGTAGGCGGCGACGACCAGCACGTCCGGGCGCGCGTCCAGCAGCGCCTGGCGGCCGGCCTGGGCCTCGTCGGGGAACTTGCCGTCCAGGCGCAGGCTGCGCGGCTGCGCCACCGCGATCCCGCGCGCCACCGCCAGCTGCTTCACCGGCGAGGCCTGCAGCTTCATGCCGCGGCCGGCGGGCCGGTCCGGCTGGCTCAGGACCAGCGGGACCTCGAAGCGCGCGTCGAGCAGCGCCTGCAGCGCGACGGCGGCGAATTCCGGCGTACCGGCAAAGGCGACACGCAAGGGCGTAGCCATCAGTGCTTCGCGTCCTCGCGGGCCTTCTTCACCAGCTTGGTCTTGATGCGCTCGCGCTTGAGGGGGCTCAGGTATTCCACGAACACCTTGCCCGCGAGGTGGTCCATCTCATGCTGCACGCAGACGGCCAGCAGGCCCTCGGCCTCGAACTGGAAGGTGTGGCCGTCGCGGTCCAGCGCCTGGACGGTGACCTTCTTGTGGCGCATGACCTTGTCGTAGATGGTCGGCACGGAGAGGCAGCCCTCCTCGCCTTCCATCATCTCCTCGCTGCGCGCGACGAGCTCCGGGTTCACCAGCACCAGCGGCTGGTTGCGCTCCTCGGAGACGTCCATCACCAGCAGGCGCTCGTGGACGTCCACCTGCGTGGCGGCCAGGCCCACGCCGTCGGCGTCGTACATCGTCTCGAGCATGTCGTCGGCCAGCGCGCGGATGCGGTCGTCGACCGCGGCGATGGGCTTGGCCACGGTGTGGAGGCGCGGATCGGGGTATCGAAGAATGGAAAGTTTCGCCATGGTGAGGACGCGAAGCGCGATGAGTTGCTGTGGACAGCGCACAACGCCGGTTTGTAAGGGCTTGCAAGGGAGGGCGGGCCGCTTCATTGCGGGGCCCCCTGAACCGGGGCAGAATCGCCGCCAGCGAGTCTGTCGATTTTCGCCGATTTGGCGATCAGTACGGCTCTCGTCCTAAAAGCGCCACTGGCCACGAGGGGCCTTCGATCCCGGCGCGCGGAGAACAAAGTAATGACGAAAAGGTCGCCGCTGGGCTTCACGACGATTTCTGCAGCCCTGCTGGCGGGCACTTTCGCCGCCGCACCGTCGTTTGCGGCGGGGGACTTTCCCATCACCCCAGGACAACGCCAGACGGCCCAGCAGGTCGCCCAGGCGGGCGTGCCGCTGTCCGAACTCGCCCCCAACGCGCCCGACACCTACACGGTGAAGGCCGGGGACACGCTGTGGGCGATCTCGGGCATCTTCCTGAAGAGCCCGTGGCGCTGGCCGGAACTCTGGGGCATGAACACCGACCAGATCCGCAACCCCCACCTGATCTATCCCGGCCAGGTGCTGATGCTGATCAAGGCCGACGGCCGCGCCCGGCTCCAGCTGGGCCGCGACGTGGGCGGCGCGCCCGGCAGCACGGTGAAGCTCTCGCCGCGCGTGCGCTCCGAGTCGCTGTACGACGGCTCCATCGCCGCGATCCCCCAGCACCTGATCGAGCCCTTCCTCAACGAGGCCGTGGTGCTGAACAGCAATGAGCTGGAGACCGCACCGCGCATCGTCTCGGCGCAGGAGAACCGCGTCTGGATGAGCAAGGGCGACCTGGCCTATGCCCGCGGCAACCTGCCCGCCAACACGGAGGCGTTCCGTGTCTTCCGCGAGCCGCGCGCGCTGCGCGACCCGGTGACCAAGGAACTGCTGGGCTACGAAGCGGTCTATGTCGGTACCGCCGACCTCACCCGCCCCGGCAGCGGCGCCGGCACCAAGAACGAAGTGCCCGCGACGCTGACGATGACCTTGAACCGCATCGAGGCGCAGCCGGGCGACCGTCTGGCCCCGGTGCCGGAACGCGGCTATACCAGCTACGTGCCGCATGCGCCGCAAGGCCCCATCAGCGGCTCCATCGTCGCGATGTACGGCGATGCCATCACCGCGGGTCAGAACCAGATCGTGTCCTTGAGCAAGGGCCGTCGTGACGGCCTGGAGCGCGGCCATGTGCTGGCGCTCTGGCACAGTGGCCGCGTCGTGCGCGATCCGACGACGCCCCGCCGCGAGGAAGTGAAGCTGCCGGATGAACAGAACGGCCAGCTGTTCGTGTTCCAGGTGTTCGACCGCGTCTCGTACGCGTTGATCCTGTCGGTCAAGGAACCGGTCGTCCCCGGCGACCGCTTCACCCAGCCGTAAGCGCGACGGCTCTCCGCCCCAGGTCGCAGTCAGGACCGCACGGATGAGCCCCGACGAACTGCGCGACTGGCTGCATCTGCTGTCCTGCGTCTCGCGTGGCGCCGCCAGGCGACTGCTGGCGCGACATGGCGCCCCTGGCGCCGTCCTGCGGGCGGGCGTCGCCGGCTGGGGCCGGCTGGTCTCCGCCGAGGAGTCGGACCTGCTGGTACGAGGGCCGGATCAACTGGACCGCCTGGTCCGCCGGACCGAGGACTGGCTGGCCGGCGGCGAACGCCGCTCGATCCTGCTGCTCGGCGCCGCCGACTATCCCCTTCCCCTGCTGCACACCGCGGATCCGCCGCTGATGCTCTACCTCGATGGCCGCCGCGAACTGCTGGCCCAGCGCTGCGTCGCGGTCGTCGGCAGTCGCCATCCCAGCCTCCAGGGCGCCGAGAACGCGCGGCACTTCGCCGCCGGCCTTGGCGAAGCCGGCTTCTGCGTCGTCTCCGGCCTGGCCCAGGGCATCGACGGCGCCGCACACGAGGCCTCGCTGAACACGCGCGGCGGCACGATCGCCGTGCTCGGCACCGGGCCGGACAAGGTCTTCCCCCTGGACCACGTGGACCTCTCGCGCCACATCGCGCGGCGAGGCCTGCTGGTCAGCGAGTACTTCGTCGGCACGCCGCCGATGGCGCCCAATTTTCCCCAGCGCAACCGCATCATCGCGGGCCTCTCCGAGGGCTGCCTGGTCGTCGAGGCCGCGATGAAGTCAGGCTCGCTGATCACCGCCCGCCAGGCCTCCGAGGCGGGCCGGGAGGTCTTCGCCGTGCCGGGGCCTATCCATGCGCCGCAGTCCAAGGGCTGCCATTACCTGCTCAAGCAGGGCGCCTGCCTGGTGCAGGAACTCGACGACCTGCTGCAGGAACTGCCCGCCGGCGGACTGCCGCGCAATGCGCCGCTGGCGCTCGACGCGCCCGCCCCTCTCGGCGAAGCGGCGGACATGTCGTCTGACGAGGCAGAGGCCGACGGCCATCCGCTGCTGCGTGCGATCGGCCCGGACACGGTCTCGCTGGAGCAGATCGGCCAGCGCAGCGGCTGGTCGCAGGACGAGCTCCAGGCGACGCTGCTCGACCTGGAGCTGGAAGGGCGTGTCGTCCGATTGCCGGGCGCCCTTTTCCGACGCCGTCGAAGCACCTGATCGCGGGCCGTCGGCCTCGGGCTGTTTCCCCGGTTCCGGACGCCGAAATTCGACGCTCCGGACCGTTCATTTCAGCGGGAAGGTCTTTCGGGGTGTCGGTTATAGTCCCCGCCATGTTTGACGTCCTCGTCTACCTGTACGAAACCTACTGGCGCCCCGACGCCTGCCCGGATCACGCGCAACTGACCCGGAAACTGTCGGCCGTCGGGTTCGAGGACGACGAGATCCGCGATGCCCTGTCCTGGCTGGACGGGCTGGCGGCCGCATCCGAATCCCACCACGGCGAGCCCGGCGAGCGCAGCCTGCGCATCTACACGCGCGACGAGCAGGAGCATCTCGGCGAGAGCTCGATGGGCTTCATCAGTTTCCTGGCCTCGGCGGGCGTGCTGCCGACGGCCATGCGCGAGATGGTGATCGATCGCGCGATGGCGATCCCTGGCGGCCCACTCGATCTCGAAGACCTGAAGATCATCGTGCTGATGGTGTTCTGGAGCCTGGGCGAGGAGCCCGACGCGCTGATCCTGGACGAACTCTTCGTCGCGCCCGAAGAACGACTGATCCACTGACCGGCCGCATCGCCGCCCGGAAGACAGAACCGGCCCCGCAACTCGCGGCGCCGGTTTTTTTCATGGTCGGGAGGGAAGCGGCCAGGAGCCGCCCGCGTCAGGCGAGCAGGCGGCTGGGATCGACCTCGAGTTTCGCGAGCGCGTTGCGCGTCGCCTTCACCGTGAGCGACTCGTCCTGCGCCGGCAGCATCAGCCCGGCCTGCAGGAAGGCCGCCAGGCGGCTCACCTGGAACAGCACGCCCCGCCCCTGCGGCGAGACGAACAGGATCAGGTGGTGCTTGAGCCCGCGCCAGACCAGCTGGACCGGTTCGACACGGCCCCGGTAGTCGAGCATGTACCAGCTGCCGACCTGCAACTCGCGCGCCCAGGCGAGCATCGCCGAACTCGGCGCGGCGCCGCCCTCGGCCACCACCTCCAGCCCCTCGCACTCGTGGCTGGACAGGTCGCGAACCAGGGTCTCGTTGATCTCGCCGGCCTCGGGCGACGGCAGCATCGCCTCCAGGGTCTCGAGCTGGCTCATCAGGTCGTCCAGCCGCTCGCGCGGAATCGCGGCGGTCTTCGCGGTGAACGCCGCCGCCAGCGCGTTGTTCAGCGACCGGATATGTTCGTCCTGGCGCTCGTGGCTCAGGCCCGCATGGCCCATGCCGTCGCGCAAGGTCTTCAGCAAGGGCGGCAGGCGCCGGATCACCTCGGCCCGGTCCTCGCGGGACACCTTCGCGCTCGCCGACCAGATCAGGTCGGCCGCCGCCCGCTTCATCGCCTTGGTCTGCTCGGCCTGCGGTCCGTAGCGCACACCGGTCACCGCCAGCACGTCCGCCCAGACCTGGAAGAGGAAGTCGCGCACGCCGTCCTGGACGGGGACCTCGGACAACATCTTGCGCAGCTCGATCGTGTACTGGATCGCCAGCGTCTCGCGCTGCTCGACCTGCTGCGCCAACGACACGCCCTTCTTCGAGACCTCGTTCTCCTGCTCGAAGTAGTGATCGAGGAACTTCTCGAACTCGGTCAGCACCGTCTGGAAGACCCGCCGCCCCGTGTCGGGGTAGGCCTCGACGACCTGGACCACGCGCTTGATCTCGCGCTCGAGCGCGTCGCCGATCTCGGCGGTCGAGGTGCTGAAGCCCATCACGCAGGAGCCCATGCGATCGATCAGCCGCCGCGCGGGATGGTCATCGGTGGCGAAGAAGTCCGGCTCGCTGACCGCCACGCGCAGCACCGGCATCTGCAGACGCGCGAACCAGACGCGGATCGCCGGCGGAATGCGCTCCTCCTGCAGGATAGCCTGGAACAGCAGCGCGACCAGCTCGATGGTGGCGCGCTCCGCCGGCGTGTCCGCCGCATTCTTCAGGACCTGCTTCAGGGCCTGGTTGCGGTGGCGGATCTCGTCGAGCGCCTGCGGCGCCGTCAGCTGCTGATCGACGGTGGCGACCTGGTCGGCGCGCCGCTGCACCGCCTCCTGCGCATGATTGATCGCGGCGTTCAGCCGCGGCGAGCCGGCCCGCGTCGCGGGACCGCCCGCCAGGCCGGGCGCGACACCGCCAGCGCCAGGACTTCCCGCTGCGGGCGCTGCTGGCAGTCCGCTGCGTGTCGCCGGCCCCGCCGCCGGCATGCCGGAGCGCGCGGCCGGCTGCGCTTGCGCCTGCGCCAGCTCCGGCACATGCCGCGCGAGCACGCGCTGCAATTGCGCCATCACCTGCTGCGCCGACTGGCTGGCCGGCGTCGCCGCCGGACCGGCCGCCTGGACGGCCTGTGCCGCTTGCGGCGCGATGCCGCCGTGCGCCTGACCCGGTCCTTGCGCGGGACCGAGCGGCGCGGCCTGCGTCATGCCGCCCGCCGGCGCGTTGCGACGGATGAATGGGCGCAGGTCCACCTCGGGCATCACGCCCTGCTGGATCAGCCAGTGGTTGGACTCGTGGTAGGCCTCGTTCAGCAGCTGGGAGAACTCATGGTGCAGCCAGCGCTGCAGCATCTGCCAGACCGAACTGTTCAGCCCGGCTTCGAACCAGGCGTCGAGCACCAGCCGCGCCAGCACCTGCGCGCGCAGCAGGTCTTGCTGCGGCAGGTCCTCGACGCGCTCGAGCGACTGCATCCGGTTGCGCAGGTCGCTGAACTCCCAGCTGGCCTTGTCCATCATCGCCAGCGCCAGGCGCGAGGCGATGATCTCGCGCTCGATCGTGTCGTCGCTGACAAGGGTCAGGTTCTGCGGCCGCGACGACAGCGACGCCGAGCGCGAATCCCCCGCACCGTGGTGGTACGCGTGCCGCAGCGACTTCCCCAGGCGGGCGTGCCACGGCGTCGACGCGCGCTGCCAGGCCTCGAAGGCGTCCCGCCGCGCCATCTGCAGCGAATGCTCGGCCGGCTGCGCGAGCATGTCCTGCACCGCGGTGGTCAGGACCGCCACCACGGCGGGCAGCCCTCGCAGCAGCACTTCCGTGTGGACGCGCCGCGCTTGCGAAGCCAGGGCCTGGGATCTTGCGTCGGCGGCGGTCATCGAGCGTGAGTTTGACGAGTGCGGATGACTCTACTACACCACCGCGCCCGCATTCGGGTCATCGGGATCTCCGGCCTTCGCCGGACCGGCCTTGACCAGGTCCTCGCGCTTGACGCCCAGCCACATCGCGATCGCCGCGGCCACGAAGACCGAGGAATAGATGCCGAACAGGATGCCGATCGTCAGCGCCACCGCGAAGTAGTGCAGCGTCGGGCCGCCGAACAGCAGCATCGACAGCACCATCATCTGCGTCGAGCCGTGCGTGATGATGGTGCGGCTGATCGTCGAGGTGATCGCGTGGTCGATGATCTCGTGGGTGTTGAGCTTGCGGTACTTCCGGAAGGCCTCGCGGATCCGGTCGAAGATGACCACCGACTCGTTCACCGAGTAGCCCAGCACCGCCAGGATCGCCGCCAGCACCGCCAGCGAGAACTCCCACTGGAAGTAGGCGAAGAAGCCCAGGATGATCACCACGTCGTGCAGGTTGGCGATGATGCCGGCCACGGCGAACTTCCACTCGAAGCGGAAGGCCAGGTACAGCATGATGCCGACCACCACGCAGATCAGCGCCCAGGCGGCATCGTGCGCCAGCTCGGCGCCGACCGACGGGCCGACGACCTCGCTGCGGGTCATCTTCAGGGGCTCGGCATCCGCAACTGCGCAGGCGCGGCGCTCGACCGACTCCCCTTGCGGCGTCACTTCCCGGTGCGAGACGACATTGCCCTTCTCCGCCTTGCAGAGCTCGGCGAACACCTGGTCGGCGATCTGATCCTGCTTGGTGCCCGGCTTGATGGGCAGGCGGATCATGACGTCGCGCGAGGAGCCGAAGTTGGTCACCTGGATCTCGCCGAAGCCCATCTGCTCGACGGTGTGGCGCGTCTTGTTGACGTCGGCCGCCTGGGCGTACTGCACCTCGACCACCGTGCCGCCGGTGAACTCGATCGAGAAGTGCAGGCCCTTCGTGACCAGGAAGAACACCGCGGCGACGAAAGTGAGGAAGGACACGGCGTTGAGGATCAACGCGTGCTTCATGAACGGGATGTCCCGTTTGATTCGGAAGAATTCCATGGCGTGTTGCGCTCGCTACTCTTCGGGGGCCGCAGCCGCTGTTACTTGGCCTCGACGGCGTCGGCCGTCGATTCGGTCGAGAGCGCGGACGTGCCGGGCTTCCAGACGGTGCCGATGGAGACGGACTTGAGCCGCTTGCGGCCGCCGTACCAGAGGTTGACCAGTGCGCGCGAGAACATCACCGACGAGATCATCGAGGTGATGATGCCCAGGCAGTGCACCACGGCGAAGCCCTTGATCGGACCCGAGCCGAAGGCCAGCAGCGCCAGGCCCGCGATCAGCGTCGTCACGTTGGAGTCCAGGATGGTCGCCCAGGCGCGCTCGTAGCCGGCGTGGATCGCCTGCTGCGGCGCGAGGCCCGCTCTCAGCTCCTCGCGCACCCGCTCGTTGATCAGCACGTTGGCGTCGATGGCCATGCCCAGCACCAGCGCGATCGCCGCGATGCCCGGCAGGCTCAAGGTGGCCTGCAGCATCGACAGCACCGCCAGCAGCAGCAGCAGGTTGAAGCCCAGCGCCACCGCCGAGAACACGCCGAACATCATGTAGTACAGGCACATGAAGATCGCCACGGCGACGAAGCCCCAGGTGACCGACGCGATGCCCTTGTCGATGTTCTCCTTGCCCAGCGACGGACCGATGGTGCGTTCCTCGATGATCTCCATCGGCGCGGCCAGCGAGCCGGCGCGCAGCAGCAGCGCGGTGTCGCTGGCTTCCTGCGTCGTCATGTTGCCGCCGGTGATGGAGAACGAGTTGCCCAGTTCGCCGCGGATGACCGGCGCCGTCACGACCTGGCCCTTGCCCTTCTCGAACAGCAGGATGGCCAGGCGCTTGCCGATGTTCTCGCGCGAGACGTCCTTGACAATGCGGGCGCCCTTGGCGTCCATCTTCAGCGTCACGGAAGGCTGGTGGTTCTCATCGAAGCTCGGCTGCGCGTCGTTCAGGTTGTCGCCGGTGACGACGACCTGGCGCTTGACGATGATCGGCGTGACGCCGTCCTTCTCGGTGAAGCGCTCGGTGCCGAAGGGCACCGGGCCGTTGCCGGTCAGCGCGGCGGTGGCCTCGGCGCTGTCGTCGACCATGCGCATTTCCAGCGTGGCGGTGCGGCCGATGATGTCCTTGGCCTTGGTCGGGTCCTGCACGCCCGGCAGCTGGACGACGACGCGGTCGCGGCCCTGCTGCAGGATCACCGGCTCGGCGACGCCCAGCTCGTTGACGCGGTTGTGCAGCGTGGTGATGTTCTGCTTGATCGCGGCGTCCTGGACGGCGATCACCGCCTTGGGCGTCAGCGAGCCGGTCAGGCGCAGCTCGGTGCCGGCGCCGGACGGCGTCCAGGCGAAATCGGGCACCTGGTCGCGCAGCAGGTTCAACGCCTGGGTGCGGACCGCCTCGTCGCGGAAGTTGATGACGACGTCGTTGCCTTCGCGGGCGACGCCGGCGTGGCGGATCGTCTTGTCGCGCAGCATCGTGCGGACGTCGGAGGCCATCGATTCGGCCTTCTTCGTCAGCGCCGACTTCATGTCGACCTGCATCAGGAAGTGGACGCCGCCGCGCAGGTCCAGGCCCAGGTACATCGGGAAGGCGTGCAGCGAGGCCAGCCAGGCCGGCGAGCGGGACACCAGGTTCAGCGCCACGATGTAGGTCGGATCGGAGGTGTCGCCGCCGTTCAGGGCCTTCGCGATCGCGTCCCGGCCCTTGATCTGGGCGTCGGTGTCATGGAAGCGGGCGCGGATCGACGTGCCTTCCAGGTGCACGAAGTCGGGCGTGACGCCGGCCTGCGTGATCGCCTGCTCGACGCGCTGGCGGACGGCGTCGTCGATCTTGACGACCACCTTGGCACTGGACACCTGCACCGCCGGCGCTTCGCCGAACAGGTTGGGCAGCGTGTAGATCAGTCCGACCAGCAGCGCGACCAGCAGCAGCGCGTACTTCCACAGCGGATAACGGTTCATGAGGAGATCCTCTGCAAACCAGGCGCCGCCCCGATGCGCGGGCATCGGATCGGCGGGCGCCTCTGAAAGCCGACCCGGCGCGTGCGTCGCACGGGCCGGGTCGTCAGGGAGCGGTCACGCGCGACGCGGCCGCCCCGGGTGGGGGTTCGAATTATTTCGAGACGGTGCCCTTGGGCAGGACCTGCACGACGGAGGTGCGCTGGACCTGGATCTCGACGCCCGAGGCGATCTCGACGGTCAGGTACTGCTCGCCGATCTTGCTGACCTTGCCCAGCATGCCGCCGCCGGTGATGACCTCGTCGCCCTTGGCCAGGGCCTCGACCATCGTCTTGTGCTCCTTCTGGCGCTTCATCTGCGGGCGGATCATCACGAAGTACATGACCACGAAGACGGCCACGAGGGGCAGCATCTGCAGGAAGCCGCCCGTGGGGTCGGCCGAGGCGGCGCCGGCGGTCTGGGCGAATGCGTTGGAAATAAACACGTCGATATCCCTCAGGAAATGCGTTGGCGCCGGCCCGCAGGCCCGCGCGCCGCCGGACATGAAGTCCGGGCGTACGGAAGAGCCGGTGATTGTATGCGGCCGATCCGGCCGGCCCGGCACCCGCCGGACGCGGATTTAACTGGGGTTGACCTGCGCAAACTCAATCCAATACCGTCCCGGGACGCCCGTTGGGCGGACCTGCGATGATCCGCGCCCATGACTTCAGACACCCTCGAGCTGCAGGACGTCGACAAACGCCGCCAGGCGGACCAGGCCTATGACGCGATCGAGACGCTGATCGCGACGCTGCAGCTGCGTCCCGGGACGCCGGTGGTGGAGTCGGAACTGATCGCGCGGATCGGGCTGGGCCGGACGCCGACCCGCGAGGCGCTGATGCGGCTGGTCGCCAGCGGCTTGATCGCGCAGCAGCCGCGGCGCGGCCTGCTGGTCAGCGACATGCCGCTGGCGGAGCACCTGGACCTGCTGGAGGCGCGACGGCCGTTGGAGCGGCTGATCGCCTGCTGCTCGGCGCGGCGGGCCTCGCCCGCCCAGCGCGCGGATCTGCTCGCCTGCGCCGCCCGGATGGCCGAGGCGGCCGAGCGCCGGGACCTGGAGGCCTACATGCGAGTCGACCAGGCGCTGGACCGGGTCAATCACGCGGCCTGCCGCAACCGCTACGCGGTGGCGGCGGTGCTGCCGATGATCATCCAGTGCCGGCGCTTCTGGTACGCCTACCGGCATCTGGGCGACATCGCCGTCGGCGCACGGGCGCACCAGCGCCTGGCGGAGGCGATCGCGGGCGGAGACGGCGAGGCCGCCTCGCGGGCATCCGACGCCCTGATGGATCACCTGCGCGCCTTCACGCAGCAGGTCATCGCCTGAACGCTGCGCCCCGGGGCCGGCCGAAGGGCGGGTTCAGCCGCGACGCCGCAAGGTCCACAGCGCCGCGGCGATCAGGCCGACACCCAGCATCTGCGGCAGGCTGAGCGCCCGGCCATAGACGGCCCAGTCGATGAGCACGGCGGTGCCGGGGTACACGAACTGCAGGACCGCGATCCGGCCGGTGCCAAGTCTTGCCATGCCGGCATACAGGATGACGTAGGCCAGCCCGGTATGCAGCACGCCGAGCCCCGCCAGCCAGCCCCAGGAAGCCCCCCAGGCCGGCAGGCCCTGCAGCAGCGGCCACGGCAGCAAGGCCACGGCGCCGACCAGGCACTGCCCCGCGGACAGGGCGAAGGAGCCGGCGCGTTCGGCGTGCAGCTTGGCGATGAAGCTCGCCGCCGCATAACTCACCGAACCGATCAGGCACATGCCGACGCCGATCGCCTGGCCGGGCAGCGCCGCGGCGGCGCCCGGCCCAAGGCCCGTTCCAATGAACTCGTCCGCGATGCCGGTGGCCAGGGCGAGACCGCACAACGCGGCCGCCGCGGCCAGCCACTGCGCGCGCGCCACCCGCTCGCCCAGCCAGAACGCGCCCATCGCCATCAACCAGAACGGCTGCACATGGAACAGGACCGTCGACACGGCGATCGAACAGCGCGGGATGGCCGCGAAGAACAAGCCCCAGTTCACGACGGTCAGCATCCCCACGACGAGCACGGCACTGAGCGCCCGGCCGCGCAGCCGGAACAGCTCGCCAAGCCGGCCGCGCGCGGCGCCCCAGACCAGCAGCGCCGCCAGGCCGAACACGCAGCGGAACCAGACGGTCGTGGCCGGATCCTGGGCGGCCTCCTCGACGAAGACACCGATGGTGCCGAGCAGCAGGCCGCCTCCGACCATGAGCGCCTGCCCTTCGCGCAGGCGACGCTCCGGGGCGTCGACCGACCCGGGAACGGACGGAAGCGGGCCGGCGACGGTCGCCCCGGCGCTGGCGGAAGAAGTGGACGAAGACGTCATGCGCCGAGTCTGCGGCCACGCTGACATCCGGAGAAGCGAATCCTTTTCACGTTTAGCATCACGGAATCGAATGCACGCCCACCGGGGCGAAAGGCGCCGATGCCCTCGACGGATCTTCAATTGGACTGGCTGCGCGCGTTCGTCGCGGCGGTCGACGCGGGCTCGCTGACGGCGGCGGGGGCGCGGGTGCATCGCTCGCAATCGGCGTTGAGCATGCAGATCGCGAAGCTGGAGCAGGCCGTCGGCCAGCCCGTGCTGGTCCGCACGCCGCGGCGGCTGGACCTCACGCCGGCGGGGCACGAGCTGCTCGGCCATGCGCGCCGGCTGGTCGCCCATCACGACGAGGCGGTCCAGGCGCTGCGGCGCGAGACGCTGCATGGCCGGCTCACCATCGGCGTGCCGGAGGACTACGCGCTGCCCTACCTCACCCCGGTGCTGCGGGACTTCGCCGGCCGGCACACCGCGGTGGAGCTGACGCTGGTGTGCCAGCAGTCGACGGTGCTCATCCCGCGGGTGACGCGCGGCGAGGTCGACGTCGCCGTCGTGACGCGGGATCGCGCCGGGCGGGGACAGCCACTGTTCGACGAGCCACTGGCCTGGTTCGGTGCGCCGCGTTTCGAGGCCTGGCGGCAGACGCCGCTGCCCGTCGCCGTCTACGAGTCGGGCAGCCTCGCGCGCAAGGCGGCGCTGTCCGCGCTGGCGGCCTTGAAACGGCCGTACCGCATCGTCTGCGACAGCGCCAGCCCGGCCGGCATGCTCGCCGCCGTGGAAAGCGGCCTGGCCATCGCACTGTTCACCCGGTGCAGCGTGCCGGACGGGATGGAGCTGCTCGACGAGCGGCACGGCATGCCGTCGGCCACCTCGCTGCCGGCGATGTCGGTGGTGCTGATGCGAAGCAGGGCCTCCGCCGGCTCCGCGGCGGCCGATGCGTTCGCGAGCCAGGTCTTGCGCACGCTGGCGCGCAGCCGGACCGCCTCGACTATGCTGCGCCGATGATCCTGTTCCGCCGGCTGCGACCGCTTCTGCTCCTGGCCTGCGCGGTCCTCGCGGGCGCCCCGCCCGCCTGGGGCGCCGAGCCGCTGCGCATCGGATCCAAGCGCTTCACGGAGAGCTACATCCTCGCCGAGGTGCTCGCGCAGGCCGTTCGCGCCGACGATCCGTCCGCGCAGGTCGACATCCGTCAAGGCCTGGGCAATACGGCCATCGTGCATGCGGCGCTGAAGAGCGGCAGCATCGACGTCTATCCCGAGTACCTCGGCACGATCGAGCGCGAGATCCTGGGTCACGCGACGACCGGCGCGCCGCTGGAGCAGCTGCGGGCGGAACTCCGGCCGCTCGGCCTGGCGGTCGGCGTGCCGCTCGGCTTCAACAACGGGTATGCGCTGGCGATGCGCGCCGCCCAGGCGCGCGCTCTGGGCATCACCACGCTCTCGCAGCTGAAGGCGCGTCCGGCGTTGAAGTTCGGCCTCAGCAACGAGTTCCTGGGGCGCGCGGACGGCTGGCCCGGCCTGTCGAAGCACTATGGGCTGCCGCACACCCCGACGGGCCTTGATCACGGACTGGCCTACCGCGCGCTCGCGGATGCGCAGATCGACGTCACCGACGTCTACACCACCGATGCGCAGATCGCGGCGCTCGACCTGACGGTGCTGGTCGACGACGCGCGCTTCTTCCCGCGATACGACGCCGTGCTGCTGTATCGCGCCGACCTGCCGCAAAGACATCCGCGCGCCTGGGCCGCGCTGCAGGCGCTGCGCGGGCGCATCGACGAAACCGCGATGATCGCGATGAATGCGCAGGCGGAGGTCGAGCGCCTGCCGTTCGATGCGATCGCGCGCGAATTTCTGGCCCGGCATGCTCCGGGTGCCACGGCGGCCAGCGCCGCATCGTCCGGTGCGCCGTCGCCCGCCAGGACCTCGCCCGCCCCCGGGTCGATCGACCCGGGCCGCGAGGGAGCGGCGCCGGCCGCGGCGTCCGGTCTCTGGTCGCGCTTGACCGGACCAGACCTCGGCCGGCTCACGCTGCAGCACCTGGCGCTGGTGCTGGGCGCGGTGGCGCTCGCCGCGCTTGTCGGGGTGCCCCTGGCCGTCGCGCTGCATCCCTGGCCGCGCTGGCGCGAGGCGCTGCTGGCCGTCTGCGCGCTGCTGCAGACGGTGCCGTCGCTGGCCATGCTCGCCTTGCTGATCTGGGCCCTGGACCGCATCGGGCCGGTGCCGGCGCTGGTGGCGCTGACGCTGTATGCCCTGCTGCCGGTCCTGCGCAACTGCACCATCGGCCTGAGCGAGGTGCCCGAGGGGCTGACCACCGCCGGCCGGGCGCTGGGACTCACGCGGGGGCAGGTGTTGCGCTCGGTGCAGTTGCCGCTGGCCATGCCGGTCATGCTGGCGGGGCTGCGCACGGCGACCAGCCTCTCGGTCGGCACCGCGACGATGGCGGCCTTCATCGGCGCCGGTGGTTACGGCGAACGCATCGTCACCGGACTGGCGCTGAACGACCAGACGCTGCTGCTGGCCGGCGCACTGCCGGCGGCGGCACTGGCCCTGTTGTTCGAAGGCGCGTTCGGGCTGGCCGCCTGGGGGCTGGCCAAGCGCCGGGGAGCAAACGGAGAATGATCGCCGACGCCCGGGTCGGCGGCGCCTCAGGCGTTGCCGGGGCTGCCCGCCGCGAACTCGCGCTCGAGCTCCGCGTAGCAGCGCTGCTGCGCGGCGGACCAGTCGCCGAGCTGCGCCGCCTGCAATCCCGGCTGCATCAGCTGGCGCAGCGCGACGGCCTGCGCCTGCCGGACCAGCAGCGCCAGCACGGCGGATTCGGCCCCGCGCCCCGGTCGCGGCGCCAGCGCCTCGGCGACCTGCTGCGGGAAGCCCCAGTGCTCGACGATCTGGGCGGACCACGCGGCGGTCAGCGGCAGGAGCTGTCGATGCAGGCCTTCGCGATCCAGCGGCGGCACCGAGGGCGCGGACATGCCGTCCAGCGCGCGCAGCAGGGCCATCAGGCCGAGTTGCGAGCTGAGCCCGGCCAGATAGGCGGAGAACTCGTCGTCGCCGGCATTCGCCAGGCGTGCCGTCGCGAACGCGGTGCGCTCGCTCAAATCCCAGAGCAGGGTACCGGACCGGTTGCCGTAGCGCCCCTTGCCCTGATGGAAGATCGGCCGCATCGCGACGCTCATCACCAGTTGGTCCAGCCCCTGCTGCCCCAACACCATCACCGCGCCGGCGAGATCGGTGATCTCGCGCTCGGTCCGGTAACGCGGCGAGTTGGCCAGGCGCATCAATTCGCCGACCAGGCTGGGATCGCGCGACATCAGCTGCACCAGCTCCGCCGACGACACGTCGCTGCGGCGCACCAGGCGCATCAGTTGCGGCAGCACGGCCGGCAGGCGCGGCAACTGGTCGGCCCACTGCGAGCCGCGCTGCGCCTGCAGGCGCTGCATCAACCCCTGTTCGCCGGCCGACGGGCGCACATCCTTCAGGCGCGCCAGCCCGAACAGGCGGGTGCTGAAGTGCAGCCATTCCGGCGAGGCCTCGAGCGTCGGGAAGACGATGTCGCCGCCGCTGTAGACCGCTGTCTGCGTCGACATCATCCCGGGGCCTTGCGAGTGCGAGGACACCGGGGACAGCGCGGGCGGCACCGGCGCGCGGACCGGGCCTACCGGCGCCGGGACAGGCGGCGCGCCCTTGGCGGACGCGGCCGTGACGGGGGCTCCACCCTTCGACTTGGCGTCGGCGGAACCGGTCAGCAGTTTGCGGAGGGAGGACAGCAGTGCCATGGCGCGAGTTCGCCGAATTATGGTCGGCGGCTTTCGCGGAGGTGTTTCGCGGGCGTCACGCTTGGCCCCCCGATTCGGGGTGTGAAGCCCGGACGGACGGCGTTCCTTCACGCCCGGGCGGATGTCAGCGCGGGTGGCGACTCGCGCCGAGGTAGGTCTCGATCACCCGTGCGTCCTTCGCCAGATCGGCGGCCTTGCCTTCGAGCGCGACCTCGCCGGTTTCGAGCACGTAGCCGTAGTCCGCCACCTCGAGCGCCGCACGGGCGTTCTGCTCGATCAACAGGATGGAGACGCCCGCCTCGCGCAACTGCGCCACGATGCGGAACACCTCCTTCACGATCAACGGCGCCAGGCCCAGGCTGGGCTCGTCGAGCATCAGCAGCTTCGGCCGGGCCATCAGCGCCCGGCCGACCGCCAGCATCTGGCGCTCGCCGCCGGACAGGGTGCCGGCCAGCTGGGCACGGCGTTCCTTCAGCCGCGGGAACAGGGTGTACACGCGCTCCAGCTCGTCGCGCCAGGCCTTCACGCCCAGGCGCATCGGCCGGAAGCCGCCCAGCACCAGGTTGTCCTCGACCGACATGGTCGTGAACAGCTCGCGCTTCTCCGGCACCAGCGCGAGGCCTTTCATGACCCGGTCCTCGAGGCTCAGGCCGCCGATGTCCTCGCCGTCGAAGAAGACCTGCCCCCGGGCCGGCAGCACGCCCATCAGCGCATTCAAGGTCGTGCTCTTGCCCGCGCCGTTCGGACCGATCACGGTGACCACCTCGCCCTGCCGCAGGCGCAGGTCCAGGCCCGTCAGCACTTCGGCGCGTCCGTAGCCGGCCTGCAGGCCGTCCACCCTCAGCAGCTCGCTCATGTCAGTGCTCCGTTCCCAGGTAGGCCGCGCGGACTTCAGGGCTGGCCTGCACCTCGGCGGGCGAGCCCTCGATCAGCTTGGTGCCGAACTCCATCACCACGATGCGGTCCGTCAGTCCCATCACGAAGTCCATGTCGTGCTCGACCAGCAGGATGCTCATGCCTTCGGCGCGCAGCTGGCGCAGCACCGCCGCCAGCGCCTGCTTCTCCTTGTGGCGCAGGCCCGCCGCCGGTTCGTCGAGCAGCAGCAGCGACGGGTCGCTGCAAAGCGCCCGCGCGATCTCCATCAGCCGCTGCGGTCCGAGCGCCAGGTTGCCGGCCAGCTCATGCAGGTGGTCCTGCATGCCGATGCGGCGCAGCTGCGATTCGGCCTCGGCGAAGAGGCGCTTCTCCTCGGCGCGGTCCAGCCTCAGCATGGCTTTCGCCGTGCCGCTGTGCGAGCGCAGGTAGCCGCCAAGCGCGACGTTCTCCAGCACCGTCATGTCGGCGATCATCTTCACGTGCTGGAAGGTGCGCGACATGCCCCGCCGCGCGATCTGGCGGGCCGGCAGTCCGGTGATGGATTCGCCGGCGAAGCGCAGTTCGCCGCCGGTCGCGGGCAGCACGCCGGAGACCAGGTTGAAGGTCGTCGACTTGCCGGCGCCGTTCGGGCCGATCAGGCCCATGATCTCGCCGGCGCGCAGCTCGAAGCTCACGTCGTTCACCGCGACGAGTCCGCCGAACTGCTTGCGCAGCCGGTCGACCTGCAGCAGCACGGCACCCGCCGGCGGCTTGGCTCGCGCCGCCAGCGGCGTCGCGCCTTCCCAGTTCCGCGCGCGCGGCGGCGCCGGCCACCAGCGTGACAGCGCCGTCTGCAGCGACGGCCACAGGCCCCTGGGCGCGTACTTCAGCATCAGCACCAGCACGACGCCGAGCACGATGATCTCGAAGTTGCCGTTGCTGCCGAGCAGCGCGGGCAGCAGCTCCTTGAGCTGGTCTTCGATGATCTTGAACACCCCCGCGCCGATGAATGCGCCCCACACGCTGGAGACGCCGCCGACGACCGCCATGAACAGGTATTCAATGCCCATCTTCAGGCCGAAGGGACTCGGATTCACGGTGCGCTGGACATGCGCGAAGAGCCAGCCCGAGAGGGACGCCAGCAGCGCCGCGATCAGGAAGATCACGACCTTGTAGCGGAAGGTGGAGACCCCCATCGATTCGGCCATCACCGTGGCGCCACCGAGCGCACGGATCGCCCGGCCGGGTCTCGAGTCGAGCAGGTTGCGCACGGCGATGGCGCCGACGATCGCGAACAGCCAGATCAGGTAGTAGATGGCGCGCCCGTCCGCGAGGCTGAGGCCGAACAGCTCGATCGCCGGCACGCCGAGCAGGCCGTCGTACTTGCCGAGCGATTCCATGTTGGCGATGCTGAAGTTCAGGCTCAGCGCCCAGGCGATCGTGGCCAGCGGCAGGTAGTGGCCCGACATCCGGAGCGTGATCAGCGCGAGCACCAGGGCGATGCACAGCGTGATCGCGATGCCGGCGGCCAGGCCGATCCATGGAGAGAGCCCGTAGCGCGAGCTCAGCAGCGCCGTCGTGTAGGCGCCGACGCCGACGAATGCTGCCTGCCCGAACGAGGTCAGCCCGCCGACGCCGGTCAGCAGGACCAGGCCCAGGGCGACGAGGGCGAACATGCCGATGTAGTTGAGCTGGGTGATCCAGAACTCGGGCACCGGCAGCAGCGGCAGCACCGCGAGCGCCAGCAGCAGCGCGATCGGCGCGCCGCGGCGCGCCCAGGCCGGGGCGGTCGCGCGAGCGGCGACGTCGGCGGACGAGACCGGCGACGAGGGAGATGAGGGCGATGAGGACGCGGGTGTCGCCTTCATGGCGGCGGTAGGTTCGGCGGACACGTCAATGCTCCTCGTGATGCGGGTCGCGCCAGCTGCGCCACAGCAGCACCGGCAGGATGGAGGTGAAGACGATGACTTCCTTGAAGGCGCTGGCCCAGAAGGAACTGAAGGACTCGATCAGGCCGACGAGCAGCGCCCCCAGGGCCGCGCCGGGATAGCTCGACAGCCCCGCGAAGACGGCGGCCACGAAGCCCTTCAGGCCGATCAGGAAGCCGCTGTCATAGAAGATGGTCGTGGTGGGGCTGATCAGGATGCCTGACAGCGCGCCGATGAAGGCCGCAAGCGTGAAGGAGAGCCGACCCGCGGACGTGCTGGAGATGCCCATCAGCCGGGCACCCAGGCGGTTCACCGCCGTCGCGCGCAAGGCCTTGCCGTAGAGGCTTTTCTCGAAGAACAGCCACAGCCCCACGATCAGCGCGGCGGAAGCCATCACGATGATCAGCGTCTGGCCCGAGAACATCAGCGGCCCGGCGGCATAACTCGCGTCCCAGAAGCTCGGATTGCGCGAGCCCTCGGCGCCGAAGAACACCAGGCCCAGTCCGGTCAGGGCGAAGTGCACGCCGACCGAGACGATGAGCAACACCAGCACCGACGCATCGGCGAGGGACTGGTAGGCGAGCCGGTACAGCAGGCCGCCCATCGGCGTGACCACGGCCAGCGTCAGCAGCGCCTGCGCCAACAGCGGCAGCTTCATCGGCGCCAGCCACAACGCGCACAGGCCGATCGCGACGCCCGGCAAGGCCCGCAGCACGATCGACCCTACTTCCGCGGCCAGCCGCCTGGCGCGCGCTGCGGCGACCAGGTCCAGGACCGCCGCGAGCAGCGCCATCGCGATCAGGAAATGGATCGTCAGCGGCGTATGCCCGAGCTGGAGTCCCGCCAGCGTCAGCGCGCCGAAGGCGACGAATTCCCCCTGAGGGATGAAGATCACTCGCGTGACCGCGAAGACCAGGACCAGGGCCAGCGCCAGCAGCGCATAGATCGCGCCATTGGTCACCCCGTCCAGCACCAGGATGCTTGCAATCGCCCCGTCCACCTTGTCTCCTGTCGTGGTGCCGGGCCAGGCCGTTGACCGCGCGCCGTCGATGCCTGCCGACAGCGTCGCGACCGCTCCGAAGGCCTTCGCCCGGGGGTTGGTCGTCCATGGGACGTGTGGCGACCGACTCTAGCGGGAAGGCTTCAGCGATCCGTCAGTGGATGCCGCATTGACATTTCTCAAGACATTAATCCGACCGGTCGGTCGAAGTTGGATCTGGAACGGGGTTTGACGCGAAGATCGACGTTCAGACCGTCTCGAGTTCGTTGCGAAGCGCGTGCAGGTGCAGGCAAGCCTTGGCAGTGGCCCGGCGCAGGTCGAGCTCTTCCCGCTTGGTCCAGGCACGGGCCGAATCCCGCTGTCCCAGCGCGATCACGCCGAAGGTCTTGCCATTGATCTGACCCGACACGTCCAGCATCGCGCGCCAGGTCGGCGGAGGCTGCAACCCGCTCAGGCGCGGATCGACCAGCGCATCGGCGCAGTTGAAGACGCCGTCGGACAGCAAGGCGTTGAAGTAACCGGGATAGGCACGCTGCTCGCAGACCGGTGGCTGCCGGGTCGCGCCATCGACCACGTGGGCGCCCAGGCAACGCAGGCGGTATCCGCCGGGCTCGCCATCCAGCAACCAGAGGCTGGCGTGCGAGCTGCGGAAGTAGCCGCACAGCGCTTCGCTCACGGCCAGGGCGTAGCGCTCGGCCAGTTCGCCCGGGGTCTCGAGGCTGCCTTCGCCGGCTTCGGTGGCCGGCCATTCCATGTCCTGGCTGGCCGCACGCATGGCGGCAAACAGCCCTTCGATCCGTTCCATCGTCGCGCTCGCTCCCTGTGTGTCCTTGTTGTTGACGCCACGGTGAAACGGCGCGGCAGCATTCTAGGTGTTTTCCCTAGATCTCGCCAATCACCCCCGGAAGTCGGTTCGCGCGAGGCTGAACGCCCAGGGCATCTGGCGCGACGAATGTCCCTTGGAACCGATTCGGGCGACCTTCGCGCGAGGGCATTAGCGATGCCCCGGTACGGAGAGGCCTCCGCTTATAGGAAAATACGGGTTTCGCCGTCTGCCCCTGGGGGGAACTTGGGACGGACGGCGCGGCATTTCAAACTCTTATCAGGATCAGGATCAGCGTGGCCAAGGATACGACCAAGACGACCATCGAAGCCGATGGTCTGCGCTATCGCTCTAAAGCTCCCGGTTCGCCGTTCGCGGCAACCTCTTCGTTCGGCGCGGCCACCATGTCGTGCTTCCTGTGTGGCAAGCATCGCCCGCGCGCGCTGCTGAAGTCCCGCAAGCTGCTGGGCAAGTCTCAACCCGTCTGCGCTCCGTCCTGCAAGGAACTGGAAGAGCAGCTGGCCAAGAAGTAAGCCCAGGCTCACCGGGCGCCCTTGGGGCTGCCTGTCCTCAGGACGCCCGGAAGCAGCGCCCACAGACCGCGCGGTAACGGGAGTTGCCGCCGATCTCGACCTGCGCGCCCTCGGTCTGCTTGCGACCGGCGGCGTCGACACGCATGTTCATCGTCGCCTTGCGGCCACAGTCGCAGATGGTCTTCATCTCATCCATCTCGTCGGCCAGCGCCAGCAGGGCCGCCGAACCGGTGAACAACTCGCCCCTGAAGTCCGTCCTCAAGCCGTAGCAGATCACGGGCACGTGGCGCATGTGCGCGATCTCGTGCAGCGACCAGACCTGGTCCTTCGTCAGGAACTGGGCCTCGTCGACCAGGATGCAGGCGATGCCGGGCGACTGCGTGATCAGCGCGCGGAAGTCCGTGTCGCCGTTGAACACCTCGGCCACCCGTTGCGGCCCGAGCCGCGAGGTGACCATCCCCTTGCCGTACCGGTCGTCGACACCGGCGGTGAACAGACGCACCGCGTGCCCACGCTCCTCGTAGTTGTGCGCCACCTGCAGCAGCGCGGTGGACTTGCCCGCGTTCATCGCGGCATATCGGAAAAACAGTTTGGCCATGGTTCTTGAATGCCCGGAGGGCCGGGCAGGCGGGCGATTGTCGGCGCAAATCCCACCGTTCGTCGGGCGGTGCTTTCACCCCCGGGCAAGCGATGTAGCGGGGCGTCATACGCCCCGCCTAATATCGTTCGCGAGGGAATCGATGCGCCGACGGGACACGACCCCGCCGGCGCGAACAAGAGCGCCACGCGAAGCGAGACCATGAGCAAAGACACCTGCACCGCCGTTCGGGATGACGGCCTGCGCTATGCCTCCAAGCTGGGAGGGTCGCCGTTCCAAGGCAGCGGACAGACCCGTTCATGCTTCAAATGCGGGCGTCACCGCCCTCCGAGCAGCCTGCAGTCCAAACGGATCCTGGGCCGGACCGAACTGGTCTGCAAGCCCGCCTGCGAACCGAAGACCTGATAGTCCCCTCCGGAAAAGCGTTCTCAGGCAGGACGGACGCTTTCCGTCGATCGGTGCGAATTGCCACGCCCGCGCGGCTATGGGCACAATCCCCCTTTTTCCCGAAGGCCGGCCCCGCGCCGCTTGATGCATGTCCTCCAGCACCACGCCGCAAGGCGAAGTGACCCCTCCCGAATCCACCGATCAGAAGGCCCCCGTCACCGAAACCTCGGCGACGGTCGCGGCCACGCCCGCGGCGGAACCGGCTGACACCCCCAGCGAGGCCGATGCAAGCGCAGCGTCCGATCAGCCAGCATCGCCTCAGACCAAGCCGGAGGAAGGCGGCCGGATCGACGTCCAGGCCGTGGCCACCAAGCTGAAGGAACTCTTTCCCGCCTTGTTCACCGGCGGCGCGAAACCGCTGAAGCTTCGTGTGCAGGCGGACATCCAGCAGCGCGCGCCGGGACAGTTCACCAAGGCCCAGCTGTCGGCCTTCCTGCGTCGCTATACGGGCGGCACCGGTTACCTGATCGCGCTGACGCGCGCGAAATCGCGCTTCGACCTCGACGGCCAGCCGACCGGAGAGTTGAGCGACGAGCACCGCGTCGCCGCGCAGGAGGAGCTCGCCCGCCGCCGCGGCATCACCGAGGCGCGTCGCGCCGAGGAGGATCGCGGCCGGCTGGAGCGCGCCCAGCTGCTGAGAGACTTCTCGCGCACGACGCTGACACCCGCGAACTTCTGCGCGCTCAAGGGTTTGACGCAAGAACAACTGGACGCCGAGTTGAAGCTCGCCCGCGAGGAAGAGGCCCAACAGCCGCCGCGGCAGGAGCGCCACGATCGGCCGCCTCGGGCCGGCGACCAACGTCGCGGAGGCCCTCGCAACGAGGGTCGCGCAGGCGGCCCCGGGCAAGGCCCGCGCGGCGATCGCGACGCCCAAGGGGATCGTCCGCGCCGCGACGGCGCGGGTCGCCCGAACGACGGTCGCAAGCCTCAGCGGCAGCCGCGCTGAGTTCGCCCCATGCCCGCCCTTGAAGGCGGCTCGAGCGGCCGACGCCCCCTCTGCGAGGAGTGCGGACGGCCGCTCATTGCTTGCTGGTGCGCCTGCGTGCGGCAGGTCGACAACGTCTGCGGACTGCTCATCCTGCAGGACCCCGGCGAGGTTGGCCAGGCCAAGGGGACGGCGGCGCTGCTGGCGCGATGCCTGGCTCGCGTCGAGGTCCGGGTTGGCAAGCACTTCGAGGCGCCCGCATCGACCGACGGGCTGCTTCTGCTCTATCCCCGGACGCCAGACAGTGCCGCCCCCGATGCATCGTCGGCGCTGTCGATGCGCACCGGGTCGACCCCGGCGCCGCAGACGCTCGTGGCCCTCGATGGGACCTGGCGCGCCAGCCGGCGACTGCTCGCCAGGAACTCCTGGCTGCAGGCGCTCCCCAGGTGGCCGCTGGAGGCGCCGCCGCCGTCGCGTTACGCGATCCGACGTGCGCAACGGGACTCGCAACGCAGCACCCTGGAAGCATGCGCGCTCGCCCTCGCCGCATTGGACGGCAATCCGACGCGCTACTTGCCGCTGTGGGACGCCATGGACGCCTTCATCGCCCTCCAGCAGGATCTCGCCCGGGCATGGCCCGCAGCACGTGAAGGCGCCGCGCGGTAAGCTGCGTCGCCATGAACGTCACCGACGCCTCCCCCTCTGCGGAACCCCGCCTGACTTCGCTGTCGCATGGCGGCGGTTGTGGCTGCAAGATCGCCCCCGGCGTGCTCTCCGAAATCCTCAAGGGCACCAGCGCCCTGCCGGTCCCGAAGGAGTTGCTCGTCGGCATCGAGACCGCCGACGACGCCGCCGTCTATCGGCTCAACGATGAGCAGGCCCTGATCGCCACCACCGATTTCTTCATGCCGATCGTCGACGATCCGCACGACTTCGGGCGCATCGCCGCCACGAATGCGATCAGCGACGTCTACGCGATGGGCGGTCGCCCGATCATGGCCCTTGCTCTGGTCGGGATGCCGATCTCGGTATTGAGCACGGGCACCATCGGGCGCATTCTGGAGGGCGGTGCCTCGGTGTGCCGCGGCGCGGGCATTCCGATCGCCGGCGGCCACACGATCGATTCCGTGGAGCCGATCTATGGACTGGTCGCGCTCGGCCTCGTGCACCCCGCTCGCGTCAAGCGCAATGCCGACGCCCGTCCGGGCGATGTCCTGGTGCTGGGCAAGGCGCTCGGCGTTGGTGTGATGTCAGCGGCCTTGAAGAAGGGCAAGCTGGACGACGGCGCGTACCGCCGGATGCTGGCGACCACGACGCAACTCAACACACCCGGTCCTGAGCTGGCCGCGCTCGACGGCGTGCACGCGCTGACCGACGTGACCGGATTCGGTCTGGCTGGACATGCGATGGAGATCGCACGCGGATCAGGCTGCCGCATCGACATCGATTGGCGCGCCGTGCCCTTGCTCGAGGGCGCTCGCGCACTGGCGAGCCAGGGCTTCATCACAGGAGCGTCCGGACGCAACTGGGCGGCGTATGGGGCGGAGGTGGCACTCTCCAGCGGGCTGCCCGCGGAGACGCAGGCGCTGCTGAGCGACCCTCAGACGAGCGGCGGGCTGCTCGTCTCCTGCACGCCGGAAGCCGTCGACCCCGTGCTGGCCGTGTTCGCTCGTCACGGCTTCGAAGCGGCGGCCGCGATCGGCCGAGTGGCGCCCTACGGCGAAGGGGAACGGCTGCGCGTGTCCTGAACGCAGACGCGCACGTCGGGGATCCGAAAATGACAAAGGGCCCTCGCATGAGGGCCCTTGTCGTTTTGGTTGCGGGGGCCGGATTTGAACCGACGACCTTTGGGTTATGAGCCCAACGAGCTACCAGACTGCTCCACCCCGCGCCTGTTCGGCGCAACGCCGTCTTGTGACGACGTTTTCAATGTTCTGGTTGCGGGGGCCGGATTTGAACCGACGACCTTTGGGTTATGAGCCCAACGAGCTACCAGACTGCTCCACCCCGCGATCGAAGAAAGAGAGTGTAGCACGAAAAGGACTGCCGCCCCAACTCTCGACGACAGTCTTCCGGAAAGTCACAGCCCTGCGGCCTCCAGCGACTGCAGGAAGCGCTCGGCATCCTGGAAACCGATCACGCGCACGCCGGTCAGTTCCGCCCCCTTTGGATCGAAGAAGATCGTGCCCGGCGGGCCGAAGAGCTTGAAGCGCTTCAGCAGCTCGCGGTCGTCGGCGTTGTTGGCGGTGACGTCGGCCTTGACCAGCACGGCGCCCGCGAGCTTCGCCTGCACGCGCGCGTCGGTGAGGGTGAAGCGCTCCATCTCCTTGCAGGACACGCACCAGTCCGCATAGAAGTCCAGCATCACCGGCTTGCCCGAAGTGCGCAGCACCTCGTCCAGTTCGGCAATGCTCGCGACCTTTCGGAACTTCACGCCGGCGCCCTCTCCCGCCGCCTTCGCCGAGCCCGTGGCCGGGCCCGACGCGAACACGCCCGACAACGGCTTCAGCGTGTCGGTCCCGCCCGCCGCGACGCCCAGGAATTGAGCCACGCCGAAGACGACCGCAGCCATCGCGACGCTCTTGCGGAGCCACACCCCCGGCGAGTTGGTATCGGTGCGTTGGAACAGCCCCAGCAGCGCGGCCAACGCGATGAGCAGCGCGCCCCATAACAGTTGCGCGATCACCGGCGGCAGGACCGGCTGGATGATCCACATCGCGACAGCGAGCAGCAGCAGGCCGAAGAAGTGCTTGACGGTCTCCATCCAGGCGCCCGCGCGCGGCAGCAGCGTGCCGGCCGACAGCCCCAGCAGCAGCAGCGGCACGCTCATGCCCCAGGCGAGCGCGAAGAGCGCCAGACCGCCGATCGCGACGTTGCCGGTCTGGCTGATGTAGAGCAGCGCGCCGGCCAGCGGCGCGGCGACGCAGGGACTCACGATCAACGCCGACAGCCCGCCCATCACGAACACGCTGAAGAACTTCCCTGCCGGCAGCCGCTGGGTCGCGTCGGACACGCCCCCGGTGAAACGGCTGGGCAACTGGATCTCGTAGACCCCGAACATCGACAGCGAGAAGCCTGCGAGCAGTAGCGCGAACAGCGTCAGCACCCAGGGTTTCTGCAGGTAGGCGGCCAGACCGCCGCCTGCGAGACCGGCTGCGACGCCCAATGCCGTGTAGAGCAGCGCCATGCCCAGCGAGTAGCTGAAGGCCAGCAGGAAGCCGCGCATGCGCGAAGGCGCGGCGCCTTGTCCCACGATGATCGACGACAAGATCGGCAGCATCGGCAGCACGCAGGGGGTGAGCGAGAGCAGTACGCCGGCGGCGAAGAAGGCACCGATCACTACCCACAGACGGCCAGAAGCGAGGATGCCGTCGAGTCTGACGCCACTGCCCGCCCCCGCGCTGTCCGGGATGCCACCCGTCGTCGCGGCCGCCGATGCGTTCACGGGTGTCGACGCCACCGCATTGGACACCCCGAATCCGCTGAGCGCATCCGGCGCGGCGCCGATCTGCACGGCGCCGTCGCCGCCGAAGCCCTTCAGGCCGAGGGTCAACAGGCTCTTCATCGGCGGATAGCACAAGCCCTTGTCCGCGCAGCCCTGCCCCGTCAGCACCAGCTTCAGAGGCGCCCCCTCCAGCGCGGTCACCGGCACATTGATGCTCAGGTGCTCGCGATAGGTCTCGACTTCCTTCTGGAAGGTCTCATCGAACTTGCGCTTGGGCGCCGGCCAGGCGATGTCGCCGAGCGTGCCGCCGGACGGCTCCAGCTTGAACTGGTCGCGGTACATGTAATAGCCAGGAGCGATCGTGAAGCTCACCTGGAACTCCCGGTCTCCGGTCAGTTGCACATCCACCTTGAAGGCCTGATCCGGGTCGAGAAAGTCGTCGGCACGCGCAGGGGCGGCGAGCAGCGCCGCGGTCAGCGACATCACGACGACCAGCGCCGGCAGCAAACGTCGGATCAGAGCAGGAAAGATCATGAACGCGGGACACGGCCAGGCTCGTCACCCGCCGCCGTCTTGAGAGATCGGAAAGGCGCGAAGCTTAGCGCCAAGCGCATCGGGATGACGTTCGACAGCCGCCATGCCCCGCGCGCTGTGCGCGTATCGCGAATACAAAAGAAAAAAGGCCAGCATTGCTGCTGGCCTCTTCAGTGCGCGAACGCGGACTGCCGATTACTCGGCGTCGCCTTCCGCCGCTTCCGGACGGTCGACCAGTTCGACATAGGCCATCGGCGCGTTGTCGCCAACACGGAAGCCCATCTTCAGGATGCGGGTGTAGCCGCCCGGACGGGTGGCGAAACGGGGGCCCAGCTCATTGAACAGCTTGACCACGATGTCGCGGTCGCGCAGGCGGTTGAATGCCAGGCGACGGTTCGCGACGGTCGGCTCCTTGGCCAGGGTGATCAGCGGCTCGACGATGCGGCGCAGTTCCTTCGCCTTGGGCAGCGTAGTCTTGATCGCTTCGTGTTGCAGCAGCGAGACCGCCATGTTGCGGAACATCGCGGCGCGGTGTTCGCTGGTGCGGTTCAGTTTGCGGAGGCCGTTACGGTGGCGCATGGTGCTTTCCTTCCTTCAGTTATTGCCGGCAGCCGGATCAGGTACTGCCGGGGGCACCGGGCGAGTCGTCGGACCCGCCCTCTTTCAAAAAATCAACGCTTGTCGAGACCTTGGGGCGGCCAGTTCTCGAGACGCGATCCCAGGGTCAGGCCGCGCGAGGCGAGCACTTCCTTGATCTCGTTGAGCGACTTGCGACCCAGGTTCGGCGTCTTCAGCAGCTCGGTCTCGGTACGCTGGATCAGGTCACCGATGTAGTAGATGTTCTCGGCCTTCAGGCAGTTGGCCGAACGCACCGTCAGCTCGAGCTCGTCGACCGGACGCAGCAGGATCGGATCGAAGCTGCTGGAACGGGCTGCCGGCGCCTGGTCGAACACGTCGACCAGATCGGTACCTTGCAGTTGGGCGAAGACGGCCATCTGCTCGACCAGGATCTTGGCCGAGGCACGGATCGCTTCCTCCGGGCTGATCGCGCCGTTGGTCTCGATTTCCATGACCAGCTTGTCCAGGTCGGTACGCTGCTCGACACGGGCGTTCTCGACGGCGTAGCTGACGCGCTTGACCGGGCTGAACGAGGCGTCCAGCACGATGCGGCCGATGGCCTTGGTCGGCTCGTCGCCGTAGCGGCGCATGTTGCCGGGCACGTAGCCGCGGCCCTTCTCGACCTTGATCTGCATGTCCAGCTTGCCGCCTTGCGACAGGTGGGCGATGACGTGATCCGGATTGATGATCTCGACGTCGTGCGGGGTCTGGATGTCGGCGGCGGTGACCGGACCTTCGCCTTCCTTGCGCAGGACCAGCGTCACTTCCTCACGGTTGTGCAGACGGAACACCACGCCCTTGAGGTTCAGCATGATGTGAACCACGTCTTCCTGCACGCCGTCGATGGCGGAGTACTCGTGCAGCACGCCCGCGATCGTCACTTCCGTCGGCGCATAACCCACCATCGAGGACAGCAGCACACGACGCAGGGCGTTGCCCAGGGTGTGGCCATAGCCGCGTTCGAACGGCTCCAGGATCACCTTGGCGCGATGACCGCCCAGGGGCTCCACAGTGATGGATTTGGGTTTGAGCAGATTCGTTTGCATGAGGTCTTTCTTTCAATACCCTCGGTTCGTTACACCGATAAGGCTGAGGGACCAACCAGGCGCCCACCACGACAACTGGCGACGCCCGGACGAGGAAAAGCCGAGCAGGCCCTTGCAGGGCCGCTCGGCAGGCACGAAAGAATTAACGCGAGTACAACTCAACGATCAGCGATTCGTTGATCTCGGCGCCGAACTCGTCGCGATCCGGCGTCTTCTTGAAGATGCCTTCCAGCTTCGTGGCGTCCACGGCCACCCAGGCCGGCAGACCGATCGACTCAGCCAGCTTCAGGCTGTCGATGATGCGCAGCTGCTTCTTCGACTTTTCGCGCACCGCGACCACGTCGCCAGCCTTCACCAGGTAGGACGCGATGTTCACGACTTCACCGTTCACGGTGATGCTCTTGTGCGAGACCAGCTGGCGGGCTTCCGCGCGGGTCGAACCGAAGCCCATGCGATAGACGACATTGTCCAGACGCGATTCCAGCAGGACCAGCAGGTTCACGCCGGTCGAGCCCTTGCGGCGCTCGGCCTCGGCGAAGTAGCGGCGGAACTGACGCTCCAGCACGCCGTACATGCGCTTGACCTTCTGCTTTTCGCGCAGCTGCAGTCCGAAGTCGGACGTGCGCTGACCCGAAGTGCGGCCATGCTGGCCGGGCTTGGTGTCGAACTTCGCCTTGTCGCTGATGGCGCGGCGGGCGCTCTTCAGGAACAGGTCGGTGCCTTCGCGGCGGGAAAGTTTGGCCTTCGGGCCGAGGTAACGTGCCACTTTGCGTGTCCTTGTCAATCTGACGCGAGCTCGGAGACATCCCAGGCATCGCGCGAGTCCGGCCAGTGTTTTTGTAGGCTCGGACGGTGGGCTTCAAGAGAAGTCTGAGACTTCCACCAGGCGGGCCTCGACGACCAGCCTGTTCCAAGGCGGCATCTCAGCCTACCTCAGCAAAACGGCCGGCTGGCGCTTGCGCGCCAGCCGGCTTGTTCTGAACGAATCGAAGATTATCGCACTTCGCAGTCGTTCGCCGCAACCGCTTAGATGCGGCGGCGCTTCTGCGGACGGCAGCCGTTGTGCGGCACCGGCGTCACGTCAGAGATCGAGTTGATGCGGATGCCGAGCGCAGCCAAAGCACGCACCGACGATTCGCGACCCGGGCCGGGACCCTTGATCTTGACGTCCAGATTCTTGATGCCTTGTTCTTGCGCAGCACGGCCGGCCACTTCAGCAGCCACCTGGGCCGCGAAGGGGGTCGACTTGCGCGAGCCCTTGAAGCCCTGGCCGCCCGAAGAGGCCCAGGACAGCGCGCCACCCTGACGATCCGTGATCGTGATGATGGTGTTGTTGAACGAGGCGTGAACGTGGGCGATACCGTCGGCAACGTTCTTCCGAACCTTCTTGCGAACGCGCTGGGCAGCCGAGTTATTGGGTGCTTTTGCCATGGTTAGCTTTCTTCAGATGCCGCGGATTACTTCTTGCCGGTCGCCGCCGACTTGCGCGGACCCTTGCGGGTACGGGCATTCGTGCGGGTACGCTGGCCGCGCACCGGCAGGCCACGGCGATGGCGGAAGCCACGATAGCAACCCAGGTCCATCAGGCGCTTGATGTTGATGGACATCTCGCGACGCAGGTCGCCTTCGATGGTCAGGCGACCCACTTCCTCACGGATCTTTTCCAGATCGGAGTCGGTCAGGTCCTTGACCTTCTTGTCCAGCGGAATGCCGCAGCTGTTGCAGATCTTCTGCGCGGTCGTACGGCCAATGCCGTAGATCGAGGTCAGACCGATCTCGGTGTGCTTGTGCGGCGGAATGTTGATACCAGCAATACGTGCCATGTGCGTCCTCTAATTCGCTTGCAGTCGTGCGGCCAATCAGCCTTGGCGCTGCTTGTGGCGCGGATCGGTACAGATCACTCGCACCACGCCATTACGACGGATGATCTTGCAATTGCGGCACATCTTCTTGACAGATGCCGAAACTTTCATGGTCTGCTCCTTGACCTACTCTGTTCGCTCAATCAGCGTTGATCCGGGGGTTGCTAAAAAGCTCACTTCGCCCGGAACACGATGCGAGCACGACTCAAATCGTACGGCGTCAATTCAACGGTGACCTTGTCCCCAGGAAGGATGCGGATGTAGTGCATCCGCATCTTCCCGGAAATGTGACCGAGAACGACGTGACCGTTCTCCAGCTTGACTCGGAAGGTGGCGTTAGGGAGGTTCTCCAGAATCTCCCCCTGCATCTGAATGACGTCGTCTTTCGCCATACCTTCGTTGCGGCCAGATTGGGTCGAATATTTCTTTGCCTGGTGCGCCTTCAGTTGGCCTTGAAACTGGCCTTCTTCAGCAGCGACTCGTACTGCTGGCTCATCACATAGGACTGGACCTGCGCCCAGAAGTCCATCGTGACGACCACGATGATCAACAGCGAGGTGCCACCAAAGTAGAACGGGACGTTGTACTTCAGCGTCAGGAACTCAGGCAGCAAACACACGCCGGTGATGTACACCGCACCCGCCAGCGTCAGCCGGGACAGGATCTTGTCGATGTGCCGAGCCGTCTGATCGCCAGGACGAATCCCGGGAATGAACGCTCCGCTCTTCTTCAGGTTGTCCGCCGTCTCACGGCTGTTGAACACCAACGCCGTGTAGAAGAAGCAGAAGAACACGATCGCGGCCGAATACAGCAGCACATAGATCGGCTGTCCCGGGCGCAGCGCGTCCGCGATGTCCTTCAACCAGCGCATGCTGTCACCCGTCGCGAACCAGCTCACGAGCGTGGTCGGCAGCAGGATGATCGACGACGCGAAGATCGGCGGGATCACGCCCGACATGTTCAGCTTCAGCGGCAGATGCGAGCTCTGACCACCGTAGACCTTGTTCCCGACCTGCCGCTTCGCATAGTTCACCAGGATCTTGCGCTGACCGCGTTCCACGAACACGACCAGGTAGGTCACGCCGATGACGATCGCGATCACCAGCAGGCAGGAGAACACGCTCATCGCGCCAGTCCGGACCAGCTCGAGGAGGCCACCGATGGCGCCCGGCAGACCCGCGGCGATACCACCGAAGATCAGGATCGAGATGCCATTGCCCAGGCCACGCTCCGTGATCTGCTCACCCAGCCACATCAGGAACATCGTGCCGGCCACCAGGCTCGTCACCGCGGTGACGCGGAAACCGAAACCAGGGCTCAGCACCAGACCCGGCGAGCTTTCCAGCGCGAAGGCGATGCTCAGGCTCTGGAAGATCGCCAGCCCCAGCGTGCCGTAGCGCGTGTACTGCGTGATCTTGCGACGCCCCGCCTCGCCTTCCTTCTTCAGCGCTTCCAGGCTCGGCACCACGTACGTCATGAGCTGCATGACGATCGAGGCCGAGATGTAGGGCATGATGCCCAGCGCGAAGACGGTGAAGCGCGACAGCGCACCGCCCGAGAACATGTTGAACAGGCTCAGGATCCCGCCCTGCTGACCCTTGAACAGCTGCTGGAGCTGCGTCGGATCAATGCCGGGCACCGGGATGTGAGCCCCGACACGGTAGACGACGAGCGCCAGCACCAGGAACACAAGCCGGCGACGCAGGTCGCCGAACTTGCCGCTCTTGGCCAACTGGGATGCGTTGCTTGCCACGACAGCCTAGTCCTGTGCTTGGCTGATCAGGCGACCGAGCCGCCAGCGGCTTCGATCGCGGCCTTCGCACCAGCGGTGACGCCCAGACCCTTGATCGCCACCTTGCGGGTGATCTCACCAGACTTGATGACCTTGACGGCCTTCGCCAGCTCGGACACCAGGCCGACAGCCTTCAGCGTCAGCAGGTCGATCTCGTCCCCGGTCAGCTGGTTCAGTTCCGACAGCGTCACTTCCGCGTTGAACGGACGAGCCAGCGACTTGAAACCACGCTTGGGCAGGCGACGCTGCAGCGGCATCTGACCGCCTTCGAAGCCGACCTTGTGGAAGCCACCGGCACGCGACTTCTGGCCCTTGTGGCCACGGCCAGCGGTCTTACCCAGACCCGAGCCGATGCCACGGCCCACACGACGCTTGGCGTGCTTGGCACCAGCGGCGGGCTTGATGGTATTGAGTTGCATCTTGTGTTCCTCGTCGATGCCGTGCTTACAGCACCTGCACCAGGTAGGCGATCTTGTTGATCATGCCGCGGACCGCCGGGGTGTCTTCCAGGGTCTTCGTGCTGTTCAGCTTGCGAAGGCCCAGGCCGACCACCGTCGCGCGATGATCCGCGCGGCAGCCGATGGGGCTGCGGACCAGCTTGACCGTGAGCGTTTTCTTTTCAGACATCTCGATCTCCTGGCGCTCAGTTGAAGATTTCTTCAACCGTCTTGCCGCGCTTGGCCGCCACTTGGGCAGGCGTGGAGCAGCGCTTGAGCGCGTCCAGCGTGGCACGAACCATGTTGTAGGGGTTGGTCGAACCGTGGCTCTTGGTCACGATGTCGGTCACGCCCATCACCTCGAAGACAGCGCGCATCGGGCCACCGGCGATCACGCCGGTACCGGCCGGAGCCGGAGCCATGATCACGTGCGCCGCGCCGTGCTCACCCACCACGTTGTGCTGGATGGTGCCGTTCTTCAGGGCGACCTTGATCATGTTGCGGCGAGCCGATTCCATCGCCTTCTGCACGGCGACCGGCACTTCCTTGGCCTTGCCCTTGCCCATGCCGATGCGGCCATCGCCGTCACCGACCACGGTCAGCGCAGCGAAGGACAGCGTGCGGCCACCCTTCACAACCTTCGTGACGCGGTTGACCGCGATCATCTTTTCCTTCAGGCCGTCGTCGTTGCCTTCGGTCTGAGCGCGGGGTTGAAACTTTGCCATTTCCTAATCCTTTGAGCGTCAGAACTGCAGGCCAGCTTCGCGAGCGGCTTCAGCCAGAGCCTTGACACGGCCGTGGTAGGCGAAGCCCGAACGGTCGAAAGCCACCTTCTCGACGCCAGCAGCCTTCGCCTTCTCGGCGATGCGCTTGCCGATCAGGCTGGCGGCGGCCACGTTGCCACCCTTGCCGGACAGCTGCGTGCGCACTTCCTTCTCGGCCGTCGAAGCGGAAGCCAGCACGCGCTGACCGTCTTCGGAGATGACCGAGGCGTAGATATGCAGGTTCGAGCGGAAGACCGTCAGACGGGCCACGCGCTGCAGGGCGATGCGGGCACGCGTTTGACGCGAACGACGCAGGCGTTGTTCCTTCTTGTTCAGCATGGCGCGGCTCCTTACTTCTTCTTGGTCTCTTTGAGGGAGACCTTCTCGTCGGCGTAACGGATGCCCTTGCCCTT
>JBCNPQ010000008.1:0-142620 GCA_039593255.1 Roseateles sp.
GCGGAGCTGGCGCTGATGCACGGCGCGCTCAAGGACGTCATCGAGCGAAAGCTCTGACCCCGGAGCGTCGCGAGCAGGTCGTGCAAGCGCTGATGGCGGATCACGGCTTGAGCCAACGTCAAGCCTGTCGAGCCAGCGGGATCGCAAGATCCACGTTGCGCTACAGGGCCGTAGCTCGCGACGATTCCGGGGTGATCGAGTTTCTCGAACAGCACATCGCGGTGAACCCGCGGCATGGCTTCGGCCTGATCTACGACAGTGCTCGCCATCAAGGCAAGCCCTGGGGCAAGACCGTGATGTGGCGCGTGTACTGTGATCTCAAGCTCAATCTGCCCAGGCGCGGCAAGAAACGATTGCCGGCACGCATCAAGCGGCCCTTGGACCGCTCGCGCGAACCCAATCAGCACTGGAGCTGCGATTTCATGGCCGACGCGCTCTGGTCGGGTAGGCGCTTCAGGACGTTCAACGTCATTGACGAGTTCAACCGCGAGGCGCTGCGCATCGAGGTCGACACGAGTCTGCCGGCAGCCCGCGTCATCCGGGCCTTGAGCGAATTGGTCGAGGTGCGCGGCGCGCCGTTATCCATCCGGCTGGACAACGGGCCGGAATTCATCGCCCAGGCCCTACGTGACTGGGCCGCCGCCAAAGGTATCGAGCTACGTCACATCCAACCCGGCCAGCCAACCCAGAACGCCTATGTCGAGCGCTTCAACAAGACCTACCGCACCAAGGTGCTGGACCGCTATGTCTTCGACTCGTTGGCCGATGTGCGGGCCATGACCGCCGACTGGCTTCAGCGCTACAACCACCATCGGCCGCATGAAGCGCTGGGCCGCGTGCCACCAGTCGAGTACCGTATAAAACGATTCCCCGACCTCTACTTCTGACTGGCACAGGAAATCAAGGCGGCTTCATTCTGACTGGCACAGGAAATCAAGGAGGCTTCACCGCGGCTCGCGAGTGTCGTTCCGCGATGACCGGATCAAGCAGGGGGGCACACGGCTACTGATGGGAGTCATTGATCCCTGAGTTCGTTGGTGGGAAGCTGTTTGATCCCGGCACTTGAAGTCCGTCTGCGGAAGGGCGGATCCTTCAGGTCGACAGATCCCCTCCCGCCCACCAACACTCTGCAGCTCCGGCTGCCGCATTGCGCCCTATGAAGTCGTCTCCTGCTCGCAAGTACATCACCGTCCACGCGATCAAGCGCGCGAATCAGCAGCTCATGAGTCGCGGACGCGACTATGAGCCGTCGCCCGTCGTGCGCGCGCTGATGCCGAGCAGGGAAGAGATCGTGAAGGCCGCAAACAATGCCTATGAGCGATGGTTGGCGAAAGCCAAGGTCATCGCTTGATGTTCCATCAAACCTTTCAGACTTTCGTCGACAACCGCCAGGACCTTGCCGGTCTGATCGCCTATGCGCTCTACAAGGCGGACAAGCTTGAGTTCATGAAAATGCATCCCGACAGGGATGTGCATGGATTCGTGTTGAGCATGAACCTGCCCTCGCAGGTCGAGGCCTATCGCATCGAGGCTGTGAGCATGCTGGAGGACATGGCTGAGCAGTCGCTCTCCAACGCCTTGGCTCAAGCCGATGCCGACCATGTCCAGCAACTCAAGCACATTGAGCGGGCGCTTGGATTCTGGTCCAGTGTCTGGTCCAACGTGATCGCGAATCTGATCGCGGCGGCCCTCTCCGTCCTGCTCGTTGTGCTGGTATTCGGTAGCAAGATCAGCTTCTGGGCTGGTCTGTTGAGGTATTTCTCCGAGTAGCTGCATGGATGACTGACGGGACCGCCAAGTCAATGGGAGAGTCGATCTGGTCGGCGTTGGCGAGGCACCCGGAAACGGATGTCGGCGACACTGTCGGGGCGGGTTGTCCCACTTCTCAGCCACTCGTTCCCCGGGCGTTCTCGATGACCTCTCCCTCCATGCAACAGCTCTACTACGGTCGCCACCGCCTCACCTTCCGCGCCGGCACCTACCTGGCGCTCGTCCGCATGATGGGCATCGCGCACCTGGTGCTGCCGCTCTACGGCCATGCGCAACTCGCCTCGCAGACGCATGCGCGCCTCGTGCGCACGCGGCAGACGATCTGGGAACTCATCGTGCACGGCATCGACAGCGAACCCGGGCGCGCGGCGATCCGCCGTCTGCGCACCGTGCACGCCTCCCTGGACGCGCGGCCCGAGGACTACCGCTACGTGCTCGGCGCCTTCTTTCTCGAGCCGCTTCGCTGGAACGCCGCGTTCGGCCGCGAGCGGCTGTCGCCGGAAGAGACCGCGCAACTGCTCGGGTTCTGGCTCCGTGTGGGCGAAGGCATGGGCTTGACCGGCATGCCCGTCACGCTGGACGCATGGCGCCGGGAGCAGGCGGCCTATGAAGCGGCCTACCTGCGCCATACGCCGGAAGGCGCGCGCCTGGCGCGCCTGTGCCTGCGCGACGTCGTCAAGCTCACCGTGCCCTACGCGCTGCGCGCGCCGTTCCGGCAACTGATGCTGACGACGATGGAACCCGCCGTGCGCGAGACGCTGGCGCTGCCACGCCCGCATTGGCTGGCGGGCGCCGTCGCCCGCGTGTTCCTTCCTCGACGGCTTCCCGCGGCCTGAACACAGGCCTGCCGCGCCTGTCGTCGAGGCGACATCGACAGGCGCCTCCTGCTCCGATCATCGGGTCCCAGCCGCGCTCCCGACGCGGCGTCCCGGCGGGTCATCGCGCCCGCCGACAGACGGAGACATCGATGGACATCACCGCCCAGATCCCTTCGCTCCAGGGCCAGGTCAGCGACGCCGAATGGCAGCTGCGCGTGGACCTCGCGGCCTGCTACCGCCTGGTCGCGCGCTACGGCTGGAGCGACCTGATCTTCACCCACATCAGCGCGCGCCTGCCCGGCGACGCCCATGAGTTCCTGATCAACCCCTACGGCCTGATGTTCGACGAGATCACGGCCTCCAGCCTGATCAAGGTCGACGCCCACGGCAACAAGCGGCAGGACACACCGTTCCCGGTGAACCAGGCCGGCTTCATCATCCATTCCGCCATCCATGCCGCGCGTCCCGACGTGGGCTGCGTGCTGCACACGCACACGCGCGCCGGGGTCGCCGTCTCCGCGCAGCAGGGCGGCGTGCTGCCGATCTCGCAGCAGTCGACCTTCGTGCTGGCCTCGCTCGCGTACCACGACTACGAAGGCGTCGCGATCCGTCCCGACGAGCAGCCGCGGCTGCAGCACGACCTCGGCGACAAGATCTTCTACTGCCTGCGCAACCACGGGCTGCTCACCGTCGGCAAGACGATCGGCGACGCCTTCCTGTCGATGTACACCTTCGAGAGCGCCTGCCAGATCCAGATCGCCGCCCAGGCCGGCGGCGTGGCGCTCACGCCGGTCCACGACGAGATCATCCGCGGCACCGCCGAATCGATGCGGGTGCAGACCGGCGGCCTCGGCGGCGCCTTCGTGTGGCCGACGCTGCTCCGGCAGGCCCGCAGGCAATGCCCGGGCTTCGACGTCTGACGTCCGGCCGACGGGCGCTCAGGGCTTGACGATCACGAGCATCGCGATCACGGCGGCGCCGGCGATCGCGAGCGCCGGCGCGTGGCGGATCCAGGACGGCGCGGGGCGATCGGCCTGCTCGACATGCCGGCGCAGCGTCGCCGACAGCACGCCGTGCAGGCCGGACAGGCCGACGACGATCGGAAGCTTGGCGCTCAGCCAGAACGCGCCGAACCAGCCGCCCCAGCTCGCCAGGCCAATCCCCAGCGCCCAGGCCGCGAGCATCGCGGGCGTCGTCACGCGGCGGTCCCACTGCAGGACCGCGGTGCCGACGCGTTTCTCGTGGGGCAGCAGCACCGCGTCGTTGACGGCGCGCAGCGCGGTGACGGTGACGCCGAGCAGCAGCAGCCCGCCGACCCACGCGAGCACGGCCGCCAGGTGCAGGCCCTTGAGGCAGAGATAGATCATCGTGCCGCCCCGCGCGCCAGCCTGAACCAGCTGTAGATGCCGCCGAACGGGACGAAGGCGGCCAGCAGCAGCCGCCATGCGGTCGGGCCGTCGACGGCGCGTGCGGTCGCGGCCTGCGCGAGTTGCCAGCAGAAGACGAGGAAGGCCATGCCGTGCACCGGGCCCATCACGGACACCGCGACCGGCAGGCCGGCCAGGTGCTTGAGCGGCACCGCGACCAGCAGCAGCGCGAGCAGCGTGAAGGCCTCCAGCAGGCACAGGCGGCGGAGCATGGAGAGAGGGGACAGGGGAGCGGGATGGGGCAACGTGGACTCCGTGAGGACGTGGAGGAACGCATCGGATTCTTCCGCGCTCATGCCCTCCGCGAAAGTGGCTGAATCGACTTCGTTCGACTGTTTTCAGCCAAGAGCGGAGAGAATGTCGGAACGTCGACATCTCATGTCCGGACTTCCTTCCCATGCCAACCTCACGATCTCCTCGCTCGCCGCTTCGAACTCCCTCTCCCGCACCGCGGGAGAGGGCGGGGGGTGAGGGCCAACGCCAGGTGACCGTGCTCGCTCTGCCCGGCGTGGTGCCTTTCGACCTGACCATCGCCGGCGAGGTGTTCGGTCGCACCGTGCTCGACGACGGGCGAAAGGGCTACACGGTCAACCTCTGCGGCGAGCAGGGCGAGATCGACACCGGCGGCTTCACCATCGGCGTGAAGCGCCGCCTCGCGGCGCTGAAGACCGCGCACACCATCGTCGTCCCGGGCGTTGAATCGCCGGCGCAGCCGATCAGTCCCGCCGTCAAACGCGCTCTGCTGGCGGCGCATGCGCGTGGCGCGCGGATCGCGTCGATCTGCACGGGGGCGTTCGTGCTCGCGCAGGCCGGACTGCTCGACGGCCGGCGCGCGACGACGCACTGGGCCGCCGCCGCGCTGATGGCGGCGCTGCATCCCGAGGTGGACCTCGATCCCTCGGTGCTCTTCGTCGACAACGGGACGATCCTCACCTCGGCGGGCGCGGCCGCCGGCATCGACCTCTGCCTGCACCTGGTGCGCAAGGACCACGGCACCGCCGTCGCGGCCCGGATGGCGCGGCTCTCCGTCGTGCCCCTGCAGCGCGAGGGCGGCCAGGCGCAGTTCATCCAGCCCGCCGACCTGCCGCCGGACCGGGACCTGCAGCCCGTCGTCGCCTGGGCGCTGGGGCAACTGCATCGTCCGATCGCGATCGACGAGCTCGCGCAACGGGGCTGCGTCAGTCCGCGCACGCTGCACCGGCGATTCCAGGAACAGTTCGGCCTGGCGCCGGTGCAGTGGTTGATCCAGGCGCGGGTGCGTCGCGCACAGGAGCTGCTCGAGACGGGCTCGTCCAGCATCGAGCAGATCGTCGAAGCGGTGGGCCTCGGCTCCGCGGCGAATTTCCGCGCGCAATTCCAGCGGATTGTTGGCGTCAGCCCGAGCGCCTATCGGAAGAGCTTCGGCAGGAGCGTTGGCCGAGTCCCGCAGCGCGGGGCGATTTCTTAACCTCCAGGAACGAATGAATGAGCCGGCCCGACATGCCGGCCCGCGGTCTCCGGCCTAGCATGGGCCGACCCCGGCGCACGACCGGGGCTTCACAGGAGACCAGATGATTCGCAGATCCCTGATCGCGGCGGGCTCAGCCGCGCTGGCCGCGACCTTGCTGTCGCCGGCCGTCGCCCTCGCGCAGACCTGGCCCGACCGCCCCGTGCGGCTGGTCGTGCCCTATGCGCCGGGCGGCAGCGCCGACATCGTCGCGCGGCTGATCTCCGACGAATGGGGCAAGGCGCTCGGCAAGCCGCTCGTCGTCGAGAACAAGGCCGGCGCCGGCGGCAACGTGGGCGTGGCCGAGGTCGCCAAGTCGGCCGGCGACGGCTACACCATCGGCCTGCAGACGGTCTCGCTCGCGATCAATCCGGCGCTGACGCCGAAGATGCCCTACGACACGCTCAAGGACCTGTCGCCCATCGGCATGGTGGCGAGCTCGCAGCATGTGCTCGTGGTCAACGAGCAGGTGCCGGCGAAGACCGTCAAGGACCTGATCGCGCTGGCGAAGAGCCGGCCCGGCAAGCTCTCCTACGCGTCGGCCGGCACGGGCAGCACCTTCCACATGTCGGCGGAGCTGTTCAAGGCGGTCGCGGGCGTGAGCATCGTCCACATCCCCTACCGCGGCGGCGGTCCGGCGCTGAGCGACACCATCGGCGGCCAGGTCGAGATGTCCTTCCCGGTGCTGTCGGCGGCGCAGGGGCATGTGCAGTCGGGCAAGCTGCGGGCGCTGGGCGTCACCGGGCCGAAGCGCTCGCCGCTGATGCCCGACGTGCCGACCATCGCCGAGGCCGGCGTGCCCGGTTATTCGTTCGAGACCTGGTTCATGGTCTTCGCCCCGGCGTCGACCCCGCGGCCCGTCATCGACAAGCTGAATGCGTCGCTGCACGCGGTGCTCACGTCGCAGGCGGTCAGGGACCGGATGGCCAAGGAGGGCTTCGAGGCGACGCCGTCGACGCCGGCCCAGGCGCGTGCCCGGCTGGAGAAGGAACTGCCGCAGTGGGCGAAGCTGGTGAAGGAGCGCGGCATCACCGCCGATTGAGACATGGACTAGCTGCTCGACCCGGCCCCATGGCCTAGAGCCATACGCGCGGCCGTCGTCCGAGGCTGGCGTCGACGAGCAGCTTGTGCGTCTTCTTGTCGAGCGCCTCGGGCGGCACGCCGGCCAGCGCGAGTCTCGCGAACTCCGGCAGGCCGGCGAGGCTCGCCGAGATGCGGGCCTTGTCTCCGGCGGCGCCCTCGAGCACGAACCACTTCATCGTCGGCGAGAAGCGCACGCGCCGCACGTCGGCCCAGCGCATCACGCCGCGTCCGCCGAAGCGGCGTCCGAAGTCGATCGCCTCGTCGGACAGCCGATGGCGCGCGAAGAAGTAGTCCGCGACCATGGGCAGCGCCATCAGCCCGAGCGCGATGAAACACGACGCGGTGCCCAGCGTCGCCGCCGGATGACGACCCGTCGCGAAGGACACGGCCGCCAGCCAGAAGAAGAACGCGGCGCTGACGGTGCCGATCACCAGCGTGCTGATCGGTGGGCGCAGTTGAATTGGCATGAGGCGGGAGGGCGGGACATCGGAGAATTCTCGGCGAACGGTCTGCTGTCGACGGTGGTCGCGAGCGATTCTCTCGCGGCCAGCGCGACACAGCCACTCATTTGACCGAGGCCATGGCTTCGGTCGCGACCTGCACGGACGCGTCGATCAGCGGTGGCGCATGTCCCTTGGCGACCAACTGCCGGTATCGGTTGCGGGACAGCGACCCGTGAGTCGCCATCGATCGAACGAGCAGCACGAGATCGTTGTTGTTCAGGTCCCCCAGTCCCGCGCCGCCGCGCACCCAGCGTTGGCGCGCCCGCCAGCTGGCGCCACCGCATTCTTGCTCCCTCTCCCGCAAGCGGGAGAGGGAGTCGCGGACGTTCGATGGCGCCCGCTCAGCGTTCGCGCAGGGACTCGCTCCCGGTCCGCTCCAGCGGGCTCAGCAGGAAGCCGATGACCCGACGGCTGCCGGTGCGCACCTCCGCGCTGAGCGCCATGCCGGGACGCAGCGGCACGCGCGTGCCGTCGATCTCGATGTCGCGGGCCGCCAGCGTCAGCGTCACCGCGAAGCGCGGCCCCAGCTGCTCATGGTCGATCGCGTCGGGACTGACCCGCGTGACCTTGGCCGGCAGCGTCCCGTGGCGCGTGAACGGGAAGGCCTCGAGCTTGATCGCTGCATCGTCGCCCACGCGCACGAAGCCGATGTCCTTGTTCTCCAGCATCACCTCGGCCGTGACCGGCGCGTCCTCGGGCACGATCACCATGAGCGGCTGCGCCTCGGTCACGATGCCGCCGGGCGTGTGGATCGCGAGCTGCTGCACGATGCCGTCCACGGGTGCGACGAGTTGCGTCAGCGCTTCGCGCCGGCTCGCCTTGCGGCGTTCGGCCTCGATCTGCGCCAGGCGCGCCGTGGCCTGGTCGCCGGCGCCGTGCCAGCGCTGACGCATCTCGGCGATCAGCGCGCCGCGCGTGGTCCGCGCCTCGGCCAGGGCGGCGTCGGTCTCGCGCAGCCGTGCGCGCTGGGTCTCCAGTTCGCCGCCCAGATCCACCCGCTCACGTCGGCGGTCCTCCCAGGTATGGGTGGACGCGAAGCCTTCGCCGTGCAGGGCGCGCAGGTCCGCCTCGCGGCGCGCTGCCAGCGGCAGGGCCGTCTCCAGGCGCGCCACCGCGGCCAGGGCCGTGTCCCGCTCGGCGCGGCGCCGGTCGGCCTCGGCGGCGAGCCGGTCCAGGCGCGCGCTCAGGTCCGCCCATTCGGCGCGCAGCGTCGCCGACGCCTCGCGCCGGCGTGCCTCGGGCCAGTCGGGCGGCGGGTCCTCCGACGCCGCCGTCGCGTCGGCGCGAGTGCCGCCGGCGCCACCCGATCCGGAGCCGCCCGTCGGCGCCGGCAGCGCGGCCAACGCCGCGAGCAGGCGCCGCGTGCGCCACTGCTCGGCCAGCGCGGCAATCCGCTGGTCGTCCAGGCTCTCGCGGTCCGCGGACGGCGCCGTCGGGTCGAGCTCGACCAGCGTCTGGCCCGCCTTCACCCGCTCACCGTCGCGTACCCTCACGCGCTGGACCACCGCGCGTTCCAGCGGCTGGACGATCTTGCTGCGATCGCTGACGACCAGCTTGCCCGAAGCCACCGCCACGATGTCCACCCGGCCGATGAGGGACCAGGCCAGCGCGATGACCGCGATCCCGATCAGCGCGAAGGCGGTGCGCCGCGGCGCCGGATGCAGGGGCGTGTCGCGCAGCGCCAGCGCCGCGGGCAGGAAGGCGGCCTCCTCGGCATGGCGCGCCGGTCCCACCAGGTCGCCGCGCGCGGCCCAGGCGGCGGCGAAGACCTCGCGCTGGCGGATCCACCATTCGGCCGGTCCGCCGAAGCGATGCGACAGTCCCTCCCCCAGGCCCTTCATCCGGTCCCGGAGGGCTCGCGTCCAACGGGCGGTCATGCCTGCGCTCCCTGGCCGTCCTGCATCGACCACAGGCGGCGATACAAGCCGTCCTGCCGGGCCAGCAGCTCGCCGTGACGGCCCTGTTCGACGACGCGGCCGCGTTCCATCACGACGATGCGGTCGGCGTTGCGCACCGCGCTGAGCCGGTGGGCGATGATGATCACCGTGCGGCCGCGGCAGATCTGCGCCATGTTCCGGTGGAGCACGGCCTCGCTTTCGTAGTCGAGCGCGCTGGTGGCCTCGTCGAGGATGAGGATGCGCGGGTCCGAGAACAGCGCCCGCGCGATCGCGACGCGCTGGCGCTGGCCGCCGGACAGCGACCCCCCCTGTTCGCCGACGATCGTGTCGTAGCCCTCGGGCAGCTCGCTGATGAAATCATGCGCGCCGGCCAGCGTCGCCGCGCGCACCACCGCCTCGATCGGCGCCGCGGGATCGACGACGGCGATGTTCTCGCGCAGCGTGCGGTTGAAGAGCACGTTGTCCTGCAGCACCACGCCGATCTGGCGGCGCAACTGCGCCGCGTCGATCAGCCCGGTGTCGACCCCGTCGATCAGCACGCGCCCCTCCTGGGGCAGATGCAGGCGCTGGACCAGCGTCGTCAGCGTGCTCTTCCCGCTGCCCGAACGGCCGACGATGCCGACCACCTCGCCGGCGCGTATCGCCAGGTCCACGCCGCGCAGCGCGGGCGCCGCCTCGGGCCGGTAGCGGAAGGTGACGTCGCGCAGTTCGACCGCGCCGCGCAGCGCCGGCAGTTGCGCGGCGCTGGCGGGCGGCGCCTCGGTGCGGGTGTTGAGGATGTCGCCCAGCCGCGCCATCGACAGGCCGGTCTGCTGGAAGTCGGTCCACAGGTTGGCCATGCGCATCACCGGTTGCGCGACGTGCTGCGCGAACATGTTGAAGGCGACGAACTGGCCCACCGTCAGCGCGCCGTCCATGACCTCCTGCGCGCCCCACCACAGCGTGGCGGCCTGGGTCAGCTTGCCCACCAGGCCGACGCCCTCGTGGCCCCACGCGGCCAGGTTCTGGGTGCGGAAGCTCGCCGACACGTAGGCCGCGAGCTGCCGGTCCCAGCGGCGTCCGAAGACGGGCTCCAGCGCGCCGGCCTTGACCGTCTGGATCGCGGTGACGGACTCGACCAGCATCGCCTGGTTCTCGGCGCCGCGGGCGAACTTCTCGTCCAGCCGGCGCCGCAGCACCGGCACGATCAGCACGCTCAGCAGCACGTAGCACGGCAGGCTGGCCAGCACGATCAGCGTCAGCGGGACGCTGTAGAGGAACATCACCGCGATGAACACGATCGAGAAGAACAGGTCCAGCACGACGGTGAGCGCCTGGCCGGTGAGGAAGGCGCGGATGTTCTCCAGCTCGCGCACGCGGGCCACCGAGTCGCCCACGCGCCGCGCCTGGAAGTAGGCCAGCGGCAGCGCGGCCAGGTGCCGGAACAGCCGCGCCCCAAGCTCCACGTCGATGCGGCTGGTCGTGTGGCTGAGGATGTAGTGCCGCAGGCCGGAGAGCAGGCTCTCGAACAGCATCACCACGACCAGCCCGACGACGATCACGTGCAGCGTGGACAGGCCGTTGTGCACCAGCACCTTGTCCATGACCACCTGGAAGAACAGCGGGTGGGCCAGCGCGAAGCCCTGCAGCACGAACGAGATCAGCAGCACCTCGCCGAGCAGGCGCCGGTGCTTCACCAGCGCCGGGATGAACCAGGAGAAGTCGAAGTGCGCCATCTGGCCGACCAGGCTGGCGCGGCTGGCGACCAGCATCATGTCGCCGTTCCAGCGCGCCAGCAGGGCGTCGCGGCTGAGCTTGACCGGACCGCCGGCGTCGGCGGCGGGATCGGCGATGAGCGCCTCGTGTTCGCCGAAACGACCGATCACCACGGGGCGAACCGGTGCGTCCGCCGGCTCGCCGTCGCCGCGCAGCCAGATCAGCGCCGGCAGCGGCACGCGGGCGAGCCGGGCGGCGTCGCCGCCCAGGCGGCGCGCCTTCAGTCCCAGCAGCCGCGCGGCGCGCAGCAGGTCGTCGGCATCGACGGGATCGTTGGGGCCCAGTCCGAGCTGGTGGGCCAGCGCCTCGGGCTCGGCGGCGACCTCATGGAAGGCGGCGATCAGGCAGAGCGCCGCGAACGGCGACACGCGCGGGGGCGAGGACTGCGCGGTGGGCAGTCCGGGCGGAGGTTGGGAATCGGCCATCTGCATTCCGGGAAAACGGGAAAGCGGCCTGAGTGTCCGCACAGGGGGATGTGTCACGCGCTCGCGGCGCCGAAGCGCCGGCCCGCCACCGGCCGGACCGGAGCGGGTCGGCGCGCGCGAGCACCCGCGCGATCAGGCCGTCCCGGCTGCGAGCGACGGAAACGGTGGCGGCGGGGTCACCGTCGTCAGGCCGATGCCGATGCTGGAGGGAACGGATGCCGCCATGGCCTGCGTCATCACGGAGACGGCCGTGGATCGTCGGGCGGCCTCCTGGCGCGCGCCGTCCCGCATCGCCAGGTAGAGTTCGCCGTCGGTCGCCTGCCTGAACCGGGCGGGCAGCGCGCCCGCGCGGGCGAGACCTTCCTCCGTGGCATAGCCCGAGGCGATCAACACCCGGGCCCGATGAAGGTCGTAGCCCAGTCGCTGGAAGCGATCCCGCCAGGTCGGTGCGCCGACCTCCGCGGTGGTGAAGGTCACCTCGGAGAACCAGGTGCCGGGGGAGAGCTCGCCGTCGATCCCGACGAGCCGGTAATGGCGGTAGGGGATGCTGTCGTCCAGGAACAGTTGCTTCCAACCGGGCGTCCATTTCGCGTCCAGCTCGAAGACGTCGGAAACGGGGATCCATTCGTCCCGGCGGTTCCTGCCGTCGATCCGCCACCTGCCCTTGGCGCGTCTGTTCGCGTCGAGCCCGGCGTCCTGTCGCAGGTGGAGGGTCAGCGTGGACAGGGCGACGGGGTGCGCGAAGTCGAACTGGATGGCCCGATGTTCACCGCGCTCGCCCGGTGACAGCGGCAGCGTTCCAAGCGCCGCGGGCGGGCGCCAGGCGGTGGCTTCCCGCGCCGACACGACACCGTCGAGGAGATTCGACGGCGTGCTGCGCCCGTACCCGAGGCTGCCCGGAAACGTCTCCCGCGTCACGGTGACGAGCCCCTTCTCCACCAGCGCATGCAGCGACGAGCGCTTGGTCAATCCTGCGGACAGCGCTGCCGGCCAAGCCGCCTCGCGCTTGGATTTGAACGGCTTTCCCAGAGGGCCGAGCGGACCCCTGCCCATGGTTTCCCAGGCTGACAACCTCGCATCGATCTCGTCCCACTTCCGGTCGAACGCCGCTCTCAAGGATCTTACGAGTTGCGCCCTTTCTCGAGGGGTGAGCGCCTCAGGCGCATTCCCGGCGGCGTCGAGCACGGTGCCCGGGACCAGGTCATAGGCGACGCCGCCGCGCGGCTCACGGTGCGCCGTGAAGTCGTCGCCGTTGTCGTCGAGCAGGAGATAGTCGTTCACGACGTATCGCGGCACGGTGGTGTCCCGCGTGCGCAAGGCCTGGGACGTGCCGACTTCGATCAGGCCGGCGCGATTGCCCATGCCTTCGTACGCCAGGCGGTTGGCATTGGACATCAGCAGATCGCGCACCGACAGCCCTTCCTCCCACAGGCGCTTGAGCACCGTGTGATCGACGACGCCGGCCCGGAGCATGCCGTCGATCCACGCTTCGTCCAGCGTGACCGAGACCATGGCGTCGGCCAGTTGATCGGCCACGTCGTCGGGGCGGCCCTTGACCTTGAGCGCGATACGCAGCAGTTCCTTCGTGTTGTGCGTGATCACCGCGTCGGCTTCGGGTTTGCCGGACAGCAACCGGATGAACTCCCGCAAGGCGTGCAGCGAGTCCTGATCACGCGCCACGCCTGTCAGCCGCTTCGCGGCCCAGGCCTCGAAGGCGTCCAGCGCCTGCGGCGTCAGCTCGGCGGCGAGGACGGCCTCCTGGTAGGCCCAGGGACGCTTCAGCGCCGAGAGGTGGCGCAACATCGCGCCATGGCGCCTTGCCGACAAGGCCAGCGTGGAGGCGCTGCCGGCGAATTCGTTCAGCAGCGTCGCCGAGGGCCAGGCCTTGCCGTCGACGAAGGCCTCGAGCAAGGCGCGGATCCGCCGCACCTGGCCCAGCGTGGTGGCGCTGATGTCGGCGGCGACGTACCCGGGCAATCCGCCCATGCGGAGGAACTCGCGCACGGCGTCGACCGGATGAGCCTCGCCGGGATCGGCCTTGCCCCGGTGGATGCTCCGCCACAGGGCGTCGACGCCGCGTGCCAGCGTCTCGTCCCGGATGCCCCGCGCGTCCAGCGCCGCGGCCAGGAAGGGGGAGACCCTGCCGGCCGACCGCTCCAGACGTTCGACGGCCGTGCGCCACGTCGCGTCGACGACGTCCTGCACGGCAAAGCCCCTGTCGCGGGATTCAGGCAGCCCCTCCGGCACGATCTCCCTGGCGAGATGCGGCGCCTGGAGGATGTCCTTGAAGAGGGTCCGGCTGCCATCGCGATCGGACGCGACCTGGACGCTGCGGCCGATCCGGCTCAGGCGCGCGCCCCGACTGAGCAGCACGTCCCGGCGAGGAGGAGACTGGCGCCAGGCGGCGTCCGTCGGGGTGAGGACCACGTGGACGCCGGGCAGGGTGGCGAGGATGGCACCGTCGGCGGCATCGTCGCCGTAGACCATGACACCGCTCTCGTGGATGACCGGCAGCGCAAGGCGCTTGCCCGAGACGATCATCGACAGGTGCCGGGCCAGGGCGTCGGTCGCATGTCGCCGCAGGGTGACGCTGCCGCCTTCGTCGCTCTCGATGACCAGGTCGTCGCCGACGCGCCGGAGTCGTCGGACCGAGGGCAGTTTCAGGAAGTCCCGCTTCGCGCCAGCCGCCTGGTTGTCGATCACCACGTGCCGGCCGGCGGCCACCTCGGTGACCACGTCGTAGGTGTCGGCGCCCTCCGTGCCGGTCAGCACGGTCGGCTGGGCGTCAGACGGCGTCTTTGTCAGGGCCGGTCCTTCCAGGGGCGCGTCGGGCGCGGCACCCGACACCGGACCTTCATCCGGATCGTCGGGGGCGGGATGGCGCAGCTTCGTCGCGGGGCGCTCGTCCTTGCCCGTGCCGGCACGCGCCCACAAAGCCAGTTGGCCGTGGGAGGCGGCCCAATCGCGGCGGCCGTAGCCGGGCAGCGACAACCGCAGCGGCGTGAAGCCCGACGGCGCGTCGGCGGGCGGGGTTTCCAGGATCAGCAGGTTGTCGCCCTCGCGACGGTAGCGCAAGCGCTCGAGGGGCACGTCCAGCGTGACGTCCATCGGCATGGACGTGCGGGGCCGCAGGAGGAAGTCGCCGCCGCCGGAGGCCAGGTGATGACGCGTGTGTCCGTGATCACCGGTCAGGGCGCGGCGGGACTTCGGGGTCGAGGCGTCGAAGTAAAGGTGTTTGTCGAGCACGGCGGACGCGCGCTCCGCCTCGTCCAGGCGGCCCGGATCGAGCAGCGTCAGATGGGTGCCCAGGGCGTCGACGATGAACAGCGACGGCATGCGGGCGGCCGAGGACGCCTTGGTCGGGCGGAAGAAGCCCTCCAGCGTCAGCGTGCCCCCGGTCTTGCCGTCGCTCGTCCCCACCACGAGACGATCGCCGTGCCGGAGACTGAAGACCAGGTCCTCGTGCGGGACGTCCACCTTCAGGAGCAGGCTGCCGGAGCCCTCGACGTCGACGAACGCGTTCACGCCGACCGGCCAGATCAGCGCGTCGTCCGATGAACTGCGGATGCGGTTGCCCTCGCGCAGCACGTAGGTGTTGCGACCGCCGCCGCCGGCGATGTCGGTCTGGCGGGCGGCCACGTCGAAGCGCTCGTCGCCGGGGCCGCCGGTCACCTCCGCGTGAACGGCGTTGCGGATGGTCGCGCCTTCGATGTTCTTCAGGTAGCCGTTCACCTGCGTGCCTTGCAGCCGCTGCCCGTCGCCCACGACCAGCGCCAACCCGTCCATGACGCTGTCGTGGTGCAGGCTCACGTGGCCGCCCTGGGCGTCCAGGTCGACCTCGTCCGCGCCGCCTTGCCCGTCGATGTCGCCGCGGCTGTCCGCATCGAGGAGGAAGACGTCCTGTCCGGCGCCCCCCTGGGTCCGTCCCCGCGCGCCCTGCAGTTCGAAGCGTTGGCGCGTGGCGCCGGTGGGGGCCTGGATGCGGAAACCGGGGCGACTGACGAGGTCGAGCCAGGCGACCCCGACGTCCGGCGTCGGGGAATCCCAGCGGTCGAAGCCGTCCTGCCCCGGCGCGACCGTGGCCGGGACGGCGCCCGCGTCCTGCAGGACGAAGGTGTAGTCGCTGTCCAGACTTGGCACGCGGAAGGTCGCGTGGTCGACCTGGTGCGTCAAGGTCGGGTACTTGACCGTGCCGTAGCCGGACGTGGCGAGTTGCTCGCCGCGGAACGCCATGAGATCGGTGCGAGCCTGATCCAGCATCTTCATGCGTGCCCGGGCAGCACCGGAGGCGCCTTTCTCGATTTCGGCCCGCTTGAACACGTCCGTCTCGATGCCGAAGAACTTGGCCACGCTTGCGCCGATCAGGTCGCCCAGGTGGGTGGACGGGCGGATGTAGTCACCGTACTCGTCCAGCCACAGGAAGCTGCCGACAACGCCGTTGATCGCGATCATCAGCAGGGCGAGCGGGAGGGCCGCCTCGGCCACCACGCCGGCGGCCAGGCCGAGCGCGGTGCCCGCGATCGCCTCCGCCCCGCCGGCGAACGCGGCGCTGAGCTGCACGCCGGCCGATACCAGCGAGGTGGCGGTGAAGAAGGTCATCACCGTCGTGTTCGCGACCAGGCTCTTGAAGGCGAAGCTGTCGGTGCCCTGGCCGCTCTTGCGGAACTCGTCCCATTGCAGGCCGACCACGACCAGGCCGAGCCCGGCCAGGCCGATGTCGGCGGCGCCGCCTTCCAGCGCCGTGCCGATGGTGGCCAGGGACTTCTCCAGGATCGTCGCGGTGTTCGCCCCGGCCGACAGCGTCGAGGACAGTCCGCGCAACCACTGGCCCACCTTCGCCACGAGGGGCGTGATCACGACGCTGCCCGTCTGCGTGACGAGCAGCCCCTTCATCGTCGGGTCCATATGGCGCCAGCCCTGCACGAGCTGCACGGTCGCGATGACGGTGTTCAGCAGGCCCACGGCGTGTCCCGCGGCGGCCTCGCCCGTGACGCCGTCCGCGGCCTGTTCCCCCAGGCTGCCCGCGAAACCCTGGCGCACCTCCCGCGCCTTGTCCAGCAGGCGTTGTCCCGCCGGGCCCGCGCCGGCGCGCAGCGACTCGAACACCTCGTCCGGCAGATGAAGCAGCCAAGCCCCCGCACGCATCAGCGCCGCGTCGTCGCTGCCCGCCACGAGCGCCTGCAAGGGCGCCTCGACCAGGCGCGCGACGCCGTCCGCATCGACGGTCACGAGCCCGCTCTTCCTCAGGGCGCCCAGCGCCTCCCGCGCCGTGGTACGAGAGACGGCATCCAGGCCCAGCGTGTCCTCGTCGAGCGTGCGGCGGACGAGGTCGTCCAGCACGCGCTCGTCCCGCAGCAGGTCCGTGCCCGCGTCCGTGACGCGTGCGCGCAGGTCCTTCATCGGCACTTCGCGACCGTCCAGCACGGTGACGCGACCGGCGCTCGAGCGCGCCAGCAGGTCGTGCGGCTGCATCGCGGCGCGCTCCGCTTCGGGCACGGACGCGAACGCGGTCGCCAGATCGTCGGCCAGCTGGCGCACTTCGTCGGGGTCGCCGGCCACGCGGCGCATCCGGTCTTCGTCGACCTGCCCCCGCGCGTCGGTGAAGAGCCGGATCAGCGACGTCGGCACCGTGTCGCGCAGGACCGAGTCGAACCACACCTTCAGGTCTTCCGCCGGCCGCTGCCATTGCAGGGCCGAGTCCTCGACCGGGTCGGCGTACTTGTCCGTGACCGTCACGACGCCGCTGTCCGGATCCAGGCGCAGCAGCATCGTGTCGCCGGGCAGGCGATGGCGCAGCATCACCTGTCCTGCGGCGTCCTCGCGGGCGGTCAGTTTCATGATCCGGCCCGTGCTGTCGCCGTCGACGCCGTCGTCGAACTCCGTGACATGGACATGGCCCGTCCTCGCCGTGACGTCTGCCTGGCCTGCCCAGCCGCCATATTCCCCCAGTGCCCGGATGAACCTGTCGGCGAAGGACGGGTCCACCGACGGTGCCTGGGTGTCGCAGGCGACCAGGCTCACGCGGCGCAGCCGAGGTGTCCCCGCGGGCGTCCTCGGCGCGGGAGCGCCGGCGTCGACCAGATCGAACAGCCTGACAATGCGCCAGGCCAAGTCCCTCGGCGTCCATCCGCTCACGGTCTGGTCTTGCGCCAGCACCATGCCCGAGTGGCCGACGACGAGGACGTCGACCACGGTCGAGGCGTCGGCGGCCTGCAGGAGCGAGCGCCCGTACGCCCGTACGATGCGGCGCTGCCCGTTGGGTTCGGTGGCCAGCTGCAGCCATGCCGCGCGGCCTTCGTGCTTCCTGGCCAGCAGCCCGGCGGCAGTCGTGCTGTCGGCGTCGCCCGCCAACTGGAGGATCACCTTCAGGCGCTCAGGCGGGCCGTCGATCACAGGCTCCGGCGGGATCACGAGACCGTATTGCCACGGTTCCACCAGGAAGTCGGTGGCGGGCAGTGGGCGCAGCGACCGCCTTGCCGACGTGAGGCCGTCGGTGTCGACCTCCCATTGGTCGATCCCGGAGATCGCGTCCGAGGCCGCGGCGCGGCGCCGGGCGACGATCTGCGCGTTGACGCTGAATTCGCCGCCGCGCAGGCTGAAATGGCGAGGCAGTTCCCCCAGCGCTTCAGGATGATCGAGGAAACGCGGATGGGCCGGCTGGAACCAGCGCGCGATCAGGGATTCCGCGATCCGGATGTCGGCGTCCTGCCGGACCATGGCAGTCCTCGGCGACGCGCCGTCTGATGAATAGGTGGCCAGCGGGTCGACCCGGACCTCGGTGACGATGTCCGTGCGCGGATGCTCCAACCGGATCAAGCCGGTGGCGCGGTCCAGCGACTGGCGGACATTGCGAGCCCGGTGCTGGAGCGCCGGAAACGGCTGATCGTCGGGCAGCAGAGGGAGGAACTCCGGGGAATCGGCAGGTCGATACCGGCCCCAGGCGGTCAGTATCCTCGACAACGCCTCGGCGACCCGCTGCGTCGCCTGGCGATGGAGGTCCAGGGCGGCGTGCTGCCGGTCGCTGCCCGGCTGATGGAGCTCGGGTCTGCCCCGCAGCAGCGCCTGCAGATCGACGGGATCCGGGCTCAAGGGCGTGATCTCGGCGGGTGTCAGGATCTCCCGGTGGAAGTCATTGAACGACCAGACCTCGCCGGTGCGCCACTTCAATCGGGCGAGTCGCTCCTCGACGTCCTTGATCAGCAGTTCAAGGAGGGCGCTGTCGGACGGACTGTCCTGCGTGCTGCCGTGCTCCTCGAGCAGGGTCTTCAATCGGTGCAAGGCCTCGGAGAGCGGTGTCGTCAGACGCTCCACGAGCTCGCGGATGGTGTCCTTCGATAACGGTTCCAAGGTGCCGTCTCCGTCCGCCGCCAAGTGGGGCATGGCGCTCGTGATCATCCCTTCGGTGAGTGGCGATACGGCGACCGCCACATGCAGACGCTGGCCGGCGGCGATCTCACCGCCGACCGGGAATTCGCCCGCCGACCGCCATTGGCCTGGGGTCCGGGGGAGCCCGGCACCGGGCGCTCCGATGGACAAGGCGGTGACTTCACGCACGACCCCCAGGTCCTGCAGATGCAGGAGGGCGGCGCGGGAATGATAGAGCGCGGCGTCTCTCATCGCCCCCTGGCCCCGGGGCTCGGGCATGTCCGACAGGTCGACGTAGATCACCCCGTTCGTCGCCGCGGCGCCCATCGCTGCTTGCAGGAGAATGGTTCGGCCGACGACCCGGGACAGTTCAGTGCCCGGCCTCGGTTGGCCATTCGGACTCAGTTCCCGCAGGACCGCGTCAAGCGCGCCGATGAACGCGTGCGACGCCCGGGTGATACGCGCCGGGTTGCCACCCAGGCGGGGGACGACTTCCATCGTGGCGTCCGTGCTGATCGCACGCGCGAGCCAGCTGCGGCCGGCGGCCATGGCGAACTCCTCATGGATGTCCAGGTCGCACAGCCGGTCGTACGCGTGACGAAGCTGCGCGGCGTCTCCCAGCAATCCCTGCACGAGGTCGTCGGACACCTGCTGCAGGACGGCGCCAAGCGGCGGCCTCGATTGCATCCGCGCCAACAGGATGTGCAGGACCCGTTCGGACATGAGGCGTGTGTCCGTGCTGCGCATCATGGCCCATCGCGGCAACACCTCGGCCGGCACCTGGGCCAGCACCGCCAGCGCCTGTCGCACCCGGGCGGCTTCCGCTGCCCGGGCCTCCGGTGGCAGGAGCGGCGTCCTCGCCGAGTCGCCGTTCCTGCCACTGCCCGTTGCTTCCCCCCTATCGGCGAGGAGGACCCGGCGCGCCTCGTTCCCGACCGGCTCTCCCGGTCCGCCGCCGGGATACTTGTCTTCGCTGCGGACCTTGCCGTCCTCGACCCAGTGTTGCCAGGTGGCGTCCGCGGCTCGCCGGACGTCCGGGCCTTCCGCGTCGATCCGGGTGAAGAACTGGTCGCCCGCGGGCGCGCGGTCGTCGGAGAGCAACTGGAGGACCACGAGGTCGGCATAGGTGGTGGTCCGCATGCGTGGCGCCGCCCAGCCTGCCGTGTCGGCGGCCTTCGCGAAGGCGCCCCCGAAGCTGCCTCTGGCCGCCGGCGACTCGAGCGAGCAGGCGAGGATCCGGGTGCGCTCGACGCTCGTCACCGCGTCGGGACGCAGGGCCCTGAGCAACTGGCCGACCGACACGGCGATCTGCTCGGGGGTCTGGCCCGCGAGGACCATCGCCTTCGTCGCGGGATCCAGGCGGCCATGGCCGCCGAGGATCAGACGGACGGGGCGCTTGCCCAGGACGGCATCGTCGAGCAGCGCCTGACCGTGGCGGACGGCCCAGGAGAAGTCCCGCGCCAGCCGGACCAGGACCACGTTCTTCGCATACGAGCGGTACAGCGCGGCGCCGATCCGATCGATCGCCGGGTCGTCCTCCAGCGCGACGTAGATGCGCAGGACGTCTTCAGCCCCGGCGGGATGCGGGTCGGACGACGCGGCGGTGGTCCGGCCCGCGGGGGCCGGCTCGTCGGAGAGGTCGACATGGTTCTTCCACGTCAACGCGTGACCCCCGGTCGGGGCATCGGCGGCCCGTGCCCGGGATACCACGGACAGGAGCCGGCGCTGGGCGGGGTCGTCGATCGTCCAGCGGCCGCTGGCGTCGGCACGTGCCACCACCAGCGACCCCGCCTTGAAGCCGTCCTGTCCGATGGACAGCTCGGCGGGCCACTGACGGGTGGGGAGGTCCGCCAACCCGCTCAGGCGCAGCAGCCGGGCCAGGGTCAGGAGTTGCCGTTCCTGCGTGGCGCGGCGCTCGGGCGAAGCGTCGTTGGGCAAAGGGTCGAACCGGATCGCGGTGTGGCGCTGGCCCGCGACTTCGGCCCCGACCCGCAGCGTCCCCGCGGCCCGGTCCAGCGTGAACCGCCCCTGGCCGAGGAGGGTTCCCAGGGCCTGCTCGGCGGACGGCGCGGGAGGCAAGGGCGCGAGGTGGCGGATCTGCTGCGGCAGCAGGTCGTCGCCCGTCGAATAGCGTTGCTCGTCCAGGCGCGTCCACCGCGGGTTCGCCGCTCGTGACGCGTCGCGGCTGGTGAAACGGATCTGGCCGATCACCCCCTGGCGCGCCAGTTCCGCCAGGAGGCGATAGGACCGCGTCAGCGCGTCGATGCGGCCGGTGCCCACGGGTGTCGGGTCCGCAAGGTCCTGCTGGACCTGGTCGATGTCGATCAGGAAGGGCGCGCGGCCGTGGCCGCTGGCGATGGCCTTGCCCATCAGTCGCAGCAGGGCCGCGTGTTCCAGGAGCTTCGCTGTCGATGCCGGGGTGTCCTCGATCGCCTCCGCCATCTGGTCGAGGAAGTCGATCGACATCCCGCCCGACACCCTGAGGCGGGGCGTCGACACGGGCAGTCCCTCGTCCGCGGGCAAGGGCGGGTTCCCGTGGACGAGCGCGCCCAGGATGGCCTTGTGGACGTTCGGGAACCCGCCGTCCAGGATCGCGTTGGTGGCCCGTTGCAGGGTGCGCACCATCCGGCGGTCGAGCCACGCCTTCCACCGGAAGAAGAGCCGGTTGTACATCGCGCCGAGACGGGCCGGCGGAGGACGCCCGCCCTCATCCGCCGACGCGCTCGCGAAGCCGTCTGGACCCTGGGGCGCCAGCGCCTCATGGAGGTAGTCGATCAGGCCGCGTTCAGGGACGGGATCAGGGGCGCCAGTGACGGGGCCGCCGGCGCGTCCCGCGGCCACCCGGCCGAAATACATCTCCCAGGCCTTCAGGTTGGTCGCGTCTTCCAGGAGGTCTTCCATCGGGTAGACCTCGCTGTCGTCCAGCAGGCTGCCCAGGGTCGGCGTGACGCCGTCGGACGAGCGCGTCGGCCGCGGGCGGTCGAAACCGGCGAGGAGCCGGGCGACCGTCCCGCGCTGGACGGTCCAGCGTCCGTCCTCTCCAGCGCGGGCCAGGACCTGGTCGCCGACCCTGAACTCGTCGGGAAGGAGCCGCAGCGTGTCGGGCCACCCGTCCACCGTGTCCGCGGTCAGGCCGGTGAGCCGGAGCATGCGGGCCAGCGTGCGCAGTGACGCCTCCTGCCCGGCCAGGCGCTCCGGCGAGCCCTGGGGCGGCCGGGCATAGTGGACCAGCGTCCGGCCGCTGCCAGGTGCGTCCCGGTGCAGCCATAGCAGGCCCTGTTCCCGGACCAGCCGGTGCGGCCGACCGCTGAAGATCTCTTGCAGCGCCTGCTCCCCGGACGGCCCGGCGGGCGGTGGCGCCAGGTCGGGCATGAGCGGTTGCGCCTGGTCCTCGCCGGTCGAGGACCAGCGGGCATCCAGTGGCGTCCACGCAGCCTCGCCCCGTCGGGCCGCATCGCTGCTGATGAAGCGGATCGGCCCGACGGTCCCCTCGCGCGCCAATTCCTTCAACGCGGGATAGCAGCGCCTGAAGGCCTCCAGGCGTGCGGCGGCCGCCGCCGACGGGTGGGCCGACGCCGACGCGGCGAGATCGTGCCGGAGCCGGTCGATGTCGATGAGGAACGGCGTGCCGCCCAGGCCGCTGGCCATCGCGGCTCGCATCCATCGCAGCGCCGCGGCCGTGCGCCACGAGGTCGGCGCGAACGGCGGATTCGCCTCGATCAGCGTGGCCATCCCCTCCAGGATGTCGAGGTACAGGCGCGTCGACCGCCTGATCGACCGCGTCGACAGGAAGGTCGATCGCACCGCCTCGTCGATGCGCAGGCGTTCGACGTCCCCGAACGGCCCCTCGGGCAACGCCACGGTGGCCGTCGCCAGGCCGACCCGGCGCACGGCCGAGCGTAGCGCCGCCAGCCCCGGCCCGGCTTTTCCGGCCAGCAGTTCGTCGCAGGCGACGGTCAGCGCCTGGCGCAGGGGCGCCTGGTCGACCTCCGGCCAGGCCGTGGCGAGTCGACGGAGCAACTGGTCGCGCGCGCCGACCCGCAGGCGAAGCGCTTCGGGCGTCGACGGGGCGGGTGCGTCATCCGGGACCGTGTGCGCGAGCGCCTCGTGGAGCACATCCACCAGGCCGTACTCGGGCGCCGCCGCGTGGCTGTCCGCGACGCCGTCACCGCGCGTGCCCGCCTGCGAGACGGTCACCTCCTTGCCGCGGATCGCGGCGAGCACCGTGGCGAGGGTGGCAGCGTTGGTGACGTCGCGGCCCACGACGGCATTTGACAGCCGATGGGCCATGGCCGTGGCATCGGGAGAGGCCGGGTTGAAGAACAGCGGCTTGCCCCGGTCCGCCTGCGCCTGCAGCCAGTTCACCACGCCGAGCAGACGGCGCCAGGAACCGGCGTCGTCGGGGAGCCGCGGCAGCACGCGTTCGAACAGCCGGCTGTCGAGTCGCATGTCGCCGTACATGGCCGCCTCCGTGCGGCCGTTGTGGAACCCGCCCTCGGCCAGCAACTCCGGCAGCGACTTTCCGCTGATGCGAGCGCCGAGCGCGTGCAGGAACGAGGCGGACAGCTCGTGACCGGGGCTCTCCAACACGTAGCGGCCCGCGAGCGACTCCTGGGTCCAGCGTCCGAGCGACCCCGCGTCGATCCGGCTCGGGTCGGTGGTGGCCAGGCGCTCGCGCAGGTCCCGCAGCAACTGGTCCTGTTCCAGGGGATCCGAGGCGATGCGCAGCAGTCGCGACGCGTCGGTCCAGGGCTCGCTGTCCTCGTCGAACAGCGCCTGCAGGACGGCCGGCGGCTTGCCGTCGAGCGCCGGGTCGAAGAGCGCGAAGGCCTCCTCGATCGACGCCAGCAGGCGTCGCGCCTGCGCTGGCCCGTCATCCAGGGCGGTGTCGAAGGCGGCGATGGTGTCCGCGGTGGGCAGCACCGTGGGCGCGTCGTTCGCGTGCTTGGGCGTCGGCGCCTGGGGCCCCACGCCTGCGACATGCCGGGTCACGTAGGCGCCCTCCGCCGCATGGTGCAGCGCGCGGATCGCGCCTTCGCCGACGGTCCAGCGCCGCGTCAGCCTCTCGTCGGTCGGGTCGTCGGCCGGGAAGACGAGTTGGCCCTTGAAGGCGGTGACGTCGTAGTCCTGGGTCGGCTGGAAACCGGCGACGAAGTCGGGGACGAATCCGGGCCGGGACAGGTCGCCGGCCAGGTCGCAGGCCAGCAGGGTGACCTTGCCGAAGACCGGACGGCGGTCGCCCAGCTGGCGATCGAGGACCTGGTCGACGCGGGCCGACAGTGCCTTGCCGTCGTAGCCGCTCAACCGGGGCAGGCCCGCGGCATCCTGGCTGCCGCGGCCGACGATGACCAGCTTGATCCGGTCGCCGGACCAGGTCGTGCCGATCAACTCGCCGCCGGCCGCGATGCGGTCCTCGCCGAGGCGGTCCGCCTGCAGCCAGAGCACCGCGTCGCGATGCTTCGCCCGGGCGGCATGGCGGAGGCTGGCCTCGAACGCCTGCGGCGAATCGTCCATCTGCAGCACGACCATCTGCATGACCTGAAGGTGCTGCTTGCCGGGGCGGGGACGGGCCGTCAACCCGTCCTTCAGCGACTGCCATGCCGCCGAGGCCCGCCTGCCGGCAGTCAGCTCGTCGCGCCAGTTCACCAGCTTGCGCTCGAGCAGCGGCGTGGCAGGCTTCGCGCTCGATTGGGAGTCGGTGGCGCTGACATCGCCATCGGTGCCGGAACCGCCGCTCCCCGTCAATGGTGGCAGATGGCCCGCCTGATCGGTCGACGGTCGTGCCAGACGACGGGCGAGCAACAGGCCGTCGCCCGAACGCAGCTCGCCCGCGGCGTAGGTCAGGTCCAGCGGCAGGGCGGCGAGCGGCAGGGGAGCGCGGCTGGCGGACACGCGGGTGATCAGCGCATCCACCGATCGCAGGGCCTCGTCCAACTGCCATTGGGCCGCGGTATCGCCCGGGGCGGCAGGCGGCAGCCGCCAGACGGCGCTCACGCCGCCCTCGGTCAGCCGGATGGTGCCCGCGGCGCGATCCAGCCGCTGCGCGACATCGGGCGCGATCTGCCTGAACATCGGCAGGGGGACGGCCTCGTCCACCGCCGGCATCGTGCCCCGGCCGAAGGCCGCCTGGTGGGACGGCGTGGCCGCCTGGGTTGCGGCGGATTCCGCGATGGCGACCAGACGGTCCGCATAGTCGCGCACCGCGTCATTGATCCGGTTGTCGTTGTGAATCCTGTCGCGCAGCGCCTGGGTCTCGGCCACGCGCCGACGCCAGGCGGCGGCGCTCATGCCGACGGAACGGTCGGCGACGGGTTTGCCGGCGAGGTCGCCCAGTTCCTCGGCAATGGCGTCGGCCTGCTGGTCGAGCTCGTTGGCGGCGCTCTGGCTGGGCTTGCCCTTGAAGACCTGGGAGGCGAGTTCGTCGGCGAAGTCCTCCCAGGGGGCCGCCAGGTCCTTGCGGCGCAAGGTCTCGATCGTTCCGGAGACCGGATCGACGACGGCCGTCGGCCAGGACTCGGCGATCATGTCGCGGTCGGTGACCCAGCGACGACCGTCTTGGGTCCAGCCCGTGCCGATGTCGTTGCTGGGCACATAGGTGGCGACATGGCGCACCGGACCGATGACCCCGGTGGCCGCCATCAGATGGAGCTGATCGCGCATGGCCAGTACCAGGCCCGCATAACGCGTGGCCGCGGGGTCGCGGGCGTAGTGACGCTCCAGCGCGGTCCGCAGCGACTCGAAATCCAGCAGGAGGGGGGCGTCCTCGGTGGCCGAGGTCAGCAGGTCCGCGAAGAAGCGGGCCAGGGTGCGTCCCGGCAGGCTGCGGGTGGTCGCCTGTGCGTCGGCGGGCTGTTCGGCCAGGAAGGACTCCGCGTGGTCGATGAGCAGGCGCAGGACCTGGGTCGCCTCACGGTGGGCCACCTCGGGCGCCGTCGACGCGTCCACCCAGCGCAGCATCAGGTCATAGGCGCGGCGCAGGGTCGGGACCGACGATTCGAGGATCCCGGCCAGGAGCGTCTCCGCCACGGGGCGCATCTTCAGCGTGCGACTGTCCTTGCCGGGGGGCTCCTGGAAGGGACGGACGCCGAAGGCATCGACGAGGGCCTCTTTCTCCGCGTCGGTCCAGCCCTGCGGTTCGGACCAGTTCGCGACGGCGCCTGCCAGCAGCGCGCTGATGACCTGCACGCGACCGATGCCGTCCGGCAGCGCGGGCCGGACGCCGCTTCCCGAGGCCCCCGTGTCCGCGGCCGCGAAGGTCCAGCCCGACGGCGAGAGGCGGGCGATGACCTGTCCCGGTTCGGACAGCTCGGTCGCGGTGAAGCTCAGCCGGGCCGGCAGCGCGTTCAGATCGGCTGTGCCGGTGCGCGCGACATGGGCCGAGAGCATCAGGTCGAGCTGGGCCAGCCGTTCTTCCAGGTGCGGCGCGTCGCCGTCCGTCCGGGTCGGCAGCAGCAACACCAGCGCATAGCCCCGCACGCCCCCCGAGGTCCATGCCAACCGCACGGTGCCGGCCTGCCGGTCCAGCGTCTGACGCAGGCCGGGAAACAGCGCGGCGAGGGTGCGCAGCGGCCTCGCGTCATCGATGGGCGTCGGCGCGGGCAGCGCCGGCCGCACCAGTGGCTGCAGGCCGGCGACGGGATCGAAGTGCCAGCGGGCGCGCATCGCGTGCATGTCGCCGGTCGACTCGAATTCGGTGCCGCTGGGCACCCATTCCGAGCCGGAGTGGCGCTTGCTGGAGGTCCACAGCACCGTGCCGATCAATCCCGCGCGATCCAGCTGCCGCAGGCGCTCATAAAGCGCCATGGTGACGCCGGCTGCGGCGTCCCGGGAGCGCGGTCGATTGTCCTTGGGGCTGAAGTCCATCTCGTCCCGGCGCAGCTTGAGCGGCCGGCCCGGCGCGGCGCCGATCGCCGCGAGGTAGAGGTCGGCCAGCGCCTGCGAGGTCGCGGCCCGGTACTGCGCGTTGACCGACGCGATGCCGTCCCAGGCCAGACGTTTCAGTGCGGCGAACTGGCGCGAGGCCTCCGCGAGATGGTCGGACGTGCGCCGGCGCGACGGATCGATGGCGTCCAGCAGGGCCAGGTAGGCGTCGCGCAGGCGCAGCGGCGAACCGGTGATCAGTCCGTCCAGCAGGGGGGCGGCACCGGCGTCGACCGAGGTCGCGGGCAGCACGTTGGACTTGGCGCCAGCCGCCTGGCGCAGGGCCGGCAGCAGGTGTGCGCGCAACGCGTCGGCCTCGGGAAGCGCCATCCCCCAGTCGGCGGTCTCGGTCTGGAAGGCCGCCGCGATCGCGCTGGCACGCTGCTCGATCGTCAAGGCGCCGGTGGGGGCGGGCGACCAGCGCGACCGCGCGGGACCGGCGTCGCGATCCCCGGCGACGGCCGGATCGCCGGATACGGTCCGGGGGGGCGGGCCTGCCTTCGTGCTCGTGCTCGTGCTCGCCTCCGTGTCCGCACCAGTCCCAGCCCCCGATTCCGACGCGGTGTCCGTGTCAGTGTCGGTCGAATTCGCCGACGACTCCCACATCGGTCGCCAGGCCTGGGAGGGCGGCACAAGACTGCCCGCGACGACGGACTCGTCGATGGGCACGGCGCGGGCGACGAGACGACCGTCGACCTCGAGTGCGCCGACGGTGTACCTCAGTTGCGAGGGCAGCCGGTCCAGCGTGCCACTGTCGTCGCGCATCTGTGCTCCGGCCATCCAGATGTCGATGTCGCGCAGCGCCTGATCCTGGCGCGTCCGCGCCGCGACGTCGAGCGGATCCCGCAGGGCAGGGACATGCCAGACCCGCGTGACATCGCCTGGCACAGTGAGTTCGACGACACCGTTGCCGCGGTCCAGATGCTGGGTCATCCCGGTCGCCAGGGCCCCCAGCAAGGGCAGGGGGCGCAGTTCCGTCACCGGGCTCAAGGCGTGCAGGCCCAGCGCGGACTTCCGCACCCAGCCCGAGAGGTCGCGATCGATGCGGTCGTCGGTCATCAGCTGCTCGAGCCGGCCCGCGTCCTCCAGGGCTTGCTGCGTCACGGCTGGATCCGCGCGGAGCGAGGCCAGCAGCGCCGTCATCTCCGACTGCCGGCGCTCCCAGGCTTGCGGTGACATCAGGATCTGCCGTTCCTGCGGCGGGCGGGCGGCCAGGCCGACGATCTCGTCGACGATGGCCTGCGCGAAACCGGACAGACGCACGCGCGCCTGCGCCGCAGGCGAGCCGGACGGCGCGGCGTCGAGGGGGATGGACCGGACGAAACGCTTCCAAGGCCGGCTCAGCGCGTCGATGAGCACGCCATCCCGCAGCCGGGCGACACGCTCATCGACGGGGTCGAAGTAGAGGCCACCCAGCAGGCGGGCGGCGTCGGCGACACTGGTTTCGAAGCCGCCGTCGGCCAGGCGCGTCCAGGGCGCATCATCGGCGTGGGCGCCGGCAAAGATCGGGTCCGCCACGAAGCGCAACGGGCCCAGCACGCCGGTCGCGCTCAGCAGACGGAGCCGGTCCAGCGCGGCCAGCCTCAGCCCGGCTTGGATCCGCAACTCGCGATGGCTGCCGGGTTGACGGGCCTGGCCCAGGAGGTGGAGCCGTACCGTGAACGGCCGTGCCGGACCGCTCGCCTCGAGCGCTTCGCCGAGGAACGCCGCGAGCTCCCGGCCCCGGACCGTGCGTGTCTGCGCGATGGCCTGGGAATGACCCACGAGGAGCGCGCCGGCTTCGTCGACGAGGGCCTGGAAAGATCGGGTCGCGCGCGTGCCCGCGCCGGATTCGCGGCCGTACTGGTGCTCGGCCTTCAGCAGCGCGAGGTAGACCTGCCCCATCTCCCACGGCCGCTCGTCCAGGATCGCGTCCAGCATCCGGGTGGACAGTTGCCGCCGCGTGTCCGGCATCAGCCGTGTCTGGAGCGTGGGCAAGGGCAGGGCGTCCAAGGCCCTGTGCAGATCGGACCTGAGCGACGCGGGCAACGCCGCGTCGTCCGGCCAGGTGGCGGTGAGCTGGTCGAGCGTGAGCGCGATCACCGCGGCGCGTCCGGCGTCCGTCGACGGCGGGTACGCCGGCGTGCCGACCACGGGAGCGAGGAGGAGCCCCAGCACGTTGTCCTTCAGCTCGGCGAGGGCGGCGCGCGCGCGCGTCTGCGCCTCGGTCGCCGTGAGGTCCGGCGCGGTGAAGGCCGCCAGCAACGCGTCGTAGGCCTCGTCGAAGGCCACGGCCGAGCCCTGCAAGGTGCCGGTGACCACCTTGGCCGCCGCTTCGCTCAACCGTGCGCTCGTGGCGTCCGAATAGGCGTGCCGGGCCTCGAGTCCGGAGCGATAGAGCCGCTGCGCGATCTGCCCGAGCGCGGCGCCCAGGCGGGCGTTCGCCTGTTCGGTCGTGCGCGGCCGCGAGCTTGTCGATGCGGACGACGACGCGCCGCCCGCCCCGGTCCTGCGGCCCTTCAGATGCATGACGATGTCGTCGTCGGCGGCCAACGCCAGGCCCGTGCCGCCTTGCGGGTACTTGTCGGCCCGCTCGACCTGGCCGCCGTCGACCCAGTACTCCCAGGTGACGCCCGCGGCGTGGCGCACGGGCGCCGCATGCTCGCCGGCGCTGCTCCCGAACACGGTCGGCTCGGGATGGTCCGCGTGGCGATAGATGCCCACCTGTTGCGCATACACGGTGGTCCGCATCCCGGGCCGTGCCCACCCTTGCCAGTCCGCGGCTTTCGCGAACGCGGCGCCGAAACTGCCGTCGACGGCGGGCGACTCCAGCCCGCAACCGGTCAAGCGCGTGTGGTCGATCTCCGTCATGAGCCCCGGGTAGGCCTGCTGGAGTTGAAGGAACAGGTGGCCGATCACTTTGGCCAGCTGATGCGGGTCGTACCCGGCCAGGCGCATGCTTTTCCACGCCGGGTCCAGGGTCCCATGACCGTCGACGATCAGCTGGACCCGCCGCGCCTTCGCGCCGGCGCCGCGGCCCTCGAGCAGCGACTGACCCATGCGGACGGTCCAGGACCTGTCCTGTGCCATCCGGATCCACACCAGCCCGCCCCGGTCCCGGTACTGCCGCAGGAAGTGCAACCCCATCTGATCCGCCGTCTCATCGTTCTCCAAGGCGACGAAGAGGCGCAGCACCTCCGGCGGTTCCTCGGAAGAGGTGAGGGTCTCCAGCGTCGCGGGCAGGGGGATCCGGTCGCTCCAGTGGCCTACCGGGCCCGCCCGCACGGGGGGCTCGTGCACGTCGACGACATCGCTGAACAGGCGATGGACCGCCTCCTGGTCGACGGTCCACCGACCGGCGCGGTCCGCACGGGCCAGCACCAGCTGGCCGGCCTTGAACTGGTTCTCGTCGATCCGCATCGATTCGGGCCAGCGATACGGCGAAGCGGCTCCCAGGCCGGTGAGCCGCAGCAGCCGTGCCAGGGTCAGCAGCAGCTCGTTCTGCGCGAGCACGGTCTCCTCGGTCGCCGGCGCAAAGTAAATGCGGGTGCCGGTGTTGTGGGGAAGGGCCGAGTCGATGCGAAGGCGGCCGTCGAGCCGCGACAGCTGCCAACGGTCCTTGTCGACGCGCAGGGTCTGGAACAGGGCGGACAGCACGTCCTCCGCGGTGCGCGGCGTCGGCAGGCCCCGGAGATCGGGCAGGAGCGTCCGCAGGGGGGCGTCGGAGGACGAGGACCACCGGCTGCTGTCCAGGCGAGTCCAGCCGGGCTCGCCCCGGACGACGGGGGCGTTGCTGACCAGCTGAATCTTGCCGATCACGCCCTGGCGCGCCAGCTCCGCCAGTGCGAGATAGTGCTTCCTCAGGGACTCGACGCGGGCGGTGACTTCCGCGGCGGGCGCGTCGACCTGTGCCAGATCACGCCGCAGCTGGTCGATGTCGATGAGGAAGGGGGATCCGTCCAGGCCGCTGATGAGGGCTGAACGGAACAGTCGCAGCGTGGCGGCCTTGCCGTGGGCGTTGAGCGACTCCTCCGGATAGGCCTCGAGGCGCTGCGCCAGCAGGTCGAGGACACGCAGGCAGAAGGTCGTCGACAGGCGGACCTTGATCGACGGCGCCGGGGAAGATCGCGCCGGGGTCTGGCCATCGCCGGCATCGGGTGCCCCGGTCGCGGTGGCGGGCAGGTCGACGAGCCGGTCGGTCCCCGCGACGTCGAACCCGCCGGCCAGCGCGGCCAATCCTTTCGCCAGAGGGACCCGGCCTTGTGCGAGTTCGACGCCGATGTCCGTCAAGGACATCTTCCACTCGCGGTCGGCGGAGGCCGGCAAGTCCTTCGTCAGGCTCGACAGCTGCGTCCGCAGCCCATTCGCGATCCTGGGCGTGTCGAGCACCCAGGTCTCGTCGGAGACATCCAGCGCTTCCGCCAGAACGTAGAACAGGCCGGTTTCGGTCCCGTGCTCGCGGGCGACAAGTTGAACCGGCTGGGCGGCGGATTGTTGCGAGGGATGCGGCATGGTGCGGGACTCATGGTGAGAGAAGGGTCCCTCTCAGTCATGGCCGTGTCACCGTGCACCCGACATCCCCCCCTTGCGGGGGAGCGTGGTTCAGCGGCTGTGCGCCGTCAGCTTCGCCAGCGGGGAGGCCAGGCTGATGCCCGGCGCGGCGCGGCGCGCGCTGGCCTGGCCGTTGCCGTCCGCCTCGTCCAGATCCGGATGCGCGGCGCCCAGCGCCAGGCCGGCCGTCCCCGCGTTGTCGCGCCGCATCGCGACGCCCACCGCCAGCATGTCGATCACCAGCAGGTGCAGGATGCGGCTGATCATCGGCAGGTGCGTGGCCACGTCCTCGACGTGGTCGACGATCAAGGCCGCGTCGGCCTTCTTCGCCAGCGGCGACTGGCTCGCCGTGATGGCCACCACATGCGCGCCGCGCTCGCGCGCCGCGTCGGCCACCGCGATCAGCTCGGGCAGCTTGCCGCTGCTGCTGATCAGCACCGCGACGTCGCCCGCCTTGAGCGTCTGCGCGGCCAGCAGCTGCAGCCGCGGCTCGACGTAGGCATTGCACGCCACGCCCAGCCGCAGGAACTTGAACTGCGCGTCCTGCGCGACGACGCCGTAATGGCCGATCGCGAAGAACTCGATGCGCGAGGCGTTCAGCAGCAGCTCGATGCTGCGGTCGATCATGTCGCGGTTGAGCTGGCTGCGCACCTGCAGGATCGCCGACGCGGTGTTGCCCAGCACCTTCTCGCCGAGCTCCACCATCGAGTCGTCCTGCGTCACCTGCGTGTGGCTGACCGGCACGGTGCCGGTCAGGCCCGAGGCCAGCCGCAGCTTGAAGTCGGACAGGCCCTCGCAACCCAGCGAGCGGCAGAAGCGGATCACCGTCGGCTGGCTCACGCCGGCCGCGCGGGCGATCTCGGCGATCGGGTCGTTCAGCACCTTGCGCGAATGCGCCAGCACGTGGTCCGCCACCCGCTGCTCGGCCGGCGAGAGGCCGTCGCGCGCGCGCTTGATCTGGCCGACGATGGCCGAGGCGCCGCCGCTGGTCTGCAGGCTGCGCAGCTGCGCCTCCAGGATCGCCGAGGCGCCCTTGAAGGTCGCGTGCTCGGCCGTGATCACGAAGGTCGGGATCGCGGCGACGTAGGCGGAGAAGCGGCCCTTGTCCTGGAAGCGCTCGCGGAAGCGCGAGCGGTCGAAGTACTCGCCCAGCCGCGGCACGATGCCGCCGCCGATGTAGATGCCGCCCAGCGCGCCCAGCGTCACCGCCAGGTTGGCCGCCGCCGTGCCCAGCAGCGTGCAGAACAGGTCCAGCGTGGCCTCGCAGACCGGGTCGGCGGCCTCGAGCGCGCGCGCGGTGATGTCCGGCGCCGTCAGCGGCTCCGACGGCCGCTTCAGGTAGTCCGCCATCGCGCGGTGCATCAGCTCCAGACCCGGTCCCGAGAGCAGCCGCTCGAAGGACACGTGCTCGTACTCGTTCCAGGCGAAGCGCAGCAGCGCGATCTCGCGCTCGTCGCGCGGCGCGAAGTTGGTGTGGCCGCCTTCGGAGCCCAGCGAGATCCAGCCCTCGCCGGCCGGGATCAGTCCCGACACGCCCAGGCCCGATCCCGAGCCCAGCAGGCCGATCACGCTGTGCGCGCGCGCCTCGCCGCCGCCGATCTGGCGGATCTCGCTGCCGCGCAGCCGGGGCAGGGCCATCGCCAGCGCGGTGAAGTCGTTGACCACCACCAGCGTGTCCAGGCCCAGGCGCTGGCGCGCCTCCTCGATCGAGAACTGCCAGTGGTAGTTGGTCATCCGCACCTGGTCGCCCTCGACCGGGTTGGCGATCGCGATCGCGGCATGCGCCACCTTGAGCTGGCGCGGCAGCCGGTCCATGTAGGCGCGGACCGCGGCGTGGAAGTCGGCGTGTTCGGCGCAGCGCAGCAGCGCGATGTGTTCGAACTCGCCCGGCGTGGTCTCCAGGGCGAAACGGGCGAAGGTGCCGCCGATGTCGGCGATCAGCCGGGGACTGTCGAATTCACGCATGAAGGAGGAGGGCGAAAACCGGGCCGGCCGCCCGGAGACGGGCCCGGTGAGCGGCGGCGCGAAGCCGGCCTTGGGCGAACTGTGGGGAAAAGCACGATTATGGCGCGCCGCTCCCGGCCCGCCGAAAGGGTTCGCCCTAGCGCCGCCCAAGCCGCGCAAGGCACGCGGCTTGCCCGAGTCCTGGGATCCGTGCTGTAGTGTGACTACAGTCATTTCGAGCCACGAGGCCAAGGCGGTTTGAATTGGAAATGTGAGTCACGACAAGCAGTTGCGAAGATAATCTGAAACCATGTCTGGTATCGTGTGGCCCGCGGGCGGCAACTCGGTGACTTCGCTCTTGTGCGATTGGTGTAGTTTTGCTACCTTGCGTGGAAGCCGTCCCAGCGACGGCATCCGGCGCGCCGCGCGCCTCATCAAGCCGAACCGGCGAATCGCCGAACAGCAGGACAAGAACAGTGCAAGCAGAACAGGGTGTGGCCCCGAGCCGGGCGGAGACGAGCGGCCGTGCAGGCGGCCAGACAGCGGACGCCGCGGGTTATCCGTGGCTGGTGGCGGACATCGGCGGCAGCAATGCGCGCTTCGCCTGGGTCGACGGCCCGGGCAAGCCGGTGGCGCATGTGCGCAAGCTGCCGGTCGCCCGGTACGAGTCGCTACGCGCCGCGGCCGAGGCCTATCTGAAGGAACTCGCCGGCGAGGGCGTGACGGCGCGGCCGAAGCGGGCCTCGCTGGCGCTGGCCACGGCGATCAACAGCGATCGCATCGAACTGACCAACAGCCACTGGACCTTCTCGCGCAGCCAGTTGCAGGCCGAGCTCGGCCTGGACGAGCTTCGCCTGCTCAACGACTTCGAGGCCTTGGCGCTGTCGCTGCCGGGCCTGCGCGCTGACCAGGTCCGGGCCGTGCCCGGACCGGCGCTGACGACGCCGCGCGGCACGCTGGCTGTGATCGGCCCCGGCACCGGCCTGGGGGTTGGCGGCGTGATCGAGACCTCGGGCGGCTGGATCGCGCTGCCGGGCGAGGGCGGCCACATGACGCTGGCGCCGACCAATGACTATGAGAGCGAGCTGCTGGCCGTCGCCCGCAAGGAGTTCCCGCATGTGTCCGCCGAGCGTTTCCTGTCCGGCATCGGCTTGCCGACGCTGCATGCCGCGGTGGCGGCCGTGGCCGGCCAGCCGCCGGCCCAGCGCCTGACGGCGGAGCAGATCGTCGAGGGCTCCCTGTCCGGCGACGCGATCTGCGTCCGGACGATGGACCAGTTCTGCGCCTTCCTCGGCAGCTTCGCCGGCAGCGTCACGCTGGCGCTGGGTGCCCGCGGCGGCGTCTACATCGGGGGCGGCGTGGTGCCGCGCCTGGGCGACCGCTTCTTCCAGTCCTCCTTCCGCGCGCGCTTCGAGGACAAGGGGCGTTTCGCGCCTTACCTGGCCTCGGTGCCCTGCGTGCTGATCACCGACACGCTGACCGCGCTGGCCGGCGCCGCCTTCGCGTTGGAACAGTCAGTGCGCTGACACGAAACGGTTGTAGTCCAGCTACATCACTACCTGTTAACGGCGGCCCGGCGGGCCGCCGTTTTTCATTTCTACTCCCTAATTTCGCGTTTTATCGGTGGAAACCCGAGGTAACTTCGTCGTTTTTCCGCCATGTCGGTGCTTGCTGCGCACGTCCAGGGTTTGCGAGAGCTTGGATCGTGATCTAGTTTTAGTACAGAATTCTTGTCGACAGAGCAGCAAGAGCCACAGGAGACAAAGACATGAAGACATCGCACGCCTCGCGCGAGTTGTTCCGGGTGCAGCCGGTTGCCGCCGGTTGCCTGATGACGCTGGCCCTGATGGCCGGCGCCGCGCACGCCCAGCAGGCCCAGCAGCCCCAGACCGAGGCCGACAAGGCCGCCGCCGAGAAGGCCGCCTCCGACCGCCAGCTGGAGACGGTGACCGTCACCGGCATCCGCCGCGGCATCGAGGCCGCGATCTCGGTGAAGAAGAATTCCGACTCCATCGTGGAGGCCGTCTCGGCCGAGGACATCGGCAAGCTGCCCGACGTGTCCATCGCCGAGTCGATCGCCCGCCTGCCCGGCCTGTCGGCCCAGCGCGTGGCCGGCCGCGCGCAGGTCATCTCGGTCCGCGGCCTGTCGCCGGACTTCGCGACCTCGCTGCTCAACGGCCGTGAGCTGGTCTCCACCGGCGACAACCGCAGCGTCGAGTTTGACCAGTACCCCTCCGAGCTGCTCAGCGGCGTGGTCGTCTACAAGACGCCGGACGCCGGCTTGGTGGGCCAGGGCCTGTCGGGCACGATCGACATGCAGACGGTCCGTCCGCTGAACTTCAGCAACCGCGTGGTGACGCTGAACGCGCGCGGCCAGCGCAACTCGCTGGGCTCGGCGGCCAACGCGAGCGCCACCGGCAACCGCCTGAGCGCCAGCTACATCGACCAATTCGCCGACCGCACCATCGGCGTGTCGCTGGGCTTCGCGCACCAGGAGACGCCGACGCAGGAAGAGCAGGTCGGCCTGTACGAGCCCTGGGACCAGTCGGCCCGCACCGGCCTGCCGGCGGGCACCTACAACTCGGGCGGCATCAAGGCGCTGCGTCGCACCGGCAAGACCGAACGCGACGCGCTGATGGGCACGATCGAGTTCCGGCCCACGAAGAACTGGACCAGCGTCGTCGACGGCTTCTGGACCAAGGCCAAGGCGGAAGACACGGCCAACCAGTTCGAGATGAGCATGACCTGGAACGGCAACAACGCGCCGCTGGACTGGTCGGGCGTCACCACCAACAGCGCGGGCACGCAGACCGGCGGCACGCTGCTCAATGCCTATCCGCTGGTGCGCGGCATGTACAACAAGCGCGACGACAAGATCGTCGCCACCGGCTGGAACAACAAGCTGAAGTTCGAGAGCGGCCTGTCGCTGACGGCCGACGTCAACTACTCGCGCGCCACCCGCAACGAGATCAACCTCGAGAACAACACGCAGCTGCTGGCCGTGCCGGGCGCGATCCCGCTGGACAACGTCAAGCTGGCCTTCCAGTCGGGCGACTTCTCGCAGATCACGCCGGGGCTGAACTATTCCGACCCGAGCAAGCTGTACCTGCAGAACACCATCTACGGCTCGGGCTACGGCAAGACGCCCAACGTCAAGGACGAGCTGACCGGCTTCAAGCTGGTGGGCAACCTGCCGGCGCCGGCGGCGGTGAACGGCTGGTTCTCCGACTTCGACCTGGGCCTGAACTACGCGGACCGCTCGAAGAAGAAGCGCCAGCCCGAAGGCGCGATCAACGTCGGCGCGCAGGGCAACACGGCGATCGGCTCGGACCTGCAGTACAGCCCGGTGGACCTGAGCTTCGCCGGCCTGGGCATGATCCCGGCGTGGAACGTGCCGGGCGCGGTCGGCCGCTACATGACCTTCAATCCGACGGACACGGAGAGCTACCTGATCTCCAAGGCCTGGGACGTGAAGGAGAAGGTCGCGACGCTGTTCTTCAAGGGCAACATCGACTCATCGACCTTCGGCATCCCGATGCGCGGCAATGTCGGCCTGCAGGTGGTGCACACCGACCAGTCCTCGCAGTCGAACTACTTCGACGGCACGGCCCCGGCCGGCCAGCAGGTCAAGCCCTTGAGCGGCGGCAAGAAGTACACCGACTACCTGCCGGCACTGAACCTGGCCTGGTCGCTGACGGATGACCAGACCCTGCGGTTCGCCGTCGCCAAGCAGATGGCGCGGGCGAAGGTGGACCAGCTGCGTTCGGCGCTGGACTTCGGCGTGGACGCCAACACCGGCAAGCCGGGCGCGAGCGGCGGCAATCCGGAGCTGGATCCGTGGCGCGCCAACGCGGTCGACCTGTCCTGGGAGAAGTACTTCGGCTCCAAGGCCTATGTCTCGGTGGCCGGCTACTACAAGGACCTGCGCAGCTACATCTACACGCAGGGCAACGACCGCTACGACTTCTCGCGCTTCGTCGCCGGCTACACGCCGCAGCCGGGCCAGCCCGACGCGCTGCCCATCGGCACCTACACCGCGCCGTACAACGGCCAGGGCGGCAAGCTGCGCGGCGTGGAGCTGACGGCCTCGCTGCCGTTCAACCTGATCAGCAAGTCGCTGAACGGTTTCGGCATCGTCGCCAGCGCCAGCTTCAACAGCAGCAACATCGAGATCAAGGACCCGGAGAGCGCGAGCAGCGTGGGCTCGGGCTTCATCACGCTGCCGGGCCTGTCCAAGCGCGTGTACAACCTGACCGCGTACTACGAGGCCAACGGCTTCGAGGTCCGCGTGAGCCAGCGCAAGCGCTCGGACTTCATCGGCGAGATCGGCAACTTCAACGGTGCGCGCACGCTGCGCTACGTGGTGGGCGAGAGCATCGTCGACGCGCAGATCGGCTACAACTTCACCGAAGGTCCGCTGAAGGGCCTGGGCCTGCTGGCACAGGTCAACAACCTGACCGACGAGGCCTACCGCACCTACGCGGCCACCAAGGACCGTCCGCTGGAATACATCAAGTGGGGCCGCACCTACCTGATCGGCGCGACCTACAAGTTCTGAAGCCGCTCAGAACACCTGCCCCGTCTTGAACTGCCTGTCCCAGTACTCGTAAAGCGAGGGCCAGCGACGGTCGCCCATCAGGTACATCGCCATGCTCTGGGCGAAGGTTTCCACTTGCGGATCGGAGCTGCCGTCCGGCTGGGCCACGCGGTAATAGTCATCCTCGACCGGGTGGATATGGCCATCCGCCAGGTCGGCATCCCGTGCCGCGACGAACGGCGCATCGACATGCGTGCACTTGCCGATCAGGTGTTCGTAGGCATGCGCGGCTTCGTGGAGTGGAGTGCTCGGGTTGGCGGCGCGGGCCAGGCCGATGTGCAGCGGCTGGGTCTGGACCACGATCATTTGCCCCCTGGGGTCATAGAAGCCGAAGCTGCGTTGCGCGACCTCCTCTCCCACGGGTGGGCGGCGGGGGACGTCATCCACGCGACCCGGCGCAGGGAAGATCGTGAGGCCCTCCTCTCTCAGGCGTTTCGCCATGTCGGGCGGCAGGAGGGTCAATGGGACGAGGGCCGCGACGGCGTCGTCGAGGCTCGCGGTGCCATCGATGCGCAGCATGCTCACCAGGGGGGCGACGATGGTGGCTCGAGCGTGGGCCGACATCGCGTGACGCACGCGTTCGATCACCAGCGCGGAAGTTTCCGGGCAGCCCCCCGCGATCGAGTCCGCCGCGCGGTGGGCCATCACCCGCGCTTCGTCCAGCGAGCACGGTTCGGCGGCCATGAATCGCGCGGTGCGGAAAGCTGTCTGCTCGACAGCGACACGGGCCATCGGGTCCAGCCAGGCCGTGTCGCCGGCAAGGACGCGCCACCCGCGAGGGAATGCGGCATCGACCCGCTGAAGATCCATGTCGAGCCGGAGTCGCCAGGTCTGGGCCCCGGCCAGCGTCGCCAAGGCCTCCCGGCGGCTCTGCAGCTCGGAATTGTCGAGCTGGAGGCTCCGCATGAGGTGCTCACGGATCTCCCTCAGTTCGCCGTCGAAGTAGGCAGCGTCGTCCCGGGCGCCAAGGGCAGCGAGCCGATTCAACTCGCCAGCGGCGGCATCGAGGAATGCGCGCCGACATGTCAATCTGACGCCCGTCCGACCCAGGGCGATCGGCGGGGGCGACTTCCAATTCCGGGGCGATGGCTCGGGCTGTGCAGATTGCCGGCAACCCTCTTTTCCAGTTCCGGCGGGGGCCGTTGGGCCACTGTTGCCGGGCATGCCAAGGACGGGGGATGGCGTCCATGAGTGGCGGGTCGTCGACGGGGTCAGCATGGCGCGTTCAAGGGTTGCACACGACATGCTCTGTGCATCCTCCGCCCCGGTGGGTTTCAATCGCCGACCAGCACCCGCCCCGTCATCGGTCCGATTTCCACGAGCAGCTTCCCGCTGGCTCCCGCCTTCATCGGCGCGCCCGGCGTCATCGCATCGATGAAGGGCATGCCGCGCAGCGCGGGCGGTAGCGCGATCGCCACGCGCAGCGGTTCGGCGGCATTGTTCATCGCGACGATCGCGTTGCGCCGGCCGTCCTGGCGCAGCAGCACGATGACGTGCTCGTCGAGCCACAGCGGCGCCGACAAGGTGCCGTGCCGCAGCACCGGCTGCGCATGCCGCAACGCGATCAGGCGCTTGAACTGCTCGCGCAGCGCGAGGTCCGGCTTGCCCCCTTCGTCGGCCCACGGATAGGGCGCGCGGTTGTACGGATCCTCGCCGCCGCCCAGGCCGACCTCGTCGCCGTAGTAGACCGTCGGCGCGCCTGGCCAGGTCATCTGGAAGAACACCGCCAGCAGCAGGCGCCGCTTGGCCTCGGCGATCTGCTCCGGCGAGCTGTCGTCACGCACGCCGAAGTGATGCAGCGCGCGCGGCTGGTCGTGGGAGGACAGCAGCGTCATCGACGCGAACAGCGACGGCGCCGGATAGGATTCGCGCAGCAGCTCGAGGTTCTGGTACGCGCGCTGCGCGTCGGCCCCGGCCGCATAGTCCAGCACGGCGTTGCGGAAGATGTAGTTCATCGTCGCGTCGAAGGTGTCGCCGAGGAAGAACTTGCTCGCGTCGAACCAGGTCTCGGCGATCGTCAGCGCCTGCGGCTGATGGCGCTTCACCGCGACGCGCCAGGCGCGCCAGAAGTCGTCGGGCACCCATGGCGCCACGTCCATGCGCCAGCCGGCCGCGCCGCGGTCCAGCCAGAACTGCATCACGCCGTCGCGGCCGAAGGCGTAGTCCCGGAACGCACGGCTGGCCTTGTCGAGTTCGGGCAGGTCCCGGATGCCGATCCAGGCGGCGTACTGGTCGCCGGGGGTCGCCTTGGAGAGATCGAACCTGAACCAGCTCGCATACGGCGAGGCCGGATTGGGCTTGCCGTGGTCGAAGGCGCCGCCGGCCGGGAAGTTGCCGAAGCGGTTGAAGTAGGGCGAGTCCGCGCCGACATGGTTCAGCGAGGTGTCGGGGATGACGCGGATCCCACGTTTGCCGGCTTCGCTGGCCAGGCGCTCGAAATCCGCATTCGTGCCGAAGCCGGGATCGATGCGCTTGTAGTCGCCGGTGTCGTACTTGTGATTGCTGGCGGCCTGGAAGACCGGTGTCAGGTAGAGCGCGTTGGCGCCGAGCTCGCGGAGGTCGTCGAGCTTCTCGATGATCCCGGCGAGATCGCCGCCGAAGAAGTCGTTGTTGTAGACCGCGTCGGAGCCATCGCCGCTGCCCGGCTTGTACGGGCGGTCCAGCCAGCGCGGATGGCGCTCGATGCCGTGGTCCTGGTATTTCGCCTGGCCGACCTGCGGGTCGTTGGCCTTGTCGCCGTTGCGGAAACGCTCGGGGAAGACGTAGTAGTAGACGAGGTCGCGGGCGAAGTCCGGCACGGTGAAGTCGGGCGCATGGATCGTCTGCCGGTAGCGGCGGATCGCGAAGGGCGGGACCGGCCCTTTCGTTTCGGCGAGGTCAGGCAGCGGCGCGACGGAAGCAGGTCCCATCGAGCCCTTTTCCTTCGTCCAATGGATGGCGTCGTTGTTGTTCTGGACGACGTAGCGCGTGCCGCCGACGGTGGCGATGAAGTAGTAGCCGTAGACGCCTGGCGCGCCAAAGCGATGGCGCGCCTTCCACGACTCGCGGCCTGCCGTGGCCCCGGCCTTGTGCAGCGGAACACGCGCCTCTTCGGTGTAGACGATCAGGTCCTCGTTGCCTTCGACGCGACGGCGCTCGATGACGAGCTCGAGCTTCTCGACGCCGGGTAGGGCGGTGAGCTGGAAGTCGATCCAAGTCTTCGCCGGTTGGGCGCCGAAGGGCTTCTTGAACTCGGCCAGGCGCGAGTCGTAGCGCAGGCTGGCGGCGATGGGCGCGAGCGCCGGCGCGGAGGCTGAAGCGGACGCCTCCGCCGCCGGCGGCGCGGGCGCCTGGCCGGATGCGAGCAGCGGTATCAGCAGCGCGACGCATGACAGGCGGCGAGACAGGCGGGGCAAGGCGGTCATGACCCGACGCTACCTCGAAGCGATGGCCAAGGATGCTGGTGTTCCTCCGCATTCCGAGCGCTCATTCGACGGACGTGTTGTCGAATGGATCGTCTGAACTTGCGTTTGCGGTGGGTCGACTGACGTGCCTTCATCAGGGTTTTCGCCGGAGATTGTCGACATGTCAGGTGCATCGTGGAGTCGTTTTGCGAGCCGACTCATGCTGGGGGGCTTGCTCATCGCCACCGCCTTTGGATCCATCGCGTCCGTTGATGGTTACGAGGAGACCATCCGGACGGCACGCGGTGTCTACGTGATGCGAGGCAATGCACGTGTCGATGAACTCGAAGATGTGGCGAGTTCCTCAATCACGGCGGCGACGCCTGAAGGTCGAGTGATGTTCCATCGAATGACCACTCTACGGCCAGGATGCAGCGATTTCAGGGCTCGTCTTGTCGATATCGGTCCTGAACATCAACGCACGCGGATTGTGCTGCTGTGCGGCTCAAATGGCGGACCTCACGAGACGCTCTTCGCGTTTGTCGACGGCACAGGGCTGGTGGCGGAGGTGGATGGCGATCGTGACTTTCCCAGTCCGCATCTCTCAGACAACGGCGAACTCTTTGCACATTCGCTGTGGAGTGGGCCAATCGACGGCATCGACGGGCTCTTCGTGATTCCCCGCCAATATCGTCTACGACGGGAAGGCGATCGCCTGGAGTTCGAGCCGATACGCGGCGCTCTCTACTCCCCATGGGCGAAAGAAACGCTGGAGTTCTATGCTCGTCAGGCTGCCCGCAGCGGCGCCGAATGGCCCCGCTACTACGTGGTCGCGCACTCGCTACTCGGGGACGGCGCGTGTGCGCACCTCAGAAATGAGAGGCCGGACTTCCCGGCGCTCATCGGTGATTCGATGCATAAGGCATTGAATCGGTGGATCTCTTCGGAGATGTCGCTTATGGAGTGCAATTGAAATGGAACCGATCAGTCCGAAACAGAAAGCCGTTGCCGAAAAGATCGTTGAGCACGGCAAGAAGCTGGGCGTGCAGCAGCATCTGATTGATGCGGCGGTGAAATTTGCGTATTTCGAATCGAGACTGGGCAAGAACGTCGTCAACAAGAATGCGCTCGGCGTTTTTCAGTACATGCCCAGGCGCTGGAAGGAGCGGCATCAAAGGGAACTGGGCGACAGGTCGCTGCTTGAAAACCAGATTGCAGCGATGTACCGGGACCTCCAGGCTTATGAGCGGCGCTACAACGACTTGTCCAAATCAGAAATCCCCAGGGAGACGGTGACGTTGGAGGAGTATCTTTACGTCAAGCACCACGATGGGCCAAACGGCACGGCGTTCGTGCCCGGCCTGAGGCCGGATGGCAAGCCTAATGGACTCAAGGTTTATCGAGACCGTAGTCCGACGTACGACGCCACCGCCATCTTCGGTCCGAAGACCAGCATAGCGCCGATCCGCAATCCGTGGGAGATCACCTTCGGATTGCCGGGCGGGTGGATGGAGAGTGGTGCCGGGCTGCCGGTCACGCTGACCTTCCCGCCCCTTGGGCTTTCGGTTACCGCCTATGGCCCGCTGACACCCGTCGCCGAACCTTTCCGCCCATTCCAGTCGTCGCCTTGGCCGGTGGTCGACGACCCTTGGAGTACTTCTGAAGGGCGCCTGGACCCGGAGCGTCGGCGCTACGTCGACAGTCACTACTACGATCCGGAAACCGGCGCCTCCGTGTCCACGCGGCGTCGACTCAAGCGCTCGGTCGCCGAGATGACGGAAGCGATGGCGAGTCTCTCGCCGCGGCAGGGCGCCGGTGCCGGCGTGTCGGACCCCTGGACGTCGCCCGCGCTGCCGCATCCGATGCTGGTCGCCCAGGCTTGAGCCATCTGACCTTCTTGCAGGCGGGTTGCCGTCACCGCGCCGGCATCAGCTCCCGCTGGCCCCGCCGGACGCCGGCTTCGCGTCGGTCGCGCCCGTGGCCTTGCGCCAGCTCCCCAGCGTGTTGGCGAACTCGATGACCGCCATCGCGTAGTAGCTGCTCTGGTTGTAGCGGGTCACCGTGTAGAAGTTCTGCGTGCCCGCGACGTACACCGGCGCGGCACCGCCCATCTGGAGCTCGATCAGTGCCAGTGGCCCGTTGTGCGCCCGCCCCTGCGGCGACAGCTGCGCGCCGACCGATTCGAACTGCCGCGCGTCCAGCTGCGGCAGCACGTCGCTGATCAGCAGCTGCGCCCGCGCCGCCGTGTCGCTGGGCACCTGCACCTCGTAGTGCGTCGGCATGCCGCGCTGCCAGCCGTGCTCCTTCAGGAAGTTGGCCACCGAGCCGATCGCGTCGACCGGGCTGTTGATCAGGTCCACGTGCCCGTCGCCGTCGAAGTCGATCGCGTAGCGCCGCCAGCTGCCGGGCATGAACTGGCCCCATCCCATCGCGCCCGCGTACGAGCCCTTCATCGCCATCGGGTCCAGGCCGTTCTCGCGCGCCAGGATGAGGAACTGGCGCAGTTCCTCCCGGAAGAACGGGCTGCGGTCGCGCGCGCCGGGCGGCAGCGGCGACGGGTAGTCGAAGCTCAGCGTCGCCAGCGCGTCCAGCACGCGGAAGCCGCCCATGATGCGGCCGTAGAAGGTCTCCACGCCGATCACCGCGGCGATCATCTCGGCCGGCACGCCGTAGCCGGCCTCGGCGCGCGCGAGCGCCGCCTCGTGCGTGGCCCAGAAGGCCAGGCCGGCCTGCAGCCGCTGCGGCTCGATGAAGCGCTGGCGGTAGGCGCCCCAGTCTTTCGCCTGTCCCGGCGGTCCGGGCAGGATCAGCCGCTGCACCGTCGGCTGCGGACGCGCCAGCGCGAGGATGGCGCGCAACTCCTCGCGGCGGTAGCCGAGCGACTCCGCCTGCGCGTCGGCGAAGGCCATCACGTCGGCGCGATCGCCGTACTCGGGCAGCACGGCCGGCTTGCGCGCGGGCTTTTTCGGGGCGCTCTTCGAGGCGTTCTTCGCAGCGTTCTTCGCGGGCTTGGCCTTGGACGCGGCATGCGTCGGGGCCGGCGGCTCGGTCTGCGCCGCCGCGGGCGCGGCGCCCAGGGCGGCCACCAGCGGCGAGGCGGTCATCGAGACCTGCAGGAGCGTGCGCAGGAACGCGCGGCGGGGAGAGGGACTGCGGGTACGGCGGAGAACGGTCATGCGGGCGGTCTTGCGGGCGTCATGCGGGATCAGCGGGCCAGGACTTGCCGGAGCTCGGCGCATTGCGCCGCGAACAGGCGCTGCCATTGTGACGTGGCCGCGACGAGGTCCTGGCGATAGCGCTGCGCTTCCAATTGCAACAGCGACGCCGCGACGGCTTCGGCGCGGGCGCCGTGGCGCTCGACCAGCGAGGCCGCCCAGCGGCGCGGCGTCTCGTCGTCGCGGGTCGGGAGGCCCAGGCGTTCCAGCTCGCGCCGGACCCGGGCGCGCTGGCGCGACCACGGATCGTGCGGCCGCCTCTGCCAGGCGGCCGCCCCGGCGCCGATCACGGCGGTGAGCGCCAGCAGCGCGCCGGCGACCTGTCCCAGCGTGGTCCAGTCCGGGTTGTCGACGCCGAGCCGCTTGAGCAGGCTCATCTGGTCGCCGGTCGAAAAGTTCAGCACCGTCTGCTGCCAGCGGTTGTTCAGGCGCTCCCAGGTGGCGCGCAGGTCCGCCAGCAGCCCGGGGCGCCACTGGTCGAGGGCGCCGGTGATCAGCCCCGGTGGCGGGCGCAGGGGCTGGCCCTGGATGCGTTCGGGCGAGACCGCGGCGGTGGGATCGGCGCGCTGCCAGCCGCCCGACGGCGTCCAGAACTCGGCCCAGGCATGGGCCTGGCTCATCCGCACGATCAGGTCGCCGTCCTGCAGGTTCGCATCGGCGCCCTGGAAGCCGGTGACCACGCGCGCGGGCACGCCGGCCGCGCGCATCAGCACGACGTAGGCGGAGGCGAAGTGCTCGCAGAAGCCGAGCTTGCGGTCGAACCAGAACTCGTCGATCGCATCGGGCGTTGTCTCGCCGTAGACGCCGGGCGCCAGCGTGTAGCCGAAACCGTCGCGGCGGATGCTCGACATCAGCTCGCGGCTCACGGCGCGGGCTCGCGCGTCCTCGTCCAGCAGGCCGAAGCGCTCCCGCAGCGATGCGCCCAGCGCGCGGGCGCGCGGATTGAGGCCTGGCGGCAGGCTCAGCGATTCATTGCCGTCGGCGCGGCTCATCCGGGTGCTGGGCACCGCACCTGGCCAGGCCTCGTGGCGAAAGCGCAGCACCTCGGCCACGGGCGCGGGTGCCAGCCATTGCCCCTGGGGGGCGCGGGTGGCGCTCAGCCGGCCCAGGGACAGCCGCGCGCCGGTCGCGCCGGGGCTGAACTCCAGCATCGGGATCGCGGCCACCCGCAACGGGTCCATCGTGACCTCGTAGCGGAAGACCGGACCCTGGAGGGTGGGGGAGTCATCGCCGGGGGCCCAGCTCACGCGCGGGGCGGTCCAGGTCCTGCCGTCGAAGCGCGTCAGCACCTGGGCGCGGAAGTAGAGCTGCGGCTGCGGCGGCGGGGCGCCGTCGAAGCGCAGTCGCATCGCGATGGTGTCGTCGCTGGCGACGTCCGCGAAGGCGCCGAAGCTCATCGAGTCCGACAGGCCGGTGCGGGCGCCCGAGTCCTTGGGCAGGCCCCACAGCGGCGGGAAGCGCGGAAAGAGCAGGAACAGCGCCACCATCACCGGCAGCCCGATGAGGGTGTTGCGCGCGGCGATGCGGGCGGCGAGCTTGAGGCTGGGCACGCCCTGCGGCATCTGCGCGAGCACCAGCGCGGACAGCAGGGCCCAGACGCATCCGATCATCCAGAGCGCCATCAGCGGCGACTGCGAGTACAGGAACTGCGTCAGCACGAGGAAGAAGCCGAGGAAGAAGACGACGAAGGCGTCGCGCCTGGCGCGCAGTTCGAGCGTCTTGAGCGCCATCAGCATGGCGATCATGGTGACGCCGGCTTCCCGGCCGAGGATGGTCTTGTGGGTGGCGAGGGTCAGGCCGATGATGAGCGCGAGCACGGCCAACAGGGTCCAGCGGCCGGGCAGGGCCTCGCTGCGCCAGGCCAGGCGGGCGCGCCAGCCGAGCATCGCGGCGGTGAGCAGGCTGCACCACCACGGCAGATGGCCGGCATGCGGCAGCAGTGTGGCCGCGATGATGGCCAGCAGGAACAGCGTGTCGCGCGCTTCGCGGGGGAGCGGGCTTCGGTGCTTGACGAGGCCCGCGACGGGCTGGGGCGAGGGGACGGAGGCGCTCATCGCGACGGCTTCCAGGCCGAGAGCGGACTCGGCGGCGGTTCATGACGGGGGTGCGGAAGCACGCAACGTAGCACATCTTGAGTCGGCTCATCGCGGGGCGACGAGAAGTCGGCGGGAGAGAAAACCGCTAGCGTTTCTCAGACCACCGGGAGCGGCATCCGGACGGAGCCGTCGAGATTGGTGCGATGTCCTTCGCGCAGCGGGCCGCCAAGCCGGCCGAGCAGTCGCCCGGCCGCCGCGAGCAGAGGTCCATGGTCTCCTTTCAGGGCCACTGCGACGGCGTTGGTCAGCTCGGTGAAGAACGCCGGGTCATGGTCGCGGAGCCGCGCGATCGCATGGGACTTTCGAAAACCGCCAGCGCCGATCAGGCAAAGCAGCGTCTGCTGGACGACATTGTGGAGATCGAGCGCGATGGCCGCCTGTTCCACGGGATCCTCGGCTTGCTCGAGGTCGTCCATGAGGCCGGTCACGACATGGCGAAAGTCGTTGCGATCCGCCAGGAGCGGACCGGCGCGCCGGACGCGTTCCGCCGCGGTCTTCAGGAGATCCGATCTCGGGGTGGGCTCGGGCAGGACGCGGGAGCTCAACACGATGTCGAGCATCACATGGTTGCGTCCCGTCCGACCGGCATGGATGAGGCCGTTCAGTGTCTCGATGTCATAGAGCCAGCTGTCGAAGAGCTGACCCTGCCAACGACGTGTCTCCCGGAAGGGATGGATGGCGCCGGGAAACACCAGCAGCAGATCCACGTCCGAATGCTTGCGGGACGCACCGTGCGCCGTCGATCCGAAGTGCAACAGGAACTCGAAACCGGGGTAGTGAACCTGTGCAAACTGAAGAAGCTCGGCGTCAAGCATTGGCGACTCCAGCAGTGATGGCTTGAACTCCAGGCTTGATTCGCCTGGCACCGAGCAGCTGGGCACCGAGAATCGCAGCCCAGACGGCGAAGGCGATGGAGGACGCGGTCACTCCGTGTGCCTTCCCGAAGTTGTCAGAGGCCAGCATCGGATAGATCTGCACGCCGTCGATGCTGATGCCGGTCATCATTGCCGACATCGCGTTGAAGGCAAGGTGCAGCATGATCGGCGCCCAGATCTGTCGCGTTCGTAGATAGAGCTGACTCAGCACGCAGCCGGCGAGGGCTGCGTGGATCAACTGGCTCGGCTGGACCGGGCCACGGTCCAGATGCAGGAACGTGAAGAAGCCGAGCTGCAGCACAAACGCGATCGGTGCTCCGACGACCGGGGCGAGTCGATCCAGCAGCACGAAGCGGAACAGCACCTCTTCAAAGACCGAAGTCCCGATCGCGAATGCCGTCAGATAGGCCACCTGAGTACCGTTGAAACCGAACCAGTGCGCCTGCGTGTTGGGCGTCACGGTCATTGCGCAGGCTCTGGCCGCGACGACAGTGCCGGCGATGAACAAGGCGAGAAGGGTCGCCTGCCTGGAACCGGCAGGACGGGCGAACGCTCCTTGAAAGCCAATCGGGAACAACAGCCAAGCAAGGCCCACAAGCATGAATGCGCGTGTGAGACCGACGCCGACAACCATGTGTGTGCTGAAGGGAGCCGGGAGCTGGGACCAGGCCTGGACCGTCAGCCAGGGCGCGATCCCTCCGGCAAATGCCACGGCCAGAACGACCCGGAGCCCGAGGCTGATCCGGGAAAGGATTGATTCGACCTTCACGGTGGACTCCGGGTCGTCGTCTCGATCAGAAGGCGTTGCCGTACTTCATGGCGAAGTCGAAGCAATACAAGCCCCAGCCTCCAGCTGCCTGGCATTGGGCGCCCAGCCAAAGCCGTTCGTTGACGATGTCTCCCCACGAATCGGTTCCAGCGATCCGTGTCGCCGCGGCATCCCCGCCGGACACCATCTCGATTTCATGAAGCTCAAGTTCTCGCATCTCAATCTCCCGAACTGGCGCAAGAATGGTGGCGCCTGAACACCGGCCCTGACCGCGGGATAGCCACTGACGAATCAGCGGCGAGCGACAGGGTTGAGATGCAGTTTTGCGGGGTCAGGTCTTGCCTGCCATTGCCTGTTCAGGCCAAAGTGATGGCGATCCCAACTCAATTGAGTGGGTGTGCCGGCAGATTCTTGCTGCCATGCGGTCGCTCGCGCTTCCCAGCGCGAAGGGCTCGTCCTATTCCTGGATCAGCGCCAACGCTTCCATGCAGACCCGGAAATGATCCGGCCCCAAGTCCGGATCGATGGCGATGTCGCGCAGCTTCAGGCCGTAGGGCAGGCCTTCCTCTTCCGCGCGCTGCACCCACGCCGTCAGGCGCGAGACGCGCTGCTCGAACGGCAGGCCGCGGGTCGCCGCCAGGTCCAGCCACTGCTCGCTGGCGCGGCTGCCCAGGCGCTCACGCACGAGCAGCGAGGCCCCGCCGCCGCTGCCCGACGGCGGCTGCGGTTGCGCCAGCGCCAGCGCCGACTTCTTCCACAGGATCTGCCGCGGCGAGTCGCCGTGCCGGTAGGGCCGCAGGCCCGGGTCGTCGCCCAGGCCCGGCTGGCCCTGGCCCTGCGGCAGGCCGTCCTCGACCTCGGCCGCCGGCGGCGCGTCGAGCTCCGGCGCCGGATAGACCCAGGCCGGCGCCGCCGGGCGCCAGTAGCTCCAGGTCACGAACAGCCCGAAGGGGAACTGCGATTCGATGCGCAGGCGCGGCAACGCATGCCGGCCGCGGCGGTCGATGTCCAGCTGCAGGTGCAGTTGCGCATGCCCCTGCGCCGGAACGTCCGTGTAGGCCGTGCCCGCCGCCTTGGCGCCGGGCGGCCGCAGGCCGACGCCGAAACGCGCCGCGCCGGTGTTGTGCAGCCGGATGTCCAGCGCCAGTGGCTGGCCCGCGTAGGTCGGCGACGGCGTCTTCAGGTCCAGCTTCAGTCCGCGCAGGTTGCGGTGCGTCGCGTTCATCGACGCGATCCCGGCGCCCGCCAGCACGAAGGTCAGCAGGTAGCCCAGGCTCAGCTGGTCGTTGATCGACGCCAGCAGCAGCACCAGCAGCGTCGCCACGAAGGCGGCCCCCGGGCGGCTCGGGAGGATGTACAGGTTGCGCTGCGTCAGCGCCGTCGTGTCGCTGGCCGGATGGCGCGCCTGCCACCACGTGTCCCAACGCCGCTGCCACGGCCAGCGGACCGCCGGCAGCTTCAGCGAGGGCAGCTTCCAGGAGGGAACGGGCACGACGGACTCCGGTCGACGGAACGCGACGACGCGATCAGGGCAGCGGCACCGCGGCCATCATCGCGCGCACCTGCTCGCGCGCGCCCCGCGCGCTGCCGCCGCGCGGCCGCAACCGGTGCGCGATCGTCTGCGGCAGGATCGCCTGCACGTCGTCCGGCGAGACATAGTCGCGCCCGCTCAGCAGCGCCTTCGCCCGAGCGGCCCGCAGCAGCGCCAGGCCCGCGCGCGGGCTCAGGCCCTCCTGGAACCATTCGCCCGAACGCGTCGCCTCCAGCAGCGCCTGCAGGTAGTCCAGCAGCGCGGGCGAGGCATGGATGCGCAATACCGCCCGCTGCAGTTCGCGCAACTGGTCCGGCGTCATGACCGGCTTGAGCGCGCGCAGCTGCTCGCGGCTGTCCTGTCCCATCAGCAGCTCGCGTTCCGCGGCCCGGTCGGGATACCCCAGGCTGATGCACATGAGGAAGCGGTCCAGCTGCGACTCCGGCAGCGGATGCGTGCCGAGCTGCTCGCTGGGATTCTGCGTCGCGATGACGAAGAAGGGCAGCGGCAGCGGATGCGTGGTGCCGTCGATGCTGACCTGGTACTCCTCCATCGCCTCGAGCAGCGCGCTCTGGGTCTTGGGACCGGCGCGGTTGATCTCGTCGGCCAGCAGCACCTGGCTGAACACCGGCCCCGGATGGAACTGGAAGGCGCTGCCGCCGGCCGCCTGCGCGCCCGGCTGGTAGATGTTGACGCCGAGCAGGTCCGCCGGCATCAGGTCGGTGGTGAACTGCACCCGCGAGAAGCGCAGCCCCAGGGAGATCGCCAGGACATGCGCCAGCGTCGTCTTGCCCACGCCGGGCAGGTCCTCGATGAGCAGGTGGCCGCCGGCCAGCAGGCAGGCCAGACAGTCCTCCGTCTGCGCCAGTTTGCCCTTGATGATCGTGCTAATCTGCCGGCGCAGGTCGGCCAGCGGCGGGGAGGCGAGGGTCGGAGCGTCGGAACTCATCGGCGCACGATATCTCAGATTGCGTTCGCTCCCACGAAGCGCCGCGGATGTCCCGACCGAGCCCCGAACGTGCCCCGACCGCGCCAGAGCCGACCATGAGCACCGCCTTCATCAGCCATCCCGACTGCCACCGCCACGACATGGGGGCCGGCCATCCGGAATGTCCGCAGCGCCTGGGCGCGATCGAGGACTGGCTGATCTCCCACGGCATCGACACCGCGCTGGACCGCCACGAGGCGCCGCGGGTCGAGCTGCAGTCGCTGGAGCGGGCGCACTCCGCCCGCTACGTCGCGGAGCTGAAGGCGGAGCTCGAGGCGCTCGAGCAGCAGGCCAGGCAGGGCGTGCCCAATCCGATGAAGGCGCTCGATCCCGACACCTGCGCCAACGCGTTCACCTGGTCCGCGGCGCTGCGCGCGGCCGGCGCCGCGGTGCAGGCGACCGAGCTGGTGCTGGACGGGCGCGCCGAGAACGCCTTCTGCGCGGTGCGTCCGCCCGGCCACCACGCGACGCGCGACCAGGCGATGGGCTTCTGCTTCTTCAACAACGTGGCCGTGGCGGCACGGCACGCGCTGGACGTGCGCGGCCTGGACCGGGTGGCGGTCATCGACTTCGACGTCCACCACGGCAACGGCACCGAGGACATCCTGGCGGGCGACGACCGGGTGCTGATGGTCAGCATCTTCCAGGACCCGCTGTATCCGTACTCGGGCACCGAGCCCAAGGGCGCGAACATGCTCAACGTGCCGGTGCCGCCGTACACGCGGGGCGCCGAGGTGCGCGAGATGATCGAGTCGCTGTGGATGCCGGCGCTGGAGCGCTTCAAGCCGCAGATGATCTTCGTCTCGGCGGGGTTCGACGCGCACCGCGACGACGAGCTCGCGCAGCTCGGGCTGGTCGAGGCGGATTACGAATGGATCACGCTGCGCATCATGGACGTGGCCCGGCGCCACGCGAAGGGGCGCATCGTCTCCTGCCTGGAGGGCGGCTACGACCTCGGCGCGCTGGCGCGCAGCGTCGGCGTGCACCTGCGGACGCTGGCCGGCATCTGAGCCGGCGCGACAATCGCGCCCGCAACCGCCGGCGCGCCGTCGGCCACACAGTCCGTCCCGCGACTGACTGGCCCGGCCCGCGCCGGTTCCCGAATTGTTTTCCTCCTTGAGCTTCATCTTGGGCACGACCACACCCCTGAACCACACGCTGAGCCTGCGCGAGCTGGAATCGCTGCTCACCATGCTCGCCCGCCCGCAGGCGCTGATCGAGGTCGGCCTGGCACTGGCCTGCCTGGCCCTGTCCTGGCTGATCGTCTTCCGCATCAGCAAGCATGTGACCACGGCGCCGGGGCATCACTCGGTGCTGCTGGGGCACCGCGTCTTCGACGGCGTGCTGTTCCCGGTCATCGCGCTGATGCTGGCCTTCGGCGCCCGCCGTCTGATGCCGCTGATCGGCGAGCCGGTGGCGCTGTTCCGCGTCGTGATCCCGGTGCTGCTGTCGCTGGTTGTGATCCGCCTGGTGGCGCGCGTGCTGCGGGCGACGATGCCCAATTCCATCGGCATCAAGCTGCTGGAACGCAGCGTGTCCTGGATTGCGTGGCTGGGTTCGATCCTGTGGATCGTCGGCGTGCTGCCGATCCTGATCCGCGAACTCAAGGAGCAGGACCTCGAGTTCCTGCCGAAAGCGGGCAAGGACTACCTGACGGCCTATGACGTGCTCATCGGCGTCGTGCAGGTCGGCGCCGTGCTGCTGGTGGTGCTGTGGCTGTCGTCGGTGGTGGAGTCGCGTCTGCTGCGCGGCAAGTCGGTGATGGACCTGTCGATGCGCAAGATCGCGGTCAACCTGACGCGCACGGCGCTGCTGGTGGTCGGCGCGATGGTGGCGTTGAACGTGGTGGGCCTGAACCTGAGCGCCTTGTCCTGGCTGGGCGGTGCGGTCGGCGTGGGCCTGGGTTTCGGCTTGCAGAAGATCGCGGCGAACTACGTCTCGGGCTTCATGATCCTGGCCGAGCGCTCGCTGCGCATCGGCGACATGGTCAAGGTCGACAACTTCGAGGGCCGCATCAGCGACATCAAGACGCGCTACACGGTGATCCGCGCGCTCAACGGCCGCGAGGCGATCGTGCCCAACGAATCGCTGATCACGACGCGGGTCGAGAACCTGTCGCTGGCCGACCCGCAGGTGATCGTCACGACGGTGGTGCAGGTGGCCTACGGCACCGACCTGGACGCGCTGTTCCCGCAGCTGGTCGACGAGGTCAAGAAGGTGCCGCGCGTGCTGTCGGAGCCGGGACCGTCGGTGTCGCTGAGCAACTTCGCCGCCGATGGCCTGGAGCTGACGATCGCCTTCTGGATCTCCGACCCGCACAACGGGCAGGGCGGGGTGCGCTCCGAGGTCAACCTGGCGATCCTGCGATTGCTGAACCGGTTGAACATCGACATTCCGTTCCCGCAGCGGGTGGTGCGGACGGTGGTCGAGGGGGCCGTCGCATCCGAAGGGAAATGATGTCCGGCGGCCGGCCCGCGCGGGGGATTGCCATCGATGCGGTCGTTCATGCCCGCAGTGATACGCGCTGACTCGGCGCGACGCGAAGTGCCGGAAGGCACCGCCGATGAAAAAGGCCACCCGAGGGTGGCCTTGTCGCTGTCGACGGGGGAGGGCGATCAGCCCGCCGCCACCGGGATCTTGATCGCCTTGCCCGAGGCGATGCGCTGCTGCCACTCGGCCGGGCCGGTGATGTGCGCGCTGGTGCCGCCGGCGTCCACCGCCACCGTCACCGGCATGTCGACCACGTCGAACTCGTAGATCGCTTCCATGCCCAGGTCCTCGAAGCCGACCACCTTGGCCTGCTTGATCGCCTTGGACACCAGGTAGGCCGAGCCGCCCACCGCCATCAGGTAGGCCGACTTGTGGTTCTTGATCGACTCGATGGCGACCGGGCCGCGCTCGGCCTTGCCGATCATCGCGATCAGGCCGGTCTTCTCCAGCATCATGTCGGTGAACTTGTCCATCCGCGTGGCAGTCGTCGGACCCGCCGGGCCCACCACCTCGTCACGCACCGGATCGACCGGGCCGACGTAGTAGATGACGCGGTTGGTGAAGTCCACCGGCAGCGACTCGCCCTTGGCCAGCATGTCCTGGATGCGCTTGTGCGCGGCGTCGCGGCCCGTGAGCATCTTGCCGTTGAGCAGCAGCGTGTCGCCCGGCTTCCAGCTGGCGACCTCGGCCTTGGTCAGCGTGTTCAGGTCGACGCGCTTGCTCTTGTTGTAGTCCGGCGCCCATTGCACGTCGGGCCACAGGTCCAGGCTGGGCGGCTCCAGGTAGCTCGGGCCCGAGCCGTCGAGCACGAAGTGCGCGTGGCGGGTGGCCGCGCAGTTCGGGATCATCGCGATCGGCTTGGAAGCCGCGTGCGTCGGGTAGGTCTTGATCTTGACGTCCAGCACCGTGGTCAGGCCGCCCAGGCCCTGCGCGCCGATGCCCAGCGCGTTGACCTTCTCGTACAGCTCGATGCGCAGTTCCTCGAGCTTGTCCTTGGGACCGCGCTCGAGCAGCTCGTACATGTCGATGTCGTCCATCAGGGCTTCCTTGGCCAGCAGCGCGGCCTTCTCGGCGGTGCCGCCGACGCCGATGCCCAGCATGCCCGGCGGGCACCAGCCCGCGCCCATCGTCGGCACGGTCTTGAGCACCCAGTCCACGATGTTCTCGCTCGGGTTGAGCATGTAGACCTTGCTCTTGTTCTCCGAGCCGCCGCCCTTGGCCGCGACGATCACGTCGACGGTGGCGCCCGGCACGACCTCCATGAAGATCACCGCGGGCGTGTTGTCCCTGGTGTTCTTGCGCTCGAAGATCGGATCGGCCAGCACGGACGCGCGCAGCTTGTTGTCCGGATGGTTGTAGGCGCGGCGCACGCCTTCGTTGACGGCGTCCTGGATGGAGCCGGGGAAGTCGGCCCAGCGCACGTCCATGCCGATCTTCAGGAAGACGTTGACGATGCCGGTGTCCTGGCAGATCGGACGGCGGCCTTCGGCGCACATCTTCGAGTTGGTCAGGATCTGCGCGATCGCGTCCTTCGCGGCCGCGCTCTGCTCGCGCTCGTACGCGCGGGCCAGATGCTGGATGTAGTCGGCCGGGTGGTAGTAGCTGATGTACTGCAGCGCGGCGGCGACGCTGTCGACGAGGTCGGCGTAGCGGATGGTGGTCATGGGCGTGGACAGGCTCTGGTCACGGGAGGCCGCGATTATCCGTTACCCGGTGAAACCCCGGGTGCCGCGGGCATTGCCGGGACGCGCCGCGCACGCGGATGGCCGCGCGTCCCCGCGTCGCTCAACTACCCGGCGCCGTGATCCCGCGCGGCTTGACCATGTTGCCGACCTCGTTGGACAGGCGGCGGCGGTCCTCGTCGGTCATGGCCGGCGCGCACTCGCGCTTGCCCAGCATCGAACCGGTCTGCGCGACCTGGCGTTCGCAGACCACCTTCTGGGCGCCGTCGGCCTGCGCGGTCTGCGCGTTCGCGCCCTGGGCGGTCACGCCATCGCTGGCGCAGGCGGCAAGGGCGAACAGCGGAACGGCGGCGAGCAACAGTCGGATCATGGTAGGGCTTCCCTGGAAATCCGGGATGCTTGTCCCGGCGTGCTGATGAAGCCCGCGATGCTAGCAACGCCGCCGCGGCGCCACGCTCAGGGGGAACACGGCCCCCACGGAGGCCCGGACCGCCCTGCGCACCGGCGATGATGGCGCCTTCACGAACCGGCAGATCCGGCGCCGCGCTCGTCATTTCGGGAGGACCCTTCGTGACCCCAGGACTCAAACGCTTCTTCGCCGGCGAATCGGCCGGCGGCATCGTGCTCGCCATCGCCGCCGTCGCCGCGCTGATCCTGTCCAACTCGCCCTGGCGCGAGCTCTATGCCGCCTTCACCCGCATCGAGGGCGAGGTCCGCATCGGCGGCGACTGGCTGGTGCTCGCCAAACCCTTGCTGGTCTGGGTCAACGACCTGTGGATGGCCGTGTTCTTCTTCCTGGTCGGACTGGAGATCAAGCGCGAGTTCGTCCGCGGCGAGCTCGCGCAGCGCTCCCAGGCCGTGCTGCCGATGGTCGCCGCGCTCGGCGGCATGGTCGTGCCGGCCCTTGTCTACGCCGGTTTCAATCACAGCGATCCGGTCGCGCTGCACGGCTGGGCCATTCCCGCGGCGACCGACATCGCTTTCGCCATCGGCATCGTCATGCTGCTGGGCAGCCGCGTGCCCCCGTCGCTCAAGGTCTTCCTGACCGCGGTCGCGATCATCGACGACCTCGGCGCCATCGTCGTCATCGCGCTCTTCTACACCAGCCAGCTCTCGCCGGCGATGCTCGCCGCGGCCGCCGCCTGCCTGCTCGTGCTGCTCGCGCTCAACCGCGCGAAGGTGGCGCGCGTGGACCTCTACCTCGTCGTCGGCCTGATCCTGTGGACCTGCGTGCTCAAGTCCGGCGTGCACGCGACGCTCGCGGGCGTCGCCACCGCGCTGTTCATCCCGTCCGACGACGGCCAGGGCCACTCGCCCGCCGAGGACCTCGAACACGGCCTGCACCCGTGGGTGGCCTTCCTCATCCTGCCGGTGTTCGCGTTCTCCAACGCGGGCGTGTCGCTGCTGGGCCTGCATCCGGGCGACCTGCTCCATCCGGTGTCGCTGGGCATCGCGCTCGGGCTGCTGCTGGGCAAGGCGGTCGGCGTGTTCGGCAGCGTGTGGCTGCTGATCCGGTTCGGACTGGCGCAGAAGCCCGGCGGCGCCGACTGGGGCCAGCTCTTCGGCGTCTGCGTGCTGTGCGGCATCGGCTTCACGATGAGCCTGTTCATCGGCGGCCTCGCCTTCGAGGGCCTCGGCCCCGTCTTCGAGACGCGCCTGAAGCTGGGCGTGCTCGGCGGTTCCCTCCTGTCCGGCGTCGCCGGGACCTTGATCCTGCTGCGCAAGCGCCGCTGAGCGCCGCTCAGTGCTTGTCGGCGGGCGGGTGCGACAGCAGGCGGTCGGTCATCGCGATGGCCAGTGCCGAGAGCAGGAAGGCCAGGTGGATGACGGTCTGCCAGAGCAAGGTCTGCTCCTGCAGGTTCTGGACGTTGATGAAGGTCTTGAGCAGGTGGATCGACGAGATGCCGATGATGGCCGTCGCCAGCTTGACCTTGAGCACCGACGCGTTGACGTGGTCGAGCCATTCGGGCTGGTCGGGATGGCCTTCCAGGTGCAGGCGCGACACGAAGGTCTCGTAGCCGCCGACGATCACCATGATCAGCAGGTTGGAGATCATGACCACGTCGATCAGCGCCAGCACGGCCAGCATGATGATGGTCTCGTTGAGCTTGGTGGGTGTGGTGCCCGCCTTGTAGCCGACGCTGTCGACCAGCAGCCGCAGCGCTTCCTGGTTGCCGAAGGCGGCCTCGACCAGGTGGACCAGTTCGGTCCAGAACTGGAAGACATAGACCGCCTGCGCCACGATCAGGCCGATGTAGAGGGGCAGTTGCAGCCAGCGGCTCCCGAACATCAGATGGGCGAGCGGATGCAGGCGCTTGGGGGCGGTGTCGGCCGGGGGCTGGCGGTCGGTCATCGGGGAAAGTCCTTCAGGTCGTAACTGGCGGGAACCGCCGAATCGATTGATTTTAGTGAGAGCATCGGGCCGAAGAACCACTCCGAGTCCGCAGGCGCCGGCGCCCCTCGAAGCGAATGCCGAGCGTGCGGAGGCGATTGAGCGCAGAGGGGCGCCGGCGCCTGCGGACGAGCGAGGTGCGCGACAGCTCTTCTACAAGAGTAAGCACGTCGTCAGTGTGAAAGCGGAGAGTTCGCCCCAGTCTGAACCCGAGTTCGAAGATCCCTGCCTGTACGGAGACAAAGGCCATGAGCGACAAGATCAGCGACAAGATCTACAACCCCCCTGCATCTGCCGTCCAGGGGGCCCACGTGTCCGGTCTGGCGGCCTACGAGGCGCTGTGCAAGGAGGCCGAGACCGACTATGAGGGCTACTGGGCCCGCCTCGCGCGTGAGCTGCTGAGCTGGAAGCAGCCTTTCACGCGGGTGCTGAACGAATCGGACGCGCCGTTCTTCAAGTGGTTCGAGGATGGCCGGCTCAACGTCTCCTACAACTGCCTGGATCGTCATGTGGAGGCGGGGCGTGGCGATCGCGTCGCGATCGTCTTCGAGGCCGACGACGGCACGACGACGCGCGTCACCTATGCCGAGCTGCTGGCGAAGACCTCGCAACTGGCCAATGCGCTGAAGGCGCGCGGCGTGAAGAAGGGCGATCGTGTCGTCATCTACATGCCGATGTCCGTCGAGGGCGTGGTCGCGATGCAGGCCTGCGCCCGCATCGGCGCGACGCACTCGGTGGTGTTCGGCGGCTTCTCCGCGCAGTCGCTGCGTGACCGGGTCCAGGACGCCGGCGCCGTGATGGTGCTGACGGCCGACGAGCAGGCGCGCGGCGGCAAGTCGTTGCCGCTCAAGGCCATCGTCGACGAGGCGCTGGCCGACAACAGCTGTCCGACCATCCGGAACGTGGTCGTCTACAAGCGCACCGGCGGCCAGATCGCCTGGGTCGACGGCCGCGACGAGTGGCTGCACGACGCGGTCGCCGGCCAGCCCTCGAGCTGCGAGCCGGAATGGGTCGAGGCCGAGCACCCGTTGTTCCTGCTCTACACCTCCGGCTCCACCGGCAAGCCCAAGGGCGTGCAGCACAGCACCGGCGGCTACCTGCTGCATGCCGCGCTGACCACCAAGTGGACCTTCGACCTGAAGGACTCCGACGTCTTCTGGTGCACGGCCGACATCGGCTGGGTGACCGGCCACACCTACATCGCCTACGGTCCGCTCGCGCTGGGCGGCACCGAGGTCGTCTTCGAGGGCATCCCGACCTTCCCCGACGCCGGCCGCTTCTGGCAGATGATCCAGAAGCACAAGGTCACGATCTTCTACACGGCGCCGACGGCGATCCGTTCGTTGATCAAGGCCGCCGAGACCAACGCGGCGGTCCATCCGAAGAACTACGACCTGAGCTCGCTGCGCATCCTGGGCTCGGTCGGCGAACCGATCAACCCGGCCGCGTGGGAGTGGTACCACCAGCACGTGGGCGGCGGCCGCTGCCCGATCGTCGACACCTTCTGGCAGACGGAGACCGGCGGCCACATGATCACGCCGCTGCCCGGCGCGACGCCGCTGGTGCCCGGTTCCTGCACGCTGCCGTTCCCCGGCATCACGGCGGCCATCGTCGACGAGACCGGCAACGACGTGCCCAACGGGCAGGGCGGCATCCTGGTGGTCAAGAAGCCGTGGCCCTCGATGATCCGCACGATCTACGGCGACCCGGAACGCTTCAAGAAGAGCTACTACCCGCCGGAACTCAAGGGCTACTACCTCGCGGGCGACGGGGCCATCCGCGACGCCGACAACGGCTACTTCACGATCACCGGCCGCATCGACGACGTGCTCAACGTGTCGGGCCATCGCATGGGCACGATGGAGATCGAGTCCGCGCTGGTCAGCTGCACCGAGCTGGTGGCCGAGGCCGCGGTCGTCGGACGTCCCGACGACACCACCGGCGAGGCGATCTGCGCCTTCGTCGTGCTCAAGCGCCCGCGCCCGAACGGCGACGAGGCCAAGGCCATCGCCAAGCAGCTGCGCGACTGGGTGGCCAAGGAGATCGGTCCGATCGCCAAGCCCAAGGACATCCGCTTCGGCGACAACCTGCCCAAGACCCGCAGCGGCAAGATCATGCGCCGGCTGCTGCGTTCCGTCGCCAAGGGCGAGAGCGTCACGCAGGACACCTCGACGCTGGAGAATCCGGCCATCCTGGAACAGCTCGGGCAGGCCTACTGAGCGCGACCGCCGGATGCCGCGCGCGGGATGCGCGTGGCATTCCGGTTGTCATCGGTTCCGGAGCCGCTTCTCCTCTGGGAACCCGTTGAATCCCCCTTTTGGGGGGGCGATTTTTGCGCTGACGCCAGTGCCGAGCGGCCGTCGCCTCCCTGATGTTCGGGAGCCGCTGGCCCTCATTGGGCAGCGGCCGCGCCATCCACACACGATCGGGTTGTGGAGCCCAGGCAGGTCTGGGCGAAGAATGCCGACTCCGTTCCAGCGGGAGCGGTGCCAGCCATCCTGACGGTGCTCGCACGACGCGGCGCGCCGGATGCTGCCCTCATAGAAGGAGTCGTTTGTGGAATATTCGTTCACGCTCAAGTACCAGATGCCGCCCCAGGACTGCGAGGAGGAGCCGCTGAAGCAGCGGCTCCTGTCCGCCGGCTGCACGGACGCGCGGATCGCCCTGGGCCTGCGCGGCCGGATGATGCTGAGCTTCACGAGAGAGGCGGAGCGGGCCGACCAGGCGCTGCTGGGCGCGCTGCGCGAGGTCCGCAAGGCCGCGCCCGGTGCGCGGCTGGTCGAGGCGGCGCCGGACATGGTCGGCCTGACGGACGTGGCGGTGCTGGTGGGGGTCTCCCGCCAGAACATGCGCAAGCTGATGCTGACGCATCCGATGAGTTTCCCGTCGCCGATCCACGAGGGCAATTCGTCCTCGGTCTGGCACCTGTGGGACGTGCTGCGCTGGATGCAGGGGCGGGGCGGCTACCGGATCGACGAGGCGGTGATGGAGCTCGCGACCGTGGCCAAGGCCGTCAACCTCGCCCGCGAGAGCCGGCACCTGGACGACCGCCGGCGCGAGGAGCTGCTCAAGCTCGTGGCCTGATTCGTGGCCTGATCACGGACGGACGCCAAAGGAAAAGGCCCCGCGGGGCCTTTTCGGAACGCGTCGCCGGAAGTCCGGTGGCGATCGCAGGTCGCTCACAGGGCGATCACTTCGTCGTCAGGATCCACTTGGCGAGCTGTTCGGCTTCCGCCGGGCTGACCTGCGTGTTGGCCGGCATCGGCACCGGACCCCAGACGCCGGAGCCGCCCTTGATGATCTTTTCGGACAGCTTCTTCACGGCGTCCTTGTCGTTGGCGTACTTGGCCGCGACGTCCTTGTAGGCAGGGCCCACCAGCTTCTTGTCGACGGCATGGCAGGCCATGCAGTTCTTCTTCTGCGCCAGCTCGGGGCTGGCGAAGGCGCTGGGTGCGCCCAGCATGGCGGCGAGGGCCGCGGAGATGAACAAGGCGTTTCTCATGGCATCCTTTCAGGTGTCGCCGGGCTCCCCATCCGCGTCACAATCGACGCCACAAGCGGCGCCGCGTCCGGCCGCCGCGACAACAAGCGTCGCGCTGCGGTCCGTCGAGTGGCTGGGGAGTTCCGGGCTCGCGCGATTGTAGTGGTGAGGGATGCGGCGCCCCGGGGCGCGCACGAGGAGAACGATGATGTGGTTGATGGTGATCGGTGTCTTGTTGATTGTCCTCAAGCTGGCGGCCGTCGGCCCCTTCGAGACGCTGAGCTGGTGGTGGGTGCTGTCGCCCTTCCCGGTGGCCGTCGTCTGGTGGGAGATCGCCGACCAGACGGGCTACACCAAGAAGAAGGAAATGGACAAGATGGAAGAGAAGAAGGAAGGCCGCCGCCAGCGTCAGCTCGACGCGATCGGGCAGGGCGACAAGACGCGGCGCAAGCGCTGACCCCTCACTCGAACTTGTCGAGCACCGCGCCCGAGCTGGCGCTCGAGGCGTTCTTCGCGAACTTCGCCAGCACGCCGCGCGTGTAGCGCGGCGCGGGCTGCTTCCAGACGGCCTTGCGGCGCGCCAGTTCCGCGTCGTCGACGTTGAGCTGCAGCAGCAGTTGCAGCGCGTCGATGGTGATGGAGTCGCCCTCCTGCACCAGCGCGATCGTGCCGCCGGCATAGGCCTCCGGCGCCACGTGGCCGACGACCATGCCCCAGGTGCCGCCAGAGAAGCGGCCGTCGGTGATCAGGCCCACGCTCTCGCCCAGCCCCTGGCCGATGAGCGCGCCGGTGGGCGCCAGCATCTCCGGCATGCCGGGACCGCCCTTGGGACCGAGGTAGCGCAGCACCATCACGTCGCCGGCCTTGATCTGGTTGGCCATGATGGCCGCCAGCGCCGACTGCTCGTCGTCGAAGACGCGAGCCGGGCCGGTGATCACCGGGTTCTTCAGGCCGGTGATCTTGGCCACGCAGCCTTCGGGCGAGAGGTTGCCCTTCAGGATGGCCAGGTGGCCCTGGGCGTAGATCGGGTCGTCCACGGCGCGGATGACCTCCTGCCCGGGCGACAGGTCCGGCACGTCGGCCAGGTTCTCGGCGACGGTCTTGCCGGTGATGGTGATGCAGTCGCCGTGCAGCAGGCCGGCCTTCAGCAGTTGCTTCATCACGGCCGGGATGCCGCCGGCCTTGTGCAGGTCCACGGCCAGGAAACGGCCGCTGGGCTTGAGGTCGCACAGCACCGGGATCTTCGTGCGCATGCGCTCGAAATCGTCGATGGTCCAGTCCACCTCGGCCGCGTGCGCGATCGCCAGGAAGTGCAGCACCGCGTTGGTCGAGCCGCCGGTGGCCATGATCACGGCGACGGCGTTCTCGATGGCCTTCTTCGTCACGATGTCGCGCGGCTTCAGGTCGGCCTTGACGGCGGCGACCAGGACCTCCGCGGCGCGCTTGGTGTTCTCGACGACCTCGTCCTCCACGTTGGACATGCTCGACGAGTAGGGCAGCGACATGCCCAGCGCCTCGAAGGCCGAGCTCATCGTGTTGGCGGTGTACATGCCGCCGCAGGAACCGCTGCCCGGAATGGCGCGCTTCTCGATCTGGCAGAAGTCCTCTTCGCTCATCTTCCCGGCGCTGAACTGGCCGACGGCCTCGAACACGCTGACGATGTTGAGGTCCTGGCCCTTGTAGTGGCCCGGCTTGATCGTGCCGCCGTAGATGTAGATCGCCGGCACGTTGGCGCGCAGCATGCCCATCATGCCGCCGGGCATGTTCTTGTCGCAGCCGCCGATGACCATCACGCCGTCCAGCCACTGGCCGCCGACGCAGGTCTCGACGCAGTCGGCGATGACCTCGCGCGAGACCAGCGAGTACTTCATGCCCTCGGTGCCCATGGCCATGCCGTCGGAGATGGTCGGCGTGCCGAAGAGCTGCGCGTTGGCGCCGGCGGCCTTCAGGCCGATGACCGCGGCGTCGGCCAGCTTCTGCAGGCCGGAGTTGCAGGGCGTGATCGTCGAATGGCCGTTGGCCACGCCGATCATGGGCTTGCCGAAGTCGCTCTCCTGGTAGCCCATGCCGTAGTACATCGAGCGGTTGGGCGCGCGGGCGACGCCTTCGGTGATGTTCTTCGAACGGCGGTTGGGCGCGTCGTCGTGGGGGGCGTTCTTGGCGTCGGTCATCGCGGAGTCCTGGCGGGGGATGCTTGGAGCGGGTCAGTATGCGCCGGGCCGACTTGCGGGTCCAATATATAGTTGATGTCGTTTTGATTCGTCGCATGTATCAATGATCGAGATCCGCCCGCTGCGCCAGTTCCTGGTGCTGGCCGAGGAACTGCACTTCGGCCGCGCCGCCGAGCGGCTGCACATGACCCAGCCGCCGCTGAGCCTGGCCGTGCAGAAGCTGGAGGCGCAGCTGGAGGTCCAGTTGCTGGAACGTGGCCGGCGCACCGTCGCGCTGACGGCGGCGGGGCAGGCGCTGGTCGAGGCGGCCGCGCGTCTGGTCGAGCAGGCGGACCAGGTGCCCGCGCGTGTCCGCGCGGCGGCCAGCGGCGAGGCCGGGCGGCTGAGCCTGGGCTTCGTCTCGACCGTCGGCTATGGCGACATGCCGCGCTGGCTGCGCCTGTTCCGCGAGGCGCTGCCGGAGGTGCAGCTCGCCTTGCGCGAGGCGACGCTGGACGTGCAGCTCAAGGGATTCGAGACCGGCGAGCTCGATGCCGGATTCGCCATCCACGCGCCGGGCGCCGAGCCGGCCGGCTTCGAGCGGCTGACCGTCTCGACCGAGCCGCTGGTGCTCGCGCATGCCGAGGACTGGGCGCTCGAGCGTCGCGGCGGTCCGTCGCTGGCGGACGTGCTGCGCGAGCCGCTGGTCGTGTTCCCGCGAGAGATCGCGCCGTCGCTGTTCGACGCGCTGCTGGGCTTCTACCGCGCGCACGGCGCCACGCCGCGCATCGCGCAGGAGGCCATCCAGATGCAGACCATCGTCAATCTGGTCTCCGCGGGCATGGGCGTGGCCTGGGTGCCGCGATCGGTCTGTGCACTGCAGCGGCCCGGCGTGCGTTATCGGCCCTGGCCATCGGCCGAGGTGCCGGCCTGCGACACCAGCCTGATCTGGCGCGCCGACGCGTCGCCGGTGGTGCGGCGCTTCGTCGACCACGTCCGCGCGCAGGTGAAAGTCAAGCGTTGAGGCGCCGCGACGCGCAGGCCCGGCCTGCGGGTTGCCGGTGGTGAAGGCGAATGTGAAGTTCCGTGCGGGCCATGCAGGCTCGCCGCAGTTCTGCGACCATGCGCCGAAGAAAGGAAATCCCCCGTGAAAGCTCCCCGCAAGAACGACGACGCCGCAAGGCGTGGCACCTGGCGTCGCCTCATCGGCGCGATCTGTGTCGTCACCGGATTCTCGATGCTGATGAGCGTGGCCTTCGCGGGGGCGGCGCAGGCCGCGGTGCTGAAGGATGCGGAACTGCAGGCCCTGCTCGACGCCGGCCGGGCGGACGACCTGGAGAAGCTGGCCGCGCAACGGGCGAAGGCCGATCCGGACGATCCGCAGGCGGTCGCGGCGCTGGCGCTGTCGCAGCTGGACCTGGTCGACGGCGCGGTGTTGAAGCAGAACATCCAGCGTCTGGAGCAATGCGTGCAGCGCACGCCCAACGAGGGCGCGTGCCACTATGCGCTGGCGCTCGCGCTGGTGATGCAGGCGCGCGGCGGCAGCAAGTTCAAGGCGCTGGGATCGCTGGGGCGGGTCAGCGAGCTGGCCCAGCGCGCGATGGCCTTGCTGCCGGACGCGCCTGAGCCGCGCAGCGCGCTGCAGCAGTACTACCTGGCGCTGCCGAGCTTCGTCGGGGGCGGGGAGTCCAAGGCGCGCGCGCTCGAGCAGGAGGTGAAGGACGCGGCCCAACTGGGCCTGATGCGGGCGCGCGTGGCGGCCTCGAAGAAGGATTGGCCGGCGATGGAGAAGGCCTTGCGCGCGGTGCGCACACAGCGTCCGGAACTGCTGCTGGAGCTGCGGGTGCTGTGGAGCGACTACGGGCGCAGCCTGTTCTTCGGCGAGCAGAAGGAGCGGGCGGTGCCGTGGTTCGAGGAACTGCTCAAGAGCCAGCCCAATCAGGCCATGGGTGCCTACGGACTCGGGCGCGCTTATGACGCGCTGGGGCAATACGACAAGGCCGTGGCGGCCTTCGAGCGGGCCCGCGGCATGCAGGGCGCGGAGCAGCTGGGCCTGGACCGGCGCCTGGGCAGCGCGCTGGCGGCCAAGGGCGACAAGGCGGGGGCGCGCGTCGCGCTGCAGCGTTGCGTGGACAACCGTCGCGGCAGCAGCGGCGACATCGAGGACTGCCGCAAGCAGCTGGCGGCGCTGGAGAACTGAAGAGCCCCTTTATGATTCGCGCCTTCGCGACGCGGTAAAGCTCTCTCCATGTTGGTCCATCCCCAGTTCGACCCCGTGGCCATCTCGATCTTCGGATGGCCGATCCATTGGTACGGGCTGATGTACCTGGCGGCATTCGCGCTCTTCATGTTCCTGGGCAACCGCATGGTCCGCAGGCCGTGGAACGCGGCGCGCGGCTGGACCCGGCGCGACATCGACGACCTGCTGTTCTACGGCGTGCTCGGCGTGGTGGTGGGGGGCCGGCTGGGTTACGTGTTCTTCTACAAGCCGGGCTACTACCTGAGCCATCCGGGCGAGATCCTGGCGGTGTGGCAGGGCGGGATGGCCTTCCACGGCGGCTTGTTGGGCGTGATCGTCGCGCTGGCCTTCTTCGCGTGGCGGCGCGGCTTCAATTTCCTCGAGGTCGGCGACATCGTCGCGCCGTGCGTGCCCACCGGCCTGGCGGCGGGTCGCCTGGGCAACTTCATCAACGGCGAGCTGTGGGGCCGTGCGGCCGATCCTGGCCTGCCGTGGGCGATGGTGTTCCCGCAGGCGCACGACCCGGTGCTGACGCCGCGTCATCCGTCGCAGATCTACCAGTTCCTCGGCGAGGGCCTGCTGCTGTTCATCGTGCTGTGGCTGTTCGCGCGCAAGCCGCGGCCGATGGCGGCGGTCTCCGGGCTGTTCCTGCTGGGTTACGGCGTGGCGCGATTCGTCGTCGAGTACTTCCGCGAGCCCGACAGCTTCCTCAAGCTGGACGATCAGCCGCTGCACCTGAGCCAGGGACAATGGCTGAGCCTGCCGATGATCGTCGCGGGCGTTCTCATGATGGTCTGGGCCTACCGGCGCGCCGCGCGCCTGCAGGCGGCGCCCGCGGCGCGTTGAGACCGGCGACCCGTACCCGAGGCTTCCCGACATGCGTCAGATCTTTTTCGATACCGAAACCACCGGCCTGAATCCCGAGGCGGGCGACCGCGTCGTCGACATCGGCCTGGTGGAGATGGTCAACCGTCAGCTGACGGGCCGCCATCTGCACTTCTACCTGAACCCCGAGCGCGACATGCCCGAGGAGGCATTCCGCGTCCACGGGCTGAGCGCCGAGTTCCTGTCGGACAAGCCCAAGTTCGCGCAGATCGTCGACGAGTTCCTGGAGTTCATCCGTGATGCGGAGCTGATCGCGCACAACGCGGCCTTCGACGTGGGCTTCATCAACGCCGAGCTCAAGCGCTGCGGGCGCGCGCCGCTGCACGAGTGCGTGGAGAGCGTGCGCGACACGCTGCTGATGGCGCGGGACATGTTCCCGGGCAAGGCGAACTCGCTGGATGCCTTGTGCCGGCGCCTGGAGGTCGACAACAGCAACCGCGGGCTGCACGGCGCGGTCAAGGACGCGGAGCTGCTGGCGGAGGTCTTCATCCGGCTGACGCGCGGGCAGGACTCGCTGGTCATCGACGACAGCGCGTCGTCGTCGTCGGGTGAGGGCGGACAGCTGGAGGTCGCGGCGATCGACTTCAGCGCCTTCGATCTGCCGGTGATCGCGCCGACCGCCGACGAGCTGGTGCTGCACGACAAGGTGCTGGCGGAGCTGGACAAGGCCAGCGGCGGCAAGCGGATCTGGCAGGTGCCCGCGGCGGCCTGAGCGTCTGACGGGCGGCCGCGACGGGGACTCGAGCGTGTTCGAGCAAAGAGTGCTCGAAGTTCTTGAGTCGCGTCAAATTCTCATGGCATAATCTTCGACTTTCCCGGACATCCCCGGCAGCGACGAAAGAAGCGGCTGAGGACGACAAGACCGGGCGGTTAGCTCAGCGGTAGAGCACTGCCTTCACACGGCAGGGGTCGCAGGTTCGAACCCTGCACCGCCCACCAAAGTCTCCTTGGGAAGTGCTTTGGATTCTTGTTGAGAGTCAGGGAAGCCCCGGTCCAGATACCGGGCGGTTAGCTCAGCGGTAGAGCACTGCCTTCACACGGCAGGGGTCGCAGGTTCGAACCCTGCACCGCCCACCAGATCAACCCCGTCGACGCAAGTTGGCGGGGTTTTTTCTTGGCTGGTGCGCTACGGCGAGAATCGCCGCATGTCGCCACTGCTCCCGCCTTCGCTCGTCGCCGTCATGCCGCGCTGCCTGCAACTCGCGCGGCAGCCGGTGCCGGAAGGACTCATTCCCTTGCGGTTGGGAGACGTCACGATCGGCCGCCTGCATCCGATGCGTCAGGTCTTGCTCAGCGAGCACTGGCCCGAGCTCGAGTACCGTGATGGCGCGTTGTGGTGGGATGCGCAGGCGCTCGATGTCGAGGCCCGTTCCGAGCGCATCGGTGCCGTGGCGCTCGCGCTGAAGCAGCGCGGCGCGATCACCGGCTGGCGCGGCGAGCGCTACGCCTGCGAGCATCCCGTCGAGGATCCCTGCACCCGGCGCGGCGAGGTGCTGTTCCGCCTGGAGCGCGCGGCCTTCCGCTTCTTCGGCCTGATGAGCCGCGCGGTGCACGTCAACGGCTTCCTGCCGGGCGCGCGGCTCGTGTGCGGCCGACGCGCGATGTCCAAGGCGACTGATCCCGGCAGGCTGGACAACCTCGCCGCCGGCGGACTCACCGCCGATGAGGACCTCGTCGACTGCGCCCGCCGTGAGTTGCTGGAAGAGGCGGGTGTCCCGATGACGATCAGCGCCGCTGTGCAGCCGCGAGGCGCGCTGCGCAGCACGCGCATGGAACTCGAAGGGCTGCACGACGAGGTGCTGCATGTCTTCAGTCTTCAACTGCCCGCCGGCTTCACGCCTCGCAATGGCGACGGCGAGGTCAGCGAATTCCTGACGCTGGACCTGGAGACTCTCGCGCAGCGGCTCGCGGCGGGCGAGTTCAGTCACGACGCAGCCGCCGTCAGCGCCTTCGGACTCCAGCATTCGCACGCGCTCGCGGACCTGCGCGCCTGATTGGCGGCCACGGGCGGTTCCAGCGGAACAGGCTCGGCACAATCGCCGGCATGGATCAAGTCGATGCAGTGGTGATCGGGGCCGGCGTCGTCGGCCTCGCGGTCGGGCGGGCGCTGGCGATGCGCGGGCTGGAGACGCTGGTGCTGGAGCGCGCGCTCGCCATCGGCACCGGTGTGAGCTCGCGCAACAGCGAGGTCATCCATGCCGGGCTCTACTACCCGGCGGGATCGCTGAAGGCGAGGCTGTGCGTGCGCGGCAAACAGCTGCTCTACGCGCACTGCGAATCGCACGGCGTGCCGCACCGGCGTTGCGGCAAGCTGGTCGTCGCGACGTCGGCGGACCAACTGCCGGGTCTGCGCGCACTGCAGGCGAAAGCCGCCGCCAACGGCGTCGACGACCTGCGCTGGCTCACGCGCGAGGACGCCCTCGCGCTGGAACCGCAACTGCAATGCGAGGCCGCGCTGCTCTCGCCATCGACGGGCATCGTCGACAGCCACGGCCTGATGCTGTCGCTGCAGGGCGATCTGGAGCGCCACGGCGGCGCGGTCGCCTTCGGGGCGACGGTGACCGCGGTGCGTCGCGACGGCGCCGGGCACGTGGTCCACGCCGACGACATGACGCTCGGCGCCCGCATCGTCGTCAATGCGACCGGGTTGCATGCGCCGTTGCTCGCGGCCGCGATCGAGGGCCTGCCGACGCCGCCCGCGGCGCGCTTCAGCAAGGGCTGCTACTTCGCGTTGCAGGGGCGGGCGCCGTTCTCGCGGCTCGTCTACCCGATGCCGCAGGACGCGTGGCTGGGCGTGCACCTGACGCTGGACCTCGGCGGCCAGGCGCGCTTCGGACCCGATGCGCAGTGGCTGGACGTCGAGAACCCCGAAGACATCGATTACGCCGTCGATCCCGCCCGCGCCGACGTGTTCTACGACGACGTGCGCCGTTACTGGCCCGAGTTGCCGGACGGCGCGCTGCAGCCCGCGTACAGCGGCGTGCGGCCGAAGATCCACGCGCCGCACGAGCCCGCGCCCGACTTCCGCATCGACGGTCCCGCGCAGCACGGCGTGCCGGGCCTGGTGAACCTGATGGGTATCGAGTCGCCCGGCCTCACGAGCTCGCTGGCGATCGCCGAAGAGGTGGTGGCGCGGATCGGCTGACGACGCTCAATCCGCCGGCACGCGCCGCACGCGGTCCCGCTCCTTCGCGATGCGTGCGGCGAAGTCCGCCGCCGAGCCGCCGGTGGGCAGGTTGCTGACGTCGAGGATTTTCGAGCGGATCTCGGGCAGTCGTAGCGCTTCGTTGACGACGGTGTTGATCAGTCGCAGCCGGTCTTCCGCCACGCCGCGCGGTGCGAACAGGCCGAAGGTGGAGACCAGGTTCGCATCCGGGAATCCGAGTTCCGCCAAGGTCGGCACGTCGGGCAGCACGGGCAGCCGCACGGGCGAGCCGATCGCCAGCGCCTTGAGCTTGCCCTGTCGCACGAACTGCAGCTGCTGTGACGCGACGTTCGAGGACAGGAGCTCGAACTGCCCGCCGATCGCGTCGGTCAGCTGCTGCCCGCCGCCCTTGTAGGGCACGTGGATGATGTCGACGCGCGCCGCGGCGCGCACCTGCGCGAGCACCATGTGACCGACCGTCGCGTTGCCCGAGGTTGCCCAGCGCAGGCGGCCAGGCGCGCGACGCGCGGCGGCGATCATCGCGCCGAAGTCCTTCGGCTTGAACGACGGGTGCGCGAGCACGAGGACCGGCGTGTCCATGATGCTGACGACGGGCGCCACGTCGGGCGTGGGCACCGCGCTCGAGGCGGGCACGAACACCAGCGGCGAGATCGCGCAGTAGGCCAGCGTGTGGCCGTCCGGCGCCGCGCGGGCGAGCGATTCCAGCGCGGTCAGGCCGCCGGCGCCGGCGCGGTTCTCGACGATCACCGGCACCTTCAGCCGCGTGCTCATGTGCTGCGCGAGGGCGCGTGCCGTTTCGTCGCTGACTCCGCCGGGCGGGTAGGCGACGATGAGATGGATGGGGCGTCCGGGCCAGGGCTCGGCCGCGCCGCTCGTCGTCTGGGCGCGCGCCACGCGACCCAGGCCCGCGCCGAGGAGGCCGGCCTTCACCAGATCGCGCCTACGCATCCCGATGCTCCATCGCGATGCGCCGGGCCAGCGCGAGGAAGGTCGCCGTCGGGCCTTCCTGGTCGTGCGCGCGGTACGCGATCGTCAGCGGCGCCTCCAGCCGCGCATGTTTCTCCAGCGGCCGGAACACGATCGAATGCGCATGCACGCCGCGCATCGACGCCGGCACCACCGTGATCCCCGCGCCGGCCGCCACCAGGTTCAGGTTCATCATCATCCGGTCCACCTCGACGAAGCTGCGCGGCTTGACGCCGTCGCGCTCGCACAGCGCCAGCAGGTTGGCGTAGAGCCCGGGCGCGCCGGGGCGGCGCACGAGGATCAGGTCCTCGTCCTCCAGCTCCGCCAGCGGCACCGGCGTCGATCCCGCGCGCGGCACCGTCGCGAGCCGGTGGTCCAGCGGCAGCGCCAGCAGCGCGGGCTCGGTCAGCAGCGTCTCGAAGCTGACGCCCTCGGGCTGCGCCACCGGCACGCGCAGGAAGCCGCAGTGCAGCCGCGACTTCACGATCGCCTCGATCAGCCCCGCGGCGTTGTTCTCCGTCATCGTCAGCGCGATGCCCGGATGTTCGCCGCGGCAGGCGCGCAGCACCGCCGGCGTGAACGCGTGCGCGGCCGCCGAGCTCGTGAAGCCGATCGCCAGCAGCCCGTGCTGGCCGCCGGCCAGGCGCTCCATGCGGTCGCGCATGTCGTTGTAATCGCGCAGCAGCCGTCGCGCCTCGTCGAGGAACTGCCGCCCGCCGTCGGTCAGGCTCACGCCCTTCGGATGGCGGTGCAGCAGGGCGATGCCCAGCTCCTGTTCCAGCGTCTTGATCTGCTGGCTCAGCGGCGGCTGCTGCATCCCGAGCAGCGCTGCGGCGCGCGTCATGTGGCCGGTCTCCGCGACCGTCACGAAGTAGCGCAGATGTCGGAGGTCCATGTCTGCGTTGTCTCCTGGTCCTCGGGCTCGCCGTCGCTCTCCCTGCTGGAAACCATGCGGAAAGCTACGTACGTCCCATATTCAAAACGTCTCGGACTCTGCGGATCAGTGTATTTGACGCTATGAAGCGCCGTCACTAAGGTCCGGCCCGGATACCTACAACAACCCCAACGGAGACAACGTTGATGAACACGAAACGACATTCGAGGTATGCGCGGGATGCGCGCGGGGCCCTGGTCCTGGCGGCCGCGGCAATGGGAGCGGCCGGCGCGGCGCAGGCGCAGAGCGGCAGCAGCGTGCAGGTGTTCGGCCTGCTCGACATCGGCGTGCAGGCGCTGAAGGCCAGCGGCACCGACACGCGCTACCTGGTCAACAGCGACGGCAACACGTCCAGCCGCTTCGGCGTGCGCGGCACCGAGGACCTGGGCGGCGGCCTGAAGGTCGGCTTCTGGCTGGAGTCGGCGGTTTCCGTCGACGATGGCACCAGCGGCGCCACCAGCACCAACAACAAGGACTCGGTCAGCGGCGGCCTCACCTGGGGACGGCGCGCGACGGTGCAGATCTCGTCGGCCGACTGGGGCGAACTGCGCCTGGGCCGCGACTACGTGCCCTCGTTCGGCAACCTGACCACCTCGATGCATCCGTTCGGCACGAACGGCGTCGGCAGCTCCGGGATCATGTACTACCCGGTACCCGCCAACGGCACGACGGCGCGCACCAACGTGCGGGCGTCCAATTCGATCGGCTACTTCACGCCCTCGGGCCTCAACGGTTTCTACGGCCACGCGATGCTGGCGCTGGGGGAACAGGGCGCAGGCCCCACGCGCAAGGACGGCCAGCTGACCGGCGTGCGCATCGGCTGGCGCAACGAGACCTTCAACGGCTCGGCCGCGATCTCCAAGACGCGCTACGCGACCGGCGACTACACGCAGAGCAACGTGGGCATGTCCTACCAGTGGGGCCCGGCCAGGCTGATGGCGTTGTGGGGTCGCAACGAGGTCGGCATCACCAGCACGACGGCCACCATGCTGGGCACGCAGTGGCAGGTCTGGCCGCAGGGCGAGCTGCGCTTCGCCTATACCTGGCTCAAGGCGAAGAACGTGGCCAGCGACGCCACGCACATCGCGATCGGCTACGTGCACGACCTGTCCAAGCGGACGGCGCTGTACACCAACCTCGCGAAGGTGGACAACAAGGCCCGCGGCGTGCGCTTCAACGTCGGCCTCGCGACGACGCAGCCCGGCGGCGACAGCGGCGGCTTCGAGGCCGGCGTGCGCCACAACTTCTGATCCTCGCCTGACCCCTGTCCGACGCCTGTCGGACAGGCGCCTCACCTCGGCTTCAACCAGCAGCAACGAAGGAGCGCGACCATGTCGACCACCATGTTCTCCGGCTCTGCACGACGGACCCCGCGCCTGGCCGGCGCGGTCCTGCTCAGCGTCGCGGCGTTGGGCGCCGCGACGCCGCTCGTCGCGCGGGCGGAGGCGACGAAGATCCTCTTCGTCGGCAACAGCTACACCTTCGGCCGGGTCGATCCGGTGATGAGCTACAACGCCGCCAACGTCCACGACCTGACGGCGGCCATGTACGCCGCCAATCCCGGCGGCGCCAACAGCTTCGAGCCGCACCCGTGGGGCGGCATCGCCGGCATCTTCAAGCAGTTCACCGTGCAGGTCGGGCTGGATTACGACGTCTCGATCTCGGCGCGCAACGCGGCCTCGCTGCGCGGGCAGTTCCTCAACACCAACAACGCCGGCTGGGACCTGCGGGGAAACATCGGCTCCCAGGCCTGGGACAAGGTGGTGCTGCAGGAGCAGAGCGACGAGCCCCTGACCAAGCAGCCGGGGCTGGCCTCGAACCCGGCCTACTTCAACACCTACACCAACCTGATCGAGAACTGGATCCACCAGGGCAACGCGCTGAGCTACCGCGAGCGCGACCTGATCGGCGGCACCAACGCGAAGTGCGCGGAGATCACGGGGGCGTCGACGGGCACCTGCTCGCTGCTGCGCAACGTGCCGGCGAACGCCAATGCCAACGCGAACGCCGACGTGTACCTGTACCAGACCTGGGCGCGGCCCAACCTGGTGAACGCGCCCAGCACCACGATCACCGACGAGAACACCGGCGAGATCATCCCGACCGGACAGCCGGCGCCATCCTTCTATCCGACGCTGCAGGCGATGACCGACGACCTGCGGCAGGCCTACGCGGGCGCGGCGCTGATGGCCGGGGCGGACGGCTCGGGCGGCATCGCCGGCGTCGCGCCGGTGGGCGAGGCCTTCATGCGCGCGATCGCCGACGGCGTCGCCACGCCCGACATGTATGCGTCGACGGCGGCCACCGACGGCCTGGTGGACCTGTGGTTCGACGACGGCACCCATGCGAGCAAATACGGTTCCTACCTGAGCGCGCTGACGCTGTTCGGCACGATCACCGGGCTGGATCCGGCGATCCTGGGCCTGAACGAGATCGCCGCGCGCGACCTCGGCATCGGCGCGGCGCAGGCCTTGCTGCTGCAGCGCGTGGCGAGCGAGCAGCTCGGCTTCGCCGCGGCGGTGCCGGAGCCGGGGTCCTTCGCCCTGGCCGCGCTCGGCTTGGGCTTGCTGTGTCTGTTGATGCGCCGCGGTCGCCAGGAGCGACTGTCGGCGGGGGGCGCGATGCCCGCGTTGCCTGTCTGACCGTCACCCCGGTCCGGGCGTGATTCCTGAAGGGAGATGAGGATGCTGATGACACCAGGGGCCGGCAGCGGCGTGTGGACACCGAAGGCGCGCGCGGCGACGATGGCCGCCGCGCTGGCGCTGGGCGTGCTGGGCCTGACGGCCTGCGCGCCCGTCGCGGTGGCGAAAAAACCGCAGGCCCCGGCCTTCGACATGGCGCTCGAGGCCGCGCCGGCGCCGGCGGCCTGTCCGTCGGGGGTCGGCGACGGCGCGAGCTGCCTGTCCGGACAGGACAGCGCCGGCGCGCTGTACATGATCGTGATGCCGAAGCAGTGGAACGGGGACCTCGTCGTGCACGCGCACGGCGGCCCGTTCCTCGGCGCGCCGACGATGAAGCGCGTGACCGAGGACGTCGAGCGCTGGACCATCATGCCGCGCCTGGGCTACGCCTTCGCGACCTCGAGCTACCGGCAGGGCGGGGTCGCGGTGACCGCCGCGGCGCAGGACAACGAGCGGCTGCGGCGCCTGTTCATCGACAAGGTCGCCAAGCCCAAGCATGTCTACTTGCACGGCCAGTCGTGGGGCGCGAGCGTCGCGGCCAAGGGCGCCGAGCTGTTCGCCGACGGCAAGCCCTACGACGCGGTGCTGCTGACCTCGGGCGTGCTGGGCGGCGGGACGCGCAGCTACGACTTCCGGCTGGACCTGCGGGTGGTCTACCAGTACCTGTGCCACAACCATCCGCTGCCGAGCGAGCCGCAGTACCCGCTCAACATCGGACTGCCGGCGGATTCGCCGATGAAGCAGGCGGACCTCGCCAAGCGTGTCGACGACTGCCTGGGCCTGAACAAGCCGGCGGCGGAGCGGTCGGCGGCGCAGGCGGCGAAGATCAAGACCATCGTCGACGTGATCCACATCCCGGAGCGCAGCATCCAGTCGCACCTGAACTGGGCGACCTGGCATTTCCAGGACATCGCGCAGAAGCGCACCGGTGGCGCGAGCCCGTTCGGCAATGTCGGCGCGGTCTACGCGGGCTCGAGCGACGACGCCGCGCTGAACGCCGGCGTGCTGCGCTACAAGGCGGATGCGAAGGCGGTGGCGACCTTGTCCGCCGATGCGGACCTGGGCGGGAAGATTCCCGTGCCGGTGCTGACGGTGCATGCGATCCACGACCCGACGGCGATGGTCGAGTTGCAGGAGAGCTTCGGCCGCACGATGGCGGCGGCGGGCCGCGGCGACGCGCTGGTGCAGACCTTCACCGGTGACCGGGACCACAGCTACCTGAGCGACCCGACCTACGCGGCGCTCATGGCGGCGCTGACGACCTGGGCCACGCAAGGGAAGAAGCCGACGCCCGAATCCATCGCCGCCGGCTGCGAGAAGGCCAAGGAGACGCTGGGCCAGACCTGCCGCTTCGAGCCGGCCTACCAGGTGAAGGCCGTGGAGACGCGGGTGCCGAAGCGCGACCGGCCTTGATGGTTCGCATGCGGAGAAGACGCGACGACGCGTCGGGATGATGCGTCGCCACACTTCACAGCCCCGGTGCTTGGCGATTGCCGCAATGCAGCGCGAGGAACACGCGGGCGAGATCCGCTTCGTCCAAGAGTCCTTGCGCGACATCAACCATCACCTCCTCAAGTTGACCGCTCCTCTGCAGCGGGAAGCCCGCGGCATCCAGATACGCCAAGGCGCTCATCAACGCTGTCCGCTTATTGCCGTCGTTGAACACATGTCCCCGCGAGATGACTACCGCATACATCGCGGCAATCTCTCGAAGACGTTCTTCATCCCCGTGAACTGGATCTGGAAGGTGACCCGCGACAATGCGCTTTCCAGTGCCCCTGGCCCCCTCCATCCGCGCAAGCCGCCTTCGGTCAGAAGCGCGGTCTCGTGGAAGCCGATGACCTCTTGCGCGTTAAGCATGGCTCAGCGCCTGGCGAGTGCGCGCAGCACATCGCGATGCTCTTCCATCACCCTCTTGCCGATGGCCTGCCAGTCTGGCTTGGCTTCGTCGGAGGAGGCTGTGGCTCCCAGTCGCGGGAGGTTTTTCGCGGGGTAGATCTCCGGGGATTCCACAAGGGGGATGCCGTACTTCTCGTGCAGTTCCTTCATTGTCTTCATGGGCGACTCCTTTGAGCTGCAGCGTATTCGGCCGGCGGAGCGTTTCGCAATCGCCTCCATGGAGGTGTCGGATCCCCCATTGGTGTCCCCCCTTTCGGGAGAGGCCAATCACGGCGATCGGGCGAAGAATCCAGCGGTTCCATTCCAGAGGGAGCCCGCCATGTTCACCGACCTGATCCGCACCGGCCGCGAGGACGCGCCGCAAGGCAACCGCCGCGATTTCATGGAGGCGGCCGCCGCGCTCGGGATCAGCGTGATGGCGGGGCCGGTGCTCGCGCAGACGGGGCAGGGCGGCGCGCCTGAACTGATCCTGCGCAACGGCCGCATCACGACGATGGATCCGGCCCGGCCCGAGGCGGCCGCGATCGCGGTGCGCGACGGCGTCGTGCTGGCCGTCGGCGCCGACGCGGAGATCCTCAAGCTCGCCGGCGCGCGGACGCGCGTCGTCGACGTCGAGAAGCGCCGCGTGATCCCCGGGCTGACCGACTCCCACATGCACATCATCCGCGGCGGGCTCAACTTCAACATGGAACTGCGCTGGGACGGCGTGCGTTCGCTGGGCGCGGCGCTGCAGATGCTCAAGGAGCAGGCCGCGCGCACGCCGGCGCCGCAGTGGGTGCGGGTGGTCGGCGGCTGGAACGAGTTCCAGTTCGACGAGAAGCGCATGCCCACGCTGGCCGAGCTCAACGCCGCCGCGCCGGACACGCCGGTGTTCGTGCTCAACCTCTACAACATGGCCTTCCTCAACCGCGCGGCGCTGCGCGCGGTCGGCTACACGAAGGACACGCCGCAGCCCGCCGGCGCCATCATCGAACGCGATGCGCGCGGCGAGCCCACCGGGCTGCTGCTGGCCGAGCCCAACGCCTTCATCCTCTACAACACGCTGAACCTCGGTCCCAAGCTCGATCCCGAGCAGCAGCTCAACTCGACGCTGCACTTCATGCGCGAGGAGAACCGGCTCGGCGTGACCTCGGTCGGCGACGCGGGCGGCGGCTTCCAGAACTACCCCGACGACTACGCCATCATCGACAAGCTCGCCAAGGAGAACCGGCTCACGGTGCGCATCGCCTACAACCTGTTCCCGCAGAAGGCCAAGCAGGAGTTGGCGGATTTCCAGCGCTGGGCGCGCTCGGGCAAGCCCGGCGACGGCAGCGATTTCTACAGGCTCAACGGCGCGGGCGAGATGCTGGCCTTCAGCGCGGCGGACTTCGAGGACTTCCTCGTGCCGCGGCCCGAGATGCCGGCGGCGATGGAGAACGACCTCGAGGGCGTGGTGCGCTTCCTGGCCGGCAACGGCTGGCCCTGGCGCATGCATGCGACCTACAACGAGACGGTGTCGCGCAGCCTGGACGTGTTCGAGAAGGTCCATCGCGACCATCCGATCGACAAGCTCGGCTGGTTCTTCGACCACTGCGAAACGGTCACGCCGCAGAACCTCGAGCGCATCAAGCGCCTGGGCGGCGGCATCGCGGTGCAGAACCGCATGTCGATGCAGGGCGAATACTTCATCCGCCGCTACGGCCTGAAGGCGACGGCGGAGACGCCGCCGGTCAAGCGGATGCTGGAGATGGGCGTTCCCGTGTCGCTGGGCACCGACGCGACGCGCGTGAACAGCTACAACCCCTGGCAGGCGCTGTACTGGCTGGTGTCGGGACGCACGATCGGCGGCACCGTGCTGTATCCGGAAGAGCGCCGGCTGGACCGCGTCGCCGCGCTGCGGCTGATGACGGCGGACGGCGCGTGGTTCTCGCGCGAGACGGGGAAGAAGGGCGTGCTCAAGCCGGGTGCGTTCGGCGACCTGGCGGTGCTGGACCGCGACTTCCTGACCGTGCCCGAGGACCAGATCCAGGACATCACCTCGGTGCTGACCGTGGTCGCCGGCAAGCCGGTGCACGGCAGCGGGGCCTACGCCGCGCTGGCGCCGGCACTGCCGCCCGCGATGCCCGACTGGTCGCCGGTGCGCAGCTATGGCGGGTACCAGGCGCGCAAGTCGGCGACGTCCGCGGCAAGGGCGCCGATGAGCGACGCCGAGCGCCGCTACCAATACGCCGCGCAGTGTGCCTGCGCGAGCGGCTGCGGTGTGCACGGCCACGATCACACGGCGGTCGCCAGCGCGGCGCGCGATGCGACAGCGGCGCAGGCGTTCTGGGGTGCGATGGGGTGCAGCTGCTACGTGTGACGCGCCTCAATCGCCGAGCCCGAACAGCCGGGCGCCGTTCCCCCAGGCGATCCGGCGGGCCGTCTGGGCGGGCAGGTCGCCCAGCCAGGTCCGATAACCGTTCATCGTCGCCTCGTAGTACTGCCAGCGCTGGTTGACCCAGGTGTCGGAGCCGACGAGGAAGCGATCCGGGTACTTCAGGATCAGCGCACGCCACTCGGGGCAGAGCCTGCCGTCGTCGCAGGTGAGGCCGGGGCGGTAGGACAGCTCACCCATCAGGCGCGGGTACTTCGCGAGCAGCGCATCCACGCGCTCGACCGGTGCGCCGTTGATGCCCGTGTGCGCCCAGATCAGGCGGGCGGCCTGGCCTTTGCTCGGTGTCGCGTCCATCAGCAGCTCGACCGCCTCGTCGTCCACGTGCGCGAGCACGACGAGCGACTTCTGTTCGGCCAGCGCCATCAGCTTGCGCGCGACCGGGCCGCGCGCGTTGGTGCTGTCGTACAGGTGGAACTCGCCGATCCCGCGATACGGTCCCGAGGCCGTGCCGCGCGCGAGTTCGTCCTGCACCATCGTGTAGATGCTCTCGTCGCGGAACCAGTTGTCGTAGTCGGCGCGGTTGCGGTAGAGCCGGATGAAGGGCACGACGGTGACGCCGGCCGCGCGGGTCTCGGGCAACTGCGCCAGCGTGCGCGTGCCGTCGTTGGGCCTCGAGTTGGAGAGGATCGCCTTCACGCCGCCACGCTTCATGCGCGCGAGCACGTCCGCCGGCGAGTGAGGGCCTTCCCGGCCGTTCCAGGCTTCCTCGTTGTAATGCAGGTGGGCGTCGAAGATCGGGCCGGTGTAGTCGGCGGCGACGGCCGAAGCCGGATTCCCCGTCAGCAGCACCAGCGTCGCGATGAGCGGCAGCTGGCGAGACCGCCGACGCAGGAGCGACGACAAGAGGGAGGCGGGCGTCACGAGCGGCATGGGCGACTCCGGAGCGAGGCGGTTTGCGGCAGATTCTGCGCCTGCCGCGGATCCGCGCGCACCCGGGGAGCGCACGCGACGCGGGAGCCCACCTTGCCCGTCCTCGGGTCAGTCCATCGGCAGTCCGGCCGATGCATCCGATCGGAGACCTTCATGACCCGCTTCTCGCCGCGCAGCCTGCGCACCGCCGACCTCATCCGCGAATCGCTGATCACCGGCCTCGCCTCCGGCCTGCTGTCCGCCGCCGCCGTCGCCTGGGGCAGCCGCGCGGGCGGCCACCGCGCCGTCGCCGGACTCAACGCGCCCAGCCACTGGTTATGGGGCGAGGAAGCGCTGGCATCGGACGCCGTCAATCTCCGGCATACGGGCGTGGGGGTGGCGACCCACGTCGCCTCCGCGCTGTTCTGGGGCGGGATCTATGCGCTGATGCGCGGCTGGCACCGTCGGCCGACGCCGCTCAACGCCGCCACCGACGCGATCACCCTCACGGGCGCCGCCATCGTCACCGACTACGTCCTCGTGCCCAAGCGCCTGACGCCAGGCTTCGAGGCGAGACTCACGCCGCGCCGGCTCGGCATCGTTTATCTCGCGCTGGCCGTCGGCCTGGTGGCGGGCGCCCTCGTGAGCGAACGCGACTGAGCTCAGTCGATCGACAGCAACGTCACCGACCGCGCCGGCAGCGTCAGCGTCCGGCCGAGTGTCTTTCGCTCGCCGGTCAGGACGTCGACCGCCGTGTCGCCCTCGCGCAGCATCTCCGGGAAGCGCGACAGGTCCAGCTCGCGCGCCTCCTTGGCCTTGCTCAACACCAGCATCAGGCGCTTGCCGCCCAGGCCCTTGGCTGCGTCGTAACGGAACAGCACGTAGCTCTCGGCCAGCGGCGCGTACTGCATCAGCGCGCCGTCGTGCACCAGCGTCTCCGACTTGCGCCAGTTCAGCAGCCGCTTCAGCCACGCCTGCGCGCCGGCCTGCCGCTCATCCAGGCCCGCGCCGGTGAACGCGTTCACCGCGTCGCCCGCCCAGCCGCCGGGGAAGTCCGCCCGCACCGCGCTGTCGTCGCGATGCCGGGGGCTGGTCATCAGGATCTCCGAGCCGTAGAAGAACTGCGGGATCCGGCGCACGAAGGACAGGTAGGCCCAGGCCATCTTCGTCAGCTCGAGGTCCTCGTGCAGCACGCTGTAGACGCGCGGCGTGTCATGGTTGCCCTCGAACAGCACCAGCTGCGCCGGATCGGGATAGACGAAGTCGTGCGCGAGCGCCTCGTAGAGCTTGAAGAAGCCGCCGTCGTGCGCGTCCTGCTGGTTCAGGCCGGCCAGCAGCGCCTCCTGCAGCGGGAAGTCCATCAGGCTGGGCAGCGAGGACACGTAGCCGTCGTGGTTGCGCTTGCCCGCCTGCCAGTACGACACCACCGCCGGATGCGGGCTCCATTCCTCGCCGACGATGTTGAGCTTCGGATACTCGTCCTTCAGCCGCTTCGACCACGCGGCCAGGAAGTCCTTGTCCGAGTAGCTGTAGGTGTCCGTGCGCACGCCCGCCAGGCCGGCGGTCTCGATCCACCACAGGCTCATCTGCGTCAGGTAGGTCGCCATCAGCGGCTGGCGCTGGTTGAGGTCGGGCATGCCCGGGCTGAACCAGCCGTCGCTGAAGCGCTTGCGATCGCTGGGTGCGGCGTACGGGTCCTGCAGCGACATGCGCGCGTGGTGCGTCTCCGTGTACTGGGGCCAGGTGTTGACCCAGTCCGCCGTCGGCAGGTCCGCCATCCACCAGTGGTGCACGCCGATGTGGTTCAGCACGATGTCCTGGATCAGGCCGATGCCGCGGCGCTTGGCCTCCATGCCGAGCCGCACGTAGTCGGCATTGCTGCCGAAGCGCGGGTCGATCTTGTAGAAGTCGGTCGCGGCATAGCCGTGGTAGCTCCACTGCGCGCTGTCGTTCTCCGACAGCGGCGTCGGCCACAGCATCGTGAAGCCCATCGACGCGATGTAGTCGAGGTGCGCCGTCATGCCCGCCAGGTCGCCGCCGTGGCGGCCGCCCGGGTTGCTGCGATCGAGGCCTTCGGCCAGGCCCGCGACGGTGTCGTTGGACGGGTCGCCGTTGGCGAAGCGGTCCGGCACCACCAGGTAGATCGCGTCCTTCGGTCCGAAGCTCTCGCGCTGCGCCGAACCCGGTGCCCGTTCGTGCAGGACGTAGCGGTGCTCGACGACCACCTGCTCGCCGCGCTTGAGGCGCAGCGTCAGCGTGCCGGCCTTCGCGGTGGGCTCGATGCGCAGGTCGACGAACAGGTAGTTCGGGCTGTCGCCGCGGCGGGTGCCCACCAGCGTCACGCCGGCTGCCGGCGCGAGCTCGGCCTGCAGGGCGCCGATGCCGGCGCCGTGCAGCATCAGCTGCAGTTCGGGCGACTTCATGCCGACCCACCAGTCCGGCGGCTCGACGTGGGTCAGCGTCGCCGGGGCGATGGAGGCGGCGGGCGTGGCCGGCGCGGCGGCGGCAGCGGGAGTGTGCGTCATGACGAGAAGACTCAAGGCGAGGAAGAGGGGGGAGGCGAAGGGGCGTGTCTGGGCCGACATCCTGCTCGCCCTTCAGCGAAGACGGAAGACCTGCACCGACAGCGGCGCCACGGTCAGCGAGACCTGACCCCGCGCATCGGCGCGGAGGGCATCGGGGGCGGCCGCGGCGGGGGCGGGGACGCCGGCGTGCCGCAGCAGCGGGCGCAGCCGCGCCTTCGCCGGCAGGCCGGGGAGTTCCAGGTCGACGGCGGCCCGGCCATAGTTGATGACGACCAGCACGCGCTCGCCGCGCCAGGCGCGCTGGAAGCTCAGCACCTGGCCCCGCGCGAGCGGCGCCTCGTAGCTGCCGCGCGCGATCGCGGGCTGGCTGTTGCGCAGCGCGAGCATCGCCTTGTAGAAGTTCAGCAGCGAGCCCGGATCCGCCGCCTGCGCCTGCGCGTTGTGCGTCGCGATGTTGGGCGAGACCGGCCGGAACGGCGTGCCGGTGGAGAAACCGTCGGCCCGCGCCGTCCAGCTCATCGGCGCGCGCAGCGGCGCGTCGCCCGGCAGGCCGGAGACGCCGGCCTGGCCGATCTCCTCGCCGTAGTAGATGAAGGGCGTGCCCGGCAGCAGCAGGTAGGTCGCGGCGGCGAGCTTGTAGCGCGCCTCGTCGCCGTCGAACTGGTCCCAGGCGCGCCTGCCGGCGAAGATGTCGTGGTTGCTGAGCATCGTGGCCATGGCCAGCGGGGCCTCGGCGAAGAAGCGCGCGACCTTGGCGGTGGCCTCGATCGCGCCGTCGCCGCCCTTGGCCGCGTCGATGACCGCGCGCTCCAGCCCGAACGCGAAGGCGCTGCCGCAGATGTCGTCGCGGGTGTAGACCTGGGGTTCGGCGGTCGCCTCGCAGACGACGAAACGATGCGGATAGCGCTTGATCAGCCGCGTGAACGCGCCGGTCAGCGCGCGGCTCTCGGGCTGGTCGTTCCAGTCCTTCGCGCTGTTCTCGATCAGGTGCGGCACCGCGTCGAGGCGGTAGCCGTCGAGGCCGCGGTTGAGCCAGAAACGCAGGTTGTCCTCGTGGTACTTCACCACCGCCGGATTGCGCATGTCGTAGTCCGGCATGTGCGGGCCGAACACCGCGAAGTAGCGTGGCGATCCGGCCGGCGCCTGGGCCGTCGACGCCGGCTTGGGCGGCGCGCTCGCGCCCTCGGGCAAATCGGGCACCTCCTCGCCGGGCAGGTACCAGGGCGTCTTGCCCCAGATGTCCCAGTCCTTCAGCGCGCCCAGCGGCTGCGTGGTCCACACGAACCAGTCGCGCCACGGGCTCGCCGGGTCGGCGGCGGCCGCGCGGAACAGCGGATGCTCGCGGGCGCCGTGGTTGATCACGTAGTCCATGACCACGCCGATGCCGCGCCGATGCGCCTCGCGGATCAGCTCGTCGAAGTCGGCCAGCGTGCCGTACTGCGGCTCGATCGCGCGGTAGTCGGTCGTCGCATAGCCGTGGTCGCGGTCGGCGCTCGCGGTGATCGGCATCAGCCAGATGCCCTTGACGCCCAGCGCCTGCAGGTAGTCCAGCCGCCGGGTGACGCCGCGCAGGTCGCCGATGCCGTCGCCGTCACTGTCCTGGAAGCCGCGCACGAAGATTTCGATGAACGCGCCGTGCTGCCAGCCTTCCGGCAGCGCGCTGCGCGTACGGATCTCCTTCACCGGCGACAGGTCCGCCGGCGCCACGGCGGGCGCGCCGGTGGGCGCCGCCAAGGCCGGCGAAGCGGCCAGGCTGGCCGACAGGCCGGCGGCCAGCGCTACCGCCGCCGTGGCAGCGCGGGCGAAGGGGCGACGCATCATCTCGTGGTCTCCGGATCTTCTTGTTTGTAGCAAAAGTACATCTTGTTCAACGATCCGCGCAGCGCCTTCCATGGGCTGCCCAGGAGTGTTCGCGGCGCAGCATAGAAGGAATGGCGCATGAAGGGAAGTCCTGATCGCCTGGATATGTAGTTTTGCTACCATTTGGAAAACGCCGCCAGTCGACGGAGTCGAGGTGGCCCCAGAACAACAGTCCGATGGAGATCCGATGGGCATCCGCTCGACTTCTTCCCGCTGCGGCGTCGCGGGGTTCGTGCCGCGGCGGGCGGCCTGGCTGACGGGCGTACTCGCGGTGCTGCCGGTGGCGCTGGCGGTCGCGCAGCCCCCGGATCTCGGGCAGTCGTCGCTCGCCGCCTGCGAGGCCGGGCCGGTGACGCCGCTGGCGCCGCAGTCGCCCACGCTCGCCGCGCCGGCGGGCGGGCCGCAGCCGGTGTGGCTCGACGCAAGCCGGCTGCGCTGGCCCGGCCTGGCGGTCGGGGACGGTGAAGTGCTGCGCTGGCACCACTCGGCGCGGGGCGCGCTGGCGGTGGACGATGGCCGGGTGACCGGCGCCGACCGCAGCGTCACGCTGCGACGCGTGGATGTCTCGCGTGAGCCGTTGAGCGCCGAGGTCGCCGCGCAGGGCGCCTACCTCGGCGCCGGCGCGGAGTTCGCGGTGGACGGCGGCGGCGATGTCGGCGGCGATGTCGCGACGTTGCATCGCGGCCAGTCCCTGTTCGCCGTCGAGGATGCGCAGGGCCGGGTGCTGCGCTGGAGCGCGGCGCAGCAGGCGCGCGCGCTCGATGCGATCTACGCGCCCGCCGAGGACGAGGCCGCGCTCGGCGTCACCGTGACGACAGCCGGCGCCGTCTTCAAGCTCTGGGCGCCGACGGCCGACCGCGTCGAGCTCTGCGCCTATGCCGGTCCCGACAGCGCCGCCCGCGAGCGCCTGCCGATGCGCCGCGACGATCACACCGGGGTCTGGTCCGTCGACGCGCCCGCCGTGCGCTCCGGCGCGTACTACCGCTATCTGGTCGAGGTCTTCGTCCCCGGCGTCGGCCGGGTGCGCCATCTCGTGACCGATCCCTACTCGGTGAGCCTGTCGGCGGACTCCACGCGCAGCTATGTCGCCAATCTGTCCGAGTCCCGCTTGCAGCCGCGCGGCTGGTCGGCCAGCCGCATCCCCGACCGGGTGAAGACGCCGACCGACATGGTGGTCTACGAGCTGCACGTGCGCGACTTCTCCCGCGACGACCGCAGCGTGCCCGCCGCGATGCGCGGCAAGTACCTGGCCTTCACGCAGCCGGGGTCCGCGGGCATGCGCCACCTGCGGGCGCTGGCCGACGCCGGCATGACCGACGTGCACCTGCTGCCGATCTTCGACCTCGCCACCGTGCCGGAGCGCGGCTGCCGGGTGCCGCGCGTCCCGCGCGCCGCGCCCGACAGCGACGCCCAACGCCGCGCCGTGATGGCCGCGGCCGATGCCGACTGCTTCAACTGGGGCTACGATCCGTTCCACTACAGCGCGCCCGAGGGCAGCTTCGCCAGCGACGCCAACGACGGCGCGGTCCGGGTGCGCGAGCTGCGCGCGATGGTGATGGGCCTGCATGCGGCGGGCCTGCGCGTCGGCATGGACGTGGTCTACAACCACACGAGCGCCTCGGGGCAGCGGCCGCCCTCGGTGCTGGACCGCATCGTGCCGGGCTACTACCAGCGGCTGGACGCGGCGGGGAAGGTCGAGACCTCGACCTGCTGCGACAACACCGCCACCGAGCACCGCATGATGGGCAAGCTGCTCATCGACTCGGTGCTCCTGTGGGCGCGCGAGTACAAGATCGCCTCCTTCCGCTTCGACCTGATGGGCCACCAGCCGCGCGCGGTGATGGAGGCGCTCCAGGCGCGGCTCCGGCGCGAGCTCGGCCGCGAGGTGCAACTGATCGGCGAAGGCTGGAACTTCGGCGAGGTCGCCAACGGCGCGCGTTTCGTGCAGGCTTCGCAGCTGTCGCTGAACGGCACGGCGATCGGCACCTTCAGCGACCGCGGCCGCGACGCGGTGCGCGGCGGCGCGGCGGGTGACGACGCGGCGACCTCGGCGCGCCGGCCCGGTTTCATCGTGCCCGCGCCGGCGGGTGACACCGCCCGCCGCGAGGAGCTGCTGCGCCAGGGCGACCTGCTCAAGCTGGCGATGGCGGGCACGCTGCGCGGCTTCGAGCTGGAGAGCGCCGACGGCCGGCGCGTGACCGGCGAGCGCCTGCCCTACGGCGACCAGCCGGCCGGCTACGCGTCGGTGCCGGCGGAGGTCGTCAACTACGTCGAGAACCACGACAACCAGACGCTGTTCGACGCGCTCGTGCTGAAGCTGCCGCGCGCGACGGGCGCCGAGGACCGCGCCCGCACGCAGGCGGTGGCGCTCGGCATCAATGCGCTCAGCCAGGGCATCGCCTACTTCCACGCCGGCGGCGAGCTGCTGCGGTCCAAGTCGATGGACCGCAACAGCTACGACTCGGGCGACTGGTTCAACCGGCTGGACTGGAGCGGTCGCGACAACGGCTTCGGCGCCGGCCTGCCGCCGGCCGGCGAGGGCAGTCCCGATGACGCGCTGCTGCGTCCGCTGCTGGCCGACGCCGCGATCAAGCCCGGCCCGGCGCGGATCGACTGGACGCGGCGGGTCTTCCTGGACCTGCTGCGCATCCGCGCGAGCACGCCGCTGTTCCGCCTGGCCGATCCCCACGAGATCCGGCGCCGGCTGGCCTTCCACAACACCGGGCCGGACCAGCAGGCCGGCGTGATCGTCGGGCGCCTGGACGGGGCGGGGCGCGCGGACGCCGTCTTCGAGCGCGTGCTGTTCGTCGTCAATGCCACTGCCGGGCCCGCCGCGCTGACCTTGCCGGCCGAAGCCGGCTTCGACTGGCGTCTGCATCCGGTGCAGCGCGCTCCGGGCGCCGCGGATGGGCGCGTGCGCGACGAGGCCCGCCTGGACGGCGCGCAGGGTCGTGTGCGTGTGCCCGCGCGCAGCGTCGCGGTGTTCGTCGTCGAGCGCCGCTGATCCTGGCTGCGACGGGCGGTACGCGGCACGCCCGGCGCCCGTCTGGACCATCGCCGGGCGGCTTTCAAGCCCGGGATCACCCTCTCCGTCGCACGGGGGGACGCGCGCGGCGCGCCGGAGTAGCATGACCCAGCGGCCCCGTTTGAGGTCGCATCGGAGACGGTCATGGGAACGTTCCAGGCGATCCAGGCAGTGCGGGAGTTCCCGGCTGTCCTTCCACGGCGCGGACCGGGGCTGCGGTCCCGCGCCTGTCAGGCGCTGGTCCGCGGCGCGGTGCTGCTGTCGGTCGTGATGACGACCGGCTGCGCCACGGTGGAGGAGGCGCCGCCGCCGGACGCGGCCGCGTCGCTGGTCCACGACGAACTCTTCCCGCCGTCGGCCGATGTCATCGACCCCGCGCAGGTCATGACCTTGACGCCGAAGATGCGTGAGTTCATCCGCAGCCGGATCCCCAACGCGGGTGGCGGCACCACGCTGATGCTGGATGCGCGGGACATGCGGCACATGCTGCTGGATGCGCTGTACAACCGCAATGAACTGAAGCTGGAGTACGACGCCGAGACCACCCGCACCGCCGCCGAGGCCTTCGACGCCAAGGCCGGGAACTGCCTGTCGCTGGCGATGATGACGGCGGCCTTCGCCCGCGAGCTGGGCCTGCCGTTCGTCTTCCGCCAGATCTACGACGAGGAGCAGTGGAGCCGCGTCGGCGACCTGCAGGTCGTCTCCACCCACGTCAACATCGCGCTGGGCCGGCGCAAGACGGACTTCCGCGTGATCGGCAACGACGAGCCCTCGCTGGTGGTGGACTTCCTGCCCGGCGCGCAGATCGCGCGCCAGCGCGCGATGCCGGTGGACGAGCGGGCCATCGTCGCGATGTACATGAACAACCGCGCCGCGGAACTGATGGCGCAGGCGCAGATCGGCCGCGCCTACTGGTGGGCCCGCGCGGCGTGGCTGCACGATCCCCGGCAGCTGACCGCGCTCAACACGCTGGGCGTGATCTACCGCCGCCACGGCGACACCGCGCTGGCCGAGCGCGCCTTCCGCGCCGTGCTGGCCCGCGAGCCGGCCAACGTCCAGGCGATGGGCAACCTGGCGCAGGCGCTGCGCTTCCAGGGGCAGTTCGCCGAGGCGGAAAAGCTCGAGGCCCAGCTCGCCCAGATCCAGCCTTATCCGCCGTTCAAGTTCTTCGATCTCGGCGTGGCCGCGATGAAGGCCGGCGAGTACGCCAAGGCGCGCGACCTGTTCGCCAAGGAGATCGACCGGTCGGCCTACTACCACGAGTTCCATTTCTGGATGGCGCTGGCCAACGTGGGGCTGGGCAAGTGGGATGTCGTGCGGACCGAGCTGGCCAAGGCCGAGGAATACAGCGTCACCGTGCCGCAGCGCCGGCTCTATGCGGCCAAGCTCGAAAGCCTGAAGGCGAAGATGCAGCCCGCCAGGATCCTCCGCTGATCCGCAGTTGCCGCGCTCGCCGCGGTTGTCGCGCTTGTCGCGGGCTAGGGCGCTACTGGAGCGCCAGTGGCGGCAAGCCGTGGCGGGCGCGGGCGCGCGCGCAGGCCTCGTCGCCGATGCCCAGCGGCGCGCGCAAGCCGAACTCGCGGCACGGCGACGGGCGCCATTCGTAGATGCCGCAACCGGCCTGTTCCCCGACACGGCCCTGCAGCGCCGCGCAGCGCGGCCTCGCATGGTCGGTGCCGCGCATGCGGCAGGTCGACTCCGTGACCTCGACCGCCAGCCCGTCGGGCACCGTGCCGCCTTCGCTCAGGAGTTCATCGCGCGCGAAGTCGACGCGGAAACTCGCGCAGCAGGCGCCGCATCGGGTGCAGGGGTTGTCGGCGACGGCGGACATGGGGCCTCGGGAGGGCGTTCAGTTCGAGGCCGACGGGCTGATCAGCGTGCTGTCGGCTGCCGGCGCATCGTCGGGCAGCGCGGGCTCGCGCACGACGGTGACGGTGCAGGCGCACTGCGAGACCACCTGGGCCGACACGCTGCCCAGGTAGCGCCGCATCATCGAGCTGGCGCGCGCGCCCATCACGACGTGGTCGACGCCGGTCCTGGCGGCGAACTCGATCAGGGCGTCGGCGGCGTCGGGCGCCTCCAGCACGTGGAAGGTCAGGCGGCCGTCCTCCAGGGCCAGCTCCCGCGTCATCGGATGCGCCCAGTTCTTCAGCGCGATCAGTTGCTGCACGTGGTGGCTGCGGCCCTGCGCGTCGGTGAGCTCGTCCATGCCGATGCGGTTGGTCTTCATCACCCCGACGCAGGCCAGGCGCGCGCCGGGTTCGGTCTGCATGAGGCGGCGCACCACCTCGCGCAGCTCGTCGAGCAAGGTGGGCGTCGCGCCGGTCACGTCGACCGCGGCCATGATCACCGGACTGCGCGCGACCTGCGCGCCGACCGAGGCCGGCGCATGGGGTTCCTCGCCCATGGCCAGGAACCAGCGCTTGAAGCGCCGCACCATGCCGCTGCGCTGCAACTTGTGCGCGCGAGCCGTCAGCGGCACCGCGTCCGGCCGCTGCAGGTCCAGCGCGAGCTGCGCCGCGCTCTGGTAGCGGCGCTCCGCGCGGACCTCCAGGCAGTGCAGCACGATCTCCTGGAACCAGGGCGGCAGCTCGGGCCGGATCGCGCGCGGCGGGATCGGGTCGACGTAGAGCCGGCGCCGCAGTTGCCGCACCGAGGTCGGCTGGCCGAACGGGCGCTCGCCGGTGGACAGGTGGTAGAGCATCACGCCCAGCGCGAAAAGGTCGCTGCGCGGATCGTTGCGGACGAACTGGACCTGCTCCGGCGACATGTACGGGCCGGTGCCCATCGGCAGCGAGAACTCCTCCTCCAGCAGGTCAGGCAGGAAGTCGTGCCGCGACAGGCCGAAGTCCACCAGCACCACCGTGCCGTCCGGGCGCAGCAGGATGTTGCTGGGCTTGATGTCGAGGTGGACCAGGTGCTGGCGATGCAGGTCGGTCAGCGCGTGCGCGACCTGGATGCCGATCTCCACGACCTCCACCAGCGGCAGCGGCGCCTGGTCCAGGCGCGGGCGCAGGCTCTCGCCCTCGATGCGCTCCATGACGATGTAGGCCTGCCGGCGCCAGTCGCCGCGCGCGACGAAACGCGGCACGTGCGGGCCCTTCAGCGCCGGCATGATCATCTGCTCGACCTCGAAGCCGACGATGCTGGCCGGGTCCTCGCCGCCCTTGATGCGGGGAACCTTCATGATCAGCGGGAAGTCCTCGGCCACGGCGGTCTGGCCGGACAGGGCCGGCGGCGGATCCAGCCGCCGCACCTGCCAGAGGTTGGCCATGCCGCCCTGGTGCAGCCGCGCCTCCAGCACGAACCCGTCCAGCACCTGGCCGGGTTGCAGCGGCGAGGTGATCGGGACAGGCATTGAAGCGGGCGCGGGCGTCGGGTGGGCGTCGTTCATCGATGGAAGGTACTTCTACCGCCGCTGGCCCTCACCCCCGCCCTCTCCCGCAAGCGGGAGAGGGAGCAAGAAGGGCGCAGCGGTCTCCAGGTCGGCTCGGTGCATTCTCACTCCCTCTCCCGCTTGCGGGAGAGGGTGGGGGTGAGGGCCGGCGGACGCGGCAGTCATCGGCCGGCGACCAGGCGCTGCGCGAGGCGGTCCGCCAGGCCGGCCGGCAGGCCGGGCGCGGCGCGCAGCGCGGCGGCGGCGGCTTCGACGTCGTAGGGCACGCGCTGGAAGCTGAGTTCCTCGCTGTCGTGGTCGAACAGCGCGTAGGCGGCGGCGGGATTGCCGTCGCGGGGCTGGCCGCAGGCGCCGGGAATCACCAGCCACTGGCGGTTGGGCAGCAGCGGGATCGGCACGCCGGGCTGGGGCTTGAAGTCGCCCGCCTTGCCGGTGCCGGAGAGGTGGTACAGCATCGGTTCGTGCATGTGGCCGCAGAAGGTGTAGCGGCAGTCGGTCGCGTGCAGGCTGCGCATCGCCTCCAGCCGGCCCTGCACGTAGGCGAAGCCGGCCGGGTCGAAGGCGTTGGCGTGCACGTACAGGCAGTCGTCCTCTTCCTCCGACATCGGCAGCGAGGCCAGGAAGGCGAACTGGTCGTCGCTGAGCCGCGCGCGCGTCCAGGCGATCGCGGCGCGCGCGTCGTCGTTCATCGTCGGACGGGGGCCTTCGGTGACGCCGAGGTCGTGGTTGCCGGCGACGACGATCGCACCCTCGGCCCGCAGCGCGCGGACCTGGTCGACGACCCAGCCGGGGTCGCTGCCGTAGCCGACGTAGTCGCCCAGCAGCGCGAAATGCCGCGCGCCCTCCCGCCGGGCGTGGTCGAGGACGGCCTCGAAGGCCTGGCGGTTGGCGTGCAGGTCGGAGATCAGAGCGGTCTTCATGAGGAACTCAAGCATGCCACGCGCGGCTGACATGAAGCTTCGCAAGGGGACGCGGGTCGCGCAAGCCCCCCGAAGCGCAGGGGACACCCCCTCCGGATGGGCGATCGGAGGGGGGGCTCGCGGGTTAAACGCGTTGTGGCCGCGCGGGGCTTTGCTAATCTGGCCAGCGACATGGGACGCCTCCTGGCGGCGCGGCGCTTGCGGCGCCGGCCTGGGCAGTTCCGGCATGGGAGCGGAAAAGAGATGAACACGTTGGCATGCGGATGGCTGGATCCGCCGGCGCGTTGGCGCGGGTGGGTGTCGGCGGTCGTCTGGGCGGGCGCGCTGCTGGCGTCGGCGAGCGCCTGGGCGGATTGCTCGCGGCCGATCCGGGTCCCGGTGGCGCCGATCGGCATGAGCGTGGTGACCTCGGGCGGCGAGGTCGCCGGCGTCTATCCGGACCTGCTGCGCAAGGTGTCGGCGGAGACCGGCTGCCAGTTCGAGTTCGCCGTCGTGCCGCGGGCGCGGGTCGAGGCGATGTACGCCGCCGGTGGCGCGGACGCGCTGGTGCCGGCGACGCGCACGACGCAGCGGGACCTGCACGGGGATTTCATTCCGATGATGAAGGCGCGGGCGATGCTGATCTCGCTGTCGTCGGACCGCGCGCCGGTCGAGAGCCTGGCCGAGCTCGGCGAGCGGCGCGAACTGCGCGTGGCGGTGGTGCGCGGCTTCGACTACGGCGAGCCCTACCAGCAGCTGCTGAGGACACTGAAGGCGCAGCGCCGTCTGGTGGTGGAGGCTGACGCGGCGGCGGTGGTGCGCACGCTGGAGCGCCACCTGGCGGACGTGACGGTGATGGCGCCGTCCATCCTCGCGGGCACGCTGCTGCAGGACTCGAAGACCCGTCCGCTGCTGGACCGCCTGCGGCTGGAGCCGATGTCGGAGCTGAACTGGACCGACAGCGGGATCTACCTGTCGCGGCACCTGCCGGCGAAGGACCGCGAGGTGCTGGTCGATGCGCTGGAGCGCAACGCCCGCGCCGGCGTCGTCTGGAAGACGCTGCAGAAACATTACCCGGCCGGCTCGTACGAGGAAGGGCTGAAGGCGATCGTGGCGCCGAAGTAGCCGGGGCGCGGCACGCCGATGAAAAAAGGCCCGCACGCGGCGGGCCTTGTCGTTCAGCGGCTGGCAGGGCGCTCAGCCGATGCGTCCGAGCAGCAGGTACTCCATCAGCGCCTTCTGCACATGCATGCGGTTCTCGGCCTCGTCCCAGACGACCGACTGCGGGCCGTCGATCACGTCGGCCGCGACCTCCTCGCCGCGGTGCGCCGGCAGGCAGTGCATGAACAGCGCATCCGGCTTGGCCTGCGCCATCATGTCCCGGTCCACGCACCAGTCCGCGAAGGCCGCGCGTCGCGCCTCGTTCTCGGCCTCGTAGCCCATGCTCGTCCAGACGTCCGTCGTCACCAGGTCCGCGCCGCGGCAGGCTTCCTTCGGGTCCGCGAAGACCTTGTAGCAGCCGGTGTCCTTGATGCCCGCCACCGCCGGGTCGATCTCGTAGCCGCTGGGCGTGCTGACGTGCACCGTGAAGCCGAGGATCTCCGCCGCCTGCAGCCAGGTGTTGGCCATGTTGTTGCCGTCGCCGACCCACGCCACCACGCGCCCCTTCAGGCAGTCCATGTCGATCGCGCCGCGTCGGTCCATGCCGCGCTGCTCGATGAAGGTGAACAGGTCCGCCAGGATCTGGCACGGGTGGTACTCGTTGGTCAGGCCGTTGATCACCGGCACCCGCGAGTGCGCCGCGAAGCGCTCCAGCTTGGTCTGCTCGTAGGTGCGGATCATCACGATGTCGACCATGCGGCTGATCACCCGCGCGCTGTCCTCGATCGGCTCGGCGCGGCCCAGCTGGCTGTCGCCGGTGGTCAGGTGCACCACCGAGCCGCCCATCTGGTACATGCCCGCCTCGAAGCTCACGCGGGTGCGCGTCGAGGCCTTCTCGAAGATCATCGCCAGCGTGCGGTCCTGCAGCGGCTGGTACTTCTCGTAGTTCTTGAAGCGCCGCTTGATCATCGACGCCCGTTCGAACAGGTGCGCGTACTCCTCCGCGCGCAGGTCCTTGAACTGCAGGTAATGACGCATCAGGCTGTTCCCCGGCTTCATGGGGCAGGGGAGGCCAGGAAGGCCTTCACCAGCGGCACGAGGCGTGCCGCGATCTCGGCGGCTTCCTCGCTCGTGAGGATCAGCGGCGGCACCAGGCGGACGACCCGGTCGGCGGTCACGCTCAGCAGCAGGCCGGCTTCCATCGCCTGCGTCAGCAGCACGCCGCAGGGGCGGTCCAGCTCGATGCCCAGCATCAGCCCCTGGCCGCGCACCTCGACCAGGCCGGACTCGCCGGCCAGCCCGCGCTCGATCGCCGCCTTCAGCTCGGCGCCGACGGCGGCGGCGTTGGCCAGCAGGCCGTCCTCCTCCATCACCGCCAGCGTCTCGACGCCCGCGCGCATCGCCAGCGGATTGCCGCCGAAGGTCGTGCCGTGGTTGCCCGGGCCGAAGACCTTGGCCGCCTTGGGGCCGCAGACCACCGCGCCGATCGGCACGCCCGAGCCCAGGCCCTTGGCCAGCGGCATCACGTCCGGCACGATGCCGGCCCACTGGTGCGCGAACCACTTGCCGGTGCGGCCGATGCCGCATTGCACCTCGTCCAGCATCAGCAGCAGGTCGTGCTCGTCGCACAGCTTGCGCAGGTCCTTCAGGAAATCGATGCGCGCCGGATGGATGCCGCCTTCGCCCTGGATGGTCTCCAGGAAGATCGCGGTCACGCCCGGATGCTCGGCAATGGCCTTGCGGATCGCCTCGATGTCGTTCAGCGGCACGCGGACAAAACCCGGCACCAGCGGGCCGAAGCCCGCCTGCACCTTGGGATTGCCGGTCGCCGACAGCGTCGCGATCGAGCGGCCATGGAAGGCCTTCTCGAACACGATGACCTCGGGGTTGTCGTTGCCGCGGTCATGGCCGTACTTGCGGGCGATCTTGAGCGCGGCTTCGTTGGCTTCCAGGCCGGAATTGCAGAAGAAAGCGTTCGTCAGCCCCGACAGCGCGCAGAGCTTGGCCGCGAGCTGCTCCTGCAGCGGGACGTGGTAGTAGTTGCTCGTGTGGATGAGCTTGCCCACCTGGTCCCGCAGCGCCGCCACCAGCCTCGGATGGTTGTGTCCGAGCGTGTTGACGGCGATCCCGCCGAGGCCGTCCAGGTATCGTCGGCCGGCCGTATCCCAGACCCAGGCGCCTTCGCCGTGCGACAGGGCGATCGGCAGGCGGCCGTAGGTGTGCATCACGTGGGGTTCGGTCGGGGCGGCGAACGAGGAGTCCGGGGCGTTCATCAAGTCTCCACAACGTAGGAGGGTCGGGGGCCGACACCGGGCATCGGGCGCGGGGCCGGGGAGAGCGGACGATTCTAAGGGTCGACCCCGAGGCGCGAGGAGATTCCTCCTGGACAGCGACACCAGCCACGCTGACCAGTGGGCGAACCGAAGTCCACGCGTGCTGCGGCGCAACACATCCAGGGCACAATAGCGGTTTTGCCTGCTGCGGTTGAACTTCGTCAGAGGAGTGTCGCAACCGCCGCGGGCGGGGACGTCGACGAGTAGCCAATGACTGAGCAGCCCAAGCCGCGAGAAGTGTTCATCCAGGGGATCACCACGGATGGCCGCACCTTCCGCCCGAGCGACTGGGCCGAACGTCTGGCCGGCGCGATGTCCTGCTTCCGTCCCGGCGGCACCCGCAGCGGCCGCGACGCCTACCTGGGCTACTCGCCGTACTGCGTCCCCCGCGTCATCGACGGCATCAAGTGCGTCATCGTCAGCGAGGCGCTGAAGTCCGTCGAGCCGATGGCCTGGGACTTCGTCATGAACTTCGCCCGCGACAACAAGCTCAAGGTCGTCGACGCCTGCCTGCTGCCCGACGGGCGCGAGTCCGGCCAGGCCTGAGCGACCAGGCCGGAGCGACCAGTTCGGAGCGGCCAAACCTGAGCGGCCGGGGCCCGATCGGGCCATCGCCGAGCCCGGGCCCCGCGGGTAACCTGGGCGGTTTGCCGCGACCCGCCCTTCGGGCTCCCCGGACATGGCCGTCTCCACCGCCGACGCGGCGCTTCGATCCGCGACCGTCCTGCCGGAAATGCAGCAGCTGCTGCGTCTGGTCGACCAGGGCGGATCCTTCCTCCAGGCCCGCGAACTGGCGAAGGTGCCGACCGCGCAGGGGGAACTGCCCGTCGTCGGCGTGACCCTGGGCAATCCGGACCCCTCGGTGCCGGCGCTCGGCTTCATCGGCGGCGTGCACGGGCTCGAGCGCATCGGCGCGCAGGTCGTGCTGGCCTACCTCGGCAGCCTGGTGGGCCGCCTGCGCTGGGACCTGAGCCTCCATCAGCAGCTCGAGTCGCTGCGGCTGGTCTTCCTGCCGGTCGTGAACCCGGGCGGCGTGCTGGCGGGGTCACGCGCGAATCCGCAGGGCGTGGACCTGATGCGCAACGCGCCGGTCGAGGCCGAGCATGGCGCGCCCTTCCTGCTCGGCGGGCATCGCCTGTCCTCGCGGCTGCCGTACTACCGCGGGAAGGCCGGCGCGCCGCTGCAGCTCGAGAGCGACGCCTTGTGCCGCTTCGTCCGCGAGGAACTGCTGGGGCGGCCGATCGCCGTGTCCATCGACTTCCACAGCGGCTTCGGCCTGCGCGACCGCATCTGGTTCCCGTACGCGCGCACGCGCCGGCCGATGCGGCATCTCGCCGAGATCCACGCGCTGTGCGAGGTGCTCGATCAATGCCTGGCCCCGCATCCCTACGTGATGGAGCCGCAGAGCCGGCATTACCTGACCCACGGCGACCTGTGGGACCACCTGTACGACGAGTCCCTCTCCCTCGATCAGGGGATCTTCCTGCCGATGACGCTCGAAATGGGGTCATGGCTGTGGGTGAAGAAAAACCCGCGCCAGCTACTCTCCCGGCACGGCATGTTCAACCCGCTGATCGCCCATCGACAGCAGCGTGTGTTGCGACGGCACATGGCCTGGATGGACTTCATGACACGCGCGACACAGGGCGCGTTCCGGTGGCTGCCGGGGCCGGATACAAGAATCGATCACGGGGAGCAGGCGTTGATTCGCTGGTATCGGAGGAGCGCCCGATGAGCGTTCACACCTGGGTGCTGCTGCGCGGGCTGACCCGCGAGAGCGGCCATTGGGGCGATTTCCCCGCGCGACTGCAGCGGGCGCTGCGGGTGCAGCAGCCGGGCGCGCGGCTGGAGTTGCTCGACCTGCCCGGCAACGGCGACAAGCATCGCCAGAACAGTCCCACCCATGTCGACGCGATGATGGAGGAATGCCGCGCGGAGCTCCGCCGTCGCGGCGTGCCGCCGCCGTACCAGGTGCTGGCGATGTCGCTGGGCGCGATGGTCGCGAGCGAATGGGCGGCGCGGCATCCGGACGAACTCGAGGGCGTGGTGCTCATCAACACCAGCCTGCGGCCGTTCAGCGCCTTCTTCCGGCGGCTGAGGCCTTCGAACTACTGGTCCCTGCTGCTGCTGAGCCTGACGCGGCTGAGCCTGCGACGCCGCGAGGCCAAGGTGCTGCAGATGACGACGCGGCTGCAGCGTCAGCCGGACCAGGTGCTCGATGACTGGGTGTCGATCCAGCGCAGGCATCCGGTGCGGCGCCGCAATGCGCTGCGCCAGCTGCTGGCCGCGGCGCGTTATCGCGCGAGCCTCGCCAAGCCCGAGCCGCCGATGCTGCTGCTGTGCAGCCAGGGCGATTCGCTGGTGGATTGGCGTTGTTCGCAGGCCATCAGCCGCGCGTGGGGCGCGCCGCTGCGGCTGCACAAGCATGCCGGGCATGACCTGCCGCTGGACGACGGGGAGTGGGTGGCGCGCAATGTCGTGGACTGGCTCCACGTGCGCGAGGTGGTCGGACAGATCACGACCCCGATGCCGCTCTGACCAACAGCTGGCCAACGGCTGTCCGACGCGGCGCGCCCAAGGCGAAGCCTCGGAGCCGTGGCGGGAACGAAAAAGCCCGCCGAGGCGGGCTTTTCGTTGCACCAGAGCTGGATTTGCTATCAGGCGGCCAGCGCCTTGATCTTGGCGGACAGGCGGCTCTTGTGGCGAGCAGCCTTGTTCTTGTGGAAGATGCCCTTGTCGGCGACGGAGTCGATGACGGGCTGAGCGGTCTTGAACAGGTCGGCGGCCTTGGCCTTGTCACCCGTGACGATCGCCTTTTGCACGTTCTTGATGACCGTGCGGAACTTCGAACGCAGCGCCGAGTTGGCGGCGTTCAGCTTGACGTCTTGACGTGCGCGCTTGCGGCCCGAGGCCAGACGCACGGTTTTCTTCTTGGCTTTGGAAGAGCTTGCCATTGTCTTATGGGTCCAGTTGGTGCAAAGACGGCGAGTATAGCAGCCAGGAATTGAAAAACCAAATCCGAGCCATTGCGCCCGCTGCGGGAACCCATAATGCAGCGCCTTCGCCCTGCCTCCGCGCCGTTTCCGCATGAACCTGCTCCGCACCGCCTCCGTCGTCTCGGTCTTCACGCTGCTGTCGCGCATCACCGGGCTGGTCCGCGAGCAGATGGTGGCCGGGCTGTTCGGCGCCAATGCGATGACCGACGCCTACAACGTGGCGTTCCGCATCCCCAACATGCTGCGCCGGCTGTTCGCCGAGGGTGCGTTCTCTCAGGCCTTCGTGCCCTCGCTGGCCGCGGCCCGCGCCAAGGACGGCGACGAGGCCACGCGCCATCTGATCGACGCCGTCGCGACGGTGCTGCTGTGGGCGCTGCTGGTGACCTGCGTGGTCGGCGTGGTCGGCGCGCCAGTGCTGGTCTGGGCGCTGGGGGCGGGGCTGTCCCGCGATGCGCACGAGGCCGCCGTCGTCATGACGCGCTGGATGTTCCCGTACATCGGCTTCATGTCGCTGGTGGCGCTGTCGGCGGGCATCCTCAACACCTGGAAGCGCTTCATCGTGCCGGCGGTGACGCCGGTGCTGCTGAACCTGGCCTCGCTGGCCTGCGGCTACGGGCTGACCCCGGTCCTGGAGCGCCACGGCTACGCGCCGATCTATTCATTGGCGCTGGGCGTCATGGTGGGCGGCCTGCTGCAGCTGGCGCTGCAGGTGCCGGCGCTGACGCGGATCGGCCTGATGCCGCGCGTCGCCCTGGGCTTGTCGGGGCTGCGCCGCGCGGCGGCCGACGAGGGCGTGCGCCAGGTGTTGCGCAAGATGGGGCCGGCGCTGCTGGGCGTCGGCGTGGCGCAGCTCTCGCTGCTGATCAACACGCAGATCGCGATCGCGGTGGGCGAGGGCGCCGCCTCCTGGTTGACCTACGCGGACCGGCTGATGGAGTTCCCGATCGCCTTGCTCGGCGTCGCGCTGGGCGTGGTGCTGACGCCGCAGCTGGCGGCCAGCACCGCCAAGGGCGAGACGGAGAAGTATTCGGGCCTGCTCGACTGGGGCCTGCGCCTGACCCTGCTGCTGGCGCTGCCCTGCGCGGTCGCGCTGCTGGTGTTCGCCGAGCCGCTGGTGGCCGTGCTGTACCAGCGCGGCGCCTTCCAGGCGGCGGACGTCGCCCACACCGCGCGCGCCGTGATGGGCTACGGCCTGGGGCTGATGGGGCTGGTGTCGATCAAGGTGCTCGCGCCGGGCTTCTACGCGCGGCAGGACATGCGCACCCCGGTGCGCATCGCCGTCGGCGTGCTGGTCCTGACGCAGGTGTTCAACCTGATCTTCGTCTTCGGGCTGAAGGTCGGCGTCGCGGGCCTGTCGCTGTCGATCGGCCTGGGCGCCGTCGTGAACGCGGCGCTGCTGCTGTACGGCCTGCGCAAGCTCGGCACCTACACGCCGGAGGCCGGTTGGGCGCTGTTCCTGCTGCGGGTCGTGATCGCGAGCGCCGCGATGGGGGCCCTGCAGTGGTGGCTGGCCGGCCACTTCGCGTGGGTGGGCGGCAAGGGCTTGCAGTTCGAGCTCACGCGCGCCGGCTGGATGGCCTTGAGCCTGGGGGCGTCGGCGCTGCTGTATTTCGGCGTGCTGCTGCTGTTGGGCGTGAAGCTGCGCCAGTTTGCGCGTCGGGCCTGATGCCGGGCGTAGACTCTGGCGCATGAGTTCGCCCTTGCAGTGGACGGTGCCGTCGGCGCTGGATTATTTCTCGACGCTGGTTGCCGACGACGACACGCTGAACCTGGCCGAAGCCGCGACCGCGATCGCGCTGGACGAGGTGCCCCGGCTGGACGTGCAGCAGGTGATGGCCGAGCTGGACCGGCTCGGCGAACGCCTGCGGCATCGCCTGCCGGCCGACGCGCCGCCCAGCCACCGGCTGCGGATGTTGAACCAGTACTTCCATGGCGAGCTCGGCTTCCAGGGCAACGTCAACGACTACTACGCGGTCGGCAACAGCTACCTGCACCAGGTGCTCGCGACGCGGCGCGGCATCCCGATCTCGCTGGCGATCATCTACATGGAACTCGCCTCCCACGTCGGGCTGCGGGTGAAGGGCGTCAGCTTCCCGGGGCACTTCCTGATGAAGCTGCGGCTGCCGCAGGGCGAGGTGGTCCTGGATCCATTCAGCGGGCGCTCGCTGGGGCGCGGCGAACTCGACGAGTTCCTCAGCCCCTGGCGCGAGCGCGCCGGGCTGATGCCGCAGGAGCCGATGTCGCTGGACGCCTTCCTCGGCACGGCCTCGTCGCGCCAGATCCTGGCGCGCATGCTGCGCAACCTCAAGCAGATCCACTTGGACCAGCAGGACCTGCCGCGCCTGCTGGCGGTGCAGCGCAAGCTGGTCGCGCTGCTGCCCGACGATCGGGCGGAGCGGGCCGAGCTGGAGCAGTGCCTGCAGCAGTTGCGCGACGCCGGCGGCGGACCGGCCACCCGCCATTGAGGGAGCCCGGCGGGGGGAACGCTTCGGGCGACGCTTAGAATCTCCCCCTTCTTGAGGGAGCACCCGCTTCGCGCCGCTGCTCCCCACCATCCAACGCTGAAGTGGTTTGAAGCAGATCCCGCTGTCGCTCGGTCCCGAGCCCGACTACACCTTTGACACGCTCCTCGCCGGCGCCAACACCGCGGCCCTCACGCATGTGCTGGGGCTGGGCGCGGGCTCGCCGCCGGTCTTCCTGTGGGGGCCGCCGGGCAGCGGCAAGACGCACCTGCTGCGGGCGCTGGCCCGGCATTGGCAGCAGGCCGGCGCGCAGGTGGGCTGGTACGACGCCGACACGCCGCTCCCCTGGGAACTGCCGACCCATCCGAGCCTGCTGCTGCTGGACGATGCGCAGCGCTTCGACCCGGGCCAGCAGCATGCGGCCTTCGCCCTGTTCGTCGAGGCGGCGACGCTGGGCCTGGCGGTGGTGTCGACCGGCACCGCGCCGCCGGTGGACCTGACGTTGCGCGAAGACCTGCGCACCCGATTGGGCTGGGGGCCGACCTTCGCGCTGCAGCCGCTGTCCGAGTCCGAGGTCCGCGCCGTGCTCCGCCGCGAGGCCGACCGCCGCGGCATCGCGCTGACCGACGACGTCATCGACTACCTGCTCACCCGTTACGCCCGCGACCTCAAGCACCTGATGACGCTGCTGGACGGGCTGGACGAATTCGCGATGGCCAGCAAGCGGGCGGTGACCGTGCCGCTGCTGCGCCAGATGCTCGCCGACCAGGGGGCGCCCGCCTGAGGCGGATGCTCCCGGCGGCGGCTCCGACTCCCCCTCTTCACGATCTTCCAAGGACTTCGACGTGGACCTGACCCTGTTCGACCTCGACGGCACGCTGATCCCGCAGGACTCGGACCATGCCTTCGGCGCCTACATGGTGGACATCGGCTGGGCCGACGGCGCGGCCTGGGCGGCGCGCAACGACGGGTTCTACGCCGACTACCAGCGCGGCGACCTCGACCTCGATGCCTATGTCGAATTCGCGACCTCGGTCTGGCGCGCCCGCCCGCTGGCCGAGGCCGAGGCGGCCCGTGCCGAATTCATGGCACGGATCGTCGCGCCGATGTTGCGCGACAATGCGCGCGCGCTCGTGCAGCGCCACCTGGACGCCGGGGACCTGGTGGCCGTGGTGACCGCGACCAATGAATTCGTGACCGCGCCGATCGCCAAGGCCTTCGGTGTCGAGCACCTGATCGCGGTGCAGCTGGAGCGCGATGCGACCGGGTCGTTCACCGGGCGCGTGCAAGGCACCCCGTCCTTCCAGGCGGGCAAGATCGTGCGCGTGAACGAGTGGCTGGCGTCGCAGGGGCGGCGCTGGGAGGACTTCGAGCGCGCGCACTTCTACAGCGACTCGATGAACGACCTGCCGCTGTTGGAGCGGGTCAGTCATCCGGTGGCGACCAACCCCACCTCGGCCCTCGAGGCGCTGGCGCAGGAGCGCGGCTGGCCGATATTGAAGCTGTTCGAATGATCAAGAAATTCATCAACAAACTGTTGGGCAAGTCCGAGAGCACCGCCACGCCGCTGGGCAAGCGCGTGGAGGTGACGGCGGAAGAGCACCGCATCGATCCGGCGCTGCTCGATGAGCGCGGCGTCAAGGTCGTCAAGGGCCTGACCGATGCCGGCTACGAGGCCTACATCGTCGGCGGCGCCGTGCGCGACCTGCTGCTGGGCCGCCGGCCCAAGGACTTCGACGTCGCCACCGACGCCACGCCCGAGCAGGTCAAGAACCAGTTCCGGCGCGCCTTCATCATCGGCCGGCGCTTTCGCATCGTCCACGTGGTCTACGGCCGCGGCCGCGAGCATGAGGTGATCGAGGTCTCGACCTTCCGCGCGCTGCTCAAGGAAGACGATGCCGAGCAGGTGCAGGGCAACGAGAAGACGTCCAAGGGCGCGCTGGAGGGCAAGTCGCATGTCGTCGACGCGTCCGGCCGCGTGCTGCGCGACAACGTCTGGGGTCCGCAGATCGAGGATGCCGCGCGGCGCGACTTCACCGTCAACGCGATGTACTACAACCCGGAGCGCGAGCTGGTGGTCGATTACCACGGCGGCCTGGCCGACGCCCGCAAGAAGGTGCTGCGGATGATCGGCGATCCCGAGACCCGCTACCGCGAGGACCCGGTGCGCATCCTGCGCGCGGTGCGCTTCGCCGCGAAGCTGGGCTTCACGATCGAGCCCAAGACCCGCGCCCCGATCGCCGCGATGGCGCCGCTGCTGGCCAACGTGCCGCTGTCGCGGATGTTCGACGAGATGATCAAGCTGCTGCAGACCGGCCATGCGCTCGCGAGCATCGAGGAACTGCGCAAGCAGGGCCTGGCGCGCGGCGTGTTCCCGATCCTGGATGCGGTGCTCGACAAGGACGGCGCGCTGCCGGACAACGTGCACGGCAAGTTCGTCCGCCTGGCGCTGGAGGACACCGACAAGCGCGTGCACGAGGGCCGCTCGGTGGCGCCGAGCTTCATGCTCGCCTGCATGCTGTGGGGCGAGGTGCAGCAGCGCTGGCAGCGCCTGATCGACGGCGGCGAGGGCCCGGTGCCCGCGCTGCAGCAGGCGATCGACGATGCCTTCGACGCGCGCGTGGGCGACATTTCCGGCCGCGGCAAGCTGGCCGCGGACATGCGCGAGATCTGGATGATGCAACCGCGCTTCGAGCGCCGCACCGGCAGCGGTCCCTACCGGCTGATCGAGCAGCCGCGCTACCGCGCCGGCTTCGACTTCCTGGCGCTGCGCGCCGAGGCGGGCGAGATCGATCCGGCGTTGGCCGACTGGTGGGAAGACTTCGCGCTCGGCAGCGAGGACGACCGCCGCGCGCTGCTGGACCAGGCGCGCGAGACGCAGCGCCAGGGCGGCCCGCGCAGCAAGCCCAAGGCGGGCGGCGGACGCGTGCACTCGGTGCCGCGCGGCTCGGTGGCGGCGGGCGACCGGCCGGCCGTGCCGGTGGCCGGCGAATCGGCCGCCGGGCTGCCCATCGATCCGGAGGCGATGGACGGGGAGGGCGGTGCGCCCAACCCGGCCAAGAAGCGTCGCCGCCGCCGCAAGCCGAAGTCGGCCGGCGCCGGCGAGTCGTCCGACGCCCCGGCGGCCTCTTCCGGCGACGAATGATCACGGCCTACGTCGGCCTGGGTGCCAACCTCGGCGACCTGCGGCGCACGCTGGAGGCGGCGCTGGCCGACCTCGCCGACGTGCCGGACCTGACCCTCGAGGCCGTCTCCGGCGCCTGGCGCAGCGCGCCGGTCGGCTGCGAGGGGCCGGATTACCTGAACGCGGTCGCCCGCGTGAAGACGGTGCTGCCGCCGCTGACCTTGCTCGCCGCGCTTCAGGCCATCGAGCAGCGTCACGGGCGCGAGCGTCCGTTCGTGAACGCGCCGCGCACGCTGGACCTCGACCTGCTGCTCTATGGCGGGCAGACGGTCGACCTGGACCGGCTCCTCGTCCCGCATCCGCGGCTGCACCAGCGCGCCTTCGTGCTGCGCCCGTTGCTGGAACTGGCCCCGACGCTTGAAGCACCCGGCCTGGGTGTCCTGGCGAGCCATCTGCCGTCGGTCGCCGGTCAGCGGGTCCAGCGCGAGGACGCGCCGCTGCGCCTCACCTGACCCCTTGCCCGGGGTCGCCCACGCCACCTCAACGTTTCCGGGAGCTTGCCCATGTTCGCAACCGCCGCCGGCTGGCAGACGATCGTCCTGCTGACGCTGTCCAACGTGTTCATGACCTTTGCGTGGTACGGCCACCTGAAGGACCTGGCGGCGCGCCCCTGGTACGTCGCGGCGCTGATCAGCTGGGGCATCGCGCTGTTCGAGTACCTGTTGCAGGTGCCGGCCAACCGCATCGGCTACCAGGGCGGCTTCACGCTGGCCCAGCTCAAGATCACGCAGGAAGTGATCACGCTGGCGGTGTTCGTGCCGTTCTCGATGTTCTTCATGAACCAGCCGTTCAAGACGGACTACATCTGGGCCGGCCTGTGCCTGATGGGGGCCGTCTACTTCATCTTCCGCGGCTGAGTCCGGATTCGCCGGGCGGCAAAACGGGTGGCGCGTGGCTCCAGCGGGCCATGGGCGGCTACACTCACGGGTTTTCCGTGACACGGAAATGAATCATTTGTGACGATCCGGCGCGGATCGCACGGCCCGGAGCCTCCCCATGTTTTTCGGCAAGCTGCTGCCCCGCGAGGGCAATTTTTTTGAACTGTTCAATGAGCACGGCACGCAGATCGTCGAAGGCGCGCGCGCCTTCATGCTCATGATCCAGAACTACAACGACCTGACGCTGCGCGAGAAGTACGCCGCCGAGGTCGACAAGGCCGAGCACCACGCCGACCGCGTCACCGCCGAGGTGAACCGGCTGCTGCATCGCACCTTCATCACCCCGATCGACCGCGAGCAGATCCACGGCCTGATCAACGCGATGGACGACATCCTGGACCTGCTGCAGGATTCCAGCGAGACCATGCAGCTCTACGACGTGCGCTCCATCCCCGAGGAGGTGTTGCGCCTGGGCGAGCTGTCGGCCAAGTGCTGCGAACGGGTCAAGCACGCCGTGACGCTGCTGCCCAAGCTCAACCAGCCGCAGACCGCCGAAGCCGCCATCAAGGCCTGCGAGGAGATCGACAAGCTCGAGTCCGATGCCGACCGCGTGATGCGCGCCGCGATGTCCAAGCTGTTCCGCGAACAGGAGGACGTGCGCGAGCTGATCAAGCTCAAGGCGATCTACGAGCAGTTGGAATCGATCTCCGACCGCTGCGAGGACGTCGCCAACCTGATCGAGGGCATCGTCCTCGAGAACTCCTGACCGGTCGCGGAGCGTCTCCCATGGGAACGATGCACGTGGCCTTCTGGGTCGTGGCCATGCTCGTGGTGCTGGCCGTGGCCTTCGACTTCATGAACGGCTTCCACGACGCGGCGAACTCGATCGCGACGGTCGTGTCGACCGGTGTGCTCAAGCCGCAGCAGGCCGTGCTGTTCGCGGCCTTCTTCAACGTGATCGCGGTGCTGTTCTTCGAACTGAAGGTGGCCGCCACGATCGGCAAGGGATCGATCGACGCCACCATCGTCGACCACCACGTGATCTTCGGCGCGCTGATCGGCGCGATCGCGTGGAACGTGATCACCTGGTTCTACGGCATCCCGTCGAGCTCGTCGCACGCGCTGATCGGCGGCCTGGTCGGCGCGGCCATTGCCAAGGCGGGCACCAAGGGCCTGATCATGAGCGGCATCGGCAAGACGGTGCTGTTCATCTTCGTGTCGCCGCTGCTGGGTTTCCTGCTGGGCTCGCTGCTGATGGTGGCCGTGGCCTGGCTGTTCCGGCGCAGCTCGCCGCTGCGGGTGGACAACTGGTTCCGGCGGCTGCAACTGGTCTCGGCCGGCCTGTACAGCCTGGGGCACGGCGGCAACGACGCGCAGAAGACCATCGGCCTCATCTGGATGCTGTTGATCGCCTCCGGCTACGCCGGCGCCGGCGAACACTCGCCGCCGACCTGGGTCATCGTCGTCTGCTACCTGGCCATCGGCCTGGGCACCATGTTCGGCGGCTGGCGCATCGTCCGCACGATGGGGCAGAAGATCACCAAGCTCAAGCCGGTTGGCGGCTTCTGCGCGGAAACCGGCGGCGCGATCACGCTGTTCCTGGCGACCTCGCTGGGGATCCCTGTCTCCACGACGCACACGATCACCGGCGCCATCGTCGGCGTGGGCTCGACGCAGCGCGCCTCTTCCGTGCGCTGGGGCGTCGCCGGAAACATCGTCTGGGCCTGGATCTTCACGATCCCTGCCTCGGCGTTCATCGGCGGGTTGTTCTACTGGATCAGCTTCACGCTGTTCTGAGACCGCTGGCCCTCACCCCCACCCTCTCCCGCAAGCGGGAGAGGGAGTTCGACTGGCTCCGCCCGCAATGCAAGCTCGCCTTGCCCCCGTTCCCGCAAGTGGGAGTGGGAGTGGGAGTGGGTGTGGGTGTGGGTGTGGGTGTGGGTGTGGGTGCGGGAATCCACCGAGCTGACCAGATGGCGCCGCCTTCTCTTACTCCCTCTCCCGCTTGCGGGAGAGGGTGGGGGTGAGGGCCAGCGGCGGTGGAAGTAGGTGGTGTTCCCGCGACTACTGGCTGATCTCTCGAGCCGCCTCGACCTGCGATTCAAAATAGCGCTGCGCCGAGAAGGCGATCGTCGCCATCAGGCAGGCGCCGCCGACCATCAAGCAGGCGATGACGCCGAGGATCGGCAGCCAGCCCGTCTTGCGCACTGCCTGTCCCGGATTGAAGCGTTCCGCCCAGCGTTCGTCAGGCATCAGGCCGTAGACGATGCCCGCCAACATGCTCTGGGCGATCATCAGCCCGAGCAGCGGGATCAGGAACCAGGCGAGGACGTCGTCCTGGCCCAGCGTGTCCATGCGGTGCACGCCGTACAGCCCGAGCAGTGTCGGCAGCGGATGCAGCCAACCGAGCCGGTCGGCGAATCCATGCAGGTAGAACCGATGCGCCCCGAGGCTGCCGAGCGCGAAGCTCAGCCAGGTGGCGACGGTCTTGGATTTCAGGTCCACCGCGCCGCCGGCGCCCGGAGCGACGGTGCTCATGCGGCAGGTGCCGCCGCGGGCGAGGCCGGCGCGGCCGCGGGCGTGGCGCCGGTGGGCGAACTCGTGTCGCCCTGGCCCAGCTGGCGTTGCATCAGCACGACGTCCAGCCACTTGCCGAACTTCCAGCCGGCCGCCTTCATGACGCCGACGTCCTCGAAGCCGTGACTGCGATGCACGCCGATCGAACCGAGGTTCTGCGAATCGCCGATGACGGCGACCATCTGGCGCGCGCCGGCCGCCTCGCAGCGGGCGATCAGCTCGGCCAGCAGCAACCGGCCGATGCCCTGGCCCTGCGCCTGCGGTGAGAGGTAGATCGAGTCCTCGACGAAGTAGCGGTAGGCCAGCCGCGGGCGGAAATAGTTGGCGTACGCGTAACCCAGCACCTGCCCGTCACGCTCGGCGACCAGGTAGGGCAGGCTGCGGCTGAGCACCTCGGTGCGCCGGCGGGCCATCTCGGCGCGGTCCGGGACGTCGGTCTCGAAGGTGCCGGTGCCGTGCAGCACCGCGTGCTCGTAGATCTGCTGGATCGCGGCGATGTCGCCCTCCAGGCTGGGGCGGATCAGGAGAGGGGGAGTACTGCTGGTGGTTGTCGTCATTGGGGGAGGAGGACAAAGCGTCGAACGCGAGTTTATAATGCCGGGTTTTGGCGCTGGCCCCTGGGTGTGGCTGTCACGCTTCGAAGCTCCCTGATCCGGAGCGTTCGGGCGATGGGCGGACCGGGGGCGTATCTACAGGGCCAGCTGTCGACCACGGGTGGGGACTTGACGCGCGACACACGCGCTCCCCGCCGGTTCCGGTCGATTCAATTGTCTGCTTGCCCCTGTGTGTCTCCCTGGTGCGGTGGAACGCTCAAAACCTGAAGGATAGATCATGGTCGTGATTCGACTCTCCCGCGGTGGCTCCAAGAAGCGTCCGTTCTACAACATCGTCGTGACCGACAGCCGCAACCGCCGTGACGGCCGCTTCATCGAGCGCGTCGGCTTCTACAACCCGGTCGCCTCGGGCAACGCCGAAACCCTGCGCCTGGCGCAGGACCGCGTGGCCTACTGGACCGGCGTCGGCGCCCAGCTGTCCCCGGCCGTCGCCCGCCTGGTCGAAGTGTCCAAGAAGGCTGTGGCTCCGGCCGCCGCCGTCGCTGCCTGATCTCCGGATTCAAGCAGATGAAGTCCTCGCCCGATGACGTGATCGAGAGTTCCCCGGCCTTTCCGGAGGACGCGATCGAAGTCGGGCGGGTGCTGGACGCCTGGGGCATCAAGGGCTGGCTGAAGATCCTCAGCCACTCCGCCGATGCCCAGGCGCTCTTCGCCTCCCGCCGCTGGTTCATGAAACCGAGCGAGAAGGCCTTGCCGGGCAAGCCGCATGTCGTGCCGCCCGTGCTCAAGATTCTTTCCGTCCGCGACCATGCGGACGGCATCGTCGCCCAGGTCGAGGGCGTGGCGGACCGCAACGGCGCCGAAGCGCTCAAGGGCGCCCGCATCTTCGTCTCGCGCAGCGCGTTCCCCGAGACGGACGACGACGAGTTCTACTGGGTCGACCTGATCGGCATGTCGGTCGTCAACAAGGACGGCTCGACGCTGGGCGAGGTGATCGACCTGATCGACACTGGCCCGCATTGCGTGCTGCGCATCCTGCCCGCGGGGCGGACCGCGCCGGTCAAGCCGGACGAGGAGATCCTCATCCCGTTCGTGAATGCCTATGTCGGCACCGTCGACAAGGCCGCGAAGGTCATCCCGGTCGACTGGGACCTCGACTACTGAAGCCGTCGGGCCCGAGCCCATGCGCTTCGACGTTCTCACGCTGTTCCCTGAATTGTTCGACCCCTTCCTGCGGGTGGGCGTGACGCGTCGCGCCTACGAGAGCGGGCAGGTGGACGTGCGCTTGTGGCAACTGCGCGACCATGCCGAGGACAACTATCGCCGCGTCGACGACCGGCCGTTCGGCGGCGGTCCCGGCATGGTGATGCTGGCCGCGCCGCTGGAGCGCGCCCTGGCCGCCGTGAAGGCCGATCGCGCGACGACGCACCCGGGCGCCCCGGCCGTGATCCATTTCAGCCCGACCGGGCGCAAGCTCGACCAGGCCCTGGCCCGGGAGCTGGCGCAAGGGGAGGGCGCGATCCTGCTGTGCGGCCGTTATGAGGGCATCGACCAGCGCGTGCTGGACAGGCACGTCACGATGGAGATCAGCCTCGGCGACTTCGTGCTGTCCGGCGGCGAACTGCCGGCGATCGCGATGCTCGACGCAGTCGCCCGCCTGCAGGAGGGCGTGCTGAACGACGCCGCCTCGCACCAGCAGGACAGCTTCTCTGACGGCTTGCTGGACTGCCCCCACTTCAGCCGCCCCGAGGTGCTGGAGACGCCCGAGGGGCCGTTGCCGGTACCACCGGTGCTGCTGTCCGGCCATCATGCCGAGATCGCCCGCTGGCGCCGCGAGCAGTCCTTGGCCCTGACCTGGCAGCGCCGCCCCGAGTTGATCGAAGCCGCGCGGCGCGAGGGCCGGCTCGACAAGAAGGACGAGAAGTTCCTGGCCGCGCTGGCGCGGGGGCAGGGTGCGCGGTCGGCGTAGGTCGGCGTAGGTCGGCGATCGACCGGGCCGGATCGACGTCGTTTGACGTCATTCTGGCTGCTCCCTATAATCCGCGGTTTTTCCGATCCTCTACCGGGCTGATGGGGCAAGGGCGGCACGGGACTCCGGTCCACGGTGACGTTGGTTGAATCCCCACGCGGGCGGCGCCGATGAAGTCAATTCGATGGCGGCCAGTCCTGGAATCATCCTGATTCGCGCCGGCAATGATCACCAGGAGATCCTCGTGAATCTGATCCAGACCCTCGAGCAAGAAGAAATTGCTCGCCTGAACAAGACCATCCCCGCGTTCGCCCCCGGCGACACGGTGATCGTCAACGTGAACGTCGTCGAAGGCACCCGCAAGCGCGTGCAGGCCTACGAAGGCGTGGTCATCGCCCGCCGCAACCGCGGCCTGAACTCCAACTTCATCGTCCGCAAGATCTCGAGCGGCGAAGGCGTGGAGCGCACGTTCCAGCTGTACAGCCCGCTGATCGCCTCGATCGAAGTGAAGCGCCGCGGCGACGTCCGTCGCGCGAAGCTGTACTACCTGCGTGAGCGTTCGGGCAAGTCGGCGCGCATCAAGGAAAAGCTGGCCTTCAAGTCGGCCGACTGATCCTCGGCGCAAGCCCCCTCAAAGCCGCTCCAAGGCCCTGCCCGGAGCGGCTTTGTCGTTTCTGGCGTCCAATCGGGGCATCGCGCCCCGGGCGCCCAAGAACAGGTCCGGTCCACCGGACACGCCAGCCGCATGTCGACGCCCAACGCCAGTCTCCATCGTGCCGCCAGCCGGCCGGCCATCCAGGATCCGCGCGCCATTCCCGTGACGGGCACCGACGCCCACCTGCCGGCCGTCCCGCGCGAGCGGCTGACCCCGGAATGGCTGCGCGAGCGCTTCCTGCATCCGGTCGCCTTCGACCCTGAGCTCCCCGGCGACGGTGGGCTCTTCCCCGGCCGCACGACGACGCAGGCCGCGGTGCTCATCGCGCTGGTGCAGCGTGCCGAGGGGCTGCACGTGCTGCTGACGCAGCGCACCGCCCACCTGCGGGATCACGCCGGACAGATCAGCTTCCCCGGCGGACGCGCGGAACCGGAGGATGGGTCGCCCGAGCGCACCGCGCTGCGCGAGGCCGAGGAGGAGATCGGCCTCGACGAAGGCTTCGTCGACCTGATCGGCCAACTGCCGGTCTACCGCACCGTGACGGCCTACGAGGTCACGCCGGTGGTGGCGCTGGTCCGGCCGGGGTTCTCGCTGCGGCTGGACGCTTTCGAGGTGGCCGAGGCCTTCGAGGTGCCCCTGGAGTTCCTGATGGATCCGGCGCACCACCAGCGCCATACCTTCGAGTATGAAGCGGGGAACGACGTCCCCGGTGGCGAGGACGGACCGCTGAAGGGACGCCGCCAGTTCCTGTCGATGCCGTGGACGGGGCCAGGTCTTGCGGTGTCGAACGCGGACCCCGACGCCTCGCTGGCGCCGGGCCAGTCCAAGGAGTTCTTCATCTGGGGCGCGACCGCCGCGATGTTGCGCAATCTCTACCGCTTCCTGCAGGTCTGACGCCCGCCCGGCGGAACAGGGTCCCAATCGCCCTTACGAGGGGGTGGCGGGCCGCTATCATCCCGGGCCATGAACTTCTTCGCGGTCTTGCTGGCGCTGGTGTGCGAGCAGCTCAAGCCTCTGCCGCACGGGAATCCGGTCCACCAGGGCATGATCGCCTGGGTGCGCTGGACCGGGCGCAACTTCGACGCGGGGCGGTCGCATCATGCGGCCGTCGTGTGGACGATCACCGTCGTCGGTCCGGCGCTGCTCGTCGGGGCGATCTATGCGCTCGTGCGGCCCTACAGCCTGCTGCTGTCGCTGGCGATGGACGTGCTGGTGCTCTACCTGACGCTGGGCTTCCGGCAGTTCAGCCACTACTTCACCGACATCCGTGACGCGCTGGAGCGCGGCGACGAGCTCGAGGCCCGCCGCCTGCTGGCCGAATGGCGTCACCTGGACGCGAGCGAGCTTCCGCGCACCGAGCTGCTGAGACATGTGCTGGAGCACTCGCTGCTGGCGGCGCACCGGCATGTCTTCGGTGTCTTCTTCTGGTTCGTGCTGTTCTCGACGCTGGGTCTGGGGCCGGCCGGCGCGGTGCTGTACCGGATGGCCGAATTCGCGGGCCGCTACTGGGCCTTCAAGAGTCGCACGCTGGATGCGCCGACCAACGAGCGGCTGATGGAACTGTCGCGCAAGCTGTTCGGCATGATCGACCACATCCCCGCGCGCCTGACGGCCACGGGCTTCGCGATCGTGGGCAACTTCGAGGAGGCGGTGAACTCCTGGCGCCGCGACTCGGCGCTCTGGGCGCATGACAACGAAGGCATCATCCTGGCTTCTGCCGCTGGCGCCGTCGGCGTGCAACTGGGCGGCAGCGCCGCGCCGGGCGTCACGCCGGACCGCAGCAAGACCTTCGAGTCCGGCGGCGACATGGATGCGACGCGTGCCGAGGGCTCCACCGGTGGCGTGTCGCCGCAATTGGGACATCTGCAGAGCGTGGTCGGCCTGGTGTGGCGCTCGGTGGTGCTCTGGATGATGTTGCTGCTGCTGCTGACGCTGGCCAACCTGGTGGGCTGAACCACCGCCCAGGCATGCCGCCTGGGCGCGCCGACTCAGGCGTCCCGCACATCGGCCAGCACCTGCTGGCCGAAGTCGTTCCTGGCGAGGAACTTCAGCACCTGCCTGGCGGTCTCGTCCGCGCTGACGAGCTGTCCCTCGGCCTTGAACGCGGCGAAGCGGTCGCGGTCCGGGAACTTCGACGCATCGCCGCCGCGCAGTTGCGCCTGCATGTCGGTGTCGATGATGCCGGGCGCCAGCGAGACCACGCGGGCCGCGCGCTCGCCCTTCGTCGCCTTGTGTTCCTCGTCCAGCGCCATCGCGCGGCTGAGGTTGTCCATGCCGGCCTTGGCGGCGCAGTACAGCGCGCTGCCGGCCATGGCGCGGCGGCCCAGGCCGGATGAGATGTTCAGCACCTTGCGGTCGGCGGGCCAGTGGCGGGTGGCATCGAGGAAGGCCGCGCTCAACAACACAGTGGCCTCGAGGCCCACGCGCAGGCCGGCCGACAGCGTCTCCAGCGATTCACCGTCGATGGGGCCGGGCGTCGTGACGACGCCGGCGTTGTTGATCAGCGTGGCCGAGGTCCAGTCGCCGGGCTGCGTGCGCAGCCAGTCGGCCAGGTGCTGCGCGATCGACAGCGGATTCGAGAGATCGGCCTGCCACTGCTGCAGCGGCAAGCTGCGTTCATGGGCGAGGCGCTCCAGCGTCTCGCTGCGACCGCGTGCGATGCCGATCACCAGGTGGCCCGCCTCGAGCGACCGGCGCGCCAGCGCCTCGCCCAGGCCGCGCGAGCTGCCGGTGATGATCGTGAGGGACGACGGACTCGAAGCGTTCGGGGTCGACGGCGTGGTCGAGGTCGATGACGTGGTCGAAGTCGAGGACATGAGCGGTGCTCCTTGATCGGATGGTCGGTTGCCCGTTCAGAAACCGGGCGGCGAATGCAGGGTCAGCGGCGGCGCGTCGAGCACCGCCGGCAGGCTGAGGTCGCGGGCGTGCAGCAGCAGGCGCGGGGCGCGTGCCAGGACCTCGGGTGGCGCATACAGCGCGTCGCCGAGGATCGGATGGCCCGCGGCCAGCAGGTGCACGCGCAACTGGTGCGAGCGCCCGGTCACCGGCTCCAGCTCGACGCGGGTGGTCCCGGCGGCGGCGTCGCGCCGCAGCACCCGCACCCGCGTCAGGCTGGGCTTGCCGCGTTCATGGTCGATCATCTGCCGGGGCCGGTTGGGCCAGTCGACGATCAGCGGCAGGTCGATCTCGAAGGCATCGCGCTCGACGAGACCGTCCACCACCGCTTCATACCGCTTGTCCACGAGCCGCGCGGCGAAGGCCTCGCTCAACGCGCGTTGCATCGCCTCGCCGCGGGCGAAGACCAGGAGGCCGGACGTCGCCTGGTCCAGGCGATGGACGGTCAGCGCATCGGCGAAGCGTGCCTGCGCGCGAGCGCAGGCACAGTCCTGCTTGTGTTCGCCGCGTCCCGGCACCGACAGCAGGCCCGACGGCTTGTCCACGACGACGCGCCAGGCGTCCGCATGGACGATGCTCAGAACTGATGGATCCATCCGGACTGCAGCGCCGATTGCGGGTTGGAGCCGGCCGCGCCGACGGCCTCCAGCGCCTGCGCGGCCGGCACGCCGAGCCGCTTCAGCACGCAGGCGGCCATCGTGCCGGTGCGGCCCATGCCGGCGGCGCAGTGCAGCAGCGCGCGGTCGCCCAGCCGCAGGCCGTTGGCGATCTGCTCGACGCCTTGCCGGAAGGCCGCGACGTCCGACGCGAGCCCGAAGTCCCGCATCGGGACGTGCATCCAGCGCCAGGGCAGCCGGCCCTCGGCGACTGCCTTGTGATACGCCGGCGACAGCTCGGCCACCTCCTCGAGCGGGTTGAGGCACACGACCAGGTTGAGCTGGTTCAGGCGCGCTTCGTCCAGGAAGGCGCCCCAGGACTCGCGGCGACCGGGCATCGACTGCAGCCACAGCCGGCCGGGGACCGCATCGGGGAGGGGGAGGGGTCGGAAGGCCATGGCGCGATTGTCGGGTCTCCCTCACGAGGAGAGTGTTAATAAACAAAAAGTTTATTTATTTGACCGGCACGGCGATCATGGCGTCACGACGTTCGAGGCGGGGCCCGATGCGGGGTTCGATCCCGTGATCGCTGCGCCATTCGACACGACAACAACGCAAGCAGAAGGAGCTCGCCATGATCAGGATCCAGGGACTCGACCATCTCGTGCTGCGCGTGCGCGACCTGCGGGCCTCGTTGCATTTCTACGTGGACCTGCTGGGCTGCGGCATCGAACGGCGGCAGGACGAGATCGGGCTCGTGCAACTGCGCGCCGGCGCGCAATTGATCGACCTGGTGCCGCTGGACGGCCCGCTCGGGCGCGCCGGGGGCGCAGGCCCCGGCACCGAAGGGCGCAACGTCGACCACTTCTGCCTGCGCGTCGACGCGCTCGACGAGCCCGCGTTGCGCCGCTGGTTGCTCTCCGAGGGCGTCCCCGTCGACGCCTATGGCTCCCGCTACGGCGCGGAGGGCGAGGGACCCTCGCTGTACCTGTCCGATCCCGACGGCAACACGCTGGAGCTCAAGGGGCCGCCGTGGCCCGCCGGCCTGCACGAAGCGCTGGACCAGTCGCTGCGGTTCGGACCGATGTACGGCAGCGACGCGATGCCGCTGTTCAACCACCTGCCGATGGCCCTGGGCGCGCTGGCCCGGCTGGACGCGCCGCGCGAGGCGCTGCAACGGCAGATCGATCACTGGGCGCCGCTGTCGCGGCCCGCCGACGAGGCGGGCGCCGAGCCGCCGTCGGTGGAGGAGGGCTTGCGTCGCGTGCTCGCCGTCCCGGAGGCACAGGCCTTCCATGTCGCGATCCGGCTCGCCTATGCCTTGCAGTCGGGCCATCGGGGCGAGCTCGACGCGGCGCTGAAGACAACGGCCGATCTCAAGGGCCCGTTCGGCGCGCCAGTGGCACCCGTGCCGCCGGGTGCCGGGCAGGAGCGGCTGCGCGATGTCATCGACGCCGTGCGCGCCGATGCTGCTCTGGCGCTGCCGGCGATGCCCGGCACGCTGATCACGGCACGCATGCGTGAAGCGGCGGCGCTGCCCGCCTTCGAGGCCTACGTGCAGCGCCCGCGGCTGACGCTCGACGACCTGGCCGAAGCCTCGCTGGCCGTCTACCTGTCGCGGCACCAGTTCACCGCACTGCATCTGGTGACCGGCACCCACGCGCTGCGGGTGCTGCTGGAGGCGGCCGCGTCGCGCGGATTGGCGGTCGACGAGGGCCAGGTCTTGCGCACGGTCTGGCGGGCATGGCTGGGCGCCTATCTGTCCGACCTGAAGCCCGCGCCGGCCTGGGCGCTGGTGCATGCGGGCAGCGCGTCCGAGGACGACTGGGCCCGCGAACTGCCCGGGCTGCATGCGTCGATGAACGACCACCGCATCAAGGTGGCCGATGCCGCGCGCGAGGAATGGCGCCATCGCGGCTGGCCCGGCTATGCCTTGTGCCTGCGCCGCGAAGGGGCCGCACAATGAGCGCCGTGCTGTCGTCCACCGCTTCCTCCGCCCCGCCGGCGCCGTTGCGCCATCCGCATCTGCTGCTCTGGGCGGTCTGCGCACTCGCGCTGATGAGCACCGCCGGCGTCGCGCTCCCGTATCCGATCCTGGCGCCGATCTTCGTCGGCGGCCCGGTCGACGACTTCACGCACTTCCTCGGGCTGCGGCCCGAGCTGCTGATGGGGGTTGCGCTGGCGGTCAACCCGGCCGGCATCCTGGTCGGCAGCCTGGTGATCGGACCGATGTCGGACCGCTACGGTCGCCGCCGCCTGCTGAGCATCACCATCACCGCGACCCTGGTCGGCTACGGGCTGAGCGCGTTCGCGCTGGCGTCGCGCGACTATCCGCTGTTCGTGCTCTCGCGGTTCGCGACCGGGCTCACCGAGGGCAACGTCGCCGTCGTGCGGGCGCTGCTGGCCGACTGGCATCCGCAGCTGGAGCGCACGCGCAGCTTCGCCTGGCTCAACGCGAGCCTGTACATCGGCTGGCTGGTCGGCCCGCTGCTGGGCGGCCTCACGCTGCCCTGGGGCGAGGCGGTCCCCTTCGTCGTGGCGGCCGTGGTGATGCTGCCGTGCCTGGTGCTGCTGGGCTTCGGCCTGCCGGACGACCGCCCGGCGCTCAAGCCCGAAGGCGGCCTGCTCGCGGCGATGCGGCGTCAGCAATCGCTGGGGTTGGTGTTCCAGGATCCGGTGCTGCGTCATCTCGCCCTGCTGCAGCTGGCCTACACGCTGGGGGTGAATGCGCTGTATGAATTCGCGCCGCTGTGGATGCTGCAGCAGGCGGGCCTGGGCAGCCGCGGCATCGCGTTGGTCACCGCGGTGCAGTGCGCGGCGATGACGGCTGCCAGCCTTTTCGCCGCGCGCATCGGCTCGGGGCCGGCGCCGCTGCATCGCGCGGCGCGTTTCGCGGTGGTCGCGGCCATCGGGCTGCTCGCGCTGAGCGTCTCGCCGTCGTGGCTGGGACTGGCGCTGATCCCGCTGCTGGGCGTGCCGCTGTCGTTCTACAACGCGCTGATGCCGGCGTGGATGTCCGAGCGCTTCGCGGCGCACGGCCAGGGCCGCGTGATGGGGCTGCTGACCACGGTGTTCTGCCTGTCCAACACGATGATCGCGTTGATCGGCGGGGCGCTGGGCATGTTGTCGGCGCGCTGGATCATGCTGCTGGGCGGGACGACCTGCCTGCTCGCGGCCATCGGCTTCATCCGCTTCGCGAGGCGTCATTCATGAGCCAGGGCAACGAGGACCGGCTGCTGTTCGAGCTCAAGAGCCGCGGCCCGCAGCCGGCCGCGGCGCTGGCCGCCGCCGTCGCGATCACGCCGATGGGCGCGCACAAGCTGCTGGCGCGGCTGGAGGAGCAGGGGCTGGTCGAGGCCCGGGACGAGGCGCGCAGCGAAGCCGGGCGGCCGCGCAAGCTGTGGTCGCTGACCGCGGCGGGGCATGGGCGCTTCCCCGATCGGCATGCGGATCTGACGGTGCAGTTGATCCAGCAGGCGCGCGCGGTGTTCGGCGAGGCGGGGCTCGATCAGTTGATCGGTGCCCGCGAGCGCGACAGCGAGTTGCGTTATCGCGCGGCGATGGACCGCTGCCGCACGACCGGGGACCGGGTGCGAGAGCTCGCCCGGCTGCGGGCCGAGGAGGGCTACATGGCGCGGGCCGAGCGCGCCGGCAAGGACTGGCTGTTGGTGGAGGACCACTGTCCGATCTGCGCGGCGGCGCAGAGTTGCCAGGGGTTCTGCCGATCGGAGCTGGCCTTGTTCCAGCGCTGCCTCGGGCCCGGTCTCAGCGTCGAGCGTACCGAGCATCTGCTGGCCGGCGCGCGGCGCTGTGCCTATCGCATCAGCGCGGTGTAGTGGACTGCAGAGGCCGCTGGCCCTCACCCCCGCCCTCTCCCGCAAGCGGGAGAGGGAGTGAGAACGCACCGAGCTGACCGTCTTGCCCCCTCTCCCGCTTGCGGGAGAGGGCAGGGGTGAGGGGCGCGCGCAGCGCGCGGGGTCCATGCAGTGCGCCCCTGCGACCTTCTCACGAGACGATGTACGCCGCCGCGCCGGTGGCCAGCAGGCGGCCCTGCTCGTCGATAAAGGCCATGCGCGTGTTGGCGACGCGGCTGCCCAGGCGCATCACCTCGGCCTCGCAGCGGAAGAGGGCGCCGATGGCGGGGCGCAGGTAGTCCACGCGCAGGTCGATCGTGCCGAGCTTGGCGAAGCGCTGCAGCCGCTGTTGCGGCGGCTCGTCGAGGTGGCGCGCGCCGATCGCCGCCATGACCGCCAGGCCGCCCATCGAATCCAGCGTCGCGCTGATCACGCCGCCGTGCAGCCGGTTGTGGGCGTAGTGCCCGACCAGGTCCGGGCGCATCGGGATGTGCGCCCGCACGATCTCGTGCTGCAACTCGTCGATCTTCACGCCGAGCACCTGGTTGAAGGTGATCAGCTTCTCGAAGATCTCGCACAGCGCGCGGGTGAACTCGGGTTCGAAGGGACTCTTCACGTCGGTCATGGGCGCGGACCATAACGCAAGGCCGGGCGCCGCAGGAGAGCGCTCGCCCTAATCGCGCGGCCCCGTCTGCTCAGGTCGCGAGCTCGGAGATCTCGATCAGGTTGAGGTCGGGATCGCGTACATAGACCGAGCGGATCCTCGACGTGGCGCCGGTGCGGAACACCGGCCCTTCGACGATGCGGATCCCCGCGGCCTTGAGCCGCTCGATGACCTCATCCAACGGCACGGACGCGATGAAGCAGAGGTCCAGCGCGCCAGGGACCGGCGTGTGCGCCTTGGGCTCGAACTCCGCGCCCTTCACATGCAGGTTGATCTTCTGGCTGCCGAATCGGAATGCCCGTCGCGTGACCGGCGGCGTGCCGCCGACGAAGGATTCGAGCCGCATGCCGAGGACCTCGGTGTAGAAGCGCACGCAGTCCTCCTCGCGGGAGGTGGTCAGGACGAGGTGATCCAGGTGATCGATCATGGTTCGGCTCCTTTCAGCCCACACCATACCGGAGACCGGCGCCCGCCCCGGTGCCGATCGCGCATCGTCGGGCTTCGGCACAATGGGCGGCATGAGCGACACGATCTCCTCCTCGACGCCGTCCGCGTCCGCGACCGCCGCGGCGTCGGGCTCGGCCCGCCCCGACGGCTTTCTCCGCGTGCGCGATGCCTTGCGCGCCTTGGCCCATGAACACGAGCCGCGCTGGCTCGAGGTCTCGGCGCGCAGTTCGCAGGAAGCGGCCGACGCCCTCGGCGTCGCACTGGGCCAGATCGCCAAGAGCGTGGTGTTCAAGCGCAAGGCCGACGGCGCGGCGGTGCTGGTGATCGCGTCCGGCGACAAGCGCGTCGACGAACGCAAGCTCGAGGCGCACACCGGCAAGCTGGGCCGCGCGGACGCGGACTACGTGAAGGCGCGCACCGGCTTCTCCATCGGCGGCGTGTCGCCGCTGGGCTTCCTGCCGGAGGAGGGCGCGTTTCCGCAGCTGTTCATCGACCAGGAGCTGTTCCGCTTCGACGCGATCTGGGCCGCCGCGGGGCATCCGAACGGCGTGTTCCTGATGACGCCGGACCAGCTCGTCGCGCTGACCGGCGCGCCGGTGATCGACGTGGCGCAGTCATGAGCGCGTCGACCCTGGCCCCGGTCACCGCGGAGAACGTCGCGCGGACGCCCGAAGGGCGTGTGGCGTCCCCCTGCATCAATGTCTGCAAGATGCACGAGGCCACCGCCCTGTGCCGCGGCTGCGCGCGCACGATCCCCGAGATCGCCGGCTGGAGCAAGTCCGCCGACGAGGACCGGATCCGGCTCCTCAACCTGCTGCCGGAACGGCGCGCGCTGCTGCGTGCGCACGGCGTCGTCGAGGCGGATCCGGCGCGATGAAGACCATCGACTTCTATTTCGATCCGGTCTCGCCGTATGCGGCGCTCGCCTTCGAGCGCCTGCCCGAGGCGCTGGCCGGCCGCAGCGTCGCGGTGCGCTACCTGCCGGTGCTGTTCGGCGCGGTGCTGAAGTCGCTCGACAACAAGGGACCGGCCGAGATCCCCGGCAAGCGCGACTGGACCTACCGCCAGGTGCTCTGGCACGGCCACCGGCTGGGCATTCCGCTGGACCTGCCGGCGGCGCATCCGTTCAACCCGCTGGCGCTGCTGCGGCTGCTGTGGGCGACGGCGCCATCGGGCCGGACGCCGGGCCGGTACGCCGTCGAACGCGTGTTCCACCATGTCTGGCGCGGCGGGCTCGACGCGGCCGATCCGCAACGTCTCGCGGCGCTGACGGCGGACCTCGCGCCGATGCGCGATCCCGCGTCGCCGGAAGTGAAGACCGCGCTGCGCGAGGCCACCGAGGCGGCTGTCGCGCGCGGCGTGTTCGGCGTGCCGACGATGGCGGTCGACGGGAAGCTGTTCTGGGGCCTCGACGCGATCGACATGCTGACGGCCTGCCTCGATGGCGATCCGTGGTTCGATGGCCCGGCATGGACGGCGGCGGCCGCCATGCCGGCGGGCATCCAGCGCGTCTGAGCCGGAGTGGATCGCGGGATCGCGGGATCGCGGGATCGCGGGATCGCGGGATTGCGCGCGTTGGCGCGGATATCTCGAAGCTGGCGGTGCCGGTGCCCCTCGGAGCGAATGCCGAGCGTGCGGAGGCGATTGAGCGGAGAGGGGCACCGGCACTGCCGGCTTCCGCTCGGTCCCAGCACCGGAATGTCGTCCTAGGGACATACCCTCTGCTGCGCCGCACAGCCCTGGAAATTCCGCATCGAGAAATCCAAACCGCGGGTTCGCCCCGGGTTTGTCAGTCTCGGGCAAGCAAGTCGTCAGAAACGGGTCAGAGCGTGCTCGGATAGTCCCGCTCCAAGGGCCATCGGTCGATGGTCCTGGGATATCCCGAGGAGACAACCCCATGGCAACTGCAAGCGCAGTCAGCACCCCGGCGCCGATGACAGCGGAGGAGAAGAAGGTCATCTTCGCCTCGTCGCTGGGTACGGTGTTCGAGTGGTACGACTTCTACCTCTACGGCTCGCTGGCCGCGATCATCGGCAAGCAGTTTTTCACCGGCCTGGATCCGACGGCGCAGTTCATCGCGTCGCTGATGGCGTTCGCGGCGGGCTTCATCGTGCGTCCGTTCGGCGCGCTGGTGTTCGGTCGGCTGGGCGACATGATCGGCCGCAAGTACACCTTCCTGGTGACCATCCTGATCATGGGCCTGTCGACCTTCATCGTCGGCGTGCTGCCCACCTACGAGACCATCGGTCCTGCCGCCGCGGTGATCCTGGTCGGCCTGCGCCTGCTGCAAGGCCTGGCACTGGGCGGTGAGTATGGCGGCGCGGCGACCTACGTCGCCGAGCATGCGCCGCACGGCCGTCGTGGCGCGTACACCTCGTGGATCCAGACCACGGCGACGCTGGGCCTGTTCCTGTCGCTGATCGTCATCCTGGGCACCCGCACGGCGCTCGGCGAGGCGACCTTCGCGGCGTGGGGCTGGCGCATCCCGTTCATCGTGTCGATCCTGCTGCTGGCCATCAGCGTGTGGATCCGGTTGTCGATGAACGAGTCGCCCGCCTTCCAGAAGATGAAGTCCGAGGGCAAGACCTCCAAGGCGCCGCTGTCCGAGTCCTTCGGCCAGTGGAAGAACCTGAAGATCGTGCTGCTGGCGCTGTTCGGCCTGGTGGCCGGCCAGGGCGTGGTCTGGTACACGGGCCAGTTCTACGCGCTGTTCTTCCTGCAGAGCGTGGTCAAGGTCGACCCGGCCGCGGCCAACATCATGGTGGCCGTCGCGCTGCTGATCGGCACGCCGTTCTTCGTCGTGTTCGGCACGCTGTCCGACCGCATCGGCCGCAAGCCCATCATCATGGCGGGCCTGTTGCTGGCGATCCTGACCTACTTCCCGCTGTTCAAGGCGCTGACCAACGCGGCCAACCCGGACCTGGCCAAGGCGCAGGCCACCGCGCAGATCACGCTGACGACCGATCCGGCGCAGTGCTCCTTCCAGGGCAGCCCGGTGGCGCGCGACGTCGACTTCACGACGCCTTGCGACATCGCCAAGCGCGCCCTGGCGCAAGCCGCGGCGAACTACGAGACGGTGCCCGGCGCGGCCGGCTCCGGCCAGGTCAAGATCGGCGACAAGGTCATCGAGGCGCCCACCGCCACGCTGACCGCTGGCGGCCACAAGTTCGACGAGGACAGCGCGAAGAAGATCGCCGCGTTCAAGAAGGACCTGGGCGACGCGATGAAGGCCGCGGGCTACCCGGCCAAGGCCGATCCGGCCAAGGTCAACACGCCGCTGGTGATCGCGATCCTGACGGTGCTGGTGCTGTACGTGACCATGGTCTACGGCCCGATCGCCGCGATGCTGGTGGAGCTGTTCCCGACGCGCATCCGCTACACCTCGATGAGCCTGCCGTACCACATCGGCAACGGCTGGTTCGGCGGCCTGCTGCCCTCGATCAGCTTCGCGATGGTGGCGCAGAACGGCAACATCTACCACGGCCTCTGGTACCCGATCGGCATTGCCGCGATCACGCTGGTGATCGGCCTGCTGTTCGTCCGCGAGACCAAGGACGTGGACATCTACGCCCGCGACTGAACGGGCGCGACGCGCCAACGACAAGGGCGGCCGCGAGGCCGCCCTTTTTCTTCGTGGCGTGCTCCCTCCGCCCCGCGCTGACGCCGCGGACGTGCCGAAGGGGAGAGATCACTGAGAATGCGGTCTCCCTCCGGTTCCCGATCCCGCATGACCACCGTCACCGAGCTCTACCACCAGACCCTGGCCGAACGCGGCTATACCGCCGATGCGGCGCAGTTGCGCGCGATCGCCTCGCTGCAGCGCTGCCAGGACGAATGGGCCGACTACAAGGCGCGGCGCTCCAATGCCGTGACCAAGCTGCTGGTACGTCCGCCATTGCCGCGCGGCGTCTACATGTTCGGCGGCGTGGGCCGGGGCAAGAGCTTCCTGATGGACTGCTTCTTCCAGGCCGTGCCGCTGACGCGCAAGACGCGGCTGCACTTCCATGAGTTCATGCGCGAGGTCCACCGCGAATTGCAGGAGCTCAAGGGCATCCAGGACCCGCTGGAGGAGCTCGGCAAACGCATCGCGCGGCGCTTCCGCCTGATCTGTTTCGACGAGTTCCACGTGGCCGACGTCACCGACGCGATGATCCTGTACCGGTTGCTGGACGCCCTGTTCAAGAACCGCGTGTCCATCGTGACCACGTCCAATTTCCATCCCGACGGGCTTTATCCGAACGGGCTGCATCGCGACCGCATCCTGCCTGCGATCGAGCTGCTGAAGGCCAACCTCGAGGTCATCAACGTGGACAACGGCACCGACTACCGGCAGCGTTCGCTGGAGCACGTCGAGCTGTACCACACGCCGCTGGACGCGCAGACCGAGGCCGCGCTGACGACGGCCTTCGAATCGCTGGCCGAGGCGCGCGACGAGGATCCGGTGCTGCACATTGAACACCGCGAGATCCGTTCGCGCCGTCGCGCCGGCGGCGTGGTGTGGTTCGACTTCGCCGAACTCTGCGGCGGACCGCGCTCGCAGAACGACTACCTGGAGCTGGCGACGCAGTTCCACACGCTGATCCTGTCCAACGTGCCGGCGATGCCGCCGCGGCTGGCCAGCGAGGCGCGCCGCTTCACGCTGCTCGTGGACGTGCTCTACGACCGGCGCGTCAAGCTGATCATCTCGGCGGCCGTGCCGGCGGAGCAGCTCTACACCGAGGGGCCGCTCGCGCACGAGTTCCCACGCACGGTGTCGCGGCTGCAGGAGATGCAGTCCAAGGAATATCTCGAACTGGAGCGCCGCGAGGTCGATACCCGGCTGACCTGAGCCACGAGCCACCCACCGCGAATCGCCCGCCGCGCTCGCGGGTCGCCCCGCGGCAGCCCCCCCTCCGTCCTCCCTCCGAATGGGGTGTAGGGAAGTCACGGGCCGGCAAGTCGCTGGAACCGGTGTCGCCGGATGCGATGATCACGGCCATGACTTTCCGCTCCGTCCTTGTCGTCCTGCCGCTGGCCTTGTCGGGCGTGGCCGTCTCCGCCGCGGAGATGACCCGCGCCGAGATCGGTGCCGCCCGTGCCCGTATCGAGCAGGGCTACCAGGCCAAGGTGCGCGAGTGCAACCAGCGTTTCGTCGTCACCGGCTGCCTGGAAGAGGCGCGGGACGAGCGCGTGCGCCTGCTGCGTCCGCTGGACCACGCGGAACACCAGGTGAATGCCGAGGAGCGCCAGCGCCGCGGCGCCGCCGCGCGTGCGCGCATCGAGGAAAAGGAGCGCGAGGCCGCCCAGGACGAGGCCCGGCGCAAGACCGAATCGGTGCGTGAGGCGATCCAGCCGGCCTCGGCGCCGGCCGTGCCGGCCGCGCGCACGCCGCGGGCGAACCCCGAGCTGCACCAGCGACGCGAAGCGAAGCAGGAAGCCGAAGCCAGGGCGGATGCGGCCAAGCGCCGCGAGGCGGCCGCCGAGCGCCGCCTCAAGGCCCAGGAGCGCCAGCAGAAGGCGGGCGAGCAGCAGGCGCAGAGAGCGGCCAAGTCCGCGTCGGCGGCGTCCGCGCCGGTCGGCAAGAACACCAAGCCGCCCGCGGCGCATCTGCCGACGCCGTCGGCGTCCGACATCCGCGCCTTGCCCAGATGACAAACGCCGGTCGAAGCCGGCGTCGTCTGTCGCGCTGAGGCGCTGAGGCGCTGAGGCGGGCGGGGCCGCCTTACTCGAGCGGATCCACCCGCACGATCGCCAGCGACAGGTTGTCTCCGGTGCCCTTGGCGCGCTGGCGCGCCTTGTTGACCAGCAGTTCGGCGCCGTCGCGCGGCGGCAGGCTGTGCATCACCGTGCCCAGCTCCGCCGGGGAGAAGTAGTGCCACAGGCCGTCGCTGCAGCACATCAGCGTGTCGCCGTGCTCCAGGTGGTCGATGACGGACTCCACCGGCGTGGGCTCCTGCACCGTGCCCAGGCAGGCCGTCAGCAGGTTGGACTGCGGATGCACCAGCGCCTCGTCCTCGGTGATCTGGCCTTCGTCGACCAGGCGCTGCACGTAGGACTGGTCCAGCGAGCGGGTCACCATGTTGGGCCCGCGGAAGTGGTAGAGGCGGGAGTCGCCGGTATGGATCCAGTAGCAGCGCCGGTCCGGCGTCAGCAGGTAGGCCGCCAGCGTGCTGTGCGGCTCCTCCTCGGCCGAGATCGCCGTCAGGCGGATCATCAGGTGGGCCTCGGAGACGATCTGGCGCAGCAGTTCGGCCTCGTCCTCCTCGCCGGGGACGAAACGCTCGAACAGCTGCTGGGCGGTGAGGATGACCTGGTCGGCGGCCTTGCGGCCGCCGCTCTTGCCGCCCATGCCGTCGGCGACGATGCCGAGCACGCAGCCGCTCTGACGCGGATGGACGATGACCTGGACCTGATCCTGCTGGTACAGACGATCGCCGCGATGGATGCCGGTGGCGGCGCTGAGGCGATAGCCTGGGATGTTGCGACTCATCCCAAAACTATAATCGTCCGGCTCGGCTTCCCGGCCGAGTGGTTCCCCGCTTATGGATGAACAACTTCACTCTCCAGCGCGCCGTCTGATTGAACTTCGCATCGCCCATGCGGAGCTGGACGGGCGCATCGACGCGTTGATGGGCGCTCTCCAGGGGGAAGCCCTGGAGGCCGGCCTGGCGGGGGAGGGGCCCGGCGGCGTCGCGGTCTCGCCCGTCGACGAACTGACGCTGCGCCGGTTGAAGAAGCAACGCCTGGCCCTGCGCGACGAGATCGCGCGGCTCGAGCGGGCCAGCGATCCCGATGAGCCGGCCTGACCGTCACGATCCCGACACCGACGACGCGACCGACGACCTGATGGCCGATGCCCCCTGGGGCGGGGCCGGGGCATCGCCGGCGCTGGCGGCGTCGCGCGCGCGGGCGGCGGCCGAGGAACTGCGTCCGGGCGAGCTGGAGCAGTCGGTGATCGCCGCCTTCGACACCGGCGGTCCGCTGTCGCGGCATGACCCCGGCTACGCGCCGCGCGAGCCCCAGCAGCGCATGGCGCTGGCCGTCGCGCAGGCGATCGCCGGCCGCGACACGCTGGTGGTGGAGGCGGGCACCGGCGTCGGCAAGACCTTCGCCTACCTGGTGCCGGCGCTGCTCAGCGGCGGACGCACGCTGATCAGCACGGCGACGAAAAGCCTGCAGGACCAGCTCTTCATGCGCGACCTGCCGCGCCTGCTGGACACCTTCGCCTTGCCGCTGCGCGCGGCGTTGCTGAAGGGACGAGGGAGTTACCTCTGCTTGCACCGGCTGCAGCAGGCGCGCCACAGCGCCGAGTTGCCGGACCGGCGCGCCGTCGCGCAGCTCGCGCGCATCGAACGCTGGGCGATGACGACGCACACCGGCGACTTCGCCGAGATCGACGGACTGGACGAGCGCTCGCCGGTGATCCCCATCGTCAGCTCGACGCGCGACAACTGCCTGGGCACCGACTGCCCCTCCTACCGCGACTGCCACGTCGTGAAGGCCAGGCGCGAGGCGATGGAGGCGGACCTGGTCGTCGTCAACCACCACCTGTTCTTCGCCGACCTGGTGTTGCGCGACAGCGGCGTCGCGGAGCTGCTGCCCAGCGTCGAGGTCGCGATCTTCGACGAGGCGCATCAGTTGCCCGAGGCGGGCCTGAACTTCCTCGGCCGCATGCTCGGCAGCGCGCAGCTGTTCGACTTCGCGCGCGACATGCTCGCGCAGGGGCTCGCGCATGCGCGCGGCCTGCAGGAATGGCAGGCGATCGCCGGCGGTGTCGAACGCGCGGCGCGCGCGCTGCGGCTGGCCTGCGCCGGCGGCCGCGAGTTGCGCGGCGTGCTCAAGCTGCGCTGGCACGAGTGCTCGGGCCGCGCGGACTTCGAGGAATCGCTGGGCCAGGTCGCGCAGGCGATCGAACTCAGCGTCGACGCCTTGGCGACGGTGATGGAGGTCGGTCCCGACCTCGTGCGCCTGCATGAGCGGGCCGTCGAGCTCTACAAGACGGCGCAGCTGTTCGCGCGTGCGCCGGACCCGGGCGCGGTGCGCTGGGTCGATGTCGGGACGCACCAGGTGCGCCTGATCGAATCGCCGCTGGACATCCGCGACGCGATGCAGGAGGCACTGGCGAGCACGCCCAAGGCCTGGGTGTTCACCTCCGCGACGCTGGGCGAGGACGAGGCGCTCAGCTGGTTCACCGAGCCCGCCGGCCTGGGGCAGGCGCGCACGCTGCGCGTCGGCAGTCCGTTCGACTACGCGGCGCACGCGCGGCTCTACGTGCCCCGGCATTTTCCGAAGCCGTCCGAGCCCGATCACGGCGAATCGGTCGGCTGGCTGGGCGCGCGCCTGGCCGCGCGGCTGGGTGGCCGGACCTTCATCCTGACGACGACGCTGCGGCAGCTGCAGACGGTGGCGGACGTGCTGCGCCAGCGTTTCGAGGAGGGCGGGCATCGCATCGAGGTGCTGGTGCAGGGGACGATGCCGAAGCGGCAGCTGCTGCAGCAGTTCATCGATCAGCCCGCGTCGGTGCTGGTCGGTTCGGCGAGCTTCTGGGAGGGCATCGACGTGCCGGGCGATGCGCTGCAATGCGTGCTCATCGACAAGCTGCCGTTCCCGCCGCCGAACGATCCCCTGGTCGAAGCGCGTGTGGCGCGATTGGAATCCGAGGGTCGCAATCCCTTCATGGAGTACTTCGTCGCCGAGGCGGCGATCGCCCTGAAGCAGGGCGCTGGCCGCCTGATCCGCACCGAGAGCGACCGGGGCCTGCTGGTCGTCTGCGACCCGCGCCTGGCGGGCTCGCACTACGGCAAGCGTCTGCGCGAGGCGCTGCCGCCGATGACGCAGGTCCCTGACGAGACGACGGCGCAGGCCTGGCTGGCCGAACTCAAGGCCGCGCACGACGCGGAATGAAAGAAGCCCGCGCGAGGCGGGCTTCTATGTGAGATCTGGCGGGTGTCAGATCACCAGATCTGCCACCAAGCCTTGTCCTTGGCTTTGGCCTTTCCCGTGGTCAGATACGAACTGTCCGGGAAGCTCGCCTGCAGCACGCGGCGGCTGTCGTCGCGCAGCTGTTCGAGTCCCAGCTTGTCGTAGCTCTGCACCATCAGGAACAGCGCCTCTTCCAACGCGGGCGCGTTCTGGAACTCCAGCAGCGCGGCCTGGCCGCGGTTCGCCGCCGCCAGGTAGGCGCCGCGGTTGTAGTAGTAGCGCGCCACATGCACCTCGTAGGCCGCGAGGCTGTTGGTGATGTAGTCGACGCGGATGCGACCGTCCTCGGCGTACTTCGACTCCGGGAACTGCTCCACCAACTGCTTGAACGCCTGCATCGAGTCGCGCGCGGCCTGCTGGTCGCGTTCGCTGATGTCCTGGCGGGCGATGCGTCCGAATAGGCCGAGGTCGTCGTTGAAGTTGACCAAGCCCTTCATGTACAGCGCATAGTCCAGCGCCGGGCTCGACGGATTGAGCTTGATGAAACGATCCAGCACCGTCACGGCCTGCACGCGTTCGCCGCTCTTGTAGTTCGCCCAGGCCAAGTCCAGTTGCGCCTGCTGGCCCAGCGTCGTGCCCGCGGCGCGGCCCTCGATGCGCTCCAGCGTCTTGATCGCCCGGTCGTAGGAGCCGGAGAGCATGTCCTCCTTGGCCTCTGCGTACAATTTCTCCAGGTTGGCCTGGGAATTCGGGTCTTCCTTGGGGGGCGAGGAGCAAGCGGCCAGCCCCAGCACGGCGGCGGACGCGGCGGTCATCGTCACGCGGCGCCACGCGGCGCGCCAGGATCCGGACGCTTCAGAAGATTCCGCGGTCCGGCGGCGCAACACCCGAGTCTCGATCATGGTCCACAGGGCGCGCGCCACGGCGGCCCTCATCTGAAATTGGAGCGGCGATTATATGGTTCAGGTCGGCCACGGCCCGGTGCCTGAGGACAGGCTTTACCCGGGCGACGACCCGGCGGGCGAGGGGCCCGAGGATGCCCAGGACGTCGGCGTCGACGCGCCCGAGCGCCGCGCCGCCGAGGCCGGGCCCGACGAGCTCGCGCTGCGCCTGGACAAGTGGCTGGTGCGGATCGCGCCGGAGTTCTCCCGCAGCCACCTGCAGGGCCTGATCGAGCGCGGCTGCGTCACGCTGGACGGCCAGCGGGTGTCGCAGGCCTCGCGCAAGCCCCGGCTGGGCCAGCAGCTGGAGGTCGAGCTCGTCCCGACCGAGGAGGCGCTGGCTTTCCGCGCCGAAGCGCTGGACCTCGACATCGTCTTCGAGGACGAGCACCTGCTCGCGGTGAACAAGCCGGCGGGCCTGGTGGTCCACCCCGCCGCGGGCAACTGGTCCGGGACGATGATGAACGGCCTGCTGGCGCATCACGCGAAGGCGGCGACGCTGCCGCGCGCGGGCATCGTGCACCGGCTGGACAAGGACACCTCGGGGCTGATGGTCGTCGGCAAGACGCTGCCCGCGGTGACCGCGCTGGTGCGCATGATCGCGGCGCGCGAGGTGCATCGCGAGTACCTCGCGCTGGCCCATGGCCGCACGCCGGACGAATGGACCGTCGACGCGCCCATCGGTCGCGATCCGCAGTCGCGCACGCGCATGGCCGTGGTCGGCGGCGGCAAGCCGGCGCGCACCGACTTCTTCAAGCTGGCCGAGGGCGTGTGGCGGGATGCGCGCGGCCTGGACCGGACCGTGTCCGCGCTGCACTGCGTGCTGCATTCGGGCCGGACGCACCAGATCCGCGTGCATGCCGCCCACCGCGGGCATGCGCTGGTGTCCGACGCGCTGTATGGCGGTGCCGAGGCGCTGGGCGTGCCGCGCCAGGCCTTGCACGCCGCGCGGCTGGGCTTCGCGCATCCGGTCACCGGCGCGCCCCTGCGCTTCGAGGCGCCGCTGCCCGACGCGCTGGCGTCGGGTTGGCGCCTCGCGGGTTTGCCCGATCCGGTGTTCTGAAAGCGGTCCGTGCGCTCGCGCTACAATGCCGTCTCGTGCTTGCGCTGGAATTCGCGCAAGACGGCGGCGGGAGGGAAGTCGACCCCGTCCGCGACGCAGGCCGCGCAAGGACGCGGCACCCCTGACCGGCCGGGTTCGCCCACTGAGCGACGGCCGATGGAGCGACAAGCTCCCCAGCAAGCAGATCGAACTTGTCCGGCGCGGCCCGTTGCCGTTGTCGGCGCCCAGATGGCGAAACACACCGATTTGACCGGTCCCGAGACCGGCGTCATGAGCTGAGTCCATGGATACGCAGGAGGCCAAGCGGGTCCTGGAGACGGCGCTGCTGTGCGCGCAGGCGCCGCTGACGCTGCGCGACATGCGTTCGCTGTTCGCGGACGAGCTCAACGGCGACAGCGTGCGCGGCCTGCTGGACGAGCTGTTGCGCGAGTGGGAGGGGCGTGGCGTCGAACTGGTGGCGCTGTCCTCCGGCTGGCGCTTCCAGAGCCGCCCGGAGATGCGCGAGCATCTGGACCGGCTCAACCCGGAGAAGCCGCCGAAGTATTCGCGGGCGGTGCTGGAGACGCTGGCGATCATCGCCTACCGTCAACCGGTGACCCGCGGCGACATCGAGGACATCCGCGGCGTGGTGGTGGCGACGCCCATCATCAAGCAGCTCGAGGACCGCGACTGGATCGAGGTCATCGGGCATCGCGAGGCGCCGGGTCGGCCGGCGCTGTATGCGACGACGAAGCATTTCCTGGACGACCTGGGGCTGCATTCGCTGGAGCAGCTGCCGGCCCTGATCCAGGGGGGCGACCCGACGCCGATCGCCGGGGCGCTGCAGGCCTCGCTCCTGGAGGAGCCGCCCGGGGACGCCGTCGTCGAGGTCGAGCCCGGCGAGATGACGGCCGAAATGGTGGCCGGGACGACGGCCGGGATGACGGCCGAAATGACGGCCGAAATGACGGCCGAGACGAACACGGTGACGTCCGAATCCTCGGACGTCGCCACTGAAGAAGATGCCAAGCCGGCCGCCCAGGGCGAGCCCGGAGAAGAACCACCGGCCGGGGCCGTCAACCCCGAGTCCATTTGAGCGCCCCGGGAAGGGGCCGTGTCCACCGCTGACAAGGTGCAAGCCGACACATGAATTCCAACGATATCGACGATTCCAAGCCCGCGACGCAGGCGGCCGGCCCGGCCGACAACACGTCCGACGCGCCCGCGAAGCCCAAGCGCACCCGCAAGGCCGCCGCGGCCCCGGCCGAGGTGAGCGACCCCGGCGCGGCGCCCGCGACCGAGGAGACCCCGAAGCCGCGCGCGCGCCGCAAGGTGGCCGCGACGGCCGAGGCCTCGGCCGAAGCGCCCGCGACGGAAGCGCCGATCGCCGAGGCGGCCGATGCGGCCGATGCGGCGGACGCGCCCAAGCCCAGGCGTCGCACGACGAAGAAGGCGGCCGAGGCCGAGGTGGCTCCCGCGGAGGCGGCGAGCGCCGTGGTCCACGTGCCGGTCGCGACCGTCGAGGTCTCGCCCGCGCCCGTCTCGCCGGTGGCCGGTGCCGTCGGCGAGCTGGTGTCCCAGGAAGCGCATGAGCCGCGCGACGCGGGTCCGGTCGCCGGCGACCAGGCCGAGGGCGTCGAGGCCGAGGCCGAGGCGGGTGGCGAACGCGAGGGGCGCGGCCGCAACCGCCGCCGCCGTGGGCGCGACCGTGATCGCGAACCGCGCGACGGCCAGCCGGTCCAGCCCCAAGGCGATGCCGCCGAAGCGGCTGACGGCGACGACGCCGCGCGGGCGGACAACGCCCAGCTGCAGGCCGAGGCGCAGGCGCGTTTCGACGCGCTGGTGTCGGGCGCCTTCGACGACGATGTCGAAGGCGACGGCGCGGCGCCCGCCGAGCCCGTCGACATCGAGCTGTCTTCCGAGGAAGGGTCCGAGGCTTCGGACCAGCCCGCCAAGCGCGTGCTGGCGCCCGATGCCGACGCGCCCAAGCTGCAGAAGGTGCTGGCGCAGGCCGGCGTCGGCTCCCGCCGCGACATCGAGGACATGATCGCCAAGGGGCAGATCACGGTGAACGGCGAGGTCGCCCATGTCGGCCAGCGCATCTCCTACGGCGACCGCGTCGCGGTGGCCGGCAAGCCGATCAAGGTCCGCATCGCGCCGGTCGCGCCGCGCATCCTGGCGTACCACAAGCCCGTCGGCGAGGTCGTGACCTTCAACGATCCCGAAGGCCGTCCCACCGTCTTCCGCAACCTGCCGCGCCTGCCGCAGGGCAAGTGGCAGTCGGTCGGCCGCCTGGACCTGAACACCGAAGGCCTGCTGCTGTTCACCAACTCCGGCGAACTGGCCAACCAACTGATGCACCCGCGCTTCGGCGTCGAGCGTGAATACGCGGTGCGCGTGCTGGGCTCGCTCAGCAAGGAGCAGAAGGACACGCTGCTGACCGGCGTCGACGTCGACGGCCAGCAGGCGAGCTTCAAGAGCATCGAGGACGGCGGCGGCGAGGGCGTGAACCGCTGGTACCGCGTCGTCATCACCGAAGGCCGCAACCGCGAAGTCCGCAAGCTCTTCGAGAGCGTCGGCCTGGCCGTCAGCCGGCTGATCCGGATCCGCTACGGCACCGTCGTGCTGCCGCGCGGCCTGCGCCGGGGCGTCTACATCGAGCTCGGCGACGCCGACGTGCGCGTCATCCGCCAGCTGGCCGGCAACGAGCCGCGTCCGCCGCGCAACAACGACCGCAACGATCGCGGCGACAAGCGCCGCCGCGGCAACAGCGGCGGCCCGCGTCCCAGCCGGCCCGAGCCGTCGCGCAACGAACACCGCGGCGATCAGCGTGGCGAGCGCCAGGAATCGCGCGCCGACCGGCAGGATCGCCAGGAGCGGCCGGACCGGCAGGATCGCCCGCAGCGCAACGATCGCAATGACCGCAACGAGCAGCGCGGCCAGTCGCAGCGTCCGCAGCAACAGCAGCAGGAGCGTGAACGCGACCGCCGCCCGCGCGACGAGGACGATGACGACTTCATCCCGAAGCACATCAACCCGCTGGAGCAGACCTTCGACCGTCGCTTCGCGACCGGCAGCAAGCGCATCCCGCAGGGCTTCGGCAAGGGCGGCAGCGACGCCGATCACCACTCGCATCGCGGCAACCAGCGCGGACCGGGCGGCGAGCGCCAGCCGGATCCGATGAAGACCTCGATCGGCTACATCGGCGCCGACGCCTTCATCAATCGCGGCGGCAACCGTGGCGGCGGTCGCCGCGGCGGCGGTGGCGGTGGCGGTGGTGGCGGTGGCGGAGGCCGCGGCCGCCGCTGAGGACCTCCGGACGCCCGGTCCCGTCATCCCGGCGGGGCAGGGCGCTTCGGGCCGGACCGGCGTCCGGCCTCGCCCCCTCCGGCGTGACGTTCCGATAACGGGATGTCACTCGGGGGATTGACTTCACGCATTACAATCCCGGGCTTTGCCAAGCCCAAGATTTTCAAGGAAAAGACATGGCCATCGAACGCACCCTCTCCATCATCAAGCCCGATGCCGTGGCCAAGAACGTCATCGGCCAGATCTACACCCGTTTCGAGGCCGCCGGCCTGAAGATCATCGCCTCGAAGCAGAAGCAGCTGTCGCGCGCCGAAGCCGAAGCGTTCTACGCCGTGCACAAGGCCCGTCCGTTCTTCAATGACCTGGTGAGCTTCATGATCTCCGGTCCGGTGCAGATCCAGGTGCTGGAAGGCGAAGGCGCCATCCTGAAGAACCGCGACCTGATGGGCGCGACCGATCCGAAGAAGGCCGAGAAGGGCACCATCCGCGCCGACTTCGCCGACAGCATCGACGCGAACGCCGTGCACGGCTCCGACGCCGCCGAGACCGCCGCCGTGGAAGTGGCCTTCTTCTTCTCCGGCCTGGAAATCAACGCCCGCTGAATCGGGCAAGGCCTCTGACCTCCGGGCCATGAGGCCCTGAGTGGAAACGAGGAACGCATGATGGACACGGTCAACCTGCTCGGATTCGATCTGCAAGGCCTGGCCGCGTACTGCGAGCAGCTGGGGGAGAAGCGCTTCCGCGCGACCCAGCTGTTCCGGTGGATCCATCAGAAGGGCGCGTCGGACTTCGCCCAGATGTCCGACCTGGCCAAGTCGCTGCGCGACAAGCTGGCCGGGCGCGCCCACATCACCGCGCTGCCGGTGATCTCCGAACATGTCTCGGCCGACGGCACCATCAAGTGGTTGTTCGACGTCGGCCAGGGCAACGCCGTCGAGGCGGTCTACATCCCCGAGGACGACCGGGCCACGCTGTGCGTCTCCAGCCAGGCCGGCTGCGCCGTGGGCTGCCGCTTCTGCTCGACCGGCCACCAAGGCTTCAGCCGCAACCTCGAGACCTGGGAAATCATCGCCCAGCTCTGGTATGCCGAGCACTCGCTGCGCCAGCGCCTGGGCAAGGACGAACGCATCATCTCCAACATCGTGATGATGGGCATGGGCGAGCCGCTGCAGAACTACGCCGCGCTCGTCCCCGCGCTGAAGATGATGCTGGACGACCACGGCTACGGCCTGTCGCGTCGCCGGGTGACGGTGTCGACCTCGGGCGTGGTGCCGATGATCGACCGCCTGCGCGAGGACGCGCCGGTGGCGCTGGCCGTGTCGCTGCATGCGCCCAACGACCCGCTGCGCGACCAGCTGGTGCCGCTGAACCGCAAGTATCCGATCGAGGAGCTGCTCGCGAGCTGCAACAGCTACCTCGACAAGGCGCCGCGCGACTTCATCACCTTCGAGTACTGCATGCTGCAGGAGGTGAACGACTCGCCGGAACAGGCGCGCGAGCTGATCGCGCTGCTCAAGGGCAAGGTGCCCTGCAAGATCAACCTGATCCCGTTCAATCCCTTCCCCGCGTCGGGCCTCAAGCGCAGCACGAACGAGCGCGTGAAGGCCTTCGCCGACCTGCTGATCCAGGCCGGCATCGTGACGACCGTGCGCAAGACGCGTGGCGACGACATCGATGCCGCCTGCGGACAGCTCGCCGGCGAGGTGCAGGACCGGACGCGGGTCCATCTGCGCATGGTGCGCGCGCCCGTGGTGGTACAGCGCGGCGCGACATCGGGCGCCGCGGCCGGACCTTCGGGTGGCGCGCCCGCGCCGGCCGCGTCAACGACTTCCGTCACTCCCACAGGCCCACGTCCATGACCGTCCAGTTGCCCGGTGTCGTCTTCCCGCGTCGTTCCGCCCGGATCCTGTCCGCCGTGTTGCTGATCGCCGCGGCGCTGGCCGGATGCGCGGGCGGCGCGCAGCAGCAACAGCAGCCGCGCACCGAGAGCGACAAGACGGACAACGACCGCCGTGCCCAGGTGCGGCTCGAGCTGGCCAGCGGCTACTTCGCGCGCGGCCAGTACGAGACCGCGCTGGACGAGGTCAAGCTGGCCATGGCCGCCAAGCCCGACCTGCCCGAGGCGATCAACCTGCGCAGCCTGATCTACGCCGGCATGGGTGAATTCGGCCTGGCCGAGGACGGCTTCAAGCAGCTGATCGCGCGCGACCGCAACAACGGCGACACGCTGCACAACTACGGCTGGTTCCTGTGCCAGCGCCAGCGCTACGCCGACGCGTACCAGCAGTTCGAGGCGGCCGTGGCGCTGCCGACCTACCGCACGCCGTCGCGCACGCTGCTGGCCTGGGGCGCCTGCGAGGCGCGCGAAGGCCGTCTGGTGCCGGCGCAGGCCCACCTGACCAAGGCCTTCGAGGCCGAACCGGGCAACCCGACGATCGCGATGAACCTGGGCGAAGTGCTGTATCGCCTGGGCGAGTACGAACGCGCGCGCTTCTATGCGCGCCGCGTCAACAGCAACGTGGAACAGGCGAACGCCGCCAGCCTCTGGCTGGAGCTGCGCATCGAGCGCCGCCTGGGCAACACGTCGAACATGGACGATCTCGGCCAGCAACTGCGGCGCAAGTATCCGCAGGCGGCCGAGACGCAAGCATTGAACAACGGTCGATTCGATGAATGAGGGACATCGCATGACTCCGACGGCTGCCGACGAGGCAACGCCCGCTGCCGCGTCCGGCGCATCCGCGCCCGCCCTGGCCCCGGTCACCGCGGGCGAGGCCTTGCGCCGCGCGCGTGAGGCCCGCGGCCTGCACATCGCCGCGCTCGCGGCGACGCTGAAGGTGCCGCAATCGAAGCTGGAGGCCCTGGAGGCCGACCGCTACAAGGACCTGCCCGACGCCACCTTCGCCCGTGCGCTGGCGCGCTCGATGTGCCGCGCGCTGAAGATCGAGGCGGATCCGGTGCTGGCGATGCTGCCCAGCGGCGGTGCCGCGGCCTCGCTCGACCGTGTGACGCCGGGCCTGAACCAACCGTTCCGCGAGCGGCCGGTCAGCCAGGAACCGATGTTCTCGGCCGAGCTGCTCAAGCGTCCGGTGGTCCTGGGCGTCGGCGTGCTGCTGGTCGCCGCCGTCGCGGTGTATGCGATCCCGTCGAGCTGGATCGACCAGGTCTCGCAGCGATTCCAGCAGGCCGGTTCGTCGTCGACGACGACGTCGACCGCGCCGGGACCGGACAACCTCCCCGGCACGCCGCCCGCCGCGACGGACACGCCGCCGCAGGGCGTCGAGGCCCCCGTGGTGAGCGCCGCTTCCGAGCCCGCGCCCGTGCCGCAGACGTCGACCACCGCGCCGTTGACGCCTCCGGCGACCGGCACGGCCCCGACCTCGTCGACCGCCACGCCGACAGCCGCCGCCCCGACCTCGTCGACAGCTTCGCCGGCTCCCGCGCCGATCGCCGCGTCCGCCCAGGCGGGACAGCCGGTCCAGGCCGGCGCGCCCGCGCCGGGCACCTCGGCCCTGAAGGTCCGCGCCAGCGCGGAGTCCTGGGTCGAGGTCGTCGACGCCAAGGGCCAGGTCCTGCTGTCGCGCCTGCTGCGCCCCGGCGACCTGGTCGACGTCAACGGCGTCGCGCCGCTGAAGCTGCGCGTGGGCAACGTCTCGGGCACTGAGCTGGTGTTCCGCGGCCAGCCGGTGGACCTCGCCGCCCGGGCCCGCGACAACGTCGCACGGCTCGAGCTGAACTGATCCGACCGACAAGACCCCGACCCGACGGGCGCCGCACCAGCCGTACCTCCTTCGCAAGAGCGCCGCAAGATGGACAAGCAAGCCACTCCTGATTCCGCCATGGCCGACACCGATGCCGGCGACCTGTCCGACCTGATCGCCGCCGCCGCGCCGTCCGCGCGCCGCTCGCGCCAGGCCCGGGTGCGCTGGGGCAGCCGCGTCGTCACGATCGGCGGCGACGCGCCGGTGCGCGTGCAGTCGATGACCAACACCGACACCGTCGACGTCATCGAGACCGCGATCCAGATCAAGGAGCTGGCCCAGGCCGGCTCGGAGCTGGTCCGCATCACGGTCAACAACGCCGAGGCCGCCGACGCCGTCCCGCACATCCGCGAGCAGCTCGACCGCATGGGCATCGACGTGCCGCTGGTGGGCGACTTCCACTACAACGGCCACCGGCTGCTGACCGAGCATCCGGCCATGGCGCAGGCCCTGTCGAAGTACCGGATCAATCCGGGCAACGTCGGCAAGGGCGACAAGAAGGACCGCCAGTTCGCGCAGATGATCGAGGCCGCGATGCAGTACGACAAGGTCGTGCGCATCGGCGTCAACTGGGGCAGCCTGGACCAGGAACTGCTCGCCCAGATGATGGACGACAACGCGAAGCGCGCGACTCCGTGGGACGGCAAGCAGGTCATGTACCAGGCGCTGATCCAGTCCGCGCTGTCCTCGGCCGCCTATGCCCGCGAACTGGGCATGAACCCCGACAACATCATCATCAGCTGCAAGGTCAGCGGCGTGCAGGACCTGATCTCGGTCTATCGCGCGCTGAGCAGGCGCTGCGACTACGCGCTGCACCTGGGCCTGACCGAGGCCGGCATGGGCACCAAGGGCACGGTGGCCTCGGCCGCGGCGCTGTCGGTGCTGCTGCAGGAGGGCATCGGCGACACGATCCGTGTCTCGCTCACGCCGCAGCCCGGCGAGTCCCGCACGCAGGAGGTCGTCGTCGCGCTGGAGATCCTGCAGTCGCTGGGCCTGCGCGCGTTCAACCCGAGCGTCACCGCCTGCCCCGGCTGCGGCCGCACCACCAGCACCACCTTCCAGGAGCTGGCCAAGCAGATCGACGACTTCCTGCGCGCGCAGATGCCGGTCTGGCGCGAGAAGTACCCCGGGGTCGAGAACATGAAGGTGGCCGTGATGGGCTGCATCGTCAACGGCCCGGGCGAGAGCAAGCATGCCGACATCGGCATCAGCCTGCCGGGCAACGGCGAGGCGCCGGCGGCGCCCGTCTTCATCGACGGCGAGAAGGCGCTGACCCTGCGCGGCGACAACATCGCCGGCGAGTTCCACGCCCTGGTCGAGACCTACATCGAAAAGCGCTACGGCGCGAGCACCACCACCGCATGAGCAAGAACATCCAGGCCGTGAAGGGGATGAACGACATCCTCCCGGCCAGCGTCGACCGCAAGGACAAGCTGCCGAGCAGCCAGCTGTGGAGCTGGTTCGAGACCACGCTGCGCGGCGTGCTGCAGCGCTACGGCTACCAGTACATGCTGACCCCGATCGTCGAGCCGACCGCGCTGTTCGTGCGCGGCCTGGGCGAGGTGACCGACATCGTCGAGAAGGAGATGTACTCCTTCACCGACAGCATGAACGGCGACCAGCTGACGCTGCGTCCCGAGGCCACCGCCGGCATCGTGCGCGCGATGGTCGAGCACAACGCGCTGTACAACGGCCCGCTGCGCCTGTGGACGATGGGACCGATGTTCCGCCACGAGCGCCCGCAGAAGGGCCGCTACCGCCAGTTCAACCAGCTGGACGTCGAGGCGCTGGGCTTCGCCGGCCCGGACGTGGACGCCGAGATCATCCTGATGGTCCGCCGCCTGTGGCAGGAACTGGGCCTGGTCGTCGGCGAGCACGTGCGCCTGGAGCTGAATTCGCTGGGCCAGCCGGACGAGCGCGCCGCGCACCGCGCCGCGCTGATCGCCCACTTCGAGGCGCACGCCGACAAGCTGGACGAGGACGGCAAGCGCCGCCTGCACACCAATCCGCTGCGCATCCTCGACACCAAGAACCCGGCCATGCAGCCGGTGGTCGAGGCCGCGCCCAAGCTGATGGACTTCCTCGGCGAAGAGACGCTGGCGCACTTCAACGCCGTGCGCGCGATCCTCGATGCCGCCGGCCTCGAGTACCGCGTCAACACGCGCCTGGTGCGCGGCATGGACTACTACAACCTGACCGTCTTCGAATGGGTCACCGACCAGCTCGGTTCCCAGGGCACGGTCTGCGGCGGCGGCCGTTACGACGGACTGTTCGAGCAGCTGGGCGGCAAGCCGACGCCGGCGGTGGGCTTCGGGCTGGGCGTCGAGCGGCTGCTGCTGCTGATCGACGAGCTCGGACTGCCGGTGCCGTCGTCGGCCCCCGACGCCTACGCGATCCTGCCGGACGCGGCCGCGCTGCCGCGGGCCATGCCCGTGCTGGAAGCGCTGCGCGCCGCGGGTGTCGCGGTGCAGATGCATGCCGGCGGCGGCGCCTTCAAGTCGCAGATGAAGAAGGCCGACGCCTCGGGCGCCCGCTTCGCGCTGATCTTCGGCGCCGACGAACTGGTCCGCGGCGAGGTCGCGCTGAAGCCGCTGCGCGGCGGCGGTGAACAAACGACACGTCCGCTTAACACGGTCGCCGCATGGGCAGCCGATCTGCGCACCGCATAATCGCGGCCTCGAATTTCAACCGGACCCTCTCTCGCACATGGCGTCTCATCTCGATCTCGAAGAACAGGAACAGCTGGAGCAGCTCAAGGCGTTCTGGAAGCGCTGGGGCAACGCGATCACCTGGCTGCTGACGCTGGGGCTGGTGGCCTACGCCGGCTGGACCGGCTGGAACTACTGGCAGCGCACCGAGGCCGCCAAGGCCGCCGCGATGTTCGGCGAGCTGGAGCGCGCCGCGCAGGCCGGCGACCTGGGCAAGAGCGTCGCCGTCTTCGGCACGCTGAAGCAGGACTACGCCGGCACCGGTTACGCCGCGCAGGCCGCGCTGGTGACGGCCAAGGTGCAGCTGGACAAGGACAAGGCCGAGGACGCCCGCGCCACGCTGGCCTGGGCCGCCGGCAACGCCAAGGGCGACGCCTACCGCGACCTGGCCCGCCTGCGCCTGGCCGCGCTGCAGATGGACGCCAAGCAGCTCGACGAGGCCGGCAAGACGCTGGATGCGGTCAAGGGCGCCGACTTCGCGCCGCTGGTCGCCGATCGCCGCGGCGACCTGGCCCTGCTGCAGAACAAGCCCGACGTCGCCAGGACCGAGTTCAAGAAGGCCTATGACGGCCTGGACAAGCAGCTCGACTACCGCCGCCTGCTCGAGGTGAAGCTGGCCAGCCTGGGCGTGGCCGTCGGCGGCGACGAGCCCGCCGCGGGAGCCGCCCAATGAGCGGCCGCCTGAGCCTGGGCCTGGGCCGGCTGGCGCGCGCGCTGCTGCTCGGCGGCATCGCGGCCTCGCTCGGCGCCTGTTCGCTGTTCAGCAGCTCCACCGCGCCCAAGCCGGCGCCGCTGGAGACCCTGACGCCGACGCTGCAGGCCCGCGTGGCCTGGGAAGCGCGCGTGGACAGCGTCAAGTTCCCGCTGACGATCACCGCGGTCAACGACCGCTTCGTCGTCGGCGGCTCGGATGGCGTCATCAGCGCGATCTCCGCCGCCGACGGCACGACGCTCTGGCGCGCCGACATCGGCAAGGGCCTGACCGCCGGCGTCGGCAGCGACGGCCGCTTCGCCGCCGCGGTGACCCGCGACAACGAGCTGGTGGTGACCGAGGGCGACAAGATCCTGTGGCGCAGGACGCTGACGACGCCGGTCGTGACCTCGCCGTTCGTGGCCGGCGAACGCGTGTTCGTGCTGACGCTGGACCGCGCCGTGCTGGCCTTCGACGCGGCCGACGGCCGTCGCCTGTGGGAGCTGCGCCGTCCCGGCGAACCGCTGACGCTGCAGCAGGCGGGCGTGATCGGCGCCTACCAGAACACGCTGCTGGTCGGGCAGGGCTCGCGCCTGGCGGGCATCGACCCCAACCGCGGCCTGCTGATGTGGGAGGCGACCGTCGCCAATCCGCGCGGCACCAACGAGGTCGAGCGCCTGGCCGACCTGGTCGGCCCGCTGGCCCGCGACAACGACATCTTCTGCGCCCGCGCCTTCCAGTCCGCCGTCGCCTGCGTCAACGCCGAGCGCGGCAACACCGTCTGGACGCGCAACAACGCCGGCCTGCGCGGCGTCGGCGCCGACTCGACGATCGTCGTCGGCGGCGACGCCTCCGACCGGCTGACCGCCTGGGGCACCCGCAGCGGCGACGTCGCGTGGACCGCCGACCAGTTCCAGAACCGCAAGCTCAGCGCGCCGCTGGTGACCGACAAGTCGGTGATCGTCGGCGACAGCGAGGGCTATGTGCACTTCCTGTCCAAGGACAAGGGCCTGACCGTGCAGCGCCTGCAGACCGACAGCTCCGGCCTGGCCGCGGCGCCGGTGCAGCTGGGTGGCACGGTGCTGGTCGCCACCCGCAGCGGACGCCTGTACGCGCTGCGCCAAGACTGATATGAAACCTGTGATCGCCCTGGTGGGACGCCCCAACGTCGGCAAGTCCACGCTGTTCAACCGGATGACGAAGAGCCGCGACGCCATCGTCGCGGACTTCGCCGGCCTCACGCGCGACCGCCATTACGGCGACGGTCGCCTGGGGGATCGCGAGTTCATCGTCATCGACACCGGCGGCTTCGAGCCGGACAGCACCACCGGCATCGTCAAGGAGATGGCCAAGCAGACCCGCCAGGCCGTGGCCGAGGCGGATGCCGTCATCTTCGTGCTGGATGTGCGCACCGGCCTGGCCGGCCAGGACCACGACATCGGCCGCTACCTGCGCCAGTGCAACAAGCGGGTCTTCATCGCCGTCAACAAGGCCGAGGGCATGAGCGACAGCCCGCTGCTGGCCGAGTTCCACGAACTCGGCATGGGCGAGCCGCATCCGGTCTCTGCCGCGCACGGGCAGGGCATCCGCTCGCTGCTCGAGGCGGTGCTGGACAGCTTCGAGGCCCCGGTCGAGGACGAGGAACCCGCGGAAGGCGCCGGTCCCGACGACGAGCGGGCGATCCGCCTGGCGGTGGCCGGCCGACCCAACGTCGGCAAGAGCACGCTGATCAACACCTGGCTGGGCGAGGAGCGGCTGGTCGCCTTCGACATGCCGGGCACGACACGCGACGCCATCAGCGTCGACTTCGAGCACAACGGCCAGAAGTTCAAGCTGATCGACACCGCCGGCCTGCGCCGCAAGGGCAAGGTCTTCGAGGCGATCGAGAAGTTCTCGGTCGTCAAGACGCTGCAGGCGATCGCCGACGCCAACGTCGTGCTGCTGCTGATCGACGCGACGCAGGGCGTCACCGACCAGGACGCGCACATCGCCGGTTATGCGCTGGACAGCGGCCGGGCGGTGGTCATCGCCATCAACAAGTGGGACGCGGTCGACAGCTACCAGCGCGAGACCATCGAGCGCCAGATCCAGACCAGACTGGGTTTCCTGCGCTTCGCCGCGATCCTGAAGATCTCCGCGCTCAAGCGCCAGGGCCTGGGGCCGCTGTGGAAGGCGCTGGCGGACGCCTATTCGTCGGCCTACCGCAAGATGACCACGCCGGTGCTGACGCGCCTGATCCAGGAGGCGGTGCAGCATCAGCAGCCGCAGCGCTCGGGCATCTCCCGTCCGAAACTGCGTTACGCCCACCAGGGCGGGATGAATCCGCCGATCGTCGTCATCCACGGCAATGCGCTGGAAGGGATCAGCGACGTCTACAAGCGCTACCTGGAAGGCCGCATCCGCGACCATTACAAGCTGGTGGGCACGCCGATGAAGATCGAACTGCGGTCTTCCAAGAATCCGTTCGCCGAAACCTGAAACCCAGGCGGTCCGGGGAAACCCGGTGCTGTGATAAGGTGCGGGGTTCCAACACCTCTCCCTCTCTAACACGGAGCATATCGTGAGCAACAAAGGACAACTCTTGCAAGATCCCTTCCTGAACCTGCTGCGCAAGGAGCATGTTCCTGTGAGCATCTACCTCGTGAACGGCATCAAGCTGCAGGGACACATCGAGTCCTTTGACCAGTACGTGGTGCTGCTGCGCAATACGGTCACCCAGATGGTCTACAAGCACGCCATCTCGACGGTGGTTCCGGGCCGCGCGGTGAACTTCCACACCGGCGAGAGCAACGACGCCAGCTGAAGCTGATTGACCACTCCAGACCCCACCCATTCGACGCCGCCCCCCGAGGCGGCGCGTGCCATTCTGGTGGGGGTCGATCTGGGCCGCGGCGAGGCCTTCGACCCCACCCTCGACGAACTCGCGCTGCTGGCCGAATCGGCCGGTGACACCCCGGTCGCCCGGGTCGTCGCCCGGCGCAAGGCGCCCGACGCGGCGCTGTTCATCGGTTCCGGCAAGGCCGACGAGATCAAGCTGATGGTGCAGGCGCTCGGCGCCCACACGGTGCTCTTCGACCAGGCCATCTCCCCCGCCCAGCAACGCAACCTGGAACGCCACCTCGGCGTGCCCGTGGCCGACCGCACCGCGCTGATCCTGGAGATCTTCGCGGCCCGCGCGCAGAGCTTCGAGGGCAAGCTGCAGGTCGAGCTCGCGCGCCTGCAGTACCTGGCCACGCGCCTGGTGCGCCGCTGGAGCCACCTGGAGCGACAGAGCGGCGGCATCGGCATGCGCGGCGGCCCCGGCGAGCGCCAGATCGAGCTGGACCGCCGGATGATCGACGACCGCATCAAGTCGATCAAGGAACGCCTCAAGAAGGTCCAGAAGCAGCGCGCCACGCAGCGCCGCGCCCGTGCGCGCAACGGCGTGTTCCGCGTCTCGCTGGTCGGCTACACCAATGCCGGCAAGAGCACGCTGTTCAACGCGCTGACCAAGGCCAAGACCTACGCGGCCAACCAGCTCTTCGCGACGCTGGACACGACGACGCGCTCGCTCTACCTGGAAGAGGCGGGCACCAGCGTCTCGCTGTCCGACACGGTCGGCTTCATCCGCGACCTGCCGCACAAGCTGGTCGAGGCCTTCAAGGCCACGCTGCAGGAGGCCGCGGACGCCGACCTGCTGCTGCACGTCGTCGATGCCGCGAGTCCGGTGCTGACCGAACAGATGGAAGAGGTGGAGCGCGTGCTCGCCGAGATCGACGCGCAGCACATCCCGCAGATCCTCGTCTACAACA
>JBCNPQ010000009.1:0-139444 GCA_039593255.1 Roseateles sp.
TGCGCCCGGCGTGACCTGGATGTTCCGCAAGCACGCCGACACGGGCGAGATCCTGAAGATCGACAAGTACCCGGACGCGGAGAGCGGGATCGATGGTGCGGACGAGGACTCGCCGCAGAGGCAGCTCGAGTTGCACCGCGAGGAGGCGTATGAGGCGGTGCGCAGGCATGCCGCGGATGACCTGGCCGGACGCAGCCTCCGCCTTCACGGCATCGATGTGCCGGCGGACTTCCTGGCGTCCCTGGGGGCGCGGTTCGACGACGAGCCGCTGACCGGCGATCTGCTGCGTGCGATGGCAGACCAGCCGGGTGATCCGTTGCTGCGTCTGAAGATCGACCCCGAGCTGCTCGAACGGTGGGTGGCGCTGCTCCCCGAGCAGGCGGACGTGGAGCTCGGCGACAGACTTCATGCGCTGGGCAGGTGGATGAACGCGCGGGAGAAGGCCGATGGCGCGGGAGCGGCGTTCATCGAGCCCGCTTCGACCGAGGAGCGCGCTACCGCGGACCGGCTGATCGCGGCGGTCAAGGCCGATGACGACGGCAACCTGTCGAGCGACGCGGATCTGCTCAAGGCGGCACGCGGCGATGAGACCGCCAGCACAAGCCTGCTCGGTGAAATCCTCCAGGATCTGTCGCCGCAGACTCGCACGGACTTCGAGGACTGGATGAAGAGAACCGGCCAGAGCTTCGAAGACGTGAAGGCCATGGCGCCGTCGAAGGTGTCGCGCGAAGGGGATACGCCGGTCGAGAAGGTCGCCAGGGAGATCGAGCGGCGCGCACGCGGTGACGAAGGCATCGACTTCGACAGGATCCGCGGCGTGAACAAGGACAACGCCATCGCCGCGCTCCGCGAGATCGGCGTGGTGAAGGCCGACAGGCACGGGCTGCGACTGGATGCCGCGCGGCTCCAGTCGTACATCGACAGCGGTGATGGCGTGAAGCTGGCCTATGCGGGTCGCGCGTTGCGCAAGATGTCCGGGAAGGCGTATCGCGCGCTGCTCGATGCGGCGCCGGCGGGCGTCCGGCCGTTCATGACGGAGACGCGCGCCGTGCCGTCGGCCGGAAAGAAGAGCTTCGCCGGATTCGCCGACAAATTCGACGGCGCGATCGACGTCGTGGACACCGTCCTGGGCATGTACCAGATCCTCTCGAACTGGGACCGGATGAGTCAGACCGAGAAGGGCCTGAGCGTCACGCAAAGCCTGAGCATTGTCATTTCTCCACTGGCCATGATGGCGGGCCGCGCGATGAGCACGCTGGGCCTGGTCGCGCGCTCCGCATTGCTCCGCGGGGTGTCCGCCGGGCTGGCGGGCGGGGGCGCCAACGTCGCCCTCTCCGCCTTGGGGGTGGCGTCATGCGTCCTGCAATGGGAAGAATTCAACGCAAGCGGGCAATCGCTCGACAGCTATGCGGGCAAGTCCCTGATCGCCAACACGGTCATGACGGCCACCTCCGCCCTCCTTGCTGTCGCCAGCGCGGGGGTCGGAATTGCCGTGTTCGTGGCGGGAGGGGCCGTGGCGGTGGCCGGAACGGCACTTGGCTTGGTGTCGTCCGTGCTGGGGCCTGTCGGCATCGGTGCCGCGGTCATCATGTTCATCGCCAATGCGGTGACCCAGGCGGTGCTCTGGTTCGAGGAGTACGAACAGTACATGCATGACTCGACCAGTCTGGCCGACAAGATTCATGCCGGTTTTGCCAAAGCCTTCGGATTCTCGACCGATGTCACGCTGAGGGCTGAAACGGAGAAGGCCGCGCGTGAGGCTGCTGCCAGGCTTTCCCAGTCGCTGCGGGGACAGTTTCAGGACTCCCTGGAATTCGAGGCCAAGATGCTGGCCAAGCAGCAGGGCTATGACACGGCGATGATTCCGGAAACCACGCATCCGGTAAAGCACGCCACCTTCTACGATCCGGAGAGCAGCCAGAAGTACCACTTCGCCCTTCAGCCCCACGCGCCGACGGCTAAGGAATTCCGCAAGGTGGTGCAGGACAAGCCACTGGGGAGTGGTTCGACGGATACGGCGTGGTTGTCGATGGATTTGATCAAGTCCCGCCGGCTTGACAGTGTCATGTATGGTCATCGTCCGAAAGATGTCGACCGTCAATTGTTCCAGCTTGGAAACCTCGTCGGCGCGAGTGTGTTCGGTGGTCATGGCGCAGATATCTTTCAAGTGAAAAAGATCGATCAAGTCCACATCGATGGACGCAACGAAAGGCATTCGGAGCGAGAGCGGCGAAACGAGGACGAGGTCCAGATCGATGCCGAAGGATCGGACGTGACGCTCATGCGAGTCCCGCCGACGCTGTTCCATCCGACCCGGCTCACATTTCCGGGCCTCCAAGACAATTGGATCTACGACATTCACCGATTCGTCATTCGCAATGCCGGAGAAGTCGTGGCCGTGGGCTCAGTTGAGGATGACTTCTTCGACATTTCGGCCAGGGAGGCGACGATTAGTGGCGGCGAAGGCCGCAACACCTATGTCGTGCGAAACGGGAATCGCATCTCGGTCGATTCGAGCGGCGTCGCGATCTGGACGCGCGGCGTCAACGGCGCTGTCATCGAACTGAGAAGCGCGACCGCGAGCCTCCTGCTCAAGGTCGACGTGCTGCATGAGTCGCTGTCCTTCCGCCGGAATGGAAAGGACTTGGACATTCTCATCGGCGAGGAGTCGTTGACGCTGAAAAGATACTTCGAGCGCCTCGAGGCCTCCTCCCCGGGCTCGGCGCCGCCGGTGGTCTTCGTCGACGTTGTCGGAACGGTCGTGACACTGAGCAACCCTGGAGCGATCAATAAGCGGACCCGCTCCATCACTGAACTCGACAAGGACCTCGCGTTCAGCACGGAGCTTCCCGCTTCGCGACGGACCCTCACCGGCGACGACGCGCAAAACACCTACCGTCTTTTGTCCGGCTCGGGTGACGTCCAGGTTCTGCCGATGACGGGGACGCCGATGAACATCTTGCTGGATGTCCCCGTGGAGCGGCTCGGCCTGACCCTGGAGGGAGACGACCTGTTGGTTGTTGAGACATCGGCACCCGATGCCCCCGCAGACTTCACGCCGCTGCGATTGCGACTGCCCGGGCAGCGGCGCTCCTCCTCGAACGAAAGATTCGACGGCGTCACGATATGGGCGAAGGACAAGGACCAGAAGCCTGCTGCCCTGGTTCTGCCGGAGCCCGGAAAGTGGAAGGCTGGACCGGTCCGGGTCCGCGAGTCGGGCAAGGAAACGGCCGAGATCACGGAGGCTTCCGCGACGAAGAACGGTTCGTCGACCACTGGTCAAGGCACGGACAAGGCGGACAAGATCGATGCCAAGGACCTTCCGGACGGCAGCGTCCTGCGCGGCGGTGGTGGTGCCGACACATATCTGATCAAGGCGGGGCAGTCACTCGTCATCGACAACAGCGCGGCCGACTGGGCGGTGGACGTCCTAGAGGTGGAAGGCCTCAACAGGCATCAGCTGTTGGACGAGGTGCGCTTCGCTCGTCAGGGCCGCGATCTCGTCATCGCGTTGTCCGGCGGAGAGATAACCCTGCAGGACTACGCCGCCCAGCCGAGTGCCCGTCATCTGTCGCTCAGCGTCGCTGGCAAGCGCTTTGCGCTGCCCGTGGTCCAGGACGGCTTCATGGTGCATCTGCCGTCGTCCGCTGAAGACGACGTGCTGGCGACAACGCCCGGCCAACACGTGATTCTTCTCGATCCCAGTGCCGCATGGCGGTCGTCTGCGGCGGGGCGGCAGGTGTGGATGCGTAGGCCTGATGAGTGGCGCCGCCAGGGATCGAGCATGGAGGCCATCATCAACGGCGATCGGGCATCGACCGTGCTGCTGATGGATTACCAGCATGCGCCCGAGGCCTGGCACCTGAAGGAGAACCTGTCGCAAGCTGAAGGCGGCGAGATCAGCGTCTCCAGCCCGTTGCCTTTCGGTGGTTCCTCCGCAACGGAGGCTCTGTACAGGGCACTTGCGGGAGGCGATGCCGCACCGGACACCGAGTACTCGTGGTCTACCGTGGAGGCTTATCTCCAGGCGCGCGGGATGCCGCAGAAGATCGCGACGAAGATTCGCAGCCAGACCTTTGGCAACTTGCAGCGACTGCATCAATTGCTGGCGGTCGCGGTGGACGGGGATGACTGGCAGCTCCCAGCTGACTTCATCAACAACTATGTGTCAAGCGACCTCACGCCGTCCTCCGCCCAAGGTCCGTTGATCAGGCATCTCGCCTCACGGAACTTGCCATGGGCCTACGACGAGCGCGTCCTGCGCAACCAGCTCTCTCGCGCGCAGCTCGATGCCTTCGAGTCATGGGCCACGGATCACATCAAGGGTGGATTGGGTTTCTCTGATTCCCTCGGCGCCCTGGACAGCTTCGTAGAGATGCTGAACGGCATCAAGCCGCAAAGGTATTTCGACGATTCCCTCGTGGCGAAGGTGCTCGAATTGAAGGGCCGGCCGGCGGCCGCGGCGGAGGAACTCGCGCTCGTGATGGTGGCCGCCGGGACGATGGATGAGAAGTGGGCCGCCGGCATGCTGCAGGCCGGTGTCGTTCATCACGATGTTCTCAAGCGCCTGTGGGACGCGGGCGTGTCGCCGCAGGATGTGATGCTCAGCAATGCGAACCGTCTGCGCTATGAGGGTTCGGGCGACCGGTCGTCGCTGATTGCCGTCGATACTTCGTCGACGTTCAAATCCCCGACGACCAAGATCACGACATATGAATTGAACACCTACATGAAGTTGGACTCGGAAGGGGAATACCTCGAGCCCATGGACGCTTCTCCGACAAGCGGGGTGACCTACGACTTTGGACCTGGAAAAATCCTGGATCAGTACGGTGAATCGCCCGATTGGAGCTGGTATGAGGCTTGGTATCAGCAATATCTGGACGAGAAGGAGTACCCCAGGCAAAGCTGCGACGTCACCGTTGCGACCGTTTGCTACATCCATCTTCCCATCGCTCCGCCGTCCTCTGTGTTCTGGTTCGTGAAGAATGGCTACGCTAAGGCAACGACGGCGGACAGGCCGGGATCATGGGACGGTCGATCGCAGCCACAGAATCTGGTCGACGGCTTCTTGGGGCACGACGAGGTTGTCGCCTGGCGTCCCGGCGGACCGACGCCTTCATCCGCAAATGACAAGTCGAAGCCCGACATCACGATCGATTCCGGCAAGTACATCCAATTCGACTTCCAGCACCCCGTGGCGCTGAGCAAGCTGACAGTGACGCACGCTTCGTCACCCTCGTCGCCCGACCTCTCCGAGGCTCAGCGCAACGACGCATCCGTTTGGAAGCTGCAGGCCGAGAGCAAAGACGGCAGGTGGGTCGATGTGTCGCCGAAATGGACGATACGTGGCGGGGAGCACGCAACCACGACCGCTCCGCTCTTTGAGAACAACACAGTTCCATACCAAAGATACCGCATGGCAGGGGTGGCAGGCCGCTTCCCCAAGGTGGCGTGGTTCAGTGAGGTCGTTTTCACCACCGTCGAAGCCGGCGCGAGCCCGGCGAATCTCGTTGAGACCTTGAGAACCGGTGGGTTTAGCAACCAGGAAATTCGGGGATTGTTGCTGCACGGCCTTGACAGTAAGGAGGAGGCCAAGGCGGCCGTCCGCCTGCGCAGCAATATTGGCGCGCTTCCGCCGGACGCCATCATGGGAGACATCAACGGCTTTGGTCCGTTGGAGCCCCAGGACATCGGAATTCTGAATCGATTGAAGGCAGACGGGATCGGGTCGACAGACTGGACTCCCCAGGTGCTTCTCAATGCGGTTCGACTGCGCGGCAGCGAACGGCACTTCTTGGAGCTGAACGCGCAGTTGCCGTTCTTCGATCCGTCGGTCCTCAAGGACAACGACTTCCGGCGCATCGTCGAGGTCCTTCAAGCGGACCGCGCGGACACGAGCTTGAAATACGCCACTGCGGGGATGTCTTGGTTGCCCGAGTGGCTAAAAAGCGCGGTCTCCCTGTCTCCGCTGAACGGAGGCCTCGGCAGCAAGTGGAAGGGCTACCGCATCCGGCATCACCTAGCAAGGAAAGAGGTCGACGCGCAATACGCCAAGCTGGCTGCGAGCGTCGGGGCCGCAGAGGCAAAACGCGTCACCGCGCCCTGGTATCTCCATCTGGCTGCGGTGATGGCGGTGGCTTCCAATCGGGAGCTTCGACTGCGAATCGCGCCCGGGAGCGATCCGATCGTCGACGCCGTGATCCTGAACGCGCTTGCGCGCCTGCAGACCGCGCATGACCAGGGCGTGCTCAAGGTGTCGATCGCTTCGTCGCTGCCGCCTGTCGGCAACGCGGCTGCATGGCTGGTGTCGACGCAAGGCGAGGAGATTTTGCATCTCTCGTCGGGCGCTGACCTTGTGGCCGAGCATGGTCAGGCGCTGAGCGGCCAACCGGTCGCCCGGTTGGTCGCCGGCGGCTTTACCGAGGAGGATGCGACAGCGATGGCCGCCCATGGCGTCTCGACGTTGGATCGAATCACCCGCGCGATCGAGATGCGCAGACTCTTCGGCGGACTTTCCTGGAAGCTCATCGCCGATGGCGTGATTCTGGATCAGCCGTTCGATGAAGGGCAGCTCCGGCTGGCGGGGTACCTGGCCACGCAGCCCTGGTGGCAGCAACGACCGGAGGCGAGTTCCGCGGCCGTGCGCCGCGGACTCACGGCAGAGGAGCGCACCAAGCTGCTCGACGGGCTGCTGCCAGCAGGCGGCCATGCCTTGATCCAATCGCGCAGGCTCGGGCACCTTGTACGGAAGGTGATGGATTGGCTGCGTCAGGCCCAGGATCCCGATGGCAAGGAAACGCCCTCGCCCGCGAACACTAAAGTCGCGGTGGAGCTGGTTCAGGCTGCGGCCGGCCTGCCGGGCGCCCTGCGGCGTGCCCTCGAACTCGCTGGCGTTGCGAAGTGGAAGCGTCCCCCGGCGAAGACGACCGAGGCGCCGCCCTGGGCGCCGCAGATGTTGCAGGGCTTCATCTCGCTGGTGCCGGTGGAAGGGGAGGTGAGCGAAGTCTCCCTGGATGCCCCGATCGAGATCGTCGTCAGCACCTACGAGAAACTGCTCGAGAAGATCGGAGAAGACCTCCGGGCGGAGGGGCGTGGCACGAAGAATGTAGCGGAGGCGCTTCGACCGAAGTACGTGGACCTGGCCGTGCTCCGTGCCGCGATCGGCGGGCAGGAGCTTCTGCTGCACGTGCCGCCGGGAGAGTCGTCCGAGGAGCAATCGGTCACGACGCTATTCGAGGCCAGGCTTGCCGGCCTGCAGAAGGCGAGGGACCTCGATCTTCTCCGGGTCCGGATCGCGTCGTCGATGCCTGCTCGCGGCGACGATGAGCCGTGGGCGACGACGCTGGTCGACGGCACGACCTGGCACCTGTCTTCGGAGGCGACCCTGGATGCCGCTTGGAAGCGTGGCAAGGACAGCCAGGTGATACCGAGGCTGAGGGAAGCCGAATTCGACGCGGCGGACGCCCAGGCCCTGTACGACCTGAGCGTACGGACGATGACTGGCGTGGCGCGCGCCATTCAGCTGCGAAGGTTCCTGCCGGAGCTGCCAGCGGACGTGATTGCTGGAGATGTGAAGTTGCCCCCTCTGCCCGAGGAAGATTTGGCGCACGCCAGCGTGCTGGCGTCATTCGGCCAAGTCGATGACGTGAAGGCCCTCGCGGCCTTGCGCGACAACACGCTCGTGTCGCTCCGCGAGGTGCGGCTCGACGCGGGCGGCTACTCTGCACCGGTTGATGTCGACTTGATCCTTCAGGCCTACGGGAGCGAGATGGGGTCGTTTGGGGAAGACCATAGCGATCTCAACCTGCAGCTGTCGAGCCTGAAGAAATCGCTGGGCGAATCCCTACCGCACTTGTTGCCCGAACATGACAAGGCGGTGGGCGACGTGGCAGTGTGGCTGATGCGACCGCTCACTGGGGGCCGTTCCTGGATGAACGGAACGTTTCCGTTGAGTTTGGCGATCCTGACGCTGGAGTCGCTGCAGATCCGCACCGGCCGACCGCTGCTCCCGGCGCCCGAATCGACACCGTGGATGCCAGAGCGGCTGCGCGGGCTGGCGTCGTTCGTGGATGTCGATGCGGGGGGCAGGGGAATCGCGTTGCCGACCCTCGTCGTCCTGCGGGCATTCGAGGACCTTCTGGAAAAGGTGGAAGCCAGACTCGACGAGCGAGGGCTCAAGACCGCCTCGGCATCGCGTGCCCTCGACCACCACTTCCTGCGCCTGGCCATCATGCGCGCAGCGGCCGGGGGGCAGCGGCTGCTCCTGCATGTTCCGCAGACGGCCAGCCCCAAGGATCGGCTGCGCAAAGACCTCATTCACGCTGCGCTGCGCGGACTGGAACGAGCCCGGGTCGATGGTCTCGTCGACGTGGCGATCGCATCGTCACAGCCACCCGTCGATCAGAAGCTGGCTTGGAGCACCCAGACCTTGCAGGGCAGCACCCTGCATGTGGCATCAGCGCAGCCGCTGGAAGCCGCGTGGCAGGAAGGCCTGGGCGGCTACCCGGTCCATCGAATGGCAAAGGCCGGCTACAGCGACGACGACGCGCAGGCCCTCGTGGTCGGCGGCATCAACACGCTCGAGCTGGCGGATCGCGCAGTCCAGCTGCGCGAACTCTTCGGGACCCTGTCGACGGACGTTGTCCTGAAGGATGTGCTTGAGAAGCCCGCCTTCACCCCTTGGGATATCAAACTGGCTTCGAACCTGCAATGGCTGGCAAGGGAGTATGGCTTGGATGCTCTCGCGTTGGCCCGCGCCGGCGGGTCGGTACCCGTGATCCGGGTCGCGGGCGCGTCGGTGTCGGTGATCCGGGTCGCCGCCGCGCTGCTTCGTGCCCGCGGCAGCCTCGTCTCCATTGAAGAGATCCAGCAGTCCCACAAGGCGTTGATGCTGCAGTGGCTGGTGGACACGCAGGGTCCTGACTGGTCGTCGACCGACGCCGATGTGAACGCCCTCACGCACCTCATGAGCAGCGCCGGCAGCGGTAACGTGTCGTCCTTGACGGGTGCGCTGAGCATCGGTCGGAAGCTGGGCCTCACGTACCACGGAAGGACCACGGTGGACGATGACGGCGATTGGGTGCCCGAGGCGATCAACCGCCACGCAAAGCTCCGGCCTGCTGACGGGACGGGTGGGCCTTCCACCCTGGCTGCGTCGGATTACGTCATCCTCCAAGGCTTCAAGCGCCTCGTCGACGCGGTCGGCGCTGAGCTTCTGAAGCTCGGTGAGCGTCAATCGGACGTGACGCAATCGCTCGAACCCCTTTACCTGCAACTGCAGGTGCTGCGAGCCGCCGCGACGGGGCAGCACGTCGAATTGCGTGCGCCCGTGGGCGATCGCCATGAGACCTTCGCCCTTTCGGACATGATCGAATCACTTCGACTCGCCTTGAAGGAAGTCCACGAGGCCGGCGTGCTCAAGGTCAGCTTCGTTTCCGACGACGAGACGGATTCCGAGGTCCCCGACCTGAACTCGCAGGAGGTCGAGTCCGACGGTCAGGGCGACCGACCTGTGAAACGGGCGAAACGAGCCGCCGAGGAGCCGACGTCGGATCTGTCACGCGGGGAGGACTCGCGGCGTCAGGCCGCGCTGCTCATGCAGGACATCGCGAGCCGGACGGATGTTGATCCGGGAGTGACATCGTTCTCCGCGGTCCGCACGATGCCTTCGCCGATGACATTCCTGACGGGACAGACCGCCTGAGGGGGCGAGCGCCGCACCGGGCGCCAGTCCGCCGCCGACGGCGCTGGACTGGCGCGGACGGATACTCCGCGAGCCATGAACCTGCACCGCGTCGATCTCGTCTCGTTGTCGCTCTTCAGCCTGGTCGCCCGCACGGGCAGCATCAGCAAGGGGGCCGCGCTGGCCGCGCTCGCGGTCGGCGCGGCCAGCAAGCGCTTGAGCGACCTGGAGCATTCGCTCGGCACGACGCTGCTGGAGCGCCATTCGCGCGGCGTCACGCTGACCGCGGCGGGATTGGCGCTGCAGCAGCACGCGCAACGCATCCTCAGCGACGTCGACCAGATGACGGCGGACCTGTCCGACTACGCCTCGGGCCTGACCGGTGTCGTGCGGCTGTGGGCCAACACCTCGGCGGTGACGCAGTTCCTGCCGGAGCAGGTGTCGGCCTTCGTGCGCGACAACCCGCGCATCCGGATCGAGCTCGAAGAAGCGGACAGCCACGAGATCGTGGTCGCGGTGCTGGACGGACGCGCCGACCTGGGCATCTTCGCGGACCGCACGCCGGCGCTGGGCCTGCACGTCCTGAACTACCGGCATGACCGGCTGGTGCTGGTCGCACCGGCCGGCCATCCGCTGACCAGGCGCAGGACCGTCCGCTGGGAGCAGGCCGTCGAACACGACTTCGTGACGCTGGCGAAGGCGACCTCGCTGCAGAAACGGCTGGAGATGGAGACGGAGAAACTCGGCCGGCGCCTGAAGAACCGCATCCAGGTGCGCAGCTTCGACGCGATGTGCCGCATGGTGGCCGCGGGCATGGGCATCGCCGTGCTGCCGGACGTGGCGGTCGAGCCGCTGCTCAAGCCGCTGAACCTGCGCCGCGTCTCGCTCGACGAGGCCTGGGCCGATCGCACGCTGCTGATCGGCGTGCGCGACCTCGACGCGCTGCCAAGGCATGTGCGTGTGTTCATCGATCATCTCTGCTTGTAGCCACCGCTCGGCGTTTCTCTTACTCCCTCTCCCGCTTGCGGGAGAGGGCAGGGGTGAGGGCCAGCGGCGGTGGAAGTCCCAAAGCCTTCTTGCTGCCTGCCCCCACCGCGCGCGCTGCGCGCGCCCCTCACCCCCACCCTCTCCCGCAAGCGGGAGAGGGAGCAAGATGAGGGGGAACCCGATGCCGCTTTCGCGATCCGTGAAAGCAGTCGCCGCCACTCCGGCATTCCCCCCGGCGCCGAACCTTTCCAGAATCCGCTACCAATACCGAGACGTATCAGGAGACATCGGACCATGGACGGTTTGCAGGCGCTGCACGGATTGCGCGTCGTCGAGATGGGCCAGCTGATCGCCGGCCCGTTCGCCGGCAAGACGCTGGGTGACTTCGGCGCCGACGTCGTCAAGATCGAAGCCCCCGGCAGCGGCGACCCGTTGCGCAACTGGCGCATGCTCCAGGACGGCACCTCCGTCTGGTGGCAGGTCCAGTCCCGCAACAAGCGCTCGATCGCGCTCGACCTGCGCCAGAAGGACGGCCAGGACATCGCCCGCGCGCTGATCGCCGAAGCCGACGTCCTGATCGAGAACTTCCGCCCCGGCACGCTCGAGGGCTGGGGCATGTCCTACGAGGAACTCGCCAGGACCAACCCCGGCCTGATCATGCTGCGCATCAGCGGCTACGGACAGACCGGTCCCTACCGCGACCTGCCGGGCTTCGGCGTCATCGGCGAGGCGATGGGCGGCCTGCGCCACCTCACCGGCGAAGCCGGCCGTGTGCCGGTGCGCTGCGGCATCTCCATCGGCGACACGCTCGCCGCCTTGCACGGCACGATCGGCGTGCTCACCGCGCTCTACCACCGCAAGGTCAACGGCGGCCACGGCCAGGTCATCGACGTGGCGCTCACCGAGGCCGTGCTCAACGTGATGGAAAGCCTCATCCCCGAGTACAGCGCCTTCGGCGCCGTCCGCGGCCCGGCCGGTTCCGCGCTGCCGGGCATCGCGCCGTCCAACGCCTATCCCTGCGCCGACGGTGTCGTGCTGATCGCGGGCAACGGCGATTCCATCTTCAAGCGGCTGATGCAGGTCATCGGCCGCGACGACCTCGCCAGCGACGAGGCGCTCGGCAACAATGCCGGCCGCGTCGCGCGCGTCGAGGAGATCGACGCCGCCATCGGCGCCTGGGCCGCGACGCGCACCGTGGACGAGGTCCTCGCGCCACTGGGCGAGGCCAGCGTGCCCGCCGGCCGGGTCTACACGGCCAAGGACATCGTCGAGGACCCGCACTTCCGCGCCCGCGACATGATCATCAAGCAGCAGACGCGCGACGGCCATGAACTCGACGTGCCGGGCATCGTGCCCAAGCTGCTGGGCACCCCGGGCGCCGTGCGCCGCGCTGCGCCGCGTCTGGGCGGCGATACCGACGAGGTGCTGCGTGAGATCGGCCTCACCGCCGAACAGATCGCCGCCCTGCGCGCCCGCAAGATCGTTTCCTGAGAGTTCGCGATGACTGCCTCCGCTGCTTCCGCTTCCGCTTCCGCGCCGCTGTCCCGCGCGCCGTCCGATGTCTGGACCGGCGCCGCCCGCCGCATCTTCATGCAGGACGTCGGGACCCGCGACGGCCTGCAGGCCGAGACCACTTTCGTGCCGACCGCCGACAAGATCGCGCTGGTCGACGCCTTGTCCGACGCCGGCCTGGCCAAGATCGAGGTGACCGCCTTCGTCTCGCCGAAGGCGATCCCCGTGCTGGCCGACGCCTCCGAGGTGATGCGGGGCATCGCGCGCAAGCCCGGCGTGACCTACACGGTGCTGGTCCCGAATGTCCGCGGCGCGGAGCGCGCCATCGAGGCCCGCGCCGACGAACTCAACCTGGTCATGTCCGCCAGCGAGAGCCACAACCTGTCCAACCTGCGGATGACTCGCGCACAGTCCTTCGCCGGACTGGCCGAGGTCGCCGCGATGGCGCACCAGGCCGGCATCGCGGTCAACGTGTCCTTGTCCTGCTCGTTCGGTTGCCCGATGGAGGGCGATGTCCCGTTCGACACCGTGCTGGGCTGGTGCAGCCATTTCCTCGAGGACCTCGGTGCGCGCGGCGTCACCCTGTGCGACACCACCGGCATGGCCTATCCGACGCAGGTCGTCGCGCTGGTGCGCGCCTTCCGCGAACGCTGGCCCGCGGCCGAGCTGACGCTGCACTTCCACAACACCCGCGGCATGGGCCTGGCCAACGTGATCGCGGCGATCGACGCCGGCGCGAACCGCTTCGACGCGTCGCTGGGCGGTCTCGGCGGATGCCCGTACGCCCCCGGCGCCACCGGCAACGTCTGCACCGAGGAGATCGTGCACGCGCTGCAATGCATGGGCTGCGACACCGGCGTCGACCTGGAGCGGCTGATCGCCGCGGCCAGGCGCCTGCCGCCGTTGATCGGCCACCCTGTGCCCAGCCAGATCGTCAGCGCCGGGCGTCGGCTGGACCTGCATCCGCGGCCGCGTGACTTCGATGCGATCCGCGAGCGCGCGCTGGCGCGCAACGCCTGACCCCTGGCGCCCGGCCCGTTCCGCTTCACCCCAACGACAACGCCGCCGCGAGCGGCTTCCCTGGAGACAAGACCATGAATCGAATCCGCCGCCTCGCCGTGGGCGCTCCCGCCTTCGCGGTGCTCGCGACCGCAGTCGCGACACTGGCGCCGATGAGCGCCGCGCAGGCGCAGGCCTATCCGAACAAGCCGATCACGATGCTGGTGGGCGCCGCGCCGGGCGGCACGACCGACATCGCCGCGCGCATGCTCGCCGAGCCGCTGGGCAAGGCGCTGGGCCAGACCGTGGTGGTGGACAACCGCTCCGGCGCGAGCGGCGCGCTGGCCGCCGTCGCCACCAAGCGCGCGGAGCCGGACGGCTACACCATCCTGATGCAGTACTCCGGCTACCACGTGATCACGCCGCACATCCAGAAGGGCGCCTGGGAACTGAAGGACCTGCGCCCGGTCGCCAACGTGCTGACCGCGCCCCAACTGATCGTCCTGCGCGAGGGCGTGCCCGCGAAGACCACGGCCGAGCTGATCGCCTACGCGAAGAAGAATCCGGGCAAGCTGTCCTTCGCCTCCTCGGGCAACGGCTCGCTGCAGCACGTGACCGGCGTGATGCTGGAACAGCAGGCCGGCATCCAGATGATCCACGTGCCCTACAAGGGCACCGGTCCGGCGTTGCAGGACCTGCTGGGTGGCCAGGTCGACCTGACCTTCGGCACGCCGCCGCCGTTCATGCCCTTCATCGCGGCGGGCAAGCTGCGCGCGGTCGCGGTGACGGGCAAGGAGCGGCTGTCCTCGCTGCCCGACGTGCCGACCGCCGCGCAAGCCGGGTTGCCCAACCTGGACGCGGGGTCGTGGTTCGCCGTCTTCGCGCCGGCGAAGACGCCGCAGGCGGTCGTCGACAAGCTGACCAGCGAGATCCAGAAGATCATGGCCACGCCCGAGTTCAGGAAGAAGGCCGCCGAACTCGGCGCCACCGCCGATTACATGAATCCGCAGCAGCTGCAGGCTCATTCGGATGCAGAGTTCCAGCGGTGGGGCAAGGTCATCTCGTCGGCGAAGATCCAGGCGGATTGAGGCGACGACTCCCGCCTTCCACCCTGCGAAGGCCGGCACGCAGTGACGGCGCCAGTCGCCGGATCGGTGCCCGGGCTCGCCCGTCAGCGCGGGAAGTACCCGAGCGGACCTGACGCGCCTGCGAACAGCGGGTCGTTCCAGGGGCTGCCGCCATCGACGCCGGGGCCAAGGGGGCGAAAGCCGCCGTCGACTCCCGCATACTTGTCGCGACACAGCACCTGGCCCGATGCGCGGTCCCGCTTGTAGACGATGGTCTGTCCCGGAGCGTGGACTTCCGGTCGACCCGCCAGAAGCGTCGCCCGGCTTTGCATTTTCTCGCCAGTGGCGCGATCAAGGCCGAACGCGATCGGGCTGGCATAGGCCGTGACGGTCGCTTCAGGCAACAGCAGACCTCGCTCATGGGCGGCCGTCAGGAACTCTGCGGCGAAGCTCCTGGAAAACACGGGGGATTCCAGCGCGCAGGCGGTCAGGTTGACCTGGTCGATGCGCAGCGGAAACCGCAACTTGTCCAACAAGGCATGGAGGCGGGCGGCAAGTCCTTCGGACGTGTAGCCCGAGAGCTCGGGCTGATCCGACCCTGCCTCGCGCCTGCCGTGCCCCCCCAACTCCATCTTGACTTGACGCCGGTACAGCCCGCCGCGCAGATGTGCCTCGCCGTAGACCACCCGATGGCCACCGAAGGCATCGGCCTGGATCAACACCGTGCTCAATGGATGGCGAAGCACCCGGGCGCTGGCGTCTTCGGCCGTGGTCGGATCATCTTCCAACTGAACGACCAGACGTAGCCGCCCACCATGGCCGACCTGTCGCGGCTCATCCGGCAATGGGTAAGGCGAGCGCGGCCACTCGCGCACGACGCGCGCGGTCATTCTTGCGTCGCTGCTTCGCAGTAGCTCGCGCGCGTGGCTCAAGTTGGTGGAGTCTGTGATCCATGCCCGTCCGTCCCAGCGCACCAGAGGCAGGAATCCGAGGCGGATCTCGACGCCGTCGGTGCTGATCCGGGGCGGTGCGTGATCCAGCAGGGGCCGTCCGTCGGCGAGCGGCAAGAAGCAGAAGCGATCCAGCAGAACGATGGCTTCATCCTGTCGCTGGCGCTGGCTGAGAGACGCGCCAGCCGGGCAGGGCGGTACCTGGAGCACCGTCCGGCTCCACCCGCCCTCGTCGATGGCGCGCAGGCTCAGCGAGATCGTGCCGGTCTCCCGGTCTAGCCGCTGGATGGCGTCAGGACGACGCTCGGCGATCAGGGGCAAGGGGGGGGCGGCCTCCGTGGATCTCTGCGGCATCGCCCTGTCCTGGCGGCTGGCGGGACTTGTGGGTCGGGGGAGGTCCGGAGACGGCTGAGGCGGCAAGGGCGTTCTCTCAATAGAAGTGATTCCCTCTGTTCGAGTCAGATGACAACATGTTCCCTGCCTGTTCCGTCTTCGACGGGGCCGTGTGCGCCACCGCCGACTACATGAACCCGCAGCAGCTGCAGGCGCATTCGGTCGCGGCGTTCCAGCGCTGGGGCAAGGTGATCAGCTCGGCGAAGATCCAGGCGGATTGAGGCGGCCTTGCCGCGTCGTCTCGCGCGCCGCCTCAGATCGACAGGGGGCCGGGGAATCTCCATGGGGCGACGGAGGTCGGCATTCCGGCGTCTGCGGGCTGGGGAGCCTCACCACGCGACGGGGGGCGGTGACCGGCATCGACGCCCGGATGCTTGTCCCTGATGATCAGTTTGCCGGTACCACGCTCAAGGGAATAGGCGAAGGTCTTGCCTGGGGCATGGGTGACAAATGGCGACGATTCCGAAAAGACCGTCTGACGGTGGGCGGCCTTCTTTGCGGTTCGAGGGAACAGGATAAAGGACAGCGGGTCGGCATAGGCGGTGATCTCCGTTTCCGCACGGAATAGGCCCAGGTCGTGGCCGGCTTTCAGCAGCTCTTCGGCGAATCGACGGGGAAACACCGGCGTGGCCAAGGCGCAGCTGACCAGGTCGACGGCGTCGATCGGCTGGCGCAGCCGGAGCGCCTCCATCACGTCGTTCAACAGGCCGGTGACGTCCCCCGCCGATAAACCTGAAAGGCCTCGCTCATCGGTCAGTCCGATTCGTCCTCCGTGGCCGTGGACCTCCACCTTGATCCGCGCGTCGGCAGGCAACCGGTCCAGTAGCCGCTGGCCGGCGAGGATCCGCTGCCGACCTTGGCGGTCGACCTGGATCCAGACCGACTCATGGGGATGCGCAACTTGTCGGGACGCGGCGTTGTCCAGGATGGTCCGGTCGTCCTCCGCCTGGAGGATCAGCCTCACGGCGCGCCGACCGCCGGGAGTCGTGGCCGACGCCAGGGGCGCGCGGGGGCCGGACCATTCGTGCACAGGGCGTTCGATCCGGCGGGCCGGCCTCTCGAGGACCTCGCTGACGTGCTCCGCGGCCTTTGCATCCAGTGACCAGGCCTCAGGAGTCAGCTTGGCGACGGGGAGTTCGCCCACACGGATCATCTGGCCGGGCGTGTCCAGCGTCAGGGCCGGTGGCCGCAGCGACCAGAGCACGGTCTTGTCGGCGAAGGGCGTGGCGCAGAACCGGTCCAGGAGATCCAGCGCGCTGTCCTGCGACGCCCGCTGGAGCGGGTCGTGACGGTCGCCGATGACCGGCAGATTCAACGTGGTGACGGTGGCGTCGGTCTTGGAAGTCGCCGGGAACCTGACGGACACGAGGCCCGTTTCACGATCGAGCGTCTGGCGCGCATCGGGATGAAGGACCGCCAGCCGGGGAAGCGGCGTCAGGTCGTCCGGCCGGAGATGCGTCAGGGCCTCGAAGACGTCGGACCGCGTTTCGTACCTGCGCGCGGTCCGGGACGGCTTCCAACCCTGCCCGGGATCGCGGCTGCGCCAGCTTTGGAAAACGGGCGCCGGGCAGGCATCGCACTCCGCCAGTTTTTTCAACGCGGACTGGAAAGCCGTCTGTGCGGCCAGGCGGACCTGGTCCTGCGCGTCATCGGAAAGCGACAGACGTTCCAGCGCGTCGGCGTCGATGGCGGGTGCGGAGCCGTGCAAGACGTCGCTGAACGCCGAAGCGGTGAGCGTCAGCAATTCGCGTTGGAGCGGCGAGGTTCGCGGTTCCCTGTTGATCAGGTGAGCGCCGATGATCATGCCGGTCCGCATCAACTGCCCGGCCTCGGGATCGTTGATCGTCGACGGTGTCGTCTTGAGCTCGGCGTAGGCGCGATCGAGCGCACGGTGGCTCAAGTTCGCCATTCCGAACAGCAGATGCTGGGACACATGCTGCAGGCTTGCGGCGACCTCCGCAGTCTGGTGATCCTCCGGCATCTCGTCCAACAGCGAGTCGGCAAGGGACGCGATGTCCTGCTCGGTGGGCGGCACCACCTGAACTGGCCGATGCGCCGCGAGCGCGCTGCACAGCGCCAGCGTGGCCGCCTTGATGCGGGCTTCGCCGGAGAGCGTGGGACCGGGCGAGCGGGTCTCGGCAACATCGCCAGCGGATGTGTCGGTGTCGGACGGAAGTTTCATTCCTGGAGCAGGTTCGGAGATCGGTCCCCATCAGTCGATGAAGAAGTACTTGCTGTTCCAGTAATGCACAGATCAGATCGCCACGGGGCCGAGAATCTTCGCCGTCTGCATGTCCGCGTTGTTCCCCCTCGCGATGACGCTGCCGCGTTCGAGCATGATGATGCTCGGAGGACCGGCGTCTGCCCTTCAGGGCTTCCATAATGCGCCGATGAATTTTCCCGGACCGGTCACCGACGGCTTCGTGCCTTCGATCAGCGAGGCCAGACTGGACAGTTCCGGCGCTCGGGTGATGCTGGCCGGCTTCCTGCTGGTGGTGGTCGCGCTGGTCGCCCTGGCGATCGGCGACGCTGCCGCTGGCGCGCAATGGTTGGCGGGGTTCGTCCTTGCGATGTTCGCCCTGGTCGCCTTGGCCCTTCTTGCCGAGGTGCTGCTGCGATGGCGGCATTTGTGGCGCACGCGCGGATCGTCCCTGCACTACGGCGTCGCCGTGGAGGACGCCGCCGGGACCGGCGCCGGCACGACGGGCGGGGGACAGGTCCTGCTGCTGCGCCTGGCCTTGCCGCGGCGCCGCGTCCGGCGGGCGACGACCATCCTGGTCCGCTTGCAGCGGCACGGCGGTGCGGCGGGCGACAGCGATGACGGGGACGAGCCGGTCGATGCGGACCTGGAGGAATGGTCCACGTGGGCCACGCTGCCTGTCGGGCCGCAGTCCGTGGAACGGGGCGAGGGAGCGATCGTGCGGGACCTGGCGCTGCCGCTGCCGGTCCGGGACGTCTCGGCACGATGGCGTGTGATCGTCGAAGGCCTGGACGACGGCGAGATCGAGGCCTATCCCATCGAGCCGGACGCATTCGGCGACGGCCCGGCTTCGGCCTGGCCGGCGCTGCGGCAGGTGCCGTTGTCCGGCGCGCTGGCGCGGGACATCGAGCATGCGGATCGCGGGCGTATCGAGACCTCGCCCCTTCGGCTGGAGCCGCTTCGCGCCCGGCCGGCCGCGCCGGTGCCGGAGCTGCGCGCATCGACGGTCGCCGCGGCGGGCCGTTCGGACGACGGCTGGCCGTGGACCGCGGAAATCCGGCTGTCGCGGTGGCGGGTCGGCGCGGTCGTCCTGCTGGCGCTGGCCGCGGGGCTGGCCCACCTGTCAAGGACACGCTGGGACAGTCCCGACGAGTGGGCACTGCCCGTGGCCGCCGCGTCGCTGTCAGGCAGCCTCGCCCTGGCCTTGATCGCCCTGCATCTGGCGATGAAGCGCTGGCGGTGGGTCGTCCACGCGCAGGGGATCGAGGTGCACGCGGGATCGCCCTTGTGGACGAACCGGCGGACCGTGACGCCGTCGGACCCATGGGTGATGCGACGTTCGTCCGGCTCGGGTGCCGACCGACGGCATGAACTCGTCGTCCGCCGGCCCGAAGATGCCGTGGTGATCTGTCCGTCACTTCCCGGCGTGGCGCGAGTCCAGGCGGTGGCGGGGCTGCTGCTCGCGGCGATGAGCGGCGCCTCGGCATCGAGGGTGGCGGGCCCGGGCGCGGTGGGAGGGCGAGGGCGAGGGCGAGGGCTTGTTGCGCGGTGGGCCTGGCGGCTGGTGACATTCACGCTGGCGCTGCCGTTGCTCGGCGTGGTGGCCGGCTGGTCGACCGGCGTGCTGACGACGGGCGAGGCGGGCCTGCCGGTGTCGACGGATGTGGCCGGCCTGTCGTCACGATGGATGCACGCCGCGCGGATGATGTCGCCGCGGGGGCGCGACGAGGCCCGGTTGATCGAGCATCTGATGGCGGACGATATGGACGGCGTGCGGGACAGGCTGGCCGCCGGCGTGGACCCCAACCTGCGTCTGCCGGACGGCAGGACGCTGCTGATGCATGCGGTGAGCGGGAAGCAGGACGCGGCGTTCGACATGCTGATGTCTGCCGGCGCCCGCGTCGACGAGATCAACGAGACGAGCGCCACGCAGCGCGGCGACACGGCCCTGCTGCTGGCGATGTACTACGGGCGCGTCGACCTGGCCAGGCGCCTGGTCGCTGCCGGCGCGCGTCTGGACGTGCGGAACATGTGGGACTGGGGGCCTGTGCACATGGCGTCGCAGCGGGGTTGCCTGGCCTGCCTCGAGTGGCTGCGCGAGGCGGACGTCCCGCTGCATGAGCCGGCTGGCGCGAGTCGCGGCGAGACGCCCTTGATGCTCGCGGCCGCTCGCGGCCAGGTCGACGCGCTGGCGTGGCTGGTCGAGCACGGCGGCGACCTCTCCCGGCGCGACGCGCATGGGCAGGACGCGCTGGGCTGGGCACGCTTCTTCAGGCAACCCGATACCGAGCGCTGGATCCTTGCCCGGGGCCAGGCCTTGCCGCCGACGGTCACGGTACCCCGGCTGGCGTCAACGCCTCCCGCGCCCGGCGCCACGGCGGCCAGCGGCGCGGCGCAATGAGTCTTCTCGCGGATCTTCTCCGGCGTCCTCTCGTCGGCGAACATCCAGACAGACGGAACGCCTGCCCGGTCAGGTCGGGGGTGCCAGCGTCGGCGGCGGTTCCTTTGGCGGAAGTGACCCCGCGGCGACGTCCGCCGCCGACGCGGGAAAGGAAGCGATGGCATTGATCAGCTGCGCGGCCTGCCGCCGCGGCGTCTCCGCGAACAGGCTGGACGCCGGGATCCCCTCCTTGCGTTCGGGCGTCAACTCGTCAGCGGCGGGGCGAGCCATCGATGCTTCAGGTTCCGCTTCCGCCGGACTGGCGGCGGCCTCATCCGTGGCCTCCTCGGCGGGCTTGGCACCATGACGGGTCGGATCATTCGGACCGATCGGATCAGTCGGATCGGCGGGACGCCGGGAAGCAGGGTTGTTCACGGAAGGGTCAGGCGTTGACATCAGACCATCTCGAAGGGAAGAGCGCTTTCAGTGTGCGGATGCAACCCATCGTTCCCGCGAGCTTGTAACAGCGCTTGCTGTGCGCACGGGCGTGTTGACCGCTTCAGATCGCCACCAGCCCTCGAACTTCCGCCGTCTGCATGTCCGCGTTGTTCCCCCTCGCGATGACGCTGCCGCGTTCGAGCACCAGGAACTCGTCGGCGAGTTCCGCCGCGAAGTCGTAGTACTGCTCGCACAGCAGGATCGCGACGGGATGTCCGTCCAGGCCTTCGTCGGCCAGGCGCCGGATCACGCGGCCGATGTCCTTGATGATGCTCGGCTGGATGCCTTCGGTCGGCTCGTCCAGGATCAGCAGCTTGGGCGAGGCCGCCATCGCCCGCGCGATCGCGAGCTGCTGCTGCTGGCCGCCGGAGAGGTCGCCGCCGCGACGCTTCAGCATCTGCTTCAGCACCGGGAACAAGGTGTAGAGGTGCTCCGGCACCGGCAGGCCGCCGGGCTTGCCCGCCAGGCCCATGCGCAGGTTCTCCTCGACCGTCAGCCGCGCGAAGATCTCGCGCCCTTGCGGTACGTAGCCGATGCCGGCGCGCGCGCGCTGGTACGGCGTCGCGCGCGTGATGTCCGCGCCGTCCAGCGTCACCTTCCCCGAGCGGATCGGCACCAGGCCCATCAGGCTCTTCAGCAGGCTGGTCTTGCCGACGCCGTTGCGGCCCAGCAGCACGGTGATGCGCCCCGGCGAGGCGCTCACCGACACGTCGCGCAGGATGTGCGAACCGCCGTAGTACTGGTGAATGGACTCAGCGATGAGCATGGAAAGGCATCTCGTCGTTATCAAGCCGGGCGGACCCCATGGAACCGGCTCCGCCGGGCCATCGGGGTCGCCCCCTGGAGGGGGCCGGCGCAGCCGGTAGGGGGTGGGTCCTATCTGCCAAGGTAGACCTCGATCACGCGTTCGTCCGCCTGCACCTGCGCGAGCGTGCCCTCGGCCAGCACCGAGCCTTCGGCCAGCACCGTCACCTTCTCCGCGATCCGGTCGACGAAGCCCATGTCGTGCTCGACGACGATGATGCTGTGTTTCCCCTTCAGCGTGAGGATCAGCTCGGCCGTGCGCTCGGTCTCCTGGTCGGTCATGCCGGCGACGGGCTCGTCGAGCAGCAGCAGCTTCGGGTCCTGCACCAGCAGCATGCCGATCTCCAGCCACTGCTTCTGGCCGTGGCTGAGCAGCCCGGCCGGGCGGGTCATCCGGTCCTGCAGCCGGATCAGCGTCAGCACCTCGGCCAGCCGGTCCTTCTGCGCGCCGCTGAGCACGCCCCACAGCGACGCGCGCAGCGCGCGCGAGCCCTGCAGGGCGAGCTCGAGGTTCTCGTAGACGCTGAGCGCCTCGAACACCGTCGGACGCTGGAACTTGCGGCCGATGCCCAGCTGCGCGATCTCCGCCTCGCTGTGGCGCAGCAGGTCGATGGTGCCGCCGAAGAACACCGTGCCGCTGCCGGGCCGGGTCTTGCCGGTGATGATGTCCATCATCGTGGTCTTGCCGGCGCCGTTCGGTCCGATGATGCAGCGCAGCTCGCCCGGCGCGATGTCGATGGACAGGCCGTTGATCGCGCGGAAGCCGTCGAAGCTGACCGACACGTCCTCCAGGTACAGGATGCGGCCGTGCGCCAGGTCCAGCTGCCCCGGCAGCACGACGCGGCCGTAGCCGGGGCCGCTGGCGGCGCGCAGCCGCTCCTGGCCTTGTTCGAGCAGGTCGGGGCTCATGCCGTCGTCTCCTCGGCCTTGCCGGCCCTGTCGGTGCCGTCCGCGGCCGTCTTCCCGAACTTGCGCTTCAACAGTCCCGCGATGCCGTCCGGCATGAACAGCGTGACCGCGACGAACAGCGCCCCCAGCAGGTAGAGCCAGTACTCGGGCGCGAACTGCGTCAGCCAGCTCTTCGCGCCGTTGACCGCGAAGGCGCCGACGATGGGGCCGACGAGCGTGCCGCGTCCGCCGACCGCGGCCCACACGGCGATCTCGATCGAGTTGGCGACGCTCATCTCGCCGGGGTTGATGATGCCGACCTGCGGCACGTACAACGCGCCGGCCAGGCCGCAGATCAGCGCCGACAGCACCCAGGCGGCCAGCTTGTAGGGCAGCGGGGAGTAGCCGCAGAACATCAGCCGCGACTCCGCGTCGCGCACCGCGCTGAGCACGCGGCCGAACTTGGCGCGGGTCAACCAGCGCAGGCCGAGGTAGCAGCCGACCAGCGCCAGCGCGCTGAGCACGAACAGCGCCATGCGCATGCCCGGCGTCGTGACGGACAGGCCCAGCAGCCGCTTGAAGTCGGTGAAGCCGTTGTTGCCGCCGAAACCGGTCTCGTTGCGGAAGAAGAGCAGCATCGCGGCGTAGGTCATCGCCTGCGTGATGATCGAGAAGTACACGCCCTTGATGCGCGAGCGGAAGGCGAAGAAGCCGAACACGAAGGCGATGCCGCCGGGCACCAGCAGCACCAGCAGCATCGTGGCCAGGAAGCTGTCGCTCAGCGCCCAGTGCCAGGGCAGTTCCTTCCAGTCGAGGAAGACCATGAAGTCGGGCAGCGTGCTGCGGTACTGGCCGTCGGTGCCGATCTGGCGCATCAGGTACATGCCCATCGCGTAGCCGCCCAGCGCGAAGTACAGGCCGTGGCCCAGCGACAGGATGCCGGCGAAGCCCCAGATCAGGTCCATCGCCAGCGCGCACATCGCGTAGCAGCAGAACTTGCCCAGCAGGCTGATCCAGTAGCCGTCGACATGCAGCGGATGCCCCGCCGGCACCAGCAGGTTCAGCGCCGGCAGCAGCACGCAGGCGACGGCCAGCGCCGCCAGGACCGCGAGCCAGCCGGCGCGCGTGAGCAGGGCGGGGCGCCCCGGCAGCGCGAGCGGCGCGGCGGGCGATGCGGAGGGCGGGGTGGAGGGAGACGGCGTCGCGGTCATGAAGGGATCCCTGCGCATCTCAGGCCTCCTGCGCGCGGCCCTTGACCGCGAACAGGCCCTGCGGCCGCTTCTGGATGAAGACGATGATGAAGAGCAGCACGGCGATCTTGGCGAGCACCGCGCCGACGACGCCTTCGAGCGCCTTGTTCGCCAGGCCCAGGCCCAGCGCCGCGAGCACGGTGCCGGCGAGCTGTCCGACGCCGCCCAGCACGACCACCATGAAGGCGTCGACGATGTAGCTCTGGCCGAGGTCGGGGCCGACGTTGCCGACCTGGCTGAGCGCGCAGCCCGCCAGGCCGGCCAGGCCGGAGCCCAGCGCGAAGGCGTAGGTGTCCACGCGGGCGGTCGGGACGCCCATGCAGGAGGCGATCGGGCGGTTCTGCGTGACGGCGCGGACGAACAGGCCGAGCCGCGTGCGCGCGATCAGCAGCGACATGCCGCCCAGCACCACCAGCGCGAAGACGATGATCGCGAGCCGGTTGGTCGGCAGCGCCAGGCCGGGCAGCAGCGCCAGCGAGCCGCCCATCCACGCGGGGCTTTCCACCGCGACGTTCTGCGCGCCGAAGAGCGAGCGCACCGCCTGCATCAGCACCAGGCTCAGGCCCCAGGTGGCCAGCAAGGTTTCCAGCGGACGGCCGTAGAGCCAGCGGATCACGGTGCGTTCCAGCACCGCGCCGACCAGCGCCGAGGCGAGGAAGGCGGCCGGCATCGCCACGATCAGGTAGGCGTCGAACCAGCCCGGCAGCCATTGGCGGAAGGCGACCTGCACGAGGTAGGTGGCGTAGGCGCCGATCATCATCAGCTCGCCGTGGGCCATGTTGATGACGCCCATCAGGCCGTAGGTGATGGCCAGGCCCAGCGCGACCAGCAGCAGGATGCTGGCCAGGCTGATGCCGGTGAACAGGGCGCCCAGGCGCTCGCCCCAGGCGAGGGTGTCCTCGACCGCGCGCAGCGAACGCTGCAGCGCCTGCTTGACGGCGGGATCCTGCTCCTCGGCCAGGCGCTGGTTGAGCAGCAGCCGGGTTTCGGGGCTGTGCGACTCGCCCAGCAGCCTGGCGGCCTCGAGGCGTTTCGCGGTGTCGGGGCTCGCGGCCAGCGCGGCGGCGCGGGCGAGCTTCAGGGCATCGAGGACGGCGGCGTCCTTCTCCTTGGCCATCGCGCCGTCGAGCAGGGCGACGCGCGAGTCGTCGCCCCCCGCGTCGAGCAGCGCCTTCGCGGCGGCAAGGCGTTCGGCCTTGTCGGCGCTCGACAGGTGGAGCGCCGCCAGCGCGCTGTCGAGTTCGCCGCGCAGGCGGTTGTTGAGCATCACGTCCTCGAGCGAGGACTGCGCGTCCGGCGACAGCGTCACCGCCGCGCCGGTGGCGGCGTCGACGACGCCGGCGTCGGTGACGATCAGCACGCGCCGGTCGGCGGCGAGCTTGAGGCGTTCATCGGCGAGCGCCTGCAGCAGCGGCGCGGTCCGGTCGTCCGGCGCCGCGACCAGCTTGCCGAGCGCGGCGATGCGATCGTCGGTCTCGCCCTGCGCCACGGACAGCGCCTGCGGCTGCGTCAGCGCGTGGGCCGCAGCGGCGAACATCAAGAATGCTGCTGTCAGGAGGCGCAGGAACTTGGTCATCGATCGTTCCGGTTGGTGGGGTGCGCAGGCCACTGGCCCTCACCCCCGCCCTCTCCCGCAAGCGGGAGAGGGAGTGAGAATGCACCGCGCTGACCGTCTGGCCCCCTCTCCCGCAAGCGGGAGAGGGAGTGAGAATGCACCGCGCTGACCGTCTGGCCCCCTCTCCCGCAAGCGGGAGAGGGAGTGAGAATGCACCGCGCTGACCGTCTGGCCCCCTCTCCCGCAAGCGGGAGAGGGAGTGAGAATGCACCGCGCTGACCGTCTGGCCCCGTCTCCCGCAAGCGGGAGAGGGAGTGAGAATGCACCGCGCTGACCGTCTGGCCCCGTCTCCCGCAAGCGGGAGACGGGTGAGAATGCGCCGCGCTGACCGTCTTGCTCCCTCTCCCGCTTGCGGGAGAGGGCAGGGGTGAGGGGCGCGCGCAGCGCGCGGAGCCTGGGCAGTCAGCCGGCGCCCGGGCTTACTTCTTCGCCGGTTCGTCGGGCTTGCCCTCGTTGCCCGCGATGTACGGGCTCCACGGCTTGGCCTTCACAGGCGCGGGCGTCTTCCACACCACGTTGAACTGGCCGTCGGCGCGGATCTCGCCGATGAACACCGACTTGTGCAGGTGGTGGTTCTTCTCGTCCATCTTGGACGTGATGCCCGACGGCGCGCTGAAGGTCTGGCCGGCCATCGCGGCGATGACCTTGTCGACGTCGGTCGACTTGGCCTTCTCCACCGCCTGCTTCCACATGTTGATGCCGATGTAGGTGGCTTCCATCGGATCGTTGGTCAGCGGCTTGTCCTTGTGGCCGGGGATGTTCTTGGCCTTCGCATAGGTCGACCACTTCTTGATGAAGGCGTCGTTGGTCGGGTTCTTGATCGACATGAAGTAGTTCCACGCCGCCAGGTGGCCGACCAGCGGCTTGGTGTCCACGCCGCGCAGTTCCTCCTCGCCCACCGAGAACGCCACCACCGGCACGTCCTTGGCCTTCAGTCCGGCGTTGCCGAGTTCCTTGTAGAAGGGCACGTTGGAGTCGCCGTTGATCGTCGAGACCACCGCCGTCTTGCCCCCGGCGGAGAACTTCTTGATGTCGGCGACGATGGTCTGGTAGTCGCTGTGGCCGAAGGGGGTGTACTTCTCGTCGATGTCCGAGTCCTTCACGCCCTTGCTCTTCAGGTAGGCGCGCAGGATCTTGTTGGTGGTGCGGGGGTAGACGTAGTCGGTGCCCAGCAGCACCCAGCGCTTGGCGCCGCCGCCGTCCTTGCTCATCAGGTAGTCGACCGCCGGGATCGCCTGCTGGTTGGGCGCGGCGCCGGTGTAGAAGACGTTCTTGCTGAGTTCCTCGCCCTCGTACTGCACCGGGTAGAAGAGCAGGCCGTTGAGCTCCTCGACCACCGGCAGCACCGACTTGCGCGACACCGAGGTCCAGCAGCCGAAGATCACCGCGACCTTGTCCTGGGTCAGCAGCTGGCGCGTCTTCTCGGCGAACAGCGGCCAGTTGGAGGCGGGGTCCACGACCACCGGCTCGAGCTTCTTGCCGAGCACGCCGCCCTTGGCGTTGATCTCGTCGATGGCCATCAGGACGGTGTCCTTGAGCACGGTCTCCGAGATCGCCATCGTGCCCGAGAGGCTGTGCAGCACGCCCACCTTGATGGTGTCGGCGGCGAAGGCGGGCAGCGCGGCCAGGTTCAGGCCGGTGAGCGCGCCGGCGACGGCCAGGGTCTTGAGCGCGTGGCGGCGCTGCGGGCGCTGGGAACGGGGGGATTTCGACGACGAGGACATGGGGAGCTCCGGTGGATGAAGGAAGACTTCGACGGACTTCGCAGGACTTCGGGAAGTGACCGGATGCTAGGAAGCGGGCGCCGTCCGGCATATACGGCACATGGCGTACGTCCGGACGGGCGTCGCCGGAGAGAGGCGACGGGTTCGCCCGGGGTTCCCCCGGGCTTGTCGGAGGCCGTCCCTCACGGGAGGGGAGAATGGCGACAGGTGACCGCTCGTAACACCTCTAAGAAACGTGCGTGCACCGCCGGAGGCGTCACGCCGTTGAGGCAACATCCGGCCCCTTCCGGAACGGGCCGCGGCCCTGACGGGCAAGAGGGCTAGAGAAGAACTCCGAACAACAGGAAAGAACCAGGAGGTACCGCGATGACGATGACTTCGATGATGACGACGGCCGGGCGGCCGGGCCGCGCGGCGGCGCGGATGCTGCAGGCGATGCTGGCGGCGGTGATGCTGCTGGCGGCGCTGCTGACCGGCTCCTCCGCCTTCGCGCGGGACGACGGCGAGTGGCAGATCCTCAACGCGCGCTACGGCACGGCGCAGCGCAACATGGACGTGACCGGCACGCTGAAGGAACTGGCGCGGCGCGACGACCGCGTGCGGGTGACCAACGAGCTGTTCGGCAACGACCCGGCCTACGGCCAGACCAAGACCCTGCGCATCTACGCGCGCAACCGCGGCGGTCAGGAGCGCACCTTCGAGTTCCGCGAGGGCAGCATCATCGACGGCGACCAGTTCACCGGCTGGCGCGGCGGCGACTGGGGCCACGGCGGCGGCAACGGCAACTGGGACGGCGGCGGCCGTGACGACGGCGACTACGCGATCCTCGGCGCGCGCTACGGCATCCCCGAAGCCAGCATCGACGTCACCGGCCGCCTGCGCGAGCTGGCACGCCGCGACGCCAAGGTGCGCGTGACCAATGACCTGTTCCGCGACGATCCGGCGGTGGGCCGCACGAAGACGCTGCGCATCTATGCCCGCGATCGCAGCGGCCAGGTGCGCACCTTCGACTACCGCGAGGGCTCGTGGATCGACGGCGGCCAGTTCACCGGCTGGGGCCGCGGCGACTGGGGGCAGGGCGGCTGGAACGGCGGATGGGACGGCCGTCCGGGCCACGCCAATCCGGGCCCGGTCCAGGACCAGCGCCTGACCATCGTGCGCGCCATCTACGGCAAGGGGATCCGCGTGGTCGACGTGACGGACCGTCTGCGCAACCTCAGCCGCGGCGGCAGGCTGGACGTGCGCGTCGACAACGACCTGGCCGGACGCGATCCCGCGTACGGCGAGGAGAAGACCTTGCGCGTGAGCTTCACGGTGGGCAACAGCCGCGAGCAGACGCGCGAGGTGCGCGAGGGCGACCGGATCCGGCTGCCTTGACGGAGGCCGGTTTGCCGGCGATGAGAGACGAGGGCCCCGCGAGGGGCCCTCGTCGTTTCAGGACATCGTGGAGCGGTGCGCGCCGAAGCCGGCCATCGCGCCATCGGACACGGCCAGCGTGACGCTGCCGGCCGCGCGGGCGACATCGCCGCAGGCGAAGACGTTCGGCACGCTGGTGTCCTGCATCGGGCCGACCTGGATGAAGGGCCCCATCGGGCCGTCCTCCATCGCGCAGCCGAGCTGCACGGCGATGGGGCTCGACGGCGAGGTGCGCGGCTGTGTGAACAGGCCGTCCATCGTCAGCGTCCGGCCGTCCTGGAGCACGACATCGGCGAAGCCGTCGATGCGGGCGATCGGCGTGGGCTCGACGCGGGTGCCGCGGCGGGCGAACTCGTCGAGCTCCTCGGCGCTGGGCGCGTAGGCGCCGTTCAGGAACAGCGTCGGCACGCCCCAGTCGGGCAGCATCATCGCGTGATGCTGGGCCAGCGGGGAGGCGGCGATGATGCCGATCCGGCCCTGGTCGAGCTCGTAGCCGTGGCAGTACGGGCAATGGAAGGCGCTGCGTCCCCAGCGTTCGGCAAGACCCGGCACGGGCGGCAGTTCGTCGCGGACGCCGGTGGCGAGGATCAGCCGGCCGGCGCTGATGGCGACGTCGCCGACACGGAACTCCAGCCGGCCGTCCGGCGCGACGCGTCCGTCCTCCGCCTGCCCGGCCATCCAGTGCACGGTCGGATAACGCCGCAACTGCCGGCGAGCCTCCTCCGCGATCGCGCCCGGCGCGCGCCCGTCCTGGGTCAGGAAGCCATGCGCCTCGCCGTCGTGGTCGTCGACGCACTGGTTGCGCCGTCGGCCCGCGTCGACGACGAGCACCTGGCGCCGCGCGCGGGCGAGCTGGAGGGCGGCGGCCATGCCGGCGTAGCTGCCGCCGATGACGGCGAAATCAATCTTCATGGAGGTGCTCCTCGAGTCGGTGGGGCGCGTGGCCGAGCGCGACCATGCGCTGGTGGAAGTCGCGCGACAGCGTGGCCAGGGTGACCGCGCCCAGGCGTTTCAGCAGCAGGGCCTCGGCCTCCTGCACGGCGTTGCCGAGTGCATCGTTGACGGCACGGGCGACGAGGCAGTCCGGGTGTTCCTCGCGGAAGCCGAGGGACACCAGCGGTGGCCCGCCGAGCGCCTCATGGACGTCGCGCAGGGTGATGCGGTCCAGCGGACAAGACAGCACCCAGCCGCCGCCGTGGCCCTTGGCGGAGGCGACGAAACCCGCCTCCCGCAGGCCGCCCATGAGGCGGCGCAGCACGACGGGGTGGGTCTGCATCGCGCCGGCGAGCGCCTCCGAGGTGGATGGCCCGTCGCCCTCGGCCATGTGCAGCAGCACATGGAGGACGTCGGACAGCTGGCTGTTGGATTTCATGCAACATTATGAGTTGCATGATGAAGACCTTCCCGTCAGCAAGGGCTCCGGATGCCTACACCTCCCACTGCGGGTGCATCTCCCGCACCCGCGTCAGCGCCATCGACGCAGCCGCCGTGCGGGTCTCCACGCCGAGCTTGGCGTGGATGCGCTCCAGGTGCTTCTTCACCGTCGCCGGGCTGGCGCCGAGGATCTCGCCGATGTCGCGGTTGATCTTGCCCTTGACGACCCAATAGAGCACTTCTGCCTCGCGCGCGGTCAGGCTGAAGGCCAGCCCCAGCGAGCGGATCACGGAGGCGTCCGACACCTCCCGCATCACGATCAGCCAGTCGCCGCCAGCCGCCGGCCCGACCGCGGGACCGTCGTCGCCGCCGATGCAGTGGTGCAGGCGGAAACTCAGCCGCCGCGCGCCGAGCTCCGCGCACAGCCGCGGCGGCTCCTGCGCAGGCGGACCGTCACCGGGCGCGTGAGGCGCCATCTCCTCGAGCGTCTTGCGCAGCCACGCCAGCACCGGCGCCGGCGTCTGCGGCGCGACCGTGCCGTAGTAGAGCTGCAGCAGCTCGCGCGCCAGCGGCGTCTGCCAGAGCAGCCGGCCCGACGACGCGCGCACCGCGATGCTCGCGTAGCCGAACGCATCCAGCGCCTGCCGCGTCTGCCGCGCCTGCCGCGCGCCCTGCAGATGCACCTGCATCCGCGCCAGCACCGCGCGCGGGTCCAGCGGCTTGGTCACGTAGTCGACGCCGCCGGCCTGCAGCGCCGCGACCAGGTGCTCCGTCTCGGTCAGCCCCGTCATGAAGATGATGGGGATGTGCGCCGTCGACGGATCGGCTTTCAGCCGGCGCGCGACCTCGAAACCGTCCATCCCCGGCATCATCGCGTCCAGCAGCACGATGTCCGGCCGCGCCTGCCGCGCGCGCGCCAGCGCCGCCTCGCCGCTGGTCGCCGCCAGCACGATGTAGCCGTGCTCGTCGAGCGCGTCATGCAGCAAGGACAGGTTGTCCGGCACGTCGTCCACCATCAGGACACGGTCGCCTTGCTGCTGGTCCAGCAGCGCCGCCACGGCGGAAGGAAGCGGAGAGTTCATCGCAGGTCGTCCAACAGCTATCGTCGTCTCGGTCTCGGTCTCGGTCTCGGTCTCGGTCTCGGTCTCGGTCTCGGTCTCGGTCTCGGTCTCGGTCATGCGGGGTTCTCGCTGCGCGTCAGTCCGCGCAGCATCGCCTCGAACTGGAACTGGCTCGCCAGCGTCCGCTGCGCGTCGCAGAAGGCGCGCCATGCGGGGCCGGCCGCCTCGATCTCGTCGAGCTGCTGCAGCACGCCGCGGTAGTACCCGAGCTGCAGCGCCTCGCGCAGTCCGGTCAGGCGCTCGGCGGGCGGCACCTCGACCGGCGCGGCGGCCGGCGCCGGATCGGCCGCCGCGCGCTCAGGCCCGACCCGCCAGGACAGCGCGAGCTGCTCGGTGAGCCAGTCCAGCAGCAGCTCGTGCCGAACCGGCTTCAGGATGAAGTCGCGCGCGGCGATGCCGGCATCGTTGTCCTGGCCGCGCTCGAAGGCGTTGGCCGAGACCACCGCCACCGCCGGCGCCTTCACGCCGAGTTCGCCGAGCATGCGCCGCAGCCGCCGGATCGTTTCCCAGCCGTCGATGCCCGGCATCGCCAGGTCCATCAGCACCGCGTCCGGCACCCATCCCGCCGCGACGAGGTCCAGCGCGTCGTGGCCGCTCGAGGCCTCGCGCACGGTGAAGCCGAGCGGCTCCAGCAGCTCGATCAGCAACTGGCGATCGTCCGATTCGTTGTCCACGACCAGCACGCGCGGCGAGACGCCGTCCAGTCCGAGCCGCTCCTTCGCCGCGCGACGCATGCGCGGCGTGTCCCAGATGCGGCCGTGCAGTTCCGGCAGGAACAGCCGCACGCGGAAGACCGAGCCGCGGCCCGGCTCGCTGGTCGCCGACATCTCGCCGCCCATCAGTGCCGTGAGCATCTTCGCGATCGTCAGCCCCAGGCCCGCGCCCGGCGCATGCCCCGCGCCGCTCGCGCTCCGCGACCCGCGCGCGAAGGGCTCGAAGATCCGCGCCAGCTCGTCGGCGTCCATGCCCGGGCCGGTGTCGGCGATCTCCAGCGTCGCCATCTCGCGGCCGTGACGCACGCGCAGCGCGACCTCGCCTTCGGCCGTGAACTTGATCGCGTTGCCCAGCAGGTTGATCAGGATCTGCCGCAGCCGCTGCTCGTCCGCGCGCACCCACTCGGGCAGCGCGCCCTGCGGCTCGAAGCGGAAGCGCAGCCCCTTGGCCGCGGCCTGCGGTTCGAACATGTCGGCCAGTTCGCGCAGCAGCTCGTCGAAGCGCACCGGCGCCGGCTCCAGGCTCAGCCGGCCGGCCTCGATGCGGGCGATGTCCAGCGTGCCGTCGATCAGCTGCATCAGGTGCTCGCCGCCGCGCTTGATCACCTGCACCGCCTGCCGGCGCTGCGGCGGCAGCGACGCGTCCGCCGCCATCAGCTGCGCGTAGCCGAGGATGCTGTTCAGCGGCGTGCGCAGCTCGTGGCTGATGGTGCTGATGTAGCGGCTCTTGGCCTGGTTGGCCGCCTCGGCCGCGGCCTGCGCCCGCTCGGCTTGCAGCCGCGCGCCCTGCAGCGCCTCGTCGGTGCGGCGGTGCGACGCGATCTCGCGCATCAGCGCCTGGGTCTGGCGCTTGGACTCCTCCTGCGCGACCTCGCGGCTCTGGTGCGCCAGCACCAGCCACCAGGCGACCGTGCCCGCCACCAGCAGCAGCGCGAAGAAGGCCTTCAGCAACCCCGCGCGCAGGCTCGCGCGCAGCGCGTCCTGCGCGGCGGCATCGATGAGCGGGAGCTGCGGCAGCTGCTGCAGCTGCTGGTGGTAGAGCAGGCCGAACAGCGTCGCCAGCAGCGGCGTGATCACCCCCATCAGCAGCAGGTAGTGGCCCAGGCCGGTGTCGATGTAGCGCCAGCTGCCGCGCGGCAGCAGCCGGCGCAACGCGGCGGTCCACTGCGCCGCCAGGCTCGCCTGCGGCTTGCACAGGTCGCCGCAGCGCGCGTCCAGCGTGCAGCACAGCGAGCAGATCGGACCGCGGTAGGCGGGGCAGTGCGCCATGTCGGGGCCTTCGTACTCGCGCTCGCAGATCACGCAGCGCCGCGTGCTGTCCGCGCCGTCCGCGCCGGGCGCCTTCAACCCGGCCTGGATCTCCGCCATCGGCCGGGCGAGGTAGTAGCGCCCCTTCGTCGCCCAGGCGATCAGCGGCGCCGCGGCCAGCGCCGTCACCATCGCGATCGCCGCCGACCAGGCCTGCGCCAGCGCGCCCATCAGCCCGAGGTGCGCCGACACCGACAGCACCGAGGCCAGCGCCATCGCGCCGACGCCGACCGGGTTCACGTCGTACAGGTGGGCGCGCTTGAACTCGATGCCCGGCGGCGACAGCCCCAGCGGCTTGTTGATCACCAGGTCGGCGACGACCGCCATGATCCAGGCGATGGCGATGTTGGCGTAGAGGCCCAGCACGTGGCCGAGCGCCTCGAACACGTTCATCGACATCAGCATGAAGGCGATCAGCGTGTTGAACACGACCCACACGACGCGGCCCGGATGGCTGTGCGTCAGCCGGGAGAAGAAGTTGCTCCAGGCCAGGGAGCCCGCGTAGGCGTTGGTGACGTTGATCTTGAGCTGCGAGACGACGACGAACAGCGCCGTCACCGCCACCGCCCAGCCGTACTGCGGGAACACGTACTCGTAGGCGGCGAGGTACATCTGGTTGGGATCCACCGCCCGTTCCGCCGGCACCGCGTGGCTGACGGCGAGGTAGGCCAGCAGCGCGCCGCCCAGCATCTTCAGCACGCCCAGCACGATCCAGCCGGGCCCGCCGGTCAGCACGGCGGCCCACCAGCCGACGCGGTTGTCCGCCGTCTGCCGGGGCATGAAGCGCAGGTAGTCGGCCTGCTCGCCCATCTGCGTGATGAGCGCGACGCCCACCGTCAGCGCCGCACCGAAGGCGTGCGCGTCGAAGGCCGCCGTGCCCGATTGCGACCCGATCTGGGTCGTGATGCCGTCGAACGCACCAGGATGGAACCAGCCGACCCAGGCGAAGGGCAGCACCAGCAGCGCCAGCCACAGCGGCTGCGTCCACAGCTGCAGCCGGCTGATCGCCGAGATGCCGTGCGTCACCAGCGGCAGCACCACCAGCGCGCAGATCAGGTAGCCCCATTGCGGCGGGATGTCGAGCGCCAATTCCAGCGCGTAGGCCATCACGGCCGCCTCGAGGGCGAAGAAGATGAAGGTGAAGCTCGCGTAGATCAGCGAGGTCAGCGTCGAGCCGATGTAGCCGAAGCCGGCGCCGCGGGTCAGCAGGTCCATGTCGACGCCGTGGCGCGCCGCGTAGACGCTGATCGGCAGGCCGGCCAGGAAGATGATCAGCCCGGTGGCCAGGATGGCCAGCGCGGCGTTGGTCCAGCCGTACTGCAGCAGCAGCGTCGCGCCCACGGCTTCCAGGATCAGGAAGGAGGCGGCGCCGAAGGCGGTGTTGGCGACCCGCCACGTCGACCAGCGCCGGAAGCGCTGCGGCGTATAACGCAGGGCGTAGTCCTCCAGCGTTTCGCGCGCCACCCAGGCGTTGTAGTCCCGCCGCAGCGTGATGATGTGCTGCGGGGCGTCCTGGGGTGGGAGGGGGGCGTCCATGGTGGGGCGCTGGAGAAATGCATGAAACATGCCGGGACTTCCGAGGCCGCTGGCCCTCACCCCCGCCCTCTCCCGCAAGCGGGAGAGGGAGTGAGAATGCACCGGGCTGACCGGGCATCGCCTCCCTTCTTACCCCCTCTCCCGCTTGCGGGAGAGGGTAGGGGTGAGGGGCGCGCGCAGCGCGCGGGGTCACGGCAGTAAGCAGTCCGCGAGTTCTGCTGCACCGGCATGGGGCTTGCTAAGGAAGGACCCTATGGAACTGACGCCCAGAGAGAAAGACAAGCTGTTGATCTTCACGGCCGGCCTGCTGGCCGAGCGCCGTAAAGCGCGCGGATTGAAGCTCAACTATCCCGAAGCCGTCGCCTTCATCAGCGCCGCCGTGATGGAAGGCGCCCGCGACGGCAAGACCGTCGCGCAGATGATGAAGGAGGGGCGCGAGCTCCTCACCCGCGACGACGTCATGGACGGCGTCGCCGAGATGATTCCCGACATCCAGGTCGAGGCCACCTTCCCCGACGGCACCAAGCTCGTCACCGTCCATCAACCGATTCCCTGAGGGCAGAGATGACTCCACGTTCCCTTCGTGCCGCGTCCATGGCCGACGCCGCCGTGACCGCCCTGCAGGCGCTGGCCCTGACCGTCGCCGCCGTGCTGCCGGTGTTCGTCTTCGCGCACACCGGCGAGGGCCTGCCGCACGACCACGGCGGCATGAGCGCGGGAGCGGCGTTCGGCGCGGGCTTCACCCATCCGTTCACCGGGCCGGACCATCTCGCCGCGATGCTCGCGGTGGGCCTGTGGAGCGCGCTGACGCAGACCGGCCGCCGCATGCTGGCCGCGCCCTTCGCCTTCGCCGGGCTGTTGCTGATCGGCGCGCTGGCCGGCCTGGCGCTCGGCGACGAGGGCCTCTCGGTGCCCGGCGTCGAACCGATGGTGGCGGTCTCCGTCCTCGTGCTGGGGCTGGTGGCCGCCGCGCGCTGGCGCGTGGGCGCCGCGGCCTCGTCCGCGCTGGTCGGCGCCTTCGCCGTCTTCCACGGCCTGGCCCATGGCGCGGAACTGGAGGGCGGCGCCGCGCTCGCGGGCATGGTGCTCGCCACGGCCCTGCTGCATGGGGGCGGTCTCGCGCTCGGGCTCAGGCTGCGCGCGCTCGCGCCGGTCTGGTCGCGCGTGGCGGGCGGCGCGATCGCGCTGCTCGGCCTGGGCCTGTTGAGCCGGATGGTGCTCGCATGATCCCGGGCGAGCTGATCACGGACGACGGCGAGCTCGCGCTCAACCCCGGCCGGCGCACGCTCACGCTGACCGTCGTCAACGGCGCGGACCGGCCCATCCAGGTCGGCTCGCACTACCATTTCGCCGAGACCAACGGCGCGCTGACCTTCGACCGCGAGGCCGCGCGCGGCATGCGGCTGAACATCGCGTCCGGCACCGCCGTGCGTTTCGAGCCCGGCCAGCAGCGCACCGTCGAGCTGGTCGAGGTCGCCGGCAACCGCGAGATCTGGGGATTCCGCGGCCTGATCCAGGGAGCCCTCTGATGGCCCGCATCGGCAGACGCGCCTATGCCGAGATGTTCGGCCCCACCGTCGGCGACCGGGTGCGGCTCGCCGACACCGACCTGATCGTCGAGGTCGAGGACGACCTCACCCTGCGCGCCGGCGGCTACGGCGAGGAAGTGAAGTTCGGCGGCGGCAAGACCATCCGCGACGGCATGGCGCAGTCGCAGCGCACCCGCGCGCAGGGAGCCGTCGACACGGTGCTGACCAACGCGCTGATCCTCGACCACTGGGGCATCGTCAAGGCCGACATCGGCTTGAAGGACCACCGCATCGTCGCCATCGGCAAGGCCGGCAATCCCGACACGCAGCCGGGCGTCGACATCGTCATCGGTCCCGGTACCGAGGTCATCGCCTGCGAAGGCGCGATCGTCACCGCCGGCGCGATCGATTCGCACATCCACTTCATCTGCCCGCAGCAGATCGAGGAAGCGCTGGCCAGCGGCGTGACGACCATGCTGGGCGGCGGCACCGGTCCGGCGACGGGCACCTTCGCCACGACCTGCACGCCGGGGCCGTGGCACATCGAGCGGATGCTGCAGGCGGCGGACGCCTTCCCGATGAATCTCGGATTCCTCGGCAAGGGCAACGCGAGCCGGCCCGAAGGCCTGCTCGAACAGATCGAGGCCGGCGCGATCGGCCTGAAGCTGCACGAGGACTGGGGCACGACGCCGGCGGCGATCTCCAACTGCCTGGACGTGGCCGAGCTGACCGACACGCAGGTCGCGATCCACACCGACACGCTCAACGAGAGCGGCTTCGTCGAGGACACGGTGGCGGCCTTCAAGGGCCGCACGATCCACACCTTCCACACCGAGGGCGCCGGCGGCGGCCACGCGCCGGACATCCTGAAGGTCGTCGGCGAGGCCAACGTGCTGCCCAGCTCGACCAACCCGACGCGGCCGTACACGATCAACACGCTCGACGAGCACGTCGACATGCTGATGGTGTGCCACCACCTGGACCCGGCGATCGCCGAGGACCTGGCCTTCGCCGAGAGCCGCATCCGCAAGGAGACCATCGCCGCCGAGGACATCCTGCACGACCTGGGCGCGATCAGCATGTTCAGCTCGGACTCGCAGGCGATGGGGCGCGTGGGCGAGGTGGTGCTGCGCTGCTGGCAGACCGCGCACAAGATGAGGCAGCAGCGCGGACAGCTGCCCGGCGACAGCGCGCGGCATGACAACGGCCGCGTGAAGCGCTACGTGGCCAAGCTGGCGATCAATCCCGCGATCGCGCACGGCATCAGCCACGAGGTCGGCAGCATCGAGCCCGGCAAGTGGGCCGACCTGGTGATCTGGAAGCCGGCCTTCTTCGGCGTGAAGCCGTCGCTGATCCTCAAGGGCGGCGTCATCGCGATGGCCGCGATGGGCGATCCGAACGCGTCCATCCCGACGCCGCAGCCGGTGCATTACCGGCCGATGTTCGGCAGCTTCGGCGGCTCGCTGGCGCGGGCCTCGCTCAGTTTCGTCTCGCAGGCGGCGATCGCGGCGGGGGCCCCGGCGCGTTACGGTCTGGCCAAGACCGCGGTCGCGGTGAAGGGCATCCGCGGCGTGGGCAAGAAGGACATGGTCCACAATGACTATGCCCCGCGCATGGAGGTCGACCCCCAGACCTACGCGGTGCGCGCCGACGGCCTGCTGCTGCACTGCGAGCCCGCCTCGGTGCTTCCGATGGCGCAGCGCTATTTCCTGTTCTGAATGATCCAAGTCTCCAAACTGCTCGCCCAGGGCGCCGGCCTGGCGCCCGTGCTGCTCAAGCGCGCCTCCGCCGTGACGCTCGACTGGGACACGCGCCAGAAGAGCCGCTTCCAGGCCGTCGACAGCCAGGGCCGCGAGCTCGGCGTCTTCCTGCCGCGCGGCGTCGCGGTGCGCGGCGGCGACGTGCTGGTGGCCGAGGACGGCTCGCTGGTGCGCGTCGTCGCGGCGCCGCAGGCGCTGCTGCGCATCACGGCCTGCACCTCGCACGGCTCGCCGTTCGACCTGATCCGTGCGGCCTACCACCTCGGCAACCGCCACGTGCAGATCGAGCTGAAGCCGGATCACCTGAAGATCGAGCCCGACCACGTCCTGGCCGACATGCTGCGCGCGATGCACCTGATCGTGAACGAGGTCGAGGAGGGCTTCGAGCCCGAAGCCGGCGCCTACGCAACTGGCGGCCATGGCCACGCCCATGCGCATGACCACGGGTCGACGCACGACCACGGGCATGCGCACGAGAAGGGCCACGGTCACTCGCATGATCACTCGCACGATCACAAGCCCGCGGCCAGGAAGACCATCGCGATCCAGGCTGCTCCGGCGCCCCATGTGCACGGGCCGGGCTGTGGTCACGACCACTGAACCCGTCGTCGATCCCGTTCCGCCGCTGCTGCGGCTGACGTGGCTCGCGTCCCCGGCGTTGCCGATCGGCGCGTTTTCCTATTCGGAGGTGCTGGAAGCGGCCGTCGAGCACGGCCTCGTGCACGACGACGTCAGCGCCGGTCATTGGCTCAGCCAACAGCTGAAGCTGCTCGCGCGCGGCGACCTCGCCGCGATCGCCCAGGGCATCGCGGCCTGGCGCGCCGGTGATGGGCCGGCGCTGCGCGAGCTCGCCCGCTGGCTGCGCATCACCCGCGACGGCGCCGAGGCCCGCCTGCAGGGCGAGCAGATGGGGCAGTCGCTGCTGGGCTGGCTGCGCGGCCAGCCGATGGCGTCGGCCGCCCAGCTGGCGCTGCTCGGCGAATGCCTCGACGGCCAGCCCGCGCATTACGCCTTCGTGATGTCGCTCGCGCTGTCCACCGTCGACGTGCCGATCGACCAGGCCTTGTCCTCGCAGGCCTTCGGCTGGGCCGAGAACCAGGTCCAGGCCGCCCTCAAGGCCGTGCCGCTGGGCCAGACCGCCGGGCAGCGCGTGCTGACGCGACTGGCCCGCGAGATCCCCGCCGCGGTGGCCGAGGCCGTCGCCACGCCGCCCGCGCGGCGGCAGCTCTTCGCGCCGATGCTGTCCGTCCTGGCGGCGCGCCACGAAACCCAGTACTCCCGATTGTTCCGATCATGAGCACGACCTCGACCTCGACCTCCTCCGCCACGCCCGGCGCCTCCGCCCTGCATCACATTCCGGGCCGCACGAAGCGGCTGCCCCCGCTGCGCGTGGGCATCGGCGGTCCGGTCGGTTCCGGCAAGACGACCTTGCTGGAGATGCTCTGCAAGGCGATGCGCGAGCGCTGGGACCTGGTCGCCATCACCAACGACATCTACACCAAGGAAGACCAGCGCCTGCTGACCATCAGCGGCGCCCTGCCCGCCGAGCGCATCCTGGGCGTGGAGACGGGCGGCTGCCCGCACACCGCCATCCGCGAGGACGCGTCGATCAACCTCGAGGCGATCGACCGCATGCTGGCGCAGTTTCCGGACGCGGACGTCGTGTTCATCGAGTCCGGCGGCGACAACCTCGCTGCGACCTTCAGCCCCGAGCTCAGCGACCTGACGATCTACGTCATCGACGTCGCCGCCGGCGAGAAGATCCCGCGCAAGGGCGGTCCGGGCATCACGAAGAGCGACCTGTTCGTGATCAACAAGACCGACCTCGCGCCGCATGTCGGCGCCGACCTCGACGTCATGCGGGCGGACACGACGCGCATGCGCCCGACCCGGCCCTTCGTGATGACCAACCTCAAGACGCTGAGCGGGCTGGACGAGGTGGTCGCGTTCATCGAGCAGAAGGGGATGCTGGGCAGCGCCTGACCCCGCCTGTCCGGCCGCACCCACCGGTCACCGGACCACGCCCGAAGGGGGGAAGAACCCGTCGATGGCGCGCCGGACTGATCGTTGATGCAAACGCTGTCTTCGCCGCCTTCCGATCTGTCCCTGTCCTCCCGTTGGGACGACGAGGCGATGCTCCTTCCCGGAGCGGAGCATCTCGTGGGCCCCGCCGCGCACCCGGTCGGCAGTCCGCCATTTCCGCCGGGCGACAACGCACCGGATGACGCGTCCCTGATCGCCCGCAGCCTGGCGCGCCTGGGCCGGCCTGTCTCGATCGACGCCGCCGAGCATGTCCGGCACCTGATGGACGGGCTCGATCTGCGGGCGACGTCCGGATCGGCGGCGGCCGGCGTCGACCGCTTCATCCGCGAAGGCGATACCGGCGGCCTGCCGGAGGCCATGCAGGCGCCCGCGGGGCGCGCGCTCGCGCGGGAACGGGAGCCGGACCGCCCGAGCGGTCGGCTGCGTTCCTTCATCGCCGCGATCGGCCGGACGGCCGCCAACCTGGCGCACTGCACCGGACGCAACTTCCTGTCGGTCGCCGTGCCGACGATGGTGCGGCAGGCCGTCGGCCGCGCGCTGGACCTCGCGCTCGCGCAGGGCGTGTCCGAGACCGCGCGCACCTGGCTGTCATGCGGCTGCCTGGCGGTGCCCGTGGTCGGCCAGACGGTGCTGCTGATCCGCGACGAGGCGCGCGGCGACGCGACGCGCTACTCCCGCGCGACGCGGGTCGCGTTGATGGCGCTGCCCGCGGGCGCCGGCCTGCTCGGTGCCTCGACCGGCACGATGGTGTTCGCCGGCACGCGCTTCGCCGAGGCGGTGCTCTATCCGCTGATGCGCGACTGCGTGCAGGCCCGCTGGCCGATGCGGACCGCGCCGGACAGCGGCCCGACCCGCAGTTCGCTCGCCCTGGCGGGACTGGGTTACGCGATCAACCAGCTCGCGGTGAGCCGGGTGTTCTCCGCCGCGCCGGACGTGGACCTGCGGGCCGGCGTGATCCTGCCCGGCGGCATCGCCTTGCGCGGTCTCTCCAACTGGGGCGGTGAAGCACTGGACTTGTGGACCCTGCTCGCGCTGCACCATGCCTGCCGCCACGGCGTCGCGACGCAGCCCCGCATGCGCATGGGGCAGGGCGACCTCCGCGAATCCGCGGCCACCTTGCGCTTCTGGGACACGATGTCCGCGCGAGGCTGTTTCGTCGCCGGATTCAACCAGCTCTACGACTCCTTGCTGGACGACCAGGCCCTGGCGCAATGGCTGCGCCCGGCTCTCGGCGACGCGAGGGCGCCGGTCGCGGCGGACTGGCTCACCGAACTGATCGTCGGCGCGGTCACCGCGCCGAGCTACCTGTTCTGGACCGACCCGCTGCATTCGCGCGGCATCGAGCTGCAGTCGCTGGAGGAGGCCAGTCGGGGGGGAGCGCCGTTGCGGCAGTACGCCGGCAACCGCGCCGAGCCGGCCCTGCCGGACGGCGGCGAGGTCGTGCTGACCGCCTTCCGCCGGGACCGGACGTAAAAAAGCCGCCGGTCGCGATCACGACCGGCGGCTGAAGGTGGCTGGTGCGCCCGAATGCGCACGAGCGCGGCGCGGACGCCGCCTCGATGGGGATGAATCAGGCCACCTGCGGCGTCACCCCGCCGCCGTCCTTGCCCTTGGTGTCGTCGTCGTCATGGCCGCCGGCGGAGGTCGCCGGCTTGGCGCCCTTGCGGTTGGCCATCACGAACGCGATGAACTGCCAGGCGATGAACACCGCGATGATCCCCAGCAGCGTCGCGCTGATCGGGCGCTGCACGAAGACGTCGAAGTGGCCGCGGCTGATCAGCATCGCGCGACGGAAGTTCTCTTCCAGCATCGGGCCCAGGATGAAGCCCAGCATCAGCGGCGCGGGGTCCATGTCCAGCCGCATGAAGATGTAGCCGGCCAGGCCGAAGGCGGCGGTGACGAAGATGTCGTCCAGGTTGTTGTTGACGCTGAAGGTGCCGATGCAGCAGAAGAACAGGATCGACGGGAACAGCACGTTGTACGGGATCTTGAAGACCGACAGCCAGTAGCGCACCAGCGGCACGTTCAGCACGACCAGGAACACGTTGCCCACCCACATCGAGGCGACCAGGCCCCAGAAGATGTCGGGGTGGCCGGCGATCATGTTGGGACCCGGCTGGATGCCCTTGATGATGAACGCGGCCATCATCAGCGCCATCACCGGGTTCTCCGGGATGCCGATGGACATCAGCGGGATGAAGCTGGTGCGGGCGGCCGATTCGTCGGCCGCGGCCTGGCCGGCCACGCCCTCGATGGCGCCGTCGCCGATCTCGTGGCGGTACTTGCTGACCTTCTTGTCCACGGCATAGGCCGCGAACTGCGCGATCGTCGGGCCGCCGCCGGGCAGGATGCCCAGGATCGATCCCACCACGCTGCCGCGCAGCGCGCTCGGGATGATGCGCTTGAACTCGGGCCACGTGGGCATCAGGTGGATCTTGCCGTTGAAGGGCGTGCGCTCGTTCTTGGCGTCCAGGTTCTTCGAGATCTCCGCGATGCCGAAGCAGCCCAGCGCGATGCTCACCAGGCCCACGCCTTCGGCGAGGAAGGGCATGTCGAAGGTGTAGCGCTCCATGCCGGAGTTGACGTCGGTGCCGATCTGGCCGAACAGCACGCCGATCAGGCACATCGCCAGGCCGTTGAGCAGGCTGCCGGTGGTCACGAAGCTCACGCACAGGAAGCCCAGCAGCATCAGCGAGCAGTAGTCGGCCGGGCCGAACAGGAAGGCCACCTCGCCCAGCGTCGGCGCCAGGCAGGCCAGCACGACGATGGCGACGGTGCCGCCGATGAAGCTCGAGATGCCGGCGGTGAACAGGGCCAGGCCCGTCTTCCCTTTCAACGTCATCTGGTAGCCGTCGATGCACGCGACGATGGAGCTCGCGTGCGGGATCTTCATCGTGATCGCGCTGACGCTGTCGCCGTACTGCGCGCCGTAGTAGATGCCGGCGAGCATGATCAGCGCGCCGTTGACGGGGATGGAGTAGGTCAGCGGCAGCAGCACGCTGATGGTGGCCAGCGGGCCCAGGCCGGGCAGGAGGCCGACGAGGGTGCCGACGACGCAGCCGATCGCGCAGAACATCAGGTTCTGCCAGGTCAGCGCGTGCTCGAAGCCGAACGCGAGGTTGTGGAGGATGTCCATGGTGTCGGTGCCTTACAGCAGCGGCAGGTTGAGGCCGAGGAACTTCTGGAAGATGAAGGCGATGGCCAGCAGGCCGATCGAGATCACCACGTTGCGCTTCCACGAGTAGCTGCTGCCGGCGGCGGTGGCGATGAACACCATCACGACGATGCCGGCGGACATGTTGACGAAGCGCGAGACCAGCGAGAACGCGCACAGCGCGCCCAGGATCAGGCCGATGTTCTTGACCTTGAATTCCAGGCCCGGGCCACCGGCGACGACGCCGCGCACGATGGTGGCGAGCGCCACCAGGCCCAGCAGGATGCTGATCATCAGCGGGAAGAGGCCGGGACCGGCGTGGTCCATGCGGCCGATGGGATAACGCAGCGCGCCCAGTCCGAAGAACAGGGCCACCGCGGCGAGGAACAGGCCTCGCGCTAACGAACGGTTGAGGGTCATGGCACACCGGGGAGGTATCGAGATGTGCCCATGTTTGCGGCGCGGCCCTCGCGTGTCGTACGCGTTTCTGCGCAGCAGGAGGCTGTCGACGGCATCCCGACAGCTTGCCGACAGCTTCAAGTTAAGAGGACGTTTGTCATACGTTGTATGAGCGTTTTGACGGCGTCCAGGCGTCGTTGATTCACGACGTCGTCACCTCCTGGCGAGGCGCGGCGACCGCCAGCACCTGCTCGCGCAGCCAGCGCTGGGCGGCGTGACCCTGGTTGCGTTCGTGCCAGACCATGGCGATGTCGAAACCCTCGATCGGCAGCGGCGGGGTCAGGACTTGCAAGCCGGCGGCGCGTCCCTTGACAAGACGTTCGGGGACCAGCGCCACGAGGTCGGAACGGCTGACGATGTCGGGCACGAAGAGGAAGGAGGCGGCGGAGAGCACGACCTGGCGCTTGAGTCCGAGCCCGGCCAGCGCCTGGTCGACGGGCGTGGAGAAGGCGCCGCCCGCGGGCGAGACGATGACCTGCTCCAGCTTGGCGAAGGCCTTCGCGCTGAGCTTGGCGATCGTCTTGCCCGCCAGCGCCGGATGACCGCGACGCGCGATGAGCACGTAGCGTTCGTGGAAGAGCGCGCGCATGCGCAGGCTGGGCGCGGCCTCGACGGGCTGCATCAGGCCGAGGTCGATGTCGCCGCGCGCCATCTGCGCGGCGTGCTGGGCCGGATCCATGTGGCGCACGGCGATGCGCACGCCGGGCGCTTCCCGACGCAGCCGCAGCACCAGCGGCTGCAGGACGCTGGTCTGCAGGTAGTCCGAGGCCGCGATGGTGACCGTGAGGTCGGCGGTGGCCGGATCGAAGTTCAGGTGCGACGTCGCCACGCCGCGCACCTGGTCCAAGGCCTGCCGCAGCGGCTCGAGCAGCGACAGCGCCTTGGCCGTCGGCGTCATGCCGCGCTGGGCGGGGAGTAGCAGCGGATCGTCGAAGACCTCGCGCAGCCGCGCGAGCTGCGCGCTGACGGCCGGTTGGCTGAGGCTCAGCCGCGCGGCCGCGCGCGTCACGTTGCGCTCCGACAGCAGCGCTTCAAGCGTCACGAGCAGGTTGAGGTCGAGCCGGCTGGTATCCATGCGGTGGATGGTAGGCCAGAGAAGTTGTGATTTCACGGATGGCGTCGCGACGCCCAGACTTCGGTCCATCCATCATCCACTTCGATTTCCGGAGCCCGACATGACCCGTTCCCCTGACACCGATCGCAAGACCGTCCTGATCGTCCATGCCCAACCCGAACCGACCTCGCTGACGCGCACGCTGGTCGACGTCGCCGGGCGCACGCTGGGCGACGCGGGGCATGAGGTGCTGCAGTCCGACCTGTATGCGATGGGCTGGAAGGCCGTCTACGACGAGCAGGACTTCCCGGTCCGCACCGACGCCGGCCGGCTGGACTTCGTGCGCGAGTCCGGCCACGCGTTTGAACACGGGCACCAGCCGGCCGATGTCGTCGAGGAGCAGCGCAAGCTGCTCGCGGCCGATCTCGTGATCCTGCAGTTCCCGCTGTGGTGGTTCGGCATGCCGGCGATCATGAAGGGCTGGATCGACCGCGTTTGGGCGCGCGGGCTGGCGTACGGGTGGAGCGGCCAGGGCAACCGCCTGCGTTACGGGGTCGGCGGCTTCGAGGGCCGGCGCGCGATGGTGTCGGTCACGACCGGCGGCCCAGCGGCGGACTACGGTCCGCGCGGGATCAACGGACCGATCGATCAATTGCTGTTCCCGATCACCCATGGGACGCTGTTCTATCCCGGCATGTCGGTGCTGAAGACGCATGTGGTGCACGGCGCCGGACGGATGACGCCGGAGCAGGTCGAGGCCGCGGCCGCCGCGTGGCGCGAGCGCCTGGCCCAGGTGTTCGACGAGGCGCCGGTGGCCTTCCGCGCGCAGAACGGCGGGGACTATCCCGATGGCCACGCGCTCCGCGAGGACGTCGCGCCCGGCCTCACCGGATTCGCGGCGCACGTGGCCGCCTGAACGCCTGAACGCGCGACCGAGCAACCGCCCGAGCGCGCGACCGACGGTGCCGCGGGTCAGTCTCGCAGGGACGCGGCGGCGGCGATGACGTGCAGCAGCCGCTGCAGACGAGGGGGCGTCGCCGGATCGTCGACGTCCAGCGCGCTGCCCGCGGCGAGCAGATGGAAGCCGAGGTTCTCCAGCGAGACGATCCCGGCGGGTTCGCGTCGGTCGCTGGCGCGGCCGGCGTCGATGACGGTGACCGCGCCGCTGCCGACGACCCGCAGGCCGGCATCGGGCCGGACGAGCAGGGCGGTGTCCTCGTCAATCCCGACGCCGAGCCGGCGCGGATCGAGCGACACGAGGCGCAGCAGCCGCGCATGGCGCTTGCGCTGCGCGAAGTGCTGGTCGATGACCAGCGCGGGCATCAGTCCGAGCGCGCGGTGAAGCGGCTGGGCCGGGCCGGCGAACTGTTCGTCGAGGTCGCCGACCGGCATGTGCGCGCCGAGCGCCGAGGCGCCAGCGCTGGTGCCGGCGATGGCGAGTTCGCCGGCGCGGTGGCGTTCGCGGATGAGCGCGTGCAGCGGCGTGTCGACGATCACTTCGACCAGTCGTTCCTGGTCGCCGCCGGTCATGAAGAGCAGGTCCGCCGATCGCACCGCCTCGAGCGTGTCAGGCGCGGCTACGGCGCCGCGATCGCGCGGATCGAGCCAGCGCGGCTCGGCACCGAGCGAACGGAAGGCGGGTTCGTACTGGGACCAGAGCAGCTCGGGCTCGCCGCTGGCCGTGCTGAGCACGACGACCTGGAGCAGCGCCTTCGCGGCGCGCGTCTCCTGGCAGGCCGCGATCACCTCGCGCAGCACCGGACCCGGCGTCAGCCGGTCCTCGTTGCCGCCGATGAGGGCGAGGACGGCGGGGGGACGAGCGGACGTGCGGGCGTTCATGCCGATGGATCCGGACTTCAGCGGCATGCGGTCGTCGGAGTTCGAAGTGGTGTTCATGATGCAGATTCGTGGTCATTGCTGGCTCATTTCTTTCAGACGAGTCAGCACCAACCCCGCACGCTCGGGCTCGGCAAGCAAGCCCGGCAACACGTTCAAAAAGCCAGCATTTTTCAGCAGCGGCGTGAAGGCCGCCGCCACGGCGTTTCGCAATTCGACGGGAGCGCCCGCCAGTTCGGCGATGAGTTCCTGGCGCCCGTCGACGATGTTCAGCACGTCTTCCAGGTCGTGGCTGGTCATGTAGTCGCTTTCACCGCGGCTGGCGAAGGCCTCCAGCTTGGTTGCCACGAAGGCCACAGCGCTCACCAACCGGATCAAGCAGCCTGCGCCCAGGTCCACCACCTCGGCGGTCTCGACGGCGAATGGATACCAACGATTGGTGAAACCCAGCACCTCGGACTGCACCGGCATCAGGTCGAAGAGCACACCCGATTCCTTGTGCACCCAGCGACAGATCACGTCGCTGCTGACGTCGCGTGCGAAACCTCGGGCCGCGACGGTCTCCTCGATGCGATGGAACATCGCCCGGCTGGCGTTCACCACGGCGTCGACATCGCGGGTGGCGCGCACTGCGTCGGCCAGTGGATCTGTCACTAACAAGCCGGCCACGGCGCCGCCGACGAAGACCACCTGCTCGCGCAATTCGCCCAGCGCTTCGGCGACGCTGCGCAGGTAGGGCAGGTTGGGGTCATCGCGGCGCATGGGCTGTCACCTTTCCGGCAAACGCCTGCGTCAATTCAACTTCCATCAGCTTCGACGCCAGATTTCGCTCGCGGGCCCGACCCGTTCGCAGGGCATCGAGCAACGCGAGGAGTCGATGCAGGGCCGGGTCGGCCAGCGCCGCCTGCGGCGCCGTCCGATAGATCGGCGACAGCGTCGGCCCCTTGGCATTGCCGGACGGATGTGCCCAGACCGGCGCCTCGCCGGGGGCTGCCAACAACTGGCCCGCCAGCGGCTCGGCACCGAAGGACGTCGGTACGCCGCGCTTGACCGGTCCGGGCATGGCCGGCCAGACGTAGCGCACGCCGTGCAGCGCGAACTCCAGCAGGTTGGAGTGAACGGGTGACCATTCACCGCGGGAAGGCGCCACGGCCAAGCCGGAGGCGACGGCCCGTTTGACGCTCGCGTGCGTCTCCGAGGCGCTCATCGCCAGCGCCTCGCCCAGCGAGGCATAGGTCCAGCGTTGCGGTGGGTGCGCAGCGGCCTTCAGCAGCACCAGCAGGTCTTGAGGTTTGAGGTCCATCTCAGCGGGATATTCGCTATTCGCGAATTGCGAATATCGCTGAGGCTGCGGCGCTTGGCAAGTGATTGCTTCAGGCGGCGCGAACGTCGATCGGGCCGGTGACGGCGATCGCCCTCATTTCTAAGGTGTGACTGGCGGAGACGGTGAGATTCGAACTCACGGAGGGCGCGAACCCTCGGCGGTTTTCAAGACCGCTGCCTTAAACCACTCGGCCACGTCTCCTGGGAGAAGGCGCGCATTGTAAGCGCGTGCCGACGCCTCTCGAGGGAAGGAGCCTCAGTCCGCTCCCGGCTTCTTCGCCTGCACGCACGGCACCTGGATGATCTCCAGCGCCTGGCCGTCCGCCACGCGCGCCGCCGTCAGCTCGCCGCCCCAGACGCAGCCGGTGTCCAGCGCCAGCAGGTCCGGCCGCTGCACCAGCCCCAGCGTCGACCAGTGCCCGAACGCCACCGGATGTCCCGCCGTGCGCCGCTCCGGCACCTCGAACCACGGCATGAAGCCTTCCGGCGCCGCGCCCAGCCCTTCCTTCGTCTTGAAGTCCAGCCGGCCCTTCGCATTGCAGAAGCGGATCCGCGTCAGCACGTTGATGATGAAACGCAGCCGCGCCACGCCCTCCAGCTCATCCTTCCACCGGTCCGGCTCGTTGCCGTACATCTGCGGCAGGAACTCCGCCAGCGCCGGCCCGCGCAGCAGCGCATGCACTTCCTCGGCCAGCGCCAGCGTCTGGTCCGCGTCCCATTGCGGCACCACCCCCGCATGCACCATCAGCCAGCCCTGCGACCGCATCGCCAGCCGCTGCCGGCGCAGCCACTCCAGCAGCGCCTCCCGGTCCGGCGCCTGCAGGATCGCGTCCAAGGTGTCCCCTTTGTGCGGGGCTCGCACGCCCGCCGCCGTCGCCAGCAGGTGCAGGTCATGGTTGCCCAGCAGGCACTGCGCCGCATCGCCCAGCGACTGCAGCCGGCGCAGCGTCGTCAGGGAGTCGGGGCCGCGGTTGACGAGGTCGCCCAGCAGGTAGAGGCGGTCGCGGGACGGGGAGAAATCGATCTTTTCCAGCAGCCGCGCCAACGCGTCGCAGCAGCCCTGGAGATCGCCGATGAGGTAATGCATAGCGGGATTTTGCGGTGCCGATGTCACACCGGCTCTGCTAATCTGATCGGCCTTGTGTTTTGGGCGCGACTCGGGGTTAGTACCCGGTCCGCGCTGTCGATGGATACCGCCCTAGTCCTCTTCCTGATCCTGCTCAACGGTTTGTTCGCCATGTCGGAGATGGCCCTCACGGCCTCCCGCAAGGCTCGCTTGCAAGTGATGGTGGAGAGCGGCGAGGCCGGCGCGCAGGCCGCGATGGACCTGCACGAGAACCCCACGAAATTCCTGTCGACGGTCCAGATCGGCATCACCTCGATCGGCGTCCTCAACGGCATCGTCGGCGAGGCCGCCTTCTCCGGCCCGCTCGCCGACGTGCTGCGCGCGAACACGCCGCTGACCGCCCGCGCCGCCGACATCACCGCCACCGGCCTGGTCGTGCTGGTGCTGACCTTCGTCACCATCATCTTCGGCGAACTCGTCCCCAAGCGCCTGGGCCAGATGTTCCCGGAGAACGTCGCGCGCCTGGTCGCGCCGCCGATGGAGGTCATGTCGCTGGTCACCCGGCCCTTCGTCAAGCTGCTGAGCTTCTGCACCGAGTTCACGCTCAAGCTGCTGGGCATGGGCGGCAAGGCCAACCGCGCGGTCACGGAAGAGGAGATCGCCGCCAGCCTCGAGGAAGGCCGGGACGCCGGCGTCATCGAGGAACACGAGCACCAGATGGTGCGCAACGTGTTCCGCCTGGACGAGCGCCAGATCGGCTCGATGATGATCCCGCGCGCCGAGATCGCCTGGCTGGACATCACCGACCGCCCCGACCAGATGCTGCAGATCCTGCGCGCGCACGGCTACAGCCGCTACCCGGTCTGCCGCGGCGGCCTGCACGACGTGGTCGGCACCGTCAGCGCGCAGAACCTGCTGGCGCGCGCGCTGGCCGGCGAGTCGATGGACCTCTCGACCGGCCTGGAGCCGCCGGTCTTCGTGCCCGAGACGCTGTCCGGCATGGAACTGCTCGCGCACATGCGCGGCGCGGAAACGCCGCTGGTGTTCGTCGTCGACGAATACGGCGAAGTGCAGGGCGTCGTCGCGATGCGCGACGTGCTGGAGGCCATCGCCGGCGAGTTCAACTCGTCCGACGGCGAGGACGCCTGGGCGGTCCAGCGCGAGGACGGGAGCTGGCTGATGGACGGCCTGATCCCCGTCACCGAGCTCAAGGACCGCCTGGACCTGAAGGAACTGCCCGAGGAGGACCGTGGGCGCTACAACACCCTGGCCGGCATGGTGATGCTGCTGCTGGGGCGTCTGCCGCGCACGGCCGATGTGGCGGAGTGGGACGCGTGGAGATTCGAGGTCGTGGACCTCGACGGCAAGCGTGTGGACAAGGTGCTGGTCTCGCGACTGGCCGATGAAGGAGTGAATCAATGAGCAACCCCCCGATGTACGAGAACCTGGTCCCGGTGGACCGGGTGCAGCACAAGCACACGCGCATGAAGAGCGGCGCGCCGGTGTTGGACCGCGTGACCCAGCTGAACTCGCTGTTCGTGGCCGTGGCCGAGTTCGCCGACGCCAGCCTCGAGTACCCGGTGGTGTTCGTGCGCGTCGGCCAGGCCGCAGAGGGCCAGCGTCCGGCGGTCGCCCCGCTGGCCGTGTTCGGCCTGCGCCAGGGCAGCAACCTGTTCATCAAGAACGGCCAATGGACCGGCCGCTACGTGCCCGCCTACATCCGCCGCTGGCCCTTCGCGATGGCCCGCATCGAGGAGAGCACCACGGACATGGCGCTGTGCCTGGACATGGGTTCCGGCGCGTTCTCCGAGACCGAAGGCGAGCCGCTGTTCAAGGCGGACGGCGAGGCGTCCGAGTTCCTGCTCAACGCCAAGCAGTTCTGCGAGGACTTCGAGCGCGAGGCCGAGCGCACCCGCCAGGCCTGCGAGTTGCTGCAGGACCTGGACCTGCTGCAGGACATGCGCTTCGAAGCCCAGCTGCCCAACGGCGAGAAGCTCGATGTCGACGGCTTCCTGACCATCAATGAAAAGGCCCTGGCCGACCTGCCCGACGCCAAGATCGTCGAGCTGCATCGCAACGGCCTGCTGGAAGTCATCACGATGCACCGCCTGTCGCTGCGCCTGATGAGCCGCCTGGCCGAGATGTACGTGCCGGCGAACTGAGCCGCCCGCCGCCGTGCCCGCTCCCCGGACGAGGGGGCCGGACGGGGCGATCACCGGCCGAGACAAACCCCAGGCGGGTTTGCTTGAGTACGGCGTACGCGTCAGCCTCGATAGCATCCGGAGTTCCTAGAGGACGTTGGATGCTGTTCGAGGCTTTTTTGTCTTCCACCGCGATGGAATCGGTGTTCTCGCCGACCGCGGTGGTCCAGTCGATGATGGATGTGGAGGCCGCGCTCGCCCGGGCGGCGGCCCGGACCGGCTTGATCCCCGCGCCCGCCGCGCAGGCCATCGCGAGCCTGTGCCGTGCCGAGCTCTACGACGTGCCGGCGCTGATCGCGGCCGCGCCGCACAGCGGCAACCTGGCGCTGCCGGTGGTGCAGCGCCTGCGCGAGACCGTCGCCCTGTTCGACCCCGCCGCCGCCGTCTACGTGCATCGCGGCGCTTCCGCCCAGGACCTCGTCGACACGGCGATGGTGCTGCGCACCCGCGAGGCGCTGCGCCTGCTCGACGACGACCTGCAGCAGCTCTGCGCCGGACTGCTGGTGCTGGCCGAGCGCCATGCCGCGGTGCCGATGCTGGGCCGCACGATGATGCAGCCGGCGCAGGTGATCAGCCTGCGCTACAAGCTGATGAACTGGCTGATGCCGCTGCTGCGCAGCACCGAGCGGTTGCGCGAGCAGGGCGGCGCCTCGCTGCTGCTGCAACTGGGCGGCGCGGTCGGCACGCTGGACGCGATGGGCGATCGGGCCGACGACATGCTGGCCGCCGTCGCCGCCGAGTTGTCGCTGCCGCTGCCCGACATGTGCTGGCACACGCAGCGCGATCGCTGGCTGCGCCTGGGCCTGGAAGTCGGGCTGCTGTGCGGCAATCTCGGCAAGCTGGCCCAGGACTTCGCGCTGATGGCCCAGGCCGAGGTGGACGAGCTCAACGAGCCGCCCGGCGAAGGTTACGGCGCCTGCCTGTCGATGCCGCACAAGAAGAACCCGGTGGCCACCCTGCAGGCGATGGCCGCGGTGCAGCGCGCGCCGCAGCGCATCGCCGGACTGATGGGCTGCATGACGCCGGAACACGAGCGCGGGTTGGGGCAGCACCAGGCCGAGCTGGCGGAATGGGGCGGCCTGATGGGCAGCGCGCATGCGGCGGTACAGGCATTGAACCGCGCGCTGGCCGAGCCGGTCATCCGTGTCGACCGGATGCGGGCCCACGTGCTCGAGCGCCAGGGCCTGGTGGCGAGCGAGCGCCTCGAACACCTGCTGATGCCGCGGCTGGGACGCCAGCGCACCGGCGCGATGATCCGCGACCTGATCCAGCGGGTGCGCCAGGGCGAGGGCACGCTGCAGCAGCTGCTGCGCACGGCCCTCGAGGTCGGGGACCTGCCGGTGACCGCGATGTCGCCGGTCGAACTGGCGGCGATGTTCGACCTCGACGCCATCGCGGCGCAGGCCGATAGCCGGGTGGACGCCGTGATGGCCGAGGCCCGCCATCGACTGGATGTGCTGGCTGCGAACCCTTGCCGATGACGCAACGCGATACGAACTTTTCGGTCGATGTGCGGTGTCATCGCGCGCCAGACGACCAATGTCCGAGCCCCATGTAGGGGTTTCAGCAAAAAAGTCGGTCATTCCTGTCCCATGAATTCGCCATCTGAACCAAATGCATTTGGTTACACATGCAACAGGAACTGCGCCGGGAGGCGCGCTGGAACGGGGCGGGGGATTCCGCGATTCCTCATGCGGGCGGGGTCTTGCACCGGTTTTCTAACGGGTGCCTGCGATGTAACGAAGTTCCCTCAAATGCGGGGTTTCACCCCGGCAAGGGATTGACCCGCCTCGGAACCCGGGACAGACCCGTAAGGTCGGGGTCGCATTTGTTAACTATCGTAGCGGCGGCAGATAACTACTTTGAGTAGGTCATAGACTTGCTTTGATAACCAAGCAGTCTGGAGTTGGGAATGAGCGACGAAACCCGTATGTCGAACATTGAACTGGAAGCGCCCGCAAGCCCCTTGCAGGCGCTGCAGTCCATTGGCTCGGCGATGCCGTTTGTCCGCTCGGATTCGGTGGAGCTCGTTTCCCGCGATACCGACTACGGACGCATCGAGATCCGCGCGCTCATGGAAGGCACCGGGCATGCGCTGCTGGAGCGCCGGTATGCGTCACGGGGTTACAGGCTGAGCCGTTCCGCGGACGTCACGCTGGGCGCCTATTGGGAAGGCCGGCTGGTGGCGACGCTGGGGCTGCGCCGTGACGGCGGCAACCTGGCGGCGGATCAGAGCTTCCCGGGAGAGATGGCCGGCATGCGTCAGCAGGGCTGGCAGATGTGCGAATTCACGCGCCTGGCCGCCGATCCCGAAGGTCCGTCCAAGCTGGTGCTGGCCAGCCTGTTTCACCTGGCCTACCTGCATGCGGCGCACCACTGGGGCGCCGAGTTCCTCGTGATCGAGGTCAATCCCCGTCACAAGGCCTTCTATCGCCGGATGCTGGACTTCCAGCCGCACGGCGAGGAGCGCCTGCATCGCAGCGTCGGCGCGCCGGCGGTGCTGATGAGCCTGTCGCTGGCCTACGGCCGCAAGAAGGTGGAGAAGTTCGGCGGCACGCTGAACGAGGACGAGGACAGCCGCTCCCGCACGCTGTTCCCGTACTTCTTCTCGCCCAAGGACGAACCCGAGCTGCTGAGCAAGCTGGCCGACGTGTACGGCTACGACGCGTGAGCGTCTGACTCATGGAAGCTGATTTGGTTCTTTGACTGAGTCGATTCAGGCTTCGAATCGAACGAACATCGCCTGTCACTCCAGATCTGTCCGCAATGGTTCGCGGGGAGATTTGTTCATGACTGTCCGTTCGTTGGCCGATGGCGTCCGCATTCGCGACGCAGCCCGGCCTGTCTCGCTGTCCGAAGAGGCGGGTTCCTGCATTCATCCGTCCGATTGGCGCCGCCTCGGCGATGCCGTGGAGGCAGTGGTCCACGGGCCTGTTCCCGCATGCCAGCAGGGCTTGCGGGAACGGCTGCAGGCCCTGCAACGACGTGACGCGGCTCTCGCACCCGCGACGGCCGCGGCGGCGTCGCTGAGGGAGGAATTCCGCGTGATCGAGCTGGAGGCGCGTTCCGCCGCCAGGGGCCGCGGTCTGAACTGGAATCCCTTCGCCCGCCGCGAAGCTCAGGGCGAACTGTTGCAGCAGGCGCGGCGTGCCTGGTGCGAGGCCGTCCTGCGGGAGGTCGATGACGGCGGCGATCTGGCCGAAGCTTTCGGGCGCCGCCTGCACCTGCTGTGGCGGGACTGCCGGGCGACCCACGACGCCTTGGTCCAGGCGCTGCATGCCATGCGCGACCACGACGATCCGAAGATGCGGTCCGCCGCCCTGCGCGTCAGCGAGGGGGTGTCGCGGTGGGCGTCGGACATGCAGGCCGAAGGCGCGGGGGCGTCGACCGCCCCTCGCGAGACCTCCCGCATGCCGAACGAGGTCCTGGTGCATGTGGCCAGCCTCGTCGACGAGGCACTTTCAGGGCATCCCGGGGATGCCCGGCTGACTGCGCTGTCCGCGGCCTTGCGCAGGATCTTTCTGGCGCATGAAGCCGAACCGGCACGGATCAGGAAGCTCGCCGGCGATGCCGCGCTTCACTTGTTCCGGCTGGGCCACGGAGATGCCGCGCGCGCTTGCCTGGCCTGCGCGGACCAACTGCCTCGCGGCAACGCGACGGGGGTGCAGGCCTTGAATCGCCTGCAACTGAACGACAACCCCTATGGTCGCGCCTTCGACAGCCTGTTCGCCGCCGAGGTCGTCAGGCGCGCCCCCCCAGCCATGTTGTCGGCTGTGGGCGCCATGGGGCGGGCCTTCAACCAGCAACTGAAGGAGACGCCGGTCAATCTCGCGGCCGCCAACAGCTACCGCGCTGCGCTGCTCGAACATCCGCGCGCCTGGCAGGCGCTGACGCCGGGCCACCGGGCGTTCCTCCGTGCGCCGCCGCGCGCGGCCCTCACGCAGCTCAAGCGTTTCCTTTCCAGCGAGCCCCTGGATGGCCCGCACGCGATGGCCCAGCTGTATCTGATGACCTACTTCGGGCTCCATCAGCGCGGCGTGGTCAAGGCCCTCGGCCGCCCCGAACGCACGCCGCGCTACCTCCAGGCCTGCGCCGCCACGCATGGGGTCTTCCGGGCCCAGGCGGTCCGGGAGTCTCCGGCCGTCGATGAGGCCCAACGCGGGACCCGCGACACCGGCATCCTGCTGCGTCACCAGCCGGCGGCGACCGCCGATGTCCGGCTTGGGCTGGCGAACCGGCCTGCGGCCAGGTATCGCATCGGCCATCGCCAGGATTCGGCGACGTCGAGCCGGACGGAGGGCACCGTGTTCTCACCCGCCCTCGACGAGCAACTGGGCCGAGGCGTGGCCGTCGGCTCCGGGGTGTCCGGCAGCACGCACATGCTGCTCCATCTCTATGCGGATCTCAGGGATCGCGGCATGACCGGCGTGCCGGCGCGCGATGTCTTGCTGGCATGCGCGACGCTGATGAACTACGACGGTGGGCACTCCCTGCATGAAGCCCTCTGGAGCGGCAACCTGCTGGACGAGAAACTCGGGCTCGGTCTGGGGCTGAGCGATGCGGATACGCCTCCCGAGGCCTACGTCGCTCGCCACGATGCGTTCATCAGGCACTTCGACGACGCGACGCGCGACCAGTTGCAAGCGGCCACCGATCATGCCTGGTCCGGCACGCAGGACTATCTGCGCGCGCACAGCCATTTCGCCAGGGCGGGGCGCCCGGGAGGCGGCGGTGCCGCCGCGCCGCTCAAGCCTCCAGCCAATGCAGGCTGAACCAGCGCCGCTCGTCGGTCCAATGCGCTGACGGCTTGAACCCGGCTTCCCTGGCCAGCGCCTGGAAGCTCTCCACGCTGTACTTGTAGGAGTTCTCCGTGTGCAGGCTCTCGCCGGGCACCAGCGTGTAGCGGCGGCCCTGCAGCTGCAGATGCTGCTCGCCGCGCGGCAGCAGGTGCATCTCGATGCGGTGCTTGCGCGGGTCGTAGAACGCGTAATGGTCGAACCCGGCCGGGTCGCACTCCAGCTTCAGCTCGCGCTGCGCGTGGCGCAGCAGGTTGAGGTTGAACCGTGCCGTCACGCCCTGCGCATCGTTGTAGGCCGCGTGCAGCAGCGCCGGATCCTTGATGAGGTCCACGCCGATCAGCAGCGCGCCGCCGTCGAGTTCCTCGCGCAGCAGGCGCAGGAACTCCAGCGCCTCGTCCGGATTGAAGTTCCCGATGCTGGACCCGGGGAAGAATCCCACGCGCCGGCCGTCCGACGGCGCATCGGGCAGCACATGCATGCGGGTGAAGTCGGCCACCACCGGCAGGATGCGCAGGTCGGGCCGTTCGCGCTGCAGCGACTCGCAGGCGGCCAGCAGGTGCGGGCCGGAGATGTCCACCGGCACGAAGCTGTGCGGACGCTCGGCGCGTTCCAGCAGCAGTCTCACCTTCACCAGCGCGCCGGCGCCGTACTCGATCAACTGCGCGCCCGGTCCCATGCGCGCCGCGAAGTCGCCGGCATGGCGGCGCAGCAGCGCGAGCTCGGTGCGCGTCGGGTAGTACTCGGGCAGTTCGCAGATCTGCTCGAAGAGGGCCGAGCCCTCGGCGTCGTAGAAGTACTTGGGGGAGATCGCGTGCTCGGGTCCGGCGAGCGCGGCATGAAGGTCGTCGGCGAAACTGCTCATTCAAGGGTCTCCGTGCGCGGGCGCGCATCGCGGGCCAGTCTCAGCCCGGTGAACTGCCAGCGCGCGGCCGGCGGAAAGAAGTTGCGGTAGGTCGGGCGCGTGTGGCCGGGCGGCGTCGCCACGCTGCCGCCGCGCAGCACCAGCTGGCCGACCATGAACTTGCCGTTGTATTCGGAGGCGGCGCCTTCCAGCGGCCGGAATCCGGGATACGGGTGGTAAGCGGAACGGGTCCATTGCCAGGCCTGGTCGTCGAGCTGTGCGATGCCCGGCAACGACGCGGCGGCTTCCCATTCCTCCTCGCTGGGCAGGCGCGCGCCGGCCCATTCGGCGAAGGCGGCGGCTTCATAGAAGCTGAGTTGCATCACCGGCGCCGCGGGATCCATCGGCCGCAGGCCGTGCAGCCCGAATACCGACCAGCGCGCGGCCGCGCCGTCGCTCTCGTCGACCCAGTACAGCGGCGCCTTCCAGCCCTGCTGCTGCACGGTGGCCCAGCCGTCCGACAACCACCAGCGCGGCTCGCGGTAGCCGCCGTCGTCGATGAAGCGGAGGAAATCGCCGCAGCTCACCAGCCGGCTCGCGATCTCGAACGGTTCGAGCCAGACGCGGTGCCGCGGCCCTTCGTTGTCGAAGGCGAAGCCGGCGTGCGCCGCGCGGGCGTCGTGACCGATGTCGACCAGCCCGCCGTCATGGCGCAGCCATTCGCTCGTGCCACCGGTGGCCGGCGCCGGTGCGTTGTCCATCAGCGCGGGCCGCCACGGATGGCAGGACAGCAGATGCAGCGCGTCGGTCAGCAGCAGCTCCTGATGCTGCTGCTCGTGATGCAAGCCGAGTTCCAGCGTCGGCGCGATCTCCGGCCACAGCGCCTCGCTGCAGCCCGCGATCAGGCGGCGCACATGCGTGTCCACATGGCGGCGGTAGGCGCGCACCTCGTCCAGCGACGGCCGCGTCAGCAGCCCGCGCTGCGGGCGCGGGTGGCGCGGACCGAGGCCCTCGTAATACGAGTTGAAGAGGAAGTGGAAGGACTCGTCGAGCGGCCGGTAGCCAGGCAGATGCGGACGCAGCAGCAATGCCTCGAAGAACCAGCTCGTGTGGGCCTGATGCCATTTCGCGGGACTGGCGTCCGGCATCGATTGAGCGGCCTGGTCCTCGACGGACAGCGGTTCGGCCAGCGTCAAGGTGTGGTGACGCACCGCGTCGAAACGGCGCGCGAGGTCGCGCCGCGCGTGCGGCAGATCGTGATCCGACATGCAAGCAACTCCTGCGGGCCCCGGGGGGAGGAAGGGCCGAAGGGCAACGGTAGCCGATTTGCGTTGCCCGCGCCCGGTCCGGGTCGCCGCACGGGGCGGGCGTGGCCGGCTCAGCTGCCACCCGATGTCAGGTAGGGCAAGACGGGTACCCGCCGCCCGGTGCGGCCGCCCGCGCCGCGCCGCCGGGCGATTCATCGGGGCGTCACGCCGCGCGGGCAGGCTCACGGCGACCCGGCTCACGCCTTCGCCCATGTCCATGACGCCGCCCTCGATGACCTCGCTGTCGCCCCTGCTGTCTCCGACCGTCGCCCCATCGGTGCTGACCGCGCCGCCGACGGCGGCCGTGCCGCTCTCCGGCCTGGTCGACGGAGACGGCCTGCCGCTGCCGTGGCTGCAGGATCCGATGCTCGCGGGGCGGCTGCTGGAGGCGCTCTGGAGCGCGCGCCAGCCGGCGACGCCGGCGCAGTTCTTCGTCTGGAGCCAGAGCCGGCTGCAGCCGCTGCTGCCGCACCGGCTGCTGGTCTGCGTCGGCGATCAACCGCCGTCGCCGCGGCTGATGGCGCAGCTCTTCCACCTGAAGCCCATCGGCGACGCGCTGCATGGGCAGCTCGAGTCGGTCGACCACGGCCTGTGGCTGCACCTGATCCGCCGCTGGGGCGACGGTCGCCGGCCGCTGCGCATCGCCCTCACGCAGGACGCGGCCGCGGCCTTGTTCCAGCCGCTGCTGGAGGCGGGTCTGCGGGAACTGGTGGTGCACGGCGTCGCCGGCGACGGCGAGCGGCCGCAAAGCCTGTTCCTGTTCGCCGGCGACGGCTGGGAGGATGATCACCTGCGCCGCCTGGAACTGCTGACGCCGGCCCTGCACGCGGCCTGGCGGCGGGCCCGGCTGCAGCCGCGGGGTCAGGCCATGCCGCGCCGCGCGGGTTCCCTGGTGACGCCCCGCGAGCAGCAGATCGTCGAGGGCCTGCGCGCCGGGCTGAGCAACGAGGGCATCGCGATCCAGCTGGGCATCAGCATGTTCACGGTCAAGAACCACGTGCGCAAGATCCTGCGCAAGCTGGGCGCGAACAACCGCGCGCAGGCGGTAGCGATCGCGATGTCGCGGCGGGAGCTCAGCGAGCCGGAGCCGCCCGCGGCGTGAAGAGCCACAGGACCAGCGCGTGCACCGCCACGCCGATGACGGCGCCGACCATGTCGGCGAACACGTCCATGGCCTCGGCGTCGCGGCCCGGGATCTGCGACTGGACCAGCTCGATCAGGATGCCGTAGGCCAGCAGCACGGCCAGCACGGTCCAGCGGCGGCGCGGACCGGCGGCCAGCCCCTGCAGGCCGATGAAGGCCAGCGTGCCGAAGGCGGTGAAGTGGTTGGCCTTGTCCCAGCCGAGGTCGGCGGCGGGCGGCGGATGCGGCGAGAACGCCAGCCAGCTCGCGCCGCCGACGACCGCCAGGAACAGGAGGCGCCAGAGCGTGCGCCAGCGCGGGTCATGCAGGACTTCGGACATGCGGGGCAGTGTGCCACGCACGTGTGAAGCGAACGTGAGGCGGCCGCCTCACGGATCGCCTCACGGATCGCCTCATGGAGGCCCTCACTCCAGATGCTCGTGGTGATGGCTGGCGCCGCGCTTCCAGTAGGCCGAGGCGCGGATCGCGCGGCGGTCATGGCCCTTCTCTTCGACGAGGACGCGGCGCAGCGCGGCCATCGCCGCGGCTTCGCCAGCGCACCAGGCGTAGCCCTCGCCGGAGGGCAGCGTCAGCGCGCGGGCGGCGGCCAGCAGCGCGTCGTCGCCGTCGACCCAGCGCAGGTCCAGGTCGGCGCGGGTCTCGAAGCCGCGGCGGTCGCTGGCCGGCACGTTCAGCAGCGCGATCACGCGGGTGCCGGCGGGCAGTTCCTCGAGGCGGCGCGCGACGGCGGGCAGGGCGGTCTCGTCGCCGGCCAGCAGATGCCAGTCGAAGTCGACGGGAATGATGAAGGACCCGCGCGGACCGCCGACGGTCAGCGCGTCGCCCGGCCGGGCCCGTGCGGCCCAGGCCGCGGCGGGGCCGTCGCCGTGCTGGGCGAACTCGACGACCAGTTCGCGCGCGGCGCTGTCGAAGCGGCGCGGCGTGTAGTCGCGCATGACCGGCGAGCCGTCGGCGTCGGGCTCGAAGATCAGCTTCACGTGGTCGTCGAAGGAGGCGCTGACGAAGTCGGCGAGCGAGTCGCCGGTCAGCGTGACGCGGCGGAAGTTCGGCGTCACGTCCTCGACGCCGGTCACGGTCAGCGCGCGGCGCTTGAGTTCATGGCGCACGCGCTGGACGCGGTTGACGGTTGGCTCGGTGAACGGGGTTGCGGGAGATGCGGCCGCCGCGGAGGTGGCCGGGGCGGTGGGGACGACGGAGGAGGGGGTGTTCAGGGATTCGGGCTTCATTGCCGGTGGCTGCTGTTTCGTTGACAATGTCATCCATCTTGCGACCGAACGATTGACAATGTCAACTAACACCACTGGCCGAAGGGGCAAGGACGAGGACGTGCTGGAGCTCGTCCATTCGGTGATGCATCGCTATCGCGCGCGGCAGTACCGCTTCCTGCGCGACGGCCCGCAGGACATCACGCACATGGAAGGCAAGGTGCTGTTCTTCTTCGACCGGCAGCCGGGCGCGACGCAGAGCGACTTGGCGGCGCACAGCGGCCGGGACAAGGCGCAGCTGGCGCGGCTGATCAAGGGTTTGCGGGACAAGGGGCTGCTCGACGCGGAGACGGACGAGGCCGATCGCCGCCAGGTGCGCCTGCGGGTGAGCGAAGCGGGGCAGGCGGTGCAGCGCGAGCTGAAGCGGCAGGCGAAGCAGGTGGCGGTGCAGGCACTGGCGGGCCTGAGCGCGCAGGAGCAGGCGCAACTGGCCGATCTGCTGAAGCGCGTGCAGGCGAATCTGGGCGAGGAGTGAATCGACGCGCCGTCGCCTCCACGCGACGGCGCGCGAAAAGTTGTCGGGTCTGAGAATTCGACATATACTCTCCGACTCTGTTGTTCGCGACAGCGCCGGTGTAGCTCAGTTGGTAGAGCAGCGCATTCGTAATGCGAAGGTCGGGAGTTCGACTCTCTTCACCGGCACCAATCTGAAAAGCCGCTTGGGTCTCCCAAGCGGCTTTTTCTTTGGAACTCTTCTTGGCATCCCCCTTCCGGTGTCCCTTTCGTGCGGCGGCACCCTCCGATCGGGGACAGGTCTTCATCTCCCTTGTGGATGGCCGTCGGCGGACCGCTTTCTAGCATTCCGCCGTCGCGCATGTCGCGCGGCGCCATCGGGGAGAAGTCATGAAACGAACACTGAGCGTCGCGCTGCTGGGCGCGGTCGCGGCCATGTCGGCGCAGGGCGCCGCCGTGGTGAACGGCGATTTCGAGGGCGGCAGCCTCAACGGCTGGTATGCCAGCGGTGCCAACGTCAACGGGTCGTCCACCGCCATCGCCAACGCCGGCAACGGCTATCCGGCGCTGGCCGGCAACAACTCGGCGCTGATCGTCGCGATGTCGACGTGGCCGCTGAGCCAGAACGTGACCTGCGCCTCCGACATCTGGAACGTCGCCTGTCCGCTGCCGGTGCCGTTCAGCCCGTCGGGCGCGGGCGCGCCGACCTTCTTCTCGCAGAACGTGGCGGGCCGGTTCCTGCGCGGCGGCTTCATCGCGCAGGACGTCAACGTCGCGGCCGGCGACACGCTGGAGTGGATGTCGCAGCGGCTGGGCGAGGTGTCCTCCGGCACCGTGGGCAATCCGGGCAACGTCGACAACGTCTTCTTCGTCGCCTTCAACGGCAGCACGGAGGCGGTGGTCGACCTGCGCGGCAATGTCTCGTCCTACACCTTCGCGCAGGGCGGGCTGTGGTCGATCTTCTTCGGCGTGCAACAGACCGAGGATCCGTATGTCTGGAGCGCGCTGAAGGTCGACTCGATCGGGTTCCGCGCGGCCGAGGTGCCGGAGCCGACATCGCTCGCGCTGGCGCTCGCCGCCGGCGGCGGACTGTTCTGGCAGCGCCGCCGCCGACCGCGCGGCGGGGCCTGAGCGGCGCTTTTCGGGCGCGTCGCGCCGTCGGGACACGCCGACGGTGGCAACATGGCGCGCCATGAGCCCACACGACCACGACGATCCGTCCGGCCTCGCGCCGGTGACGCTCACGCTCGCCGCCCTCGAGGCCGAGCAGCTGCCCGGCACGCTCAAGGGCCTGCCCGCGATCGCCGAGGGCGTGCCGCTGGGCGGGCTCGGCGCATTGGGACTGTCGCTGCTGGCCGGCGACCTGCCGCTGCCCGCGGCGATCCTGAAGGACTCGGCGCTGACCCACAACGCGCGCTGGATGCGTGAGTTCACCGCCCGCGCCGGCGTGAGCCTCGCGCCGCACGGCAAGACGACGATGGCGCCGCAGCTGTTCCAGCGCCAGTTCGACGAAGGCGCCTGGGGCATGACCGCGGCGACGGCCGCCCATGTGCGCACCTACCGACGCTTCGGCGTGCCGCGCGTGCTGCTGGCGAATCAGCTGCTCGGCAAGGCGGATCTCGAGCTCGTGTTCCGCGAGCTGGAGGCCTCGGAGGATTTCGATTTCTACCTGTTGGTCGATTCCGCCGCGGGCCTGGACCTGCTGCGCAGGGCCGTCACGGAGCGCGGGCTGAAGCGGCCGCTGAAGGTGCTGCTGGAAGTCGGCACGCCGGGCGGGCGAACCGGCGTCAGGACGATGGAGGAAGGCGTCACGCTGGGACGACTCATCCGCGATGCCGCGCCCACGATCACGCTGCACGGCGTCGAGGCCTTCGAGGGCGTCTACAGCGGCGCGGACACGGCGCGCGTCGAGCTCGGCGCGCTGACGATGATCGAGACCGTGGCGGAGCTGACGCGCCTGGGCTGCGTCGAGGGCTGGTTCGCGGCGGGCGAGGTGCTGTTGACGGCGGGCGGTTCGGCCTTCTTCGACATGGCGGCGAAGACGCTGGCCTCGGTCGAGGCCGCCGGCACCGGTCATGCGTTGCGCGTCGTGCTGCGCAGCGGCTGCTACCTCAGCCACGACAGCCTGCAGTACGAGCGCATGCAGGACCGCATGCGCCAACGCGCCGGCGCCTTGTGGGGCGAGGGCCCGAGCCTGCGCAACGCGATCGAGGTCTGGGCCTACGTGCAGTCGGTGCCCGAGCCGGGTCGGGCGATCTGCACGGCCGGCCGCCGCGACCTCAGCTACGACGCCTGCCTGCCGCAGCCGCTGTGGTGGTACCGCCCGGGGCTGCACGACGCGCCACGGGCCGTTCCCGCGCATTGGGCCGTGACCAAGCTCAACGACCAGCACGCCTACGTCGATGCGACCGGGGAGGGCGGCGACGGCACGGATGGCGCCCCGCTGCTGCTGCAGGTCGGTGACCTGATCGCCTTCGGCGTCGGCCACCCGTGCACCACCTTCGACAAGTGGCCGCTGCTCTACACGGTCGACGACGCCTATCGCGTCATCGGTGGCGTGCGGACCTTCTTCTGACACGATGACCGCGCTGGTGCTCCTGCCCGGCATGGACGGGACCGGCGACCTGTTCGAGCCCTTCCTCGATGCGCTACGCGGGGTCGCGCCGGCCCTGCGGCCAGTCGTCGTGCGATATCCCGTCGATCGCTGGCTCGATGACGCGGCGCTCGTCGCCGCAGTGCGGGAGGTCCTGCCCGTGGGCGAGCCCTTCCTCCTGCTCGGCGAGTCGTTCTCCGGCCCGATCGCGTTGTCGCTCGCCGCCGAACGCCCGGCCGGTCTGCACGGCGTGGTGCTGGCCGCGTCCTTCGCGCGATATCCGGTCCGCGGGTTGTCTCTCTTCGGTGCGCTGGCGGCCCGGGTTCCGCTGAGCCTGCTGCCCAAGCCGTTGATGAGCCTGCCCTTGCTGGGCGACTTCACGACCGCGGCGCTGCGGGACGACCTGCATCGCGCGGTGGGTCGCGTCGCCCCCGAGGTGATGGCCAGGCGGGCGCGGCAGGTCCTGTCGGTCGACGCGCGACAGGCGGTGGGCCGGATCGATGTGCCTGTCCTCCTGCTGCGCGCGACGCGCGATCGTGTCGTTCCCGCAAGCGCTTCGAACGAGATCGCGAAGCGGGCGCGGCGATGCGCGGTGATCGACATCGAGGCGCCGCATATGCTGCTCCAATGCGCGCCTGACGCGGCGGCGCGGGCCATCGCCGCCACCTTTGAAGAACACGTGGAGGGGACTCCCCATGCATGACATCATCTGCCCGCACTGCGGCAAGGCCTTCAAGATCGACGAGGCGGGGTACGCCGACATCCTCAAGCAGGTGCGCGACAGCGACTTCGACAAGCAGCTGCACGAGCGGCTCGCGCTGGCCGAGCAGGACAAGCGCAATGCCGTCGAGTTGGCGCAGGCCAAGGTCGCCGGCGAACTGCAGAAGGCCGCCGCGCTCAAGGACGGCGAGATCCAGCAGCTGAAGGCCAGGCTCGACGCCGTCGAGGTCCAGCGCAAGCTCGCCGTGACCGAGGCCGTCGGCGCGTCCGAGAAGCAGTGGCAGCAGGCCGCCGCGGCGAAGGACGTCGAGATCCAGGCCCTCAAGGCGAAGCTCGACGCGATCGGCGTGACGCAGCAGCTGGCGCTGACGCAGGCCGTCGGCGCGGTGGAGAAAGAACGCGACCGGCTGAGGAGCGGCCTCGAACGCGCCGAGCTCGAGAAGCAGCTCGCCGAGAAGTCGCTCAAGGACAAGTACGAGACGCAGATCAAGGACCGCGACGACGCCATCGAGCGGCTGCGCGACATGAAGGCGCGGCTGTCGACCAAGATGGTGGGCGAGACCCTCGAACAGCACTGCGAGACCGAGTTCAACCGCATCCGCGCCACCGCCTTCCCGCGCGCCTACTTCGAGAAGGACAACGACGCGCGCACCGGCAGCAAGGGCGACTACATCTTCCGCGACAGCGACGAGTCCGGCACCGAGATCGTCTCGATCATGTTCGAGATGAAGAACGAGAACGATCGCACCGCCACCAAGAACCGCAACGAGGACTTCCTCAAGGAGCTCGACAAGGACCGCGTCGAGAAGGGCTGCGAGTACGCGGTGCTGGTGTCCCTGCTGGAACCGGACAGCGAGCTCTACAACACCGGCATCGTCGACGTGTTCCACCGCTATCCGAAGATGTACGTCGTGCGGCCGCAGTTCTTCCTGCCCATCATCACGCTGCTGCGCAACGCGGCGATGAACTCGTTGAAGTACAAGCACGAGCTCGCGCTGGTCAAGGCGCAGAACATCGACATCACCAACTTCGAGACCCAGCTCGAGACCTTCAAGACCGCGTTCGGGAAGAACTACGAGCTCGCCTCGCGTCGCTTCCAGACCGCGATCGACGAGATCGACAAGTCCATCGACCACCTGCAGAAGACCAAGGAAGCGCTGCTCGGCACCGATCGCAACCTGCGCCTGGCCAACGACAAGGCGCAGGACGTGACGATCAAGAAGCTGACCAAGGGCAATCCGACGATGGCCGGGAAGTTCGCCGAACTCCGGAGCGACGACAAGCCGGCGGCCGGCGCTCGCGGCGGGGACGACGACAGCGGCCAGGGCAACGGCGGCCAGTTGTTCTGACGTTCCGCAGGAAGCGGAAAGCGGAAAGCGGAAAGCGGAAAGAAAGAAGGCCGCTCATCGAGCGGCCTTCTACTTCGTGGGAAGGCTTACTTGGCCTTGTCGGCTTCCAGGTGGTACTGCGTCACCCGCTCGACCTCGTTCTTCGAGCCCAGCACGACCGAGACGCGCTCGTGCAGCTTGGTCGGCTGCAGCTCCATGATGCGCTGGCGGCCGTTGGTCGCCGCGCCGCCGGCCTGCTCGACCAGGAAGGCCATGGGGTTGGCCTCGTACATCAGGCGCAGCTTGCCGGCCTTGTTGGGCTCGCGCTTGTCCCACGGGTACATGAACACGCCGCCGCGCGTCAGGATGCGGTGCACGTCCGCCACCATCGACGCGATCCAGCGCATGTTGAAGTCCTTGCCGCGCGGCCCCGTCGACCCGGCCAGGCATTCGTCGATGTAGCGCTTCACCGGCTCGTCCCAGTGGCGCATGTTGGACATGTTGATCGCGAACTCCTTGGTGTCCGCCGGGATCTTCACGTCGTCGGCGGTCAGCACCCACGAACCCTGCTCGCGGTCCAGCGTGAACATCGCCACGCCGTCGCCCACCGTCAGCACCAGCGTCGTCTGCGGTCCGTAGACGCAGTAGCCCGCCGCCGCCTGCGCGGTGCCGGGCTGGTGGAAGTCCTCCTCGCTGACGCCCTTGCTGCCCTCGGGCTTCTTCAGCACCGAGAAGATGGTGCCGATCGACACGTTCACGTCGATGTTGCTCGAGCCGTCCAGCGGATCGAACATCAGCAGGTACTCGCCCTGCGGGAAGCGGTTGGGCACCAGGTAGATGCTGTCCATCTCCTCGGAGGCCATCGCGGCCAGGTGGCCGCCCCACTCGTTGGCTTCGATCAGCACCTCGTTGGCGATGATGTCCAGCTTCTTCTGGACCTCGCCCTGCACGTTCTCCGATCCGGCCGTGCCCAGCACGTCGCCCAGCGCGCCCTTGTTGACGCTGATGGCGATGCGCTTGCAGGCCCGCGCGACCACCTCGATCAGCAGCCGCAGCTGCTGCGGGATGTGGCCGTGCAGCCGCTGCTGCTCGACGAGGTATTGGGTCAGGCTGACGCGTTGACTCATGAAACGACTCCGATGGTTGCAAATCTCTGGCGCCGCGGCGCGATCCGGATCGCGCCGCGGCGCGCGGGTCGCTCCACGCGCGGTATCAGGGCTGCGCGGCGGCGATCGCCGTCTCGGCCGGCTGCGTGTCCGAGGCCAGCGCGCGTTCGACGATCTCGCGCACGTCGTTCGACAGGTCCGGCTTGGCGGCCACGCGGGCGATGGCCTCGCGCGCGGCATGGCGGTAGGGCTGCGCCAGCGCGGTCCAGCGGTCCATCACGCGGGCCAGGCGGCCGGCCACCTGCGGGTTGATCGCGTCCAGCGCCAGCACCTGCTCGGCCCAGAACACGTAGCCGGCCGCGTCGGCGCGGTGGAAGGCCGCGGGGTTGAACATCGCCAGCGAGAAGATCAGGCTGCGCGCGCGGTTGGGGTTCTTCAGCGTGAAGTCGGGGTGCTTCATCAGCTGCTTGACCTTGGCGAAGGTCTTGCCGTCGCGCTCGGCCGCGCGGCCCTGCAGCGCGAACCACTTGTCGATGACCAGCGCCTCGCCCTTGAACTGGGCGTGGAAGCGCGCCAGCGCGCTGTCGGCCAGCTCCGCGTGCGCGTTCACGAGCGCGGACAGCGCGCCCATGCGGTCGGTCATGTTGGTCGCGTCCTTGAAGCGCTGGTAGGCGCGGCCCGGCCAGACGTTGTCGCCGCCGCGGGTCGCGTGCAGCACCAGCATCGCCAGCGACAGGTTGACCAGCGCGCGCTTGCCGCTCTGCACCGGGTCCGGGCTGTAGCCGGTGGTGACCTGGTGCGCGTCGAAGGCCCAGGCCCAGTCGGCCTGCAGCGCCGCGGCCAGCTGCGTCTGCGCGGCTTCGACCGCCGCGTGGATCGCCTGCGGGTCGACCACGTCCAGCTGCTCGGCGATGTAGGCCTCGTCGGGCAGCTGCAGCGCCAGCGCCTTGAAGGCCGGGTCCAGTTCCGGATGGCGCAGCACCGCGCGCATCGCGTCGAGGTAGGCGCCGTCCAGCACCAGCGGCTGGCCCGCGCGCACGGCGCCGAGGATGCGGTTCAGCGCCAGGCGCTGGCTGGCTTCCCAGCGGTTGAAGGCGTCGCTGTCGTGCTGGAGCAGCACCAGCAGCTCGGCGTCGCCCAGGCCGTCGTCCAGCACCACCGGCGCGGAGAAACCGCGCAGCAGCGACGGCACCGGCTCGGACGGCACGTTGACGAAGACGAAGGACTGCTCGGCCTGGTCCAGCACCAGCACGCGCTCGGTGTCGGTGGCGCCGGCGGCGCCGTCCTCGCCCTGCAGCATCAGCGGCAGCGCCTGGCCGTCGCGCGACAGCAGGCCCAGCGCGACCGGGATCACCTGCGGCAGCTTGGCCGGCTGGCCGGGCGCGGCGGAATTGGACTGCGCCAGCGTCAGCGTCCAGGTCTGGGCGGCGGCGTCGTACGCGCCGCGGGCCCGCAGGCGCGGCGTGCCGGGCTGCGCGTACCAGCGCTTGAACGCGTCCAGGCGCGTCGTCAGCGGCGAGCCCGGGTTCGCGTCGGCGATCGCCTGGGCGAAGTCGTCGCAGGTCACGGCCTGGCCGTCATGACGCTCGAAGTAGAGCGCCATGCCCTTGCCGAAGCCTTCGCGGCCGACCAGCGTCTGGTACATGCGCACGACTTCCGCGCCCTTCTCGTAGACGGTGGCGGTGTAGAAGTTGTTGATCTCGACGTATTCGTCGGGACGCACCGAATGCGCCATCGCGCCGGCGTCCTCGGGGAACTGGCGGGCGCGCAGCGCGCGCACGTCCTCGATGCGGCAGACCGCGCGCGCGCTGGGCGTGGCGGCCATGTCCTGGCTGAACTCCTGGTCGCGGAAGACGGTCAGGCCTTCCTTGAGCGAGAGCTGGAACCAGTCGCGGCAGGTCACGCGGTTGCCGGTCCAGTTGTGGAAGTACTCGTGCGCGACGATGGACTCGATGCGGGCGAAGTCCGCGTCGGTCGCGGTGGCGGGGGAGGCCAGCAGCGCCGAGGTGTTGAAGATGTTCAACCCCTTGTTCTCCATCGCGCCCATGTTGAAGTCGGACACGCCGACGACCATGAAACGCTCCAGGTCCAGCGGCAGCTGGAAGCGGGCCTCGTCCCACACGACCGAGGCGATCAGCGAGTTCATCGCATGTTCGGTCTTCTCCAGGTCGCCCTGGCGGACGTACACCTGCAGCAGGTGGTCCTTGCCGCCGCGGGTGCGGATGCGCTGCTCGCGCGCGACCAGGTCGCCGGCGACCATCGCGAAGAGATAGCTGGGCTTGGGGAAGGGGTCGTGCCACTTCGCCAGGTGGCGGCCGTTGTCGAGCGCGGCGGACTCCACCAGGTTGCCGTTGGACAGCAGCACCGGGTACTTCGACTTGTCGGCGCGCATCGTCACCGTGTAGACCGCCATCACGTCGGGGCGGTCCAGGAAGTAGGTGATGCGGCGGAAGCCTTCGGCCTCGCACTGCGTGAAGAAGCTGCCGCCGGAGGTGTACAGGCCCGACAGCGTCGTGTTCTTCTCCGGGCAGCAGGTGTTGCGGATCTCGAGCGTGAAGTCCGCGTCGGGCACGTTGTCGATGATCAGCTCATGGCCTTCCTGGCGGAAGGACACGCTCTCGCCGTCGATCAGCACGCGCAGCAGGTTGAGCTCCTCGCCGTGCAGGCGCAGCGGGCCGTGCGGCACCGCGGCGTTGCGTTCCAGGCGCATCTTGCTGGCGACCAGCGTCTTGACCGGATCGAGGTCGACGCACAGGTCGACGGTGCGGATCCAGAAGATCGGCGCGACGTAGTCGGCGCGGCGGATCAGGGTGGCAGTGCCTTCACGCATGGCGGGCTTCCTTGTAGGAATGAAGAAGCCCCGGGCCGGGGATGGCGCGCCGGGGCATTTGTCTCGGAGTCTTCTTAGACGCCTTGTTTCAACGAGGCGGTGATGAATGCGTCGAGGTCGCCGTCCAGCACCTTCTGGGTGTTGGAGATCTCGACGTTGGTGCGCAGGTCCTTGATGCGGCTCTGGTCCAGCACGTACGAGCGGATCTGGTGGCCCCAGCCCACGTCGGTCTTGCTGTCCTCGAGCTTCTGCTGCTCGGCCATGCGCTTCTTCATCTCATGGTCGTACAGGCGCGAGCGCAGGCGCTTCCAGGCGACGTCGCGGTTGCTGTGCTGGCTGCGGCCGTCCTGGCACTGGACGACGATGCCGGTCGGGATGTGGGTCAGGCGCACCGCCGAGTCGGTCTTGTTGATGTGCTGGCCGCCCGCGCCGGACGCGCGATAGGTGTCGGTGCGGACATCCGACGGGTTGATGTCGATCTCGATCGAATCGTCCACTTCCGGATACACGAAGAGCGAGGCGAAGCTGGTGTGGCGGCCGCCGGACGAGTCGAACGGGCTCTTGCGCACCAGGCGGTGCACGCCCGATTCGGAACGCAGCAGGCCGAAGGCGTATTCGCCTTCCACCTTGATGGTGGCGCTCTTGATGCCGGCGATCTCGTCGTCGGTCTGCTCCTCGACGTCGGCCTTGAAGCCCTTGCGCTCGCAATACTTCAGGTACTGGCGCAGCAGCATGCCGGCCCAGTCGCAGGCCTCGGTGCCGCCGGCGCCGGCCTGGATGTCGATGAAGCAGTTCAGCGGGTCGGCCGGGTTGTTGAACATCCGGCGGAATTCGAGTTCCTCGACCTTCTCGGTCAGCTTGACGGACTCGGCCTCGATGGTCTGGATGCCGGCGACGTCGTTGTCGGCCTTGGACATCTCGAACAGCTCGAGGTTGTCGGCGATGTTGGACGTCAGGTGGTTGATCGTCTCGACGACCTGCTCCAGCGTGCGCTTTTCCTTGCCGAGTTCCTGGGCCCGCTTGGGATCGTTCCAGACGTTGGGGTTCTCCAGGGCGGCGTTGACTTCATTCAACCGCAGCGCTTTGCGGTCGTAGTCAAAGGTACCCCCTTAGCGCGTCGGTACGCGCTTGCAGATCGGTCAGCGTGTTGCCGATCGCATTGATTTGTTCGATTTCCATGATTCGCTCGAAGCATTCGAAGGGTGAGGCCCCCCGGCAGGGGGCCCGAAACCGGGTATTTTCTCATGCTGCGCCGGAGGGCCTCCCTAAGATGGCGGCATGCGCCAGAAACCCCCTGTCCCGGAAGCGGGCGACCCGCCCGGCGGGGCCGCCAATACCGCTGCCAGTACCGCCGCCGGCACCCCCTCCGGCATGTTCCGCGCCCGCCGCCGCTGGGTGCGGCGCGGGAACTGGCGCCTCACGCTGATGCTGCTGCTGGTATGGGCGCTGGTGACCTTCGGGGTGGCCTACTTCGCCCGGGCGCTCAGCTTCGACTTCTTCGGCTGGCCGTTCAGTTTCTGGGTCGGATCCCAGGGCGCACTGATCGTCTACGTGGCGATCGTCGTCATCTACGCGACGGTGATGAACCGGCGGGAGGCGGAGGCGGGGGTGAAGGACCCCGTGCCGTATTTCGACGAGATCGAGGCGAAACGGCCCGAGCGGGAGCGCTCGGGGCCGATCACGGGGTTTTGATGGACCGCCTACCTGCCCGGTCTGGTGCGTTGGCCGCCGAGGTATGGGGCCCCAGCCGCAAGGGCTGAAACCCCACACCTCACCGTCCCCAATCGCTGCCGTACTTCCCCGGTTTTGCTACCGAGGACTCTCACGATCTTTCGTGCGGGGGCTGAGCCTCAGAACGGCGACGCGTCCTGCTTCGCGGCGGCGAGTTGCGCCTGCAGCTCGGCGACCTGGGCGCGGAGCTTGATGTTCTCGTCCTGCAGCGCGCCGACCTGCGCGCGCAGCAGCGCGACGGCGGGATCGGCCTCGAGTTCGCCGTCCTCGTTGGTCGGCACGTCCAGCAGGGCGACCGCGACTTCGGAGACGGCGTCACCCGCAGCCTTCTTGCCGATCTTGGACTCGCGCACACGCTTGGCGGCCTGGCGCAGCTCCTTCTTGCCGCCCGCGGCGGCGGCGGCCTGCTCCTCGGCGGGCAGGTCGGCGATGACGGCGGCGGCGCTGATGGAGACCTCGCCCGACTTCACCGCGGCGACGAGCTCAGGGGCGGCGGCCTTCTGGATCTTCTCGATCTGCGTGACCGTGGCGCTGCTGATGCGCGCGGCGCGGGCGATGGCCTCGCGGCTCTTGAGCGCGGGGGCGGCCGGCACCGGCGTGTCGGTGACGCCGGCGGGCGTGTCGGCGGCCGCGGCGGAGGCTTCGGGACTGGGATCGTTGAGCACGGCCAGCCGGCGCGCTTCCATGATCTCCTTCTTGCGCAGCGCGAGCACGCCGCGCTGGAAGTCGGAGACGCTGCGGCGTCCGAGATGCTGGTCGATCATCCAGAGATGCACGTCTTCCATCGACTTGAAGCGGGTGTTCTGGACGGTCTGGAAGGGGATGCCATGCTTGGTGCAGATGCCGTGGCGGTTGTGGCCGTCGACGAGGATGTCACCCCAGAGCACGAGCGCGTCGCGGCAGCCTTCGGCGAGGATGCTGCGCTCGAGCGCGGCGTATTCGTCCTCGGTCAGCGGATCGATGTAGGCCTTGAGTTCTTCGGTGACGATGATGTTCATGGGGAGCGGAATGTGCGACAAGCGCGCGGGTCGCGCTGGCGACGGACGACGGCGGAAAAGGGCGGCATTCTGCCTGCCTCGCGGCGCTACCCTGTCGCACCCCGAGCACGAGCGTCGGAAATCCCACGGAACCCACCCCCAGATGAGCGCCCCCCGATGAGCGAAGCGATCCTGCAGCCCGCCGATCCGCTGTCCAGCGGCTGGGACTATCCGTCCCCCCATCGGTTGGAGGTCTGCCCCCAGGCGGCGGACATCGACGGCCTGAACCACACCAACAATGCGGTGTACGTGAAGTGGTGCGAGCAGATCGGGTGGTCGCACTCGGTGGCGCTGGGGCTGGGCATCGAGGACTACCGGCGCCTGGACCGCGCGATGGCGATCCGCCACGGCGGCTACGACTACCTGCTGCCGTCCTTCGAGGGCGAGGCGCTGGTGCTGGGCACCTGGCTGACGGCGGGCGACGGCAAGCTGTCGATGGAGCGCCGGTTCCAGCTGCGCCGCGCGAGCGACGGGCAGACGCTGATGCGGGGGCGCTGGGAGCTGGTGTGCATCGACATCAGCCAGGGACGCCCGAAACGGATGCCGCCGGAGTTCATCGCGGCGTATCAGTCGGTGGTGGTGTCGAAAGACTGATCGCTAACCTCGCGCCCTCTTGCTCCCTCTCCCGCTTGCGGGAGAGGGTAGGGGTGAGGGCCAGCGGCCGTGGTACTGCGCCGACCCCGCCCCTGCGGGGCCCCTCACCCCCGCCCTCTCCCGCAAGCGGGAGAGGGAGTGAGAGGGCACCGCGCTGACCTGGAGACTTCGGTGCCTGTCTGCGACTAGCCGAGGAACTCCTGCACCGCGCGGGCGAGGGCTTCGGGCTGGTCGTGATGCATCATGTGCGCGGCCTGCTGCAGCGTGATGCGCCGCAGGTCCTTGACGACGCTCAGCCGGGTCTCGAAGTCCTCGCGCGGATAGCGGTCGCCCCACCATTGCGAGAGCTTCGTCTCGCTGCCTTCGACCCACAGCGTCGGCGCCTCGATGCGCGACCAGCAGGCGAGGGCCTCGGCCTTCTTGTAGAGGACGGGGTTGGTCCGCTTGTGCGCCGGATCGCCGAGGATGTGCCAGCGACCGTCGTCGCCCTGCCGCGACCAGTGCGGCGCGAGCCAGGCGGCCTTGTCGGCGGACAGCCTCGGATTGGTCTTCATCAGCCGCTGCGCGACGCCCTCAACGCTGTCGTAGGTCTTGAGGCTCTGCGGCTCCTTGAGCTCGTCGAGCCAGCTTGCGAGCCGGGCGGGCGCCATCTCCGGCGTCGTGTCCGGCAGCCCGAAGCCTTCGAGGTTCACCAGCTTGCGCAGGCGCTGCGGCCGCACGCCGGCATAGGTCATCACGATGTTGCCGCCCATGCTGTGGCCGAGCAGGTCGACGGGCACGCCGGGGCTGACGGCGTCGAGCAGCGCGTCGAGGTCGCCGAGGTAGTCGGGGAACCAGTACGCGTCGGTGCCGTTGCTGTCGGTCAGCCCGAAGCCGCGCCAGTCGATGGCGACGACGCTGCGGTCCTCGCGGAACGCGTCGACCATGAACTGGAACGATGCGCCGACGTCCATCCAGCCGTGGACCATCACCAGCAGCGGCCGCTTGCCGTCCGGCTCGGGACCCCAGCGCAGCACGTGGTGCCGCAGGCCGCGCAGCGTGAGGAAGCCGCTGCGATGCGGGCGGCGGACGAGGTACTCGGAGGCGGTCGCGGAACTCGATACGGTGCTCATGGCAAGCGACTGTAGTGCCGCGCGCGCATTGGCGCTTTCGCCATGGAGACAACGGCGGCGGTCGTGAGCCCGCTACTTCTGCCGCAGCGCCTGTAGATGAAACCCGAGCGGGGAGACCAGTCCGTCCGCCTGCAGCTTCGTGCCCACGCGGAGCTCGGCTCTCGGAAGCAAGTGGTCGGTGCAAAGCCGAGACTTGCTGTCGCGATATGCGAGGACAAGCTCTTGGGAGCAACGGCTGCGACGCGATTCGTCCCGGTACAGGTTCAGCACTTCGAGTTCGACGGTCGCCGGCTCACGAGCGAGCAGACGGCTCGTGGCGGCCACCCAGCCACTGCCGCAGACGTACAGGATGCCCGCGAGCAGCAGCATCGAGACCAGAGAGAACAGCGCCCTGACCCAGCCGGTGGGGAAGCGATGGCGAGCCTGGTCCTGAAAGCGGGAGGAGCTCACCAGCAGCCCGGTCAAGACCATCAGCACGGGGACGACCACCTGCGGGTAAGACGAGTACGCGTTGAAGAAGCGGGCGCCGAACAGGTTGTGAAGCGGCAGGCCGGCCATTGGCGTGAGCAACACCAGGATCAGCAGGCTCACCCGGAGCCAGATTGGCGAACCGCGCATGGTCAGGACCGCTTCGGGCAACCCGCCGCGCTGGTCCTCATTTCGCCGCGCCCGGCGCGCTCGCCTGATCCGTCACGCCGATCGGAATGACCTTCACGCCCGAGGCCCGGGCCGAGGCAGGGGCGCTCGCGGCCGGCTGCGCCGGCTTCGTGGCGAGGATCGGCAGCCGGATGTGCTTGAACATGTCCGCCGCGCCCTGGCGCAGGTTGGCCGCCGCGAACAGGCCGCCCACGGCGATGAGCACGGCGGCGATGCCGGCGATGAGCTTGACGGGAGAGATCTTCTGCATGAGGGCGCCTTCGAGGAGGCATCGGTCGGGAGAGAGGGATTGCTGCGCCGCCTCGGCGGCGCTGCGGATTCTCGCTCGTGATCCGGGCGCCGGCCGGTCACTCCTTGGCGATGGCTTCCACCTGGATGCGCAGGTTCACGTCCATCTTGAAGCCCCAGTCCTTGCCCGCGCCGAGTCCGAACTCCTCGCGGTTGAAGCTGCCCGAGGCGTCCGCGCCGCAGAGCTCGCGCTTGAGCATCGGATGCGGGATGCACTTGAGCTGGTGCACGGTCAACGTCATGGGCCGGGTCTTGCCGTTGAGCGTGAGCTCGCCGACGACCTTGGCCGGCACGCCGCCCTGGCCGCCTTCGAAGCGGCCCTTGAAGTCGGCGTTGGGGGTCTTCTCGACGTTGAAGAAGTCCTTGCCCTTGGCCCAGGCGTTCATTGCGTCCAGGCCGAAGTCGATGCTGGCCAAGTCCATCCTGACATCGACGCTGCCCGCGCCGGTGGCCTTGTCGTAGACGATGGTGCCGGCGCTCTTGTTGAGCTTGCCGCGCCAGTACGACAGCCCCATGTGGTCGGCCTCGAAGCTCGGGTAGGTGTGCGCGGGTTCGATCTCGTAGGTCGCGGGGGCGGCCTGGGCGGCGGCGGCCAGGACGAGCAGGGCGGGAGCGATCAGCAGTGTTTTCATCGAAGGTCCTCGGGTGTTCTCGGCGGGAGCGCCTCCCTCACGACGAGCGGGGCGCGCGGATTTCGACACCGGCCCATCATCGCCCGATCGGCGTCCCGCCTGATGCGAGTCCTGTCAGCAGACCTCCTGGTCGAGCTGGTCGATCTGCTTCTGCAGCCGGCTGGCCGCATAGCGGTTGAAGAGGATCACCACCAGGAACACGGCCGCGATCGCGAGGTTGATTACCAGCCCGCGAGCGAACGGCGCGCCGGCGCCCAGCTCGGTCTCCACGCCCCATCGGAAGACGATCAGGCCCGGCACGAGCGGTCCGATGTACCAAAGCGCCACCGAGCGCAGCGCGTCGCGCTGTCGCACCCACTGGGCGCGCTGGTAGTCGAGCCACGACTGCGCGCCACGGTCCGCCGATTGCGGCTGCGACGAAGCGCGGCGGTGCAGTTGCCAGGCGACGATCGCCGTCCCCGCGATCACCAGCAGGCTGCCGACGCGCATCAATGGGAAGGGAAATTTCGTCAGGTAGAGCGCGAAGACCAGTGCCACGGCCACGCAGGCCAGGTACTCGGCGGCGTTGCGCCACTTCACGCGGCGCTGGAAACGTCCGGCGGCGCGCCGCAGGTCCTCGGGGGCGAATTCGGTGGTCGGCGTCATCTGGTTCCTCCAAAGTTGCTTGATGCCGTCGTCGGGCTCCGGCGGCGGGAGATCGGGGCTGCGGTTCATCGTGGGACCTCACGAGGGAAGAGTTGCTGGGCCAGCACCGCCTTGATGCGGTGCACCTTGGTCGCGACGTGGCGCGCGGACAGCCCGGTGATCTCGCCGATGGCGGCGGCGTCGACATCCTCGAGGTAGAGCAGCATCACCTCGCGGTCCGCGGCCTTGAGCCGGTGGATCAGCGCGAAGACCCGCTGCAGGTCGATGCGACGCTCGGTGAGCGACATGTCGGCGCCGTCGTGGATGACGGCTTCCGCCTCGGCGTCGTCGAGCCCGAGGTAGCCGCGCTCGACGACCTTGCGGCTGCGCTCGATGTGCGAGGCCCCCACGTTGTGGGCGATGCGGTAGACCCAGGTGCGCAGTCCGCATTGGCCGCGGAAGCCCGGGAAGCTTTGCCACAGCGCCACGTGGACGTCCTGCAGCAGCTCCTGGCGCCGCGCTTCATCGCGCTCGTAGCCCGCGACGAAGCGGGCGACCTCGGCGCCGTGACGGCGGATGGCTTCCCGGTACAGGTCGTCCGGTGGCGCGGTCGGGTCGATCGGTGACGGGTCTTGCATGGGGCAGGGCCTCTTTCCGGGCAGCCGGCCCGTCGAGGGATTCGAGGGGCCTTTCCTGGATAGTCCGCGGCCGGCGGAGTTTCTTACACCGGGCGCTTGCCAGGCAGGGGCGCCGCCCGCTGCGTGTACCCTCGACGCCTTCCATCCCGAGCCCGACCGCGCCGCCGGCGCCCGCCCGTCCATGACCGACTCCGCATCCGCCTCCACCGACGCCTACACCCTCCGTCCCGCACGTCCCGACGACCTGCCCGCCATCGTCGGTCTGATCGGCGAGCTCGCCGATTTCGAGCAGCTGACGCATCTGATGGCGGTCACGCCGGAGAAGCTGCTCCCGCATCTCTTCGGCGAGCGTCCCGTCTGCGAGGCCATGGTCGCCGAGCACGACAGCGGCACCGTGGTCGCCTTCGCGCTGACCTTCACCAACTTCTCGACCTTCCTCGGCAAGCCAGGGCTGTATCTCGAGGATCTCTATGTCCAGCCCGCGCATCGCGGCACGGGACTGGGCAAGCGCATGCTGACGCACCTTGCGCAGCTCGCCGTCGAGCGCGACTACGGCCGCTTCGAATGGTCGGTGCTCGACTGGAACGAGAACGCCATCCGCTTCTACGAGAAGATGGGCGCGACCGTCATGCCGGACTGGCGCATCTGCCGGCTGGCCGGCGATGCGCTGGCGCGGTTCAAGGGCTGAGCGGCTCGAGCTGATGCGTCCGGGCTGAAGGGCTCAGCCGACCGATTCACTTCAACCAGTCGTTCAACAGCTCCGGCGGCCTCGCGACCAGCGCGCGGTCGTCCTGCACGACGATCGCCCGCTGCAGCAGCTTCGGACGATCGGCCACCGCCTGCAGCAACTGCGTGTCGGTCAGCGAGGCGTCCGCCAGGTGGAGCTCGCGATACTCGTCCTCGTTGTCGCGCACCATCGCGCGTACCGGCGTGCCGAGCTGGCGATGCAGCGTCTGCAGCTCGGGCAGCGTGAGCGGCGTCTCCAGGTACTCGACGACCTCGGGATGGAGACCACGGGACTCCAGCAGCGCGAGCGCCTCGCGCGACTTGGAGCAGCGGGGGTTGTGCAGGATCTTGAGGCTCATGCGGACCAGTGTAGGAGCCGGGATCCGGATATCGATATGCGGATCGCCCGCGGTGAGTCCATGCACCTCTGGCGGGCATCGGCTCCGACGCCCGGCACCGTCCTGGCGCTACGGGCTTTCCATGAAGACCGTCCAGGACCCGCTCGCTAGCATCCACGCTCTTGTTCCAGACCAGGATGGAGACACGATGACCGGCAAGACCGCCCAGGACGCCGGCCCGGCCGACGGCATCACCGTGCCCTCCGCGGCGACCCGCGCCGCGCCCGACGCCTACGCGCTGATCCACGGCGCGTTCCGCTGGCAGGTGCCCGAGCGCCTGGCCATCGCCGAACTCTGCTGCGGCCGCTGGGCCCGCGAGACCCCCGACGCGCCCGCCATCCTCTTCGACAGCGACAGCGGATGCCGCGCCCACTATTCCTTCGGTCAACTGCAGCGCGCGGCCAACCGGCTCTCCAACGCGCTCAGGCGACTGGGCGTCGAGCCCGGCGACCGCGTCGCGCTCGTGCTGCCGCAACGTTTCGAGACCGCCGTCGCGCACATCGCGATCAACCAGCTCGGCGCGGTCGCGATGCCGCTGTCGATGCTCTTCGGGCCCGACGCGCTCGAGTACCGGCTCAAGGACAGCGAGGCCAAGGTCGCCATCGTCGAAGGCGGCGCGCTCGAGCCGATGCGCGCGGTGCGCGCGTCCTGTCCGTCGTTGCGGCACGTGCTGGTCGTGGGGGAGGTCGGCGACGCGCATGAGCACGAGACCGGCTGGATGGCCGCGCTGCAGGCCGAGGACGCGCGCTTCGCCGCCCGCGACAACGCGGCCGAGGATCCCGCGATCCTGATCTACACCAGCGGCACGACCGGCGCGCCCAAGGGCGCCTTGCTGCCGCAACGCGCGCTGCTGGGCAACCTCACCGGCTTCATCGCGAGCCAGAACTGGTTCGGCTTCGATCCGCACGATCCGGCCGTCCGCAGCGAGGCCGTGTTCTGGAGCCCCGCCGACTGGGCCTGGACCGGTGGCCTGATGGACGCGCTGCTGCCCTCGCTGTGCTTCGGCCGGCCCATCCTCGGCTACCAGGGGCGCTTCTCGCCGGAGAAGGCCTTCGAGCTGATGCAGCAGTACCGCGTCACCCACACCTTCCTGTTCCCGACCGCGCTCAAGGCGATGATGAAGGCGGTGCCGCATCCCGCCGAGCGCTACACCCTGCACCTGCAGGCCGTCATGAGCGCGGGCGAGGCCGTCGGCGACGCGGTCTTCGACTGGGGGCGGCGAGAGCTCGGCGTGACCATCAACGAGATGTTCGGACAGACCGAGATCAACTACGTCGTCGGCAACTGCGCACGGCTGTGGCCCGCCAAGCCGGGCAGCATGGGGCGCGCGTATCCCGGTCACCGCGTCGCGGTCATCGATGACGAGGGGCAGGTCTGTCCCCCCGGGCAGATCGGCGAAGTGGCGGTCCACCGCCGCGACGTGCACGGTACGCCGGATCCGATCTTCTTCCTCGGCTACTGGCGCAACGAAGGCGCGACCGCCGCCAAGTTCACCGGCGATCCGGCGGACAGCTGGTGCCGCACCGGCGACCTCGCGCGCGTCGATGAAGACGGTTATCTCTGGTACCAGGGCCGCGCCGACGACCAGTTCAAGGTCGCCGGATACCGCATCGGGCCGGGCGAGATCGAGAACTGCCTCGTGCGTCACGACGCGGTGGCCAACGCGGCCGTCGTGCCCAAGCCCGATGTCGAACGCGGCGCGCTGGTGAAGGCCTTTGTCGTGCTCGCGCCAGGGCGGCAGCCGTCGGCGGCGTTGACGGAGGAGCTGCAGGACTTCGTCAGGCAGCGGCTCGCGCCCTACGAGTATCCGAAGGAGATCGAGTTCATCGAGACGCTGCCGATGACGACCACCGGGAAGGTACAGCGACGCGTGCTGCGGCAGCTCGAAGCGGATCGGGCGACAGGGCGCGCGGCGGGACGCGCCGTCTGAAGCGCCGTATGACACCAACGCACGCTGGTCTTGCCCCCTCTCCCGCTTGCGGGAGAGGGAAGGGGTGAGGGCCAGCGGCGGTGGAAGTGCAGAAGCCCTGGATTGGCCGACTGCCTCGGGCGCTGGCCCTCACCCCCGCCCTCTCCCGCAAGCGGGAGAGGGAGTTCCATCGAGCAACAGGCACGCTCAGCTCGCATGCACCTTCAGCTCGCAGGCACCTTCAGCTCGCAGGCACCTTCAGCTCGCAGGCACCTTCAGCTCGCACGCACCTTCAGCTGGTGCGGGCGTTCAGCTCGCGCGCGTGTTGCGCAGCTTGACGTAGAGCTTGGTGTTCGCGCCCGGCTGCGGCTGCAGCAGCGCCGCGTCGGGCCATTGCTCCTGGCCCGTGAGCACGGTACACGCACGCGACGGCTTGTCCTTGGGCGTCTCCGGCTCGCGCTGTTTCGCTTCGGTGGGCAAGGGCAGGCGCAGGTGCTGGCCGCCCTCCATCCAGTCGAGGTTCCACTGCGGCTGATCGCTGCACACGATCACGCCGTCGATCTGCGGGAACATCCAGCGCACGTACCAGGGCAGCAGCTCCGTGCGCAGCCGCTGGCCCACCGTGACGATGCGGCGCACCGTCGCCATGTCCAGCATCTCGGGCGGCGTCGCCAGGTCGATGCTCAGCCGCACGCCCAGGTCGCCCTTGGGCACGTTGGTGCCGAAGTCCATGTCCTTGGCCTGCTTCTCGGGAAAGGTCGGCAGGTCGAAGCGCCCCTTCTCGTCGACGGGGATGGGGATGTACTCGTCGTCGCTCATCAGCGCGAGCTTGGTGCCGGCCGGCGGCGGCTTGCTGTTGTCCTTGGCGTCCGTCAGCACGAAGCGACTCACGAACAGGCCCTCGCCCTCGGTGCGGAGCTTGGCCAGCAACTCGTTGAGCCGCTTGTAGGGGAAGGACGCCCCGCGCTTCATGTCGCTCTGCACGGTGGGCAGCGCCATCGCGCCGGAGGCCGCCGGAGCCGCGGACGCCGCGGACGGCGCGGACGCCGCGGTTTCCGGCGTGGCCGCCGCGGCGACCGGATCGCAGGCGGCGAGGGTGCTCAACGCGGCGAGCGCGATGGCGACGGCCGGCACGCGGCGCGCCGCGCGCTTGATCTTCTGGGGCTTCACTTCGACTCTCTCCCTGTGTCGCAACACGGATGTCGCGGATGCGATCTGCGCTGAACGGCGCGCGGCCGGTATGGGTTGACGACGCGTGTCCCGCGTCCGGGCGTCATCGGCGGCACTTGCCCCGCGCCTCGGCAAGCACCCAGAACGGCAGGCTGAGCAGCCCCGCACCGCCGCCGGCGAACTCGCCCTTCAGGCAGTCGCCGGTCGCCCCCTTCATCATTTCCTTGCCGAGCTTCGTCGACGCGTCGATCTTCTCGGGCGCCAGGCTCGCCTGGTCCGCGCGCTCGGACAGCAAGGGCTGCCCCTTCGCCGCTTGGCGGACCGCATGCTGCGTCGCAGCGCCGTACAGGAGATCGCGGCCCGTCGGGCCCGACGCACCCGAGGCCGGCGTCGGCGCGGCGACGACGATCGTCGAACGCGGGGCCTCTTCTGGCGGCGCGACCTCGGGCGTCGGCACGACCACGCGCGCCGTCGAGCGCGTCGCGGCCGGCGCCTCGGTCGCGGTCCTCGCTGGCGAAACCTCGGGGTCGGGTCTTGTCCGCTTCGCCTCGACCCGGGCCGAGGGGGCGGCCCTGGCCTGGTTCGTCGCCGTCTTCGGCAGCGGCGGCAACTGGATCGTCACCATCCGGACGGTCGACCGCGGCTGTTCCCGATGCGCGTCCGCGCGATGCCAGGCGTGCTGCAGCCAGCCGACCAGCGCCACGTGCAGCAGCAGCACCGCGCCGATCGCGATCGTCCGCGGTCCGGCCACGCGACGTCCCGCCGACACGTCGGCAGACCGTGGCTCAAGCATGCCCATCGGCGCCTCCGTCCTCGGGTTCCTCGCCCGGCTCCCAGGCGAGCAGGTCGCCGGGCTGGCACTGCAGGACCGCGCAGATCCGCGACAGCGTGTCGAAGCGCACGCCGCGCACCTTGCCGGACTTCAGCAGCGAAAGATTGGCCTCGGTGATGCCGATGGCCTCCGCGAGCTCCTTCGAGCGCATCTTGCGCTGCGCGAGCATCACGTCGAGTCGGACGACGATGGGCATGGGCGGGATGTCCTGGACCGGTCCGTTCAGACGAACTCGGCGTTCTCCTGCGCCATGCGCTGGGCCTCGCGCATCACCATGGCCATGGCGATCAGCACCAGGCCCAGCAGCAGCACGATGTAGTGCTGGCTGCCGAGGTTGACGGACAGCATCCGCTGCCCGGGCGGATTGCCCAGCGTCAGCGCGAGGATGGTGGCCGTGTCCGTCAGCGGCATCACGAGCGCCATCGCCGTCACCGACTGGCCCAGCCGGCGCAGGTGGCGCGTCGCGGCGTCGGTGAAGACCTGGCCCCGCAGATAGGCGCCGAACAGCCGCCACAGGCACAGCAGCGCGAACAGCGTCAGCAGTGCCAGCGGCAGGTTCACCGCGAATCCCCAGGCGCGGGACGCGGCGTCGAATTGCAGCGTGCAGTCCACGCACCATTCCTTGCGCGCGGTGCGCTCGACCAAGCCGCGGCTGGTCCAGAACACCGCGTGGAAACCCACCACCACCGCCATCGCGATCAGGGCCATCGCGCGCACGCAGTGCGCGATCCAGCGGATGCGCAAAGGGCTGGCAGGGGAGGAGGGGGCGCTCATGAGTCTTACCGTCGGATGGCAAGAAATTACTGTAAAACAATAATTTGTGGACTGCAATGGAGACACGTGTAAAGGCGGCGCCGGACGGGCGCGCGGCGTTCGCCCAGGCTTGGTCCGCGCCGGCGGCGAGGTCGCGCGGGCTCATGCACACTGGCTTGTTGCACCTCACGGAGAACAAGATGGAACGCGTCACCCTCGGACAGTCGGACCTGTCGGTCAGCCGCATCGGCCTGGGCACGATGACCTTCGGCGAACAGGTCGACGAGGCCGGCAGCCAGGCCCTGCTCGATCGTGCGGTGGCCGCCGGCATCAACCTGCTGGACCTCGCCGAGATGTACCCGGTGCCCGCGCGCGCCGAGACCTTCGGCCGGACCGAGGAGATCGTCGGCCGCTGGCTGAAGGCGCGGTGGGGGATGCGCGAGCGGCTGGTGATCGCGACCAAGGTCGCCGGGCCGTCGCGGGGCTACGACTGGATCCGCGACGGCAGCCAGGACCTCACCGGCGCGCAGATCGTGCAGGCCTGCGAGGACAGCCTGCGCCGGCTGCAGCTCGACACGATCGACCTGTTCCAGATCCACTGGCCGGCGCGGCACGTGCCGATGTTCGGCGGCGTCTATTTCGAGCCGTCGAAGGACAAGCCGGTCGCGTCGATGCTCGAGCAGCTCGAGGCGCTCGGGCAGTTGCAGCGCGCCGGGAAGATCCGGCACGTGGGCCTGTCCAACGAGACCCCGTACGGCCTCGGGGAGTTCCTCCATCTGGCGGAGCGGCACGGCCTGCCGCGCGTCGTCAGCGTGCAGAACGCCTACAGCCTGGTGAACCGCATCGTCGAGAACGGCCTGGACGAGGCGATGTACCGCCATGGCGTGAGCCTGCTGGCGTATTCGCCGCTGGGTTTCGGCTCGCTGAGCGGCAAGTACGACGCGCACGGGCTGGCGGATCCGGCGAAGCCGGGCCGGCTCGCGATCTTCGACAGCATGAAGAAACAGCGCTGGGCGCGGCCCGAGACGCTGGCGGCGGCGAAGCGCTACAACGCGCTCGCGGCCGAGCTGGGGATGTCGCCCGCCACGCTGGCGATCGCGTGGGTGCACTCGCGCTGGCAGACGGCCAGCACGCTGATCGGCGTGACCTCGGCGGCGCAGCTGGACGAGAACATCGCGGCGATGGGCCGCACGCTGGATGCGGACACGCTCGCGCGCATCGACCGCATCCGCTGGGAGATCCGCGACCCGGCGCAGTGAGCTTCAGGACTGCCACGTCCGCTGGCCCTCACCCCCACCCTCTCCCGCAAGCGGGAGAGGGAGTGAGAGTGCACCGCGCTGACCTTGCGGCTCCCTCTCCCGCAAGCGGGAGAGGGAGTGAGAGTGCACCGCGCTGACCTTGCGGCTCCCTCTGCCGCAAGCGGGAAAGGGAGTGAGAGTGCACCGCGGTGACCTTGCGGCTCCCTCTCCCGCTTGCGGGAGAGGGCAGGGGTGAGGGGCGCGCGCAGCGCGCGGGGTCCAGGCAGTCAGCCGACCAGCAAGTCGAACGTGCCTTCAGCGAGCCGCTGGCCGTTGACCATCACCTCGACCGCGTGCGTGCCCGCGTAGTGGGTGCGCGTCGTGAAGTTGCGCAGCGCGCGGCGGATGCGGATCGGCGTCGACTCCCCCGCCGCAAGCTCCACGGTCTTCAGCTTGAACACCTTCGGCGACGCGCGGCCATTCTTCTTCACATAGTGGACCGCATAGTCGACGACCAGCCGTTGCGCGGTCTCGCCGGTGGAGCGCAGTTCGAAGGCGATCTCGATCTCCCCGCCGATCGCCACGCGTGCCGGCGCGATCGCCAGGCCTTCGACGACCGCCAGCGCGCCGTCGCTCGCACCGATCAGCTTCAGCGCCCGTGCGTCGCCCTGCTTGATGCGCGAGCGCAGCGCATGCTTGACGATCCACGCGCTGCGCTCGTCCGCCAGGTCCCAGCCGTCCACGTGCGCGAACACCCAGTCCGCATGGTCCTTGGTGATGTCGTTCAGGTTGTTGGCGACGGACCGTCTCACGTAGAGGCTCTCGTCGGCGCGCAGCGCGTGGAGGATCTCCGCCAGCGGCGCCGGATCGGCGACCAGCGCGTCGAGCCGGAACGACCACGGCAGCCGCGGCCGGCAGCCTTCGCTGGCCAGGCGGCGGACGTGCTCATCGCGGTCGCCGGTCCATCGCGCCATCGTCTTCATCGTGCCGGCGAGGTCCTGGCGCAGGAACGGGCGGATCGCGAATTCGGCGCTGCCGTGCGGGGTCATCCGCTTGAGCGCCTTGAGCGACGCGACCGGATCGTGCAGGCCGTAGCTCGCGACGAAGTCGCACAGGCCCGCGTTCACGAACGCGCCGCTGGTCCTGGGCGAGGCTGCGACGACGGCATCGAGCTTCGCCGCGAAGCTGCCGGGCAGGGCGGCCTCGAGCGCCTCCGCCACGCGATGCACGCGCTGCATGATCGACAGCGGTTCGAGCCCGTCGGTGGCCACGGCCAGGAAGCGCTTGCGCTGGAAGCCGGGCGCGGTCTCCGCGAACACCGTCGCCAGCGATCGCAGCGCGGCGTCGCCGATCAGGTCCTTGAGGTTGTAGCTGCCGGCGGTGTCCGTCATGGCGAGGGCGGTGAACAGGAGAAGCGGGCAAGCCTACGCGCTCGCGTTGCCATCGCCTGTCAGCAGCAAGCTCGTACAAGCGCGATCGCGCACGGCGGGCCGACAATCCCGCCCATGAGCAAGAAATCCGCCCATGTCAGCGAGACCCTCGCGACGCAGATGCTGCGTCAGCACAAGATCGCGTTCGGGGAACATGTCTACGACTACGTCGATCACGGCGGCACCGGCGAGTCGTCCAAGCAGCTCGGCGTGCCCGAGCACGAGGTCGTCAAGACGCTGGTGATGCAGGACGAGAAGGCGCAGCCGCTCGTCGTGCTGATGCACGGCGACTGCACCGTCAGCCTGAAGGAGCTCGCGCGGCAGATCCCCTGCAAGAAGGTCGAGCCCTGCAAGCCCGACGTCGCCCAACGCCACAGCGGCTACCAGGTGGGCGGCACCTCGCCGTTCGGGACCCGCAAGACGATGCCGGTCTTCGTCGAGTCCACCATCCTGGCGCTGCCCCGGATCCTGATCAACGGCGGCCGCCGCGGGTACCTGGTCAGCCTCGAACCCCGGGTTTTGACGGAGCTGCTGGCGGCCCGCCCGGTCCAGTGCGCGCTGAAGTCCGGGGCAGAATAGCGCCCCATGCAAAGTGTCCTGTTTCCCCTGTTGGCCGTCGTGGCCGGGTATCTGATCGGTTCGCTGTCCTTCGCGGTGATCGTCAGCCGGCTGATGGGCCTGTCCGATCCGCGCAGCTACGGCAGCGGCAACCCGGGCGCGACCAACGTGCTGCGTTCCGGCAACAAGGCGGCCGCGATCCTCACGCTGGTCTTCGACGCGCTCAAGGGCTACCTGCCGGTGCTGCTGGTGCTGAAGTTCGGCGCGCCCTACGGCCTGGAGGAGGGCACGGCCGCGCTGGTCGGGCTGGCGGCCTTCGTCGGCCACCTCTGGCCGGTGTTCTTCAAGTTCGTCGGCGGCAAGGGCGTCGCCACCGCGGCCGGCGTGCTGCTCGCGATCAACCCGTGGCTGGGCCTGACCGTGCTCGGCGTGTGGATCGCGATGGCGGTCGTGTTCCGCTATTCATCGCTGGCCTCGCTGAGCGCCGCCGTCGCCGCGCCGCTGCTGCAGATGCTGGTCTGGGACGTCGGTCCCGAACTGCCGGCCATCGCGCTGATGAGCCTGCTGCTGATCTGGCGCCATGCGGCCAACATCAGCAAGCTGATGGCGGGCACCGAGAGCAAGCTCGGCCAGAAGGCTGGCGCCGCCGGTGCCGCGACTGCGGCCGCGCCGGCGAAATCCCACCGCCATGAGCAGTCGCGCGAGCAGCGCGAGCACAAGCATTCCCACAAGCCCAAGCAGCACAGCAAATGAGCAACATCGAACGCTTTGACGTCGGCCCGCGTCTCTCCGAGATGGCCATCCACAACGGCGTGGTCTACCTGGCCGGCCAGGTGCCGGAAGACGCCACCGCCGACGTCAAGGGCCAGACCGAGCAGGTGCTGGCGATGATCGACAAGCTGCTGGCCCGCGCCGGCAGCGACAAGACCAAGATCCTGCGCGCCCAGCTCTACATCGCCGACGTCAAGGACCTGGCCGGCATGAACGCCGCCTGGGACGCCTGGGTGCCGGCCGGCCACACGCCGCCCCGCGCCACCGTCGAGGCCAAGCTGGCCAAGCCGGAGTGGAAGATCGAGATCGTGATCACCGCGGCGGTCTGAGCCGCGATACGAGGGCCGCTGGCCCCCTGCCGAACGCCGGCTTCGTGCCGGCGTTTTTCATGGTCCCTGATGGTCCCTCGAACGGCACTGGCGCCGGGGCGAGCGCGGCGCGGGGTCACTCCTCGGCGCCGGCTTCCTCGAGTTCCAGACCCAGGCAGGCCGGATCGCCGCAACCGCGGCGCACCAGCACCGGCGGTTCCGAGGTGAGGTCCACCACGGTGGTCGGCTTCATCGGGCAGGCGCCGGCGTCGATGATCAGCTGGATCTGCTTGTCGTAGCGGGCGGTGATCTGCTCGGGATCATTGAGCGGCTCGTGCTCGCCGGGCGGGATCAGCGTCGTCGCCAGCAGCGGGCCGCCCACCAGCGCGAGCAGGTCCTGCGTGACGCGGTGGTCCGGCACGCGCAGCCCGATGGTGCGGCGCGACGGATGCGACAGTCGCCGCGGCACTTCCTTGGTCGCCTCCAGGATGAAGGTGAACGGCCCCGGCGTGGCCGTCTTGATCATCCGGTACTGCTTGTTGTCGACCCGCGCGTAGCTGCCCAGCTCGCTGAGGTCGCGGCACAGCAGCGTCATGTGGTGCTTGTCGTCGACGCCGCGGATGCGGCGCAGCGCCTCGGCGGCCGCCTTGTCGTCGAGCTGGCAGACCAGCGCGTAGCTGGAGTCGGTCGGGATCGCGCCGATGCCGCCCTGGCCCAGGATCTGCGCCGCCTGGCGCAGGAAACGGGCCTGCGGGTTGTCGGGATGGACTTCGAAGATCTGGGCCATGGTCCTCGTCTGTGGCAAGAATCAATCCGGCCAGTGGATGCGGTGCTCGAGCGCGCTCCACACCGGCGTCAGCCGGCCGGACAGGTGCTGGTCGAGCTTGCCCACGTCCACCCGGCTCTCCTCGGGACTGTGGAAGTCGGAACCCCGTGAGGCGAGCAGGTCGAATTCGAGCGCCGTGTCGGTGTACTGGACCATGTCGGCGGCCGTGTGACTGCCGGTGACGACCTCGATGCCGCGGCCGCCGTGGGCGATGAACTCGGTGATCAGCGCGTATTCCTCGGTCGGCGTGAAGCCGTAGCGGCCCGGATGCGCGATGACGGCCAGGCCGCCCGCGTCCACGATCCAGCCCACCGCGTCGCGCAGCGCCGCCCAGCGGTGCGGCACGAAGCCCGGCTTGCCTTCCGTCAGGTAGCGGCGGAAGACCTCGGGCACGTCCGCGCACTGGCCGGTCTCCACCAGGAAACGCGCGAAATGGGTGCGGGAGATCAGCTCCGGATTGCCGGCGTGTTTCAGCGCGCCCTCGTAGGCGCCATGGATGCCCGCCTTGGCCAGGTCGTCCGACATTTCCTTCGCCCGGGCGCCGCGGCCGCCGCGCGTGGCGCGCAGGCCCGCGACGATGCGCGGGTCCTCGTGGTCGAAACCCAGCCCGACGATGTGCACGACCTTGCCGGCGAAGGTCACCGAGATCTCCACCCCGGTCAGGTAGGCCAGGCCCGCCGCCCGCGCGGCCGTCAGCGCGCGCTGCTGGCCGCCGACCTCGTCGTGGTCCGTCAGGGCCCAGAGCTCGACGCCGTTGGCCTTCGCGCGCGCGGCCAGCGCCTCGGGCGACAGCGTGCCGTCGGAGACCGTGGAGTGGCAGTGCAGGTCCGCGTTGGTCTGCGCATGCAGCGCGACGCGGCCGGGCGCGGCGTGCGCGGCCGGCGCCGGGTCGGCGAGGGCGGAAGCGGGGAAGGGGGTGTTCACCCCGCCGATTCTAGGAGCGGCGAGAAGTCCGTGACGCCGCCGCTGGATCGGCGCCGGTCGACGAAGTAGCGGCTGGGCCCGGTGCCGCACTTGGCGACGTGCTTGGGTTCGGCCAGCGCGGCGGACAGCGCGCGCACGCTGTCGAAGGCGCCGGGCTGCACCTGGATCACGCCGGCGCTCAGCGTCGGCAGCGGATTGAAGGATTCCTGGTTCTGCCGGTTCAGGGTCACGTAGCCGCCCAGCGCCTGGTGTTCGGCGGAGAAGAAGGGGCGGATCTGGCGGTCGAACTCCCGGCAGACGCGGGTGATGCGGGCGGTCCAGTCGGGCGAGCCCAGCACCATCACGAAGTCGTCGCCGCCGATGTGGCCGACGAAGTCCAGCGACGGATCGGCCGCCGCCTGCAGGATCTGCGCGCAGAGCTTGATGATGTCGTCGCCCGCGGCGTAGCCGTAGACGTCGTTGAAGGGCTTGAAGTGGTCGATGTCCCAGGCGACCACGACGAACTCGCGGCCCTCGTGCAGCAGCGCGTCCAGGTGCTGGTCGGTCGGCACGTTGCCCGGCATCAGCGTCAGCGGGTTGGCGTAGCGCGCGCTGTGCACCTGCAGGTCGGAAACGGCCTTGAGCAGGTCGGTGCTGCGGCCGGTGCCGAAGTACTCGCCGTTGCGGGTGACGATGAAGCCGTCCACCATCAGCCGGTCGTCCAGGCTGGAGATCGCGTCGCTCATCTCGCGCAGCGAGGTGCCGGCGTCGAAGATCAGCGGCTGCGGATCCATCAGCGCGGTGCAGGGACGCTTCTCGTGGATGTCCATGAAGTAGCGTTCGGCGCTGCGCTTGAGCACCTGCAGCGAGCGCAGGATGCCGATCGGGCGGTTGGCCTCGTCCAGCACCGGCATCGAGAACAGCTGCTCATCGCGCTGGAACATGTCCGCCACCGTCTGGCAGTTGAGCTTGGGCGTGACGGTGTGACTGCGGCGGGCCAGTTGCGCGGCGGTGGTGATCGCGTCGGGCGGCAGGCGCATCCAGTCGGCGTTGCGGCGGCGGTGCTCCGGCGCGAGCAGCGCGTCGACCTCCGCCCGCAGCGCGGCGCGCGGCGCGGCGCTCGGGCGCGCGAGCAGGTAGCCCTGGCAGACCGGCACGCCGAGGCGGCGCAGCACGGTGAGGTCGCTGAGCTGCTCCAGGCCTTCGGCGACGACGGTGCAGCCCGAGCTGGCCGCCATCTCCAGGATGGAGCGCACGAACTGCTGCTTGAGCGGTTCCTGCGCGATGCCGTCGATGAAGTGGCGGTCGATCTTGACGAAGTCCGGCCGGATGTCCATCCAGCGCTTGAGGCTGGCGAAGCCTTCGCCCAGGTCGTCCAGCGCGACCACGAAGCCGAGTTCGCGCAGGCTGCGCATGCTGTCCTGCAGCCGCTCCGGCTCCAGGATGGGGCGGGTCTCGGTGAGCTCGATGACGACGCGCGAGGCGGGGAGGTCGAGCTGCGCGAACTCCCGGGCGATCAAGGCGCCGCGATCGCTGGTGGCCAGCAGCGTGTCGGCGGTCAGGTTCAGGAACAGCTGGCCCGGGAGATGGAGTTCCTTGAAGCGGCGCAGCGCGCGGCGCACCACGAGCCGCTCCAGCTCGACCAGCCGGCCGAGCCGGGCGGCGGTCTCGAACAGCACCAGCGGCGAATGCAGCGAGGTGTCGGCCGGACCGCGCGTGAGCGCCTCGTAGCCCAGGATGTGCGCCCGTTCGACCTCGACCAGCGGCTGGAAATGGATGTCCAGGGCGCCGTCGCGAATGATGGCGGACAGGGCGATGCTCAGCGGGTCGGGCGGTTGCAGATGCGTGGTGGGCATGGGGAGAGGCCACGGCGGCTGGAGCGCCGCGTGGTGTCCCCATTCTGGGTGGCCTCTATGTCATCGGTTTGACAAACTGTTACAGCAGGGGTCAGGCGTGAAGTCTGGCGCGATGCGCGGCCTTTTGATCCCACCAACGCTCGGTCTCCGTACTCCCTCTCCCGCTGGCGGGAGAGGGCAGGGGTGAGGGCCAGCGGCGGTGGAAGTAGAGGAGCCTTGTGACTGCCGAGTCTGCTGGCCCTCACCCCCGCCCTCTCCCGCAGGCGGGAGAGGGAGTAGAGAAGAAGCGAGCCGTTTGCCGCCGCGCGCGCTTACGGCTTCTGCTTGCTGAAGTCCCGCTCCGGGAACAGGCGGGTCGTGAGCGCTCCCAGGCTTTCGTGGACCACGTCGACGTTGGTCTCGTCGATCACGATCCTGGCGACCTGCGGGCTCAGCGCCTTGCGCAGCAGGCCCAGGAAACGCGGCGCGGCGACGATGCGCAGCTGCGTCACCTCGCCGTTGTTGAAGCCGTCGTCCAGCGTCTTGGCCACGCGCGCGGCGAAGCTGATCGCCTCCTGGTGCAATTCATCGACGCCCGCCGACGAGGTCACGTTGTTGCCGCGTCGGCCTTCGGCGTCGCGGCGCAGGTCGGCGTTGTTCGCATGCGCGGCGGCATCGGTCAGCGTGGTGACATCTTCCAGGTCGCCGCCTTCCTCCGGCAGCTTCAGCAGGCGGGCCACGCCTTCGTCGGCCACCAGCACCCAGAGCTTCCCATCGTCCTTGTAATCAGCCATGTCGGTTCCTTCAACAGAGTTCTCGTTGAAGGAAGGATGGCAATCGCCGTACCTCGATCGGTGCCCTCAGACGGGAGCCGGGCCTTTCGGGAAGGTGGTGGGGAAGGTGGCGCGCAGGGAACATCGCTTGCCCGCCGGTACATTGCACCGGCTCCTCCGACTTGAGACCGCCATGGCCACCGAATCCTCCGCCGCCTCCAGCCTTCACCTCGTCTGTCCATCCTGCGGCGCGAAGAACCGCGTGCCGCGCGAGCGCCTGGCGGAATCGCCCGATTGCGGGCGTTGCAGCACGCCGCTGATGCGGGCCGAGGCCGTGGATCTCACGCCGGAGGTGTTCGACAAGTTCATCGCCGGCACCGAGCTGCCGGTCGTCGTGGATTGCTGGGCCGAGTGGTGCGGCCCCTGCAGGATGATGACGCCGCAGTTCGAAAAGGCCGCCGCCTTGCTGCCCGAACTGCGCTTCGTCAAGCTCGATACCGAGGCCGCACCGCAGCAGAGCGCGCGGTATGGCATCCGCAGCATTCCGACGATGTTGCTGTTCCTCGACGGCCAGGAGATCGCGCGCGAATCCGGCGCGATGCCCGCTCAGGCCATCGTGGAATGGGTGCGCAAGCAGTTGCTGGGCTGACTCACTCCGCCATCGCCTCGACCACCATCTGCACGCGCTGCTGTCCCTGGAACTCGTCCAGGCTGAGCCGGTAGGCCAGCGTCACCTGCTCGGGCAGCGGCTCGGTGTGGCCGAACCAGATCGCGTCGCGGATCCAGGCGCCCTGGCGCAGGCGCAGCTTCAGGTGGCGTTCGCCGACGATGCGCTGGTTCACGACCTGCACGCGGTCGCAGAACAGCGGCGCCTCGAAGGCCTGGCCCCAGACCTGCGCCTCGAGTTCCTGGACTGTCTCGGCAGAGAATGCTTCCGGCGGCAGGGGGCCGTCGGTGCGCAGCGTGCGCGTCAGCGCGGCCTCGTCCAGCCACTCGCGGGCGACCGCTTCGAACGCCGCGGCGAATGGCTCGACGCCGCCCGGCGCGAGCGTGCAGCCCGCCGCCATCGCATGGCCGCCGAACTTGCGCAGCAGCTCCGGGTGACGCTTGGACACCAGGTCCAGCGCATCGCGCAGGTGGAAGCCGGGAATCGAGCGCCCCGAGCCCTTGAGCTGGCCGTCCGCGCCCTCGGCGAACACGAACACCGGCCGGTGCAGCCGGTCCTTGATCCGCGAGGCCACGATGCCGACGACGCCTTCGTGGAAGTCGGCGTCGAACAGCGCCAGCGCGGGCGGCGGCACGCCGTCCAGGCGCGGATCGGTCATCAGCCGTTCGAGCAGCGCGAGCGCCTGCTCCTGCATGCCGGCCTCGATCTCGCGCCGTTCGCGGTTGATGCGGTCGAGCTCGCGCGCCAGCGCCAGCGCCTGCTCGCCGTCGTCCGTCGTCAGGCAGGTGATGCCCAGCGTCATGTCGTCGAGCCGGCCCGCCGCGTTGATGCGCGGCCCCAGCGCGAAACCCAGGTCGAAACTGTTGGCCCGCGACGCATCGCGGCTGGCCGCCGTGAACAGCGCCTGCACGCCCGGCTGCATGCGGCCGGCGCGCATCCGGCGCAGGCCCTGCGCCACCAGGCGCCGGTTGTTCGCGTCCAGCCGCACCACGTCCGCGACCGTGCCCAGCGCCACCAGGTCCAGCAGGCCGTCGAGCCGCGGCGGCGCGCCGTCGCCGAAGGCGCCGCGCCGGCGCAGCTCGCCGCGCAGCACGGTCAGCACATAGAAGGCGACGCCGACGCCGGCCAGGCTCTTGCCGGGGAAGGGGCAGCCGGGCTGGTTCGGATTCACCAGCGCGTCGGCGTCCGGCACCGTGGGCTGGCCGTCGGCGGTGACCGCCGGCAGATGATGGTCGGTGACCAGGACCTTCAGGCCCAAGGCGCGCGCGAAGGCCACGCCCGCGTGGCTGGCGATGCCGTTGTCGACGGTCACCAGCAGTCTGGGCTCGTGCTTCAGCGCCAGCTCGACGATCGTCGGCGTCAGGCCGTAGCCGTGCACCGCGCGATCGGGCACGACGTAGCTGACCGTGCCCGCGCGCGCGCCGAGCTGCGCCAGGCCGCGCAGCATCAGCGCGCAGGCGGTGGCGCCGTCGCAGTCGTAGTCCGCCACGATGCAGATGCGTTCGCCCGCGGTGATCGCGTCGGCCAGCAGCACCGCGGCCTTGTCGATGCCGAGCAGGCCCAGGGGGCCCTCGGGCGGCAGCAGGTGCTTCAGGTCGGGATCGAGTTCGTCGCGCGACAGCACGCCGCGCGCCGCGAACAGCCTGGCCAGCAGCGGCGAGAAGCCGGCTTCCTGCAAGGCATGGGCGGAGTCCGGCGGAACGTCGCGGGTCAGGATGCGGGGGCTGCTCACAGGGGCTCCAAGGCAGTGGCGACGACGGCGCCGGGGGGCGCGAAACGTTCCTTCAGGCGCTGCCAGCCGCCGGCGGGTCGGCGCGTCCACGTGCGGGCCAGCCGTTCGCCGGACAGCGTCAGCGACACCGACTTCCCCTCGCGCACCGTGTCCAGCGCCTGGGCGATCGGGCCGGCGTCCAGCGCCTTCCAGGACTCGCTCCAGGTGTAGAGGTCGCCGGTCAGCATCGGCGCGCGCAGGCGCCCGTCGACGACCAGGTCCGCGGGCAGGGCGGTGCCGCGCTCGCGGCCGCCGCCGCCGATCCACACGGCATTCAGCGGACGCCGTCCCCGCGCTTCGCGGGCCTGGTTCAGCGGGTGCTCGTGCAGCAGCATCTGCGCCTCGTTGAGCAGCGTGCGCAGCCGGCGCGCGCGCGGGTACCAGGTCTCGACGCCGCGGTTGAGCACGCGGTCCGCGCTCGGGGCGGCCAGGCCGTCGAGTTCGTCGTGGGCGATCGCCCATTCGCCGCTCGACAGCCAGGCGGTCCGCCAGCCTTCGGCGGCGGGGAACAGTGCGGTCGACAGCGCGTCGAGGAAGGCGCGGGACTCGGCCTCGTCGAGATCCAGCGTCTCGGGGCCGAGCGCGGTGACGCCTTCCGTGCCGACGGCGAAGTGGACCGGCGTCACCAGCGCCCAGGCCGCGCCGGCGGGATCCTGGCCGGCGGCGCGCACGCGCCAGGCGGCGAGCGGCGGCTGGTCGTCGGCGATGCCGCGCTGGCGCGCCAGGAAACGGTCGTGCGGCGGCAGGGGCGCGGTCTCGTCGGCGTCGCCGACGTCTTCCGTCGCGGCCAGCAACCCGAGCAGGCGGCTCAGGTGGGGCAGCTCCAGTTCGCGCAGGGCACCCTCGAAATGAGGGTCCAGCGAACTGGCGAAGGGGATCATCAGATGCATGGCGGCGGATTATCGGCGGTCCGGTCATCAAGCTTTCATCCGGCGTCGCCAAGCTGTGGGGCCATGCTGACCGACACGCTCATGGCCGCCGCAGTTTCGAACGAACCGCCTGGGGCCGAGGCGGAGGACGGCGGCTCGATCCGCGTGCGCACGGTGTGGATCTCCGATCTGCACCTGGGGACGCCGGGCTGCCAGGCCAAGGCCCTGCTCGAGTTCCTCCGGGAAGTCGAGTGCGAGCAGCTGTTCCTCGTCGGCGACATCGTCGACGGCTGGCAGCTTCGCCGCAGCTGGTACTGGCCGCAGGCGCACAACGACGTCGTGCAGAAGCTGCTGCGCAAGGCGCGCAAGGGCACCCGCGTCATCTACGTGCCGGGCAACCACGACGAATTCGCGCGCAAGTACCTGCAGCACAGCTTCGGCGGCATCGAGGTCGCGCACGAGTGGATCCACGAGACCGCCGACGGCCGCAAGTTCTGGGTGACGCATGGCGACCTCTTCGACGGCGTCATCCAGCACGCCAAGTGGCTCGCCTACGTCGGCGACAGCCTCTATGAATTCACGCTCAAGCTGAACCGCCACCTCAACTCGCTGCGCGCGCGGCTGGGCCTGCCGTACTGGAGCCTCAGCAAGTACCTCAAGCTCAAGGTCAAGCGCGCCGTCTCCTTCATCAGCGAATTCGAGGAAGCGCTGGCCCGCGAGGCCCGCAAGCGCGGCGTGCACGGCGTGATCTGCGGCCACATCCACCATGCCGAACTGCGCGACATCGACGGCATCACCTACGCCAACGACGGCGACTGGGTCGAGAGCCTGACCGCGCTCGTCGAGCATGCGGACGGCCACCTCGAGATCCTGGACTGGGCCGAACGCCAGCGCATCGTCGCGGAGCAGGGCACCGCCGAAGCGCTCGCCGCGGCGATGCGCCAGCCGGCCTGAGCGTCGCGCGCGCACCGGACGCGCGGCACGCGTCGCCCACGCCGGCCGCAGGGGCGCGGACCGAAGGCCCCTCGAAGCAGGTTCAATCGACGAGGCCCTCTCGACAGAGGGTCATGGGGCTGTCACACCAGCTTCATAGAATCAGTCCATGACTTTGCCCGACGTCCCGCTGCTCAACCGCGAAAACGCGATCCTCGAGTTCAACCGGCGGGTCCTGGCCCAGGCCCAGCGCATCGACGTGCCGCTGCTGGAGCGGCTGCGCTACATCTGCATCGTGTCCAGCAACCTCGACGAGTTCTTCGAGGTGCGCTTCGCCGACATGCTGGACATGCAGCGCGATGGCAGCGGGCTGGTGACGCCGCGCGACGTCGAACGCGTGGGCCGCGCCGCCCACGACCTGATCGACGAGCAGTACGCGATCTTCAACGACCAGGTCATGCCCGCCCTGCGCGAGCACAACATCCAGATCCTGAACCACGCCGACCGCACCGACGACATCCGCGCCTGGGTCGCCAGGTTCTTCGAGCGGGAGGTGCGTCCGCTGCTGGTGCCGGTGGGCCTGGACCCCGCGCATCCCTTTCCGCAGGTCGCCAACAAGTCGCTGCACTTCATCGCGCGGCTGTCGGGCAAGGACGCGCTGGGGCGCGACAACCGCATCGCCATCGTCAAGGTGCCGCGCGTGCTGCCGCGGGTGATCAAGGTGCCGGCGGCGATCAGCGGCGGCAAGCAGAGCTTCGTGCTGCTGACCAGCGTCATCCGCGCCCACCTGGAGGAACTGTTCCCCGGGCGGCACGTCGAGGCCTTCTCGCAGTTCCGCGTCACGCGCGACTCGGACCTCGAGGTCGACGAGGAAGAGATCGCCAACCTGCGCCACGCGCTGCGCTCCGGCCTGACCACGCGTCACTTCGGGCGCGCGGTGCGGCTGGAAGTCGTGAACACCTGTCCCGAGGAGCTCTCGCGCTTCCTGCTCGAGCAGTTCGACCTGCCGGAGGCGGCGCTGTATCGCGTGAACGGACCGGTCAACCTGGTGCGCCTGAACGAGCTCATCGACCAGACCGACGCGGACGACCTGCGCTTCCAGCCCTATGAGCCGAGTTGGCCCAAGGGTCGCCTGCCGCAGGGCAAGTCGGTGCTGGACAAGCTGCGGGCCAAGGGCGATGTGATGCTGCATCACCCGTTCGAGAGCTTCGATCCGGTGGTGCAGATGCTGCGAGAGGCGGTCGAGGATCCGGACGTGCTGGCGATCAAGCAGACGATCTACCGCACCGGCAGCCAGTCCGTGCTGGCGGACCTGCTGATCGAGGCGGCCAGACGCGGCAAGGAAGTGCTGGCCGTGGTCGAGCTGAAGGCGCGCTTCGACGAGGAGGCCAACATCAACTGGGCCGAGCGGCTGGAGGCCGTGGGCGCCCAGGTGGTCTACGGCATCGTCGGACTGAAGACGCATGCGAAGCTGATGCTGATCACGCGACGCGAGGGTGGCAGGCTGCGGCGCTACGGGCACCTGTCGACGGGCAACTACAACCCCAGGACGGCGCGTTTCTACACCGACCTGGGCTACCTGACGGCGGATCCGGAGATGACGGCCGACATGGACCTGGTGTTCAGCCAGCTCGCGTCGCTGTCCAAGTTCAAGGCGCCGAAGAAGCTGCTGCTGGCGCCGTTCAACCTGCACCGCACGATGTGCGAGCTGCTCACGCAGGTTGAGGAAGCGGCGAAGCGCGGCGAGACCGCGCGCGTGGTGCTGAAGATCAATGCGTTGACCGATGCGGAGTTGATCAATGGCCTGATCCGTGCGGGCAAGGCGGGCGCGAAGATCGACCTGATCGTGCGTGGGGCCTGCATGTTGCCGCCGGGTCTGCCGGGCGAGACGGACAACATCCTGGTGCGCTCGGTCGTGGGTCGTTTCCTGGAGCACTCGCGGATCTTCTATTTCCGCTGGGGCAAGGACGAGCAGGAGGCGCTGTACTTGTCGAGCGCCGACTGGATGGCGCGCAACATGCTTCGTCGCATCGAGGTGGCGTGGCCGGTGACGGATGCCAGGTTGCGTCAGCGGGTCATCGACGAAGGCTTGACGCCGTACTTGCACGACACGCTGGACGCGTGGCAACTGGGTCCGGACGGCACCTCGCAGCGTATCGGCACCGAGCACCAGCCGCAGGGTATCAGCGCCCAGCAGGCCCTGATGCGTCTCTACCGCGAAGAGCCATGACTCGTTGAAGACAGGCCTGGCCCGGGCCGGCGACGAAGTCGAGCCTTCAACGACTGACCAGGCGCGTTCTGTCTGACCGCAGCGAACCGGAGGTGAGCGGAGGGAGTTGAGCGCCCGGCTCGACGTGAGTCGCCGGCCCGGGCCAGGCCTGTCGCGCTCGGTCCTCAGGCCTCCAGCGCCAGCTGCACCTTCCCGACTTTCGCCCAGGCCTCGAGCTCTTCCCGGAGCAGGAAGTGCGCCCGCGGATGGGAGTCGGCCCAGCCCTTGCGCATGGCGATGGTGACGTTCATTCCGTCGCGTTGGAGGTTGATGTCGGCCGGGTCGATGTCGCTGCGCGCGTGGCACTTGATGGCGGCCAGCCGCAGGGAGAGCAGTTGCCAGACCATGGGTTCTTCCTGCAACTGCTCCTCGAGCTTGCGCAGCCCGCCGCGCTGCCCGAGCGCGAGGTCGCCGAGGCGGCGCAACTGGTTCTGCGAGAACCCGGGCGCGTCGACGTGGGAGAGCAGGTAGGCGCTGTGGCGGTGGTGGTCGTGATGGGAGACCATCATGCCGATCTCGTGGAGTGCGGCGGCCCAGGACAGTTCGCGGCGGTGTTCCTCTTCCGCCTTGGGGGCGAGTTGCGCATGCAGGCGCTGGGCGAGGGACTGGACGCGGCCGGCCTGGTCGCGGTCGACGGCGAAGCGGCGCTGCAGTTCGGCGACGGACTGCTCGCGCATGTCGCGGCCGGCGGCGAGCAGGCGCGGATCGAGGCGTTCGGCGAGGTCGAAGATCACGCCCTGGCGCAGGGCGCCCTTGGCGGGGTGGAGGCGTTCGATGTCGAAGTGGGTCAGCAGCGTGTAGAGGATGCACAGGCCGCCGCCGACGACCGCTCGGCGGTCCTCCTTCAGGCCGGCGAGCTTGAGGGCGTCGACGCGGCCGGCGAGCAGGCATTGCTCGATGCACCATCGCAGGCCGTCGAGCGTGATCGAGCCGTCGGGGCTGACGTTGTTGGCGGCGAGGATCTGCGCCACCGCGCCCACGGTGCCGGACGAACCCAGGGCCTGCTTCCAGCGCGGCTGCGCGGACTGGCGGGAGAACTGGGTGATGGCTTCCTCGAGCTCGGCGCCGGCGGCGACCTGCGCGGCGCGGAAGGCTTCCGGCGTGAAGCGGCCGTCGGGGAAGAAGCGCATCGACAGGCTGACGCTGCCGATCTGGAAGGACTCGGTGCTCAGCGGCTGCGGGCCGCGGCCGAGGATCATCTCGGTGGAGCGGCCGCCGATGTCGATCACCAGGCGCGGGTCTTCGGCCGTCTGCAGCCGGGCGACGCCGGCGTAGATCAGGCGGGCCTCCTCGCGGCCGGAGATCACCTCGATCGGATGTCCCAGCACCTGCTGCGCGCGGGCGAGGAAGGCGTTGCGGTTGCGGGCTTCGCGCAGCGTCTGCGTGGCCACGGCGCGCACCTGGCGGCCGGGCAGTCCGGCGAGACGTTCCGCGAAGCGGCGCAGGCAGGCCAGGCCGCGTTCGGTGGCCTCTTCGGTCAGCATGCTCATCGCATCCAGGCCCGCGCCCAGCCGCACCGTTTCCTTCAGGTAGTCCAGCCGGCGGTACTGCCCGTGCTGCAGTTGGGCGAGTTCCAGACGGAAGCTGTTGGAGCCCATGTCGATGGCGGCCAGGATGGTGGGGACTTGCGCTTGCGTCATGGGGGCCGATTGTCGGGGTGTTTGGCGTCCCGTCCGGGAACGAAGTGCTTTCATCGCGCGTGTCATCAAGCTGTCGCCGGAGGTCCGCGCTAGCATCCGGCGTTCCGTCCACCCCGTATCCCACCGAGGAGCCGCAGATGACGAATTCCGATTCCCGCGCCGACGGCGCCGCCGGCCTGTCCCCTGAACTGGCCGACGCGATCCGCGACGACATCGACACGCTGGCCCCGGGCCGCGCCTTCAGCCGGCGGGCCTTCGTCGGCACCGCGGTGGGCAGCGGCTTCGCGGCCGCGGTGCTGCCGGTGGGGGCGCAGACCATCGCCACCGACACGCAGGGCCTGGATGCCGGCCCCGTCAGCATCCCGGTCGGCGACTTCAAGATGCCGGCGTACGTCGCCCAGCCCGCGGGCAAGAAGCAGGCGCACGTGGTGCTGGTGATCAGCGAGATCTTCGGCGTGCACGAGCACATCGCCGATGTCGCGCGGCGTTTCGCGAAGCTGGGTTACCTGGCGATCGCGCCGGATCTTTTCGCGCGCCAAGGCGACGCGAAGGTGTACTCGGACATTGCCAAGCTGCAGAGCGAGATCATCCAGCGCACGCCTGACGCGCAGGTCATGAACGACCTGGACGCGGCGGTCGCCTGGGCGAAGCAGCAGGGCGGCGCCACCTCCAGGCTGGCGATCACCGGTTTCTGCTGGGGTGGCCGCATCGTGTGGCTGTACTCGGCGCACAGCAAGGCGGTGAAGGCGGGCGTGGCCTGGTACGGCCGCCTGCAGGGCCAGACCAATCCGATGACGCCGAAGCATCCCATCGACGTCGCCGGGCAGCTGAACGCGCCGGTGCTGGGTCTCTACGGCGCGCAGGACAACGGCATCCCGGTCTCGACGGTGGCCGCGATGCAGGAGGCGCTCAAGCAGGGCAGCGCCGCTGCCAAGGCCAGCGAGTTCGTCGTCTACCCCGACGCCGGCCATGCCTTCCACGCCGACTACCGCCCCAGCTACAAGCCTGACCCTGCCAAGGATGGCTGGGCCCGCTGCCAGGCCTGGTTCAAGCAGCACGGCGTCTGAACGGCCAAGGCCCATGGTCAGCGGGTTTCACTGGGGCCGGAATGGGGCATGGGGTTCCCGGAGGGAGGCCCCATGCCCCGTGGAGCGCCCGCGCTCACCCCCACGAAGGGGGTTCCAGAGCCTGGTTCCAGCGGGGGACTTGACGACTCTGAGACAATTTCAGCACCCCATCCGGCGCACCCCTCACGTGGTGCGCCTTTTTTATCCATGACCCTGACCTACATCCTGCTGGTGACATTTGCCGGCGGACTTGCTTCCGTGACGATTGCCGCGATGCTGACGGTGGGCTTGTTGAGCCGCATCGTCAAGCACCTGGTGAGCTTGTCCACTGGCGTGCTGCTGTCGACCGCGCTGCTGCACGTGCTGCCGGAGGCGTTCGAGAGTGGCGCGGATCCGCACAACCTGTTCCTGGCCTTGCTGGGCGGCTTGATGTTCTTCTTCCTGCTGGAGAAGGCCGAGCTGTACCGCCACACGCACCACCACGAGGGGGATGGGCATCACCACCACCATCATTTCGACCAGGAGCAGGCGGGCCGGGGCGGGTTGTCGGTGCTGGTCGGCGACTCGATCCACAACTTCTGCGACGGGATCATCATTGCCGCGGCTTTCCTGGCGGATCATCACCTCGGGTGGGTGACCGCGATGGCGATCGTCGCCCATGAGATCCCGCAGGAGGTGGGCGACTACATCGTGCTGCTGAACGCCGGCTTCACGCGCAGGAAGGCCTTGTTCTTCAATGCCGTGTCGGGGATGGCGGCGGTGCTGGGCGGGCTGGTGGGTTACTACGTCGTGGGGCCGTGGCAGCAGCTCTTCCCCTACCTGCTGGTGGCGGCGTCGAGCAGCTTCGTCTATGTCTCGGTCGCCGACCTGATCCCGCAGCTGCAACGCCGGCTGCCGTGGAAGGACACGGCGCTGCAGCTGCTGTGGCTCGGCGTGGGCATCGTGTTCGTGCTGATCGTCGTGGGCGGCAAGCACGCCCATTGACGTCGAGCCCAACCTGACGCGCCGACTGGCGCGGTGTCAGTGCGGCGCGCCTTCGCCGTGGACCACCAGCACCGGGAAGGCGCAGTGGGTCAGCACTTTCTGCGTCTCGCTGCCGAGCAGCAGCGCCTGCAGCCCGCGCCGGCCGTGCGTGGCCATCACCAGCAGGTCGGCCTCGACGCGCTTGGCGTGTTCGATGATGGCCTCCCAGGGGTGGAGGGCCTCCACACTGTGGGCCTCGATCTCGACGCCCTCGGCTCGCGCCAGCGCCAGCACCTGCGCGAGGCGCTCCTGCGCGATGCGCTCCTGGGCGTCGAAGAACTCCTGCGGCGGCGTCGGCTGCATCTCCGACACGGCGCTGTAGGGGAAGGGTTCCTTCACGCTGATGGCGAACAGCCGGGCGTTGTGGAACTTGGCCAGCTTGACGGCGGTGGCGATCGCCTTGGCGGTGATCTCCGAACCATCGGTGGGAATCAGGATGCGCTGGAACATGGCGAGCCTCCTTCGAGCGAACGGGGTGGGGCTGGGTGGACCCGACCCCCACCACGGGCGGGGTCAGGGCTTGCCTTCGCAGTCTGACCTTCCCATGGTGCTCGCGCCATGCGCATTGTCAATAAGGGGCGCTGTCAGGCCCCTTCGGCCGCCGGCCCGACGGGCAGTCCGGGCGTTGGTTCAGCCCTTGGCCAGCGGCAGGCGCGGGTTGGCGCTCCATTCGCTCCAGGAACCCGGGTAGAGCCGGCTGCCGGGGAGCCCGGCGTGGTGCATCGCCAGCAGGTTGTGGCAGGCGGTCACGCCGGAGCCGCATTGGTGCACCGTGTCCGCCGCGCCCTGCGGGCCCAGGAGTCCCGCGAACTCCTCGCGCAGCTGGGCGGCCGGCTTGAAGCGGCCTTCCGGCGTCAGGTTGGACTTGAAGAAGCGGTTGGTCGCGCCCGGGATGTGGCCGGCCTGGGTGTCCAGCGGCTCCACCTCGCCACGGAAGCGTTCGCCCGCGCGGGCGTCGATCAGGCGGACCTTGCCGAGGCCGGCGAGCAGTTCCTGGGCGGTCCAGGGCGCCTCGAGCGGCGTGGACGGCTCGAACGCGCCGGCGGCCGTGGCCGCCACCGCGGGTGCCTCCGCCGTCACCGGCGCGCCGGCCTGCTGCCAGGCCGCGAAGCCGCCGTCGAGCACCGCCACCTGCGCGTGCCCCAGCCAGCGCAGCATCCACCAGACGCGCGCCGCGTACATGCCGTCGGCGGCGTCGTAGGCCACGAGCTGGCGCCCCGGCGTCATGCCCAGCTCGCGCAGCCGGGCGGCGAAGGCCTCGCGTTCAGGCAGCGGGTGACGGCCGCGGAAGGCGCCGAAGGCGTCCTGTTTCGGTCCGCTGAGGTCCCGGTCGAGGTGCAGGTAGTGCGCGCCGGGCAGGTGGCCCGCGGCGTAGGCCCGTTCGCCGGCGGCGGTGTCGGCCAGGTCGAAGCGGACGTCGACGATCAGCGGCGGCGTGGACGACGCCATCAGCACCTGCAGCCGTTCCACCGTGACGAGGCCGTCAAGACCCGCCTCGGCGGGAGCCGCGGGGGGAGCAGGGGACGTCGAGGTGAGGCTTGTCGAGGGGCGGGTCGCTGAAGTCGTCATGGCCGTTCAAGATTCCTGGACCGAGTGCTGGGCATCCTTGGGCGTGTTCCGCGCGCGCAACAGCGTCGCCCCGAGGCCCGCCACGACGATCAGCAGGATGCCGATCCACGACAGCAGGCCCAGCAGGTCGCCGAACACCGCCACACCATACAACGCCGAGAACACGATGCCCAGGTACTGCAGCGACGCGTTCACCAGCGGCTTGCCGGTGCCGTAGGCCCGGGTCATCAGCAGCTGGGCGGCGGTGGCCAGCACGCCGACCGCCAGCAGCAGGGCCGCGCCGGTCCAGGTGTGGGCGTGCCAGCCGCCGTGCGAGACGATCGTCGTCAGCGCGCCGGCGACCACGCCGCCCGTCGAGAAGTAGAAGACGATGCGGTACTCCGGCTCCCCCGCGCGTCCCAGCGAGGTCACCTGCAGGTAGGCCATCGCCGACAGCATGCCCGAGGCCAGGCCGGCCAGGCCGTGCCAGACCTGCTGGTCCTCCATCGCCGGCTGCAGCACCAGGCCCACGCCGAGGAAGCCCAGCAGCACCGTGACCACCAGCCGCGGATCGACCTTGGCCGCGCCCATGAGCACCGCGCCGCCGATCAGGAACAGCGCCATCCACACCGAGGACATGTAGTTCAGCGTCATCGCCGTGGCCAGCGGCAGCTTGCTGATCGCGAAGAACCAGAGCGACAGCGCGATCACGCCCGACAGGCTGCGCCAGAAGTGCATCGCCGGCACGGTGGTCTTCAGCGACAGCCCCTTGGCCCGCGTCATCGCGAACAGGAACAGCGTGCCGACCAGGCCGCGGTACATGACGATCTCGCCCGCGCCGTAGTAGGCCGAGGCCAACTTGACGCAGACACCCATGGTGGCGAACAGCAGGGTCGCCAAGACCATCAGAAGGGGGGCGGACATGCGGTCGATTCTCGCGCCGAAGGCCGGTCCGGCCTGTCGCGCGAAGCCGCAAAAGCGAACGCCCCGCGAGAGCGGGGCGTTGTGCGCACCGGGGTGCGATCAGGGCGCGGACGGCGGTCCGCCGGCGCGCCGTCGAGCGCGCGTCAGCGCTTCATCAGCCCACGGTACCACTCGTGGAAGTGCTTCATGCCGTCTTCCATCGGCGTCTGGTACGGACCGACCTCGTTGTCGCCGCGCTCCATCAGCGCCTTGCGGCCCGCGTCCATGCGCAGCGCGATCTCGTCGTCCTCGACGCAGGTCTCCATGTAGGCGGCCTGCTGCGCATCGATCATGTCGCGCTCGAAGGCGATGACCTCTTCCGGATAGTAGAACTCGACGATGTTGGTGGTCTTCTGCGGCCCCTTGGGGAACAGCGTCGACACCACCAGCACGTTGGGATACCACTCCACCATGATGTTGGGGTAGTAGGTCAGCCAGATCGCGCCCTGCTCCGGGGACGCGCCGCCGGCGAAGCCCAGCACCTGCTGGTGCCACTTCGCGTAGACCTCGGAGCCCGGCTTCTCGAGCGCCTTGTTCACGCCCACCGTCTGCACCGAATAGTCCCGGCCGAATTCCCAGGCCAGGTCGTCGCAGGTGACGAACTGGCCCAGGCCCGGATGGAACGGGCCGACGTGGTAGTCCTCCAGGTAGACCTCGATGAAGGTCTTCCAGTTGTAGTCGCACTCGTGCACGTGGACCTTGTCGAGCTGGTAGCCGCTGAAGTCCAGCGCGCCGCGCGGTCCCAGCTTCGCCAGGTCGGCGGCGATGTCGCGGCCGTTGTCCTCGAACAGCAGGCCGTTCCACTCGCGGATCTTGTAGCGGTTCAGGTGCAGGCAGGGGTCCTGCTTGAAGTGCGGCGCGCCGACCAGTTCGCCCTTGAGGTCGTAGGTCCAGCGGTGCAGCGGGCAGACGATGTTGCTGCGCGTGTTGCCGCGGCCGCGCAGCATCACGGCCTGGCGGTGGCGGCAGACGTTGGAGATCAGTTCCAGGCCTTGCGGGTTGCGCACGATGGCGCGTCCCTCGCCCTCCTGGGGGAGGGCGTAGTAGTCGCCGACCTCGGGCACGGCGAGCGCGTGCCCCAGGTAGCGGGGGCCGTGCTGGAAGATCAGTTCCTGTTCGCGGCGGAACAGGTCCTCGTCGAAGTAGGAGGTGACGGGCAGCTGGAGGTGGCTGGGGGCCGTGCTGGCCGTGCCGTTGCCCAGGCCGTTGCGTTCAAGCGCGCTGAGAGGGATGCTCAGGTCGGACATGATCCAAGAGGGTCTCCAAGACACCAATGTCAACCGTGAATGAAAAACCCGCCGGACCCCTTCTAAGGCATGGCGGCGGGCAAAGGAACCGGTGATTGTACCCGGCCCCGTCCTTGGACGGGAAACTGCGGATGTCAAGCGGCCGCTTCGTGGCGGACACACACGCTGACGCCTGTGGCGCTCGATTCACATCCCCCGACGGTCGGAGGCCGGACGGCCGGGTGCCGGTGCTTACAATCAGCCTTTTCGCGTTTTGAAATGAGCAAGCCTTCCGCCAGCGCCAAGACGGCGCAGTCCGCGATCCAGGAGCAGGAGCCCGCCAGCTACGAGCTGGCGGTCGAGGAACTGGAACGTCTGGTGCAGGCCATGGAGGCCGGTCAACTGCCGCTGGACCAGTTGCTGGCCAGCTACCAGCGGGGGGCCAGTTTGCTCAAATATTGCCGCGCGCGTCTTCAGGCCGTCGAACAACAAGTACAGGTCATCGAAGGCGGCGGCGCGCAGGCTTGGGGAGATGAATAAGTGGATGCGGGTGTTTTCGAACGTTGGGTGAAGCAGTCGCTCGAGGACGTCGAGCGGGCGCTGGAGACCTGGGTGCCCGAAGCGGCGCCTGCCGGTCTGGGCGAGGCGATGCGGTATGCCGTGCTCGGCGCGGGCAAGCGCCTGCGCCCGCTACTGGTGCTGGCCGCGGCGGATGCCGCCGGTGGCCGGCGCGAGGCCGCGATGCGCGCGGCCTGCGCGGTGGAGCTGATCCACGCGTACTCGCTGGCGCATGACGACATGCCTTGCATGGACAACGACGTGCTGCGCCGCGGCAAGCCCACGCTGCATGTGCAGTACGGCGAGGCCCAGGCCATGCTGGCCGGCGATGCGATGCAGGCGCTGGCCTTCGACGTGCTGACGCCGGACGAGGGCATCGAGCCCGCACTGCAGGCGCGGCTGTGCCGCCTGCTGGCGCGCGCCAGCGGTTACGACGGCATGGCCGGCGGCCAGGCGATCGACCTGGCCAGCATCGGCAAGCCGCTGGACGAGGCCGCGCTGCGCGACATGCACCGCCGCAAGACCGGCGTGCTGCTGCAGGCCAGCGTGCTGATGGGCGCCGCCAGCGGCGACGTGAGTGCCGCCGCCTGGGAGGCGCTGAGCCGTTACGGCGCGGCGATCGGCCTGGCCTTCCAGGTCGTGGACGACATCCTGGACGTGACGCAGGACAGCGACGTGCTCGGCAAGACCGCCGGCAAGGACCAGGACAACAACAAGCCGACCTACGTCAGCGTGCTGGGCCTGGAGCCCGCGCGCGCGTATGCGCTGCGCCTGCGGGACGAGGCGCACCAGGCGCTGGCCGCCAGCGGCCTGGCCGACACCGCCTGGCTCAGCCTGCTGGCTGACAAGGTGGTGGAGCGGGACAACTGAGATCCGTGCCGGATCCGCGCGAGGATCCGGCCGGCTCTGCGACAAGGAGAGGCGACGCCATGAGCGAGAACCCATCGAACGCGACGAGCGCGCAGACGCTGCTGGGCAGCATCGAGAGCCCCGCGGACCTGCGCCGTCTGTCGCGCGGCCAGCTCCCGCAACTGGCGGACGAGATCCGCGCCCACATCCTGAACAGCGTGTCCAAGACCGGCGGCCATCTGTCGTCGAACCTGGGCACCGTGGAGATGACGGTCGCGCTGCACTATGTCTACGACACGCCGCGCGACCGGCTGGTCTGGGACGTCGGCCACCAGACCTATCCGCACAAGATCCTGACCGGCCGCCGCGACGCGATGGCGACGCTGCGCCAGCAGGGCGGCATCTCGGGCTTCCCGCGCCGCGACGAGAGCGAGTACGACACCTTCGGCACCGCGCACTCGAGCACCTCGATCTCGGCCGCGCACGGCATGGCGATGGCCGCCAGGCTCAAGGGCGAGTCGCGCCGCGTGGTCGCGATCATCGGCGACGGCGCGATGACCGCCGGCATGGCCTTCGAGGCGTTGAACAATGCCGGCGTCGCCCATGGCGGCCTGCTCGGCGACGTGCTGGTGATCCTGAACGACAACGACATGTCGATCAGCCCGCCGGTGGGCGCGCTGAACAAGTACTTCACCCGGCTGATGAGCGGCAAGTTCTACGCCGCCGCCCGCGAGGGCGCGAAGTCGGTGCTCAAGCACACGCCGCTGTACGAGTTCGCGCGGCGTTTCGAGGAGCACACCAAGGGCATGTTCGTGCCCGGGACGATCTTCGAGGAGTTCGGCTTCAACTACGTCGGCCCGATCGACGGGCACGACCTGGACGCGCTGATCCCGACGCTGGAGAACCTGCGCGACAAGAAGGGCCCGCAGTTCCTGCACCTGGTCACCCGCAAGGGCCAGGGCTACAAGCTGGCCGAGGCCGACCCGGTCAAGTACCACGGCCCGACGCCGTTCAACCCGGCCGAGGGCATCAAGCCGTCGACCGCGCCGGCGAAGAAGACCTTCACCCAGGTCTTCGGCGACTGGCTCTGCGATATGGCCGAGGCCGATCCGACGCTGGTGGCGATCACGCCGGCGATGCGCGAGGGCTCGGGCATGGTCGAGTTCCACAAGCGTTTCCCGACGCGCTACTACGACGTCGGCATCGCCGAGCAGCACGCGGTGACCTTCGCCGGCGGCCTGGCCTGCGAGGGCCTGCGCCCGGTGGTGGCGATCTATTCGACCTTCCTGCAGCGCGGCTACGACCAGATGGTCCACGACGTCGCGCTGCAGAACCTGCCGGTGCTGTTCGCGCTGGACCGCGCGGGTCTGGTCGGCGCGGACGGTGCGACCCACGCGGGCAACTACGACATCGCGTTCACGCGCTGCATTCCGAACATGAGCGTGCTCACGCCGTCGGACGAGAACGAGTGCCGCCAGGCGCTGTACACCGGCCACCTGCACGACGGTCCGGTGACGGTCCGTTATCCGCGCGGCGCCGGCATCGGCGCCGAGATCCGCAAGGACATGGTCGCGCTGCCCTGGGGCAAGGGCGAGATGCGCCGGACCTCGTCGCTGCCGTCGACCGGCGGCCGCGCCGGGTCCCATGCGCCGCGCGTCGCGATCCTGGCCTTCGGCACGCTGCTGCATCCGGCGCTGAAGGCGGCCGAGGCGATCGACGCCAGCGTGGCCAACATGCGCTTCGTGAAGCCGCTGGATGTCGGGCTGGTGAAGGAACTGGCCCGCACGCACGACGCGTTCGTGACCGTCGAGGACGGCTGCGTGATGGGCGGTGCCGGCAGCGCGGTGCTGGAAGCGCTGCAGGCCGAGGGCCTGTCGCTGCCGGTGCTGCAGCTGGGCCTGCCCGACGAGTACGTCGAACACGGCGAGCCCGGCAAGCTGATGGCGCAGTGCGGCCTGGATGCCGCCGGCATCGAGCGCTCGATCCGCGAGCGCTTCCTGTCGACCGCGATGTCGGCGCCGGTGGCGGTCAAGGTCGCCTGAGCGCCCGCTTGACCGCGTCGATGAAGTCCTGGGTCAGCGCGTGCGCGGGCCGATGCAGCGGCCATAGCGCCTGGATGCGGAACGGCACCGAAACAGAAAACGGCCGGACATGCAATCCGGGTCCTGCGCAGGCCTTCGCCGTCAGCGGATTCACGAGCGCGATGCCCAGGTTTTCCTGAACCAGCGCGCACACGGCGATCGCGCTGTGTGTCTCCAATTGCAGACGCCGTCGCACGCCGGCGCTGGCAAAGATGGCGTCGAACTGGCGGCGATAAGGGTCTTCGGCGGACAGGCTGACGACGCGCTCGCCCTCGAAGTCCTGCGGTGTCAGGACTTGCCGCTCCAGCAGGCGATGTCCCGCGGGCAGCACGCAGACCTCGTCGAGTTCGGCCAGCGTTTCGCTGCGCGTGCCCGGCACGGTGGCGCTGACTTCGCTCAGGCCGATGTCGAAGCGCTGCGCTGCCATCCATTCCTCCAGCAACGGTGACTCCTGCGGCGTGAGCGTCAACTCCGCCTGCGGATGAAGCGCCAACCAGTCGGCGCTGGCCTGCGGCAGCAAGGCATGCGCCAGGGCCGGCAGCGTCAGCACCCGCAGGCGCTCGTCCTCGGCGCGACCCAGCGCCTGGGCGCGGGCGACGACCTGGTCCAGGCCCTGGTAGGCGCGCTGCACCTCGTCGAACAACGCCAACGCCCGTGCCGTGGGCCGCAGCCGGCCCGGCGCGCGGTCGAACAAGGCATACCCGAGCAGCGTCTCCATCCGCGCCAGTTCCCGGCTCACCGTCGGCTGGGAGGTGAACAGCAATTGCGCGGCGCCGGTCACGCTGCTGGCGGTCATGACGGCCCGGAAGACCTCGATGTGGCGGTGCGTGATCGGCAGTGACATCGCGGCAGGATACCAGTGCATATCAAAAATGAATCCAGGTGGTAAATCAAAGCATTTGATTGAATGCCCGGGACGACCGATGCTTGCGCCAGTTCTGTTGAAGGATCTCTGACATGCCGCGCTCCCTGACCCCCGCCCGCCAACAGCAATTGCAGGCGCTCGCCGCCCGGTACGGCACCCCGCTGTGGGTGTACGACGCCGCCGTCATCCGCGAGCGCATCGCTGCCCTGGGCGGCTTCGACACGGTCCGGTTCGCCCAGAAGGCCTGCTCGAACACGCACATCCTGCGGCTGATGCGGGAGCAGGGCGTGAAGGTGGATTCGGTGTCGCGCGGCGAACTGCTGCGCGCCTTTGCCGCCGGCTTCACCGTCGGTGTCGGCGCGGACGCGGTGCACTCGGACATCGTGTTCACCGCCGACCTGCTCGACCGCGAGACGCTGCGGACGGTCGTCGAGCACCGCGTGCCGGTGAACGCCGGCTCCATCGACATGCTGGAGCAGCTCGGCGAGGTCTCGCCCGGCCATCCGGTGTGGCTGCGCCTGAATCCAGGCTTCGGCCATGGCCACAGCAACAAGACCAACACCGGCGGCGAACACAGCAAGCACGGCATCTGGCACGAACAGCTGCCGGACGCGCTGGCCGTGATCGCGCGCCGCGGCTTGACGCTGATCGGGCTGCACATGCACATCGGCTCGGGCGTCGACTACGGACACCTGGGCCGCGTCAGCGGCGCGATGGTCGAGCTGGTCCGGGTCGTGAAGGCCCAGGGCCTGGACCTGCAGGCGATCTCGGCCGGCGGCGGGCTGTCGATCCCGTACCAGGCGGGTGGGGAGCCCATCGACACCGCGCATTACTTCAGCCTGTGGGATGCCGCCCGCAAGGAGGCCGAGGCCGTGGTCGGCCATCCCCTGGCGCTCGAGCTCGAACCCGGGCGCTACCTCGTGGCCGAGTCCGGCGTGCTGCTCGCCGAAGTGCGTGCGGTCAAGACGCAGGGGCGCCAGCACTTCCTGCTGGTGGATGCCGGCTTCAACGAATTGATGCGACCGGCGATGTACGGCAGCTTCCACGCGATGAGCCTGATGCCCGCCGACGGCCAGGTCCGGCCGGTGCGCGAGACCGTGGTGGCGGGGCCGCTGTGCGAATCGGGCGACGTCTTCACCCAGGCCGAGGGCGGCGTCGTGCTGGCGCGGGAATTGCCTGAAGCGAGGGTCGGCGACCTGCTCGTCATCCACGACACCGGCGCGTACGGCGCCTCGATGTCCAGCAACTACAACAGTCGGCCGCTGATCGCCGAGGTGCTGGTGGACGGCGCATCGGATCGCCTGATCCGTCGGCGCCAGACGGTGGAAGAGCTGCTCGCGCTCGAGGCGCTCTGAGCAAAACCGGTGCGGCCGCGCACCGGATGACGGAGTCTTGACCTTTTGCTATCGCACAAGCTCATTTTGATAGATTGGCTCAATAGGGAATCGCAATAGGCCGCATTGGGGAATTCAACCCCACCGATAGCGTCGGCCCCCTATGATTCCTTCCATCCCATCAACCCCAGACAGCGAGTACGACGTCATGTCCCTGATCAACACCCAAGTCCAACCCTTCAAGGCCCAAGCGTTCCACAACGGCAAGTTCATCGAGGTCACTGAAGAGTCGCTCAAGGGCAAGTGGTCCGTCCTGATCTTCATGCCGGCCGCCTTCACCTTCAACTGCCCGACCGAAGTGGAAGACGCCGCCGACAACTATGGCGAGTTCCAGAAGCTGGGCGCCGAGGTCTACATCGTCACGACCGACACGCACTTCTCGCACAAGGTGTGGCACGAGACCTCGCCGGCGGTCGGCAAGGCGAAGTTCCCGCTGGTCGGCGACCCGACCCATGCGCTGACGAACGCCTTCGGCGTGCACATCCCGGAAGAAGGCCTGGCGCTGCGCGGCACCTTCGTGATCAATCCGGAAGGCGTGATCAAGACCCTGGAAGTGCATGACAACGCGATCGCCCGCGACGTCAAGGAAACGCTGCGCAAGCTGAAGGCTGCCCAGTACGTCGCCAAGAACCCGGGCCAGGTCTGCCCGGCCAAGTGGAACGAAGGCGACAAGACCATCGCCCCGTCGCTGGACTTGGTCGGCAAGATCTAAGGATCTCGCCCTCACGGGGGCATCAGGCGGTCCGGACGGACCGGCCTGTCCCCCGGACCGGTGATCCGGATGAGGACGTTCCTCTCCCCCTCACTGCCAACGCGTCGCGCGCGGACCCTGCCGGTCCGCGGGTGGGCGCTCGGCCGCCCCTTCGACCTGAAAGGGGGGCCGGTTCTCGAAGTCGCTTGAAGAATACTGAAAGGAAGCAACGATGTTGGACGACAACCTGAAGGCGCAGCTCAAGGCCTACCTGGAGCGGGTCACGCTGCCGTTCGAGATCGAGGCTTCGTTGAGCGACTCCGAGAGCTCCTCGGAACTGAAGCAGCTGCTGACGGACATCGCCGCGATGTCCGACAAGATCACGCTGAACCTGGATGGCAACGACGCGCGCAAGCCGTCGTTCAGCCTGAAGCGCACGGGCACCGAGCAGAGCCTGCGCTTCGCCGCGATTCCTCTGGGCCATGAGTTCACCTCGCTGGTGCTGGCGCTGCTGTGGACCGGCGGCCATCCGCCGAAGGTGGAGCAGGCCACCATCGACCAGATCCAGGGCCTGGACGGCGACTACCTCTTCGAGGTGTACATGTCCCTGACCTGCCACAACTGTCCGGACGTCGTGCAGGCGCTGTCGCTGATGTCGGTGCTGAACCCGCGCGTGAAGACGGTGGTCGTGGACGGCGCGCTGTTCCAGGACGAGGTCAACGCCCGCGAGATCATGGCGGTGCCGACGATCTACCTGAACGGCCAGGAATTCGGCTCGGGCCGCATGACGGTCGAGGAGATCGCCGCGAAGCTCGACACCGGCGCGGCCGCCAAGGATGCGGCCAAGCTGTCGGCCAAGGACCCGTACGACGTGCTGATCGTCGGCGGCGGCCCGGCCGGCGCGGCGGCGGCGGTGTACGCGGCCCGCAAGGGCATCCGCACCGGCATCGCGGCCGAGCGCTTCGGCGGCCAGGTCAACGACACGCTGGCGATCGAGAACTACATCTCGGTGCTGTCGACCGACGGTCCGAAGTTCTCGATGGCGCTGGAGTCGCACGTCAAGGATTACGGCGTCGACGTCATGAACCTGCAGCGCGCCGATCAACTGATCCCGGCGACGACGCCCGGCGGCTTGGTCGAGCTGAAGCTGGCCAACGGCGGTTCGCTCAAGAGCAGGACGGTGATCATCTCCACCGGCGCGCGCTGGAGGAACGTCAACGTGCCGGGCGAGCAGGAATACAAGAACAAGGGCGTGGCCTACTGCCCGCACTGCGACGGTCCGCTGTTCAAGGGCAAGCGCGTGGCGGTGATCGGCGGCGGCAACTCCGGCGTCGAGGCGGCGATCGACCTGGCCGGCATCGTGTCGCATGTGACGCTGCTGGAATTCGGCGACACGCTGCGCGCCGATGCGGTGCTGGTGAAGAAGCTGGAAAGCCTGCCCAACGTCGTGATCCTGAAGCAGGCGCAGACGACCGAGTTCACCGGCTCGGCCGGCAAGCTCGACGGGCTGAACTACATCGACCGCGCGACCGGTGAAGCGAAGCGGGTCGAGGTCGAAGGCTGCTTCGTGCAGATCGGCCTGGTGCCCAACACCGAATGGCTGCGCGGCACGGTGGAGCTCTCCAAGCACGGCGAGATCATCGTCGACGCCAAGGGCCAGACCTCGGTGCCGGGCGTGTTCGCCGCGGGCGACGCGACGACGGTGCCGTACAAGCAGATCATCATCGCGGCCGGCGACGGCGCGAAGGCGGCCCTCAGCGCCTTCGACCACCTGATCCGCAACTGACGCGCGACTCCGTAGCTCCAACTGACGCCCGTGACGGGGCGTCGGTCGTTTTGGACTGGCTGTCTGCACCGGCCGCTGGCCCTCACCCCCGCCCTCTCCCGCAAGCGGGAGAGGGAGTGAGAATGCACCGAGCTGACCCACCGATGGCGCCTCCCTTCTTACTCCCTCTCCCGCTTGCGGGAGAGGGTCGGGGTGAGGGCCAGCGGACGAGGCCCAGCACCGACTCAGGGCCTGCTCAGCGCCGGCCGCGCCAGAGGCTCTCCGCGCTGTAGACCGCGAGCGCCGACCAGATCAGCACGAAGCCGACGAGGCGCGCCCCGGCAAGCGGCTCGTGATACAGCCAGACCCCGAGCAGGAACTGGATCGTCGGGGACAGGTATTGCACCAGCCCCAGCGTCGTCAGCGTGATGCGGCGCGCGCCGGCGGCGAAGAGCAGCAGCGGCACGGCGGTCAGCGGGCCGGCGAGCAGCAGCCAGGTGATGTGTCCGACGTCGCCGCCCGCGAACGCGCTGGTGCCCCGCAGGGTCCAGAAGCCCAAGGCGAGCGCCGCGAACGGCGACAGGATCAGCGTCTCCAGCGACAGGCCCTCGAGCGCGCCCAGATGGGCCGTCTTGCGCATCAGCCCGTAGACCCCGAAGCTCAGCGCCAGCACCAGGGCGATCCACGGCACCCGGCCGGCGGTCACCGTCAGCCAGACCACGCCCGCCGCGGCCAGGCCGATCGCCAGCCACTGCACCGGACGCAGCCGCTCGCGCAGGAACACGAAGCCCAGCATGACGTTGACCAGCGGATTGATGAAGTAGCCCAGGCTGGCCTCGACGACATGGCCGTGCTGCACCGCCCAGACATAGACCAGCCAGTTGGTGGAGAGCAGCAGCGCCGACACCGCGCAGGTGCCGAGCAGCTTCGGCGAGCGCAGCACCGGGCCCAGCCACGCCCAGCGGCGCAGCGCCGTCAGCACGATCGCGACGAAGACCATGGACCACAGCGTCCGGTGCGCGATGACCTCCAGCGCGTCCACCTCGCTGAGCCGCTTGAAGTAGAGCGGGAACAGGCCCCAGGCGATGTAGGCCAGCGCCGCATACAGCATGCCGGTGCGGGCCTGCGAGGACTCGGCCTTGGTGCGGGTGTCGTGGCGGAGGGCGGGACGTGTGTCGGCGTGGGTGTCGTTGGTCATGGTCCGGTCGGCGCGGCATGCGCGTGGGCCAGCGATTCTGCCCAAGACGGTCCGAGGCTTCTGTCGAATCGGCGTCTCGTCGAACGTCGAGACAGGACGCGCCCTCTTTTCACGCGGCGCGCTTGGCCGCAGGATCGCTCCCATGGTTCATCTCGAATTCACGTCGCAGTTGCACCGCTACGTCGACACGCCCCGGCTCGCGTGTGACGCGAGCACCCTGGGCGAGGCGCTGGCGCAGGCCTTCGACCAGAACCCGCGGCTGCGGGCCTACATCCTCGATGACCAGGGGCATCTGCGCACGCATGTGGCCGTCTTCATCGACGGCCAGCGCGCGCGCGACCGGGCCGGGCTCAGCGATCCGCTCGGCGCGCAATCGAAGGTGTACGTGCTGCAGGCGCTGAGCGGCGGATAGGCCGCCCGCGAAGCGGACCCGCCGGGGCGCGGGGCTGTCGAAAGACGCGGCGTCTGAACGTCGTGCCAGTGGATTCCAGCCATCGCAAGGAGACCTCGATGACCACCACCGCCTGGGCCGCCACCCGCAAGGGCCTGTTCGAACTCCGACACGATCCCGCCGGCGGCGGATGGTCGATCGGCCGCCACAGCTTCGTGGGGGACCCCGTCAGCATGGTGCTTCCCCCGCCGGCGGGGGGCGGGCGGATGCTCGCAGCGCTGAACCTCGGCCACTTCGGCGTGAAGCTGCAGGCGTCGGACGACGCCGGCGCCACCTGGCGGGAGCTGGCCGCGCCGAGCTTCCCCGAGCAACCCGAGGGCGCGGAAGGCCCCGCCTGGAAGCTGCAGCAGATCTGGGCGCTCGAACGCGGCGGCGACGGCCGCCTGTGGGCCGGGACCATCCCCGGCGGCCTGTTCGTCAGCGAGGACCAGGGCGAGACCTGGCAGCTCGTCGAGACGCTCTGGCGCAAGCCCGAGCGGCTGGGCTGGTTCGGCGGCGGCTACGACGCGCCCGGCATCCATTCGATCAACGTCGATCCGCGCGACCCGAAGCGGCTGCTGCTGGGCATCTCCTGCGGCGGGGCCTGGCGCAGCGAGGACGGTGGCGCGAACTGGCGCATCAGTGCCAAGGGGATGCGCGCGGACTTCTTGCCGCCGGACCAGGCCGGCGAGGAGAACACGCAGGATCCGCATCGCATCGTCGCCAGCGCGGCTGACCCGGACGTGCTCTGGTGCCAGCATCACAACGGGGTCTGGCGCTCGGTCGACGGCGGCGCGAACTGGTCGGAGATCAAGCCGCCGCTGTCGGGCTTCGGCTTCGCGGTGGCCGCGCACGCGGGGGACCGCGACACCGCGTGGTTCGTGCCCGGCATCAAGGACGAGCGGCGGCTGCCGGTCGACGGCGCGCTGGTGGTGAACCGCACGCGCGACGGCGGCAGGACCTTCGAGACCTTGCGCGCGGGACTGCCGCAGTCGCATTGCTACGATCTGGTCTACCGCCACGGCCTGGTGGCGCACGGCGACGGGCGCCGGCTGCTGATGGGCAGCACCACCGGCAACCTCTGGTCGACCGAAGACGGCGGCGATCGCTGGTCGCTTGTCTCCGGCCACTTGCCGCCGATCTACGCACTGCGCTTCGGTTGAATGCGCGTCTTCTCTCCCGTTTGCAGATCTGCTGACGGCGTGAGGCTGCTGGCCCTCACCCCCGCCCTCTCCCGCAAGCGGGAGAGGGAGTGAGAATGCACCGAGGCGGCCGGAAGACTCCTTCGCCCGCAGGAGAGGAAGCAAGAGGAGCTGCGTTGCGAGTTGCGCCGGTCGGGCTCCCTCTCCCGCTTGCGGGAGAGGGTGGGGGTGAGGGCCAGCGGCGGTGGCAGTGCTGCAACGCCGGTCAGAGGGACCTCAAAGGAACGGCGCCCATTCCTCACCGGGCGGCGCTTCGAGTGCCAGTGCGACGCCGGTGACCGGGTGCGTCAGCGCCAGCCGCTGCGCATGCAGCCACAGCCGTTGCATCCCGAAGTGGGCCGCCAGTGCGCGATTCAACGGGCTCTTCCCGTGATTCGCATCGCCGACGATCGGATGCGCGATGTGCTTGAGATGCCGCCGGATCTGATGCCGCCGTCCCTGGACCGGCTCGCAGGCCAGCAGCGCCACGCGCGTCGTCGCGAAGCGCGGATCGGTCGACACGGGCAGCTCGTGCCGGCGCAAACAGGTCCAGTCGGTCTGGGCCTCCAGATGCGGCTGTCCGGCCGAAGGCAGTTCCGGATCGCGGGCGAGCGGATGGTCGACGACGCCCCGGTCCTGGGCCGGCCATCCGCGCACCAGCGCCAGGTAGCGCTTGCCGGTGCGGCGTTCGGCGAGCGCCTGGCCGAGCAGGCTCGCCACCTCCGCGCTCAGCGCGAACACCAGCACGCCCGAGGTGCCGCGGTCCAGCCGGTGCGCCGGCCATACCGGCCGGCCGAGCTGGTCGCGCAGCCGCTGCAGCGCGGCGTCTTCCTCGTGCGCGTCGATCGCGGTGCGGTGCACCAGCAATCCGGCCGGCTTGTCGATCACCGCGAGGTGGTCGTCCAGATGGAGCAGCCTCAACGGCACCTGCGCCACCGATGGCGATGGCTCAGCCGCTGCCGCCGTGAGCGGATCGGGGGAGGTTGTCATTTCTGCAAGGGACGGCCTGCGCACGCCTGGAGCGGTTTTTGCCCTCTTTTCCCCGTTTGGGGGGAGGGGACGGCAACAGGGCGCTTCGCCAAAATCCTGTCATGCCGTCTGCCCATCATCGCAGCAGACGTCCGGCGCCACCGACGGTCGGTGGCGCGATCCCCCCGGGTCCGCATCCACAGTGCAGCCGCCAGCAGGAGTTCGCCATGCCTCAGGAGTTTCACGTCGGTCACCGGTCCTTCCTGGACCGGCTCGTCCTGGCCTTGGGCGGCGTGGTCCGGCGCTCGCCGGCGGTGCGGATGCTCAGTCGATCTGCCCGTCCAGGTAGAGCCACACGCCGCGCTCCCGCACGAAACGGCTGATCTCGTGCATGCGCTGCGCGCGGCCGCCGAATTTGCTGCGCGCGACGAATTCGACCGTCTCGTGGTCGGCGTCCTGGCGCGCGTGCCCGCGCACTTCCAGGCCCAGCCATTTCAGGTCGGGCACGCCGCGCTCCAGCGAGGCCGGCCGGGTGGCGGGATGCCAGGTCGCGAGCAGGTACTCGACCAGGTCCAGCGTGTAGGCCGTGTACCTCGAGCGCATCAGCGCCTGCGCGTCAGGCGCCGTCAGGGCGCCGGTCCGCGCGAAGGCGTCGTGCAGCGCCCCGCAGCAGCCCTCGTAGGCGCGGCCGCTGCCGCAAGGGCAGGCGCCTGATCCCGCCGGCGACGCCGGTTCCGCGGCGCCTCCGGTCCCGGTCTTCTTTTTTTCTGTCTTCATGGGGCCGGGATCATGCCAGCGTCCCGGCGGACGCCGCGCATAACTTCCCTAGAATGGCTGGATGAATTCCCAGGATTTCGGCGACGAGCGCCCGACCCCGCCGCAGGACGACCTGTTCACGCCGCGCGTGCCGCGCGGCCTGCTGGACAACCTCAACCCCGAGCAGTACGCCGCGGTGACGCTGGGCCAGGAGCCCGCGCTGATCCTGGCCGGCGCCGGCTCGGGCAAGACCCGCGTGCTGACGACGCGCATCGCCTGGCTGATGAGCCAGGGCCACGCGACGCCCGCCTCGGTGATGGCCGTCACCTTCACGAACAAGGCCGCCAAGGAGATGGTCACCCGGCTGTCCGCGATGCTGCCGGTGAACGTGCGCGGCATGTGGATCGGCACCTTCCACGGCCTGTGCAACCGCTTCCTGCGCGCGCACTGGAAGCTGGCCGGCCTGCCCCAGGGCTTCCAGATCCTGGACGCGGGCGACACCGTCTCCGCGGTCAAGCGGGTGATCAAGGCCATGAACCTCGACGAGGAACGATTCGTCCCCAAGCAGGTGTCGTGGTTCATCGCCGGCGCCAAGGAAGACGGCCTGCGGCCCAAGGACATCGACCAGCGCGACGAGCAGACCCGCAAGCTGGTCGACGTCTACCAGGCCTACCAGGACCAGTGCGAGCGCGAGGGCGTGGTCGACTTCGCCGAGCTGATGCTGCGCTCGTTCGAGCTGATGCGCGACAACCAGGCGGTGCGCGAGCACTACCAGCGCCGCTTCCAGTACGTGCTCGTCGACGAGTTCCAGGACACCAACAAGCTGCAGTACGCCTGGCTGAAGATGTTCGCGCCGCCGGGGCGCGGACAGGGCGTGTTCGCGGTCGGCGACGACGACCAGAGCATCTATGCCTTCCGCGGCGCGCGGGTGGGCAACATGGCCGACTTCGAGCGCGAGTACCGCGTGCGCCAGGTCGTGAAGCTGGAGCAGAACTACCGCAGCTTCGGCAACATCCTGGACGCCGCCAACGCGCTGATCAGCAACAACAGCCGGCGCCTGGGCAAGAACCTCCGCACCGATGCCGGCGCCGGCGAGCCGGTGCGGGTGCACGAGGCCAGCAGCGACTTCGCCGAGGCGCAATGGCTGCTCGAGGAGGCACAGGCGCTGCACCGCCAGGGCCTGGCGCGCAAGGAGATCGCGGTGCTGTACCGTAGCAACGCGCAGTCGCGGGTGATCGAGTCGGCGCTGTTCAACGCCGGCATCCCGTACCGCGTCTACGGCGGGCTGCGCTTCTTCGAACGCGCCGAGGTCAAGCACGCGCTGGCCTACCTGCGCCTGATCGAGAACCCCAACGACGACACCAGCTTCCTGCGCGTCGTCAACTTCCCTGCGCGAGGCATCGGCGCGCGGACCATCGAGCAGCTGCAGGATGCGGCGCGGGCGAGCGGCCGGTCGCTGGTGCAGAGCATCGCGGCCGTCGGCGGCCGCGGCGGCGCGAGCCTGGCCGGGTTCGTCGGCCTGGTCGACGCGATGCGCGAGGCCACCGCCGGCCTCACGCTGCGCGAGATCATCGAGCACATCATCGAGCACTCCGGCCTGACCGCGTTCTATCGCGCCGAGAAGGAAGGCGAGGACCGGCTGGAGAACCTGGGCGAACTGGTCAACGCCGCCGAGGCCTTCGTGACGCAGGAGGGCTTCGGCAAGGACGCGGTGGCGCTGCCGGTGGACGAGCACTCGCCCGGCGCGATCGCGGACGGCCTGCCCGCGGCGGTCGCCCCGGCCGCGCCGTCGACGCCGGACGCCGAGACCGGCGAGATCATGTCGCCGCTGGCGGCCTTCCTGACCCATGCCTCGTTGGAGGCCGGCGACAACCAGGCGCAGGCAGGCCAGGACGCGATCCAGCTGATGACGGTGCACTCGGCCAAGGGCCTGGAGTTCGACGCGGTGTTCATCACCGGCCTGGAGGAGGGCCTGTTCCCGCACGAGAACTCGCTGTCCGATTCGGACGGCCTCGAGGAGGAGCGCCGGCTGATGTACGTCGCGATCACCCGCGCGCGCCAGCGGCTGTACATCAGCTTCTGCCAGACGCGGATGCTGCACGGCCAGACCCGCTACAACATCAAGAGCCGCTTCATGGAGGAGCTCCCCGAGGAGACCTTGAAGTGGCTGACGCCGCGCAACCAGGGCTTCGGCTCGGGCTTCGCGCGGGACTACCAGCAGGCCTGGCAGCGCGGCTCGGGCCTGAAGTCGGTGGTGGGCGCGGGGCGCGTCGATCCGGCCGGTTTCCCGCAGGCGCCGGTGCCCAGCGCGATGAAGCAGTCCGCCGCCCAGAAGACCGGCGACGAGCACGGCGGCCTGCGCGTGGGCAAGGGCGTGTTCCACACCAAGTTCGGCGAGGGTGTGCTGCTGACCCTGGAGGGAAGCGGAGCGGACGCGCGGGCACAGGTGAACTTCGGCCGGCACGGCACGAAGTGGCTGGCGCTCAGCGTGGCCAAGCTCACCCCGATCGACTGAGCGGATATCGTACGGAGCACGCCGCGAGGCGCGTCTCCAGGCGCAGAATGGGCGGTGAGCGACAAAGATTCCAGCAAACAGGAATCACGATTGCCCGGGAGGGAGATCCGATGACGATGTTTTTGATCCTGGAATCTCCATGCGCACTGTTGTACCGATCGATCCCCCCGACGACCCGATGATCGAGGACGCGCTGGCGCTGGGCGCCGCCGTCCGGGCCGCCCGCACCACCGCGCGATTGCCGTTGGTCGAGGCCGCCGAGGCGCTGGGCATGTCGCGCCAGACGTTGATCAACATCGAGACCGGCCAGGGCGGCGTGAGCCTGGCCACCGTGCTCAAGGCGGCCCGCGCGCTCGGCGTGAGCCTCTTCGCCGTGCCGTCGCAGCAGCGGGAGGTCGTCAGGCGCGCGATCCGGACCGCGCGCGACTCCAAGTTCTCCGACCTGGACGATGCATGAACGGTCTGGAGGTCTGGCTCGACGAGCATGAGGTCGGCTGGCTGAAACCGGCCGAGCCACCGCTGTTCTCCCTGGCCTATCTGGAACGCTGGACCTCCGAGGTGCTGGCCTTCCCGCTGGCCCCGTCGTTGCCGATGCCGCCGCGCGGCGGGCCTGGGAGCGAATCCACCTCGGACGCCGTGCCGGCGTTCTTCGATCATCTGCTGCCGTCCGGCCGGGCGAGGACGCGGATCTTCTCCGCGCTGGGGCTGCGTCCCGACGACAGCTTCGGGGCGCTGCGCCTGATGGGCCGGGACCTGCCCGGCGCCGTGCGGCTGATCGCGGACGGCCTTCCGCGGCCGGCGGGACCGGTGCAGCGCCTGGTGTCGCAGGCGGAGTTGTCGGAACGCCTGCGGCAACGCGACGAGACACCTTTCGCGGTGTGGGACGGCCAGGTGCGCGGCGCGCTGGCCGGCGAGCGGGACCAACTCGCCGTCTACGTCGAACGGGACGGCGGCTGGTACCTCGCGGACGGCCCCCAGATGGCCTCGACGCATGTGCTGAAGCCGGCTCCCGCCGCGCACGCGCGGGACGCGGCCGGCTCGCGGCCCGATCCCTTGTTCGACGAGTTCTTCTGCATGCGGCTGGCCGCGCGCGTCGGCCTGGACGTGGCGCCGGTACAGCTGCATCACGTGCCGGAACCGGTGCTGCTGGTCGAGCGCTTCGATCGCGACCGGCTCGACGACGGCCGCGTGCGGCGTCCGCATGCGATCAACGCCTGCCAGGCGCTGGGCGTGACCGTCGCCGACCAGGATGAGGTGTCGCTGCCGCAACTCTTCTCGTTGTTGGCGCAGAGTCCGGCCCCGCTCGTCGACAGCCGTGCGCTGCTGCGCTGGACGCTGTTCCGGCAACTGATCGGCAGCGACGGATCGGGCGCGGCGCAGGCGAGCTTCTTCATCGACCACGGCGGCCTGCGCGTGGCGCCGGCGCATGGCCTCGTCAGCGGTTCGGCGCGCGCCTTCGACGCCGAGGCCTGGCGTCGGTTCGCGAAGGACGCCGACATCGCGCCGCGCAGCATCGCGCTGGAAATGAAACGCCTGTGCGAGGCGGTCCTCGCACAGGCGTCGGTGTTGGCGGACGAGCTCGCGAGCGAGCTGCCGCGGCCCGCGATCGACGGCCTGCTCGGCCGCCTCCTCGACGAGAGCGAGCGCCAGGCCGCCCTCGCGCCGGAGATCGCGCGCTAGCTCAGAGGCCGATCTCGCCGCCGTCCTTGCGGGTGATGACGACGGTGGCTGAGCGGGGACGCTTCTTCGCCGCCGGGTCGGCCTGGTTGGCCGGCCAGTAGCTGCCGAAGGTCTTGGCCGCCCAGTCCGGCGTGGTCTCTTCGCCCGGGTGCTGGACGTTGAAGAACAACGTCTTGTAGTCCGGCGTCATCGCGATGCCGGTGATCTCGCACTCCTTCGGGCCGACCAGGAAACGGCGCAGCGTGTCGGCCGTCGCCTTCGCGCCCGCGCGGGTCTGCGTGCCGCCCGCGGCGTTGACCACGCCGCCGTCCCCCACCTTGCCCGGCAGCGCGGCCAGCATCATGCAGTTGGTGACGTCGGTGTAGGCGCCGTCGTCGGTCTGGATCCACAGCATGCCGCGCTTGTCGAAGTACAGGCCGTCCGGGCTCGAGAAGTCGTTGACGTCCGTCAGCGAGGACAGGTTGACGTCGGCCGCCGCATCGGCCTGGGCGCCGAACAGGTAGACGTCCCAGGTCATCTTGGTGACGTCGGCCGCGTCTTCCTTCCAGCGGATGATGTGGCCATTGGGGTTGCCCTTCTGCGAGGTCGCGCCCTTCAGGTCCTCGTAGTAGCGCGGGTTCGCGGCGTCCGGCTTGAGCTGGCTGCCGGTCGGCGTCGCGGTGTTGGCCACGCGGTTGCTGTTGTTGGTCAGCGTCATGTAGACCTCGCCGTTGGTCGGGTGCACCGCGCCCCACTCCGGACGGTCCATCTTGGTCGCGCCGAGGATGTCGCCGGCGATGCGCGCGTTGATCACGACGTCGCCCTGGTCGGCGAAGGCGTAGGTCGCGTTGGCGGCGTCCAGGCCGTTCTTGCCGAAGCTCAGCTCCAGCCAGTTGCCGGTGCCGTCGGCATTGAACTTCGCCACGTACAGCGTGCCCTCGTCGAGGTACTTCGCGCCGGCGGCCATGCCCTTGCCGACGTCGGCCGCATCCCAGTTGGCCTTGGAGACGAACTTGTAGATGTACTCGTTGCGCGAGTCGTCGCCCATGTAGATGACGACCGGCTTGCCGGCCACCGCCTCGGCGGGCCAGGCGCCCTCATGGTTGAAGCGGCCCAGCGCCGTGCGCTTGGCCGGCGTGGAGTCCGGCGCGAACGGGTCGATCTCCACCACCCAGCCGAAGGTGTTGATGGTGTTGCGGTAGTCGGCCGTGGCGGCGGCGCCGGTCACCGACGAGTTCCAGCGGGCGTACAGGTCGGCGCTGCCGGCCGTGTCCCACAGGTAGGGGCTCTTGCGGTTCTGCGGCAGGCCGTAGCGGTTCAGGCTGGCCACTTCCTTGGCGCTGCGCTGGGCGTCGTCGCCGGCGGCACGGCTGATCACGTTGAGGTAGTTCTCCTCGCAGGTCAGGTAGGTGCCCCACGGGGTGTAGCCGTTGGCGCAGTTGTTGTTGGTGCCGCGGGTCTGGACCGCCGTCGGGCTGAACAGCGTCTGCAGTTGCGCGTTGCCCTTGGCCGGGCCGGTGAAGTCCATCGTCGTGGCCGAGGTCACGCGACGGTTGTAGCGCGAGCCGCGCACCATGCCCATGCCGGTGCCCGTGGCGTCGCGCTTGACTTCGCAGATGGAGACGCCGTGGGCGTAGATCTCCTTCTCGACCTCGGTCGCGTTGCGCGCGGCGCCGGCGGCGCGGCCGGCCGGATGCAGGCCGTAGGGGGCGACCACGTATTCGTGGTTGACCGCCAGCAGGCCGCGGTCGGAGCGCTTGGCGTCGAAGGCGCCGGCGTCGCTCAGGCCGAACCAGTACATGCCGTCATGGCCGTCGCCCACGCGGCGGTTGTAGGACTCGGCCGCCTCGGAGCCGTCGTCCTTCCAGGACTCGTCGCCGAAGTGCAGCGGGTCGCCCAGCGCATGCAGGATGCTGACGTTGTAGCCGTCCGCCACCGTCACCAGGTCGTTCTTGTTCTTGGCGACGGCGGTGAAGCCGATCTTCAGCGGCGCGGGGGCCGGGGCGGGCGCCGGAGCGGGCGCGGGCGCCGGGGAATCGTCGCTGCTGCCGCAGGCGCTCAGGATCGAGCCGCCCAGCAGCGCCGAGGCGGCCGTGCTGATGCCGCCCTTGAGGGCGACGCGCCGCGACAGGCGCGTGGCCAGGACCTCGGAGAAATGCGGGTTGGCGGACGGATTGACGACCACGTCCTCGTCGTATTCGTTGGCGCTGTCTTGGCTGGCAACGATGTCGTGCTGCTTGCTCATTCGTGAAGGCTCCGCTGCAATGAAAAGGCGGGCGGATTCTGCGAAGGGCAAGTGACGGTGACGTGAAAAAGCCGTGAGAGATCGCAGCCGTCGACGACGACGCGAAGCCGCGGGCGAATGGCGGAACGGGCCCCGGGTGTGCGAGGGCAAGACCCGGAACCTCTTTCCGGCGACGCGCGGGGCGGGCGGCGATCAGGCCGTCGATCCGTCCGTTGATCAGGTCAAACGATCAGTCCGAACGAGCAGTCCGAACGATCAGGCCGGGGTGACCGGCGTGTCCGGCAGGTCGCGGGGCGCGCCGAACATGAAGCAGTCGATGAAGGTGAAGTACAGCGAGCAGTAGAACGCCGTCATCAGGCCCATCATCATGGGCAGCACGATGAAGGGCAGCAGGTTGACGATGCCCAGCACCAGGCACAGCAGCGAGATCGCCACCAGGATCGCGATGCCCAGGCCCATCCAGACCAGCGCGGACAGCGTGAACGCGCCCTTGTTGCGCCACACGCCCAGCGTGCTGGAGAACAGCGCCTGCAGCACGCCCTGGCCGCCCCAGTGGATCAGGGCCGGCGCATGCCAGAACGGGACGGACAGCAGGCCCAGGAAGGCCACCCGCAGCGCGATCGACGGGGTCAGGTCGCCGGAGGCGGCGACGGCCTCGATGGCCTTGGTGTCGCCCTTGGCGCTGGCCTCGGCCACCTGCTGCATGGCGCGCACCAGCAAGCCGCCGTCCAGCCAGTGGGCCAGCAGCATCGCCAGGATGGTCGATCCGGTGTAGAGCAGGCCCAGGCCGATCTGCGCGCGGCGGCGCTCCGGCGTCAGCTGCAGCGGCTGCAGGAAGACGGCGGCCGTCGGCGTGTGGGACTGCAGCACCTGGTGCGAGGCCAGCATGAACGCGAGCGAGATCAGCGGCAGCGCGCTCATCACCAGCAGCTGGCCCAGCAGCGGGACGAGCTGCAGGATCGTCGACACCAGCATGGCCGTGGCGAACAGGCCGATCAGCGCGATCGGCTTGCGCTGCAGCACCTTCAGCCCGTGGCGCACCCAGAGCAGGCCGTTGCGCGGCGGGACCGATTGCAGGTGCAGGATCATGGCAGGGACTCCAGCGCATGCCAGGGCCTGGCGATGCGCTCGCGCAGGACGCGCTCGAAATGGGTGGGGTCGTGGGGTTGGAGGAGGCTGGCCTCGCGGGGCAGGTGGAAGTCCCACAGGCGCGAGATCCAGAAGCGCAGTGCCGCGGCGCGCAGCAGGCCGGGCAGCAGGCGGTGCTCGGCGCCGCTGAGCGGGCGCACCGACTCGTAGGCCTTCACGAAGGCGGCGGCGCGCTGCTCGTCCAGGCGGCCGCTGTCCAGGTCGATGCACCAGTCGTTCAGGCAGACGCAGAGATCGAACAGGAAGCTGTCGACGCCGGCGAAGTAGAAGTCGAAGAAGCCGCTGAGCATCTCCCGCCCGGGCAGGCCGTCGAACATGACGTTGTCGCGGAACAGGTCGGCATGGACCGGGCCGCGCGGCAGCGCCGCCGCGCTGGGCGCGAGCTGCTCCTGGAAGGCGAGTTCGGCGCTCAGCAGCGTCGCCTGGTCGGGCGTCAGGTGCGGCAGGACGACCGGCACCGTCTCGCGCCACCAGGGCAGGCCGCGCAGGTTGTCCTGGTGCAGCGGGAAGTCCAGCCCGGCCACGTGCATGCGGGCCAGGCCGGCGCCGACCTGTTCGCAATGGAACTGGTCGGGCGCGAGCTGGTGGCCGCCGCGCAGCTTGTTCACGACCGCGGCCGGCTTGCCGGCGACGGTGTGCAGGATGCGGTCCTGGGCGTCGGGCTGCGGCGCGGGCACCGGCACGCCCTTGCGCGCGAGGTGCCGCATCAGCTCCAGGTAGAACGGCAGTTGCTCGAAGGTCAACCGCTCGAATAGGGTCAGCACGTACTCGTGGCGCGCGCCGTCACGCGAGGTGGTGACGAAGTAGTTGGTGTTCTCGATGCCGGCGGTGATGCCCTTGAGCGAGACCAGTTCGCCCAGGGCCAGGGTGTCCAGCAGCGCTTGCGCCTGACCGGTCGAGACGTCGGTGAATACGGCCATGAAGGAGGGGGGAACGGACCGGGGGCCGACCGGGGCGGGTCGGCCCGGCGGGTCAGAAATTGAAGAGTCGCCAGACCCGCGCGCCCGCGTTGCCGCGGTCGGCGCCCTGGCGGGTGGGGATGTCGCGGCCGGTGTCGCCGAGCAGGATCTCGTACTCGGGCGCCTTGCTGTCCTTGTTCTTGACCACGACCTTTTGGGTCAGGCCCCTCACCCGGGTTTCCTCGATGCGAACCTTGTCGTCCTCGTTGACGAGCTGTTCGACCTTCACCTCGGGCACGTCGCGGAACTTCACGGGCTCGGCCGGAGCCGGGGCCGGGGAAGGGGCGACAGGCGCGTCGGCCGCGTGGGCCTGGAGCGCGACGGCGGCCAGCACGGCGGACACAAGGGCGAGGCGGGTGGTTCTCATGGTGAGCCGATTCTATGTCGCTCCTGGAAAACCCCCTCCGCCCGGGCGAGGGCCGCGATGAGGCCGCGCCTGCTGACACGCGGGGCGCCGCGCGCCTGCAACAATGACGGGATGAGCAAACCTCTGATGCTGCTGGTCGACGGGTCCAGCTACCTCTATCGCGCCTATCACGCCATGCCGGACCTGCGCGGTCCCGGCGGGCAGCCCACCGGCGCCATCCACGGCATGGTGGCCATGCTGAAGAAGCTGCGCGACGACTACGGCGCCGAACACGCCGCCTGCGTCTTCGACGCCTCCGGCCCGACCTTCCGCGACGAGTGGTACCCCGAGTACAAGGCCCAGCGCGCCCCGATGCCCGACGACCTGCGCGCGCAGATCGACCCGATCCACGAGGTGGTAAAGCTGCTGGGCTGGCCGGTGCTGACGGTGCCCGGCATCGAGGCCGACGACTGCATCGGCACGCTGTCGCGGGTGGCGGCCCAGGCGGGGCACCAGGTGGTGATCTCGACCGGCGACAAGGACCTGGCGCAGCTGGTGACGCCGGATGTCTCGCTGATCAACACGATGAGCAACGAGAAGCTGGACGAGGCCGGCGTGCTGGCCAAGTTCGGCGTGCCGCCGGACCGGATCATCGACTACCTGACCCTGATGGGCGACACCGTGGACAACGTGCCCGGCGTCGAGAAGGTCGGCCCGAAGACCGCGGCCAAGTGGATCAGCGAGCACGGCTCGCTGGACGGCGTCATCGCCAACGCGGACAAGATCAAGGGCGTCGCCGGCGAGAACCTGCGCAAGGCGCTGGACTGGCTGCCGATGGGCCGCCGACTGGTCACGGTCAAGATCGACTGCGACCTGTGCCTGCATGTCTCGGGCTGGCCGGCGCTGGAATCGCTGGCCTTCAACCCGGTCGACGAGGCCGGGCTGCTCGAGTTCTACACCCGCAACGGCTTCAAGACCTGGAAGCGCGACCTGGAAGGCAAGCTCGGCGGCGAGGCGCCCAGGCGCGCCGCGCCGGTGGCCGACCTGAGCGAGGCGCCGACGGCCGAGGCCTTCGCGGAACACCCGCATCCCGCGATCCCGGTCGACAAGCGCTACGAGACCATCGTCGACATGTCCCGGCTCGACGCCTGGATCGGGCAGCTCGAGGCCGCCGAACTGGCCGCCTTCGACACCGAGACCGATTCGCTGGACCCGATGCAGGCGCGCATCGTCGGCATCAGCTTCAGCGTGAAGCCGGGCGAGGCCGCCTACGTCCCGCTGCGTCACGACGGCCCGGACGCGCCCGCGCAGCTGCCGATGGACGAGGTGCTCGCGAAGCTCAAGCCCTGGCTCGAGGACCCGCTGAAGAAGAAGGTCGCGCAGAACGTCAAGTACGACACCCATGTGCTGGCCAACCACGGCATCGCCGTCCAGGGCACGGCCTACGACACGATGCTGGAGAGCTATGTGCTGGAGGCGCATCGCAGCCACGGCCTGGAGGCGTTGGCCGACCGGGTGCTCGGCCGCAAGGGACTGAGCTACGAGGACCTGTGCGGCAAGGGCGCGCACCAGATCCCGTTCTCGCAGGTCGAGGTGGCGAAGGCGGCGGAGTATTCCTGCGAGGACTCCGAGATGTGCCTGCACGTGCACCAGACGCTGATGCCGCGGCTGGAGGCCGATGCCGGGCTGAAGTTCATCTACGAGCAGATCGAGATCCCGGTGTCGGCGCTGCTGGCGCGCATCGAGCGCACCGGCGTGCTGATCGACGCCGCGGTCCTGCAGGCGCAGAGCGCCGACCTGGGCCAGCGCATCGTGGCCGCGGAGCAGGCGGCCTACGAGATCGCGGGACAGCCGTTCAACATCGGCTCGCCCAAGCAGATCGGCGAGATCCTGTTCAACCGCCTCGGCCTGCCGGTGGTCAAGCGCACCGCGACCGGCGCGCCGTCGACGGACGAGGAGGTGCTGGAGAAGCTGTCGGCGGACTTCCCGCTGCCGGCCAAGATCCTGGAGTACCGCGCGCTGTCCAAGCTCAAGAGCACCTACACGGACAAGCTGCCGTTGATGGTGAATGCGAAGACCGGCCGCGTGCACACCACGTACTCGCAGGCGGTGGCGGTCACGGGACGGCTGTCCAGCAACGAGCCCAACCTGCAGAACATCCCCATCCGGACGGCCGACGGACGCCGCGTGCGCGAAGCCTTCATCGCGCCGCCGGGGCATCGCATCGTGTCGGCGGACTACTCGCAGATCGAGCTGCGCATCATGGCGCACATGAGCGGCGATCCGGGTTTGCTGAAGGCTTTCCAGGAAGGCCAGGACGTGCACCGGGCGACGGCGGCGGAGGTCTTCGGCGGCGACGTGGAGGCGGTCACGCCCGAGCAGCGGCGCTATGCGAAGACGATCAACTTCGGCCTGATCTACGGCATGGGCGCGTTCGGGCTGGCGCAGTCGCTGGGCATCGAGCAGAAGGCGGCGAAGGACTACATCGACCGCTACTTCACGCGTTTCGCGGGCGTGCGTGCCTACATGGACGACACCAAGCAGTTCGCGAAGGAGAAGGGCTACGTCGAGACGGTCTTCGGCCGGCGCCTGTGGCTGCCGGAGATCAACTCGGGCAACGGTCCGCGCCGCAGCGGCGCGGAGCGCCAGGCCATCAACGCGCCGATGCAGGGCACGGCCGCCGACCTGATCAAGCTGGCGATGATCGCGGTGCAGCAGGCGCTGGACGAGCAGGGCAAGAAGACGAAGATCGTGATGCAGGTGCATGACGAACTGGTCTTCGAGGTGCCGGACGAGGAACTCGACTGGGTGAAGGCCGAGGTCCCGACGCTGATGGCCGGCGTGGCCGCGCTCAAGGTGCCGCTGCTCGCGGAAGTCGGCGTCGGCGCCAATTGGGACGAGGCTCACTGACTGCCGTCCTGGGTTGGCCCTCACCCCCACCCTCTCCCGCAAGCGGGAGAGGGAGTGAGAGTGCACCGAGCTGACCGGACCGGACGGCGCCACCTTTCTTGCTCCCTCTCCCGCTTGCGGGAGAGGGTAGGGGTGAGGGTCAGCGGCGATGGAAGTGCTGAGACCTCAATCGGTTCAAAACGGCATCAGACCGTCCTAAGCCTCTCCCGAGAGCGAGCGGTTAGCATCCACCCCCTATGAATTGGCCCTATGAGTTGCAGATCGGCTGGCGTTACACGCGAGCCGGGCGTGGGGGGCGCCGCAACCGCTTCATCTCCTTCATCTCCGGCGTGTCGATGTTCGGCATCGCGCTGGGCGTCGCTGCGCTGATCATCGTGTTGTCGGTGATGAACGGCTTCCAGAAGGAGGTCCGTGCGCGGATGCTGTCGGTGATCGCGCATGTGGAGCTGATGAGCCCCGCGGGCGACGGGCTGCCCGACTGGCAGGCCCTGGCGAAGAAGGCGGAGGCCCAGCCCCATGTCGTGGCGGCGGCGCCGTTCGTGGCCGGGCAGGCGCTGATCGCGCGGGGTTCCGACATGCGCGGCACCATCGTGCGGGGCATCGACCCCGCGTTCGAGCCCAAGGTGACGCCGATCGCTGCCGAGCTCGCGAGCCAGGGGCTGCTGGAGCGCCTGCAGCCGGGCCAATGGAACGTCATCCTGGGCGTCGAGCTGGCGCGCCAGCTGGGCGTGCAGAAGGGCGACAAGATCACGCTGGCCATCCCCTCGGGACAGGTGACGCCGCTGGGCGTGCAGCCGACCCTGCGCCAGTTCACGCTGGTGGGCGTCTTCGAGGCCGGCCACTATGAATACGACAGCGGCCTGGCGCTGATCCATGTCGGCGACGCCGCGAAGGTGTTCCGGACCGGCACGCCCAGCGGCGTGCAGCTCAAGCTGGACGACGTGCAGCTGGCCCGCGAGGTTGGCGGGCAACTGCAGCAGACCTTCGGGCCGGAGGTCTATGTCCGCGACTGGACCCGCACCAACGCGAACTGGTACGACGCCGTCCAGGTCGAGAAACGGATGATGGGGATCATCCTGACGCTGATCGTCGCGGTGGCCGCCTTCAACCTGGTGTCGACGCTGGTGATGACGGTGACCGACAAGCAGGCCGACATCGCGATCCTGCGCACGCTCGGCGCGAGCCCGCGTTCCATCATGGGCGTCTTCCTGGTGCAGGGCGCGCTGGTCGGCATCATCGGCACGCTGGGCGGGCTGGTGCTCGGCCTGGCGGTGGCGCACAACCTGGACGTCATCGTGCCGGCGATCGAGAAGCTGCTGCACACCACCTTCCTGCCGGCCAGCATCTACGTCATCAGCCACATGCCCAGCGATCCGCAATGGGCCGACATCGTGCCGATCACGGTGACCTCGCTCGCGCTGTCCTTCGTCATGACCCTGTATCCGAGCTGGAACGCCAGCCGCGTCCAACCCGCGGAGGCCCTGCGTTATGAGTGAGTCGAAGCAGACGGCGGCGCCGGCCGGCGCCCGTGTTCCGACCGGCCAGGTGGTGCTGCAGGGCCTGGGGCTGGGCAAGCGTTTCGTCGAAGGACCGCTGGACGTCCAGGTGTTCCACGGCCTGGACCTGAGCGTGAAGGCCGGCGAGACGCTGGCCGTGCTCGGCGCATCGGGCTCGGGCAAGAGCACGCTGCTGCACCTGCTGGGCGGCCTGGACACGCCGTCCTCCGGCCGCGTCGAGCTGATGGGGCGCGACCTCGGCGCGCTCGGCGAGAAGGCGCGTGGCGACTGGCGCAACCAGCACCTCGGCTTCATCTACCAGTTCCACCACCTGCTGCCGGAGTTCAGCGCGCTGGACAACGTCGCGATGCCGCTGCGCATCCGCCGCGTCCCCCAGGCGCAGGCGCGCGAGCAGGCCTCGAAGGTCCTGGCGCGGGTCGGTCTCGGCGCCCGCGAGCAGCATCGGCCCGGTGAACTCTCCGGCGGCGAGCGCCAGCGCGTGGCCATCGCCCGGGCGCTGGTCACCGGACCGGCCTGCGTGCTGGCCGACGAGCCCACCGGCAACCTCGACCGGTCGACCGCCGCCACCGTCTTCGACCTGATGCTCGAGATGGCGCGCGAGCTGGGCACCGCCTTCGTCATGGTCACCCACGACCAGGACCTGGCGGGGCGATGCCAGCACCAGCGCCGGCTGGTCGGCGGCGCCTTGCAGCCGCTGGCCGCCTGAGCGCTCGATTACGATGCGGGTCATCATGACCGCCTCGAAGCTTTCCTCGGAATCCTCGTCCACCCGCTTCATCCTGAAGCTCAGCTGTCCCGACCAGGCCGGCATCGTCCACGCCGTCACCGGGGTGCTGCTGGCGCAGGGCGCCAACATCCTGACCTCGGCCCAGCACGGCGACGCGGACCATCGCCGCTTCTTCATGCGCATCGAATTCGAGTGCGGCGAGGCCCGCCCGGCCGCCGCGCTGCGCGAGGCGTTCGCGCCGCTGGCCGCGCGCCTGGCGATGGATTGGGAGCTGGTGGACGCGCAGCGCAAGACGCGCGTGCTGCTGTTGGTATCCAAGCTCGGCCATTGCCTGAATGACCTGCTGTTCCGCGTGCAGACCGGGCACCTGGCCATCGAGATCCCGGCCATCGTCTCGAACCACCGCGATTTCTATCAGCTCGCCGCGTCGCACGACATCCCGTTCCACCACCTGCCGCTGCTGCAGGCGAGCGACGAGCAGAAGCAGGCGCAGGAGCGCAAGATCCGCGAACTGATCGAGGAACAGCAGATCGATCTGGTCGTGCTGGCGCGCTACATGCAGATCCTGTCGCCGGAGTTGTGCCGCTTCCTCGAAGGCCGCGCGATCAACATCCACCACAGCTTCCTGCCCAGCTTCAAGGGCGCGCGGCCATACCACCAGGCGCATGAGCGCGGAGTGAAGCTGATCGGCGCGACCGCGCACTACGTGACCTCCGACCTCGACGAAGGACCGATCATCGAGCAGGACGTCGCCCGCATCGACCATGCGATGACGCCGGACCAGCTCGTCGCGATCGGCCGCGACGTGGAGTGCGTGACGCTCGCGCGGGCGATCCAGTGGCATGCCGAACATCGCGTGCTGCTCAACGGCCACCGCACGGTGGTCTTCCGCTGAGCGTGGCGCCGGGTCCTCGCCGAGTCCTCGCCGAGACAGCCCCGCCGGGTCCTGCCATGTGGATCGACACGCACTGCCACCTCGACGCGGCGGAGTTCGACGGCGATCGCGACGCCGTGGTCGCGCGCGCCGTGGCGGCCGGCGTGTCGCAGGTCGTGATCCCCGCGGTCGTCGCCGGCAACTTCGAGCGGGTGAGGGCGCTGGCCCATGAACACCGCTTCAGCTATGCGCTGGGCATCCATCCGCTGTACGTGATGCACGCGCGCGAGGACGACCTGAAGCGCCTGGACCGGATGCTGGGCGAGTGCCGCGACGATCCGCGCCTGGTCGGCATCGGCGAGATCGGCCTGGACTTCTTCGTCAAGGACCTGGACGCGGCGACGCAGCAGCATTTCTACGTGGAGCAGCTGAAGCTCGCGAAGCGCCACGGCCTGCCGGTGATCCTGCATGTGAGGCGCAGCGCGGACCAGCTCCTGGGCGGACTGCGCCGCGTCGGGCTGGCGACCGGCGGCATCGGCCATGCGTTCAACGGGAGCCGGCAGCAGGCCGACGCGTTCATCGACCTCGGATTCAAGCTGGGATTCGGCGGCACGCTGACCTTCGACCGTTCGCTGCAGATCCGCCGGCTGGCCGTCGAGCTGCCGGCCGAGGCCCTGGTCGTCGAGACCGACGCGCCGGACATCCCGCCGCATTGGCTCTATCGCACGGCAGAGGAACGCGCCGCCGGTGCCACCTCTCGCAACGAGCCGGGCGAACTGCCCCGCATCGGCGAGGTGCTGGCCGGACTGCGCGGCTGGACGCCGCAGGAGGCCGCCGCGATCACCGGGCGGAACGCCCGCGCGGCGCTACCGCGACTGGCGGCGCTGGAAACCGCCGCGACGCATGACTGACACGACCGGGTCGTCCGCGGCGATCGAGCCGGAGCGCTGGCGAGGCCTGCCCCCCGTCCACGGCCCCGATGCCGAATGGCTGCTGCTCGGCAGCTTCCCCGGCGTGGCCTCGCTGCGCGCACAGCAGTACTACGGACATCCGCGCAACCAGTTCTGGCGCCTGGTCGGCGAGGTCTTCGATATCGATCTCGTGACCATGGGTTATCCCGAGCGCCTGGCCGCGCTGCGCGCGCACCGCATCGCCGTCTGGGACGTGATCACCGAGACCGAGCGCGAGGGCAGCCTCGACAGCGCGATCCGCAACCCTTTTGCCAGTGACCTCGCGCGGCTGATCCGGCAACTGCCCGCGCTGCGTGTGATCGGTTTCAACGGGGGCACGGCCTTGCGTTTCGGCCTGAAGCAGTTGGGACCTCTTGCAGCCCGTTACCGTGTCCTGGGGCTGCCCAGCTCCAGCCCCGCCTACACGATGCCCTACGATGACAAGCTTCGCGCCTGGCGTCAGCTCGTCGGGCCTTCGACCGACACATGACGAGACCGGGCTCCGCGGACCCGGCGTGGGAACGACTGACGTGAGCAAGCAACGGGACCCGAAGACCGCCAAGGGCGGCAGAGCCACCGAGTGGGTCGAGGCCACGTTGAGCGAATTCGACGGCGTGCGTTTCCTGCACCTCGACTCGATCTGGGTCCAGGGCGCGATGCGGGTGAAGAAGCCCGAGAAGCTCGAGCTGGAATATGTCCAGCGCATGATGGCCTGGATGCTCTGGCGCGACGTCCGGGAGATGACGCAGGGGCAGGCGGTGCAGCTGGGCCTGGGCGCCGGCGCGCTGACGCGCTTCTGCCGCAAGCAGCTGAAGATGAAGACCGTCGCCGTGGAGATCAACCCCAGCGTCATCAGCGCCAACCGCCACTGGTTCCACCTGCCCGACAACGACGACCGGCTGCGCGTGGTCAACGAGGACGCCGGCGCCTGGGTGGCGGACGCCGCGAACTGGGGCGTCGCGCAGGTGCTCAACGTCGATCTGTACGACCATGACGCGGCGGCGCCGGTCCTCGACGACGAGGCCTTCTACGCCGACTGCCGGCGGGTCCTGGCCGACGGCGGCCTGATGACGGTCAACCTGTTCGGCCGCAGCGCCAGCTTCGCGCGCAGCGCCGCGCGCATCGCCAAGGTCTTCGGCTCCGACCAGGTCTGGCACCTGACGCCGACCCGCGAGGGCAATACCATCGTCGTCGCCGGGCGCGGCGTCGAGGTGCCGGCGCGCGAGGTGCTCGAGCAGCGCGCCGCCCACATCGAAGCCCGCCACGACCTGCCCGCGCCCAAGTGGCTCAAGCTGGTCCGGCCGCTTCCGATGAACGTGATCCACCAGCTCCAGGCGGCCACGGCCGGCCTCACCGACGAGTCACCATGAAACACAGCACGTCGACCCCCTCCAGGGACAAGAGCAGCGGCGCGGCGCCAGCCCCCCGCGCACCGGCGCCCGCGCCGACCGGGACGTCGGCACCGCCCCCCGCCGCGGCCATCAAGCCCAAGGCCGGGGAGAGCGGCGGCGCCAGGCTGGAGTGGCGCCAACTGCTGCATTGGCTCGCCGAGGACGGCGTGATCGACCAGGAGCAGCGCGAGCGCACCGAGACCCGCTTCGGTGCCAGCCACAGCGCGCAGCACCCGCTGATCCGGCTCGGTGCCGCCGGCTTGGTGCGTGTGTCCAACGGTCGCCCTCTGGACGTCGAGGCGTTGACCGAATGGCTCGCCGGCCGCCTCAAGCTGCCCTACGTCCGCATCGATCCGCTGAAGGTCGACGTCGGCCGCGTCGCCGACGTGATGTCCGCCAGCTATGCGGAAGCGCGCCGCTGCCTGCCGATCCAGGTCGGCCTGACCGAGGTCACCATCGCCGTCGCCGAGCCGAACGACACGGCCTGGATCCCGCAGATCGAGTCGCACACCCGCAAGCGCGTGAAGCTGGTGCTGGCCAATCCGCAGGAGATCTCGCGCTTCACGACCGAGTTCTTCACGCTGGCGCGCTCGGTGCGCGCGGCCACGAAGTCCGGCGAGTCCAGCCAGCAGGCGAGTTTCGAGCAACTGGTCGAACTGGGCCGCAGCAACCGCCAGCTCGACGCCAACGACCAGGGCGTGGTCCAGGTCGTGGACTGGCTCTGGCAGTACGCCTTCGACCAGCGCGCCAGCGACATCCACCTGGAGCCGCGCCGCGAGATGGGCGTGATCCGCTTCCGCATCGACGGCGTGCTGCACACGGTCTACCAGCTGCCGCCGACGGTGATGGGCGCGATGACCGCGCGCATCAAGCTGCTGGGTCGCATGGACGTCGTCGAGAAGCGCCGGCCGCTCGACGGCCGCATCAAGACGCGCAACCCAGCCGGGGAAGAGGTGGAAATGCGCCTCTCGACGCTGCCCACCGCCTTCGGCGAGAAGATGGTGATGCGGATCTTCGATCCCGACACCGCCGTCAAGGACCTCTCCCAGCTCGGCTTCTCGACGCACGACGCGGACCGCTGGAACCGCCTGACCGCGCGACCGCACGGGATCATCCTCGTGACCGGCCCGACCGGCAGCGGCAAGACGTCGACGCTCTATTCGACGCTCAAGCGCCTGGCCACCGACGAGGTCAACGTCTGCACCGTCGAGGACCCGATCGAGATGATCGAGCCCGCGTTCAACCAGTCGCAGGTGCAGCCCGCCATCGACTTCAACTTCGCCGAGGGCCTGCGCGCGCTGATGCGGCAGGACCCGGACATCATCATGGTCGGCGAAATCCGCGACCTGGAGACGGCCGAGATGGCGATCCAGGCCTCGCTGACCGGCCACCTGGTGTTCTCGACGCTGCACACCAACGACTCGGCCTCGGCCATCACCCGGATGGTGGACCTGGGCGTGCCCAATTACCTGATCGACGCGACCGTGATCGGCGTGCTCGCCCAGCGGCTCGTGCGCACGCTGTGCCCGAACTGCAAGGAGCCGGATCCGGACGTCACGCGCGAATCGCTCAACGAGATGCTCAAGCCCTGGCGTCTGAACGGCGGCGTCAAGCCCTACCGGCCGGTGGGCTGCCTGGATTGCCGCAACACCGGATTCCGGGGGCGCGCGGGCCTGTATGAGCTGCTGCTCCTGACCGACAGCGTGCGCAAGCACCTGCACCCGAACACCGACATGACGGCGCTGCGTCGCCAGGCGGTCCAGGAAGGCCTTCGTCCGCTGCGCCTGGGGGGCGCGATGAAGGTGGCCGAAGGGCTCACGACGATGGACGAAGTGCTGCGCAGCACCCCCACCTGGGAAAACTGAGCGACGCGCCGCCGTTCTGCATCCGCCATGCGCCCCCCAGGCTCGCGGGGGCGGGTAAGCCCGCGCAGACAGGGCGCGAAGCCCGTGCCCTCGGGGGGTGTGAAGATCGCCATACGCCCCGTGCGATGCGTGGCGTCGCTCCTTACGTGATAACCACAGACCCCGGGAGGGACCCGATTCCTAGAATCGCGGCCATTCAAGCCGATAGAGGTTCCCTCGATGAAGATCAAGAGTCAACGCGACTTCTGGTCAGGGCTGATGTTCGTGGTCGTTGGCGTCGCGTTCGCGTGCGGCTCGATCATCAACTACAGCTTTGGCACGTCCGCCCGTCCCGGGCCCGGTTATTTCCCGTTCGGTCTGGGCGTCCTGCTCGCCATCCTTGGCGCGGTGGTGCTGTTCAAGGCGCTCACCATCGAGAGCGAAGGCGGCCAACCCGTCGGCGCCTTCGCCTGGAAACCGCTGTTGATCGTCGTGGGCGCGATCATCCTCTTCGGCTTCGCGCTGCCGCGCCTGGGCATGATCATCACGCTGCCGCTGCTGATCACCGTGGCCTCGATGGCCAGCGACGAGTTCAAGTGGCGCGACGCGCTGCTGAGCAGCGTGGTCCTCACCGCCGGCAGCTACGCCATCTTCATCTGGGGTCTGAATCTCGTGATCCCCATCTGGCCGACCTTCCTGGGCGGTTGAGGAGTCACGCATGGATCTGATCAACAACCTGATGATGGGGTTCGGCACGGCGTTCACGCTGGAGAACCTCCTGTACGCGTTCGGCGGCGCCGTCCTGGGCACGCTGATCGGCGTGCTGCCGGGCCTGGGCCCGGTGGCTACCATCGCGATGCTGCTGCCGTCGATCTACTCGCTGGACGCGACGCCGGCGCTGATCATGCTGGCCGGCATCTATTACGGCGCGCAGTACGGCGGTTCGACGACCGCCATCCTGATCAACGTGCCGGGCGAATCCTCGTCCGTGGTCACCGCCATCGACGGCTACCAGATGGCCCGCCAGGGCCGCGCGGGTGCCGCGCTGGCCGCCGCCGGCCTGGGCTCGTTCTTTGCGGGCTGTGTCGGCACGGTCATCATCGCGGCCTTCGCGCCGCCGCTGACCGAGCTGGCCTTCAAGTTCGGCCCCGCCGAGTACTTCTCGCTGATGGTGCTGGGCCTGATCGGCGCGGTGGTGCTGGCTTCGGGGTCGCTGATCAAGGCGATCTCGATGATCCTGCTGGGCCTGCTGCTCGGCCAGATCAACACGGACGTGATCTCCGGGACGCCACGCTTCTCGTTCGACGTGCCCGAGCTGACCGACGGCATCAACTTCGTCGTCATCGCCATGGGGATCTTCGGCTTCGGCGAGATCATCGCGAACCTCGGCCAGCCGGCCGAACATCGCGAGGTCTTCACCAAGAGCGTGAAGGGCCTGTGGCCGACCAAGCAGGACTTCCATGACGCCTGGCCGGCGGTCGTGCGCGGCACGGCCCTGGGCTCGGTGCTGGGCGTGCTCCCGGGCGGCGGCGCGCTGCTGGCGTCGTTCGCGGCCTATACGCTGGAGAAGAAGATCTCCAAGCATCCGGAGAAGTTCGGCAAGGGCGCCATCCAGGGCGTGGCCGGTCCGGAATCGGCCAACAACGCCGGCGCGCAGACCTCCTTCATCCCGATGCTGACGCTGGGCATCCCGCCCAACGCCGTGATGGCGTTGATGGTGGGCGCGATGACCATCAAGGGCATCCAGCCCGGTCCGCAGGTGATGACCAGCAACCCGGAGCTGTTCTGGGGCCTGATCGCCTCGATGTGGGTCGGCAACCTGATGCTGGTGATCCTGAACCTGCCGCTGATCGGCATCTGGATCAAGCTGCTGACGGTGCCCTACCGCTTCCTGTTCCCGGCGATCGTCGTGTTCTGCTGCATCGGCACCTACACGCTGAACAACAACAACTTCGACGTGTTCATGACGGCGGCCTTCGCGGTGGTGGGCTATCTCTTCTACAAGCTGAGCTGCGAGCCGGCACCGCTGCTGTTGGGCTTCATCCTGGGCCCGATGATGGAAGAGAACCTGCGTCGTGCGCTGCTGCTGTCGCGCGGCGACTGGAGTACCTTCCTGTCCCGGCCGCTGTCGGCGGGCCTGCTGATCGCCGCGGCGCTGATGATCGTGGTCGTGATGCTGCCTTCCATCAAGAACAAGCGCGAGGAAGCGTTCCAGGACGCCGACTGACATCGGCCGACGGTTCTCGGACCTCGCTGCGAGACCCGCCTTGGCGGGTCTTTTTCATTGGACGACGACGGTGGGCCCACGGGCGATCAAGGACTTGCGCCGGTTCGTGCGAGGGGCGGTCGACGATTCGAAGATTTCTCTCGCAGTTCTTGCGGGCCCGGAAATCGCTGTGCTACAGTCGCTGTCTTCGCTGCACAGACAAGTGCTTGCAGCGGTCCCCGGAGGAACTGCTGGGGATGTCGAATGAGTGACCGGGCTCTGGCCCGGTTTTCATTTGGCGGCGAGATTCTCGCAGTCGACGATGAAAATAATTTCTCCGACTGCTTGACGGATTCGAAAAGAATCGTTCATAATCTCGCTTCTGCGCTGTTGACGACAAGTCAGCGACGCGACGAAGAAAGCGGCGACGGGCTGAGGCCTGAAGCGAAAGCTGCTTCGATGTTCT